>NZ_KQ969505.1 GCF_001578885.1 Streptococcus sp. DD12 | reverse complement strand
CCTTCGGGTCTTTTTTAAATTTTTATACTTAAACAGTAGGTAGAATACCGTAATCGGGGGGAAGGACTATGGTATAATAGGTTAAAGATTTGCAAAGGGGTGACTAATTGTGAGTATTGCAGAGAACATTGGCCCAAGGATTCGGCAAGCGCGTGAGGCCCAAAAAATGTCGCGTACCCAACTCTGTCAGGACGAGCTGGGCTTGACGG
>NZ_KQ969504.1 GCF_001578885.1 Streptococcus sp. DD12 | reverse complement strand
GGAGGATTACCCAAGTCCGGCTGAAGGGAACGGTCTTGAAAACCGTCAGGCGTGTAAAAGCGTGCGTGGGTTCGAATCCCACATCCTCCTTAAAAATAGCGCGGGATGGAGCAGTTAGGTAGCTCGTCGGGCTCATAACCCGAAGGTCGTAGGTTCAAATCCTGCTCCCGCAATTGATGGCTCGGTAGCTCAGTTGGTAGAGCAATGGATTGAAGCTCCATGTGTCGGCGGTTCGATTCCGTCTCGCGCC
>NZ_KQ969503.1 GCF_001578885.1 Streptococcus sp. DD12 | reverse complement strand
GCGGGTGTAGTTTAGTGGTAAAACTACAGCCTTCCAAGCTGTTGTCGCGAGTTCGATTCTCGTCACCCGCTTAATTGTTTAACCAAGCAATTGTGCTTGGGCGCATAGCTCAGCTGGTTAGAGCGCACGCCTGATAAGCGTGAGGTCGGTGGTTCGAGTCCACTTGTGCCCATTATGGTCCGTTGGTCAAGGGGTTAAGACACCGCCTTTTCACGGCGGTAACACGGGTTCGAATCCCGTACGGACTATAAATT
>NZ_KQ969502.1 GCF_001578885.1 Streptococcus sp. DD12 | reverse complement strand
AATCGGGAAGACAGGATTCGAACCTGCGACCCCTTGGTCCCAAACCAAGTACTCTACCAAGCTGAGCTACTTCCCGTATGCACCCTGCAGGATTCGAACCTGCAACCGCCTGATTCGTAGTCAGGTACTCTATCCAGTTGAGCCAAGGGTGCCTATTCAATTGTCTCGTATGCCGAGGACCGGAATCGAACCGGTACGAAGGTTACCCTTCGCAGGATTTTAAGTCCTGTGCGTCTGCCAGTTCCGCCACCCCGGCCCAAGCGAACGACGGGGTTCGAACCCGCGACCCCCACCTTGGCAAGGTGATGTTCTACCACTGAACTACGTTCGCATCTATTTCCTCTAATGCCGGCTACATGACTTGAACACGCGACCCTCTGATTACAAATCAGATGCTCTACCAACTGAGCTAAGCCGGCTAATTTTTAATGCGGGTGAAGGGACTTGAACCCCCACGCCGTTAAGCGCCAGATCCTAAATCTGGTGCGTCTGCCAATTCCGCCACACCCGCATGTCGATGACCCGTACTGGGCTCGAACCAGTGACCCATTGATTAAAAGTCAATTGCTCTACCAACTGAGCTAACGAGTCTGTCATCTTCTACTCAAAATGTTGCCATCTTGAATACGGTCCCGACGGGAATCGAACCCGCGATCTTCGCCGTGACAGGGCGACGTGATAACCGCTACACCACGGGACC
>NZ_KQ969501.1 GCF_001578885.1 Streptococcus sp. DD12 | reverse complement strand
TTTGTTCATTGAAGAGCGCTGCGACAGAATACCAACCATTGTTATTGGCATTATAAGGATCCCGCACATAAGTATTGCCATTTGAGTAACCGGCAAAGACCATCTCATGCGTGCCATTTCGGACAAATTTATTGTTCTGAACAGCCCCCAAGACATAATGCCCTTCTTGCAAGGCATTGACAAGACCCGCATAAGAACCTAAGTCAGTCACTGTCATCCCATAATGGCTTGCTGCTGCAAAAATACCACTTGAGCTCGTTCCCGCACCAATTTTATTAAAGGTATTGGTGTTGTTGTAGAGATAGCTAGCCACTTCGGTTGGCAAAACTGTTCGGCCATCTAAGGCCGATAAGACCATTGCGATAGAAGTTGGTACACAGCCAGCATAACCCATGTTATAAGCACCAAAGTAAGTCTCAGCCCAACGACTGTCGCGTTGAGAATAGTAAGGCAGGTCAAAATTTGATCGTGACACTTCCATGTTTGTCGCCAAAAGACCGGTATTGCCTTGGTAAATATGCACATGATAGAGACCAGTCTCACCATGGGTCTTTGCATCCACGGTAATGGTCCAAGTATAATCGCCAGCTTTTCCGGCATTATACCAACGCAAATCGTTTTGACCATTGACATCTCCCCAGACGGCCACTTTGACCTGCTCTGGCTGAACCACATCCGAAATCGTAATCCGGTAAACCCCTGTTCCTTCATAGCTGGTCGCTACTTGAGGGATATAGTTGGTTTTATTTAAGGTGTAACTGCCGAGATTGACCCCATTTGATGACCCGTTATCATAGGTCACATAGGCATGAACTGTATACAAACCAGCGTTGTACTTATGATTGCGTTGGTCAACGGTCAGCGAGAAGCTTCCCTGATCCCCAGTGGTCACATACCAGTGCAAGTCACTTTGATCAGCTTTTGTCCAAGCCGCCACTTGCAACTTGGTCACTTTCCGACTGAGATTGCTTTCACTAACAACCACTCGCAAGGTGCCTTCTTGAGACTTGGCATCAATAACTTGTACCGTCGCCGCCTCAGTAGTGA
>NZ_KQ969500.1 GCF_001578885.1 Streptococcus sp. DD12 | reverse complement strand
GCTATCCACCTGAAACCCTTGTGTGGCCATCAAGCCGACTTGTTTGCCCGCGTCGAGTTGATTTTGGGCATAAACATGGACCGAATAATGCCCGGTATTAAAGTCGTGGTCTTTGAGGTAGATGGTTGCGGTGTAGCTCGTCTCAGTCACTGGTGTGGCCTTGACCCACCGCAAGTCATCCTGACCATGGATATCCGACCAGACAGGTAGGGTCAAGTCAGTCAGGTAATAAGGGACATTGCTGATGGTGACTTGGTAGACCCCTTCTTCTTGACGTTGGATGCTGGTGGTCAACTGAGCTGGGGCAATGGTCAGCGTTGTCGTCGTTAAGCCTCGCACTTGCCCATTGACTTCCTGGTAGGCATGGATGTTGTAAACCCCTGTGCCTTTGTGGTTACGGTAAGGCGCCAGGGCTTGGCCATTGGCATCCGCACGGTACCACTTCAGGTCATCTTGACCATTGGCTTCAGACCAGACCGCAAAACGGACGGTCGACAAGTCTGAAATGCTGTTAGAGGTCAACTGGAGCTGAATGCCGTCAGGGCCTTGTTTAGCGGTCACCTGATTTTGCTCGCTTGGTTTTTGAATGTTTAACTCACCGGCAACCTCACCAACCCGGCTACCATCCGTATAGGTGGTGTAGACATGGACGATATAAGTATCACTCGTGTTAGACAAGTCCTTGATATCAACCACTTGTTGGGCACTGTTGTTTGTAATCCTTGGGCTATACCATTTCAGGTCATCTTGCCCCTTGTCCTTGGACCAAGCCGCAATGGAAACCGATTGGATGGTTTTGGTTTGATTCTTGCTGCTTGCGCGGTCGCTCGGGCTTGTGCCGATGACATTGACCGTAAAGCGGGTCTTGTCCTTAGCGTAATCTGTCACGCTGACCTTGGCGTTGGCCCTGCCATCCACATGGTTAATGCCTGACGTTGCCAACAAACCAATTGAACCACCCGTCACTTGCGACTGCCCATAGATATGGAGGTTGTAGTGTCCCCATTCTGGGGTGGTGATGGTGGCCACAAAGGTGCCTGCGCCCGTCTTGGTCGCTGTAATCCAGCGCAAGTCATCTTGGCCATTGGCATCAGACCAAACTGGCAAGCTGAGGCTAGAAAGGGTCGGTGAGACATGACTTACCGTGACTTGATAGCTGGACTCCCCTGTCTGAGTGATAGTGGCTTGGACTGGCGACAAGGTCACATCCAACGTTCGGGCATTGAGGCCCCCACGTGTGGAAGAATAGGTGTGAATATGGTACTTGCCGTATTCCCGATGGCGTGAAAACTCGATAAAGGCCGCACCGCTAGCGTTGGCATCAATCCATTGCAGGTCATCTTGGCCATTTTTATCCGTCCAAACCGCAAAACGAATGACTTCCCCAAGACCGATAGACTGGTTGTACTGCAGTTGAATCCCTTGCGCTTCGACACTGGCGCTGGTCACTTCAACCGTCGACTGGTCGCCACCTGCAGTCGCTGCTTGGCTGGCTGACACGCCTTGAGTTTGAGCGACATCTGGCTGGGTTTGAGC
>NZ_KQ969499.1 GCF_001578885.1 Streptococcus sp. DD12 | reverse complement strand
TTCGCTAAGCAACGACCTTATCTAACAGGGGGCAACCCCCAACTACATCAGGCGTACTAGGGCTTAACTTCTGTGTTCGGCATGGGAACAGGTGTATCTCCTAGGCTATCGTCACTTAACTATTGCGTTTGCCCATCCAAAATTGAATAACAATCTTCACAAGTCCTAAACCTTACACCGACTTCTCGGATAAGTCCTCGAGCGATTAGTATTAGTCCGCTACATGTGTCGCCACACTTACACTCCTAACCTATCAACCTGATCTTCTCTCAGGGCTCTTACTGATATAAAATCATGGGAAATCTCATCTTGAGGTGGGCTTCACACTTAGATGCTTTCAGCGTTTATCCCTTCCCTACATAGCTACCCAGCGATGCCCTTGGCAGGACAACTGGTACACCAGCGGTAAGTCCACTCTGGTCCTCTCGTACTAGGAGCAGATCCTCTCAAATTTCCTACGCCCGCGACGGATAGGGACCGAACTGTCTCACGACGTTCTGAACCCAGCTCGCGTGCCGCTTTAATGGGCGAACAGCCCAACCCTTGGGACCGACTACAGCCCCAGGATGCGACGAGCCGACATCGAGGTGCCAAACCTCCCCGTCGATGTGAACTCTTGGGGGAGATAAGCCTGTTATCCCCAGGGTAGCTTTTATCCGTTGAGCGATGGCCCTTCCATACGGAACCACCGGATCACTAAGCCCGACTTTCGTCCCTGCTCGAGTTGTAGCTCTCGCAGTCAAGCTCCCTTATACCTTTACACTCTGCGAATGATTTCCAACCATTCTGAGGGAACCTTTGGGCGCCTCCGTTACCTTTTAGGAGGCGACCGCCCCAGTCAAACTGCCCGTCAGACACTGTCTCCGTAGATGATTAACCTACCGGGTTAGAGTAGCCATAACACAAGGGTAGTATCCCAACAACGCCTCACTCGAAACTGGCGTCCCGAGGTCAATGGCTCCTACCTATCCTGTACATGTATCACAGATACTCAATATCAAACTGCAGTAAAGCTCCATGGGGTCTTTCCGTCCTGTCGCGGGTAACCTGCATCTTCACAGGTACTAAAATTTCACCGAGTCTCTCGTTGAGACAGTGCCCAAATCATTACGCCTTTCGTGCGGGTCGGAACTTACCCGACAAGGAATTTCGCTACCTTAGGACCGTTATAGTTACGGCCGCCGTTTACTGGGGCTTCAATTCATACCTTCGGATTACTCCTAAGCACTCCTCTTAACCTTCCAGCACCGGGCAGGCGTCACCCCCTATACGTCATCTTGCGATTTAGCAGAGAGCTGTGTTTTTGATAAACAGTTGCTTGGGCCTATTCACTGCGGCTGACTGTAAGTCAGCACCCCTTCTCCCGAAGTTACGGGGTCATTTTGCCGAGTTCCTTAACGAGAGTTCTCTCGCTCACCTGAGGCTACTCGCCTCGACTACCTGTGTCGGTTTGCGGTACGGGTAGAGTATAAATTATCGCTAGAAGCTTTTCTTGGCAGTGTGACATCACTAACTTCGCTACTAAACTTCGCTCCCCGTCACAGCTCAACGTTATAGGTATAAGCATTTAACTCATACCACGCCTCACTGCTTGGCCAGACTCTTCCAATCGTCTGGTTTAGTTAGCCTACTGCGTCCCTCCATCACTCTATACTCTAGTACAGGAATATCAACCTGTTGGCCATCGGATACACCTTTCGGTCTCTCCTTAGGTCCCGACTAACCCAGGGCGGACGAGCCTTCCCCTGGAAACCTTAGTCTTACGGTGGACAGGATTCTCACCTGTCTTTCGCTACTCATACCGGCATTCTCACTTCTATGCGTTCCAGCACTCCTCACGGTATACCTTCTTCACACATAGAACGCTCTCCTACCATACCATAAAGGTATCCACAGCTTCGGTAAATTGTTTTAGCCCCGGTACATTTTCGGCGCAGGGTCACTCGACTAGTGAGCTATTACGCACTCTTTGAATGAATAGCTGCTTCTAAGCTAACATCCTAGTTGTCTGTGCAACCCCACATCCTTTTCCACTTAACAATTATTTTGGGACCTTAGCTGGTGGTCTGGGCTGTTTCCCTTTCGACTACGGATCTTAGCACTCGCAGTCTGACTGCCGATCATAATTCATTGGCATTCGGAGTTTATCTGAGATTGGTAATCCGGGATGGACCCCTCACCCAAACAGTGCTCTACCTCCAAGAATCTCTATATCGACGCTAGCCCTAAAGCTATTTCGGAGAGAACCAGCTATCTCCAAGTTCGTTTGGAATTTCTCCGCTACCCACAAGTCATCCAAGCACTTTTCAACGTGCCCTGGTTCGGGCCTCCAGTGAGTTTTACCTCACCTTCACCCTGCTCATGGGTAGGTCACATGGTTTCGGGTCTACGTCCACGTACTATTGCGCCCTATTAAGACTCGGTTTCCCTACGGCTCCGTCTCTTCAACTTAACCTCGCACGTAAACGTAACTCGCCGGTTCATTCTACAAAAGGCACGCTCTCACCCATTAACGGGCTCGAACTTGTTGTAGGCACACGGTTTCAGGTTCTATTTCACTCCCCTCCCGGGGTGCTTTTCACCTTTCCCTCACGGTACTGGTTCACTATCGGTCACTAGAGAGTATTTAGGGTTGGGAGATGGTCCTCCCAGATTCCGACGAGATTCCACGTGTCTCGCCGTACTCAGGATACTGCTAGGTATATAACTTATTTCGAATACGAGGCTGTTACTCTCTTTGGCTTACCTTCCCAGGTAATTCTTCTATACGCTATAAGTCCACATTGCAGTCCTACAACCCCGAGGAGTAAACCCCTCGGTTTGCCCTCTTGCCTCTTCGCTCGCCGCTACTAAGGCAATCGCGTTTGCTTTCTCTTCCTGCAGCTACTTAGATGTTTCAGTTCACTGCGTCTTCCTCTACATTACCTTAACAGTAATGAGTGACAGGCATTACCTGCCGGGTTCCCCCATTCGGACATCTCTGGATCAGCGCTTACTTACAACTCCCCAAAGCATTTCGTCGTTAGTCACGTCCTTCATCGGCTTCTAGTGCCAAGGCATCCACCGTGCGCCCTTATTAACTTAACCTTATTAACTCTTTAAATTAATGCGTCAGCGTTTCGGTTTATTTTCTTGTTTACTAATTTTCTTTAAGAAAAATATGTGATTGTTATTCAATTTTCAATGGACAAACTTGACACTCGCGTGCCAATGGAGCCTAGCGGGATCGAACCGCTGACCTCCTGCGTGCAAAGCAGGCGCTCTCCCAGCTGAGCTAAGGCCCCACAGTCTAGACCTCTCAAAACTAAACAAGACTAACGTGCATTCCGTATTTCCTTAGAAAGGAGGTGATCCAGCCGCAGGTTCTCCTACGGCTACCTTGTTACGACTTCACCCCAATCATCTATCCCACCTTAGGCGGCTGGCTCCTAAAAGGTTACCTCACCGACTTTGGGTGTTACAAACTCTCGTGGTGTGACGGGCGGTGTGTACAAGGCCCGGGAACGTATTCACCGCGGCGTGCTGATCCGCGATTACTAGCGATTCCGACTTCATGTAGGCGAGTTGCAGCCTACAATCCGAACTGAGATTGGCTTTAAGAGATTAGCTTGCCGTCACCGGCTTGCGACTCGTTGTACCAACCATTGTAGCACGTGTGTAGCCCAGGTCATAAGGGGCATGATGATTTGACGTCATCCCCACCTTCCTCCGGTTTATTACCGGCAGTCTCGCTAGAGTGCCCAACTAAATGATGGCAACTAACAATAAGGGTTGCGCTCGTTGCGGGACTTAACCCAACATCTCACGACACGAGCTGACGACAACCATGCACCACCTGTCACCTCTGCCCCGAAGGGAAACCCTATCTCTAGGGCGGTCAGAGGGATGTCAAGACCTGGTAAGGTTCTTCGCGTTGCTTCGAATTAAACCACATGCTCCACCGCTTGTGCGGGCCCCCGTCAATTCCTTTGAGTTTCAACCTTGCGGTCGTACTCCCCAGGCGGAGTGCTTAATGCGTTAGCTGCGGCACTAAGCCCCGGAAAGGGCCTAACACCTAGCACTCATCGTTTACGGCGTGGACTACCAGGGTATCTAATCCTGTTTGCTCCCCACGCTTTCGAGCCTCAGCGTCAGTTACAGACCAGAGAGCCGCTTTCGCCACCGGTGTTCCTCCATATATCTACGCATTTCACCGCTACACATGGAATTCCACTCTCCCCTTCTGCACTCAAGTTTAACAGTTTCCAAAGCGAACTATGGTTGAGCCACAGCCTTTAACTTCAGACTTATTAAACCGCCTGCGCTCCCTTTACGCCCAATAAATCCGGACAACGCTCGGGACCTACGTATTACCGCGGCTGCTGGCACGTAGTTAGCCGTCCCTTTCTGGTAAGGTACCGTCACTTGTGTAACTTTCCACTCTACACAACGTTCTTCCCTTACAACAGAGCTTTACGATCCGAAAACCTTCTTCACTCACGCGGCATTGCTCGGTCAGGGTTGCCCCCATTGCCGAAGATTCCCTACTGCTGCCTCCCGTAGGAGTCTGGGCCGTGTCTCAGTCCCAGTGTGGCCGATCACCCTCTCAGGTCGGCTATGTATCGTTGCCTTGGTGAGCCTTTACCTCACCAACTAGCTAATACAACGCAGGTCCATCTGATAGTGATGCATTTGCACCTTTCAAGTTTACAACATGTGTTCTAAACTGTTATGCGGTATTAGCTATCGTTTCCAATAGTTATCCCCCGCTATCAGGTAGGTTACCTACGCGTTACTCACCCGTTCGCAACTCTTCCAGAAGAAGCAAGCTCCTTCCTTCAGCGTTCTACTTGCATGTATTAGGCATGCCGCCAGCGTTCGTCCTGAGCCAGGATCAAACTCTCATTTAAATTCAAGTTTGCGCTCAGTCGTTTCCAACTGTCGTCTTTATTTGCTTTTTGACGGGTATATTGCTATACCCTGCACGTTTGGTTCGTCTTGTTCAGTTTTCAAAGGTCTGCGTTGCTCTTGCGAGACAACTTCTATATTCTATCAGGTCG
>NZ_KQ969498.1:23994-58077 GCF_001578885.1 Streptococcus sp. DD12 | reverse complement strand
CCGTCATATATGGTCCGTTGGTCAAGGGGTTAAGACACCGCCTTTTCACGGCGGTAACACGGGTTCGAATCCCGTACGGACTATATAAAAAAGAGAAATCTTTTTTTGCTATACGCTAGTTTAAGCTTATAGGATTGTTTGCGGGGATGGCGGAATTGGCAGACGCGCAAGACTAAGGATCTTGTGACCGCTTTTGGTCGTGAGGGTTCAAGTCCCTCTCTCCGCATAATGAGACCAGCTGTAATGCTGGTCTTTTTCTGTTTCTTGCAGTATTCCCTAGATTTTTTGATGAAAACGTGTTACAATTTATAACGAATGGGGTTACCCAGAAAAATATAGAGGAGGCCAATTTAAATGGCAATCGTTTCAGCAGAAAAATTTGTCCAAGCAGCCCGTGATAACGGATATGCTGTTGGTGGATTTAACACAAACAACCTTGAGTGGACACAAGCTATTTTGCGTGCAGCAGAAGCTAAACAAGCTCCTGTGCTTATCCAAACTTCTATGGGTGCTGCAAAATATATGGGTGGTTACAAACTTTGTAAATTGCTTATTGAAGAGTTGGTAGAATCAATGGGAATTACAGTTCCTGTTGCTATCCACTTGGACCATGGTCACTATGATGATGCGCTTGAATGTATCCGTGTGGGTTATACTTCAGTTATGTTTGATGGTTCTCATCTTCCAGTTGAAGAAAACCTTGAAAAAGCTGCAAAAGTTGTTGAATTTGCGCATGCTAACGGAGTTTCAGTGGAAGCTGAAGTTGGAACTATCGGTGGTGAAGAAGACGGAATCGTCGGTGATGGTGAATTGGCTCCAATCGAAGATGCTAAAGCAATGGTTGCTACTGGTATCGACTTCTTGGCTGCTGGTATCGGTAACATCCACGGTCCTTACCCTGAAAACTGGACTGGACTTCACTTGGACCACCTTCAAAAATTAACTGAAGCTGTTCCTGGTTTCCCAATCGTATTGCACGGTGGTTCAGGTATTCCTGATGACCAAATCAAAGAAGCTATCAAATTGGGTGTTGCGAAAGTTAACGTTAACACTGAATGTCAAATTGCTTTTGCAAATGCAACTCGTAAATTTGTTGCTGACTACGAAGCAAATGAAGCTGAATACGACAAGAAGAAACTCTTCGACCCACGTAAATTCTTGAAACCAGGTTTCGAAGCAATTACTGCTGCTGTTGAAGAACGTATCGACGTTTTCGGTTCAGAAGGTAAAGCTTAATTACTGTAGAAAACAAGATCCCATTTGGGTCTTGTTTTTTTGTGGGAAAGTCAGCTGTTCGGTAACTCTTATAAGTTACTGGAAGTCTGATTGGAGGGGTATTCATTGTACATTGTGGTTGAAAAAAGAAGTCAAAATGTGAACTGGATCGTTTGTGGGTTTCTCCTGCTCTTTTTATGGCTGCTTTAGTTTTTTATCAATTCAGTTTACGAAATGAAAGTAAGCTTCTCACACCCATTGGTAAACAAGTTACAGTCAATGGACATCGAATGAATGTCTCTATTAAAGGAGAAGGGTCTGAAACAATCGTTTTTCTTTCAAGGCTGGTATCACCCCTCCCATTTGAGACGTTAAGAATCTATCAGATCCTCTATCCAAAAAATACAAAGCTGTCATCGTGGAGAGAGCAGGATATGATTTTAGCGAAGATTGTGATCGTTCAAGCGATGTGATGGAGGTCCTTTCTGAGACGCGTCAAGCTTTGGCGCAAGCTCATGTTTCAGGACCTTATGTAATTATTTCGCATTCAATGGCTAGTTAAGAGAGTCTTGCTTGGCAAGAGAAATATCCAAATGAAGTGAAGGCTTTGATTGGCCTAGATTGGGCCTTGCCGGCGAGCTATGAAGATTTAAAAGAACACCCAACTCTCATAACCTTAGCCTATTGGACGCGTAAGATTGGCCTGCTCCGTTATTTCCCAGAGTCTGTTTACCTGAAGAATTCTGACTTGACCAAAAGTGAGCGTCAGCAATACCGATTTTTAGCCTACAAGATCTTGCTGTCGACGGCTATGCTCAATGAGACCCGTACTGTAATGAAAAATGCCCAAAAGGTTAGCAAATTTACCATTTATCCCCAAATCTCTGTACTTCTCTTGGTTTCAAATGGGGAGGGAAGCAGTTTTAGTCCATCGAAGTGGCAGAACTATGCAATAGCTTTTGCTAGAAACCAGTCGAATATTCAAAGCGTGTATATGGATGCTCCTCATGATCTCTATCATGTTCAGAAAGCGGAGGTCCTGTCTCAAATAGAAGATTTTTTCTAGTCAGATTCTGATTAAAAAGATCAGCTAAAAGGACTTGACATCCACTCTCAGAATGCTATACTGAGTGAGTAATTGCCGACTTAGCTCAGTTGGTAGAGCAACGCACTCGTAACGCGTAGGTCACAGGTTCGATCCCTGCAGTCGGCATAAATAAAGACATGAAAAGCCTTGAAATGGGGCTTTTTTCTTTTTTTGAAGAAAAGCTTTGGGGAGATAAGGAAAAAAATTATAAAAAAAGTAGATGTAACTGTTGACATTACAAAAGAAAGGTGTATACTTGTAGATGTAAACAAGAAAGTTACATGTAAAATTTTTAGGAGGAAATTACAATGAAAATTGCAGTTGTGGCAGCAAACGGGAAAGCGGGTCAACTTATTGTGGAAGAAGCTATTAAGCGTGGACATGAGGTGACTGCTATTGTGCGGTCGGAAAACCAATCAAAGGCGAGTCAGGTTATTCAAAAAGATCTTTTTGATTTGACTAAGGAAGACTTAAAGGGATTTGATGCAGTCGTATCAGCCTTTGGGGCTTACACACCAGAGACACTTCACTTACATAGTCAATCTATTCAGCACTTTGCAGATATTTTGGCTGGTAACAAGGCCCATCTCCTTATTGTTGGTGGGGCGGGGAGTCTCTATCTGGACGAGAGTCACTCAAGTCGTCTCTTGGATAGCCCAGACTTTCCGGAAGAATTTAAACCATTGGCCAAGGCTCAAGCAGATGAACTGGAAGTTCTTCGAACTAAAGATGAGCTCAATTGGACTTTTATTAGTCCTGCGGCAAATTTTGTCGCAGATGGGGAACGAACTGGTGGCTATATCCTTGCTGGGGAAGTTTTCACAACAAATGCAGCTGGTGAGAGTGTGATCAGCTATGCGGATTACGCGATTGCTGTCGTTGATGAGATTGAAAGTGCTAAGCATATTAGAGAACGGATATCTGTTCTAGAGAAATAGGCAAGTGAGCAGATGAAACATTTTTTAGATTTTTTAACTATTTTTACAAGTAAAAAGGGTCCTTCACAAGATCCTGAGAGTCACACTAATCAGAAAAAAGAGGTAGATACAATGAGTAACATTACAATTTTTGGACAAGGTAACATGGGAAAAGCGATTCAAAGTGTTTTTGAAGCAGCAGGGCAAACGGTTAATTTTATTGGTAAAGAGGCTGATGGTGTCGTTGGAGACATTGCGGTATTGGCTGTTCCTTACGGAGCTGTAGAGAGCATTGCAGCCAACTATAAGGAAGCTTTGGCAGGAAAAATCGTGATTGATATCACCAACCCAGTTAATTTTGATAATATGGATGAGTTGGTTACGCCTGCTGGGTCATCTGCAGCGGAAGAAATTGCCAAACTTTTGCCAGAGAGTACTATTGTGAAAGGCTTTAATACCATTTTTGCAGCTAATATTGCTAGTCGTAAGGTTGGTGAGAATCAAGGCGCGGTGCAGTTGGCATCTGACGATGAAGAAGCTAAGGTGCGTGTGGCAAAAATGATTGAAGCTGGTGGCTTGGCGACTGTTGATGCGGGTAGCTTGAAACGTTCACGTGAATTGGAGGCCATGGGCTTCTTGGCTATTACTCTGGCCGTTCGCGAACAAATCAGTTGGGTTGGTGGCTACGCTTTAGTCAAATAAGGCCTGATGTCGCATGAATGAGGAGGGGAATATGTATCCTTACAATAGTCAGGTTTACCTTGGAGAGGTAGCTCTTAATGTCAGAGATTTAGCCCAGGAGAAAGCTTTTTATGAGATTGTTCTTGGTATGGATGTCATAGACGAACGTGAGGGTTATGTGCGTCTAGGAGTGGCTGGACAGCCCTTGGTTGCCCTTTATGAAACCTCTGCCACCGGCAGTAGTCAGGCAAGCTTTGGGTTGTATCATATGGCCATCGTCTTACCTAGTCGCCAGACCCTAGGGGATGTTTTTAAGCGGTTAGCTGACTTAGAGGTGCCTTTCGTTGGTGGTGCTGACCACGGCTATAGCGAAGCGCTGTACTTGGAAGACCCGGAGGGAAATGGCATTGAACTCTATCGAGACAAGCCTGTGCAGGAGTGGGATATCCGTGAGGATGGCCGCATTATCGGTGTGACTGAGGAGTTGGATGCTCAGGCTATTTACGATATGGGTGAAAAACACGAACCATTCCACTTGGCGCCTGGGAGCCGGATGGGACATGTGCATCTATCCACGAGACATGCGAGTCAATCTAGCGCTTTTTATCAGGAATTGTTGGCGATGTCTGAAAAGTTTGCCATGCCTTCAGCCTCATGGATTGCCTCAGGGGACTATCATCACCATCTGGCGGTTAATGAGTGGGCTGCTCCCCAACAGAGCACCCGAGAAATCAAAGAGCCGGGCTTGGCCTACTATGTTCTTGAGTTAGCAACTAAGTCAGACCTGTTAGCTATTGCAAGACGTGCAGAGAATCTAGGAGCTCAGGTAACTTGGCTGACCTCGACTTTGTTGAGCGTGACGGATGCCGATGGCATTCAAACGCGCCTACGTTTGGCCAAGAAATAAGTTTGTAGAAGGGGTTAAGACAACTGTCTTAACCTTTTTTTGCAATCTCATCTGGATGGTAATACCACTTAGCTAGCTGAGATGACCACTTAGCGACAGGCGCTTGAAGGCTAGTTCTTATTTTGCTATGATTAGAGAAAAGAGAGGTGAAGGGATGCGGGTTCGGATAGAGATTGATAACCAGCTCAAAGAAGCAGAGGTTCTTATAAAAGCCCCTGCTTGGACGGATGAAGTTAGGGAAATCTATCATCAGCTTGAGCAGTCACCGAGCCCTAGTCTGACTTTTTACAAGGGGACGGGGCAATATTTCCTTTCTTTGGATGAGGTGCTCTTTTTTGAAACTGAAGGACCTAGGGTGTACGCCCATACCAAGGGTGAGGCCTATGAAGTGCATTTCAAACTTTATGAGCTTGAAGAGCTCTTGCCCGCCAGGTTTAGTCGTATATCTAAGTCAACGATTGCTAATCTTGGGCAGATTTATTCGATAGAGAAATCTTTTTCAGGGACCAGCACTCTGGCTTTTTATGAGACCTACAAGGAAGTTCACGTTTCTCGACATTACTACCATTCGGTCAAAGATAAAATAAAAGAATTGAGGTAAGCATATGCGTCGTTTTTTGATTGGGACAATTTTTATATTAGGAGCCGTTTGGGTGCTTCTTCAGGGTTACTTTGGTTTTCCTCTCATGGACTTTAATGTTTGGCCTCTGATTATAGGGCTTTGTTTTGCGGTCTGGGCTTTACATTGTTTATGGAATCGCCAATGGATTTGGGGTCTCATCTTGGCTTGGATTAGTTTTTCCATTATCAATAACGTTTATGAATTTTTTGATATTAGCTCTGGAACTGTTTTTTTGGCAGGGGTTTTAGCTGTAATCGGCATCAGCATCCTGATAGGTGGGCAAAGAAAAGGGTTCACCTATCAACAAAAGGTTGCCCGTAACTACGCCTCATCTAATGAAGTGAATTTTGGTAGCAAGACACACTACGTCAGTGGGGGAGATTTTAGCAAGGAAGTGCTAGAGGTCAATTTTGGTAAGCTCAAAGTTTTCTTTGATCCAATCGAGTCTGACCTTAGGACAGGGGACTTGACGATTGAGGTTAATTTTGGCTATGCAGAACTCTATGTTCCTCGAGAATGGCGTGTGCAATCGGATGTGGCAGCGGCCTTTGGGGCGACGTCGATTGAGGAGGCTCCTCTTTCTGCTAGCAAGGTTTTACGCTTGCATGGCGAAGTTAACTTTGGCTATCTTAAGGTGATTTATCTGTAATCAGAACTTCTCCGTTTATTTCACTAAGCCTCCTGAGGAGGTTTTTTTAAAAAAGTTTTTAGAAAGCGCTTGCAAGTTTGAAAAGTCTATGCTACTATAGAGCATGTAAAAAGGATTGTTACTGTTTGGCAGGCAAAACCTAAATGAATACGAGAAATGTAGGGCTTTCTGGCGAAAGTTGTCTAGGTTTTTGGTATTTGTTTAGGTTTTTCTTTTGCCTAAGTCTCAGTAACTCATAATAAGGAGGAGCCGAAATGGCTAAAAAAGATTATTCTGAGCTTGCTCAGGACATTGTGGCTCACGTTGGTGGAAAAGACAACGTGATTGACCTGCGTCATTGTGTGACCCGCTTGCGTTTTCGTCTCAAAGATGAAAGCAAGGCTGATACCGATTACCTGAAAAACCGTCAGGGTGTCGTAACCGTTGTTCAATCTGGTGGCCAATACCAGGTTGTTATCGGAAACGAGGTTGATGACGTCTACGATGCTGTATTAGCACAAGGCGTACGTGGTATCGGAGAGGTCGATATTGATGAGGGTGACCAACCAAAAGGAAATCTCCTGAATCGTTTCATCGATATGATTTCCGGTATCTTCCAACCCTTCCTTGGTGCCTTGGCTGGTGCTGGTATCATCAAGGGTGTGGCTGCCCTGTTGACAGCGACTCTAGGTTGGACAACAGCTAACAGCGCTATCGTCCTCATCTTGACAGCCGCTGGGGATGGCTTCTTCCAATTCTTGCCAATAATGGTAGCGCTAAATGCGGCGCGCAAATTTAAGATGAGTGAATTCTCAGCCTTGGCAATCGCTGCTGCCATGGTGTATCCTAACTTAACCACTTTGGTGGAAGCTTTGGGCAAAAATGCGACTGTTTTTGGGATTCCTTTTTCGCTTCCATCAGGGGGCTACCTGTCTACCATCATTCCAGCTCTCTTTGCAGTTTGGGTGGCTAGCCATATTGAGCACTGGGTGGCCAGCTGGGTGCCTAAGACTGTTAAACTCTTCTTGCTGCCCTTTATCACGATTATTGTTTCTGTGCCCTTGACCTTCCTCATCGTTGGTCCTATTGCTAATATCTTGACAGACCTGATTTCTGCAGCTTTCCAAGGCATCTATGGCTTTAGTCCAATCGTTTACGGAATCGTCTTGGGTGCCCTCTGGCAAGTGCTGGTTATGTTCGGTTTGCATTGGGCTTTGGTACCACTGGCTATCATGGAGTTGGCAAAAAATGGTTCAACCGTGCTCCTGACAGCAGCTGTCTTGCCATGTTTCACGCAAACAGGTGTCTTGGGAGCTATTCTTCTTAAAACGAAGGAATCTAGAGTTAAAGAAGTTGCTATTCCAGCCTTTATCACCTCTATCTTTGGGGTAACAGAACCTGCCATCTACGGGGTAACCTTGCCGATGAAGACGCCGTTTGTCATCTCCTGTATCGCGTCAGGTATCACTGGAGCCTACGTTGGTTTGATGAATATCGCTGGTTTTGCCACAGGCGCTATGGGGATTTTCCTCTACCCAGCCTACATCAACCCAAATGGCGACCTCACTCATATGATTAACCTCTTGATTGGGACAGCAATTGCTTTGGTAACATCCTTTGTGATGCAGATGGTAGTGCCAGTGCCAACCCTCTACGGAAATCAAGATGAAAATACTGAAGCGGTTGAAGAAGAAGTCGTTGAAGCAAAAGAGCTCAAACAAGAGATTATCGCTAGCCCATTAGTCGGCAATACTGTTCGTTTGGAAGATGTTCCAGACCCAGTCTTCTCATCTGGTGCTATGGGGAAAGGCGTTGCTATCGACCCTAAAGACGGTGTCGTTGTTGCTCCAGCCAATGGGGAAATCACTCTGGTCTTTCCAACCAAACACGCGGTTGGCATGCGTACGGAAAATGGTGTGGAATTGCTGATCCACGTCGGTATGGATACCGTTTCCTTAGCTGGTAAAGGTTTTACAGGCTTTGTTGAAGTCGGTGACAAAGTTCAAGCAGGTGATAAGATTTTAGAATTCAATCTAGCGACTATTCGGGAGGCCAATCTGCCCGTCATTACACCAGTCATTGTGACGAATTCTAGCGAGTTTGATGATGTTTTGGTCACTCAAGAAAGCCGCGTGGATACAGGTGATTACTTGTTGACAGCCGTAAAATCATGATAGACCGTCAGGTCGGATGACAAAATAGCAGTCTCAAACGAAAACAAAGAAAACACTTCTGTTACTTCACATGAAACAGAAGTGTTTTTTGTGTCTCATTGCACTTGTCGGCATTAGTGAGGCAATTTTTTGATTCTTTTCAATGGAGAAAAAGCCCATCGGTAAAGGCTTTGTAAGGAAAATGAAAAATATTTTTTAGCTATGTCATATTAAGTTTATAAACCTTCTTATTTCATAAAGTGTCTGTGATATAATAATCCAAAAGGAGTTGGTTAGCTCTAGCTGTGGCAGTTGATAACAGGGATCTTTAACGAAAAGGCTCTCTGCCAAGAGATAAAGGCTCCTTTCAGCGAAGCGTAGCACGGTCAAAGAGGATGGATGCGTGAAAAGGCGCTAAGTTGTTAGAAAAGTGAGGAGAATGCAGTGAAAGTTTTAATTGTGGATAGTCATCCCATTGTCCGGGAGTCCTTGGTATCAGCTCTTTCTCCCTATAGGGATTTACAACTCAAGAGTAGCGATTACCCATCGGATGTGCTTCTTCCTGTTGTTGTGGAATGGCACCCAGATCTGATTCTGCTTAATGCCAGTAATTCTCGCCATCGTGTCATCGAGTGTTTAGAAGCTTTGGCTACCTTGCGTTTGCACCCAAACGTAGTGATTTTATCTGAGTTTAGCGATGATAATTTTATCCTCACCTGTTTGAGACAGCAAGTAGCGGGATTTTTGCTGGATGATTTGTCTGTCGAGTCCCTCTACCACTACATGCAAACCATTTACGAGGGAGGGGCTGTGCTGTCTCCTACTGTGACAAAATTGTTGATTCGCCAATTTTCAATTTTAGCGCAAACAGGATTTACAGGTGGCAGTAAGGACTATGGCAAAGGCAAACTTTCTCAGACTGAGGAAACCATTGTCGACTGGGTGGTCCGAGGGGCATCAAATAAGCAAATAGCGAACGAACTTTTTTTGTCGGAAGGTACCGTTCGGAATTATCTATCTGATATTTTTGCTAAGCTCGGAGTCAAGGGGCGGACGCAATTGGCCATCTGGGCTGTTTCTCAAGGGAAAAGTAACCATCAGGATATCACATAAGGAAAATTGTGCAGAAAGTGTGCAATTTTTTCTTTTACTTAAAAAAAGCTGAAATGTGACAAATGTCAGCTTACTTTTTATGACTTGTGTCACTTTGAAAAGATACAGAAAACGATTACAATGTGGTTACATTCACAAAGAAAGGTGAGATACATGAAATATCTAATTCTCGTTAGCCATGGTGGACTGGCTGAGGGTCTCAAAGTGACCTTGTCTATGTTTGCTGGTGATAAGATTGATCAAGTCATTGCTGCAGGGCTTGCACCTGATCAGTCTGTTGATGCCTTTGCAGACAGCTTTAAACAAGCCATTTCCGTACTTGGCCCTGAAGACTCAGTAGTTGTCCTAGCGGATATCGTTGGTGGAAGTCCTTTGACCACGGCTCTGAATGTTCTTGATGAACAAGGAAAACTTGAAGGAACCGTTGTCCTTGGTGGGATGAACTTGCCAATGGCCTTGACCACTGTTGTCATGAAAGATGCCTTGGAAGGGGATGCCTTGGTAGAAGCTGTTTTGGCAGAAGCCGGCTCAGCCTTGCAAGAATTCAAAGTCAGCGCCAGTGTTGACGAAGACGATGATGACGATATTTAAAATCACACCTTAAAAAAGGAGAAGAAGATGGTAGTTACTTTTGTACGTATCGATGACCGCATGATTCACGGTCAGACCGTGACACGCTGGGCGAAAGAAAAACCTTGTGATGGGTTGATTGCTGTTAATGACGCGGCAGCATCAAACAAGGTTTTGATCCAAGCCTACAAGGGCGCTTCAGATAAGAAAACATTTGTCTGGACAAAAGAAGCTTTCAAAGAAAAATCTCAGAAAGTTTCTGAATCAGACAGCCGCTACTTCTTGATTACGAAAAACCCTATCGATATGAAAGAAATTTTGGTGGATCAAGGATTTGTGCCTGGTGATGTCAAAGAAATCATCGTGGGCCCTGCCAATGACCGCCCAGGTGCGATTAAATTGGGCAACAACCAATCCATCACACCAGAAGAAGCTGAAGCCATTGAAGCCATTCAAGCCGCTGGTTACAAAGTGAAATTCCAACTTTTGCCAGATGTGTCTATTGGCTACTGGGATGACTTCAAATCTAAATTTGGTTATTAATAATTTATTCTATAAAGGAGAAACATTATGGAAATCTCTTGGTTCCAAGCAGCCCTTTTAGGGATCTTTGCTAGTTTGGCATCTATGCCAGGTATGGGTGGCTCAAGTATTGGTAACTATACTTTGGGTCGTCCGCTCGTCGGTGGTCTGGTCAGCGGTCTTATCCTTGGAGACTTGAAGTCTGGTATCCTTTGTGGTGTAGCGATGCAGGTCGTTTATATTGCCTTGGTTACACCTGGTGGTACGGTATCGGCTGACGTTCGTGCTATTTCTTACATTGGTATTCCTTTGGCGATGGTGGCTATTAAAAATGCTGGACTGGTTGCAGATTCTTCTGAAGCTGTTCAATTGGCAACTTCCCTCGGGGCTTTGGTTGGTACTGTTGGTACTGTGCTTTTCTACGGTACTGCTACAATGAACTTGGTATGGCAACGTATCGGTTGGAATGCAGTTGGTAAAGGGGAATTCAAAAAACTTTA
Source organism: Streptococcus sp. DD12 (assembly GCF_001578885.1). Lineage (GTDB taxonomy): Bacteria > Bacillota > Bacilli > Lactobacillales > Streptococcaceae > Streptococcus. Next base: position 47,162 of record NZ_KQ969498.1, on the reverse strand, counting down.
CCTAGTTGACTGGGTTTACCCATGGATCTCTCATGCCCTCTTCTCATTCTTACCTACTTTGATCATGGTACGCTACGGTCAAGAAGCCGTTAAAGCTATTCAACACTATTTGCCAATGGATGGTTTGGCAATGAAAACCCTCTTTACTGTAGGGGCTTTGCTTCCATGTGTGGGTATCGCTATCCTCTTGAAACAAATCGTTACAAATGTTGTTGACTTTATTCCATTCTTCGTAGGATTTACCTTGGCCGCATCTCTTGGTTTGAACTTGGTTTCTTGTGCGGTTGTATCACTAATCTTCGCAGTATTGTACTATGAAATCGACATGACCCGTCAAGCTAAAGCAGCTCCAGCAGCTGGTGCTGACTTTGATGACGATGATGAGGAGGATATCTAAGATGGCTGAAAGAAAGAGAATCTCTAAAAAAACATTATCAAAATCATTCCACCACTGGTACTATGGTCACTTGACCTGTTTCTCTCAAGAACACATGCAAACCTTTGGTTACTTGACTTCAATGCTTCCAATCATTGAAGAATTGTACGATACCAAAGAAGAACAAACCGCAGCAATGCAAACCTACACTGCCTTCTTTAACACTGAACCTCAATTAGGTTCTGTCGTTGTTGGGGTGACAGCTGGTTTGGAAGAAGCGCGTGCCAATGGGGATGCCGTAGATGATGAGACCATCAATGGTATGCGTGCAGGTTTGATGGGACCAATCGCTGGTATCGGTGACTCATTGGTTGTTGGTACCTTGATTCCTGTACTTTTGGGGGTTGCCCTTGGCTTGTCTAAAGGTGGTAACCCACTTGGTGCGATCTTCTACATCGTGGTTTGGAACATTTTGGCTTACTTTGGTATGCGTTTTGCCTACTTCAAAGGTTACCAATTGGGTGATAAAGCCGTTGAATTCTTGGTAGGCCCTCAAGGTCAAGCCATCCGTAAAGCTATCGGTGTTGTCGGTGGTATGGTTATCGGGGGTGTTGCAGCAACTTGGGTTTCTGTTAAAACAGCCTTGCAAATGAAAGACTCTAGCGGAAAAGTCTTCTTGGATTTACAAGCCCAATTTGACTCTGTATACCCTGGTCTTTTGACAGCTGTCTTCATCGTCTTTTGCTGGTGGTTGATGGCTAAAAAACGCATTTCACCAAACTGGGTAATGTTATTATTGGTTGTCATTGCCTTTGTTGGCGCATGGATTGGCTTCTTCAATCCAAACCTCAAGTACTAAGATGGCAAAAGTTTCACAAGCAGAGTTAGTCAAAGGTTACGAAGGAGAGATTGCTTACCAAAAGCATATGTTGGAAAACATTGGCCGGTGGTTGAGCCTGAGTTTTGGCCTGACCATGCTGGGTGCTGTTATCCTCTACTTTTACAGTAGTGTTTATTGGGTAGCAGTTGCTGTCGGTATTGCAACGGCAGCCTTTGGACTAATCACCGTATTGCTCGGTTATGTCATTTACCGTGGACGGCGAAATCTGCAAAAGGTCATTGATGACTTTGAACAAAAACTAAATGCCTGACACTCTAAAAGTCCTAGCGAATGCTAGGACTTTTCTTTTTTCTTTGAGATGATAGGCTCAGGCTATCGCCTGATAGAATAATCCTATCAGCCAAAGAAGAACTTATCACAGAGAGAGGTCATAATTTGTGTTACAATAGGTTTAAGTAAATTTTCAGTAAAGGAGTTAAATGATGAACTGGAAAAAAATGTTAAAAGCTGGTGCTATGGTCGCTACGTTAGGCCTTTCTGTGGCTGTTTTAGCGGCTTGCTCATCGACATCTTCATCAGGTCAAAAAACGGTCACTTTTGCTACCGTTGGTACTACATCCCCATATTCTTATAAGAAAGGGGACAAGCTGACTGGTTTTGATATCGAGGTTGCCCGTGCTGTCTTTAAGGACTCAAAAGAGTACAAGGTTGATTTCCAACAAGTGCAATGGTCTGGGATGTTGACAGGTATCAAATCAGGCAAGTACAACATGGGAGGAAACAACATCTCCTATACCGAGGAAAGAGCTAAGACCTATCTTTACTCAAATCCAATCGGGAACAACCCTTTGGTAATGGTTGTACCAAAAGACAGTAGCATCACCAAATACGCTGATATTGCTGGCAAAAAGACACAGGTGGTACAAGGTACGACCACCGCAGCTCTTTTAGAAAACTACAACAAAGAGCACGCTAGTGACCCTGTTTCCCTCAATTACACGCAAGAAGACATTACCCAAATGTTGCAACATGTCAATGCAGGTCAATACGACTTTAAGATTTTTGATAAAATCTCCGTTGAGCGAATTGTTAAGGAACAAAAATTAGACAATGTGAAGTTGATTGACTTGTCATCGGCTGATTCTAGCGATATTGCTTCAAATACCTACATCTACTTTATCTTTAATACCGATGATAAAGACTTGAAAGCCTTTGTCGACAAACGTATCAAAGAGTTGTATGAAGACGGTACCTTGGCAAAACTCTCTCAAGAATATCTGGGTGGCGATTATGTCCCCGCTAAAGCAGACATCAAATAAGTTGCTGTCTAGAAAGGTCTAAGACAAAGGTCTTGGCCTTTTTTGCTAAAAAGAAAGGGGCTATAGTTTTCTCTTATAGCTAGCCCTAAAAAATGGGTATTTGTCAGATACTAGGATTTATGCGACAATAAGAAAAGTATTAGAAAAGAGGATTTTTATGAAAAACAGACGTAAAAACAATAACTGGCTTTGGGGCCTATTGGCTGTCGTAGTTGTCATTGCAGGTGGAGCGATTTATTTTGCTAACCGTAGTAACACAAAAACATCAAATACGACCTTAACGGTTGGGGTTATGACACGTAATGCGGATGAGAAAAAACGTTGGTCCGTCATTCAAGATAACCTAAAATCAGAAGGGGTGACGCTGAAATTCAAAGAATTTACAGACTATAACCAACCCAACAAGGCCTTGCAACAAGGTGAAATTGATGTTAATGCCTTCCAACACAAGTATTTCTTGACCAACTGGAACAAGGAAAACAAGGGTGACTTGGTCAGCGTTGCTGAAACTTACTTAAGCCCAATCCACCTGTTCTCAGGTCTTGATAGCGCTGGAAAAGCTAAGTACAGCAAGGTGAGTCAATTGCCAGATGGTGCAACGATTGCTATTCCAAACGATGCGACAAACGGAAGTCGTGCCCTTTACCTCTTGCAAAGTGCTGGCTTGATTAAGCTAAATGTTTCAGGGGATACATTGGCAACGACTGCAAACATTTCAGAAAATGATAAAAACCTTAAGATTACAGAAGTCGATGCTAGCCAAACAGCGCGTAATTTGACCTCTGTTGATGCGGCAGTTATCAATAATTCTTATGCAACAGAAGCTGGCGTTGACTACAAGACAAGTTTGTTTACTGAGCCAAAAGACGACAACTCTGACCAATGGATTAACATCATTGCTGCGCAAAAAGATTGGAAAAAATCTGATAAGGCTGATGCCATCAAGAAATTGATTGCTGCTTATCACAAAGATAACGTGAAAAAAGTAGTTGAAGAAACGAATGGTGGGGTTGACCAACCAGTTTGGTAAGCCGATGCGCTAACCGAAAAACCGAATTGAATAACCAGACTGACTGTTGGCCTGTCGAAAGACCAGACAGCTGTCGGACTGGAGGGGGTGTGACCAATACTGAAATGCCTATCCATTTTAGTTTGTCTCACTCCTTTTTTTAACCATGGAGAGAAAGGAGGAGCTATGGCTTTTGCAAGTAAAGAAGAGCAGATAGAAAAATTTAATCAGGACCACACAATTAAGCATTATGTCAAGGTTTTACGCCGCTTAATCAGCATGCCATCCATATTTGCGCAAAAAAAAGGACTCAAAGAGGTGGCGCTTTATCTAGGCGAATTGTTTGAAGAGGCTGGTGCGGATGTGCTGATTGACGAGGCCTATACGGCTCCGCTAGTTATCGCTCGTTTTGAGAGTCCAAATCCAGAGGCTAAGACCATCATTTTTTATAACCACTATGATACGGTGCCAGCAGATAGTGATCAGCCCTGGACTGAAGACCCATTTACCCTGTCCATTCGTGGGGATTATATGTATGGCCGGGGTGTGGATGATGATAAGGGACACATTACGGCGCGTTTAACGGCTGTTCGACGCTACCAAAAGGCGCATGGGTCCCTGCCTTGTCATATTATCTTTTTGATGGAGGGGGCAGAAGAATCTGCATCAACAGATTTGGACAAGTATTTGGCTAAGCATGCGGATCGTTTGCGTGGTGCCGATGTCTTGGTCTGGGAACAAGAAATCCGCGACGGACAAGGGCGCCTTCAAATCTCAGGGGGCAATAAAGGAATTGTTACCTTTGACTTGTCAGTGACGAGTGCTGACGTCGATATTCATTCCAAATACGGTGCCTTGATCGAGTCTGCTTCTTGGTATTTGGTGCAAGCTCTGGCGACCTTGAGGGATCGCAAGGGTCGCATTTGTGTTCCAGGGATTTATGACCAGGTCATTCCACCGAATGAGCGGGAATTAGCGCTTGTTGACCGTTATGTGGAGCGAACGGCTCAAGAATTGGTTGACCTTTACGGGCTCCAATTGCCTGTACTCAAGAAAGAACGTCAGGAGTTTCTCAAGACCTATTTCTTTGAACCAGCCATTAGTATTGAAGGGCTTTCCACAGGTTATCTAGGGCAGGGGGTCAAGACGATTTTGCCCGCTCAGGCACAGGCTAAAATGGAAGTACGACTGGTACCTGGTCTAACGCCAGAAGGGGTTCTAGAGGCTATCAAGGCTCACTTTGTTAAAGAAGGTTTTGACCGTGTTTCCGTTACCTATACCTTGGGAGAAGCTTCTTACCGTAGTGATATGAGTTCACCAGCCATTCTCAATGTCATTGAGATTGCTGAACGTATCTATCCTGATGGGGTGTCTATCTTACCGACATCAGCGGGAACAGGGCCTATGTGGACGGTCTATGATGCCCTGGAAGTGCCACAAGTGGCCTTTGGTTTGGGAAATCTCAACAGTCGCGACCATGGAGGCGATGAAAATGTCGCAATTTATGATTATGTCAGTCATATCGAAATGATAGAGGAGTTGATTAAGAGTTATGAGTAAAACAATGATTCAGTTAGACAATATTGGGATTCGTTTTCAGCAGAAACACCAGACCATTGATGCGGTCAAGGACGTGTCTATCGCTATTGAAGCTGGGGATATTTACGGCATTGTGGGCTACTCAGGCGCTGGGAAGTCAACCTTAGTGCGAACAATTAACCTTCTGCAACAACCGACCTCAGGGAAAATCACGATTGATGGTGAAGTCATTTTTGATGGCAAGCAAACGATTAGCAGTGCAGAGTTACGTCAGAAACGTCGGGATATCGGCATGATTTTCCAACATTTCAACCTGATGAGCCAGATGACGGCTTGGCAAAATGTGGCTTTTGCGCTAAAACATTCTGACCTTTCCATCGAGGAACAGGATAAAAAGGTCGATGAGTTGCTAGAACTGGTTGGTTTATCCGACCGAGCAGATAACTACCCTGCACAACTGTCTGGTGGGCAAAAACAACGGGTGGCTATTGCACGGGCTTTGGCCAATGACCCTAAAATCCTCATCTCCGATGAGTCCACGTCAGCGCTAGACCCTAAAACAACCCAACAAATTTTGGAGCTCTTACAAGAAATCAATCAACGGTTGGGCGTTACCATTGTCCTAATCACTCACGAGATGCAAATTGTCAAAGACATTGCCAATCGGGTGGCAGTGATGCAAGATGGTGAGCTCTTAGAAGAGGGTTCAGTGCTTGAGATTTTCTCTCATCCTCGTGAAGCCCTGACTAAGGAATTTATTGCCGTGGCGACTGGAATTGGCGAAGCCCTTTCAAAAATCGAAGACCAACCTTTAGTGCAAGGGCTAACTGCACCTGATGTTTTGGTTCAGCTCAAGTATGCTGGCACGAGCACGGACCAGCCGGTTCTAAACAGTATCTATCGGGACTTCGGTGTATCCACGAATATTTTATATGGTAATTTGGAAATTTTAGAGGGCACACCTGTTGGTGAGATGGTTGCTATCTTGTCTGGTCAAGACCAAAAAGTCAGTCAGGCAAAAGAAGCGCTCAAAGAGGCGGGCGTTGAAGTGACAGTGCTCAAGGAGGGAAAGTAAATGTTGGAATGGATTAAAACCTATTTACCAAATGTCTATGCACAGGGATTTACGGGTGACGGTTCTTGGCTAGAAGCCATTGGGCAAACACTCTACATGACCTTTGTTGCCTTTTTGATAGGGGGCGCCTTGGGATTGATTGCGGGCCTGTTTTTAGTTTTAACCAAGCGAGGTGGGGTTATCCCAAACAACCCATTTTTCCAAGCCTTGGATAAGATTGTCTCTGTTTTCCGAGCGATTCCTTTCATTATTTTATTGGCCATTTTGAGTCCATTGACCTTGCTACTGGTAGGGACAAACTTGGGAGCTACGGCTGCCTTAGTACCTTTATCAGCAGCGACATTTCCATTTTTTGCACGTCAAGTGCAGGTGGTGCTCAGTGAGATGGATAATGGAGTCATCGAGGCTGCCCAGGCCTCTGGTGCAACCTTCTGGGATATTGTCGGCATCTACTTATCTGAATGTACGCCTGAGTTGATTCGTGTCTCTACGGTGACTTTGATTTCTCTTGTTGGTGAGACAGCGATGGCAGGCGCGATCGGTTCTGGCGGTTTGGGGACGATGGCCATCAAAGGCTTTAACTACTTCCAAACCGATATGACTTGGGTAGCGACTATTCTCATCGTTCTCCTCATCTTCCTTATTCAATTTGTTGGTGATACCTTAAGTAAAGTCGTGTCCCATCGCTAGACAGTTTTCCTCACAAGGCTATCTGTCGGTGATTTTTGAGAAATTGCAGGAAAGTTATGAGGTTATGAAAAACCGCTTATAAAAGACCAGAACACTGTTCTGGTCTTTTTGATTTATTTAAAGTAACCTAAGTAATCATAGCGCTCAAAGGTATGGGTGTTTGTAATTCCTACTAAAACGGAATCCTCTTGGAGCTGCATATTGGGATCGATGTCCGTGCTTAGCGGGGAATTTTTGTGCTCACGGATGCCAATGAGGTTGAGGTCGTATTTTTTACGAATATCCAGGGCCTTAAGGCTTCGGCCTTTCCAACGTTTGGGTGTTGTAAATTCGACAATCGAAACGTCGCCTTCCAATTGGAAAATATCTGTAATTGTGCTTCGCATCAAGGTCGAAGCGAGGCGTCGTCCCATTTCCCTCTCAGGGGAGATGACATAATCAGCTCCTATGGCATAGAGGACTTCTTCATAGGTTTTACTTCTGGCTTTAGCAATGATATCAGTAATCCCAAACTTCTTGCAATGCATGACGGCAAGGACGGAAGCTTCCAAGCTATTTCCTGAGGCGACAACGACACGGTCACAGTTTTGGATACCCATATCTTCTAGAAAATCGTAGTCGGTAAAATCACCGATGGCTACGGTAGCAACTTCGTCAGCAATGGCTTGGACATGCTCGGGATTTGAGTCAATGGCAATGACGTCGTGATGAAAGCGGCTGAGCTCTTTAGCCAGGCTTCGACCAAAGACCCCTAAGCCTAGAATACCGATAATTTTTTGAGACATATGAAGTCCTTTCTATCCGAGAATGATATCTGTTTGTGGGTAGTGGCTGTCACGCTTGTGGGTTTGGAGCAAGCCCATCAGAACAGTCAAGGGGCCTACTCGTCCGATAAAAATCAGAGCCATGATTACCCATTGCCCAGCACGGGTCAATTGGCTGGTTGTATCCATAGTAACCCCAACCGTTGACAGCGCCGAAGTTGCTTCAAAAGCTAGCTGGAAGGGGTCTTTGCCGTTTTCAGTTATCAAGAGTAAAAAGAAACCTGCAAAGAGTAAAATGGTAAAGAAAATTAAGATGGTCAAGGTTTGGCGGATGGTTTCACTGGAAATAATGCGTTGCTGGAAGGTGACCCGCTTTTGCCCACGGATTTCAGAAATAAAGAGCAAAGCGACAATGGCAACGATGGCTAATTTAACGCCACCTGCGGTACCACCAGGTCCCCCACCCATCATCATTTGAAGCATAAAGAGAAAGTTGGTCGAGAGATGCGTCTGGTTAAAATCAATAGTGGTGAATCCAGCACTCCGCATGGTTACCGCTTGAAAGAGGGACACCCAACCTTGTTGCCAAAAGTTTAAGCGGCCAATGGTAGCTGGGTTGTGAGCTTCAACTGCCCAGAAAGAGAGCGTCCCCAAAACCAGAAGGATAATCGTTGTTTTGAGGGTCAAGAGCGTACTTGGCCGTAAGCTTTGATAAAACCATAACAGACGTCGGGGACGTTGTTTGAGAAAAATCTTCCCTTTAATGGCTAGGTCCGTCCAAACTGGAAAACCAATAGCCCCTGAAAAGATTAGAAACATGACGCCAGAAGTGATAATGGGATTGGTTTTTAGTGCCATGAGGCTATGACTGGTCGGGAGATTGTCAAAGCCGGCATTACAAAAAGAGGATACAGCGAGAAAGAGGCTGTTAAAGAGGCCGCGCTTCCAGCCAAATCGTGGCACGAAATCGATGAGGAAGTAGGCGGTCATGACTGCTTCGAGGACGAAGGTTACCTTATAGACCCCAAAGAGGTACTGCTTGAGGTCTTTTGAGGTCTCGTAAGCCAGGCTGCTTTTGAGGAGGGTTTGTTCAGAGAGCGACATGCGCCGGTTTATGGCGTAGTAGGACAGGGAAACGAGGGTAACCAGCCCTAAGCCTCCGATTTGAATGAGCGCCATGACAATGGCTTGCCCCCAGACATTGTAGGTCAAGCCGACGGAGAAAGTATTGAGACCCGTTACACAGACGATAGACACGGTGTTAAACAAAATGTCAAAATAGCCGGGATAGGCCACCCCTTTTTGGAAAACCCAAGGGAGTGATAAGACAAAACTCCCCAAAGCGATGACCGCCAAAAAACTGACGACAATGCGTTGCGTAATGGGGAGACGGTTGTAAAATTCAGGCACAGCAATAGCCTCCTAGAGCGGATTTTTATTGGGAGTTCCGGCTTTTCGTGGGTAACGTTTAGGGGTTTCTTTTTTCTTGGTAACAATGGTTAAATTTCTAGGGTCGCCGTTAGGTAACTGATAGTCCTTGCTTTTAGTCACTTGACAAAAGAGAGTTAAGAGGGCACCGTCAGCTTCTTTGAGTTCACTTCCTGCGCTTGAGGCCTTGAGGGCGATTAGACGACCACCAATCTTGAGAAAAGGGATGGTGAGTTCTAAAAGAACTGGTAGAGCAGCCACTGCGCGTGCAGTCACCAGGTCAAATTGCCCACGGAACTCGGCATCTTGTCCAAAATCTTCAGCTCGGCCATGGTAAAAATGAACGCCGTCCAAGGCGAGCTTGTCTGCCAGCGCTTGTAAAAAGGTGATGCGCTTGTTGAGAGAGTCGATGATAGTCACCTCTAACTGAGGAAAGAGGATTTTCATCGGGAGGCTGGGAAATCCTGCTCCGGCACCGATATCAAGAAGTTTGATGGGGCGTTCATCGAGGTAGCCGAGTAAGATAGGTGCCAGTGAATCGTAAAAATGCTTGAGATAGACACCTTCTTGGTCGGTGATGGCTGTCAGATTCATGCGTGTATTCCAGTCAACCAGGGTTTCAAAATAGCTGGCAAATTGCGCTTTTTGTTGGTCTGTCAAACGAAAGCCTAAACGCTCAAGATTGGCATAAAATTCTTCTGGGGTCATGTCAGTCTCCTTTTTCTAGTCTCTTACATTTTATCACAATTTAGACCAGTCTAGACGCTTGTGTTAGTGTGAGCGGTTTTTCTTGACTATTTTTGGTATAATGAGAAAAAAGAAAGGAAGACAACCTATGATTTTTCTTATTATTATCGCTGTCATTCTGGTTATTGTTGCTTGGGTTGTGATGACTTATAACGGCTTGGTACAAGCACGGATGCACACAACAGAGAGTTGGAGCCAGATAGACGTTCAGCTGAAACGCCGTAATGATTTGATTCCTAACCTGATTGAGACGGTAAAGGGTTACGGAAAATATGAACAAGGAACTTTGGAAAAAGTTACCCAATTGCGGGCGCAAGTGGCTGATGCGAAAACGCCTCAAGCGGCCATGGAAGCCAGTGATGCCTTGAGTCGTCAAGTGGCTGGTATCTTTGCAGTAGCTGAAAATTACCCTGACCTAAAGGCCAATAATAACTATAGCCAGTTGCAAGAAGAATTGGCCAATACGGAAAATAAAATTTCCTATGCGCGTCAACTCTACAATTCAACAACAGCCAACTACAACATGCGCTTACAAACTTTCCCAAGCAACATCATTGCAGGGATGTTCAACTTTGCGCCAGTTGAATTTTTGGAAACACCAGCTGAAGAAAAAGAAGTACCCAAGGTTAATTTTGGGGATAATGGCTTAGGAGACTAAGTCCTATGCTTTACCAACAAATTGCGCGTAATAAGCGCCGTACGGTTTACCTCTTGTTGGTCTTCTTCCTTTTGTTGGCGGCCATAGGCGCAGCAGTAGGTTATCTATGGCTGGGAAATGCCCTGGGAGGCATTGTGATTGCCCTGATTATCGGCTTCATTTATGCGATAAGCATGATTTTTCAGTCAACGGCAGTCGTTATGCAGATGAATCATGCGCGTGAAGTAACGGAAGAAGAGGCGCCACAGCTCTATCATACCGTTGAGGATATGGCCTTGGTTGCTAAAATTCCTATGCCACGTGTTTTCATTCTTGAGGATAATTCTTTAAATGCTTTTGCGACGGGTTCTAGTCCTGACAATGCGGCTGTTGCTGTGACGACAGGACTGCTAGACGTGATGAATCGCGAAGAGCTTGAAGGGGTTATTGGCCATGAAATTAGTCACATTCGCAATTATGATATTCGCATTTCGACCATTGCAGTGGCTCTGGCGTCTGCCATCACCCTCTTGTCCTCAGTTGGGAGTCGGATGATGTGGTTTGGAGGCGGGAATCGAAGGGATGACCGTGAAAGTAGTAGCGGTCTGGAAATTCTGCTCCTTGTCTTCTCACTCTTATCCTTGATTTTAGCGCCCTTGGCGGCTAGTTTGGTCCAATTGGCGATTTCCCGACAAAGGGAATACCAAGCCGATGCCAGTTCTGTTGAACTGACTCGCAACCCTTACGGATTGATATCAGCCCTCAAAAAGCTAGACCATTCACCCGATATGGAGCAAGAAGTAGACAATGCGTCAGCTGCGCTTTATATCAATTCCCCCAAAAAAGAATCCAATCTGCAAAGTCTTTTCTTTACCCATCCGCCGATTGCAGATCGCATTGACCGTCTAGAACATATGTAGTATAAAAAGAGAGCCCATCATCTTGGCTCTCTTTGTTTTTCTTTTAAGGTGACAAAGCCATGGAGACGTGATACAATTAAAATTAGAAGAAATTAATAATGTATAAAGGAGAAGCTATGCTCTATTTGAAAGATATTCAAAAGGCGGGCGGTGAGGGCCTGTCTATCTCAGAAACCCTGCAGTTGGCTGATGAGATTAAACAGCGAGACCCACAAGTAGAAGAGTTGACGCCTGTTCAGGTAGAAGGCCATGTGAGTGAGGAAGATGGCCTCTATGTGTTGACCTATCAGATGACCTATACGATTACCCTACCATCTAGTCGGTCCTTGCAGCCAGTGGCTCTGGAGTTTAATGAGCCGGTCACTGAGATTTTTGTTCAAGCTTCGCAACTAGACCAGCACCGCCAATTGGTTGATGATGACTTGGCTCTGCTTGTCGAAGGGGATAGGATTGACCTATCCGAGTCGGTGGTAGACAATATCCTGATGGCCATTCCGCTGAGAGTTTTAACAGATGAAGAAGTCGCAGGGGCTGGTATGGTATCTGGCAAAGAATGGGAAATTCTCAGTGAAGAGGATTATCAGGCCCGCAAAGAAGCCAAAAAGGCAGCTGAAAATCCTTTTGGTGCCTTAAGTGACTTGTTTAGTGATGAGGAAGGGAAGTGACGACATGGCGTCAAAGAAAGTACTGGTTTTAGAACCAGACGCTGATTTGCGTGAGGAGCTCATCAAAGACTTAGAAGAAGAGGGTTACACCGTCTTAAGCCACCAAGAAGGCCGAAAGGGCTTGGACCTTGCGGTTGAAGAAGCTGTTGATGCTGTCATTATCGATTTGTTGTTGCCTACCTTAAATGGCATGGAAGTCACGCGCCGTTTGCATCAAAAACATAGCCCTTATGTCTTGATGATATCTGAACGAACCAGTGCGGTGGATGCGGTATCCGCCTTAGAAGTGGGTGCGGATGATTATGTCTCAAAACCCTATGATACGGCAGAACTTTTAGCTCGCTTAAGGGCTGCTTTTCGCCGGCAGTCCATCGAACAAAACCGGCAGTTGGCTTTGGTGCCACAAGTCTTTCGTGATATCCATTTAGATCCTGCCAAGCGGGTGGCTAAGCGAGGTGCAGATGTTATCCCGCTGACCAATAGGGAGTTCACCTTATTTAATACCCTATTATGCAATCGAAATAAAGCCATGAGTCGTGAAATGCTTCGTGAGCAAGTCTGGCAGGCGGATGAAAAGGCTGCAACAAATGTGGTTGATGTTTATGTACGGTATTTACGTGAAAAAATTGATATCGAGGGTCAGAGCAGCTATATCGCGACGGTTCGAGGAGTGGGCTATATGGTTCGTGATGATGACAGCGATGCCAATGACCTTTAAGCGGCCGCTGGCATTGGCTGAGGCTTGCTTTTTTAGGCTTATTCTTAGCCAGAGAAAGGCAAGTCCTAGGGGGTGGGGGCTTTGTCCTTACCCTTGAAATATGATAAAATGGCACTATAAAGCAAACAAAAGGAGGGGAGTGCATGCGGTGTCCAAAATGTGGCAGCAGTAAGTCGAGTGTCGTTGACAGCCGTCAGGCTGAAGATGGCAATACCATTCGGCGCAGAAGAGAGTGTGAAAGCTGTCATTTTCGTTTTACGACCTTTGAAAGGATTGAAGAATTACCATTTTTAGTCATTAAAAAAGATGGCACCAGAGAACAGTTTTCCCGAGACAAGATTATGCAGGGCATTGTCTTGAGTGCGCAGAAACGGCCGGTTTCTAGCCGAGATATTGAGAAAATTGTGAATCGGATTGAGCAAAAATTGCGTTCTGATTATGACAGTGAAGCACCGAGTGAAGTGATCGGTAATTTGGTGATGGATGAGTTGGCAATCCTGGATGAGATTACCTATGTCCGTTTTGCCAGTGTCTATAAGAGTTTCAAAGACGTTGATGAGATTGAGGCCCTCTTGCAACAACTGTCTCGAACCGTGCGTAGTCGCAAGAGTCAGGTGACCACAGATGAAAGCGAGTGACCACTTTCACTACCTTGCTGCCAATAAAATCGCTCAGGCGCAACCCAGCCTTCTGTCTTGTTATCTCCCGATAGTGGGCAATGAAGCGGTTTTGCTCTATCAGTATTTTTTGGCCTTTTACGATGCTGGGGCTGTTGCTCATCGGTTTAGTGAGATTCTCAATCATATGCAGTTCGGGATGGCGCCTTTACAAAAGAATCTGGCCATTTTAGAGGGGATTGGTCTCATCAAGCATTATCAGCAGGGTGATGACCATTGGTTTTTGTTGCGTCCGGCTTTAGCGACGCAAACTTTTTTAAAGCAAGCGGTTTTGGAAAGTTTGCTGACCCAAAAAATTGGGGAACCCGCTGTTGCGCATCTCAAGCAACAAGTCCCTAGTGCAGAAGACGTGACCAGGAGTTTTGCCCAAGTCTTTGGTGACCAAGGTCAAGTCTTAACACCCGAAGCGGAAACAGCCGTTGAGACGTTTGCCTTTGATTATTTCAAGGAGCAGATGGCCAAGGATGGTTTGCGCTTTGAGGATGAACAGGCGGATACCATCACCCTTTACCGCTTAGCCGAGCAGGAAAAATTAACCTGGCACCAGCTTTATGTCATTGCCAAGGAGACTGCCAGTCGCAAGGTGATTCGCCCGCAACGGATACTGGCCACCCTCAAAAAGCCACAAACGACAGGTCAATTGAGCCTAACGGCTAAGGAAGCCGTCGTCGTCCAAGAAGCTCAACGGGATTCGGCAGCTACCTTTTTGGCCAAAATTAAAAAAACCAGGCATGCGCAAGTGACCAAGCAAGAGCGGGACGTTTTAGAAGATTTAGCGCAACAAGGCTTCTTAGATGAAGTTATCAATGTTATGGTCTTGTACACGCTCAATAAAACACGTTCGGCTAACTTGAACAAACGCTACATCACCAAGCTGGCCAATGATTTTGCCTACCAAAAAGTGACAACGGCAGCAGATGCCATCCTAAAAATGCGAGACTTTAAGGAAGCTAAACGCAGCAACCAGAAGAAGTCACAAGCTCCAGCACAAACCAATGTCCCTGAGTGGTCTAACCCTAGTTATGAGAATCAAACCACCCAAGCAGATTTAGCTGAGCTAGAAGCCTTGCGCAAACGCAGCCGTGAGCGCCTGGAAAAACTCGGAAAGGATACAAAGTAGATGGAGAGCATCGGACAAGCGATGGCTAAAAGTGGCCGTCTGATGAGAGGGGATTCCCAAGCTATCGAAGCGCAAATTTTAGCTGACCCAGATGTCGCCAACTTCATTAGTCAAGAAGGCTTGAGTCAGGCGCAGATTGTACAGGGCTTGCCCAAGTTTAACCAATTTCGCTTGGAACGTGATAAATATTTGCAACGTAAAGACGATTATGTGGCTAAAGGCTATGAGCCTGTCCTGGTCATGAATGAAGGCTTCGTGGACGTCACCTATAAAGAGACCGCAGCGCTCAAAGAAGCTCAAGCCAAGCGCGCTGTCAGCGACCGCATTGAGCTTGTCAGCATGCCTCGGTCTTACAAGGATTTGCATTTAGAAGATATTTCCTTGGATGATATCAGCCGTGGTCGGATTTACGAGGCCATTGTAGACTTTCTGGATAACTTCCAGGCGGTTGGGAGCAAGGGGCTTTACCTCTATGGTGATATGGGGGTTGGGAAATCCTACATGCTGGCGGCTATGGCTCATGAACTCTCTGAACGTCTTCAGGTAGCGACGACACTCTTGCATTTTCCCAGCTTTGTGATTGATGTGCGCAATGCGATTGCAAGTGGTTCAGTCAAAGAAGAAATCGACCGTGTCAAGTCCGTCCAAGTGCTGATTATTGACGATATCGGAGCAGAGCAAGCGTCAAGCTGGATGCGTGACGAGGTTTTGCAAGTTATTTTACAGCACCGTATGCTGGAAGAACTCCCAACATTTTTCACATCCAATTACAATTTAACTGAACTAGAGCGCCATTTTGCACAAGGAAAAAAAGGTGATGAAACCTGGCAGGCCCAGCGCGTGCTGGAACGTGTCAGATTTTTAGCCCATCCTATGCATCTAGAGGGCGCAAACCGTAGAAATGAGAAGAAACCATGAGTTTACCAACTGTTGCTATTGTCGGCCGTCCAAATGTCGGAAAGTCGACGCTTTTTAACCGTATTGCCGGCGAACGCATTTCTATCGTTGAAGATGTCGAAGGTGTTACCCGTGACCGCATCTATGCGCAAGCGGAGTGGCTCAATCGTCAGTTTTCTATCATCGATACAGGCGGTATCGACGATGTCGATGCCCCTTTTATGGAGCAAATCAAGCACCAAGCGGACATTGCCATGCAAGAGGCTGATGTGATTGTTTTTGTCGTATCTGCCAAAGAAGGGGTGACCGATGCTGACGAGTATGTAGCCAAGATGCTCTATCGGGCCGACAAGCCTGTCATTTTGGCGGTCAACAAGGTGGATAATCCTGAATTGCGCAATGAGATTTACGACTTCTATACCCTAGGTCTAGGAGACCCTTATCCCGTTTCATCTGTTCACGGGATTGGGACTGGTGATGTGCTAGATGCTATTGTGGAAAATCTCCCCATCGAGACGGAAGAAGATAATTCTGACGTTATCAAATTCAGCCTGATTGGTCGGCCAAATGTCGGGAAATCCAGCCTTATCAATGCCATTTTAGGGGAAGACCGCGTCATCGCTAGTCCGGTTGCAGGAACAACGCGGGATGCGATTGATACGCATTTTACCGATGCTGATGGGCAAGAGTTTACCATGATTGATACCGCAGGTATGCGTAAGTCCGGTAAGGTGTACGAAAATACGGAAAAATATTCGGTGATGCGTGCCATGCGTGCCATTGACCGGTCTGATATTGTCCTGATGGTTATCAATGCCGAAGAAGGCATTCGTGAATACGACAAGCGGATTGCAGGTTTTGCCTATGAGGCCGGTAAAGGGATTCTTTTGGTGGTCAACAAATGGGATGCCATCAAAAAGGACAACCACACCACGAGCCAGTGGGAAGAAGATTTGCGCCATGAGTTCCAATTTCTCACCTATGCCCCCATCGTCTTTGTCTCAGCTGTGACCAAACAGCGCCTCAATCGCTTGCCTGAGTTGATTAAAACCATCAGCGAGAGCCAAAACCGGCGCATCCCATCTGCTGTGCTTAACGACGTTATCATGGATGCGATTGCCATCAACCCGACACCGACGGATAAAGGCAGACGCCTGAAGATTTTTTATGCCACTCAAGTGGCTGTTAAACCACCTACCTTTGTCGTTTTCGTCAACGAAGAAGAACTCATGCACTTCTCTTACCTACGCTTTTTGGAAAATCAAATTCGAGAAGCCTTTGGTTTTGAGGGGACGCCAATTCGCTTGATTGCCCGAAAACGGAAATAAGATGGCAAAAACTCCTTATTCTTATCAAGCTCTCTCGGACTTTCTGGCCCAAGATGGCAAAAAGTATGTCAAACCGGAAAAAGCTGGCGAAAAAGCCCAAGCCATGCAAGCTCTCCGACAACTCGGACAAGAAGCGCGTGATGCCTTTACAGCTCTAGCAGAGGCTGTTGCCAAGGACTGGGACCAGGTCCAGATACAAAGAGTCAGCCTCTGGGCTAACCAAGCCCAAAGGCTTCGTCCGCATTTTTGGGTTTATTTTCTAGGAGAGGCAGACAGTCTCAATCGCCCGCTCATGGCCTTACGTTTGTATGGCGAAGCCCAAAAATTTGGCCTTTCTTGTGAGCTGTCTTTTATTGAGCGGCATAAGGATGACGAGACCTTGAACTACCAAGCAAAGGTGCTAGACTTGCCTGTGCGTGAGCCCCTTTATTTTCAGGTCCAAGAAGTTGCCGGTGGGCCTTCCTATCGTTTGGCGGCTGATGAACTCAACCAGCGCCACTTACAAACTGCCTTGGCAGAGGGGCGTGTCCGTAAGGTCTTATTAAAGACTGACATTGCCTTAACAGCTGAACAGACCTTACCTGACCTAGTCACCCAAATCCATAAAGGTTTTGAAGCGCTGTTTCCTTATTTTGAGGCGACCAAGCAGTAGCAATCCTAAGATAGTATCAGAACACCCAAGGATAGGCTTAGCCGAGGGTGTTTTTTCTATGCTACAATGGGGCCGAGAGTTAAAGGAGGAGGACATTCTTATGGCAGTTATTTTTTTAGATGTTGACGGGACCTTGGTGGACTATCACAATCGGATTCCCGAATCTGCTGTTGGTGCCATCCAAACAGCCAGAGCAAACGGGCATAAAGTTTATGTCTCCACAGGTCGTAGCCGTGCAGAAATGCCTGAAAAGATTTGGGCGATTGGCTTAGATGGCATGATTGGAGGAAATGGTTCCTATGTCGAAGACAGGGGGCAAGTCATCATGCACCAGGTCATCCCCCAAGAGCAGGCGCATGCGGTTGTGGACTGGTTACAAGCACGTGGTCTGGACTTTTATTTGGAGTCTAATAATGGTCTTTTTGCAAGCCCGAATTTTAGAGAGGCTGGCCGACCTGTCTTGCAACACTATGCCCTAGGAAAAGGCAAGACACAAGAACAAGTCCATGACCTGCAGGTTGAGGACCTCATGCATGGGATGGTTTTTGGAGGCAACCTCTACCGTGATGACCTCAATAAGGTTAGCTTTATCCTTAAGAGTTATCAGGACTTTTTAGAGGCCAAGCAAGCCTTTCCAGACCTCAAGGCAGGTACCTGGGGAGGTCGTGGCGAGGAAGCCCTCTTTGGCGATCTTGGTGTCAAAGACATTACCAAAGCCCATGCTATCGAAGTGTTACTCCAGCATTTAGGTGTGGATAAAAGTCAAACCATTGCTTTTGGGGATGCCAAGGTGGATATTCCGATGCTAGACTACTGCCAGATAGGAGTAGCTATGGGAAATGGTGGCCCTGAGATTAAGGCTATGGCTGATAAAATCGTAGCCGATGTCGAACACGATGGCCTCTACCAAGGATTTAAAGAATTGGGCTTGCTTTGAGGTTGGCTTTTCTAGCCCTTGTATGACGGCGTTTGGCTCCTGATTTGTCAACCCTATCGCAGTTTTGGTATAATAGGACCATTATCATCAAAGGAAAGCGATATGGAAGTTATCGAAAAAGCACCAGCCAAGATTAATCTCGGGCTGGATATAGCCGGAAAATGTGACGACGGCTACCACCAACTGGCCATGATTATGACCAGTGTGGATTTAAATGATTATGTCACTGTTCGCCCTCTAGAAGACGATGTTATTACGGTTACCTCTAACAGTAACCGTATGCCTCTAAATAAGAAAAATGATGTTTATAAGGCTGCCCAACTGATTAAACAGCGCTTTGCTATCCGACAAGGTGTAGCCATCACGCTGGACAAGCGTATCCCTATCTGTGCAGGACTAGGTGGTGGGTCTAGTGACGCTGCAGCGACCATTCGAGCCCTCAACCAACTCTGGCATCTCGGTATGGATAAAGAGGCCATGGCAGAGATTGGTTTTGCCATCGGTAGCGATGTTCCCTATTGCCTCAAAGGAGGTTGCGCTCTGGTGACAGGCAAGGGGGAGCAAGTGGAACTCTTGCCCAAACAAGTCAAGGCTTGGGTGGTTCTGGTGAAACCTCATTTTGGCATCTCGACACGGCATATTTTCAAGGAGATTGACGTTGCGACCATCAGTCGGGTGGATATCTCAGCCCTGTCAGAAGCCATTTTGGCAGAGGATTATGACCAGATTTTAGCGCATATGGGGAATTCGCTCGAAGATATTACCATTGCTAAAAAGCCTTTTATCCAAAAAATCAAAGACCGCATGCTAGCTTCGGGTGCAGATATTGCACTGATGACAGGGAGTGGGCCAACGGTTTTTGCCCTGTGTTCTACCTCAAAAAAAGCAGACCGTGTGGTCAATAGCGTCAAGGGCTTCTGCAAAGAGGTCTACAAGGTGCGCACCCTTTAAGACGAAAAGAGTCAACTAAAGCTTGATTCTTTTTTTATTTGCGGTATAATGGCAACTAGAAATTTAACTGGTTAAGGAGTTGCCATGTTTGCGGAACAAATCGATCATACCATCAATGCCATATTGATGCGGGCAGAAAATCAACACGAACTGCTCTTGGGGGAATGCCAGAGTGAGTTGGCCCTCAACAATACCCAGGAGCATATTCTCATGCTCTTACAGGAGAAACCACAGACAAACTCAGATTTGGCGCGTGAACTTGCTGTCAGTCAAGCAGCCGTAACCAAATCTTGCAAGCAGTTGCTCAAATTAGAACTGATTGAAACTATTCGTGACAAAAAGGATGCTCGGGTCACCTATTTTCAACTGTCGCAAGCTGGCAAACCCATCGCGCAGGAACACGCCGACCACCACAGCATGACCCAGTCACGCTACCAAGCCCTGGCAGAGGCTTTTGACAGTGACCAACAGGCTGTTATTGTGGCATTTCTCAAAGATTTAGAAAGGACCTTAAAAGACGCATGAGATACATTACCGTAGAAAACCTTGCCTTTCAATACGACCAAGACCCTGTTCTAGAGGGGGTCACCTACCATATCGATAGCGGGGAGTTTGTGACCTTGACGGGAGAAAATGGGGCAGCCAAGTCCACCCTTGTCAAAGCAACTTTGGGGATTTTAAAACCAAAGACAGGTACAGTGACCATTGCAAAGACGAGTATTTCCGGGAAAAAGCTTCGTCTCGCCTATCTGCCCCAACAGATTGCAAGTTTTAACGCTGGATTTCCCAGCACCGTCTATGAGTTTGTCAAATCAGGGCGGTACCCTCGTAAAGGCTGGTTTCGACGTTTGACCTCGCATGATGAGGCCCACATCAAAGCAAGTTTAGAGTCTGTCGGGATGTGGGAGAGTCGCAACAAACGGATTGGGAGCCTTTCTGGTGGGCAAAAACAACGTGTCGTCATTGCACGGATGTTTGCCTCTGACCCAGATATCTTCATCCTAGATGAGCCAACCACAGGAATGGATGCCAGTACGCAAGATACTTTTTATGAACTGATGGAGCACAGTGCGCATCGGCATGGCAAGGCGGTTTTGATGATTACCCACGACCCTGAAGAAGTTGCCAAATACGCTGACCGCAACATTCACTTGGTGCAAAATAAAGAGCTACCTTGGCGCTGTTTTAACATCCACGACAAGGATGACCAGAAAGGAGCGAGTCTTTAATGTTGGATTTATTTAATTACAGTTTTATGCTGAGGGCTGTTTGGGCTATCGTGGCCATGAGCCTTTTTGCGCCTATCCTAGGAATATTTTTAATTCTGCGCCGCCAAAGCCTTCTCAGTGATACCTTGAGTCACGTGTCCCTAGCAGGTGTCGCTTTTGGCTTGCTTCTGGGGTGGAATACGTCTTGGGCGACCCTCCTGGTCGTCACCGTAGCAGCCGTCGTGATGGAGTACTTGCGGACCGTATACAAGCATTATATGGAGGTATCGACAGCCATTCTCATGTCCTTTGGCTTGGCCTTGGCCCTGATAGTAACCTCCTACTCTAATGGGGGCTCAACAGTTTCTCTAGAACAATACCTCTTTGGTTCGGTAATTACCATCTCTAGTAGTCAGGTCTGGGCCTTGGCGGCCATCGCAGCAGTCATCCTCATCCTGGTCGCTTTTTTCATACGCCCCATGTATATCTTAACCTTTGATGAGGATACCGCCTTTGTCGATGGGCTTCCCGTTCGTCTCATGTCTCTGGCTTTCAATGTGGTGACAGGTGTCGCTATCGCCTTGATGATTCCTGCAGCAGGGGCTCTTTTGGTCTCTACCATTATGATATTACCAGCCAGTATCGCCATGCGCTTGGGGAGAAGTTTTCGCTGGACCATTGTCTTGTCCGTGCTGATTGGCTTTGTCGGTATGCTGTCAGGGATTGTCATCTCCTACTACAGTGAGACACCTGCCAGTGCTACGATTACCATGATTTTCATTGCTATCTTTACCCTAGTAACTTTGGGGCAAACCTTGCTTAAGCGCTTTGGGTAATTGTTACATAAAATCCTGCTCTTCGTCTGAAGGGCTTTTTTTAGGTGACAGCTTGTTCTTTGGTCGCAAAAAGGGTAAGATAAGACTAAGATTTTCGATACAAAGGAGCTTACCTGTGAAGTCATCACTTAAAGATTCTCTCAAAAACAAACCTTTCTTAACCGCTGTTCGGTTGTTTTTTGCCTTTTACCTGCTTTTGTTTGTGCTTTTGCTTGGCTTGCGCCTCTATCTCGCCTTGACTCAAAGACTCGGCTTTTGGGAAGGTGGCTTTAAAAGCCAACTTTTCATCATGTTTCCACTGGTCTGCTTGTGTTATTATTTATGTGAGCGATCCCAGTCTAAGGACAAAAAATAGTGACATGAATGTCACTATTTTTTTATTTGGGTCTAGCTTATAATAAAAGCATAGCTCATAACAAGCTTCTGAGAGCTATTGGATGCATCCCTCTTATTTTAAGAGAAATAGAAGCTACCTTATGGCGCTTAGCGAGGCTGATGAGGTTGTCACAATCGCCAAAAAGTAAATGCAAAGGAGCAGACAATATGGCTTATCAAACTTTGACAGTGGAAACACTTGCAACTGTTTCTGGTGGTGGTCATACGATATGAAAAATTCAAAAGCAATCAAAACAACCGTTATCAACCTTGGCTTAGTTATTTTGGTATTCGCACTTGCTTATCTTTTTGGAGGTGTGAGCTTCATCCAAGAAAACAAGGTTTACTTAGTGGCTTTTACAACAGTTATGGCCTTTATCACTGTTATGCCTTTTGTTCCAAAACGTGAACAAAAAAATGAGAAATGACTCATAAAATGCATCCCTCTTAGTTTAAGAGAAATAGAAGCTACCTTATGGCGCTTAGCGAGGTTTTATAAGGTTTGACTATTTGCAGAAAAGGAGAAAAATAATGACAACACAAATCGTTAAAAAGTTTGAAACTCTTGATATTGAAACGCTTTCGCATGTCGAAGGGGGAGTAAATTGGGCTGCCTGCTATGCCGGTACTATTGGCTCTGCATTAGTGGGTTCTGCAGGAGGACCTGTCGGATACTGGGGCGGAGCTTTAGTTGGTTATGCGACATTTTGTCAATAACGAGGAGAAGACTATGCTAAAACAAAAAAGAGCGTACTTATTGGCTATTGTCCTTTTAGGGATGGGATTCTTTAATTTATCTAGAAATATGGATTTCCTGCATCAGACGATTAACTTAGCTGGTTTAAGTCTGATTGTCTTTAGTCTATTGTTCAAAAATTGGGGAATTGAAAATAAGTAGTAATTAACTAGTGATAAAGCCCTAATTTAAGACTAATGAATCTTAGTTTAGTATAGACAATATCGAATTAAGTTATGGAAGCTGGGATGTCTATCTCAGCTTCCTTTTGTTGCATTTTTATGCCTAAATAGCAGTTCAAATTTTGTACTTGGGGGATGGTATAGTAGATTAAGGAGCAAGTATGTACTTGTTCAGGCAATGGATAGGAAAAAGCTGATACCGACTTATAGGTGTCTAGTAGGGTGACATGAATGTCACTATTTTTTTATTAGGGTCTAGCTTATAATAAAGCCATAGCTCATAACAAGCTTCTGAGAGCTATTGGATGCATCCCTCTTATTTTAAGAGAATAGAAGCTACCTTATGGCACTTAGCGAGGTTTTATAAGGTTTGGGGAATCGCAAAACAAAAGTAAATGCAAAGGAGCAAACAATATGGCATATTTCTTTGTAGGATTCGCATTAGCAGTAGTATGTCAGCTAATTTCTAGTTGGTATAAGAAAAGAAGAAACCACTAAAGGCATAAACCAAACTATTGCGGATATTATTCACACAGAAAGA
>NZ_KQ969498.1:22305-23593 GCF_001578885.1 Streptococcus sp. DD12 | reverse complement strand
TCCGCCAGCTCATCCGGATTGAAAAGGGACAATCGCTCCCCTCAATAGATAAAGTTGACTTTATCGCCCACCGGCTAGGTATGTCTGTCTCAGAACTCATTGACGAAGGGTTACAAAAGATTCCAGATAGCTATTATGAGAAGAAAAATAGGCTCATCAAGTTTCCGACTTATGGGGATTCTGGACGCATAGCGCAAAAGTTACAACTCATCGCCGAAGTGCATGAAGAATATGACGAACTCTTACCAGAGGATGAACTGCTGACTTTGGATATCCTCGAGTCCGTCATGAACTTTTCTCTGCTTGAGAAAGGGCCAAAGACAGAAGAGATTTTTGAGGATGTTTTTTTACAGGCGCAAAAGAAAAAAACGTTTCTCCTTAATGACTTATTGGTTATCCATTATTATTTTCTTGAGATTCATCGGAACAAATATATTGATGAAAAATTATTAGGTCAGCTAGAGCGAAAACTATTGGTTCAGGAAATTTCTTCTGAGGAAGTTTATGATATCCTCCTCATCACAACACTCATGGATATTGCTACTATTCACATGCTTAAGGATGACTACAAGCCCATTTTACAATTCGTAAATAGGGTCCTCCAGATTGCTGATGAAGCACAGCTCCATACCTATAAGCCGATAGCAACTACTATGAAGGCTAAATATTTCAATCATTATGAGCACAATATGGAGAAAGCCGAACAATATTACGATGAAGCTATGGCTTTTGCAAAACTCTTAGGTGACGATGTACTCGCTCAGGGAATAAAACAAGAAAAAGCTGATGATGGCCTATAAGTGATTAGGATAGTGACATGAATGTCACTATTTTTTTATATTTTTTCGTGATAGGATAAGAGCATAGCTCGTTTAGGCTTGATGAGGTTTGAAAATTCGCTAGGAAATAAAGACGATAGCGTGTGGCGAAAGCTGGCCTCCGTGAGTATGTCGCCAGTCTTTTCTGCTAAAAGGGCTACCAAAGTCGTTCGAGGTAGATTTAAAAAAGGAGAAATTCGTATGCTAACTAAAGAAAATGTGGTTTTATTTTTAAAACGAAAACGTCCCCTCTTAGCAACCATTACCGTAGTTGTGACAGGCAGTGCTCTGGCTATTGTATCTGCGCTTAATGCAGCAGTAAGCCTAGGTTATAAGCAACCGTTTATAGACATGAATTTGATTTTCATTTTTATCATTTTCCTATCCAACCTTATCACCTGGCTTTCCTCAGGAGAGCGTGAGAAGTTCTGAATAAGTGTTTGGAAATCATGAATAGTCTTATGAAAAGA
>NZ_KQ969498.1:0-22285 GCF_001578885.1 Streptococcus sp. DD12 | reverse complement strand
TTCGCCAGCTCATCCGGATTGAAAAAGGGCAATCGCTCCCCTCAATAGATAAAATTGGCTTTATCGCCCACCGGCTAGGTATGTCTGTCTCAGAACTCATTGACGAAGGGTTACAAAAGATTCCAGATAGCTATTATGAGAAGAAAAATAGGCTCATCAAGTTTCCTACTTATGGTGATTCTGGACGCATAGCGCAAAAGTTACAACTCATCGCTGAAGTGCATGAAGAATATGACGAACTCTTACCAGAGGATGAACTGCTGACTTTGGATATCTTCGAGTCCGTCATGAACTTTTCTCTGCTTGAGAAAGGGCCAAAGACAGAAGAGATTTTCGAGGATGTTTTTTTACAGGCGCAAAAAAAGAAAAAGCTTTCAACTAATGATTTATTAGTCATCCATTATTATTTCTTGGAAAATCATGATAAAAAATACCTTGACAAAAAAATACTTGAAATGTTGTGTAGGAAGTTACTGAATCAAGAAATTTCTGCTGACGAGACTCATAACATCACCCTAATAGTTGTTTTAATGAGTTGTGCAGCGGTGTACTTGATGCTTGAAGAATTCAAAACCATCTTACCAATAGCAAATAGACTTCTTCAATTTGTGGATGAAGCGCAACTTCAAACCTATAAACCTGGGGCTTTGGCTTTGAAAGCTAAGTACTACAGCCGTTATCTGGGCGATAGCGAAAGAGCTAATCGATATTACGATAAGGCGCTATCATTTGCTCGTCTGCTTAATGATGATGCTTTAGTCAGAGGTATTAAACAAGAAAAGGAGAAGGATGGAATCTAAGAGATAAAATAGTGACATGAATGTCACTATTTTTTTGTATTTTTTCGTGATAGGATAAGAACATAGAGCATGAAGGGAGTTTTACCATGAACGAAAACGGATTATACTGCTACCAGGGCGGTTCTTGCTATGTTAACTTATCCCAAACTTGGACGACTATTGCAAATCATTCAGCTATAACTATTCTTACTGGTGGTCGAGCAGGCTGGCATTCAGGAGGTATCGCATAATGGGCATCAAATGGTTTTCCGGTGGCAATGAGCGAAAAGAGGAAGCACTTTCCCTGATGGATGACTTGCTTAAAGATTTAAGCTCTCACCAAGGCGACCCTAACTTAGCGCAAGTCATCCAAAAGTACCACCAAGAACTGGCTGATGGGACAGGGGCAGTATCGCTGGTCTTGAGCCGGTTTCAGTTGGAGATAACACGCTACCTGTCTGAAAATGCTGTGAAACTTAGCGACAATCAGGAATCTTTACTAAAAGAAATAAGAAAACTATCTGAAATTCGCTATGGTTATCTTTAAAAAGCTACTGGTGAATACAAAAAAAAGCTGGGTTTCCCCAGCTTTTTTTAATGAAGGCGGTAGACGGATTTGAACCGACGATCAAGCTTTTGCAGAGCCGTGCCTTACCACTTGGCTATACCGCCACAACTCTTAGTATTTTACCCTAAAAAAAGAGTGACGTCAAGTCCTAAAAAGCTTGCATTTGCCACATTTTTTGATATACTAGTGTAGTTGCCTAGCAACAAATACTCATCTCAGGACTGATTGTGGGCCTGTTGCCCTTGCGGTTGGTCTGCAAGCGAAAGTCCGAGAGAGGAAAAAACAAAAGGAGACATATTCATGTCAGTTATTTCAATGAAACAATTGCTTGAGGCTGGTGTTCACTTTGGTCACCAAACTCGCCGCTGGAACCCTAAGATGGCTAAGTACATCTTTACAGAACGTAACGGTATCCACGTGATCGACTTGCAACAAACTGTTAAGTTGGCTGACCAAGCTTACGACTTTGTTCGTGACGCTGCAGCTAACGACGCTGTTATCTTGTTTGTTGGTACGAAAAAACAAGCCGCTGACGCGATTGCTGAAGAAGCAACACGTGCTGGACAATACTACATCAACCACCGTTGGTTGGGTGGTACCTTGACAAACTGGGACACTATCCAAAAACGTATCAAACGTTTGAAAGACATCAAACGTATGGAAGAAGACGGAACTTTCGAAGTCCTTCCTAAAAAAGAAGTTGCTTTGCTTAACAAACAACGCGCACGTCTTGAAAAATTCTTGGGTGGTATCGAAGACATGCCTCGCATCCCAGATGTGATGTACATCGTTGACCCACACAAAGAACAAATCGCTGTTAAAGAAGCGAAGAAACTTGGTATCCCAGTAGTCGCTATGGTTGACACCAACGCTGACCCAGACGATATCGATGTTATCATCCCAGCTAACGACGACGCTATCCGCGCTGTTAAGTTGATCACTTCTAAAATGGCAGACGCTATCATCGAAGGCCGTCAAGGTGAAGATGAAATCGTTGCTGTTGAAGAAGCTTTGTCTGCAGAAGCAGTAGCAGAATCTATCGAAGAAATCGTTGAAGTTGTAGAAGGCGACAACGCTTAATTACAGAAAACCATAAAACCTAAGGGGGCGGGGCGAAGCCCAGCCTCCTTATTTTAAAAATAGGAGAAAAAAATGGCAGAAATTACAGCTAAACTCGTTAAAGAGTTGCGTGAAAAATCTGGTGCTGGTGTCATGGACGCCAAAAAAGCTTTGGTTGAAGTAGACGGAGATATCGAAAAAGCTATCGAACTCCTTCGTGAAAAAGGAATGGCTAAGGCTGCTAAGAAAGCTGACCGTGTCGCTGCAGAAGGCTTGACAGGTGTTTACGTCGATGGCAATATCGCTGCAGTTGTCGAAGTCAATGCTGAAACTGACTTCGTTGCTAAAAACGCACAATTCGTTGACTTGGTGAATGAAACTGCTAAAGCTATTGCTCAAGCTCGCCCAGCTAACAACGAAGAAGCTTTGCAAGTGACTTTGGCATCTGGTGAAACTTTGGAAGCTGCTTACGTCAACGCAACAGCAACTATCGGAGAAAAGATTTCTTTCCGCCGTTTCGCTGTATTGGAAAAAACAGACGACCAACACTTTGGTGCTTACCAACATAATGGTGGTCGCATCGGTGTTATCTCTGTTGTCGAAGGTGGCGACGAAGCATTGGCAAAACAAATCTCTATGCACATCGCTGCAATGAACCCAACTGTTTTGTCTTATGCTGAATTGGATGAACAATTCGTACATGACGAGTTGGCTCAACTTAACCACAAAATCGAGCAAGACAACGAAAGCCGCGCTATGGTTGACAAACCAGCCTTGCCACTTTTGAAATACGGTTCAAAAGCACAATTGACCGACGAAGTTATCGCTCAAGCTGAAGCGGACATCAAGGCTGAATTGGCTGCAGAAGGTAAACCAGAAAAAATCTGGGACAAAATCATCCCAGGAAAAATGTCTCGTTTCCTTTTGGACAACACCCAAGTGGACCAACAATACACTCTCTTGGCACAAGTCTACATCATGGACGACAGCAAGACTGTAGAAGCTTACCTTGAATCAGTTAACGCTAAGGTTGTTGCTTTTGCCCGCTTTGAAGTTGGTGAAGGTATCGAAAAAGCAGCAAATGACTTTGAAAATGAAGTGGCTGCAACAATGGCAGCAGCGCTTAATAACTAAGCCTTTTCAAACAGAAAGTCAGGACAAAAGTTCCTGGCTTTTTTTCTGCCTTTTTATGCGAAAAGTGAGTTTAAAAAAGTTTAAAACTGTGGTATAGTGATACTGAAAGCGATTGCTATTTCTATTTATTTTTTAGAAGAGAGGAGATATCATGAAAAACGACAAGAATCAATTGACCTGGCTCATGGTCTCGCTGATTGCCTTTAACATGGTTTGGGGTCTGGGAAATGTGGTCAATAACTATGCCCAACAAGGGATTTCTGTTATTGTGTCTTGGATTTTGATTCTAGCACTCTACTTTATCCCTTATGCCCTGATTGTTGGCCAGCTGGGTTCTACCTTTAAAGAGAGTGGTGGCGGGGTCAGCAGTTGGGTGGAAAAGACCTCGACTAAACGCCTGGCCTACTTTGCTGCCTGGACTTATTGGGTGGTGCATATCCCCTATCTGGCACAAAAACCACAAGGTGTTTTGATCCCTCTGGGTTGGGCTTTGCAGGGAAATGGCAATTTCTTAAGCTCGCTCAGTATGCGAGATATTGCCCTTCTCAGCTTGGTCATCTTTGGGATTTTCTTGTATCTATCTACCAAGGGATTGTCAGCCCTTAAGTTCATCGGAGGTTTGGCGGGTTCAGCCATGTTGGTGATGTCACTGCTCTTTGTGCTTTTGGCCGTCGGTGCACCCTTCATAAATCCGAATATGACCTTTGCCACATCTGGCATGGATAAGTTGAGCACTTACATTCCAAATTTTGACTTTTCTTACTTCACGACGATTTCCCTTTTGGTTTTTGCGGTAGGAGGGGCTGAAAAAATTTCGCCCTATGTCAATCAAACACGCAATCCAGCAAAGGAATTTCCAAAGGGCATGATTGCTATGGCTGTCATGGTGGGGCTGTCTGCTATTTTGGGTTCTGTAGCCATGGGAATGCTTTTTGACAGCCATCATATCCCTGCTGACCTGATGCGTAATGGCGCCTACCAAGCCTTTCAAATGCTGGGTGAAAGTTGGGGTCTCGGCAACCTATTGGTGATTATTTATGCCTTGACAAATATGGTCGGTCAGATTGCGGCCCTAGCTTTCTCCATTGATGCACCGCTTCAAATCTTGCTCAATAATGCGGATGCCCAATTTATCCCGTCATGGTTGCGTAAACGCAATAAAAAAGGTGTTCTGGTCAATGGCTACCTGTTGACGGGGGTTCTCGTTAGCCTTTTGATTGTCTTACCTATTTTTGGGATTTCCGAAATTGATGGTCTTGTGGTATGGATGACCAATCTCAACGCCATTGTCATGCCCATGCGCTACCTGTGGGTCTTCTTGGCCTTTATGCTCTTAACACGGGCTTGGCACAAGTATAAGGATGCGGAGTACACCTTTGTTAAAAATCCAAAAGTTGGTTTTGTCATTGGGGCATGGTGCTTCTTGTTTACGGCCTTTGCTTGTATTTTGGGAATGGTACCAAAAGTGGACTATGCGACAGACCCTGCTGGTTGGCAGTTCTCACTCCTGACAAATATTTTAACACCGCTTGTCTTCATTGCTCTGGGGGTTATCTTGCCAGTCTTGGCGCGCAGGGAGACTAAAAAAGCACGTCAGCAGTAAGGTCTTGCCTCTTGTTTAGCTGAAATCTTTAAGAAAATTTTTTACGGATGGGACGAAACAGGATTTGTGCGCAAATCCTCTTGTCTCATCCTTTTCTTGTTCGCTTCTTTCGAGCATATCATGTTTTTGGGCAATAAAAAAACTCAGCCTGAGCTGAGTTGTATGAGCGATGCGGAGGAAGGGATTTGAACCCTCACACCCGATGGGCACATGCGCCTGAAGCATGCGTGTCTGCCGTTCCACCACCTCCGCAGTATGTTCTCATTATACTATGAGGGGATAAAAAATGCAAGATGTAAAACAAGGTTAGCAAGGAAAAAAAGGGGGCTTTGTGGTACAATGGTGCTAAATTGGTAAAAAAGGAGTGGGAATTGCACGGAAGAATTGTCAAAGCATTAGCAGGTTTTTATTATGTCGAGGCTGAGGGACACTTGTACCAGACGAGAGCCAGAGGTCATTTTCGCAAAAGAGGGCAGAGTCCTTTTGTCGGTGACTGGGTCGATTTTTCAACGGATGATAATGGGGAGGGCTATATCCTCTCCATTGGGGCGCGCCATAACAGCCTCTTGCGCCCAGCCATCGTCAACATTGACCAGGCAGTTGTCATCATGAGTGCGAAAGAACCGGATTTCAACAGCAACCTCTTGGACCGCTTTTTAGTGCTTCTATGGAAACGGCAGATAACCCCTGTGATTTACATCAGTAAAATGGACCTCTTAGATGATAAGCAAAGAGAGCAGATGCAAGTTATCGCCCAACATTACCGTCAAATCGGTTATCATTTTTGTTTATCGCTTGAGGACCTGCTCCCACTGCTGGCGGAAAAAACCAGTGTCTTTATGGGGCAAACGGGTGTCGGGAAATCGACCTTGCTCAACCGTATAGCGCCTGATTTGGCCTTGGAAACTGCGGAAATCTCAGCCAGCCTAGGCCGGGGAAAACACACCACCCGTTTTGTGGCCTTGTATGATGCCTTTGACGGAAAAATTGCCGATACGCCTGGTTTTTCTTCGATTGATTACCAAGTAACCGACGCTCAGGAATTAAATGCGGCTTTTCCTGAAATTGCACAGCTAGCTCAAGCCTGCAAGTTTCGGACCTGTACCCACACGCATGAACCAGGCTGTGCTGTAAAACAGGCTTTAGATACGCAGGCTATCTGGCCCCAACGATTCGAAAATTATCTCCAGTTGCTCAGTGAAATTCAAGGCAACCGGCAAGTGTATAAAAAAGAAGTCAAGAAAGGATAACCCATGTTACAAGATAAAATCGCTCCCTCTATTTTAGCTGCCGATTTCGCAAATTTTGCGACGGAGCTTGCTCGCATCGAAGAAACGGGTGCAGAGTACGTCCACATTGATATTATGGATGGTCATTTTGTGCCCAATATTACATTTGGTGCTGATGTGGTCGCTGCGATGCGCAAACACAGTCGCCTCTTTTTTGATTGCCACCTGATGGTTGAAAATCCAGAAAAACACATTGCTTCATTTGCCAAAGCAGGTGCTGATAGTGTTACCATCCACGTGGAAGCAACACCTCATATTCATGGGGCTTTGCAACAGATTAAGGCCACAGGCATGCAGGCGAGTGTTGCCATCAACCCCGGGACACCTGTTGAAGCCATCTTGCCAGTTTTGGGACTGGTCGATCAAGTTTTGGTCATGACAGTCAACCCAGGTTTTGGAGGCCAAGCCTTCTTGCCTGAAACGCTAGAAAAAGTCGCTGCCTTGGCTGCTGTACGTCAGGAAAAAGGTCTTTCCTACCAAATCGAAGTGGATGGCGGTATCGACGATGTAACCGTTCGTGCAGCCAAAGCCGCTGGAGCCAATGTCTTTGTGGCCGGTTCATACCTCTTTAAGGGAGACCTCACTGCAGGGGTAAATGCCTTGCGAGACAATCTTCATGGCTGAGCCAAGTCGTCTCTATGTGTCAGGTGATTGGGATTTGCAAGACTTTCAAGCGGGTCAGTTGACACTCGCTTGTGATTGGGCTGCCTATCGTCTCCTTGCGGCGGGGCATCGTGTGGATGTGGCTGTGGGAGATTTTGATAGTGTCACACCTGAGGAGTTTGAAACGATTCAGGCGCAGGTTGAGACCCTGGTCGTGCTACCGACAGCCAAGGATGATACGGATGCACAGGCCGCAGTTTTGTGGTTTTTTGAACATTATCCGCAAGGGGAACTCGAAGTCATCGGTGCATTCGGCGGGCGTTTGGACCATGCGCTGGCCAATATTTTTCTTCCCAGCCATCCGGCTATCGCGCCTTTTATGCGACAGATTTTCTTGCGAGATAGGGAGCACGTGTTACGCTTTTATCCGCCAGGAGACCATCTGATTCAGCAGACACCTGGGATGACAGGTCTAGCCTTTATTCAGGAGGGCGCATTACCTATCGACATTCGCGGGGCACTTTTTGAGTTGACAAGGGACCGCTATTTTTCCCGCAAGATTTATTCCAGTAATCAATTTATCGGAAAAAAAGTCGCACTTACAGTTAGAGATGGCTATGTCATCTGCATGGAAACACGTGAAAGGAAAAAAGAATGGTGACCACCCTTCTTGTTATTGTCGTTCTCTTGGTGTGTGCTTATCTCCTATGGGAGATCAAACAAGTCCGCAAAGAACAAGAGGAAGCGCAAAAACAACAAGAAATTGCCTTGCTGAATCAAATGGAAACAGTGCTAGTGCGTGAGCAAATGGCGCAAAGTCGCCTTTGGCAGAATGAGATGGCCAAGGTACAAACCTTGATCTACCAAGAGCTAAATGAGGGGCGCGATCGCAGTGACCGTAGCCTAGAGAGCGTCCGCCAAACCCTCCAAACCAGTGTGGATAACATGCAAAGCACCCTACAAGATCAGTTGGCTCAGATGCGAGAAACGGTCAATGAAAAGTTGGAAAGTACGCTACAAAGTCGCTTAAGAACCAGTTTTGCTAGCGTTTCTCAACAACTGGAGCGGGTGAACAAAAGTCTGGGAGAAATGCAACACCTCTCCCAAGATGTGGCCAGTCTCAATCGGACGCTCGCAGGGACCAAAACACGAGGGATCATGGGTGAAGTTCAGTTGGCCCGTATTGTCGAAGAAATCTTAGCACCAGGTCAGTATGAGCGTGAAGTTCCAACTGTCCCTAAAAGTGCTAATCGTGTGGAATTTGCGATTAAGATGCCAGGAGAGAAAACGGGGGAATGGGTGTATTTGCCTGTTGACTCCAAATTCCCATTAGAAAGTTACCAGCGCCTTGAAGCGGCATTTGAGGCAGGAGATAAGCCTGCTTTGGAAAAGGCACGCAAAGAACTCGGTCAAAGTTTGAAAAGCTTTGCCAAAGACATTCACAGCAAATATATCCATCCGCCTCAAACCACTCCATTTGGCATCCTATTTTTACCGACAGAGGGACTCTACGCAGAGGCTTTGCGTCAAGTGACCATTGTTGAAGACTTGCGACGACATGAAAATGTCATCATTGCAGGCCCGTCTACACTCGCAGCCCTTCTAAACGCCCTGACGGTTGGCTTTCGGACCTTATCTATTCAGCAAAATACGGCAGAGATTAGCAAGATTCTGGGCAATGTTAAATTGGAATTCAACAAGTTTGCTGATTTGCTACAAAAAGCACAAAAGCAGTTGGGCCTAGCTAGCGGACATATCGACAAGCTCTTAACCACTCGTACCAATGCCATTGCACGTGCTCTCAGTCAAATTGAAACCTACCAAGATGAAGAGACGCAGGCCTTGCTATCTAGCGAGCCTTTAGAAAACGAGGAAAAAGATGAAGATTAAACAAATGAAAGCAGATGAGCCCTTTGAAGGCTATTACTTAATCAAGAGTGCTAATCTGCGAAAAACACGGGCGGGGAAAGATTTTCTTGCCTTAACCTTTCAGGATGATAGTGGTCAGATTTCAGGGAACCTCTGGGACGTGCGTGAAGATCAGATAGACCAGTTCCAACCCGGTCGTGTGGTTCGGATGCGGGGACGTCGTGAAGTCTATAATGGCACACCTCAGGTGAACCAGATTGAACTTCGTCTGCCAACGGATGGAGAACCCAATGACCCAGCAGCCTTCAAGGAGAAATCTCCTGTAGATGTTAAAGCCACCCAGGCCTATCTTGAAGAAAAAGTGTTTGAAATTGAAAATCCTACCTGGCAACGTATTGTGCGCCATCTCTACAGTCGCTTTCATGACCGGTTTTATACTTACCCAGCTGCTAAGAGCAACCACCACGCCTTCGAATCTGGTTTGGCCTACCACACAGCGACTATGGTGCGTTTGGCTGATGCGATTGGTGATATTTATCCCGAACTCAACAAGAGCCTCCTTTTTGCAGGGATTATGCTGCACGATTTGGCTAAGGTTATTGAGCTTTCTGGACCGGACAATACAGAGTACACAGTCAGAGGGAACCTCATCGGGCATATCGCCTTGATTGACGAGGAAATCACTAAAGCCATTGATGAGTTAAAGCTTTCGGATGATAGTGAAGATGTCATTGTTCTGCGCCATGTGGTTTTGAGTCACCATGGGCAATTGGAGTATGGTAGCCCTGTTAGACCACGGATTATGGAAGCTGAGATTATTCATATGATTGATAACATCGATGCTGAAATGATGATGATGTCGACGGCTTTATCACGTATTGATGAGGGAGAAATGACCCCACGGATTTTCCCGTTAGACAATCGTTCCTTCTACAAACCTCACAGCAAGTAAAAGACGAAAAAAATGAGCAATCGGATGCAGATTGTTCGTTTTTTGCTAAAAATATGCTAAGATATGAGGTGTTAAACAAGAAATAAAGAAATGAAAGATAGATACCTATGAAATTAAGACGTAGTGAACGTATGGCCGTGATGACGGAATACCTCTTAAATAACCCGCATAAAACAACCAGCTTAAACTACTTTGCCGAAGAATATCAGACGGCTAAGTCCTCAATTTCTGAAGACATTACGCTGATTAAAGGTGCCTTTGAAAAGCGTGGCATTGGCCGAGTTGATACCATAACTGGTGCCAATGGGGGAGTTATTTTCACCCCAACGATCAGCTATTCAGATGAGTTGGCTATCTTAGAAGAGTTGAGAACAGCTCTATCTGATAGTGACCGTGTTTTGCCGGGGGGCTACCTTTATTTGTCCGACCTCTTGAGTACGCCGAAAATTTTGAAGGATGCCGGGCGCATCATTGCCAAGCGTTTTGAAAATGAGCCCATTGATGTCGTGATGACCGTTGCCACTAAGGGAGTTCCCTTAGCCAATGCTGTAGCCAACATTTTAAATGTTCCTTTCGTTATTGTGAGACGGGATTTAAAAATCACGGAGGGTTCAACAGTTTCAGTCAACTATGCTTCGGGGTCCAGCGACCGCATCGAAAAAATGTTTCTGTCTAAACGGAGCCTCAAGCCGGGTAGTCGTGTTCTGATTGTGGATGACTTCCTTAAGGGAGGTGGCACCGTAACAGGTATGGTTAGCCTCCTTAAAGAGTTCGAAAGTGACTTGGTGGGTGTCGTTGTCTTTGCCGAAAATGCCTCAACTGACCATAGCCAGTTAGATTTCCAATCCTTGCTAAGAGTCTCAGATATCGATGCCCAAAAACAAAGTGTCCATGTCGAAATCGGCAGTATTCTGCAAGTAGAAGACGCCAAAAAATAAAAAATAAGATTGACAAAAAAGGTACCCTATGCTACTATAGTATGCGGTACTTTTTACTTTTGGTCTCTCAAAAGTGTACAGAGACGTGCTGACAAATGTTGCAAAGTACACCGGTTGTGGGCTGTCACCAAGTGCCACGACAACCAAAACTAAAAAAACAGGAGAATGTAGATGCCTACAATTAACCAATTGGTGCGTAAACCGCGCCAAGCAAAAGTCGTTAAGTCTAAGTCACCAGCATTGAACGTTGGTTACAACAGCCTTAAAAAGACCCCAACAAATGTTGACGCGCCACAAAAACGTGGTGTTGCAACACGTGTTGGAACAATGACACCTAAGAAACCTAACTCAGCCTTGCGTAAATTTGCTCGTGTGCGCTTGAGTAACTTGATCGAAGTAACAGCTTATATCCCAGGTATCGGACACAACTTGCAAGAACACAGTGTGGTTCTTATCCGTGGTGGACGTGTAAAAGACCTTCCAGGGGTACGTTACCATATCGTCCGTGGTGCTTTGGATACTGCGGGTGTTGCTGACCGTAAACAAAGCCGTTCTAAATACGGTACGAAAAAACCAAAAGCATAAGAAGGGAGCCTAGAAAATGAGTCGTAAAAACCGTGCGCCTAAGCGCGACGTATTGCCAGATCCATTGTACAACTCTCAACTTGTAACACGTTTGATTAACCGTGTAATGCTTGATGGGAAACGTGGTACAGCTGCTTCTATCGTTTATGGAGCTTTTGAACAAATCAAAGAAGCAACAGGAAACGATGCTCTCGAAGTCTTCGAAGAAGCAATGGAAAACATCATGCCAGTTCTTGAAGTTCGTGCTCGCCGTGTCGGTGGGTCTAACTACCAAGTCCCAGTTGAAGTGCGTCCAGAACGCCGTATCACTTTGGGCTTGCGTTGGTTGGTAACTGTGTCTCGTGGACGTGGTGAACACACTATGCAAGACCGCTTGGCTAAAGAAATCATGGATGCAGCGAACAACACTGGTGCATCTGTTAAGAAACGTGAAGACACACACCGTATGGCTGAAGCCAACCGTGCCTTCGCACACTTCCGTTGGTAATAAAATGAAACTAAGAGCGACAAAGGCCCAAGGCAAAAATAGGAAACTGATGCAGTGTTCCGTGAACACAAAGCAGTTTATCTTTTTTGCGCCGGGCCTCGCTCGGGTTCAAATCAATTAACTTGGGCTTTTAGCCCGAGTTCAATGATGATGCTAGGAACGGCAAGGATGCAAAGTGAAAATAGAAAACTAACGCAGTATTCGATGAATACAAGGAAGTTTATCTTTTTCACACAGCATCCCGTTCCAGCTCAAATAGACTAAGTTGAAACCAACACTTAACATAAAACAATGATAACGGGTAGGTCCTGCCTATCCGTTTTCTTGGAAAAATGGAAAACAATTAAAGGAGAACACTTTCCATGGCACGCGAATTTTCATTAGAAAAAACTCGTAACATCGGTATCATGGCTCACGTCGATGCCGGTAAAACAACTACAACCGAACGGATTCTCTACTACACAGGTAAAATCCACAAGATTGGTGAAACTCACGAAGGGGCTTCCCAAATGGACTGGATGGAGCAAGAGCAAGAACGTGGAATCACCATCACGTCTGCTGCGACAACTGCCCAATGGAACAACCACCGTGTTAACATCATCGACACCCCAGGACACGTGGACTTCACTATCGAAGTACAACGTTCCCTGCGTGTTCTTGATGGTGCCGTAACTGTTTTGGATGCCCAATCAGGGGTAGAACCTCAAACAGAAACAGTTTGGCGTCAAGCGACTGAATACGGAGTTCCTCGTATCGTTTTTGCTAACAAAATGGACAAAATCGGTGCAGACTTCTTGTATTCTGTAAGTACCTTGCATGACCGTTTGCAAGCGAACGCTCACCCAATTCAATTGCCAATCGGTGCAGAAGATGACTTCCGTGGAATCATTGACTTGATTACCATGAAAGCTGAAATCTACACAAACGACCTCGGTACAGACATCTTGGAAGAAGATATTCCTGAAGAATACCTTGACCAAGCAACAGAATACCGTGAAAAATTGATTGAAGCGATTGCTGAAACTGACGAAGATTTGATGATGAAGTACCTTGAAGGGGAAGAAATCACCAATGATGAGTTGAAAGCAGCTATCCGTAAAGCAACAATCAATGTGGAATTCTACCCAGTTCTTTGTGGTTCTGCCTTCAAGAACAAAGGGGTTCAAATGATGCTTGACGCGGTTATTGATTACTTGCCAAGCCCATTGGATATTCCTGCAATCAAGGGTGTTAACCCAGATACAGAAGAAGAAGAAACACGTCCTGCTTCAGATGAAGAACCATTTGCAGCTTTGGCCTTCAAGATCATGACAGACCCATTCGTTGGTCGTTTGACCTTCTTCCGTGTTTATTCAGGTGTCTTGAACTCAGGTTCTTACGTCCTGAATACTTCTAAAGGAAAACGCGAACGTATTGGACGTATCCTGCAAATGCACGCGAACAGCCGTCAAGAAATTGAAACAGTTTACGCTGGAGATATCGCGGCTGCCGTTGGTTTGAAAGATACAACAACTGGTGACTCATTGACTGATGAAAAAGCAAAAATCATTCTTGAGTCTATTGAAGTTCCAGAACCCGTTATCCAATTGATGGTTGAGCCTAAATCTAAGGCTGACCAAGATAAAATGGGTATTGCCCTTCAAAAACTGGCTGAAGAAGACCCAACTTTCCGCGTTGAAACTAACGTCGAAACTGGTGAGACAGTTATCTCTGGTATGGGTGAGTTGCACTTGGACGTCTTGGTTGACCGTATGAAACGTGAATTCAAGGTTGAAGCAAACGTTGGTGCGCCACAAGTATCTTACCGTGAAACTTTCCGCGCTTCTACACAAGCACGTGGATTCTTCAAACGCCAATCAGGTGGTAAAGGTCAATTCGGTGATGTTTGGATTGAATTTACACCAAACGAAGAAGGTAAAGGATTCGAATTCGAAAACGCTATCGTTGGTGGTGTCGTTCCTCGTGAATTCATCCCTGCGGTTGAAAAAGGTTTGCAAGAGTCAATGGCTAACGGTGTCTTGGCTGGTTACCCAATGGTTGACATTAAAGCTAAGCTTTACGATGGTTCATACCACGATGTCGACTCATCTGAAACAGCCTTCAAGATTGCGGCGTCATTGGCCCTTAAAGAAGCTGCGAAATCAGCACAACCTGTTATCTTGGAACCAATGATGTTGGTTACTATCACCGTTCCAGAGGAAAACCTTGGGGACGTTATGGGACACGTAACAGCTCGTCGTGGACGTGTAGACGGTATGGAAGCACACGGTAACAGCCAAATCGTCCGTGCCTATGTTCCTTTGGCAGAAATGTTTGGTTACGCTACAACCCTTCGTTCTGCATCACAAGGACGTGGTACCTTCATGATGGTATTTGACCACTATGAAGATGTTCCTAAATCAGTCCAAGAAGAAATTATCAAGAAAAACGCTGGTGAAGCGTAAAGATAAGAAAAAAGAGGCAGTAGCCTCTTTTTTTGATAGGAGACTTATGCGAGTAGTCGAAGAAGCGGTTTAGCGTAAAGAAAAAGTCACGCCTTAAGAGTGAGAGTCCGCTAACCTTTCCAAGTTTTGAATGATTAGAAAAGGCTTCATCGTCAGGAATACCTAGCAAAGACTTCTGCTATCAATACCTATTAAAAAAACTGACCATAGCATTTAGCTAGTGGTCAGTTTTTTGGGTAAAGCTTAGGGTTGGGACGAGCTTTCTGTACTTGCAGCGTTATCTGAAGTAGGAGTGCTTTCAGCAGTGCTAGCAGCTGTCGTATCTTCTGTAGAAGCGGCATCTGTTGAAGAAGAACTTGCTTCTGAGCTACTATCGCTGGTGCTGTCACTGGTGGATGAGCTGGAACTAGAACTTACCGTTGAAGTTGGTGCGGTGTAGTTATTTGTACCAGTGAGGTAGTAGTAAGAACCGCTTTGTGAAATCCCATCTGGAATGGTGAAATCAGTTGATCCATTAGCCGATAGGTAGGCCATCATCGCACGGTAGACCCAAGGGGCGACATAAAGTCCATCACCGTAAACAGGCGTTGAACGTGATTTATAACCCGTCCAGACAGCCATAGCGTATTGGGTCGTATAACCGACAAAGGTTTCGTCTGGAGCCATTGTGCCCACATAGCTTGAGTAGATGCCTGTAGCTTGCTCGATGGCAGCTAATTCATCATCTGTGTAGTTTGAGGTACCGGACTTACCAGCCTGGTAGACCCCAGAAATCTGGGCTTGTGTCCCTGTACCATTAGTCAAGACGGTTTTCATCATAGCCGTCATCAGGTAGGCTGTGGTTTCCTTCATAGCCCGTGTCCCTGTAGGGTCAAAGGTTTGGGTTGTTCCGTCTTCTAAAGTAATTTTATTGACGTAGTAAGGTTGGTAATAAGTTCCGCCGTTAGCAAAAGCTG
Organism: Streptococcus sp. DD12; assembly: GCF_001578885.1. Lineage (GTDB taxonomy): Bacteria > Bacillota > Bacilli > Lactobacillales > Streptococcaceae > Streptococcus. Next base: position 7,019 of record NZ_KQ969498.1, on the reverse strand, counting down.
CATAGGCAGCAGCCATCTTCAGACTAGATGCGCCGTATTGACTATCAGAAGAACTGTTATTACTAGAAATAGCATTAGAATATTGCAATTCAGGGTAATTGATGCCTAAGCCGCTTAAGAAGCTGCTGGCTTTATTTAGACCGACCGCATAAAGCGCGCGGACAGCCGGCACATTACGAGATTGGGCGATGGCAGTTTGCAGGGTAATGTTACCCATATAGCGACGGTCCCAGTCGTAAATTTGTTGAGAGGTTCCAGGCCAGTACCAAGCCGTATCGCTAACACTTTGTGCCGTTGATGTGTAAATTTCATTTTCAATAGCTGGGGCATAGTCAGTGATTGGTTTCATTGTAGACCCCCAATCACGGTCGGTCAAGACAGCTTGGTTGGTCCCAAATTGAATAGAGGTATCTTGGTTACGGGTACCAAGTTGGGCAACGACTTTACCATTGGTCACATCGACGACAGTAGAGGCCACTTGCATCTGGTCGTCCGGATAAGTGACATACTCATCGGAATTGTAGATATTCCACAGATACTGCTGGGCAGCCGTGTCAATGTTGGTGTAAATCTTAAGACCAGCAGAGTACACGTCAGCACCAGTCTTGGTTTTAACTTCTTCGATAACTTCCTTGAGGTAATTATCCAGATACGGTTCGAAAGAATTGCTAGTATCGACAGGCTGCAGACCGTCAGTTACTGGTGTTGCGATGGCAGTATCGTAATCTGTCTTTGAAATGTTACCATAGTTGTACATCTGCTGGAGAACGTCATCACGACGTGTTTTGGCAGCGTCAGGATTCGTGTAAGGGTCATAAGAAGTCGGTGCTTGAGGCAGACCCGCCAGTAAAGCAGTTTGGGCGATGCTCAAATCCTTTAGTTCTTTACCGAAATAGCCCTTGGCTGCGGTCTGCATACCATAGAGACCATTCCCCATATAAACCTTGTTGACATAGAAGGTCAGAATTTCTTCTTTGGTGTATTTCCGTTCCATCTGAATAGCAAGCCAAGCCTCTTGGATTTTTCGCTTCAAGGTTTGGTCGGAAACATTTGTAGAAAAGTAAGCCAGTTTAATCAGCTGCTGGTCCAGTGTCGAACCACCCTGTGTTGAGCTGGAAATCAAGTTGTGCCAAGCGGCACCGATGATACGATAGACATCTATTCCACGGTGTTTGTAGAAGCGATGGTCTTCGATTGCTGTGATGGCGTTGGTGAGGTTTTGAGGGATGTCACTGCTTGCAGCACTTACCCGTTCTTCTGCCCCTAAGTTTGCAATCTCGTTGCCATCCTTATCGTAAATGATACTAGAGTTGGTCGAGGTCAGTTTGCTTTCCTCGAGTTTAGGCGCGCTTGAAGCATAGTAGAAGACCAAGGCGCCCCCGATAAGACTGACGATTAAAAAGATTGAAACAAAGGCTAGAATGGTGTAACGAATAAATTTTCTTTTGTTAAAAGAAAATTTTGTAGTTTTCTTAGCACCCTTTTTGGATGATGGACCTGTCTTCTTTTTTTGTATAGACTTGCCGAGTCTAGGCGCTCCTGAATTCTTCTGGTTGCGTCGTTTATTGGTGTTGGTCGGCATAGGAATCTCCTCCTAGGATTAATTTGTCGATAATATCAAGATAAGGGACCGAAGGATAGGCAGACGGAGCAATCTCATAGCCGAATTTTCGAATATAAGAAAGGGATAAAGACTGCCCTTCTTGGTCGCTGTTATAATGTGCGATGAGGTAACTAGCTGGTAGTAGATAAGTCTCCCCTAGACGAGAAAAATGCAGTAAGGTAAAGCAGATACCGCCTTGAGCCAGAACTTTTTCCATATGCACAATTTGGTGATGGTGGAAATTTTTCATTGGCATAGCGGTTTTTTGCCGTGTTTCCTTAGCCTCAAAGTCGATATAGTGGCCTTTGTAGACGCCTGAGTAGTCCGTTGTTGAGGCCTGTCTAAAATAAGCTTCAACGATTTTTGCACGACTCCTCTTAGGGTAATCAACTTTTACGATTTGCACGGGTGTCGGTTTTTTGTGAATAACAGCCTTATCATGTGCCAGATAAAAGGCATTGCTGGCGTTGATTGCCGCTTCAAAAGACATCCCGCGGTTGGCAAAATCCGTTTCTTGCTTTTTTCCTGCCGTTCGTAGTCTTTGGGGAGTATGTGGTCGATTAGGATAGTTAACCATAAGACTCCTCGCTAATTTGTAGTAAAATAGTACATAAAAGCTACTACATTATACCATATTTGGAGAAAGGATAAAAGATTGAATGACAGCGCTTCTTATTTCTGGCTATCGTAGTTTTGAAGTCGGGATTTTTCAGGACAAGGACCCCCGACTCGCCGTGATAAAAAAAGCCATCCGAAGAGACTTAATTCAGTATCTAGAAGAAGGCGTAGACTGGCTCATTTTCACAGGAAACTTAGGGTTTGATTATTGGGTATTAGAGGTTGCTAAAGAGCTTCAAGAGGATTATCCCATAGCTTTGGCCACGATTTTTTTGTTTGAAAATCAAGGGGAAAATTGGACAGAAAGTAATCAAGCAAAATTGGCTGCGTTTAAGCAGGTTGATTTTATCAAATATAGTTTCCCCCATTATGAAAATCCGGGACAATTTGTGGCTTATCATCAGTTTTTATTGGAAAATACTCAGGAAGCCTATTTTTTCTATGATGCAGAAAACGAAACAAATTTTAAACATTTGTATAACCGAGCGAGAGCCAAGGAAGGCTATAGTGTGCGTTGTTTAGACTTTGAACGACTCAATGACATTGCTCAAGAAAGTACCGACTAGGACATAAAAGGCTTGATTTTTTCCTATTTTTGGGGTAGCATGATAAAGTACCTAGGAATTTGGGAAATTGATAGAAAGTACGGTTTTTAAGACAATGGCAAACATTATCCACACCCCTAAAGACATTTTTGAGCAAGAATTCAAAACAAGTATGCGAGGATACGACAAGCGCGAAGTGGATGAATTCTTGGATGATGTGATTAAAGATTATGAGTCCTACGATGACGAGATTGTGGCCTTGCACAAAGAGATTGCAACTCTGAAGTCCCAGCTAAATGATGCGAAAAAAGGCGGGGCGCAGTCCTCGCCAGCATCATCGGCTGTACCACCAGTGACGCCTGCTGGAGGGGCTTTTGCTGGAGCTAAAACCTATGGTGGTGCAGAAAGCACGCCAGTTGCGACAAGCACAGTAGCGCAACCGGTGACACCTGCACCTTCAAATAGTACGAACTATGATATTCTAAAACGTATTAGCCGTTTGGAAAAGGAAGTGTTCGGAAAACAAATTTCCGAATAAGAGTGAACTTGTGGCTTTTGGATAATCGCGTACGCTTAGGGTGTATGAGGAAAGTCCATGCTAGCACTGGCTGAGATTGCCAGTAGTGATTGTGCTAGGCGAAAAAATAAGCCTAGGGATATGGTGACATATTACGGCGGACAAAAGGGCTAAGTTGGTAACAATAAGTCCGAGTCGTCCTTAAGGTGCCACAGAGACGAGGTCTAGCAGAAATGCTGGACATGGAACGCGGTAAACCCCTCAAGCTAGCAACCCAAATTTTGGTCGGGGCATGGAGATTGGCGGAAATACAAGGAACGCACTTTCTCTGACTGGGCAACCAGTAGACAGATGATTATCGAAGGAAACGAGCCCTAGTCGTTTCTGGAACAAAACATGGCTTATAGAAAGTTACAAGATAGGAACGGGGCTGGGACAGTTGTCCTAGCTTTTTCGTATCAAGGAAGACATATGACAAAAAATAAAGAAACTTACCAAATGATAGCGACTGCAGCCAGTGGTTTAGAAGCCGTAGTCGGTAAAGAACTCCGTGCATTAGGATTTGACACGCAAGTTGAAAACGGGCGTGTGCGTTTTTCAGGAACCGTTTCTGATATGCTCAAAGCAAATTTATGGCTGAGGGCGGCAGATAAAGTCAAGCTGGTAGTCGGAGAGTTTAAGGCGACGACTTTTGAAGAACTTTTTCAGGGTGTTTTTGCTTTAGATTGGGAACGTTACATCGCCCTTGGCATGACTTTTCCCATTAGTAAAGCGAAGGCAGTAAAGTCAAAATTGCATAACGAACCTAGCATTCAGGCGATTACTAAAAAGGCAATCGTTAAAAAATTGCAAACGTATTATCACCGCCCAATGACGGTTCCCTTGCCTGAAACGGGTCCTTTAATTCCGATCGAAGTGAGTTTGGTAAAAGATAAGGTTCTGCTTATGATTAATACCAGCGGGGACAGTCTCTTTAAACGTGGCTACCGAGTAGAAAAAGGTGGCGCGCCTATGAAAGAAAATATGGCAGCTGCCTTAATTGCGCTGACCAACTGGTATCCAGACAAGCCTTTTGTGGACCCTACCTGCGGTTCAGGGACCTTGTGTATCGAAGCGGCTCTGATCGGTCTCAATCGAGCTCCAGGCCTCTCGCGTCGGTTCATCTGTGAAGACTGGCCTTGGGTTGATTCAAAAACGAGCCAAAATTTACGTCAAGAAGCGAAAAAGGCAGAGCGTCAAGTGAGCCTTGATATCTCAGGTTTTGACATTGATGCCCGCATGGTAGCAGTCGCTCAAGCCAACGTTGATGCAGCAGGTTTGGCAGACGTCATCACCCTAAAACAGATGCGTTTACAAGACTTTAGGACAGAAAAAACAAATGGGGTTATTGTATCCAATCCGCCCTATGGAGAGAGACTCTTGGATGACAGGGCTGTGGATATTCTGTATAATGAAATGGGGCAAACCTTTGCGCCATTGAAAACATGGAGTCAATTTATTGTGACTAGCGATGTCAACTTTGAAAAGAAATTTGGCCGTCAAGCCGATAAAAAAAGAAAACTCTACAACGGTCGCTTACGTGTTGATTTCTATCAATTTTTTGGTCAGAGAGTCAAACGGGTGACAAGTGATAAGGAGACGAATTAAAACATGACAAGTGAAAAGCATCAAGAAGGTCTGGATTTTGAAAAAGCAAAAGAACTAACAGTAGAAGAAGCTGTCCAAAAAGAGGCTGAACTTAAAGTCGGTATTACCGATGAGGATGACGTCCTAGACAAATATATCAAACGTCATCGTACAGAAGTGGCTTCGCAAAAATTTGACGGAACAAGTGCACCGGCTCCTCAAAAAATCGGTGACACAGCCCCACTAGATGAGTTTATCCATCAACAACGTCAGTTATTCGAGGAAGAATTAGTAACTTCAGAGCCCCAAAATAATTCCCAAGAATCGGAAGCAGTCTCTGAAAGTGAGACAACTAGTAGCCAAGTGGGTAGTGAAACACCAGTCGATTTAGAAAAAACGGTTGTTTTTGACCTCCCTCCAGTAGCGCCACCAAACCAAGAATCTTCTGAGCAAGCGTCTCAGTCTGAAAGTGAGGAATCCCCTGCCATTTCTTCACTAACGTCTGAACCAGTAGTAGCGAAAGCTAATAAAGACAAGAGAGATATTCAAAATGATCTGGTTAAAACAGATACAAACACCCATAAAGCGCAGAAGAAATCCCGCAAAATCGTGTGGTATAGCTTAGCTACCTTAGTGGTATTAGGAGCTGCAACGACTGCATGGTATACAAGGCAAGGCACCAGTAAAAGTTCTTCAACCACAACTTCAAGTTCTTCAGAAACTGCCAGTGCAAAGAAGGCGAACACGTCTTTTAACCAGGCTTATCGGGCTTTTTTCACAGATGATTCTCAGACCAAACTAAAAAATTCCCAGTTTGACCAATTACCGCAATTGAAAAAAGCGCTGGACAAGCTGAAAAACACTTCGTATTACACTAATGCCAAGAAAAAATATGATAGTCTAAACCGACAAATAACAGCAATCCGAGCGGTAAATGCCTTATTTCAATCAGATGCTATCAATGATGGTGAAAAGACTGGTGCGAAGGTCAAGAGTGATGCCAACTTTGACAGCCTTTCCTCAGATAGCCTAAACACAGGCAATGCGGCCTTAGATAAATTGCTTCAGGAAGTTATTGCAGACGGTAGAAGTCAACAAACACCGTCAACTTCAACCGCACAGGATACAGGAACTTCTAGTACAGCTGCGGCAGACACCACGCAAGGTAGTGCGACAACAGATGCCTCAACAAATGCTGCCCCAGCAACTTCGGGGGATAGTAATGCAGCAACAACGACAACTACAAGTTCGGCAGCAACACCGTACGGTATTCAATCCTATGATGAGTCTACTCTACAAAAGAGTTTGAGTCGTGTTCCGATTAACGAAAATGCAATTGCAGATAGCACTAACTCAGCCTGGGATTGGACGCCAGGTGTCCTAGAAAAAATCGTAGCAACTTCCCAAGAACGTGGCTATATTACTGGAAATAACTATATCCTCCAAAAAGTCAACATTATTAACGGTAATGGCTATTACAACATGTACAAGCCAGACGGCACTTACCTCTTCTCCATCAATTGTAAGACAGGGTATTTTGTCGGAAATGCAGCAGGTCACTCAGATGCCTTAGATTATTAGGTAGCTAAACGAAAAAATCAAGGATTAAATTTCCTTGATTTTTTTATTGATGCCGAATCCTCTCGAAAGAAATCTTAGGGTCCTAACTGATTGTATCGGTTAGAGAAAACGAAGGAAAAACCTTCAGGTGTTTAATAACAAAAGTCTAAAAGTTCAAGGTGGGCAATTAAAAAGCCAAAAATAGGGACATTTTGAGAAAGGATAAAAAAAATACTTTCAGGAATTAAAGGGACCACCAATTTAACAATTTTACGGGTCCTCTCGATACCTTAGCAAGAAATTTTAGAGTAAAAATAGGATACCCATACTGCAGATGTCTCGTCACAACCTGTGAGTTTATAAGCAAATCTCCTCTCATAATATGCTGTCATTAGCCTTTCAACCTCTCAATTAGGTGAAAATAAACCATAGAGAAAGGCTGATTTAATAGGATTTGATAAAGATTTGCAAAAAAATAAAAAAACTTTCAAAAACCTATTGACAGTAGAGGCGGATATTTAGTATACTAATTTAGCTGTCAGGGCGAGGG
>NZ_KQ969497.1 GCF_001578885.1 Streptococcus sp. DD12 | reverse complement strand
TTTAGGGTTTGTCAACACTTTTTTTAAAAAAGTTTTTTAACTTTTTCTCAGTCTTGCGCCGTCGCCCTGACAGCTAAATTAGTATACTAAATATCCTACACTACTGTCAATAGGTTTTTGAAAAAAATATTTTTTATTTTTCTGTACGCTTTGTCACACACTTTTTAACTTGCCACCAAAATTGAAAAAGCATCCGAAGATAGCTCTTCAAATGCTTGTTCTACTTTTCTTTTTTAAAGGTAACGACCTCAGTTAAGGCTGGTAGCTCTTCCCCGATTTCTTTTTCGAGATGGAAGGCGCTAAATTGTTCGGAGTTGGTTACGGTAACAATTACTGTATCATCCAAACCGTTTTTTTCAATAATTGGCGACCAAAAGTCTATGAGTTTTTGACCGACCTTGACCTGATCTCCTTGCCGTACATAGCTGATGAACCCTTCTCCTTTTAGGCGGACAGTACCAATTCCAACATGAACCAGAACAACGACACCATCATCGCTTTCGATCCCTACAGCGTGATGCGTTGGTAAAACTTGTCGAATAGTACCACTAATAGGTGCTAGGACCGTTCCTTCTGTTGGCTTAACCGCAAAGCCTTCCCCTAAATTTCCTGATGCAAAATGTTTGTCTCCTACATGGTTAAGGGCTACCAATTCACCTGCTGTCGGAGTGACAAGAGAAACAACTTTGGTATTAATTTCATTTTCCGAAGTTGCTGCACTAAAGCGGTGTTCTAACTCATCGACAATTTTGGCGTGACGTGCTTCAGTCAAACTTATTTTTCGTGCAATGATGAGAAGTCCAATCAACAAGGCAATTGTTGGAAAACCAAACATGCACAGCTTAAAGACGAATTGTTGGTGGCTTGTGATGTCTGATGCGGAAGCACCTGTGGTCATCCCTGCAGCAACGGCAATTAATGAGACTAACCAGTTTGATGTGGCGCCCCCCAATTTATCAACAAGGGGACGAACGGATAAAGTCAGAGACTCATCGCGGTGCCCTAGCTTCCATTGGCCATACTCTACAGAGTCTGAAATAATCATCAAAACGACTAAGAAAACTAGCGGTTGTGGTACAAAGAAAAGTTCAGCGGCAATGAGGATGATAGGTAACGATGTCCCTGCCATACTAAAAACACCAATACCTACCAACATGACTGCAATACAGCCATAAAACACATGTTTGCGATTGAATTTACTGGCAAGACTAGGAAAGAGAGAAACTGAAACCAACCCAACAAGGGTATTGAGACCATAAAGAATAGAATATTTTCCTGAGTCTCCTAGGATAAAGGTAAAATAGTACAATTGGAGGGCATTCAGTGTATTAATTCCCAAACCATAGAACCAGTAACCGAGCGACAACCACAGTAATTGGTCATTTTTGCCAAGCACCATGAAGACTTGTTTCAAGCTTGTTTTTTCTTTATTGTTTCGCAGTTTTGATTCCACTTCTCTGGTCCCGATACCCACAGCTAGAGAAGTGATAATCCCGATAAATGCGACAATGAAGGCAAACCAAAACCAACCCGTCTTATCTCCTGAACCACCTGTTTTAGTCAGCGAAAAGAATAAAACGATTGGCATAATGGCGACACCGACAATATTGGCACCGATGGTTGACCCAATACGGGCAAATGTTGCCATTTTTTCACGTTCACGGCTATCAATGGACAAGGCAGGAATCATGGACCAAAAACCAATGTCTTTAATCGAATAAAAGACATCCATCAGAAGGTAAATAACCCCAAAGAGAACAAGGTACAAGACGGGATTCGTTTTATTTAAACCACCCAAATCAGTGAAGAGAAATAATAGGGTGATAGAACTGATGATACCTCCACCAACGACCCAAGGTTTGAATTTGCCATATTTAGTCTGGGTGTTATCAATCATATTCCCTATCAACGGGTCAATAAACACTTCTAAAATGCGCAAAATGGCAATAATGTTGGTAATCAGTAAAACATAGTGGCTATTTTGCTTAGGGTCGCCTGTGTTAAATAAATGTGTTGTCACAAACATAATGAAATAAGTTGACAATGTGGCGTAAAAAACATCATTGCCAAACGCACCAGCCGTATAAGATAGACGTGATTTCATCTGTCCTTTAGCTTTTCCCATCATGAGAACCTCCTGTTAATACATGTGCATCGCTTTAAAATGCGTGCCAATTTACCTAGTCGTTAGTATTTTTAGAGTTATTTACTTAAGGTCTTAGCATTAAAGTATTGAAAACCAATTTCATAGGTGGCCTGCTGACCTTTTTCTAAAATAATATTTCCAAATCCTTTATGGTTTACCGCATCGGGGAGCGTTTGCGCTTCCATGGCGAGGGCCTCCCGCCCTTTGGCCTGCTGACCCTTATCTCTTGCAAAGGAAATGTTTCCTTCTATAATATCCATCGTGTAAATGACTAAGCCATTACGGTTAGAAAAGAGGGTTATCCCGTCTCCGCTTTCCTTGTCCTGTAGGGTTGCGATGGCTTTTAGCTGGTCACTCTTTTCATCAGCAACAACAAAGGCATCATCAAAGCCATTGTTTGCCTCAATTCGTGGTAACAAATCGGTTGCATTTCTAAAATCATAATACGATTGGTCAACCGTGATTTTGTCTCCTGTCGGGATTAAGTCAGAAGCCAAAGCCAAATACTGGTCTGAATGAATTTGCAAGGTATGTGTTGATAAATCTTGCTTGTCGCTTAAATTTAAGTAAACATGATTGGTCGGATTAAAAACGGTTGTTTCTGTCACATCAAAGGCTTCAAAGCGTATGGTCAACCGATTGGCATTATCTAGCCTATAGATAATAGACACCGATAAATCACCAGGAAAACCATCGACATGTGAATAGAGTTTTTTTACAAACCTTGTCTCAACATAATCATCATCGACGTGTGTCGTGTAGTCCCAATTTTGTACTTGCATGCCTTTTGGTCCACCATGCAAACAATTCTCGCCTTCATTTTTGGGAAGATTATAACGGACACCTTTATAGGTATAGGAAGCCCCGCCAATTCTTCCTGCAACCCTTCCAACAGACTGACAGGCGCGTAAACTATTCTGGTTATAATCTTCATAGTTATCAAAACCAAGAACGATATTTTTCAAGTCACCCCTGTCTGTTGGAAGCAAAAATGCTTGCAAGGTTGCTCCTAAAGTCAGCGTTGAGATGACAAGGCCATTCGCATTGGTCATTGTAATCTTACTAACATCACGAGAGTCAACTTCCCCTATAACTTCACTATTTATTTTCATCTTATTACCTCAAAACAAATAATCTAACCTGTCTAGAACCTCTTAAACGCTTTGTCACCTAGCTAAGGATAACTACTAGCCTCGGTCATCATAACCTTTTGGATGACTGGAGTGCCAAGCCCAAGCACTGGCAATGATTTTTTCGATATTGTCAAATTGTGGTTGCCATCCCAGTAGCCTCCGAGCTTTTTCAGATGAGGCAATCAGCGTATCCGGGTCCCCTGGGCGACGGTCAGCCTTTTCTGCAGGAATTTCCTTACCTGTCACCTTACGGGCCGCCTCTAAAATTTGAAGATTGGAAAACCCTGTTGATGACCCCAAGTTAAAGGCTGTTGACGGGTTTCCCTCACGAAGATAAGTCACCGCTAGGAGGTGCGCATCTGCCAGGTCGAAAGGATGAACATAATCACGAACATTGGTCCCGTCTGGAGTCTGGTAATCATCGCCAAAAATCATGATTTTCTCACGGACACCTTGTGCTACTTGAAGGATAATAGGTAACAGATGGGTCTCCGGTCCATGGTCTTCACCGATACTGCCATCTGGTTTTGCGCCAGCAACATTAAAATAGCGCAGGGGGACATATTTTATACCATAAGCCTTGTCAGACCATTTCATAATGGTCTCCATCATTAACTTACTTTCACCATAAGGATTGATGGGTCTTTGCGGTGTGGTTTCAAGGATAGGGAGTTCCTCTGGAATACCATAGGTCGCAGCCGTAGATGAAAACACAATATAGTTGACACCGCAACTATGCATCACTTCAAGTAATTTGACCATTCCAACCGTATTATTATCAAAATATTTGAGTGGCTCTTCCATAGACTCTCCGACTAAGGAATAGGCAGCAAAGTGAATCACAGCGTCAACATCTGGATTTTCCTGGAATACTCTCCGCATGAAATCTTGATCCGCTAAGTCACCTTCGTAAAAGACGGCATCGGGATGCACCGCTGCCCGATGCCCCGTCACCAAATTATCCACGACAACCACTTTTTCCTGACCTTTTTCAATTAAGCGATCAACCATATGAGAACCGATATAGCCAGCTCCACCTAATACCAATATCGCCATTGCGCTTTCCTTTCTACTGAAAAATCATGCCTGAGTCGCATTTACAAAACTGATAAAATCTTTGAAGTGTTTTAGACCCTCGCTACCAGATTTATAAACCCCAGCATCCTCCAAGACACGAGCAAAAATATCGGCAACAGCTTGTCGAACAATGCCCGCTACCGCGTCTTTGCCAACCATCGGATTTTTTGTCTTAAGTTCATCTGCCCACGCTTGATGAATGGGAGCAACTTGGCTATCCTTTCCCAAAAGGTAAGCTTCTACTTCCTTGAGTTCTGTTTTCAAGCGGGGAGGGAGAATGGCCAAACCCATTACCTCAATCAAGCCAATATTTTCTTTTTTAATATGTTGAACATCTTGATGAGGATGGTAAATACCGTCAGGATGCTCGCTGGAGGTTTGATTGTCACGAAGAACCAAATCCAATTCAAATTTGCCGTTTTTTCTGCGCGCAATCGGTGTAATCGTGTGGTGGGGCTCCCCTTCGGATGCCGCCAAAACACCAGCTGTCTCATCTGAATAAACTCGCCAGCACTCTAACACTTTAGTTGCTAGAGCAACAAGCTTTTCTTTGTTATCACTTCTCAGACGAATCACTGACATGGGCCAATTCACAATGCCCGCTTCAATCTCAGGAAAGCCACGAAAGACAAGCTTCTCCTTGATATCGGCTACTTCCATGGGGAAAACATGGCGACCACCTTGGTAATGTTCGTGGGTCAAAATAGAGCCACCGACAATAGGCAGGTCAGCATTTGAACCGGCAAAATAACCTGGAAAGGTTTCTACGATGGTTAGTAACCGTTCAAAAGTCAATGCGCTAATATGCATCGGTTCGTGTTGACTATAAAAGAAAATGGCATGCTCGTTAAAGTAAGCATAGGGAGAATACTGAAAGCCCCAGTCATTTCCCTCCATTTGAAAGCGAATCACACGATGATTGCTACGAGCAGGGTGGTTGATGCGACCAAGGTAGCCTTCATTTTCCATACAGAGTTGGCATTTAGGATAATCTGAGGCTACTGCATGTTTAGCTGCTGCAATGGCTTTGGGATCTTTTTCTGGTTTAGACAGATTAATTGTGATTTCCAAATCACCGTATGTCGTCGGTGCCTTATAGGCGATGTTCTGGGCAATGGCCTTTGTTTTCACATAATCATTTTGCTTACTTTGCTTGTAGAAGTCCGCAATAGCCTTTTCAGGACTCGTCTTGTAAGTTTCCCAAAACTGGCGATTCAGACGACTGGGACTCGGGGTCATCAAGTCCATCAGTTGCGCCCCGATACTCTCTTGGATATGGGCAAACTCACTAATGGAACCCACTTGAGCGCCTGCCTGCAATAACTGGTCCTTAAGTTCGATGGCTTCAGAGCTCTCTGTCACCACTTCTGCGACGCCGTCACCAACTAAAGCAAAAACTCTGTTCGTCAAGTAAATACGGTCCATTTCCTCATAATCACTATTTTCAATCACTTTAGTGACAAAAGCATTTACTAAATTTTCAGCCATAATGTCTACATCTTTCTTAGTCAAGCATCCGTGTACCACCAGCTATTTCAGCGATATAAAAGCTTGGGGCATACCCCACCACTTCTTGATACCGTTTCCCGACAGCTTGTTCAAAAGCTTCTACTTTGTCTTTATTGACCAGTGCAATGGCACAGCCACCAAATCCCGCTCCTGTCATGCGGGCACCTAGGACACCAGCTTGTTCCCAGGCTGTGTGAACCAAGGTATCCAGCTCAATCCCTGTCACCTCGTAGTCGTGTTCCAAAGAGACATGTGAAGCGTTCATCAGACGCCCAAAGGTCTCCAAATCGCCTGCCTCTAAAGCCTTGCGAGCTTGCAAAGTTCTTTGATTTTCTAGGACAGCATGGCGGGCCCGTTTGAGCCGCTCGTCATCCTTAATCAAATAACTGTAAGCATCAAAGGTCCAAAGGTCCAAGTCCCCTAGCGTTTTAATGGCAAGTTTTTCTTGGAACTCAGCTAGTGCTTGCTCACACTCTGCACGGCGTTCATTGTATTTAGAGTCTGCCAATTCCCGACGTTTGTTGGTATTCATAATGACAAGAAGATTGTCCTTAAGGTCTAGTGGCACCAAATCATAGGCGAGCGTATTGGTATCCAAGTAAATCGCACGCTGATCGGCCCCCATACCAATCGCAAATTGGTCCATAATGCCTGAGTTGACACCGATAAAATCGTTTTCAGTTTGCTGACCGATTTTAACCAAATCAAGGCGTTCTAAATGGAGATGATAAAGTGTTTCGGCAATAACACCAATCAACAGCTCCAATGAAGAAGACGATGACAAGCCAGAAGCATTGGGAATATTACCGTAAACATACACGTCCATCCCACTATCAATCTCATGCCCAGCCTCCTGCAGAAAATGAATAACACCCTTAGCATAATTCGCCCAATTGTGCTCTTTTTCAAAATGAAGATTTTCAAGCGGAACATCGATAATCCCCTTATCTTCAAAATTTCCTGAGTAAAAGCGAAGCAACTTGTCATCACGCTTACGAGCAGCGCCATAGGTCCCAAGAGTAATCGCCGCTGGGAAAACGTGCCCGCCATTATAATCCGTGTGTTCCCCAATCAAGTTAATCCGACCTGGTGAAAAGAAAGTGTGTTCAGCTTCTAGGCCAAAGACCGCCTTAAACGTTTCTCTTAATTCTAATGGTTTCATAAGAATCTCCTCACTTTTTGTTTTTTCGACGACATTGTAACCCCTTACATGTTTGAAATCAATCCTTTTACTAATTTTTTAGTAAAATATAGGTAAAAATAACACCTTATGTTACACTAATTCCTAGGGAGGGTATCATGCCAACATTAAAAGATATTGCCAAATTAGCGGGAGTTTCCATTGCAACGGTATCGCGTGTCCTCAACCAAGATGAGAGCCTATCCGTAACAGAAGCGACCCGACATCGCATCCTGACTACAGCTGATGACATCGGGTATACAAAACACAAAAAAATCAATAGCTTACAAAGGAAAAAGTCTCAAGTAGCGGTTATCCAATGGGTCAGTGAAGAAGACGAACTCGATGACATTTACTATTACAACATCCGCATCGGGATTGAAAAGAGAGCCCAGGATCTCGACTACGACATCCTACGCTTCTTCAACGACATTCCTTTTAGACTAGCAGAAGAGGTCATCGGGGTGCTCTGCATCGGCAAATTTAGTCGTAAACAGATTGCCTCTTTGGAAGAACTCGGAAGACCCTTGGTTTTTGTCGATAGTGACACGCTTAGTCAGGGCCACCCTTGCGTGACAACTGATTTTGAAAACGCGGTCCAGTCTGCACTGGGCTATCTCAGAAAACAAGGTTGTCAGACTATTGGCCTCCTGACAGGACATGAAAAAACAACTGACGCAACCGAAATCGTTCCTGAGCCTCGTTTACGTGCCTATCGCAACTTCTGTATCGAAAAAGCTATCTACGACCCCAACCTCATTCTGATTGGCCAATTTACCGTTCAGTCTGGCTACGACCTTTTAAATAACCTAATAATTAGTGGAGAAACCCTACCTGACGCTTACTTTGCTGCGAGTGATAGCATCGCTATCGGGGCACTCAAAGCCCTGCAAGAAAACGGCATCGCTGTCCCTGATGCTATCCAAATCATTTCCTTTAATGACACCAGTCTCGCTAGACAAGTCTATCCGCCTTTATCTAGTGTTACCGTCTACACCGAGGAAATGGGACGAACAGCTATGGATATCCTCAATAAGCAAGTCTTAACACCAGAAAAAACACCAACGCTGACTATGCTAGCAACCAAATTGACCATCAGAGATAGCACCAAGTAACAAGAGGATGCTACGAACCAGTATCTGTTTGTCTTTTCTTTAAATGAAACAACACCAACTATTCTATAGTTGGTGTTGAAAGCGTTCGAAAACCTTCGGGAGGAAATCTGTTAGAATTTGCGACCGTCCACCTTTCACCTATAAGGAAGTTTTAAAAAAGATTCTACCTCCGGTCAAAAACCTAATTGTTTCTAATTGTAAAAGGGTGAACGGTAACACCTTTCGTGCCCCAATTTAGTCTCTAAAAATAACAAAAAACACCTTGCAAGCTACAAGGTGTTTTCGTTTGTACTCTGCTGTCCAGTAAGGAATTAACGTTTAGAGAATTGGCCAGCTTTACGAGCTTTCTTAAGACTAGATCTGACAAGGTCTCTTTTAGTTTCCAATTTGAAAAATTTAAAATTTCTCGTTTATATTCTTAGCATCTGCAGCTGGAAGAATATCTGCAACTACGTCCCAATGTTCTGCAATTTTTCCATTTTGAACACGGTAAAGGTCATAAAATGCGGTATCTTTACCTGCTAGATTTCCCTCACTGATAACCAAGGCAAAGTCTCCTTGAGCAATTACTTGATGGGTTTGCTTGTAGTCCATGTTGATACCGTACTGAGCCATTTGTTCTAAAGAAGCTTTAAATCCTGATACTGTATCTACCATATCAGCATTATGCTGAATATAGTTATCTCCATCAAAGTAAGAATCGAGTTTATCAGGGTTCTTTCCGTAGATAATGTCATCGATATAGGTTGAAACGAGCTTTTTAGTTTGTTCGCTATTAACATTTGTATCAATGCTTGTCACACCGTCTACTTGGGTATGACCACTACGATTCGCATCTCTGACTGGGCTCAAATTATCCCAATGTTCTGTGATTTTTCCATTATCATCAAATTTGAAAACATCAAAACCTACCATTTTCTGACCGCCAAAATCGTAAACACTATGAAGAGCGACAGTATTTCCGTCTTCAATCTGACGTTTGATTTCAACAGTTGTAGTACCTTGGCCATTTTGAGCGTCTTCCATAATTTGTAAGAAACCATCCAATCCTGTTGGTACAGTTTGATTATGTTGGATATAGTCCTTATTTAAAACTTCTTTAGCTATTGATGTATCTCCTGTTTCAAAGGATTTTAACAGTGCTACTGCTTTTTCTGTATTTGTCATTTTTGATACCTCGCTATTTCTTTTTGAAATTTGTTGTTGATTTATTTGCTTTTGATTTACGTAATAAACTGTTCCTACAGCTCCTAAAAGAGCTACAGCAGTCAATCCAGCAATCCATGTTTTCATTGTTTTTTTCATTTTTTCTTCTCTTTTCTATTAATTTTTCATACTTTCTGTTACCAAAGCGCTATCTACTACTTGGATAAAATGATTAATTTTTCCTTCTTCATTAAAATGATAGAAATGTGCAAAATCAGCTTGGAAGGATTTTCCAGTAACTTTATAGCTTCCGCTATATTTCCCGTATACAACTACATCATTCCCTGATACGATGTAGTTTTCTGGACTTGCCTTGTAGTTAGTCCATTCCGTCCCTAGACGACTGTGGACGTTTTCAATAACAGCATCAATACCATGATAAATCCCACCATAAGGAAAGCCAAGAGCTTCATTCCATACCAAATCATCTGCAAAATAGGTTTTAAAATTTTCAATTCGCCCATCATCCATTGCTTGATAGGATTGGGAAACTAGTTTTTTATAATCATTTTTCATTTTCTTTACCTCTACTTTTATCATATCAATCGGAATCTAGCTACTTTTCAGTTATCTAGCACTCAAAATTTGTTGATAATTTATCTCCAATTCTTGGATATTTGTAGCCTGACCTCTTAAATCATAATACTTTCCATCTTTTTCAAGTATCAATGTTGGATAAGTCGATACACCTAATTGACTAGCTTTATGAAAATCATATGGCTCCTCGGCTGAGGACCAAGCTTTTTCAATCTCTTTCAAAATCTTGGAACTATTCAAAGAAAATTCATCCAGCACTTTTTGATAAGTTTCAAGCTCTGAAAGTATTTGGCCATCCATATAAAAAGCTTGTTGTAATCTATATCCTAGAAAGACATGTTGTTGACTTGGTAGATATTTCCGAATCACACCAAATGCTTGAGCAATAGGAAGAGAATTGACTTCCAAATCTTGCTGGAAATTTTTTTCAAACTCTTCACCAAAGACCACTCCATATCGATTCGCTATTTCTTGGTTCATCCCCTGGTAAGCTGCGAGCTCTTTTGTTGTTTTTTCATTTCCTTTTGCAAATAGTCCACCTGATATCATCTCTAAATCAAGTTCTGGGTGATTATCCATAAACATAGTCAGATGTTTATCAAGGCCATAACACCAACCACAGTAAGCATCCCATATATAATATAGTTTCATTTTTACCCCCAATTCATCTCTCCAGTCATGACTTTGGCACTCATATCAAGTACTGGTTCATTTCGTAGATTTGGGAATCTTGCTTGAATTTTTTCTTTAAATTCTTCTGAATCGGCAACCTTATCCTTTATTTCAATCGCATAATCTATATATTCAATTGAAAATTGTAAAGCTTGATTGTCAAATGACTTGGTTTCATCACCGTGACTCACAACAACTAGGTCAGCATTCAATGCCATGAGTTCACGCAAACGATCTTGCCAATTACGTAATTCTTCAACAGTTGGTGTATCCGCTAAGAATAGATGGATTTCATTGAAAACATTAACTCCACCAATCAGTGTTTTGGTTTCTTCATTCCACAAATTAATCTGAGCTGGCTCAGAACCAATCAATTCCCAGCTGGTTTCTTGAAAGTTGATGACTTGCTCAGTCATGACAGATGGGATGACAACATTTTTAGGAAGATCTTCACCTAGGAAATCACGCCATACTTCCAGTTTATTTTCAACCGTTGCTAGGATATGTTCGACAACATATGGAGTCGCAACCGCAACTACCTCTGGAAAAGCTGCTTTAACTTCTTCTAGCCCAAAATAATAATCTGGATCACCATGGATAATGAAGATTTGTTCTAACTCTAGGTTATTTTCTTTAAGATAATTCACTATTTCTCGTCCATCTGATAAACGAAAGCGTGCTCCAATAAGAAGGGCCTTGTTATTTCGAATCACTAGAGTCGATGTGACCATAAAGCCCATTTCATCAGCTGTAAATACATGTAAGCGAGTCCCATTTGAAAGTGTAAAATCTTTTTCCATTTGTTTTTCCTCATTTCGTTTCTTTGTTGTAACTTCATTTATTACACTACCCATTATACGCGAAATTAAAAAGCGTTCAACGAGCAAGATTTTTCAATCTGTTGCTTATCGAACACTTCTTTGAAAATTGTATGGTTGTCTTAACTATGTTCAAACAAAATGAGTTGCTCGGTCTCTGTCATCCAGGCTGCAAGGTCTTCTTTATCTTCCAAGCATCCACCTAAAATCCAACAATTAACCGTCGCAATAATACTAGCCTTTAAAACATCTTCCTTATATTTTGACCAAACATCATCAGGTTGATTAGAAGGAAAAAGTTTCTGAAAATACTGCGACACAATTTTGTCGAACCAACCATTCCCCAACTTATTCTCTGCCATTAATTTAAACAGAGATTTGTTTTGTTCTACATAGTCTAAAATTGGTAACATATGAGAAAAACTGTCACCTTGCTCCCAATTATCCTTGAGAGAGGTTGAATTGATATTTTGCAGAGCTACTGAAAATTCAGCTCCCACTTCTACCTCAATTTTTTCTAATAAATCATATTTGTCTAAATAGTGAGCGTAAAATGTCCCACGGTTAATTTGAGCAGTTTGAATAATTTCTGAAACAGTTATTTTCTTAAGTGGTTTTTTAGCTAGCAACTCTAAAAAGGTCGTGCGAATGGCGAGTTTGGTTTTTTTTATACGTAAATCTTCTGACATCATCATTTCCTTTCGTCTTATTATACCAGATACAATCTTGAAAGAGCTTTACTTTGCTCCTACTATTCTTGTTAGGATAAAATTGAACTAACAAAATTAGTCCTTAACAAAATGAAGCCTTTCATGCTATTTTTAATAATTTTTATTTCCCGACTATAAAAACTTTTATAAGATAGCTTTTGCCCCATTTTGAAAAATTACACCTAGATTGTCAAATTAAGTTAGCTAAACCATAGGATGAACTCCGTAAGACGTAGACATCCTGAACTAGCTCCAGCTTCTCCCTGTAAGCTAAGACATACAGGAGCCACGTTAGCTAAACAAGCTGGTGTTTCACTCGAAGTTATTTCCGAGGCTTTAACTCATAGTGATAAAGAGATCACCAAGACCTATGTTAATACTAAAGATACTGTAAATCAAACTGTCGGAGATATTGCATTTCGTAGCTTAAAAAATTAATGGTGGAAATTTGGTGGAAACTTTCGATTTTTGAGACAAAAAAGACATCCAAGAAAGAATTCTTGAATGTCTGTAAACGTTGATATATCGCTGATAATTAACGTTTTGAGTGCAGTGGTTGCCATCCAATCAAACATCGCTTCGCTTGTTTTCTTGGGGCAACTTTGCATAGCATATCTCTACGCGACTAAAGTCGCTAGAGCTATCCTAATTGCGCACCGCCAGTTCTCATACAAAAAACACCTTGCAAGCTGCAAGGTGTTTTCGTTTGTACTCTGCTGTCCAGTAACGAATTAACGTTTAGAGAACTGGCTAGCTTTACGAGCTTTCTTAAGACCTGGTTTGAACAACTTTTGTTTAACTAAATTTTAAAAGCCTTTAATATCAGGCATTTCTACGCTTTTCTGAAAGCGTTATTTCAATCAATTTTAACTAATTTCATCTGAATGGTGTGAATTTTACCTCTAAAATACATGAATTGAGCTGATAAATACTAAAAGTTCACACCATTCCATTGACGATTGCACAAATGAACAATATATGCTATCATGGAGATATAATGAAATACCCACAATTTGAATTTTACACACGTCCAAATGGACGGACTGAGTTTATCGAATTTTTACAAAGTATACCGACAAAGGACAAGCAGAAACTCCTTTCTACTATTAGTGTAATTCAAGAGCAAGGCTTACTGGTGGCTCAACGTATGGAGTGGGTTAAAAAGTTAGATAGTGATATTTTTGAAATTCGTTCTAAGGTATCAAGTAATATTCAGCGTGCCCTTTATTTTCATGTTGTTGATGACCGCTTTATCATTACGCATGGATTTACTAAGAAAACGCAAAAGACCCCTACTACTGAAATCCAGCACGCTAAAGCTTTGAAAAAAGAATTTGAGGAGAATAACAATGACAACCATTAAATTTGACGATTTTTTGAATGAAGAATTGAAAAACGATGACTTCAAATTTGGCTATCTGACTGAAAAAGCTATCTTAGAAAGCGCCATTGCTGTCTACAATGCACGCCAAAAGGCGGGGCTTAGCCAACGTGAACTCGCTGACCTCTCACATGTTCCACAATCCACCATCGCACGTATTGAGCGAGGCAACAATACGAGTATCGAAACCATGAGCAAAATCGCATTTGCTCTTAATAAGCCTCTTACCATTCACATTGGTTAATGTTATTATAATAGTTTAAATCCAGCTAAAAAGCCCTATATCAGGTTAAGGGCTTTTTGTTGTATATTTTAAAGAATAATCATTGTAGAAAAATATAGGTTGAAAATACCTTAATATCGGTATTTGTCACAGCTACTTTTTTTATAAAGAGCCACTTTATTTGCTTAATTATATAATAAGTATTTAGCGCAAAAGCCAACATTAAATTTGGTTGAAAAACAATCAAAAAAGTTTTGGCAAAAATTACTAAGACTCAAATAACTATTTATAGCTTTGTATTTTCAAATCGAATTACGTCAAGTTCCTTGTCTGATTGGTCTTTATACAACGAGATAAGATTGTCGGTTTTCTTCTGAATATCTTTTTCATATTTAAGTTTGATGAGGTCTATTTTATTCTCATCAGACATGGTATTGCTACTTTCCAATTCCAACGCTTGATTGAGTTGCTCTTTCGTATAAGTTTTTTGTTCCACCTCTCGCTGAAATTTTGAGTAATCAAAAAGACTTTGTAACAGCAATTCTTCTTCTGCCATACGAGCATACTGAAAGTTATTTGCCAAACGTTCCAAATGCTCTGCCCACTTTAAATCCCCCTTTTTTTCTCCAAGTTCACTATAAGGAAAAAGGTCATCTATATCAATTTTCAAGGCTTTCGCTATATCTTCAAGGCGCTCCCAACTTGGTTCGGTAGTGCCTTTTTCGTAGTTAATAATCGTCTGTTTGGTTACACCAAGAATTTTTCCCAATTCTTTTTGGGTCATTCCTGCTTTTAAGCGAGCCGACTTAATATCCAATTCTCCAGCTCGTAGAACAGTCGTATAATTATATAAAGGAGCCATTAGTATCTCACTTTCTGGGTAAAAGCTTTTTTTACTTTTTGGTTGACAGGTAAAAATCTGTTTTGTATAATAAAGATAATTCGAGGTAAAATAATTATTTACCTCTTGATTATATGATATTTTACCTTAAATGTAAATTAGAGGAGACAAAAATGACGCAATTTTATGATTATGCCCAAATAATTGAGCTTGTCTCTGGCTTGAACTCTGTCTCAACCTTAAAGAAATGGCGTTTAAAGATTGAACAGTTAACAGGGCATGCCTTTCAAGAAGATAGGATACGAACAGGAAAACGTTCCTACAACAAAGTATTTCTCTTTACAGCTGATGATATTGAAAAGCTCCAACGAATTGCAGATACCAAAGGAAACCTTGGACTTGATAAGGCAATCCTAAAAGCTTATGCACCAAGTAGAGCTTCCCCTTTATCCGTTAACCAAAAAATCAGTCGCTTAACCGTTCAGCTAAAAGGATTAAACCAAAAGGTAACTGACTTAACACAACAGGAACAGCTATTAACTATTCGTATAGAGCAGTTAAGCAAACAGATTGAAGAGTTAGAGAAACCAAAGAGGAAAAAATTATTTGGGAAGTGAGCACGGCTAGAAGCACAACGCCATGGGCGAGTGTGTAGAAACACAGTAGCCCATAATGGCGTGCCCGTGCTTGGACGGGCAATCTTCCCCCAAAATTAGTGCCCCGATACTAATAGGGGGTACGAACGTACACGAAAGTAGGGCTAACCCCTTGATACGTCTGGGGTTAAAGCCAATCAGTTGAAGTTTTCGCTGAAATCCCTTGGGAGAGTAAGGTTCAAAGATAATTCTGCGTACGTTTAGAAAATATAGCAACTCTAAAAAGCACAAAGGAGAATATGATGACAAACTTAACACTAACTGACACAACACTTAAACTTGGCGAATTGAATCTTGATAAAAGTCAATTCATGCTTCCTAAAAAAGTAGTGGTACTTTCTGCTCGTATGAGTTATAAGTATCAAGAGGTAAATGGCGAACAAGTCCGAACAGACGTACCATCCAAACTAGTTTGTAGCGTTCAAGATGCGGATAAAATCAAAATGTTAAAAGAAATGAACATTGCCATTGAAGAACTCAAAGCGATTACGCTTGAAATTCATGACAACCTCGAGAAAATCACGAAACTGGCAGAAAACGACGGTTTACTTGATAAGACCGTTGAACTCGTCAATCCTCAAGTCCGTCTCATGTGGAACATGACTCGTAACAACTGGTCTGGCGTAAAACTAGTGGCAAATGACCTTAAATTGACTGGTGACTAATCATGGACAACAGCGTAAGAATTGACTACTTCGCTGTAACCGTTAAAGATGTTTCACCAAAGGAGGTGTTAGAAGAGATACTCCTTATCCCCCAAGACAAGTTTGCACTGAATGCTTGGGGAATAAATAAGTATCAACGCCACTATGCCTGTTCAGACATCAAAGTTTACTTTAACCAAGCCTTAGATAATATGGGGGTCTATCTGGAACTAAAAGGACAAGGCTGTCGCCAATATGAGGAATTTATGGAGGGTAACGCTAACAACTGGGTAGCTCTAGTCACACGCCTTTACCGCTATCAGGTTAACTTTACCCGAATTGATATTGCTAATGACATTTACGATAATGCCTTATCGGTTCAAACTCTCTATGCTTACTGTAAACGGGGCTTGTGTATCACCAGAGCCCAACACATGGACTATCACGAGCGGTCAGTCCTTGAAACAGGGGAACAGATTGGCGAGACCGTCACCATAGGCGCACGAGGAAGCCAGCAGTGGTGTGTTTACAACAAACTCATGGAACAAACAGGCAAGGGTAAGATTGTTGATAAGATAAGTGCTTGGGTCAGAGCGGAGCTCCGTTGTTGGCAAGGCAAAGCCAATATTATCGCCCAGCAAATGGTTCTTAAAAGACCTCTGACAGCCATTTACTTTGAGGCAATCAACGGACACTACCGCTTTGTCAGACCTAATGACAGGGATACCAACAAACGCAGACGTCAACCTGTTAAATGGTGGCTGGACTACCTCCAGACGGAAACTAAAACACGATTAAGTATTGAACGCACCAAGCCAACACTTAGACAATCGGAACAATGGACGGAAAAACAAGTCTCAAAGACCTTAGCCAAACTCTATGTGGCTAAGTACGAGGCAACCACACTTGAAGAAGCTAACCAATTTCTCCAAGACCTCTTAAAATTGGGACTATCGAAATTTACTAACAGCGATGAAAAGGAGATTGACCAATATGTCCGTGAACATCAGAGTTCCGGGACTTGGGGCATACAAAAAGACGACTTGCCGTAAACAAATCGCCTTAGAAATAATAACTACTGACATTATATCATGAAAGGACAAAAAAGGCTATGCAAGTGATTTTACCAGACGAACAAATTCATCAGCTACAACTGTTAATTAGCCAGCTTATAGAAAATGAAATAAAAAATAAATTGGATAGTAACAACGTTGAAAGTCCGTTTTTGAACAAGCAACAAGCTTGTAAGTATCTAGGAATTGCCAATAATACGCTTGATTCTTGGATAAAAAAGGGATTACCAGTTATTCGAGTTGGAAAAACTGTCCGCTTTGATAAAGCTGAACTCAATCACTGGTTACAAAATCAGTAGCACTATAACCGTGGTTTGATATAATTAAGCCACGGTATTTTTCTAGCTCAATTCAAGAAAAGGAGAATACTATGTCAATTACAAAAACTAAAAATGGAACTTATCGCTTACGTATCTATATCCCAGAAGAAGTCAAATCATCATTGGGAATTGATAAAAAAGTGATTGAAAAACGTTTCAAATTAAGAGGTGATGCTAAAAAATACGAACTTGAATTACAAAACAGGATTGATAGAATTTTAAGCGGAGATTCAACCTCATTGGAAACAAATAGTTCAATCCTCTTTTCCGATTTTTATCACAATATTTGGTGGGAATCTTACAAAGCAGGTCAAACAACATCTACCACAAAACCACCGTCACAAGCTACTATTGACGGTACAGAAATTGTCTTTAGAAAACATATCCTACCCTTGCTTGGAAATTATTCTATTGATTTTCTCAATCAAAATAAACAAGTCGTTTTGAACCTATTGACCCAAAAAGCAGAAGAATATGCCAACTTCAAAGTCATCAGAAGTTATGTTAACTCTGTTTTTGATTGGGCTGAGGAATTAGAATATATCGAAATCAATCGTCTCTCTAAAACCATTAGCCGTATTAAGGCAACTAAAAAAATCAAACTACAAGAGTCTAAAAATGATGAAGATTTGTATCTGTCACAATCAGAACTACAAGCATGGTTCACAGCTTTTGAAGAAGATTTAGAAAATGACAAACTTCTCTTCAAAGATTATGTCTTATTCTATACAACTTTTTTCTTAGGAGATAGAAAATCTGAAAGCTACGCCTTACAATGGAAGCACATTGACCTAAAGAAACAAGAAATTCAGTTAGTGAAAGCCTTGGATAAGTATAAAAATCCAAAATCAACTAAGGGTAATAAAAAGACAACTTTCCATATTCCTATTGAGCTAGCTGATTTACTCCGTGCTTGGAAAAAGCAACAAAAATTGGAATTAGCAAAATTCAATATTATTCAATCTGATGAACAGTATGTCTTTACTTATATTGACACAAAAGGAAACGTTAATAGTCCCTTACATGCTGATTATCTTAATAATAAGATGAAGTCAGTCGAACGCCGTCATAAGGAACTAATACACGCTACACCTCATAAATTACGTCATACGGGGGCAACTCTTGCCAAACAATCTGGCACATCACTAGAAGCCATTTCAGAGGCTTTAACGCATAGCGACACTCTCACAACTAAGACCTATGTCAATACTTCAAATGTCATACCAATGGCTGTTGGTGAAATCGCCTACCGAAACCTTAAAAATAATGGTGTGAATTTGGTGTGAAAAGTGGTGTGAATTTTGCTAAAAAACCATCAAAAAACACCCCATGGTGTGAACCATGAAGTGTTGATAAATGCTGTATTGTAGCTGTCTCTTAACGTTTAGAGAACTGGCTAGCTTTACGAGCTTTCTTAAGACCTGGTTTCTTACGTTCTACCATACGAGCATCACGAGTCAGAAGGCCTGCGCGTTTCAATGAATCGCGGAAGTCTGGGTCTACTTCAAGCAAGGCGCGAGCGATACCATGACGGATTGCTCCTGATTGACCTGCATAACCACCACCGACAACGTTTACGAAAACGTCATATGAACCAACAGTTGAAGTTACTGCAAATGGTTGGTTGATGACCAAACGAAGGTCTGCGTGGGGGATGTATTCTTCAACATCTTTTTTGTTGACAGTGATTTTACCTGTACCTGGTACCAAACGAACGCGGGCAACCGCATTTTTACGGCGTCCAGTTGCTGAATATTGTGCTTGTGCCATTTATATGTCTCCTTTCCTTAAAAAATTAGATAAGTCCTGAGATATCAAGTACTTCTGGTTGTTGTGCAGCGTGAGTGTGCTCAGCGCCAACGAAGACTTTCAACTTCATACCTTGTGCGCGTCCAAGAGTGTTGTGTGGAAGCATACCTTTTACAGATTTTTCGATCAAACGTACAGCGTTTTTAGAACGAAGTTCACCTGCTGAGATTTGTTTCAATCCACCTGGATACATTGAGTGTGTGTAGTAGATTTTGTCTGTTGCTTTTTTACCAGTCAATTTCACTTTTTCAGCGTTGATGACGATAACGAAGTCACCAGTATCTGTGTGAGGGGTAAAGGTTGGTTTGTTCTTTCCACGCAGTACGCTAGCAACTACTGCAGAAAGACGTCCAAGAGGGACATCAGTGGCATCAACGATGTACCACTTGCGTTCAACTTCACCTGGCTTAGCCATGTATGTTGTTTTGTTCATGAGTTCTCCTATACGAATTCGTAATATTTGTTTACAGTGTGGATGTTCCGGTCCACGAGGTATTTGAAAGGTTCCGGGGCCTTACAAATGGGGTAAACAATACCGTCTTATATCTTATCAAAAAATCGCTACTGCCGTCAAGTGCTTGTGGGTGTTTTTTAGAAATTCCTTTTGTTGCGGTTGTAGCCATAGCGTTCAATAAAATCTTCACGGAATTCTAATAAATTATCATCCAGGATAGCTTGACGGACTTGTTTCATCAGGTTAACGAGGAAATAAAGGTTATGGTAACTGGTCAAACGCATCCCGAAGGTTTCATCTGCTTTAATCAAGTGACGCAGGTAGGCACGCGTGTAGTTTTGACAGGTGTAACAATCACAGTTGGGATCAAGAGGAGTAAAATCTTCCGCATATTGGGCATTTTTCACCACTAAACGTCCCTCACTCGTCATACAGGTTCCATTTCTGGCAATCCGAGTTGGTAAAACGCAATCAAACATATCAATTCCACGAATAACCCCGTCAATCAGACTGTCCGGCGCTCCAACCCCCATAAGGTAACGGGGTTTGTTTTCTGGTAGCAGTTGAGTGGTAAAGTCTAAAACAGCATTCATCTCTTCGTGACTTTCTCCAACTGCCAAACCTCCGATAGAATAGCCTGGGAAGTCCATGCTCACTAGGTCGCGTGCTGACTGGCGACGAAGATCTTCAAAACCAGCACCTTGAACAATCCCGAATAGCCCTTGATCCTGCGGGCGTTTGTGTGCCTTAAGCCCTCGTTCTGCCCAACGACTGGTTCGTTCGATAGATTTCTTGACGTAGTCATACGGTTGGTAAAATTGTGGACATTCGTCAAAGGACATCATGATATCACTTCCCAGATTATTCTGGATCGAAATCGCTTTTTCTGGGGACAAAAACATTTTAGCGCCGTTAAGGTGGTTTTTAAAGGTGACCCCTTCTTCAGTAATATTGCGATTCTCTGCCAAGGAATATACCTGAAAACCACCACTATCGGTCAGAATGGGTTGGTCCCAGTTCATAAAGGTATGCAGTCCTCCAGCACGCGCAATCAAGTCATCCCCAGGGCGCAACCACAGATGATAGGTATTGGCTAAAATAATACCCGACCCCATCTCTTTGAGTTCTTCTGGGGACTGAGTTTTTACCGTAGCCTGTGTCCCGACAGGCATAAACATAGGTGTGGGAAAGGTCCCGTGTGGGGTGATAATTTCCCCCAAGCGAGCACCTGTATGTTTTTCTTTTTTGATTAATCGGTATCGAATCGGACTTTCTGTCATATTTCCTCCAATGGTATTAAAACTTTCATAAAGCCATTTATTTTACCACATTTTGGAGCGCTTGTCAGACTTCCTCTTTGAATGCTATAATACCAGAAGAAAAGGAGAACTCTACCGTTATGAATTATTCAGCAATCCGGCAAAAAGCCCGGCAACTTATCTCAGGCAACCGCAAAGCATTTGCCCCTTTTATCCTTTTAACCCTCATCCTTAATGTCAGTCAGTTAGCCCCCTTCCTCCGGCGCATCCTAACCTCTGCTTCTACAGGTAATTTTGCAAATCCGACGCTACCAGTCTGGTTGAGCCTATCGACAACAATCGTTAGTCTCATCATCAGTGCTTGTTTTTTATCTTTGACCTTAGGCCTTCTGTCCCTTTTTCGAAAAAATAAACAAGGTGCCTTGGCAGTATCAGATGCCGGCCTCATCTTTAGCAGACCTTTTCTGGGTAAGGCCATCAAGGTAGCCCTCTTACAATTTGTTATTTACGCGGTTTTCTACCTTATCGCACTGGCTGGTATTTTCTTTTACAGTATTACCATCCTAGGAATCGCCAGCGGGGCCATTACTAGCGAAGCCACCGTCCTCATCAACCTCATCGTTATTTTGGTCTTGTTTATCACTTGGTTTGTACTGATGGTACGCTATATTTACCATTTTAGCATGACTTACTTTATCCTCTATGACAGTATTAGCCAAAACAGTTACACACGCGCCTGGGACTGTCTTATGGAAAGCCGTGCCATGATGAAGGGCTACAAGTTCCGTTTCTTTATCCTACAATTGAGCTTTCTTGGTTGGTATCTCCTCATTCCTTTAACACTTGGTTTGGCTAGCTTTTACGTCATCCCTTACTACCAGGCGGCGACCGCTGTTTTCTATGAAACCGTTAAAGAAGGCTTTTCCGTCCTTATCGTGAGCGATGATGAGGAATAAGATAAAACTTCTCTTAAAAAAACTTAGCAGGCCAGCTATCCTCTGAGCCTGTCTAATCAGCAAAAACCGTCTAGACCTATGCCTAGACGGTTTTCTTGTTCCTCCCTAGTACTACAACTTAAGGCCAGATCTATCAGGTAAGCTAAGGATTAGGCCTCAAAAACTCGCATAAGACTTAGCTCACCCGATGAAAGGACACTGGGTCCTCATGCAAGACCCCTTCGCCTTTTTCAAGAGCTGCAGGAGAATCACCTGTCCAGTAAACATAGGTCAACACATTATCTTTCAGTCGAAAACCTTCTGCCAGTCTGCTTTCTGTCCTATCTTGGTGAGGAAGGGTGTAATCTTCCAAAGGTGAGGTGACCCGATAGAGTCCCTCGGATAGCTCTTCACACGCCTTGACGGTGCCTTTTGCGCTCTCCCCGTTTTGTTGCAAAGTGATCTGTCCCGTCTGACTATAGGTAATCGTAACCTCCTGACCATCAAGTTCAGCTGTCCAGCTACCAACCAGGGTAGGTGGTAGGGAGTTCGCCTCGGGGCTGGTTTTCGTTGGGACTTCTTCTTTCGGTGAAGACGAGGCTTTACTTTCAGACGTTTCAGACTTTCTCACCTCTGTGGGAGCACTACTCTCATCTGAAAGAGGCGCTTCCTGTGAACGAGAAGAAGGCAGTGATTTAGCCTTATCATTAAACGTAAATTGTCTTTGAGCACCATTAGAGAGGGTTACCAAAACTGTCAGTGTCTTACCTTGGACCTCATAGTGGGTCTTTCCTAGATTATACTGCAAATCACCACTTGTCTTGTCAGCTGCTTCTCGTGTCATTTCAGCCATCAGCTGCGCCTTGGCTGTTTGTGTCATCGCTTCTTGTTCACGTCCATCAGCCAATACTTCTTGTAAGTAGAATTGCAGCAAGAGACTAAAAACAGCCGCCATCAAAAGCGCATAGAGGAGAACACCTGCTCGCACTTGCTTTTTAAAAATCATAGCAAAGTCTCCTCTCTGGCCCCCTTTTTTGTTGCAAGATAATCCAAACGCGTTGCCCCTCCTGGCTTACCTTGAATGACGAGACATCAAAGAGCATGGGTTGGTAGCCCTTGCCCTGAGCATTTGTCTTTCGAATATCTCCCGACTTAGAGAGGCTTATAGCCAAATCTTGCCCTGATTTTTTAAGATAGACCTTGTCGCCTGAGACGTGATCTAACTGGGATTCTGAAAATTCAGCCTGCAACTGTTGGGCAAAAATGAGCCAGTCTTCTTCTTTGTCCTGCGTCAAAAACACGACCTGCTGGGAAACATATTGACTCATCGCCTGAAAGAGGAGTAACCCTCCTGAAATTACCACCAAGGCAACCAGACATTCCAGAAGGGTAAAGGCTGCCAGCCTACGGCACTTGATAAACATAGACCAACTCCTCTCCTTGAACCAACAATCGCATGCTAGTAGGTGTGCGTTCTACTTGAACCGTTTGTCCGTTAAGGGTCAAGGTCTCTTGCTTCGTTTGCACTGCCATTTGGGCGACCAGAAAAGCTTCCTGGCGAGTACGATTCGCTGATCGTTGGCGCACTTGCGCTTGAGTCGTAGACAACAATAAGGTCACAACACCTGCAAAAATGGCCAAGCCTACCAGACTTTCCACCAAAATATAAGCCTTAAGAGATACTTTTTTTATAACGACCACTCCCTATATACAGTTGATACGATACGGTTTTTCCACGACAAGTAAATTGAATTTTCTGCAAGGAGGAGTTCCCTCCTGTTTGGTTAAAACGAATCTCATAGTCTGCTTTTGCACGAATGGTCGTCGGCACCACAATTCGACTGTCTGGCCCTGACACAAGACCTCCTGCTATGGTCACTTCTTGTGGGCTTTGTAGGCTATTGCTCAACTTTTGCCCATGGCGATACAGGGATTCAAAAGAGGCAAAAAACAAGCCTTCCTCTACCGTTTGGTAAACACGTGTGACCACTCCTGAGGTAAGCATGACTAAAAAGGCTGTCACCGCTAAAGTCACCAGAGATTCAACTAAGGTAAAAGCACTAACCTGAAACTTTTTGGGTTTGGTCATGGTGTTTTGCATAATAGTTTTTGTAAGAGTCGACCTGCTCCTTGGTCAAACTTCCATTAGACACTAATTTGGCCAAGGTAGCTGAGTCACTACCATTCATCTCATAGAGTTCCGCCTGAGCTTCGACCACTTTAACGATAGCAGCACCGCCTGTGTCTTTAACCGTATCTTTTTGTTTGGTCAAATTTGGAACGAAGAGTAAGAGCAAGACGGAAATAATCAACAGCACAACTAGCATTTCAATTAAGGTAAAAGCTTGGGCTGTTTTCGCCCGACAAGATTGAATCAATTTTTTCATTTAAAAAGGCACCTCCATATTTTGATACATTGGTAAAAGCATGGCTGCGTATATCATTACAATAACCAGCGCAACCAGGATAAAGACAAGGGGCTGGATAACTTGTGTGGCACGATGAAGCCCCTCAAAAAACGTTTCCCAGGTCTCTTGGGCATAAATGTCTAATTCACTAGCCACCTTAGATTTCATTTCGCCATAAGCAATCATCACACTCAACTCTGAGGTAAAAAAGGGGTAAGTTGCAACTTGCTGTGAAAAGGACCGCCCCAATAACATCCCCTTTTCCATATCACGTCCTAGTTCAACAAATAAAGGCGAGGGTTGTTCTTGCATGATATGAACAATCTGAGTCATTTCCAAGCCCTGACCAATCAGATTTCCCCATTCTCTAGCAAAATAGGCGCTAAAATAAAGTCTAATAAAGCGTCCTAGTAACGGAAGACGAACAGCTCTTGTCAAGACAGACAGACGTTCGCTTTTTTTAACCCAAAATACAAGCCCAAAGGCGATTAAGCTCCCTAGCAGGATAGTCATAAAAAACAGAGTCGGAAATAGACGAATTAGCTGACCGGCAAAATTGCCCGCCTCGCTGACTTGCGGTAACAAGTATTGCTTTAAACCTAGCATAATCAGCACCAAAAAAGACAATAGGATAAGCGGATAGGTCGCCACCTCAATCAGCTTTTTGCGAACCTGAGCAAGGCTAGTCAGATAGATTTCAATGCGGGCCAGACTCCCCTGAACATTGCCATGAATATGCGCCAAGGACAGTTGAGTGACCACGGTATCCGAAAAACGCAGTTCACGTAAGACATCTGCTAGTTGACCGCCAGAGGCCAGCCCTTTGGCCATGGTTTGAACCGCCTGGTCGGGCAACAGGTGGCTGCGTTCAAGAAAATCGATAATTTCGGTTAAATGAAATCCTGCCCGAAAGAGATTGTTAAACAGCTGAATGACTTTTCGTTCCTGCTTAAGGCCTAATTTTTTCGGTTTCCTTTTGTAACTCCGTGAGATGACCATCCAAAGCCAGTTGGTCCAATTGGGCGTTCCACTGCGTGGGCTTATGCGTTTTAAAATCCTTATCTGCGACATCAATCAAACCTCCTCCTGCAATTAATCGTTGGTAAATAATGCCTTGCAAACAATTAGCTAACTCCTGAGGGGAAACGCCCAGTTCTATGAGTCGGGCATAAACACCAGGGATACTCTTGGCATGAATCGTAGAAAATACGGTTGCGCCTGTCAAACTAGCTCGAATCACCGCCCGTGCGGTTTCGCTGTCACGGATTTCCCCGATAATCAATAAATCTGGCCGATGGCGCAAGGACAGCTTAATGAGGTTATCATAGGTCATGCCGATACTGTCATTAAGTTGTAATTGAAGCATGTCTTCTTGCTTGATTTCGACAGGGTCCTCAATCGTGAGTGTCTGTTGGTTTTTAAAATGTGTCCTCGCCAGCTGATACATGAGGCTGGTCTTTCCCGAGCCAACAGGTCCAGAAAACAAATAGAGTCCACGGCCTGCCAGGATGCTTTCAACTTGTTCAAAGCCCGAAAACCAAAAGTTTAGGTCACGTTCGCCATCATACAAAACACGTAAGACCAGACTTTCCAGGGAACGGTAGTCACCTACAGAAGAGAGACGTAAAGAGACCGTTTGATGGCCACTCCACAAATAGTCGCAAGAGCCAAGTTGCGTCCGACGCTGTTCCCCCACATTCATTCCTGCCAGAAACTTGAAATGGCTAATCAGCTGTTTGCCTTTTTCCAATGGGTATGTCCCGACTGCTTGGCGCTTATCTCCCACCCGTAAGAAACACTCATACTCGTCCTTACGTGGAATAAGATAAATATCTTGCGCCTGTGATTGCACAGCCTGGGCAATCAAGTCTTTTGCTAATCGTTGAACCATAAAACTCCTTTCAATTCCTTATTCGAAAAGGAGCAGAAAACTAGCCACAAAAAAACCACACAGAGATAATCTCTCTGTGTGGTAGTGACTAGTTGAGGCTGGTGCCCGATGGAAATGGGTTATCCGTATCATGGTCATAACCGGGGCGGTAGCGCGCTTTAGAAACAACCTTGCCATTTTCTAGTAAGGCAATCGAGTGAAATTCTTGTAGCATATCGCCACACTCTTCACACCAGGTCTGCTCGCTTTCATCCCAAAAAGCTGCCATCAGCTCTTCTCTGCTATCAAACTGTGGGCAACGAGCCAAATACGTCTGGCACAACTTTTTATAGGCCTTGAGGGCTTCATAAAAATCTTGATATTCCTGCACAGACACAATATCTTCTTGCAACTCATCAAAGAGCCACCAAGGTTCAATGGTGCCTTCTAATTGAATCACCTGATACACCTGCTCACCCCCATTTATTTCTTAGGGCTATTATAGCGCATCTGAGCGAATTATCAAAAAACTTTGATTTTAAATTGAGGGGACAAGAAAAAAGGCCCTCTCGGACCTTTTCTTTTAAGCCTTAGTTAACTCATCTTCAGCAACTGCTTGTGCTTCTTCGACAAGACCTTCTTTGGCTAATTCTTCTTTAAAATCAGCTACAGCTTGTTCCATTCCCGTTTGGGCTAATGCAACTTCAGCTTCAAGATTTTCATTGTTAGCTAATGGTTCGATATTGCGGTAACGCGCCATACCAGTACCAGCTGGGATAATCTTACCAATGATAACATTTTCCTTAAGACCCAAGAAATGATCTTTCTTACCACGAATGGCAGCATCGGTCAAGACACGTGTTGTTTCTTGGAAGGACGCAGCAGATAAGAATGAGTTCGTTTCCAATGAGGCTTTGGTAATTCCCAAAAGAACTGGACGACAAGTAGCAGGGTTGGCACCAGAGACAACAGCTTCACGGTTAGCGTCAGTGAAATCTGAAATGTCCATCAGGGTACCTGGCAGGAGATCTGTGTCTCCTGGATCCATGACACGTACCTTGCGCAACATTTGGCGAACCATAACCTCAACGTGTTTGTCTCCGATTTCTACCCCTTGGCTACGGTAAACTTTTTGAACCTCAGCCAACAGGTAAGTTTCAACAGAAAGGGCATCACGCACTTCCAACAAGCGTTTTGGTTGGATAGACCCTTCAGTCAGAGCGGCTCCACGTTGGACTTGACTACCAACTTCAACTTTCATACGAGCGGTAAATGGAACGGTGTATTCTCCAGTTCCTGTAGCCCCTTCGACGATGACTTTCTTGGTTCGTGTCGCTGCATCTTCGTCGATAGCAACAACTTCACCTTTAACCTCTGTAATGACCGCTTCCCCTTTAGGGTTACGTGCTTCAAAGATTTCCTGGATACGAGGCAAACCTTGAGTGATGTCTTCGCTTGATGCCACACCCCCCGTGTGGAAGGTCCGCATGGTCAACTGAGTACCAGGTTCCCCGATAGATTGGGCTGCAATGGTACCAACAGCTTCACCCACTTCAACCGCATCACCTGTCGCAAGGTTAATACCGTAACAGTGGCGGCAAACCCCATGACGGGTATTACATGTAAAGACAGAACGGATGGTCACTTCAGTAACACCGGCAGCGACAATCTCAGCAGCTTTTGCTTCAGTGATCAATTGGTCTGCACCAAGCAAGACAGCACCAGTTTCTGGATGGTGAACCGTCTTCTTCGTGTAACGGCCTTGTAGACGTTCTTCTAGTGTTTCTGTCACTTCTTTTCCGTCTGTGATAGCTGTAACAACCAAACCACGGTCAGTTCCACAGTCGTCCTCACGGATGATAACGTCTTGCGCCACATCAACCAGACGACGGGTCAAGTAACCTGAGTCGGCAGTCTTAAGGGCGGTATCGGTCATCCCTTTACGGGCTCCGTGCGTAGAGAAGAACATTTCCAAAACGGAGAGCCCTTCACGGAAGTTAGACAAGATTGGCAACTCCATGATACGTCCGTTTGGTGCTGCCATCAGACCACGCATCCCCGCCAATTGGGAGAAGTTGGAGATGTTACCACGGGCACCAGAGTCCATCATCATAACGATTGGGTTATTCGGGTCTTGAGACTCAATCAGACGAGCTTCCAGTTCTTCTTTGGCTTCACGCCAAGTAGTTGTTACTGCATCGTAACGGTCATCGTCAGTCATGAGACCGCGACGGAAGGCTTTGGAAATTTCTTCAACCTTGTGGTGCGCACGATCGATGATTTCTTGTTTGTCATCAATCACAGGAATATCGGCAATACCTACGGTCAGACCAGCCAATGTGGAATGGTAGTATCCCAAATCTTTTAGGCGGTCCAAAAAGGCTGACGTTTCTGTAGTACGGAAACGTTTGAAGGTTTCTGCGATGATATTTCCTAGATTTTTCTTCTTAAATGGAATATTCAACTCGAGGTCAGCAATGATGGCCTTGATATCTTGACCAGGTGCCACAAAATATTTGTCTGGTGTTTGTTTGGTCAAGTTTTCTTGAGTTGGTTCTTGCAAGTAAGGCAAATCAGCAGGCATGATATCGTTAAAGATAATCTTACCAACTGTTGTAATCAGGATTTTGTGCTCTTGGTCAGGAGTCCAAGGTTTTTCAGGCATGCTGTCCACAGCAATACCTACACGCGTATGCAAGTGGGCATAGCCATTGCGGTAAGCCATGATAGCTTCATCCTTGTCCTTGAAGACCATGCCTTCCCCTTCACGCCCTGCATCTTCCATGGTGAGGTAATAGTTCCCCAAAACCATATCTTGAGATGGCGTAACAACTGGTTTACCATCCTTAGGATTCAGGATGTGCTCTGCGGCCAACATGAGCAAACGTGCTTCAGCTTGCGCTTCTTCGGAAAGAGGCACGTGGATGGCCATTTGGTCCCCGTCAAAGTCGGCATTGTAGGCCTCACAGACCAATGGGTGAAGACGCAAAGCTTTCCCGTCGATGAGGACAGGTTCAAAGGCCTGAATCCCCAATCGGTGAAGGGTAGGTGCCCGGTTAAGCAAAACAGGGTGTTCTTTGATCACTTCTTCCAGAATGTCCCAGATGCGCTCGTCACCACGTTCAATAAGACGTTTAGCGGCTTTGACGTTTTGGGCAATGTCTCGAGCCACGATTTCACGCATCACAAATGGCTTGAAGAGTTCAATCGCCATTTCACGCGGCACACCACACTGGTACATCTTGAGGGTTGGCCCGACAGCGATAACGGAACGACCAGAGAAGTCAACCCGTTTCCCTAGCAAGTTTTGACGGAAACGTCCTTGTTTTCCTTTCAGCATGTGGCTGAGAGATTTGAGCGGACGGCTTCCTGGACCTGTGATTGGGCGACCACGACGGCCATTATCAATCAAGGCATCAACTGCTTCTTGTAGCATCCGTTTTTCGTTTTGCACAATGATTCCTGGAGCGTTGAGTTCCAAGAGACGAGCCAAACGGTTGTTCCGATTGATAACACGACGGTAGAGGTCATTGAGGTCAGAAGCCGCAAAACGGCCACCGTCCAATTGAACCATTGGGCGAAGGTCTGGCGGAATAACCGGCAGGATATTGAGGACCATCCATTCTGGTTTGTTCCCAGACTTGTAGAATGCATCCAAAACATCCAAACGGCGAACAGCCTTGACCCGTTTTTGTCCCGTTGCAGATTTCAACTCTTCCTTAAGCTCTGCAATTTCCTTTTCCAAGTCCACTTGTTTTAACAAGTCTTGGATAGCTTCCGCTCCCATCTTGGCCACAAAGGAACCTGGACCGTATTCTTGTAATTTTTCACGGTATTCCCGTTCTGTCAAGAGTGACTTAGCTTCTAGAGGTGTCTCCTTGGGATCGATGACAACATAGGCAGCAAAGTAAATGACTTCTTCCAAAGAACGTGGACTCATGTCCAAGGTCAAGCCCATCCGAGATGGCACACCCTTGAAATACCAGATGTGTGAAACAGGCGCCTTAAGTTCAATGTGCCCCATGCGTTCGCGACGAACCTTGGCACGTGTGACCTCAACACCACAGCGGTCACAGATAATACCACGGTAGCGAATACGTTTGTATTTCCCGCAGGCACACTCCCAATCTTTGGTTGGACCGAAAATAACTTCGTCAAATAGACCTTCACGCTCAGGTTTCAGCGTTCGGTAGTTGATGGTTTCAGGCTTTTTAACTTCACCGTAAGACCATGAGCGGACCTTACTTGGTGAGGCTAAAGTGATTTGCATACTTTTAAATCGATTTACGTCAACCACTTTCTATCCCTTTCTAATTGTTTCTCTTAAGACCGCGTCTTATTGTTCTGTTTGTTTAAATTCTTGATCTTCTTTGGCTTGCTTTTCACGCGCACGCTCTAAATCGTCCACATGCATCACTTCATCATCGTCCAATTCGTCCAAGTCACGCAATTCAACTTCTCGGTCGTCTTCATCAAGGACACGCATGTCAAGACCAAGAGATTGTAATTCTTTGACCAAAACGCGGAAGGATTCAGGCACACCAGGTTTTGGAATTGGTTTTCCTTTAGTGATGGCTTCGTACGCCTTAAGACGACCATTCACATCATCTGATTTGTAGGTCAAAATCTCTTGCAAGACATTAGAAGCACCGTAGGCTTCTAGAGCCCAAACTTCCATTTCCCCGAAACGTTGTCCACCAAACTGCGCTTTACCACCCAGCGGTTGTTGGGTAACCAGTGAGTAAGGACCAGTTGAACGAGCGTGGAGCTTGTCATCAACCATGTGGTGAAGCTTGATCATGTACATGACACCTACTGAAACACGGTTGTCAAATGGTTCCCCTGTACGGCCATCGTAGAGAACTGTCTTGGCATCACTCGCCATTCCAGCTTCCTTGACTGTTGCCCAAAGGTCTTCTGAGCTTGCTCCATCAAAGACTGGTGTAGCAATATGAATACCCAACTCACGCGCAGCCATACCCAGGTGGAGTTCCATAACCTGACCGATATTCATCCGAGATGGCACCCCAAGAGGGTTCAACATGATATCAACAGGTGTTCCATCAGGCAAGTAAGGCATGTCTTCAACTGGAACGATACGAGAGACAACCCCCTTGTTTCCGTGACGACCG
Organism: Streptococcus sp. DD12; assembly: GCF_001578885.1. Lineage (GTDB taxonomy): Bacteria > Bacillota > Bacilli > Lactobacillales > Streptococcaceae > Streptococcus. The sequence goes on along the minus strand of NZ_KQ969497.1, from coordinate 84,156 downwards.
GCCATCTTATCACCGACTTTAATCTTACGTTTTTGTGCAATGTAAACCCGCACAAGCATGTTAACACCAGATTGGAGTTCATCGCCGTTTTCACGGGTAAAGATACGGACATCATTGACCACACCGTCACCACCGTGAGGTACACGTAGTGAAGTATCACGCACTTCACGTGACTTATCACCAAAGATGGCATGAAGAAGACGTTCTTCTGCTGAAAGGTCCTTTTCACCCTTCGGTGTCACCTTACCAACAAGGATATCCCCTTCTTTGACCTCAGCACCGATGCGGATAATTCCCATCTCATCAAGGTCTTTCAGGGCATCTTCCCCGACGTTTGGAATTTCACGGGTGATTTCTTCAGGCCCAAGCTTGGTATCACGTGTTTCAGATTCAAATTCTTCTAAGTGAACGGAAGTATAGACATCATCTTTGACCAGGCGTTCGGACATGATAACCGCATCCTCGAAGTTATACCCTTCCCAGGTCATGTAGGCAACGATTGGGTTTTGACCTAAGGCCATTTCGCCACGTTCCATAGATGGCCCGTCAGCGATAAAGTCACCTTTTTCTACTTGGTCGCCAACCTTAACCAAGGTACGTTGGTTATAGGCCGTACCAGAGTTTGAACGGCGGTATTTGACAATATTGTAAATATCCAACGACCCATCTTCACGGCGCACTTCGACTTTGTCTGCATCGGCATAAGTCACACGTCCATCATGTTGGGCAATCACAGCAGCACCTGAATCGTGAGCCGCTTGATATTCCATACCAGTCCCCACGTATGGTGCATGTGGGTCAATCAATGGTACAGCTTGCCGTTGCATGTTGGCACCCATGAGGGCACGGTTGGAGTCATCGTTTTCCAAGAATGGAATACATGCTGTCGCCACGGCAACTACCTGTTTCGGTGACACGTCCATGTAATCCACACTGCTAGCAGGGAATTCTTGGTTGTTACCACGATGACGTCCCATCACGATATCTGTCGCAAAGCTACCATCTGGGTTCAATGGGGAGTTGGCCTGAGCAACAGTGTACTCATCTTCTTCATCAGCTGTTAGCCACTCAATCGTGTTTGTCACTTGACCCGTTGCCCGATCTACCTTACGATACGGTGTTTGGATAAAGCCGTACTTGTTCAGGTGACCGTATGAGGACAAGTTGTTAATCAAACCGATGTTTGGTCCTTCAGGTGTTTCAATCGGACACATCCGTCCGTAGTGCGTGTAGTGCACGTCACGAACTTCATAGCCGGCACGGTCACGCGTCAAACCACCAGGTCCCAAGGCTGACAAACGGCGTTTGTGGGACAACTCTGACAGTGGGTTGTGTTGGTCCATGAACTGTGACAATTGAGAAGAACCAAAGAATTCTTTGATTGCAGCTGTCACAGGACGAATGTTGATGATTTGTTGTGGTGTCAAGACTTCGTTGTCCTGAACGCTCATTCTTTCACGGACATTACGCTCCATCCGTGACAAACCAATACGGAATTGGTTGGCCAAAAGTTCACCAACCGCACGGATACGACGGTTTCCTAGGTGGTCGATATCGTCAACTGTTCCCAAGCCTTCTGCCAGGTTAAGGAAGTAGCTCATTTCAGCCAAAATATCCGCTGGTGTTACATGGCGGACTTTTTCGCCTGGGTTGGCATTCCCGATGATGTTTACCACACGATCAGGGTCAACTGGAGAAACAACACGGAATTTTTGCAATTCAACAGGTTCTGTCACCACAGCATATTCATTTGGTGTGTAGATAAACTTGTTGAGGTCCCCATTAAGTTGTTCTGAGATACTATCCAACACATCACGGGTCAAGACAGTGCCTTCTTCAACCAAAATCTCACCAGTTTCAGGATCTACCAAGTTTTCAGCAATGGTTTGACCCAAAAGACGTGTTTTAAGGTTTAGTTTTTTGTTAATTTTGTAACGACCAACAGCTGCCAAATCATAGCGATGTGGATCAAAGAAACGAGCCGTCAAGAGACTACGTGAACTATCTGCTGTCTTAGGTTCTCCTGGACGCAAACGTTCGTAGATTTCCTTGAGCGCTTCATCCGTCCGTGAATCACTTGGATTTTTGTGGATATCTTTTTCAATGGTGTTGCGCACCAAGTCACTATCCCCAAAGATATCAACAATTTCGTCATCTCCAGAGAAACCAAGCGCCCGCACTAAGGTTGTAAATGGAATCTTACGTGTCCGGTCGATACGGGTATAAGCGATATCTTTGGAATCCGTTTCCAATTCCAACCAAGCCCCACGATTAGGGATAACTGTGGAACCATAGTTAATTTTTCCGTTTTTATCAGCACTTTCACTAAAGTAAACCCCTGGTGAACGCACCAACTGAGATACGATAATCCGTTCTGCCCCGTTGATGATAAAGGTTCCCATCTCCGTCATGAGTGGGAAATCACCAAAGAAGACTTCCTGCGTCTTGATTTCACCGGTTTCCTTATTGATGAGACGGAAAGTGACAAACATCGGCGCAGAATAGTGCGCATCGTGGGCACGCGCCTCTTCGATATTGTATTTAGGTTCCTTAAACTCGTAACCGACAAATTCTAACTCCATCGTGTCTGTAAAGTTAGAGATTGGAAGCACGTCCTCAAAAACTTCTTTCAACCCTGAGTCCAAGAATTCTTGAAAGGAATCCGTCTGAATCTCAATCAAGTTTGGTAAGTCGAGTACTTCTTTGATGCGTGAAAAACTTCGACGCGTACGGTGTTTTCCGTACTGCACTTCATGTCCTGCCAAAATGCTTTCTCCTTTATCTAGTCATCTGCTCTGTATGAGCCCAAAGTCTTTACTATTTGTAATTGTCAGAATTTTTAGAATCATTAAGAATATGTGACATCCTTCCTTTTTTCCAAAAATAGACACAAAAATAGCAGCTAAATCACTGAGCGAAACCGCGGATTTAACTGCTGTAAGCCTTGATTGGACAATATTTCAACCAAAGCAGACGACAAATAGTTACATTTATTATAGCATAAATGTCAAAAAAAGCAAGGTAAAACCTTGCTTTCTCCCTTATCGAATAAAGGGATTTTGGGGATTCATAAACACTCGGTTGAATTTTTTCAAGCTAGCAAGGTAAAGGAAGGCACCGACAATAAGAAACGCATTTCCTACCAGAGCCATAAAATCGCGAACAAACCATAAAATAGTGGAGAATCCAGACAAATAATAATAGTAAAACGGTGAAGACATAATCATCAAAAAATTGATTCCTAAAAGAATGCCACCAATAAGCGTCAATACCCTAGCCGCCTTATAGACAGGGGATTGTGCCCCTCTATAGACAAGGGCACCGATAATAGCTAAAAGCAGAATGGGCAAAAGGATGAAAAAATTAAGCCAAACGGGAAACAAAGGACCAAAATAACCGTTAAGAAGATAATATAAAATTATGTTAAGGCTATCAGGCAAAAAGATAAAGCCACCAATTAGGCTAAGAATCGCGATAGTTATCGCCAAACCTTTGTTATACTGTTTCACAAGTGTCCCATCAGGATACATACCAAACCTCCTTTTTAAATTATGAAAACACCCTTATCGCATAAAGGGATTTTGGGGATTCTGTGGAGCTTGTGGGGTTTGGTTGAAATTCTTAAGACTTGCCAAATAAAGCGCCCCACCAATGATAGCCACAATGCCGCCAATCCAACCTAAGAGAGGGATAAAGGAAATCGCACCACCAACAATCAACAAGACGCTTGGAGCTGATTTAACCGGTGATAGAGCCCCCTTGAAGGTAACCGCACCGACAATACCGAGAACCAAGACAGCCAAACGGACCAGGTAGCCAAAGACAAGGACAATACTAGTCAGAAAGTCTGAGCCCGTTGCCGCAGCCAACATCAAAAACCAAAAACCAAACAACAAGTAGATACCACCAGCTAAGCCAACGATAGCACAAGCTGTTGCCAAAGATTTACTATCTTTGTTTTGAAAATTTTCTTGAGGAAACATCCTAAAACTCCTTTTTTAAAGATAAAGTTATTATAACAAATCTTAAAGAAAGGCGTCAATACACAAAAAAATCTCAACAGGTGTCTATGACACCTGTGAGATTTTCCATCATGATTTAGTAGCCACTTCCTAGAATGGCTTGCCAGGCTTTGACATAATCTGCATCGGTTCCCCCGATACCAAACTTATACACCGTGGTCGGTGCACCATTTTTTGCCCAATAGCTGGTCGTTGTTTCCCCAGATAGGTTGACCGACTTATTGTTGACCGTCACAGTTCCAGGTTTTTCACCCGTGGACGTAAGAACTGTCGACTGGATTGCACTGCTATCATAGGTGAACTTGTCCGTTGAAAAGACAGAACTATCTGCATTATAGATAGCATTGGCCATCTGAGCCATATAGGTCGCGTTACGATTGTAACCTGCATCTGACGCCAGCGAGGTGTTATCGTCATGTCCAGCCCAACCGCCTAGTGTAACGGTTGGCGTCGTCAACATCAACCAGACATCCGTCACATTATCTGTCGTTCCTGTCTTTCCGACCCAATCAATATTGGTTAGGTTCCCATTTAGTTCGGTTATCCGATCATAAAACCTCGTCGTTCCTTTTTTGGTCAACACTTCACGCAGAAGGTTGGTCATAATGGAGGCCGTTGCTTTGGAGTAAACTTGAACAGGTTTCGCCTGATGTTGGTAAATGACGCTACCATCAGGGGCTGTTATTTTGTCCACCATATAATGTTCTAAGTATTGGCCCCCGTTGGCCAAGGTCTGATAGGCATTGGTTTGTTGAAGGACCGTTGTTTCAATCCCGCCTCCCAATGGCAAACTCTCAATGCTGTAGTCTTGAATCTTGTAGCCCATTTTTTCCATATAACTTTGGACATCCACACCTTTTTGGCGCAGCAGTTGATAGGTCCAGTAGGCTGGAATATTCCAAGACGTATTGAGGGCCTCTTGAAGATTAACCATGGCGGTTCCTTCATCTGCTCCGTGCATGATTTTGATGCCACTAGAAAAGCTCGCTGGGTAATTTGACAGCATGCTAGCAGACCCCATCAATCCTTGATCGATGGCAATCCCGTAAGCCAGAATTGGTTTAATACTAGAGCCAGGTGACCGTTCCGTATCCAGAGCGTGGTTGTTCTGGTTGGCATTATAATCTCGCCCACCAACAAAGCCCAAGACAGCCCCCGTTTTATTGTCCATCAGGACATTCCCGACTTGTGTTTGCCCATTGCTATCATCCAAAACCGAAGCGTTATTGGCAGCCACTTGATTCATGGCTGCATAAATCTTCTGGTTGATGGTCGTTGAAATCGTGTAGCCACCTTGGCTGACCGCCTGCTGAGCCAGTTCCCGGTAGGATGCCTTGGTGCTATCGTTTTTCAAATCATTCTCAGAAACCTTATCCCGCTTCACCAAGTAGTCATACATGGCGGTCACTGCTTCATTGTAGACAGCATAGTAAAGATAATCATGGGTATTGGCTGTCGCAGCTTGGGGAGCCAAGAAATCTTGTGTAATATCATAGGCCTTATAGGTCTCATAGTCGGCCTTAGACAGGTAGCCGGCACGATACATATTATAAAGCACATCCTTTTGGCGATTGAGACCATACTGCAGATTTTCACTTGATTTAAGCGAACCATCCGCTGCATAAGGCGAGTAAACGATAGGGCTTTGAGGCAGACCAGCGATAAATGCTGCTTGTGGAATGGTTAAGTCTTTAGCCGATTTGCCAAAAATGCCTTGAGCGGCTTCTTCCACACCTGCGATGTTCTCACCCTTGTTGTTTCGCCCAAAAGGCGAGACATTCAGATAAGCCGTTAAAATATCATCTTTACTCATGTAGCGTTCCGCGGCCAATGCGTAAATGATTTCCTTAGTCTTTCTCTTGAAAGTCGGGTCATCCCCTAAGATTTGTTGCTTCATGAGCTGTTGTGTCAAGGTCGAACCACCACTAGATTCTCCCAATCCCAAAAGTGAGGACAACAAGGCCCGAAAGACAGCCTTAGGCACTACCCCATCGTGCGTCTTAAAGTTTTCATCCTCCGTCGCAATGATAGCATTTTTAACATTGTCCGAAATGGCAGAGCCGTCAACCGGTGTCCGCAAAAGGTCAGAGTCCACCGCTGAAATCAAGCTCCCATTAGAGTAGGTCATCTGAGATACCCGAGAAAGGTTATTCACATCTTGCAAGAGCGTCGCCTTAGTTGGCACCTTTACCGTCTTCACTTGGCTAGCAAAATAGCCCAGTCCGAGTCCTGCTCCTAAAAAGAAAAAAGCGAGTATAACGACATAACCGAAATCAACAATCAGCTTTAAGACACGTAAACTTACGGTTCCGTAGTCCTTAAGCGTAAAATCCGATGTGTCAACGCGGTCATTGCGTTTTTTCTGCCGTCGCTTAGAGACCAGCTGGGCAAGACCTGCTAGCCGTCTTTGTAAATATTTTTTCATGTTTGTTCTCCGATACTTCCGCCTCTTATTATACCAAATCATTTCACCTTTTCTCAACTTGCATACCCAGCTTTCTTTTTGCTATAATAAGGGTTAGAACACTTTTAGAAGGAGATACACATGCACATTTTTGATGAGCTCAAAGAACGTGGTTTGATTTTCCAGACTACAGACGAAGAAGCTTTACGCCAAGCCCTAGAAGAAGGTCAAGTTTCTTATTATACTGGATATGACCCAACAGCAGACAGCTTGCATTTAGGGCACTTGGTGGCTATTTTAACCAGTCGTCGTCTGCAATTAGCTGGACACAAACCTTATGCGCTCGTTGGTGGGGCTACCGGACTGATTGGAGACCCTTCTTTCAAAGATGCTGAACGTAGCCTTCAAACCAAAGAAACCGTTGATGGGTGGGTGACTTCCATTCAAGGGCAACTCTCTCGTTTCCTTGACTTTGACAAAGGAGACAATAAAGCTGTGATGGTCAATAACTACGACTGGTTTGGCAGCATCAGTTTTATCGACTTTTTGCGTGATGTTGGAAAATATTTCACGGTCAACACCATGATGAGTAAAGAATCCGTGAAAAAACGGATTGAGACTGGTATTTCCTATACCGAGTTTGCTTACCAAATCATGCAAGGGTATGACTTCTACGTCCTCAACCGCGACCACAATGTCACACTCCAAATCGGAGGTTCTGACCAATGGGGAAATATGACCGCAGGTACTGAGCTCCTCCGTCGTAAAGCTGATAAAACCGGTCACGTTGTCACCGTTCCACTGATCACAGATTCGACTGGCAAAAAATTCGGAAAATCCGAAGGAAACGCTGTCTGGCTCAATGCTGACAAAACAACCCCTTACGAAATGTACCAATTTTGGCTCAATGTCATGGATGCAGATGCCGTTCGTTTCCTCAAGATTTTCACCTTCCTGACCCTAGATGAAATTGAAGACATTCGGCAACAATTCGAAGCGGCACCACATGAACGCTTAGCACAAAAAATCCTCGCTAAAGAAGTCGTAACCCTTGTCCACGGTGAGGAAGCTTACCAAGAGGCCCTCAATATCACTGAGCAACTCTTCACGGGTAACATTAAGAACTTGTCTGTCAAAGAACTCAAACAAGGACTCCGTAACGTCCCAAGTTATACTGTCCAAAGTGAAGATAGCCTTAATCTGGTTGACCTTCTAGTCACGTCAGGCATTGTTTCCTCTAAACGCCAAGCGCGCGAAGATGTTACAAACGGCGCCATCTATATCAATGGTGAGCGCATCCAAGACCTCGACTACCAGCTAACAGATACGGATAAACTGGAAAATGAATTAACCGTCATCCGTCGTGGCAAGAAAAAATACTTTGTCCTTACTTACTAAAAACAAAACGTCTGGAATGGTCATTCCAGACGTTTTTGCTTCTCTTAAGGGCAAGGGATTTGGTGCCCAACAATTTAGTTTTCAGCGAGAAAATCTTCGATAGGTTTCAAAAAGACTTCTTCCCCATGCCCACGCTCTCCTAGGCCTTCTCTGGCACAAACTAAAAGTTCTCCTGACAATTGACGAATTGCCTCTTCCTCTTCTTTGGATAAGTGCGGAGCTGAAAATCGACGACGGAGTTCAGGATAGTCTCGACCGTAGAGGCTAAAAAATACGTGATTAGCCATCAAGGCTTCCCATTTTTCCAGATTAGCACGAAGCCCAAGCTCAAAAGCAATCGGTGCCCAGGTTAGCTCCAATGGTTGCGTACAAACACTACGTAACTCCACAGTCCCTCTCGCTGTCACATCCTGATAATGGTAGGCTCTATGAAAGGAGATATCCGATTCCTTAGGACTAAACTGACGCCTCTGACCTTGCAAATTCCATCCTTGAATAGATGCTGCACTAAAAAAATCAGGCAAGCGATAAGGTTCAAAGTAGATGGTTTCTTCGCCACGTTTCACATAAAACATGGCCGACTGATTAACATAGTCCAACCATTCAGACAAAGAGCTAAAATCCCGAGGAAAAACACCGATATTCTCTGCATAAATCCCATGCATGGACGCTTCCCAAAATCGATCTCGACTGATGCGCGTATCTTCCCAGGGAGCAAAAGCTGAATTAGCAAAAAGATATGCCTTGGCTGGTTCGATTTGATTAAACAAATTTAAGACAGATAATAGATTCTCTTTACTCACATCAAACTGCACTTGGTTTCCCATGATAAAGCCACCGTAGCTCGGGTAGGGATGCAACTGATGCGCCGTTTTTTCTTGATAGTCTTGAGACAAAGCGAGAAATTGGGTCAACATCTCATAGCGGTCTGTTTTTACCATGTAGTTTTTGGTTTTTTCCCATGCAGGGTGAAGACCAAAACCACCAATGGTCAGCCCCCATTCTGCCAAGATGGCATTTAGCTGATGAAGATAGCCCTCAAACCGTTTCACGAGTGTCGTCAAATCTTTTGCAGGGGCAAAAGCAATTTCAAGAGTCGTATAGGCCACCTCAAAGAGGAGATGGTCTCCCGATTTTTGATGGGAGAGCTCTATGGCCTGCCCATCCGTATCTCTTTTGAGAACGACATAATTCCCATCCTGACTCAAACGCTCTAACAAGAGACAACACTGGTCTAGACCTTGCTCAGACTCAGGGTGAGTTTGATTAATAATAGGAAACTCGAATTCAACACCTAGCAATAAAGGCCTTTCCTTTAAGGGATTCAAGTAACGTTCTTCTAACAGTTGTTTTGAGGTCTTGCCCATGTCCCTGTTCTCTCCAAACTATAAAAACGCCTGCTTACGAGGCAACTTCAGAAGTGAAAATATCTCGTAAACAAGCGTTACGCTTACTTATTCTATAATGATGAGTGTTCCCGCTGTACTCCGACGGCACAGCGGTAGACCAGAGCTAGACTAAGTCCTACTTCATAGGACCATCATCGTAACACTCAACAAAAATGATGAAATTAAACTAATTCGATAATTGCCATTGGTGCAGCATCCCCACGACGTGGTTCAGTCTTCAAGATACGAGTGTATCCACCTTGACGTTCTGCATAACGAGGCGCAATATCATCAAACAATTTTTGCAAAGCTGTTGTTGCAGTGTATTTGTCATTTGCTTCATCGTAGCTTTCTGATGCTACTTCATTACGAACAAATGCTGCCGCTTGACGACGTGCATGCAAATCACCACGCTTACCAAGGGTAATCATTTTTTCAACAGTTTTACGCACTTCTTTTGCACGTGCTTCGGTTGTCACGATTGACTCGTTAATCAAAAGATCAGTTGTCAAATCGCGAAGCATTGCTTTACGTTGTGAACTTGTACGTCCTAATTTACGATAAGCCATTCTTTCCTCCTCTATAAAATTTTAATCATTTTTCAGGCTGAGACCTAATTCAGCCAATTTGACTTTAACTTCCTCAAGACTCTTACGACCTAAGTTACGAACTTTCATCATTTCTGGTTCAGTTTTCTCAGTGAGATCATAAACCGTGTTGATGCCAGCACGTTTCAAGCAGTTGTAAGAACGCACAGAAAGATCAAGTTCTTCAATGGTACGATCCAATACCTTTTCATCTGAAGTTGATTCCGCTTCACGCATCACTTCTGTCGTCATAGCGACTTCAGTCAGGTCCGTAAAGAGGTTCAAGTGTTCGATCAGAACTTTTGCAGATAATCCGAGAGCATCTTCTGGGATGATTGTACCATTTGTCTCGATTTCAATTGTTAATTTGTCATAACCATCATTGCTACCAACGCGAGCTGGTTCAACTTGGTAATTCACTTTCTTCACTGGTGTGTAGATAGAGTCAACCGCCAAGGTTCCAACAGGGGCATTAGGGTTCTTATTTTCATCTGCAGGGACATAACCACGACTAGTATTCACTGTCATGCTTGCTCTTACGCTGTGCCCTTCTCCGATAGTAAATAAGTAATGATCCGCATTAACAATTTCGAGGTCACTATCTGTCAATAAGTCTCCAGCAGTTACTTCCGCTGGGCCCTCAACATCTAGCTCAATATTTTTCTCTTCTTCGACGTGTGATTTGACTGCAATTCCTTTGATATTCAAAATGATTTGCATCACATCTTCACGCACACCTGGAATAGTATCAAATTCGTGCAAGACGCCTTCAATATTTACAGAGGTGACTGCCGCACCTGGCAGAGAAGATAAGAGAACTCTTCGCAAAGAGTTACCAAGGGTAGTTCCATAACCACGTTCTAGTGGTTCGATTACAAATCTACCGTAATCTTTACTTTCATCAATTTTTGTAATTATTGGTTTTTCAAACTCAATCATCTATGATAAACTCCCTCTTCAACGAATCTAGTGTATGTTATGAAAACGAAAAATTACACACGACGACGTTTTGGAGGACGAGCACCATTATGCGGTACAGGTGTCACATCGCGAATAGCTGTAACTTCAAGACCTGCTGCTGCAAGGGCACGAATAGCTGATTCACGACCAGAACCTGGGCCTTTAACGGAAACTTCAACTGTTTTCAAACCATGTTCTTGAGCAGATTTTGCTGCTGCTTCTGAAGCCATTTGCGCTGCGAATGGTGTAGATTTACGAGAACCTTTGAAACCAAGCGCTCCAGCTGAAGACCACGCCAATGCATTCCCGTGCACATCCGTAATCATAACAATGGTGTTGTTAAATGTTGCGTGAATATGAGCAATACCAGATTCGATATTCTTTTTCACACGACGTTTACGTGTTGGTTTAGCCACTTTATTACCTCCTTATTTATTTTTTCTTGCCTGCAATCGCAACAGCTTTCCCTTTGCGAGTGCGCGCATTGTTTTTAGTGTTTTGTCCGCGAACAGGCAAACCACGACGGTGACGGATCCCACGGTATGAACCGATTTCCATCAAACGTTTAATGTTCATGTTGATTTCACGGCGAAGGTCACCTTCAACTTTGATTTTGTCAACTTCACGACGGATTGCGTCTTCTTGATCTGGTGTCAAGTCACGAACACGAACGTCTTCAGAAACACCTGCAGCAGCAAGCACTTCTTTAGAAGTTGTCAAACCAATACCATAGATGTAGGTCAATGAAATGACAACACGTTTATCATTTGGAATATCAACTCCAGCAATACGAGCCATGTTTTCTCCTTTCTAAATTATCCTTGACGTTGTTTGTGTTTAGGGTTTGCTGAGCAAATTACCATAACACGGCCACGACGGCGAATAACTTTACAGTATTCGCAAATCGGTTTAACCGATGGTCTTACCTTCATGTTAGCTCCTCCATTTTCTTCGATTATTTAAAGCGGTAAGTGATCCGTCCACGCGTTAAATCGTACGGGCTCATCTCAACAGTTACACGGTCTCCTACCAAGATACGAATATAGTTCTTCCGAATCTTTCCAGATACCGTCGCTAAGATTTGATGCCCATTTTCCAATTCAACAGTAAACATTGCATTGGGCATGGTTTCAACAACCTTACCTTCAATTTCAATCACGTCATCTTTTGCCACGCAAAAGTTCCCCCTTTAATTTCGATTAGTTCCCTTAATCGGGATAGCTATAAGTCAGACTGACCTATTATAGCTTATTTCTAAAAAATAATCAAGTCGTTTTATGACTTAAATCTTGTTCAATACCTTTTCAACATCCGCAAAGACTTGGTCGATTTCTTGGTCTCCTTCAATGTCTTGAACAAGTCCTTGTTCCGCATAGTAGTCCAAGATAGGTTGGCCTTGAGAGATATTTACTTCCAAACGACGCTTCACACTCTCAGGTTTATCGTCTTCACGTTGGTAGTAATCCTCTTCCTTGTAGTCTGCTGGTGGATTGAAAACTTTATGGAAAGTTTCTCCTGTTTTCTTATTGATAATCCGTCCACTCAAACGGTCCAAGAGAATATCTGGATTAACGGAAATATTAATCACACCGTCAAGAGGCAAATCCAACTCTTTGAGAATGGTATCCAAAGCGTAGGCTTGTTCAATTGTCCGTGGGAAACCGTCCAACAAGAAACCGTTGGTTTTAATATCCTCTTCTGCCAAACGATCTTTGACAATCCCGTTCGTCACCTCATCAGGGACCAAATCACCACGATCAATATAAGATTTGGCTAATTTACCCATTTCTGTGCCGTTTGCCATGGCAGCTCGAAACATATCCCCTGTAGAAATGTGTACCAGGTTGAAAGCTTTGACAATTTTAGCCGCTTGCGTTCCTTTACCTGCACCAGGAAGCCCCATAATCAACAGATTCATAATCTAAAACTCCTTTTTATTTTTATCATGGGGTTCCTAAGTTTAGAAACCCTATGATAAAAACAAAAGAGAAGTCGCAAGATAGTTGCTTCTTCTATTTTGTTTTAATTTTCGACGTTCATAAAGCCAACATATTGACGTTTGAGGAGATAGCCCTCCAACTGTTTCATCGCTTCAAAACCAGTAGAAATCAAGATGAGCAAACTGGTTCCTCCAAGGGCAATACCGCTTGAGAGGTTGAAGAGTTGTTGCGCCATAATGGGAACAATCGAGATAAATGCCAAGAAGACTGAACCAATAGTGGCCAACTTCTTAAGCAAGGAAGACAGGTAGTCTTCGGTGTCTTTACCAGGACGGACGCTCGGAATGTAAGACCCATTCTTTTGAAGATTTTCAGCCGTTTTTTCAGGATTAACCTGAACAAAGGTATAAAAGAATGAAAATAGAACGATTAGGACAGCGTAGACCGCCATGCCCGTAGGTGTCTGGTAAGACAAGGTTGTTTGCAAGCTATTCAACCATGGGAATCGATTTCCTAAAAAAGGAATAATCGTACTCGGAATGGTAGTAATTGAGCTAGCAAAGATTACTGGAATAACACCAGCCGGATTAACCCGTAAAGGCAGATAGGAATTAGTCGGTGCCCCTTGAGCCAATTTGGTATATTGCATAGGAATCTTGTACTCTGCTTGCTGTACGAAAGTCGTAAAGAAAACAATCGCTAAAGCCGACAAAGCTAAAATAGAGACCATAACAATAGAGTGGGTCAAGCTGTTAGCACTAACATTGACAAAGTAATCTTCATAGATAGAAGAGAACATGCCTGGAAGTCCAGCGATAATCCCTGCAAAGATTATGGTAGAAACACCATTACCGAAACCTTTATCTGTAATTTGTTCTCCCAGCCAGCCAACAATCATACTACCTGTTGTCAAGATTGCACCAATCAGAATGAATGTCTGCGGGTTTGGTGTGGCCACCAAAGAAACGCTTGATAAAGCATTAAAACCAGCCGTAATCCCTAATGATTGGGCAAAGGCAATAACCAATGTAATATAACGCGTTGCTTGATTAAGCTTTCGTCTACCAACTTCCCCTTGCTTGCTCCATTCGACAAACTTCGGATAGATGTCCATCTGTAAGAGTTGAACAACGATTGAAGCTGTAATGTATGGACTAACCCCCAATGAGAAAACCGAGAAGTTATTCATGGCATTCCCTGAAACGAGGTTAAGCATATTTAGGAAGGGCAGGTTAGCTAACTGATCCAAGCTCCGCACATTGATGCCTGGAACTGTAATATGTGTTCCTAAGCGAAAGACAAAAATGATGAAGAGCGTAAATAAAATTTTGTTCCTAACATTTTTGATCTTTAAAGCATCTTTTAAAAGTTTAAAGAACATAATGAGTGCTCCTCATTAGATGACTTCGATAGAACCACCTTTAGCAGTAATCGCTGCTTCAGCAGATTTTGAGAATTTAGCTGCTTTAACAGTCAATTTCTTAGTCAATTCACCGTTACCAAGAACTTTAACGCCAGATTTTTCAGCACGGATGATACCAGCTTCTTTAAGCGCTGCAGGTGTCACTTCGGCACCGTCTTCAAAACGGTTCAACTGATCCAAGTTCACCAAAGCGTATTCTTTAGCATTGATGTTTGTGAAACCACGTTTTGGCAAACGACGGAACAAAGGTGTTTGACCCCCTTCAAATCCTGGACGGATGCTACCACCACTACGGGCTTTTTGACCTTTTTGTCCACGACCTGAAGTTTTACCATTACCTGAAGAAGTTCCACGTCCGACACGGTTGCGGACTTTACGTGAGCCTTCTGCTGGTTGTAATTCATGAAGTTGCATTATTAATTTCTCCTTATGTGTAAACTGCTAACGCCTTCATGGAGGAAAAGGGGTTCTCCATGAAAACTCGCCTATACGATTGTCGCTTTATTCAACGACGATGATATTCAAGACAAGGCTGGGGCAGTTAGCCCCAACCTCATCTTCGCCTAATAGTTTAGACTTCTTCAACAGTGACCAAGTGTGACACTGCTGTGATCATTCCACGAACAGCTGGGTTGTCTTCTTTGACAACGGAACTGTTCAATTTACCAAGTCCAAGCGCAACAACGGTTTTACGTTGTTCTGGTTTGCGTCCGATTGGAGACTTAGTCAAAGTTACTTTAATTTGAGCCATGAGTTCTCCTTTCTTATGCCAAATCAGAAACGGATACACCGCGGAGTGCTGCGACTTCTTCGGCACGTTTCAATTGTTTCAAACCTTCGATAGTTGCACGAACGATGTTGATTGGTGTGTTAGAACCCAATGATTTAGATGTGATATCTTGGATACCTGCCAATTCAACAACGGCACGAACAGCACCACCAGCGGCAACCCCAGCACCTTCTACGGCTGGTTTCAACAAGACGCGAGCTCCTGAAAACTCAGAGCGCACTTCGTGAGGGATTGTTGTGCCAACTGTTGGTACAGCAATCAAGTTTTTCTTAGCGTTATCAACGGCTTTACGGATTGCTTCAGGGACTTCTTGAGCTTTACCTGTACCAAAACCAACGTTACCATTGCGGTCACCAACAACTACCAAAGCGGCAAAGCGCAGACGACGTCCACCCTTAACAACTTTAGTGACACGGTTGATGGCTACAACGCGTTCTTCAAGTTCAACTGCATTATCTTTAAATGCCATTATCTAGTGTCCTCCCTATTAGAATTTCAATCCGTTTTCACGGGCAGCGTCAGCCAAAGCTTGCACACGTCCGTGATAAAGGTATCCACCACGGTCAAACACCACTTCAGAAATGCCTTTAGCCACTGCGCGTTCAGCAACGAGCTTACCAACAACAGCAGCTTGTTCTGTTTTTGTGCCCTTAGAAACTTCTTTATCAAGAGTTGATGCACTTGCGAGCGTTACACCCGCTACGTCATCAATCACTTGAGCGTAGATGCCTGTATTAGAACGGAAAATGTTCAAACGTGGGCGTTCTGCAGTTCCAGAGAGTTTTCCGCGGACGCGACGGTGGCGTTTTTGGCGGAGTTTATTTTTATCTGGTTTAGAAATCACAATTTTCTCCTCTTAATATTCAGGACTGGTTATCTTAACGATTATTTACCAGTCTTACCTTCTTTACGACGTACAAATTCACCAACGTAGCGAATACCTTTACCTTTATAAGGTTCTGGTGAACGCAAGCTACGGATGTAAGCAGCTGTTTGACCAACAACTTCCTTGTTGATACCGATAACGTTGATTTCAGTTCCTGATGGCACTTCAAAAGTAATGCCTTCTGGCGCTTCAACTTCGTCTTGGTGAGATTTACCAACAGAAAGAACCAATTTCTTTCCTTGAAGTTGTGCACGGTAACCAACCCCACGCATTTCCAAGGCTTTTTTGAAACCTTCAGAAACACCAACAACCATGTTGTTAAGGTTGGCACGAGCAGTACCATGAATTGTCTTCATTTCTTTAGAATCGTTTGGACGACGAAGAGTAATCTCGTTTCCTTCTTGAACGATTTCGATTGCTTTAGGGAATTCACGAGTTAATTCCCCTTTTGGACCTTTAACGGTCACAACGTTATTGTTGTTTGTCAATTCGACACCAGCAGGCACGACAATGACTTTGTTACCAATACGTGACATGTATTATTTCTCCTGTTAGATTATCAAGCCGCCTGGGCGACTAGTTTTCACGGGGATGCATGAGAGCAAGAGCGACAAGGACACCGCTAAAAAGAAGAATGTTTTAGGAGCCTTGCTTCCAAAAATTCTATCTTTTTTACCCAGCCCTTAGCTCAGACGCGAATGCACCGATACGATTACGTTCAATAGCTAAATTGAACACGCTCTAAGAACCGAGTAAAATGGATTAGTTGACCTGTTTGTAAACAAACCTCACTAACTTCCTCATTTTGCTTTGTTCTTTACAAGCTTCGTATCATGAATTACCAAACGTAGGCGATTACTTCTCCACCAATGTTCTTTTGACGTGCTTCACGGTCAACAAGAAGGCCTTCTGAAGTTGAAACAATCGCGATACCCAAACCGTTAAGAACTTTTGGAAGTTCTTCAGCTTTCGCGTAAACACGAAGACCTGGTTTAGAAACACGTTTCAAGTCAGTGATAACTTTCTCACCGTTTTGACCGTATTTCAAGAAGACACGGATGATACCTTGTTTGTCATCTGAAATCACTTCAACGTTTTTGATAAATCCTTCACGTTTCAAGATTTCAGCAATACCAACTTTCAATTTTGAAGATGGTGCTTCAAATACTTCATGACCAGCGCGGTTTGCGTTACGGATGCGAGTCAAAAAGTCTGCAATTGGGTCTGTCATAACCATTATGTTATTCTCCTTTACTAGTAGTTTGATTACTCACTTGCTAGTTAATAATGAGCTTTTGCTCAAATAAAGTTTTCTTCACTCAAACAACCTTAAGTTGTTCAAATGAATTATGCTATTACCAAGATGCTTTGGTAACGCCTGGAATTTGACCTTTGTAAGCCAAATCGCGGAAGCAAATACGGCAAAGTTTAAACTTGCGGTAAACAGAATGTGGGCGTCCACAACGTTCACAGCGTGTGTAAGCTTGCGTAGAGAACTTCGCAGGGCGTTTGTTCTTAGCAATCATAGATTTCTTAGCCAAATCGTTCCTCCTTATTATTTAGCAAAAGGCATGCCTAAGCCTGTCAACAAAGCACGTGATTCTTCGTCAGTGTTCGCTGTAGTGACGATGACGATATCCAATCCACGGACACGGTCAACATTGTCAAAGTTAATTTCTGGGAAGATCAATTGTTCTTTCACACCAAGTGTGTAGTTTCCACGGCCATCAAATGATTTTGTTGGCACTCCATGGAAGTCACGCACACGTGGTAAAGAAACTGAAACCAATTTATCCAAGAATTCATACATGCGTTCACCACGCAATGTCACTTTAGCACCGATAGCTACCCCTTCACGAAGTCGGAAGCCGGCAATTGATTTCTTAGCTTTTGTGATCAATGGTTTTTGACCTGAGATCAAAGCCAATTCTTCAGCTGCTTTGTCAAGGTTTTTAGCGTTAGATACTGCATCCCCAACACCCATGTTAAGAACGATTTTCTCAACTTTAGGCACAGCCATAACTGAAGAATAGTTGAATTGTTCAGTCAAACTTGGAACTACTTCATTAAGATATTTTTCTTTCAAGCGATTTGCCATCTTTTTTCTCCTTTCCTTCGTGATTAATCAAGCACTTCGCCTGATTTTTTGTTGTAGCGGATTTTCTTGCCGTCTTCGAATTTGTATCCGACACGACCAGCTACACCATTTTTATCCAACACTTGAACGTTAGACACATGGATTGGTGCTTCTTTTTCAACGATAGCACCTTGAGGGTTTTCGTTGTTAGGTTTTTGGTGTTTCTTGATGATGTTAACACCTTCAACCACTACTTTGTTAACTTTTGGCAAAGCAGTCAAGACAACAGCTTCAACACCTTTGTCTTTTCCTGCAATGACGCGAACTTTATCGCCTTTTTTTACAAACATTGAGAGTTTCTCCTTAAAATTTCTTACGCCCTTAGGGGCACCCTAGGAATCTAGGGGACTAGGTTTGTATTACAATACCTCTGGTGCCAATGAGACAATACGCATGTAGCCACCTTCACGCAATTCACGTGCTACTGGGCCAAAGATACGTGTTCCACGAGGGGTTTTGTCATCACGGATGATAACTGCCGCATTTTCGTCAAACTTGATGTAAGAACCGTCTGCACGGCGCGCACCAGATTTTGTACGAACGATAACAGCTTTGACAACATCACCTTTTTTAACAGCTCCACCAGGAGTTGCTTGTTTAACAGTCGCTACGATAACATCACCGATATTAGCGAATTTGCGTCCTGAACCACCAAGAACTTTGATGGTCAAGATTTCACGAGCACCGCTATTATCAGCAACTTTCAGGCGAGTTTCTTGTTGAATCATTACAAATATCTCCTTTTAGTCTGATTAGATAATAACAGCTTCTTCCACAACTTCTACAAGACGGAAATGTTTTGTAGCAGACAATGGACGAGTTTCCATGATACGAACGATATCGCCTTCTTTTGCGATGTTCTTTTCGTCATGTGCTTTGTATTTCTTAGAATAGTTGATACGTTTTCCATAGACTGGGTGGTTACGTTTGGTTTCAACTACAACAGTGATAGTTTTATCCATCTTGTCAGATACGACACGTCCTACAAGACTACGACGTTGATTACGTTCCATTTAAAAAGACTCCTTTCCCAATCTATTATTTGCTTAATTCAGTTTGCACTGTCTTCACACGTGCAATTTGTTTTTTAACTTCGTCCAAACGAGCAGTTTGATCAAGTTGACCAGCTGCAGCTTGGAAGCGCAAATCGAACAATTCTTTCTTCAATTCAACTTCTTTAGCAGCCAATTCTTCTTGAGACAATCCACGAAGCTCTTGAACAAAATCTTTAATTTCTTGAAGTTTCATGTCTTCTCCTTATTCTGCTTCACGTTTAACGAATTTAGTCTTCACTGGCAACTTGTGGCTTGCCAAACGAAGTGCTTCACGAGCAACTTCTTCTGAAACGCCAGCAATTTCAAACATGACTTTACCACGTTTAACAGGTGCTACCCAACCTTCAGGTGCCCCTTTACCAGAACCCATACGTACCCCGATAGCTTTAGCGGTGTATGATTTGTGTGGGAAGATTTTAATCCAAACTTTACCACCACGTTTCATGTAACGCGTCATAGCGATACGGGCAGCTTCGATTTGGCGGTTTGTAATCCAGTGGCTAGTTGTTGCTTGAAGACCAAATTCTCCAAAAGCGACTTCCTTACCACCTTTAGCTTCACCGCGCATTTTTCCACGAAACTCACGACGGTGTTTAACACGTTTAGGTACTAACATGTGTTATTTACCTCCCTTTGTGTTTTTACGAGCTGGAAGAACTTCTCCACGGTAGATCCAAACTTTAACACCTAGTTTACCGTAAGTTGTGTCTGCTTCTTCCCAAGCGTAATCGATATCTGCACGAAGTGTGTGCAATGGAACAGTTCCTTCAGAGTAGCCTTCAGCACGGGCAATATCTGCACCATTAAGACGACCTGAAACCTGAGTTTTGATTCCTTTTGCACCAGCACGCATTGCACGTTGGATAGCTTGTTTTTGTGCACGACGGAAAGCTACACGTTGTTCCAATTGGCGAGCGATACTTTCACCAACCAAGTGAGCATCCAAATCAGGGTTTTTGATTTCCACAATGTTAATGTGAACTTGTTTACCAGTCAAACGGTTCAATTGAGCACGAAGTGCATCAACGTTTGCTCCGCCTTTACCGATAACCATACCTGGACGAGCAGTGTGAAGAGAGATGTTCACTTTGTTTACTGCACGTTCGATTTCAATTTTTGAGATTGAAGCTTCAGCCAATTCTTTTTGGATGAATTTGCGAATTTTCAAATCTTCATGAAGGTATTCAGCGTATTCTTTTTCAGCATACCATTTTGCATCCCAGTCACGAATGATACCGACACGCATACCAATTGGATTTACTTTTTGACCCACGTTTCCCCTCCTTATTTTTCTGCAACAACTACGGTAACGTGAGTTGTGCGTTTGTTGATTGGTGAAGCTGAACCTTTGGCACGAGGGCGGAACCGTTTCATGGTTGGGCCTTCATTGGCGAAAGTTTCAGATACGACCAAGTTAGCTTTTTCCAAACCAAAGTTGTTTTCTGCGTTAGCGATAGCTGAGTTCAATGTTTTCTCAACAACACGTGCAGCTTTGTTTGGGGTAAATTTCAAGATGGCAATTGCATCAGCAACGTTTTTTCCACGAATCAAATCAAGTACAAGACGAGTCTTGCGAGGAGAAACACGTACTGTGCGAGCCATTGCTTTAGCTGAAGTAATTTCTGCCATAGTCTCTTAACTCCTTATCTTGTTTTCTTGTCGTCTGCTGCATGTCCGTGGTAAGTACGAGTTGGAGCGAATTCACCCAACTTATGACCTACCATGTCTTCTTGGATGTAAACAGGCACATGTTTACGTCCATCGTAGACTGCAATTGTGTAACCGATGAAACTTGGGAAAATCGTTGAACGACGTGACCAAGTTTTGATAACTTTTTCTTTTCGTCATTTGCTTGAGCTTCAACTTTTTTCATCAAATGCTCATCGACGAAAGGTCCTTTTTTAAGACTACGTCCCATTTTGTAGTTTTCTCCTTTAAATTACGTACCACAACGGCTTGCGCTGCGCGCTACCGAGTTGGCGGATGATGTTAAGCGGCCAGATTATTTTTCGTTGCGACGGCGAACGATAAGTTTGTCTGATTTCGCTTTCTTGTTGCGGGTCTTGAGACCAAGCGCTGGTTTACCCCATGGAGTAGATGGCGCTTTACGTCCAACTGGTGCTTTACCTTCACCACCACCGTGTGGGTGATCGTTAGGGTTCATTACAGAACCGCGGACAGTTGGGCGAATACCTTTCCAGCGGTTACGTCCAGCTTTACCAAGGTTAACCAAGGCATGTTGTTCGTTACCAACTGTACCGATAGTCGCACGACAAGTTGCCAAGATCATACGAACTTCACCGGATTGCAGGCGAACCAAAACGTATTTTCCTTCTTGACCCAACACTTGAGCTGAAGCACCAGCGGCACGGACCAATTCAGCCCCTTTACCTGGTTTCAACTCAATGTTGTGGATAACAGTACCGACTGGAATGTTCGCCAATGGCAAAGCGTTACCCACTTTGATATCAGCTTCTGGTCCAGAAACGATGCGTTGACCAACTTCAAGTCCTTTTGGTGCAATGATGTACGCTTTCACACCATCTGTGTAGTGAACCAAAGCGATATTTGCAGAACGGTTTGGATCGTATTCGATAGTTTTAACAACTGCTTCAACCGCATCTTTGTTACGTTTGAAATCGATGATACGGTAATGACGTTTGTGTCCACCACCTTGATGACGAACAGTGATACGTCCGTTGTTGTTACGACCAGCTTTGCTCTTCAAAGAAGTCAACAAAGTTTTTTCTGGTGTACTGGTTGTGATTTCTGCGAAATCTAACGATGTCATGTTACGACGGCCGTTAGTCGTAGGTTTGTAAACTTTAATACCCACTTTATTTCCTCCTTATGAATTAGTCAGCTTCTGGAGCTGCAAACAACTCGATTGCTTTTGAATCAGCTGTCAAAGTAATGATAGCTTTTTTAGTTTTAGCTGTAAAACCAGTGTAACGCCCAACACGTTTAGCTTTAGGTTTAACGTTGACTGTCTTGATAGCAGCAACTTTAACCCCTTCAAATGCTGTTTCAACGGCTTGTTTGATCAACAATTTGTGGGCACGGCTGTCAACTTCGAAAGTGTATTTGCCTTCTTCTAAAGCAGCCATTGATTTTTCTGTAATAACTGGTTGTTTAATTACGTCGTAGATGTTCATTAAGCGAGAACCTCCTCGATGGTTGAGATCGCGTCTTTCACAACAAGAACCTTGTCGCTGTTAACGATGTCAAGGACGCTTGCTGTTGTTGCGGTTGCAACTTTAACGTTTTTCACGTTACGCGCTGACAATTCTGCATTTTTGTTTCCTTCGTCGAGGATAACCAAAACTTTACTATCGATAGCCAAAGCTGAAAGCACTTTAACAAATTCAGCTGTTTTTGGCGCTTCGAATGACAAAGCTTCAACGGCTACAAATTTGTTGTCAGCTACTTTTTGTGAGTAAACTGATTTCAAAGCCAAGCGACGAACTTTTTGTGGGAACTTGTACGCGTAAGAGCGTGGAGTTGGTCCAAAGACTACCCCACCGCCACGCCATTGTGGAGAGCGGATAGACCCTTGACGAGCACGACCAGTTCCTTTTTGGCGCCATGGTTTACGTCCACCACCTGAAACAGCTGAACGGTTTTTCACTGCGTGAGTCCCTTGACGGAGGCTAGCACGTTGGCTGATAACAACATCAAAGACTACTGATTCGTTAGGTTCAATTCCAAAAACTGCATCGTTTAAAACAACTTCGCCAGTTTCTTTACCAGTTTGGTCAAATAATTTTACGTTTGCCATTAGATATCAATCTCCTTTCTGTTATTATTTAGCAGCTTTAATAGCTGATTTGATGGTGATAAGTGATTTCTTAGCACCTGGGACGTTACCTTTGATAAGGATAACATTCTTTTCTGGAACCACTTGAACAACTTCCAAGTTTTGGATAGTTACGCGGTTGCCACCCATGCGACCTGCCAAGTGTTTGTTTTTGAACACACGGTTTGGTGCAACTGGTCCCATTGAACCAGGACGACGGTGGTAACGAGAACCGTGAGCCATAGGTCCACGTGATTGTCCATGGCGTTTGATAACCCCTTGGAAACCTTTACCTTTAGTTGTTCCGGTAACGTCAACGATGTCTCCAGCTTCGAAAGTTTCAACTGTGATTTCTTGTCCAACTTCTAAGCCTTCAACGTTTTTGAATTCACGAATGAAGCGCTTAGGAGCCGTGTTTGCTTTAGCGACATGGCCTTTGGCAGGTTTGTTACTCAATACTTCACGTTTGTCGTCAAAACCAACTTGAACTGCTTCATAACCGTCTGTTTCAACAGTTTTCACTTGAAGCACAACGTTTGGAGTTGCTTCGATGACAGTTACAGGGATAAATTCACCTGATTCAGTGAAAATTTGAGTCATTCCCACTTTTTTCCCTAAGATTCCTTTTGTCATGAGAAAGAATTCCTTTTCTATAGTTTTTAAAAGTTTTTAATGAGCGTTTTTTGTGCTCAGCGTATTACAATTTGATTTCGACGTTCACACCACTTGGTAAGTCAAGTTTCATCAAAGCGTCAACTGTTTTTTGAGTTGGGTTGATGATGTCTACCAAACGTTTGTGTGTACGCATTTCAAATTGTTCACGAGAATCTTTGTATTTGTGCGTTGCACGGATGATGGTGTAGAGGCTACGTTCAGTTGGAAGTGGAACGGGACCTGCTACTTGAGCACCAGTACGTGTTGCAGTTTCTACAATTTTCTCAGCCGCTGTGTCAAGTGTACGGTGTTCGTACGCTTTCAAGCGGATACGGATTTTTTTAGTTGCCATCTTTTCTCCTCTCGTCTATTTACGATAATAGGCTAGCTCCACAAGAAAACCGACAGGTGGTTGCGTGGCAATGCAACCGAGCGTGTCGCAACCTCTTGCATCACAGCTATAGCTGTTTTTTTACAGCACCATAGTAGTTTAACACAAAAAAAAGCCCTAAGCAAGACTTTTTCTGGTTTTTCTAACTTTTTTACGATAGAGATAGGTCAGGAAGGCCCAGCGAAAGACATTGTCGGCAATTGTCGCCAACCAAACTCCCGCTAAGCCCCAAGAAAGACCGATTCCTAAGACAACCCCTAAACCGATGCGAATCACCCACATTCCAAACGTTGTTGCATAAAAGGGCAATTTGGCATTTCCCAGACCTTGCCACATAGCAGTCATAACAAGCGTTCCAGCTGTTGCAGGAGTTCCTAAAAAGGAATAAAGGATGACAACAAGACTAGCAGAAACAGCCTCCTGGTCCATGGTATAAAGCAATGTCAAGGGCTGTCCAAAAACAAAAATCGCTCCTGAAACGATGGCCATCAATAATAAGGAAAGAAAGTAGGCTTTTTTCAACAGTTTGGTCTCACTAGCCATATCCCCTACTCCTCTTGCCCTGGCGGCTAAAATCACCGTCGCTGTGGCAAGACCCATCCCAGGCATATAGTTAAACTGTGTTAGGGTCTCACCAATGGCATTGCCCGCAACCATTTTCGTCCCAAAAGTGACAACGATGGCTACAATGGCAATATCACCCACGCGCATCATCAAGCGTTCTCCAGCTGCCGGCAGGGCTAAATGAACCAGCTCTTTGTCAATGCGCCAGCTTAATACCAGACTTTTCCAGTCGTAGCGCATAGCGCCGACCAAGAGAGCAAAACCAACAGCCCGTGAGATGACTGTTGCAAAGGCGACCCCCATAATTCCCCAATGACATACAAAAATCGCGACACTAGCTAGCAAGGCATTCATCAGGTTGCTTAACAAGCTGACATACATGGGCAATTGGGGTTTGCCTTGACTACGCACCACACTGCCAGCAGTTGTCATGAGCCCTAAAAAGACAATCCCTCCTCCGACAATGGCTAGGTAAAGCCCCCCTTGACGGCTCACTTGCGGTGTGGTTCCCAAAAAACTGAGCAGACCTTCTCCAAAAAAGAGCGAAAAAAGACCTAGAACTAGCCCTAAAAAAAGTGTCAAAAGCAGGGCTTCCCCAATGAGCGCCTGGGCTTTCTTTCCCCCTTGCTGACTACGCCGGGCAGAATAGGCGCTAGAGACCGCAGCCCCCAAAGCAATAAAAATAGCCTGATAAACCGCTGTGACATTATTAGCCACTGACACTCCAGAAACAGCCGCAAGTCCTAAAATAGCGACCAAGTAACTGTCCACCATTCCCATTAGCATCTGAAGCAGGTTTTCAACCATAGCAGGTAGGCCAATCGCTAATAATTGTCTCGAGACTTTCATAACCAATTCCTCTTGTTTAATTGACAAAAAAAGCCTGACGGCTTTTTTCAATGAAGTTAAATTCCCAAATAACGTTCGACTTCCGTTTGCATATCCTGGGCAGCAACAACTGTTTCGTGACGAACAGGGGCATCTTGCAAGCCTTGCACAGCTTTAGGGATAGCAACACCTGATAATTCAACCAAGCTGTCCACGGCAGCAAAATCATCCGCAGGCGCCTGACCAGTCACAGCTTCAACTGTTACACGGGGGAACTTGTAGGGACTGGCCGTTGAAGCCACCACAGTCGGCGTCTGATCCTGACTAGCTGTGCGATAAGCAACATAGACCGCGGAAGCTACCGCTGTATGTGGGTCTTCCACATAATGGTCTTGCTCGTAAACGCGTTTAATTTCTGTTGCAGTGGCTTGCTCATCCGCATAACCCGCCTCAAAGAGGTCGAAAATGCTGTCGTCAATCCCTTCCAACAAGCTATATTCGCCTTTTTCTACCAGTGCTTCCATCAAAGCTTTGGTCCGGCTAGCATCATTGCCAACCAAGTGGAAAATCAGACGTTCAAGGTTAGACGATACCAAGATATCCATGGATGGGCTCGTCGTCACTTTAAACTCACGCTTCTTATCATAAGTCTTGGAATGGAAGAAGTCTGTGAGAACCTTGTTTTCATTTGAGGCACAGATGAGCTTGGCCACAGGTAACCCGATCAACTTGGCATAGTAGGCAGCCAAGATATTCCCAAAGTTACCTGTTGGGACTGTGATATTAATCGGATCGCCAGCTGCCACCACCCCTTGCTTGACCAATTGGGCATAAGCATAGACATAGTAAACAATTTGTGGCACCAAGCGCCCGATATTCATAGAATTAGCAGATGAAAATTGCAAGCCTCTAGCCGCCATCTTCTCACGCAAGGCTACATCGTTAAACATGTGCTTGACGTTGGTTTGGGCGTCATCAAAGTTCCCATCAATAGCGACGACATGGGTGTTTTGCCCTGTTTGTGTCGTCATTTGCAATTCTTGGATTTTGCTGACACCACCATGTGGGTAAAAGACAATGATCTCAGTACCAGGAACATCCTCAAAACCTGCCATAGCAGCTTTCCCTGTATCCCCCGATGTCGCTGTCAGAATAACAATTTTATTGGTTACCCCTTGTTTTTTGGCAGCTGTCGTCAACAGGTGCGGCAAAATAGACAAAGCCATGTCTTTAAAAGCAATCGTTGCACCGTGAAACAGCTCTAAATTGTAGTGGCCATCGACGGACACCACTTCTGCAATAGCTGGTGTATCAAATTTATCATCGTAAGCATGACGAATACAGTGGTCTATCTCTTCTGGTGTAAAATCATCCAGAAAAGCCCCTAACACCAATCGAGCAACCTCTTGATAAGACGCTTGCTGGAGTTGGTCAAAATCCAGGCTCACTGCTGGCATCGCAATCGGCGTGAAAAGACCACCATCTTGAGCAAGTCCTTGTAAGATGGCTTGACTTGCCGTGACGCGATTGTTTTCGTCTCGTGTGGATTGGTATACTAATGGCATGATATTCCCCCAGATGCTTTTTTACTATCATACCATATTTTCTGACAATTTGGCACAAAGCATCAAAAAAGGAGGTCAAAGAGCAAGAACTTTCACGCAAGGTCCTGCTCTCTCACACTCCAAGGATGAGGTCCTATCAAGCTAGCCTGATACTAGGTTTTTCTATTTTTTTATTTGAGAGAAAATGATTTTCTTATCCAGTGTCAAGGTTTTACCTGACAACTGATAGGGCATGTCTTTGCCACTACGCAAGGTCAAAGCTTTCGAAAAATAAGCACGGTACAATTTGTCATTGACTTCTGTGACGTGCCAACTGTGCCTAAAAGGAGCCACTCGCGCGGTAAATAAGCTGGCTGTCACCGTGGCTGTCTTACTATCGTAGCGAGCACCTGCCTCTTTGGCTTGTTTTTTCATGCTATTATCCAGCGATTTTACAAAATCATCATAGGGCAAGACAGTATCCAATTCATCGGCTGTCACGCCGTATGCTGATGAAACGACTGAACTCATCGCACTATACAAGGCCAAGCGGTCGACCGAATAAGTCACCTGCGCCTCCACCTTATGCCCTGTCGCCTTTAGGGTTACCGCCTGATTGGTGTAAAAACTATTGCCATTAGAAAAGGCTTTATAGTAGTTATAATACTCCGTCTCTTGCTTTAGCTCACTTTCAAGTTCAGCCGATAGGCTCTTGGTCAACGTTGTGGCCTGCCACTGTCCACGAATACAGCCCGACTGGTAGCGATAGGTTGCGGTCGCACCAACACCGAGGATAAGGACAAGCACTAGACCAACCAGCAAAGTAATAAGATGGTTACGCTTCATGCCCAAGCTTTTTCGAGGAGGGAGCGTGTACTGTCCAGCCAAAAGGCCTCGCAATTGCTCATCTTTATTTGGCTTACGCCCGTAATAGTTTTTAAAGGCTACTAGCCATTCTTTTTTCGTCATTCTTTCTCCTCATCTTTTGTGAAAAGCAAGGTGAGTTGGTCACCTGTCACCGACAATTTGCGTCCGTTTTTTTGGTAGCGGAACCGTTCGCCACGCGCAACTTCACTCAAGGCATGATAATTGCCAAAGGCATTGGCCAGGTTGAACTCACTATTGACACCAATGACTTCCATCTCTCGTGTCCATGAATTGTAGCGCAAGGTCATGAGTACCACTGTCAGCTTGCCTTTTTTCGCATCGTAAGACCCTCCCAGCTTTTCAGCATCTTTGGCTCTTTGTTGATCAAAAAAGGAAAGCCAGGCTTCATAAGAAAAATAAGTGGCTTCTTGATTTTTCTTTTGGGCATCGGCTGTGGTCTTAGCTACATAGTTCTGGTAAACCGCTTTTTTATCAATGGTTTGAGTGGCTGTCAGACGAACGATGTTGCGATGACTTTCGAGCGCAACCCCCTCCGGCTTGACCCAGGTATTGCTGGCTTGTTGACTATCTGCTACATAACTCGCCGCACTCTTTCCACGCATTTTTTTAAAATCCATGGACATGGTGTTGCTGTGCCAATTCCCCTGCAACACACCTGCCTGATAGTAGCCAATTGCTACAAGCCCCAAAACGAGAGCTAGCAAAACAGGCAGGCCAAGCCCCAGGAGAAGCTTCTTCCTCTTTTTACCCACCGGTCCGGCTACACTTGCAGGCGCTGGCAGGCTGGCTAACAACTCCTCATCGCTATAATCTGAGTGAAACCCCTTCTGCACACGGCCTTGTTGAATTTCCTCTAGCTTAGGCAAGCGTTCATTGACCATTTCAAACTGACCTAGCCACTCCTCCCAAGTTAATAAATCGGGATCATCAAACAGCATCCTCTTCCTGCCCTTCGTTTTTTCTTTCTTTATCTTACCGGCTTTGCTAGTCTCTGTCAATGTAGGGAAGCTAACAAATCAGCAACAAAGAATGTCAACAGTAAAAAAAACAGGGAATCCAAGGACCCCTGTTGTTACTCTAATGTTGGTTAATCTTACAAACGGGCGTTTAGTTCGGCTGACAATTCCTCAAAACCTGGTTTGCCCAAAAGTGCAAACATGTTTTTCTTGTAGGCTTCAACCCCTGGTTGGTCAAATGGATTGACCGCATTGAGGTAACCTGAGAGAGCGATAGCCAACTCGAAGAAGTAAATCAAGTAACCCAGCGTGAAGGCATCCTGTTCTGGAATTGTCACAATCAGATTTGGAACATCCCCATCTGTATGCGCCAAAAGCACACCATCTGTCGCTTTTTTGTTAACAAAATCGACATCCTTGCCTTGCAGGTAGCCCAAACCATCCAAATCCTCAGACAATTCTGGGATAATCACGTTCTTGCGTGGCTTGTCCACACGGATTGCCGTTTCAAATAGAATACGTGCACCTTCTTGGATATATTGCCCTAAAGAGTGCAAATCGGTAGAGAAGTTGGCAGAAGTTGGGTAAATGCCTTTGAGGTCTTTTCCTTCTGATTCACCAGCCAGTTGTTTCCACCATTCGCCAAAGTATTGCAGGGATGGTTCGTAGTTGACCAAAATTTCCGTCGCATAACCTTTCCGGTAGAGGATATTACGCACTGCAGCATATTGGTAGGCTTCGTTTTCTTTAAGGTCTGCTGAGGCATAGGCTTGACGCGCAGCAGCAGCGCCCTCCATCAAGGCTGTGATATCAGCACCTGATGCAGCGATAGGCAAAAGACCAACAGCTGTCAAGACAGAAAAACGTCCACCAACATTATCGGGAACTACAAAAGTTTCCCAGTCATTAGCGTCTGCTTCAACCTTAACCGCACCTTTTTGACGATCTGTTGTTGCATAAATCCGTTTGTTGGCTTCTTCTTGTCCATACTTGTTAACCAACAATTCCTTGAAAACACGAAAGGCGATTGCTGGTTCAGTCGTCGTTCCTGACTTAGAAATAACATTGATAGAAAATTCTTTATCAGCCACGTATTCCACTAAATCAGCTAAATAGGTTGATGAAATAGAGTTACCGGCATACAGAATTTGGGGTGCTTGACGTTTGTCCGCAGATTGCAGGTTAACAAAATGGTTGCTCAAAAAGTCAATCGCAGCTTTAGCTCCTAGGTATGAACCACCGATACCGATGACAACCAAGACTTCGCTATCTGACTGAATCTTTTTAGCTGCTGCTTGGATGCGAGCAAACTCTTCTTTATCGTAATTTTCTGGCAAGTCTAACCAACCCAAGAAATCTGAACCAGGTCCAGTTCCTTGACGCAAGAGTTGGTCTGCTTCAGTGACTTGACCTTGCATAAAATCAACTTCATGCTGGCCGATAAACTTACCGAGTGATTTTGAATAATCAAATGAAATGTGTGCCATCTATGTGTAACTCCTTTTATCTGTGAATCTATACCCTAATCATCATACTCTTTTGCTGGTTTTTTTTCAACGGTCAACTGTCGATTTTAGGGCAATCTGGCAATGCATCCGTTTGCGTAAAACTCATACAAAAAAGAGCACACGACTAGCATCGCTTAGGGCTGCTGGATTCCTCCCCTGACCCACTTCACGCGAAGCCGTTGCTCCACAACTAGTATAGCATATTTTTGAACAGGTGCAAGTCTTTTGTAAGAGTTTTCTTTCGAGCCTAATCAAGTCAGAAGTCTACAAACTCCCCACAATCCCTCTTGACCAGCTCAATGACTAGTGTTTTAAGAGCTCTCTAGCCTGACTGCGAGCGGCTTCGGTCACATTGTCACCGGCGAGCAGTTTCGCAATCTCTTCGATACGTTCATCTGTTGTTAACAGACGGACAGTTGATACAGTAGCATCTTGGCTGCTTTGTTTTTCAATGAAAAATTGATGGTCACTGATGGCAATCACTTGGGGGGAATGAGAAATTACCAGCACCTGACCGTTTTGCCCAATCTTATGAATTTTTTGGGCAATCGCTTGAGAGACACGCCCGGATACACCGGTATCTACTTCATCAAAGACAATACTGGTTTTATCGGCCTGGCGTGAAAAGGTTGATTTTAAAGCCAACATCATCCGAGACAATTCCCCGCCACTCGCCACTTTGACAAGTGGTTTAAAGCCTTCTCCTGGGTTGGCTGACAGATAAAATTCAACCTGTTCATTCCCTTGGCGGTTAAATTTACCGGTCGAAAAATGCACCTGAAAGGTAGCCTTTTCCATGTAAAGTTCCGCTAATTCACGATGAATATCTGCTTCTAGTTTGTCAGCAATAAGGTGACGTTGCTGACTCAATTGGTGTGCTAATTCAACGAGGTCAGCCTGCAGATGTTTTACTTCCTCTTCGAGTTGCTTATCTTGATGACCATCGCCAGCAAGTAAGTGATACTCCTTTTGGATATTTTGAAAATAATCCAATACATCCTTACTATTGCTACCATATTTGCGAATCAAACTATTAACCACATCCAAGCGAGCCTGAACCAGAAGCAATTCCTCACTGTCAAACTCGAGCCGGTCAACAGCATCTTCCAAGGAACGCGTCACATCTTCTAGGACATAATAAGCGTCTGCCAAACTATCGCCTAACCGTTTGTATTCGGCATCATAGCTTTCAAGCTCCTGCAAGTCTCCCATGGCATCGCGGACATTTCCCAAGCTAGAAAAATCTTCAGCATCCAGTAGTTGATAGGCATTGCTCAACGTGTCAGCAATTTTTTTATGGTTTTGTAGCGCAGTCAGGCGACGAGTCAGGTCATCTTCTTCGCCATCTTTAAGGTCTACTGCTTCGATTTCACTAATTTGAAAGTTCAAGAGCGCTACCCGCTCTTTATTACTGGCTTCATTTTGACGCAGGGTTTGGAGACGTTGACGTGCCTGGCGATAGGCGTCAAAAACCGCTTGATACCGATTTTTCAACTCCAAAAAGCTCGCATCACCAAAACTATCTAGGAGACCCAAGTGGTAGGCCGGGCGCATCAATTCTTCTTGGTCATGTTGCCCATGAATATCGACCAAATAACGACCGATATCACGCAAGAGACTCAGATTGACCAATTGCCCATTAATACGGCTGACTGAGCGTCCATTGGCCATCAGGTCCCTTCGAATAATCACCTGGTCATCCGTGACATCGATCCCCTTATCCGCTAGAAGGGTCATGACAGGAGAATCTTCTGCTAGACTAAACAAGCCTTCAATTTCAGCTTTTGCTGCCCCATGACGAATCATATCCAGGTTGGACCGTCCGCCTAAGATCAGGTTCATCGCATCAATAATAATTGACTTCCCAGCGCCCGTTTCACCACTCAAGACCGTCATTCCCTGATCAAACTGAAGACTGACGGCTTCAATAATAGCGAAATTTTTTATCGAAATCGTCTCAAGCATGCGCTCGTCTCCTTTAGGCTTCTTTCCAGCTCAGTAAAATGGTTCGTAGTTGACTGGCTTGTTCTGGCGTGTTCGCGACAACTAAAAGAGTCTCGTCATCTGTCAAGATACTGAAAATAGCGTCACTTTCTTCATCTAGCAAACGGCGTTTCACCAGACGACTGGTTCCTGGCACCACATCAACTGACAACAGGCAAGGCAAGGTGGTGTGCTTATCAGTAACATTCAGAACCGTTACCAGAGCTGTTGCCTGTTTATCCTCCGTATGGGCAGGCGCTTTGGGTTTTGCCAAACTATAGCGGTAACCATTCCCAATTGGGACCTTAACAATCCCCATCTCATCCATATCCCGTGAGATGGTCGCTTGTGTCGCATGGCAACCACGCGCCTGTAAGGCTTTGACCAAATCTCCTTGCTTGGAGAAATTCTCATTTTCAATCAACTCGCGAATCAACGCAAGGCGTTCTCTTTTATTCATCTATTTTTTAAATCCTTTCTGTGCATCAGCAACAACCCTAGAAACAAGCGCTTCGTCTAGGTTGTCCATCTGGGGCGCTTTTTTTAGATAGAGCAAAAACTCCGTATTTCCATGCCCCCCTTGAATAGGAGAAAAATCTAGTCCGCAGTTGCTAAAACCATTGCTATTGGCTTGTGCCATCACTGCTTTAATCACTTTTTGGTGGACTTGAGGGTCTTTGACAATCCCTTTTTTCCCTACGGCATCCTTGCCGGCTTCAAACTGTGGCTTAACCAGCGCAACAACTTCTCCACCATCTGCAAGAATCCGTGCCAAAGCTGGAAAAATCAGTCCGAGTGAGATAAAACTCACATCAATACTGGCAAAAGTCGGTTGCCCTGCTGTAAAATCCGCCAAGGCAGCATACCGAAAATTGTACTGCTCCATGGATAAGACCCGTTGGTCTTGCCGAAGTTTCCAGGCCAGTTGGTTGGTCCCAACGTCAACGGCATAAACAGTGCTCGCTCCCTTTTGCAACATGACATCTGTAAAGCCACCTGTTGACGCACCGATATCTAAACAAGTCCGATGGGACAAATCAATTCCAAAAACAGCCAGACCTTTTTCTAACTTTAGCCCACCACGACTCACATAAGCCATTTTTTCACCCTTTAGTCTCAGGTGAATCGTCGTGTCAATCTTTTCACCAGGCTTATCATAACGTTGGCCATTATGGCTGGCAATGACTAAACCCGCCATCACACCACGCTTGGCTTGTTCACGTGTTTCAAAAAGTCCCTGTTGATGGGCCAAGACATCTACTCGTTCTTTAGGCATCTAACCGCAACCTTTCTACCATTTCTACAAACTGGGGAGCTTTAAAGGGACGCCTTGCCGAAAAATCTGCTTGTAAGGACAAGACCTGATCGAGACAGTTATCAAGTAGCTTCCGAGATTGCTCTAAGCCAAGCAAACTCGGGTAGGTAGCTTTTTGTTCTGCTATATCTTTATTCGGTGTTTTTCCGATGGTCTCAAAGTCTGCTGTCACATCTAAAATATCATCTCGTATTTGAAAGGCTAACCCCAAAGCCTCACCCGCTTGAACAAGGGCTTGGCCTTCCTTGTCATCCAAGGACAAAACTAAAGCACAGGCTTCAAAAGGAAAGGTTAATAGTTTTCCGGTCTTATGGGCATGCAAGGCTTCCAATGTTTCTAGTGGAATATCTTGCCCTTCACTGGCCATATCTAGAGCCTGACCGGCTACCATCCCATAGGTCCCCGAGGCCTGCGATAGTCCCTGAGCTAAAGCCACTTTGACCGAATCGGGATAACCCGTCTCCATCAACAAGGCAAACGGGTCTAAAAAGAGACTATCCCCAGCTAATATAGCTAAGGCTTCACCGAAAACCTTATGATTGGTCAAGCGCCCACGCCGGTAATCGTCGTTATCCATGGCAGGTAAATCATCATGAATCAAACTTGCTGTATGAACCATTTCCAAAGCAGCACCGACCTTGAAAGCATCCTGATCGAGCTCTTGTCCAAATCCCTCTAACAAGGCCAAAAAGAGCAGGGGGCGAATCCGTTTTCCACCTGCATGAATCGAGTAAAGGATTGCTTTTTGCAGTTCAGGAGCAAGGCCCTTTTTTTGGTAAAAATCTTCTAGGACACCATCTAAGGCAAGCATCTTCTCATTCATCAACACTAGACTTGTTCCTCTTTTGAGCCGTCCTTATTCACAATAGTTACCAGAGTTTTCTCAGCCTTCTCTAGTCTCGATTGCAAATCCTGCGACAATTTCATCCCTTTTTGAAACTCTGCTATCGCCTCTTCTAAAGGGACATCCCCAGCTTCTAATCGGCTGACAATCGTTTCTAAATCTGCTAAATTTTCTTCAAATGTTTTAGTCTTTTCTGACATCTTTCACCTCTACATCTATCTGCCCATCTTGCATTTGCACGGTTAAGCTTTGCCCGACTTGTACTTCTTTGACCGAAGAAACGATATGAGTCTCGTCTGACACCACCGCATAGCCCCGGGAGACAATCCGGCTCGTATCCAATGACAGCAAGGTTTCCTTAGCCTTTTCAAAACGGGCTACAGCCGCGTCATATTGCTGAGCAACTTGACTTTGCAGGAGACGTTTGTCCTGATTGAGGCGTTCCTGATAAGCCTTGACCTGCTGTTGCAAGAGACGTTGATTAAGCCCTTGTTGCACTTGAAGCAGGCGATTTTTTTGCGCCAGATACTGCTGACGCATCCCATGAAGCAGTTGCGATTGCAACTGGTCTAACCTTTGCAAATAGGCGTCATATAAGCGCTCGGGTTGCCGAAAAAAAGACGACCCTTGTAATTTTTTCAAGCGCTCCTGATAGTATTCCAGTTGACGGTTGCTGGCCCGGTAGGCACGCGCCCGTAGCTCAGACAGACGCGCTAGCACATCAGCCTTTGTCACAGGCGTTGCATGCTCAGCTGCCGCCGTCGGGGTCGCTGCCCTATCATCACTGACCAAGTCAGACAGAGTCGTATCTGTTTCATGTCCAATACTAGAAATAACCGGCAAACGTGACTCAAAAATGGCTTGAACCACCAGTTCTTCATTAAAGGCCCAAAGGTCTTCGATGGAGCCACCTCCACGAGCAACAATGAGCACATCCAATTTTGAATCCGCATTGGCACGCCTGATATTTTCTGCGACTTCTTTAGCAGCGCCTGTGCCTTGAACCTTGGTTGGATAAAGTGTGATAGACACCCCGGGAAAACGACGCGCTACCGTGGTTTGGATATCATGAATAACCGCACCGCTCCGGCTAGTGACAACCCCGATATGCGAAACAAAACGAGGAATCGGCTGTTTATGTTGCTGGTCGAAGTAACCCGCCTCCAACAACTTCTTTTTGAGCTGTTCAAACTGCAAGGCCAGAGCACCCACCCCATCTGGAATCACTTCTTCGATGACAATGCTGTACTGCCCTGTTTTTTCGTAGATTTGAACCCGACCAACCACATTGACTTGCATGTCATTTTCCAAGTCAAAACCTAATTTGCGATACTGAGAGGCCCACATGGTGGCAGAAATTGCGGCTCCCTCATCCTTCAAAGAGAAATACTGGTGATTGGGCCGTTTTCGAAAATTGGACACCTGTCCTTTCAAATAAACCCGCTCCAAATAGGGGTCCTTGCTAAATTTAAGTCCCAGATATTTATTTAATTGGGTAACTGTTAAATAGTCTGACACAAGGCTCCTTTCTCTTCACTCTAGTTGTGTGACATTTCCAAAATCTTCATAGCCTGAGGGATTTGCTGACTAATGGCTGTCGGTAAGGTCACATAGTTTGTCCGACTCAAATCGTCTGCGATGGCTGAGTGCAAGTAGACCGCTGCCCCAACACGCTGATACAAACTGCTTTGGGGA
Organism: Streptococcus sp. DD12; assembly: GCF_001578885.1. Classification (GTDB taxonomy): domain Bacteria; phylum Bacillota; class Bacilli; order Lactobacillales; family Streptococcaceae; genus Streptococcus. The sequence continues at coordinate 48,200 of NZ_KQ969497.1, read as the reverse complement.
AACTGAACTGCAAAAGCGGCAATCATTCCTGCTAGGGTATCTCCCATGCCACCTGTTGCTTGATAAGGACCGCCAACTGCGATGGCAGCCATCTGATGGTCTTCCTTATCATAGACCTGTGTGTGATGGCGCTTGGCAACCAGTAGTGTCCCCTCGGGAAATTGTGCCAAAGCCTGCCAATTTCGCTCCGGAGCCTGTTCTTTAGGTGCCAAACCAGAAAGCCGCTCCCATTCCATCTGATGGGGCGTTAAAATAACCCGACCGGCTGGTAAATCAGTCCCTGAGCGTTTGGCATAGAGATTCAAAGCGGAACCATCTAAAAGTAACATCTGATTGGCTGATACCTTGTCACAAACCAAGTCAAAAACTGCTTGGGCGCTAGCTGTTTCGTCTAATCCAGGCCCAATAGCCACCAAGTCAACAGCCTGTATCAGTTGGGAAAGGCGCTCTTTATCAGCCATATCAAAGGCCATGGCTTCCGGTAATTGGGCATGAAGCGCTGCTATCGTTTGAGGGTGCGTTGCCACGCTGACCAAACCTGCCCCTGAGCGAACACAGGCAAGCGCCGCCATGATAATGGCCCCACTATAGGGTGGGTTCCCACCAATCAAAAGAACACGCCCATAATCCCCCTTATGAGACTCCCTTGGCCGACTCCTAATAACAGCCTTTGCCCAATCTTGGTCAATCATTTTTCGTCACACTCCTTAGGGCAGCTTGATAGGTCTGCTCCAGCAAGAGCGCAATGGTCATCGGGCCAACCCCTCCTGGAACAGGCGTAATCAACTTGGCAACTTGCGCAACTTCCTCAAAAGCAACATCACCAACCAATTTCCCATCTGCTTGACGGTTAATGCCTACGTCAATGACTACCGCACCGTCTTTGACAAAATCCTTGGTCACAAATTCAGGGCGACCAATGGCCACAATCAAGACATCTGCTTCCTTTGCCAGACCTTGCAAGTCTTTGGTGCGTGAATGGGTCAAGGTCACCGTGGCATCCTTAGCCAAAAGGAGCTGGGCCATCGGTTTTCCGACAATATTGGAACGCCCAATAATGACGGCACGTTTGCCTTCTAAGGTCACATTATAGGCATCCAAAAGCGCCATGATACCCGCCGGCGTGCAGGGAACCATGACAGGTCGCCCACTCCACAGGTGGCCTGTGTTCATCGGATGAAAACCATCCACATCCTTGTGCGGGTCAATCGCTAAAAGCACCTTCTTGTCATTAATCTGGTCAGGCAGAGGCAATTGCACCAAAATCCCATGGATACTAGGGTTCTGATTGCACTGCTCAACAACCTCTAAAAGGTCAGCTTCGCTTGTTTTTTCAGGTAGGCGTATCGTCTCACTGTGAAAACCAGCTGCTAGGGCCGCCCGTTCTTTATTGCGGACATAAACCTGACTGGCGGGATTATCCCCCACCACAATCACGGCTAACCCAGGCACAATACCTGCCTTAGCTTTCATGTCTTGGACCTTGTCCGCCAGACGTGTCCTCATATCCTGCGCTATCTTTTTCCCATCAATAATCGTCATAACCATCTCCAAAAGTTAATTACTTCCATTATACCATAGACTGCATCATATGGGAGGTCACCACCCTGTATCCCCCAGCAAAAAAGCAGCCCCTACTGACCATCTCAGGGAACTGCTTTTTGATCTTATAAAACTTTACTAAGGAAGTTTTTCGTCCGTTCTTCTTTGGTGTTTTCAAAGACGTCAGTTGGCGTCCCTTCTTCCACGATGTAGCCCCCATCCATGAAAATCACACGGTCAGCTACCTCACGCGCAAAGCCCATCTCATGCGTCACAATTGCCATAGTCATCCCAGACTTCGCCAAGTCTTGGATAACATTAAGCACTTCTCCGACCATCTCTGGGTCTAAGGCAGAAGTCGGCTCATCAAAGAGCAGGACATCAGGGTCCATAGCCAAGCCCCGTGCAATGGCAATCCGCTGTTGTTGGCCACCAGATAAGCTACTTGGGTAGGCATCCGCCTTGTCAGACAAACCGACACGTTCCAACAATTCCAAGGCCTTTTCCTTTGCCTCTTTTGGCGATTCCCCTTTGACCTTGGTCGGTGCCAACATGATGTTTTGCAAAACGGTCATATTAGGGAAAAGGTTGAACTGTTGAAAGACCATCCCCATTTTCTCACGCATTTTGAAAATATCGTTTGACGAATCCGTAATATCCACCCCTTCAAAAGTGATGGTCCCTTTTGTGGGTTCTTCTAAGAGATTCATGGTGCGTAAAAACGTTGATTTCCCGCTCCCGGATGGCCCAATGATGGCCACCACTTCACTCTTTGTGATATCCAGGTCAATGCCCTTTAGCACTTCATTATCGCCATAGGACTTCTGTAGCCCTTTAATACTTATAATTGCCTCTGTCATTTGCTCACTCCTTGCCCCATTTTACGTTCCAATACTTTTAACAAACTGGTCATCACAGTTGTCAAAACCAGATAGTAACCAGCTGCTACCAGCAGGGGTGTCAATGAAATATAGGTTGATGTTGATACGGTTTGGGCACTATTCCACAATTCCATAATCCCAATAGTCTGCAAGAGGGAGCTGTCCTTGATAATAGTAACAAACTCATTCCCCAAAGCTGGCAAGATATTGCGAATGGCTTGTGGTAAGATGACATAACGCAAGGTTTTCAGTGGTTTTATCCCCAAAGAATAGGCCGCTTCCATCTGCCCCTTAGGAACAGATTCAATCCCAGCCCGAACAGCCTCTGAGATATAGGCCCCGCTATTGAGTGAGAGGACAATCACCCCTGGCACCACCCGAGACAGTTCCAAATCAAAAATCCCGAAACGAACGACCGGCAGAGCTTGCATATTCATCCAAACAAAGGCCACCATGATTTGAACAATCATTGGTGTACCGCGGAAAATCCACACATACAAAGAAACCAGTAAGTCTAAAATCTTAATATTACTGCGTTTGACGAGAGCAACAAATACCCCCAAGATGGTTCCAAAGAAAACGACCAATACCGAAACAATAATGGTCAACAGAACACCGTAGTTAAAATAAGGCCAATATTTTGGCAAAAATGAAAAATCCATGAATGACTCCTTATGATAGTAAACATATTATAGCATAACATTGTATAAAAATACAACTGTTTGCCTGTTTTTTTCAAAAAAAATGCCTGGCAACTCACCCTAGGGTAAGCAAACCAAGCATTCTGTAACTGCTTTAGTAGATCAAGTCGTAAATCTCCATCGCAATCAAATCAATACTATCAAATGTATAGGTCTCACGCGCTTTGACATCACGCAAAGTAAATACAGGACCATTTTCAGGGTCGTTACTAAAGCTAACTTCCGCAACGACGTCCCCTTCACGTTCAAAATTACGCTTTGTATTACCGCCATCACCAGCCATAAGCTCAAGACGGTCGATAATTCTCACCAAATGAGATTCCATATATGTACTCCCTTTTTTATTAGTCAACCCATTCTAACATAAAAAGCGTTAAATGTGTACCCAAACCGCAATTTCCCTGTCAAAAGGCTCTGATTTCATGACTTAGGACTGTTTTTTTGCTGGAGAAAGCTCTGATACATGATGGCTTTAATCGAATGCATCCGATTTTCAGCTTCAGAAAAGATGACATCACTATGAGCTTGGAAGACCTCATCCGTAATTTCTAGCGCCTCTAGGCCGTACTTTTCAAACATTTCTTGACCAATCAGGGTCTTTGTATCATGGAAGGCTGGCAGACAATGCATGACAATCGCCTGAGGATTGGCCACCTTTTGCATCAAATCTGCATTGATTTGATAGGGTAACAGCAGGTCAATCCGCTCCTTGAAGTCAACGGTTTCCCCCATAGATAGCCAAACATCTGTATAAAGGATATCAGCACCTGCCACTGCAGCAGTGTCCTCCGTGATTGTCAGTTTGGCGCCTGTATTGTGCGCCTGAGCCAAGGCCACAATTTCAGCCTCGGGTTGAAGGGCCTTAGGTGCTACAATTGTGACGTCAACCCCTAAAATAGCTGAGGTAACCAACAAGGAGTTGGCCATGTTGTTTCTTCCGTCACCGATGTAGACCAAGTGGAGCCCTTCAAGGCTACCGAATTGTTCTTGAATCGTCAAAAAATCTGCTATCATTTGCGTAGGGTGCCAGGTATCTGTTAAGCCGTTCCAGACAGGGACACCGGACTCCTTAGCCAGGGTTTCGACAGCCTCTTGGGAAAACCCCCGATACTCAATCCCATCAAACATAGACCCCAGAACCTTAGCGGTATCAGCGACCGATTCTTTCGTCCCTAGCTGAATCTCTCCAGCACCCAGATAAGTCGCCTGCATGCCGAGGTCTTGAGCGGCAACTGTGAAGGCAGACCGCGTCCGAGTGCTTGATTTTTCAAATATCAGGGCAATATTTTTTCCTTCCAGATAACGGTGCGCCTCCCCTGCTTTTTTTTGCGCCTTAAATTGCGCCGATAGGGCCAGCAAATCTAAGAGTTGGTCTTTCGTAAAATCGATTTCTTTTAAAAAATGCATGATTTTTCTCCTATATTGTATTTTTATGCATTATACCACAGATTATTCTGAAATAAAATACATTTTTCAAAAAAAGTTTTTAGCAGTCTCATCCGAGAGTGCCAGAAATCGAATCTTTTTGCTTGCATTTCAAGCCGTAAAGCGTATAATGAAGCTATAAGTTTGACCATTTTTGACTATAAAGTGGTTGAAGTAACTCGTCAAGGCTTCCTTGATAGCTGAGAAAGGAGACAGTTATGCTGTGTCAAAACTGCCATTTGAATGAATCAACCATACATTTATATACCAATTTAAATGGGCACCAAAAACAAATCGACCTCTGCCAAAACTGCTACCAAATCATGAAAACTGACCCTGAAAATAGTTTGCTCGGTCAGTTCACCAAGCACCAAGACATTACCCCATTTGAAGATCTGATCGGGGACCTGAACAACTTCCGCGCTTTTAACAGCAACCTGCCGAATGACCCAGAAACCCAAGCCGGGGGCAACCGAGGGGGCGGAAACAACGGCGGTCGCTCAGGTGGTGGACGCCCTTCTCAACAACCACCAGAACAAGCAGGACTTCTGGATGAGTTTGGAGTGGATATCACTGAGATTGCTCGTAAGGGGGACATTGACCCTGTCATCGGACGAGACGATGAAATCAAACGCGTCATCGAAATCCTCAACCGCAGAACCAAAAACAACCCTGTTCTCATCGGAGAGCCTGGAGTTGGTAAAACAGCCGTTGTTGAAGGTCTGGCGCAAAAAATTGTCGATGGCAGTGTGCCACAAAAGCTGCAAAACCGCAAGGTCATTCGCCTAGACGTCGTCAGTCTTGTCCAAGGGACTGGTATTCGAGGCCAATTTGAAGAGCGCATGCAAAAGCTCATGGAAGAAATCCGTCAGCGCCAAGATGTTATTCTCTTTATTGACGAAATCCATGAAATCGTCGGCGCTGGAAATGCAGGTGATGGCAATATGGATGCTGGCAACATCCTCAAACCTGCCTTGGCTCGCGGGGAATTACAACTGGTTGGTGCCACTACTCTCAACGAATACCGTATTATCGAAAAGGATGCAGCCCTAGAACGTCGGATGCAACCTGTCAAGGTTGATGAACCGACAGTGGATGAAACCATTACCATCCTCAAAGGAATTCAGAAAAAATACGAAGACTACCACCACGTCAAATATACCGATGATGCCATCAAGGCTGCGGCGGTCTTGTCCAACCGTTATATCCAGGACCGCTTCTTGCCAGATAAAGCGATTGACCTCTTGGATGAGTCAGGCTCACGGATGAACCTAACCCTCAACTTTATCGATCCTAAAGAGATTGATAACCGCCTGGTCGAAGCTGAAAATCTCAAAGCCCAAGCCACACGTGAGGAAGATTTTGAACGCGCTGCCTATTTCCGCGACCAGATTGCCAAATACAAAGAAATGCAAGCGCAGACCCTCACCGAGGAAGACATCCCTGTGATCACAGAACAAAACATCGAAGGGATTGTTGAAGAAAAAACCAATATTCCTGTGGGCGACCTCAAGGAAAAAGAACAAAGTCAACTCATTCACTTGGCCAGCGACCTCAAAAAACACGTCATCGGCCAAGATGAAGCGGTGGATAAGATTGCCAAAGCCATTCGCCGCAACCGGGTCGGCCTTGGGTCTCCCAACCGTCCTATCGGCTCCTTCCTCTTTGTGGGACCAACAGGTGTCGGAAAAACTGAGCTGTCCAAACAATTAGCCATCGAACTGTTTGGTTCTGCAGATAGCATGATTCGTTTTGATATGTCCGAATACATGGAAAAACACAGCGTGGCCAAGTTGGTCGGAGCACCTCCTGGTTATGTTGGCTACGATGAAGCTGGACAACTGACCGAACAGGTTCGCCGCAATCCCTACTCTCTCGTTCTCTTAGACGAAGTTGAGAAAGCCCACCCAGATGTCATGCACATGTTCCTGCAAGTTCTAGACGATGGCCGCTTAACGGATGGTCAAGGACGGACAGTCAGCTTTAAAGATACCATCATCATCATGACTTCCAATGCCGGAACCGGTAAGGTTGAAGCCAGCGTGGGATTTGGGGCTGCCCGAGAAGGCCGTACCAACTCTGTCTTAGGTGAATTAGGCAACTTCTTTAGTCCTGAGTTTATGAACCGCTTCGATGGAATTATTGAGTTCAAGGCCTTGAGCAAGGAAAACCTCCTTTCCATTGTCAGCCTAATGTTAGACGATGTCAATAACCGACTAGCATCAAACGACTTGCACCTTCACGTCACAGAAAAGGTCAAGGAAAAATTGGTTGACCTTGGCTATGACCCTAAAATGGGAGCTCGCCCACTGCGTCGCACCATTCAAGAATACATCGAAGATGCCATCACTGACTATTACCTAGAGCACCCCGAAGAAAAACGCCTGCGTGCTGTCCTTAGCAGTAAAGGAAAGATACAGGTTAAAGCAGACACATCAGCCAAGGCCAAAGATAGTCTGGCCAGCAAAGAAAACTAAAAAAGCACTCCTGTCGAGTGCTTTTTGTTTCCTCTAAAGTGGCGTGAACGCAAGGTCTGCGATTCCTCTTATAGTTAGCCTTTCAAAAGGGCCTTCCAACTATTGAGAAAATCGGTATGGTAGTAAATCACATAAGCCACAGATGCGCCTAGGATCGCTGCCAAAATATCAAAAGGCAGTTTCATCCAGGCATAGGCCAGTGTCGAATAGACATAACCACGACCAAAGAAATAACCAACCACAACAATGACACTACCCATCAAAAGCGCCATAATCGTCGGAATCTTAGGGGCAGGTTGTTGGTAGCGTTTGAGCAACAAAGCGATAACCAACACTTGAACGCTGTGCACAACCAGGGTCACAAACATTGGTAAGGGATAAAAGAAGAAATCCCCTAAAAAAGACCCAAAGCCTGCAATAATCACGGCTTCCCATGGTTGGAAAATCAAGGCCACTAAAAAGATAAGGATACCATTGAAGTAAAAGTGACCTCCAGCTACCGGAAAACTCAGCCAACTAGAACTTAAAATAATCGTCAAGGCCATAAAGAACGACCCCAAAGTTAGGCGTTTTGTCTGCATATGAACTCCTCCTAAAGCTAAAATTGTCACCATTATAGCTTTTTTTAAGCTTTCGGTCAATGTTTTTTGGAATTTTCTGAAAGTTTCACCCCTAGTTTCATCCAATCTCCCGCAGTAACCAAAAAAGAAGACCTTCTGGTCTTCTTTCTGGCTTTGGTTTTCCAGCCTCTCGGTCAATTCGCTAGCCTTTTAACGACTATAAGTGACATTGCCGATTTCGAGGTCACCGTCGTTATAGCTATAATCAACCTCTTTTCCTTCGGAGAGATTCGCAAAATAAGTAGAGAGTTTATTGACATAAACCGAAGCTAAATAATCTGTCGTATAGTCCTTGCCGACTTTTGTACGCAGCGCATCTGTATTGACAGAGGTTACGGTCATTTTATGGCTAAGATAATCAAGCTTTCCACGCACGAGCAAGAAGCTAACCTCACCCGTTGACTTGTCAAACATCCCACCAGCATCTTGAATTTGTGTTTTCAGTTCTGTCAGGTATTTAGACTTATAAGTGGATTCGCTGGAAGCGTAGTTTGATTCGACATAACTATCAATCGTCGTATCTGAGACATAGTCACCATAGCTACTCTTTAACTCTTGCTTTAGGATAGACAGGTAATTTTTCCAATAGGTATCCCAGTCAAACTGATAGGTCAAAGAGACAGCAACATCTTTGTCATCAACCGTCAGCTGCAGTTTCGGTTTAGAGATAACATCTTGAACTTCGGGGTAGTCATCGACCTCATCTTGGGCATCTTCGATATCTTTTGTAATGGCTGTACTTGTAAAAGTCCCATCTGGTACCCAGCCCGTCATATACCGAAAACCAAAGACACCACCGACGCCCAGACCGAGCAATACAAGCACACCAGCCACTAAACCGATAATCAAGCCGATTTTCCCCTTGCGCTTAGCTGACGGCATGACGTAAGTTGGAACACCTGTTTGATAAGGGCCAACTGGGGCCTGTTGTTGCCCAAAGGGACCTTGGTTAGCAGGCACTTGTTGGAAGGGCTGGCCAGCCACAGGGACGCCCCCTACCGGGGAAACAGGTGGCCGTTTTTCAATCGGTCCATCCGCCTGTACGGGTTCTGATGGGATGATGTTAGCGGATGCATCAGAAGTTTCTTGAGCTACAGGCTGATCGGTTGCTACAGAAAACTCTCCCACCGCTTGAGCCGCTTTGATTTCTTCTTCCGATGGCTTACGGCCGTTGACTGTTTCAAAGTAGTCCAGCCATTCCTCTCGTGACATCATTGTGCCCCCTCCTTTTTTCTATTAACGCTTGACGAAAGCACTGTCTGACTTGTTGTTTAAGATCAGTTTGTTCGCTTCTTTTTTGTAGCTAACGTAACTACCTTTTTTGAATTTCAGAGATTTTTCAAAGGCATCTTTCACACTTTCGCCGTTGCTAGAAGAATCTTTATAGATGGTTTTGTTGACCCATGTCACCTTAATTGCCCGTGACCAGCGATCAACATTTCCCTTGAAAATAACATAGGTAATGGTATTGGTTTTCGCATCATAAGTCGCCTCTGCGTCTTCAAGAGTCTCTTTCATATTGTCATCCATGTAACTATCAAAAGCTGACTCTGACTTGAGGTATGATGGCATGAAATAGCTGTAATAACTACTGTAAAGAGAGCTATCACTCATCCAATCATAGGTCTTTTTAAGGCTCTTATAGTAGCTTGAATAATCCATCTTCATGGTAAGGGTGGCCACTGCTTTATCCTTTTTAACATCCAAGTTCACATTGGCATCAGATAGCACGTCCTCAGCGCTGGTTGATTGGCTTTCTTTCCAAGATTTTTTCAGCTTTGTTTCGAGGGTTTTATTGTGGTAAGACCCATCCACGTTACCTGAAATATAGTAAAAGGTTGTCCCAGCCCCTAGAGTGAGGACAAGAACCGCTAGAACCGCAGCGATAATCAGCAAGAGTTTCTTTGTAGAGAACTTTTTCCCTTCTTGTGGCAAGACATAGGTCGGTGGCACCACACCTGCTGTCTGAGCATTGGTTTGAGACTGCACCAAACCTTCTTGCACCTGAGCTTCCGTTACCAGCACTTCTGCAGCTACCTCACTGCCTGCTTTTTCAGACAATGACTCAGAAACACTTTCTGAACTGCTGGTAGAGGCGTCTGTAACAGCATCTGTGCTGTCAGACTCTTCCTCAAACTCCCCAGCAGCCAAGGCTGCTTGCAACTCTTCCTCTGATGGTTTGCGACCGTTGACTGTCTCAAAGTAGTCTAACCAATCTGCTTTATTCATGTGTCCTCTCCTTTTCCTTTCCTAATGGCCTTTGGGCTTTGTTTTCTTAAGACCAGCAAGGGATCTCTTTAGGCTCCTGGAAGCCTGATGATTCCTGTCTGCTCCTTATTGTTATTAGCTTAAAGATACCATAAAACAACATAAATTGTCAATCCTTTCCCAGAAAAGCCTGTTAACAAAATGATGACAAAAAAACGAGCTGTCGCTCGTTTTCTCCTTTTAGTCCAAACCGATGCGTTCGAAGATTTCGTCGACACGTTTGGTGTAGTAAACTGGGTTGAAGATTTCGTCGATTTCTTCTTGCGTGAGGCGTGAAGTCACTTCTGGATCTGCTTCAAGCAAGGGTTTGAAGTCCACTTGGTTGTCCCAAGATTGGGCAGTCTTTGGTTGAACAAGGTCGTAAGCTTGCTCACGGGTCATGCCTTTTTCAATCAAAGTAAGCATGGCACGTTGGCTAAAGATCAAACCAAAGGTAGAGTTCATGTTGCGGATCATGTTTTCTGGGAAGACGGTCAAGTTCTTGACGATATTGCCAAAGCGGTTGAGCATGTAGTCGATCAAGATGGTCGTATCTGGTGTGATAATCCGCTCAGCTGATGAATGGGAAATATCACGCTCGTGCCAAAGAGCGACGTTTTCGTAGGCTGTTACCATGTGACCACGGATAACACGCGCGAGACCTGTCATGTTTTCAGAACCGATAGGGTTGCGTTTGTGAGGCATGGCTGACGACCCTTTTTGCCCTTTGGCAAAGAACTCTTCCACTTCACGTTGTTCTGATTTTTGCAGACCACGAATTTCAGTTGCCATCCGCTCGATAGAAGTTGCGATGCTCGCCAAAACTGCAAAGTACTCCGCGTGAAGGTCACGAGGAAGGACCTGTGTCGAGATTTCTTGAGCACGGATACCCAGTTTGTCGCAGACGTATTTTTCCACAAATGGTGGGATGTTGGCAAAGTTCCCAACCGCACCAGAAATCTTACCAGCTTCCACACCAGCAGCTGCATGCTCGAAACGCTCGATGTTGCGCTTCATTTCGCTGTACCAAGTCGCTAATTTCAAACCAAAAGTAGTCGGCTCAGCGTGCACACCGTGGGTACGCCCCATCATGATCGTGAACTTGTGTTCACGCGCTTTGTCCGCAATGATGTTGAGGAAGTTTTCAAGGTCTTTGCGGATGATGTCGTTGGCTTGTTTGTAGAGGTAACCATAGGCAGTGTCCACCACGTCAGTAGAAGTCAAACCATAGTGAACCCACTTACGTTCTTCACCAAGTGTCTCAGAAACCGCACGCGTGAAAGCCACCACATCGTGACGCGTTTGCTGCTCGATTTCTAAAATCCTGTCGATGTCAAAATCCGCCTTTTCACGAATCAAAGCCACATCTTCCTTAGGGATTTCTCCCAACTCAGCCCATGCTTCGTCAGCCAAGATTTCCACCTCAAGCCAAGCACGGTATTTGTTTTCCTCAGTCCAAATGTTCGCCATTTCTGGGCGAGAGTAACGGTTGATCATGTTGTTGTCTCCTATTTACTATAATGCTCATTAAAACTATTTAACGTATGAATAAATCGTTCAAATTGATGTTTATAATTTTGATCCTGTAAAAATTTTGTTAAAGGTTCTGTTTCAAACCCAATTAAATAGTCAATAAACAAGGTATATTGACCACCAGTAAATTTGTCTCGTATTTTCTTTAGCATCTCTTTGAATTTAGTACTACATATTGCATAATTTAATTTTTGATTTATTTCTACTTCAAAAAATGAAATTAAAGCTAGCTCAGCTTGCTCCTTTGTAAAACTACTAATCAATCTTACATAATACGAATTCGCATTCCAAGCTTCTGCAATTCCATTAGTCAAAAAACAATTAACTATCGTATTAACATATTTAAATTCTACTTCTTTAGGAAGAGGTCCACCAACGCTAGAAATAATTGAAATTAAATTTTGAACTATCAATGGCTCACTATAAAAATTTCCGGCAGCTTTATGAGCACTTTGCAATTCATCTAATATGTTATCAATTTCTCCAGCTCTAAGCACAGCAGGGATATAGGATTTTCCATCTACAACCTCCAAAAATGCCTCTGCAGTCTTCGAAGCCTCAGTGGTTCCATTTATTTTTATTTGTGCATAGTTCATACCAATTTTAGTTTTAGTAGATTCATCTGCAACATTCCACAACGTAGGTGCTAACCCATGAATATTTTCCATTGTATCCTGTGAGACACCTTCATCAGTGTATATGCCAAAAAAACCTTGAATTAAACTATTAGCTTTATCCTTAGGAAGATCTCGCATAATCTGTTTTCTAGAAGTCATTTCACTAGTATCTAGTTTTCTGTTTTTTATATCTCTTAGAAGCGTACTAATCTCTAAATTAAGAGGAGAGACTTTCATATTAAACACTATGTCAAAACACTGATTTAAAAAGCTTATTAGGGTCGGCCCATCTAAAGAAACTCTATTTGGATGTGCTGCACTACTCCAATTCCGCATATAATTTATGTGCATTAATTGTTGATATTCAGTATCATTGATAAAGCCCATTAACTTGATTCCCTGTAATAATTCCGCCTCAGATACTTTAGTTATATCAGATTCATCCTTATAGTTTTTCCTATCCTTTTTATCAGAATAAAGTAAATCATAGAAATAGACCAAGTCATAGTCTATAATTTTTGCTCGTAAAACTTCTACTACTGCATCCCATAGATAATTCAAGGCCGCATCAAATAATCCATCTGCACACGCATGTACAAAGCGAGATAAATACAATTGATTATTAGGTTGCTCCTCTAAAGCTTCAAAAACAAATAGTAAATTTGAATAAACATATTTTCTTTGTCGAACTTCACTTACAACATCCTTAGTCGGTAGATTCAAACATTTTAATATTTGAGTCACTTGTAAATCCAAGCTTGTCATTGTTTCATTAACTTCTGAAACTCCCCGATTAAAATCATCTGTAATCAATGAATAATCCATTTTTACTCCTTAGATTGCTAATACTTTCATATAGCTACCATTCCAATACTATTAAAAAATATTAATTTCTTACTATAAAATCCTTATAAAGTTATTTAACTCATCAAGTAATCATAATTTTGTTTTTTAAAACTCCTCAACCCCGTCTGGCGCATCACTAAACAAGGTCACATGTCCCATTTTGCGGTTGTGCTTTGCTTCTAGTTTACCATACATGTGGAGGTGGGCGCTTGGATTTTCTGTGACATATGCTTCAGCAGCTTCGACATGTTGGCCGAGGACATTGAGCATGACAGCAGGGGCATGGAGGTGGATGGCTGGGAGTGGGGCTCCGAGAACACCCAAGATGTGGGTGTCAAACTGAGAAAAGTCACAGGCTTCGATGGAGTAGTGGCCTGAATTGTGTGGGCGGGGTGCGATTTCATTGACGATAATGTCATCAGCGGTCGCAAACATTTCCACACAAAGGGTACCAGAGAGGTTCAGTTGTTCAGCGATTCGCACAGCCATGGCTTTGGCTTTTTCCGCTAGACTGTCAGAAATGCGAGCAGGCACGATGGTTTTTGAAAGAATGTTGTTGCGGTGGATATTTTCCTGAACGGGGAAAACTGTCACATCCTTGCCGTTCCCAGACACGATGACTGAAATTTCAAGGTCAAAGTTGACGAACTCTTCCAAGACACACTCGGCTGAGTTAGCCAGGGCATTGGCCTCTTTCAAATCGTCAGCTGATGTGATGACTTTTTGACCGTGGCCATCGTAACCACCTGTCGCAGTCTTGAGGACGTATTTTTTAGACAGGTCAATATCTTCCAAATCAAGGCTAGAGGTCACGACCTTGTAAGGGGCAACGGTTACTTTAGCCTTGTTTGCGAGGAAGTCCTTCTCAAAGATACGGTTTTGGGAAATGCGAAGCAAGTCTGTTCCTTGTGGGAGCTGACCGTCTTTGATAACAGCATCGAGTCCATCAGCATCGACATTTTCAAATTCATAAGTGAGAACGTCACAGCGGTCCGCCAACTGACGAAGGGCGTCTACGTCATCGTAGGGTGCCACGATAACCTCAGACACACGTGAAGCAGGACAATCTGCTGCTGGGTCCAGTGTGATAACCTTGTGGCCCATGTAGATAGCCGAGATGGCCATCATCTGCCCCAGCTGACCGCCCCCGATGATCCCAATGGTTTTAGATGAGTTCATTTGTCGACTCCTCTGCGATTTTTCCTTGTTCTTCTGCGAAATCCGCTAACGCTGTCGCAATAGCCTGGTCCTCTACTGAAAGAAGACGAAGGGCAAAGAGGGCCGCGTTAGTCGCACCTGCTTCACCGATGGCCATGGTTGCCACAGGCACCCCACCGGGCATCTGCACGATAGAGTAAAGCGAGTCCACACCGCTAAGGGCACGAGATTTGACCGGTACACCGATAACAGGCAGGGTGGTTTTGGCAGCAACCATCCCTGGCAGGTGGGCAGCGCCACCTGCACCCGCGATGATGACTTTGATGCCACGATCACGGGCCTCTTCAGCGTGTTTAAACATGAGGTCTGGTGTGCGGTGGGCAGAGACAACTTTCTTTTCGTAGGCAACACCGAAGTTGTCGAGCACTTCAGCGGTTTTTTGCATGGTAGCCCAGTCGGATTTGGAGCCCATGATAATGGAAATTACTGGTTTCATAGTTAATATCCTTTTCTTTTTTGATAATGGTCTTAGGTGGTGGGGACGGAAGCAAACCTTCGGTTTCATTCCTAAACTTTGAGCCTAAGGTCTCAAAGTTTCCCTCGACCAGAACAAAGACTGTTCTGGTCTTTTCACCATGGCGACCATTATCGGATTGGTGACTGTGTCGCCTAAAATAGCATTGATATTCGAAAACTCGAAGAAAATCATAGAGTGACAAGGCAAAGCGACGAAGATAGAACTAAAGTTCATCAAGGAGCTTTAACACAGTCAATCGAAGGTTTTCGAAGAGTTTTATTTGTTAGCTTTGCTTCCAATGTCATTTCGGTAGAAGAGGCCTTCTGTGTTTTGGTTGTTGAGTTCCTTGTAGATGATGTTTTGACCATCTTTGACGGTGTCGGCTGTGGTGACCAGCATGTAGACGCGTCCGCCGTTTGAGAGGAGGTCTTGGCCATTTTCAGCAAATTTAGCACCAGCATAGTAGGTGATGATGTCACCGTCCGTTTTGGCTGGAAGTTTGACACCCTTCTCATAAGCGAGCGGGTAACCGTTTGAAGCGACAACAACACCCAGTGTCACGCCCTTGTCCGTCCAAGTGATGGCAGGTTCTTTGCCATCCAAAATGTCTGTAATATTTTGTGCAAAGTCAGAGGTCAAGCGTGGCAGGATGATTTGGGTTTCAGGGTCGCCAAAGCGAGCGTTAAACTCGATGACTTTTGGACCCTCAGCTGTCAAGATAAGCCCCGCATAAAGGACACCCGTGTAAGGACGGCCTTCTTTAATCATGCCCTCAAGGACTGGCTTGACAATGGTATCAACCGCTGTATCCACCACGCTCTGTGGCAGGTGTGGCACTGGTGCATAGGCACCCATTCCACCGGTGTTTGGTCCCTTGTCGCCATCATAGGCCCGTTTGTGGTCCTGAGCCGTTGGCATGATGTAAAACTTGTCGCCATTGACAAAGGCAAAGAGCGAGAACTCTTCCCCGTCCAGGAATTCCTCGATGACCACACGCGCACCAGAGTCACCGAATTTATTGTCCAACAGCATCTCGTGAGCCGCTTCGACCGCCTGCTCAACGGTTTCTGCTACGACAACCCCTTTACCAAGGGCTAAACCGTCTGCCTTGACAACGATGGGAGCGCCTTTTTCTTCGATGTAGGCCTTGGCCTCCTCAAAATCTGAGAATGTGCCATAGGCAGCTGTCGGAACATCATATTTGACCATGATTTCCTTGGCAAAATCTTTTGACCACTCCAACTCAGAAGCCGCCTGTGTCGGCCCAAAGGCTCGAAGACCGGCCTGTTCAAAATCATCAACGATACCAGCTGCTAGCGCATCATCTGGTCCGATAAAGGACCAAGCAATCTCTTGTTCCTTAGCAAAAGCAATCAAGCGAGAATGTTCGGAAATCCCAATGTTAATGGTTTCCAGCCCATCCAAGGTCATGCCGTCATTACCAGGGGCTACAAACACCTGTTCGACGTCCTTAGACTCTAACAATTTTTTTGCAATCGCATGTTCGCGTCCACCCGAACCAACAACCAAAAGTTTCATGACACACTCCAAATTACGAATTTTTCATTTCTATTTTACCAAAACCGTTCGGTTATTTCCAGTTGTTTCCGATATAAAAAGGCGAGGAGCCCAATCCGCCCACCCGCCTTATGGTTACTTTTGTCAGACCAGCATGTTGTAAAGACTTTCATTACCATGCAGGTTGATATAGTTAGGGTCAAACTCTGAGATACGCTGCAATAGCCCCTCGTAGTCCTTCTTGTCCGCTAAGGTTACCCCAATCAAGACAGGCCCTTTCCCACGACTAGCCCGTTTGATATATTCAAAACGGCTGATGTCATCGTTTGGCCCCAAGATATTGTTGACAAACTCTCGCAGAGCCCCTGGACGTTGCGGGAAATTAATCACAAAGTAATGCTTAACCCCATCATAGATGAGTGCTCGCTCTTCCATTTCAGGCATACGGTTGATATCATTGTTCCCCCCAGAAATGATACAGCAAATGGTTTTGCCTTTGATATCATCCTTGAGGACTTCAAGTGCCGCAATAGAAGCTGCCCCTGCAGGCTCAGCGATAATCCCCTGCTTAGAATACATGTCAATCAGTGTCTCAGAAATCAAGCCTTCATCTACACCAATCAACTGGTCCACAGTTTGCCGAGCCACCTCATAGGTCAATTGACCGACCTTTTGAACAGCGATACCGTCAGCAAATTTATCAATTTTTTCCAACTTGACTGGTCGCCCTTGATCAAAGGCCGCCCGCATCGAACGCGCCCCATTTGCCTCGACACCGACAATCTTAATCTCAGGTGAGACATCCTTAAGATAGGTAGCCACCCCTGCGATCAAGCCACCCCCACCAACAGGGACAAAGACCTCATCAAAGCTCACCCCTTCGTCTTGCGCTTGCTCGTAAATCTCCACGGCGACAGTCCCCTGACCTGCTTGGACATCCGGATCATCAAAAGGGGCGATGAAGGTCATGTCATGCTCTTTGGTGTAATCCTGCGCTGCCTGAGCCGACGCATCAAAGGTATCTCCAACCAGTTTAATCGTGACAAATTTTCCACCAAAAAACTGCACTTGGCCAACCTTTTGTTGTGGGGTAGTAACTGGCATGAAAATAGTTGCAGGAATTTTCATTTCATTGCAGGTAAAAGCCACACCTTGGGCATGATTTCCCGCCGACGCACAGACCACGCCACGCGCTTTCTCATCATCACTCAAACGGGAAATAGCATAGTAAGCCCCCCGTATCTTAAAGGAACGCACTTTTTGCATATTTTCACGTTTCAGGTAAATGGTCGCCCCATATTTTTCCGACAAGTAGCGGTCAAAATCCAATGGTGTCCGCTCAATCACCGACCCTAAAACGGCTTGTGCCGCCACGACATCTCTAGCAGTAATCATAAGTCCCTCTTTTTTCAAAATTTTCTGTCTATTTACCTGTCATTATATCAAAAAAAGAGTCTAAAAAAAACTCTTTCCCTTGGATTTCCCATAAGAAAACCCACAAAAGCTGAGCTCTTGTGAGTTTATACGGCTATCAATTAGTTGTAGATTTTGAAAGCGTCATCGTCGTTTTGACCAACGAATGGCATTGCTTTACGCAATTCAGCACCAACTTTTTCGATTTCAAGGTTAGCAGCTTCTTCACGGTAAGCAGTCAATTTAGGACGTCCAGCTTTGTAGTCGTTAACGAAGTCGTTAGCGAATTTACCATTTTGGATGTCAGCCAAAACAGCTTTCATGTTTTCTTTCACTTGTTCAGTGATGACACGTGGACCTGATACGTAGTCACCGAATTCAGCAGTGTTAGAAATAGATTGACGCATTTTCTTGAAGCCACCTTCGTAGATCAAGTCAACGATCAATTTCATTTCGTGAAGCACTTCAAAGTAAGCCAATTCTGGAGCATAGCCAGCTTCAGTCAAGACTTCAAAACCTGCTTCGATAAGGGCAGTCAAACCACCACAAAGAACTGCTTGTTCACCGAACAAATCTTCTTCAGTTTCTTCTTTGTAAGTTGTTTCAAGAAGACCAACACGAGCTGAACCAACACCTTTACACCAGTCCATAGCGATGTCTTTGGCATTACCTGTAGCGTCTTGGTAAACTGCGTAAAGCGCAGGAACACCAAAGCCTTCTTCAAAAGTACGACGTACCAAGTGACCTGGTCCTTTAGGCGCACACATAAAGACATCAACATCTTCAGGAACTTTGATGAATTCGAAGTGGATGTTAAATCCATGTGCAAAACCAACGGCATTACCAGCTTCCAAGTTTGGTGCAATTTCTGCTTCGTAGAGGTCTGCTTGGATTTCGTCTGGTGCCAAAATCATGATAACGTCAGCCAATTTAGTTGCTTCTGCTACTGTGTAAGTATCAAAACCATCTTCTTTAGCTTTATCAAAAGACTTACCTGGACGAACACCGATAATCACATCGTGACCTGTATCACGCAAGTTTTGTGAGTGCGCATGTCCTTGAGAACCATAACCGATAACGGCAATTTTTTTACCGTCAAGTGCTGGAACTTTTACGTCTGCTTCGTATTGCATTTCTACTGCCATGAAAAATCTCTTTTCTAAAAAATATATTTGTCTTTTTAAGACATGGGGTAACAATAATAAGGAAAAGGAAAGCTAACTAGTCTCGGGTGAAACCAGTTGCCCCCGTACGGGCGATGTTTTTGATGCCGTAAGGGCGAATCACACGCAGGAGCGCCTCGCTCTTTTCAGCATCGCCAGTCATCTGCACCGTAATCGAGGTCGGTGCCACATCCACAACCGTTGCACGGAAAGGTTGAATGATAGCCAAAACCTCAGCCCGTTTGGTTGGTGGTGCGGTCACCTTAACCAAAATCACCTCTCGCTCCAAGTGTGGTTGATCGGTAATGTCACGGATGCGAATCACATCGATCTGACGATTAAGCTGTTTAATGATTTGCTCGACTTCATTATGACTAGCCACATCGATGATAATCGTAATACGTGAAATATTTGGTTCTTCGGTTACGCCGACAGAGATACTCTCAATATTGACCTGACGACGAGAGAGGACACCGGTAAAACGGTTGAGGACACCCGTCGAGTTTCGCAGTTTAGCGGTTAACATTCTACGCATTGAAGTTCACCCCCAACATCTCATGATTACTCTTTCCGGCTGGCACCATAGGAAGCACATGCTCTTTGCGAGAAATATCAACCTCAATAAAGAGCGGTTTGTCTTTCTGAATGACCGTCAAGTCATCTTCTAAGGTTGCAGGATTATCAAACTTGTAGTGTTCGATACCATAGGCTTCTACAAGTTTTTGGAAATCAGGGAGAACATCAAAGACTGACTCGGACGTCCGACCGTCGTAGAAAGCCTCCTGCCACTGCCGAACCATTCCCAGTGAATGATTGTTCAGCATAACCACCTTGATAGGCACCTTGTAGATGTTCAAGATAGCTAACTCTTGGTTAGTCATCTGGAACCCACCGTCACCGACAAACAGGACAACCTCTTTATCAGGATTGGCAATCTTGGCCCCAATAGCCGCTGGAATACCAAATCCCATGGTACCTAAACCACCCGATGTGATAAGCTGGCGTTCATTTTTATAAGGGTAATACTGAGCTGTCCACATTTGGTGTTGACCAACATCGGTCACGACGATGGCGTCACCATCCGTCAGTTCACCGATACGCTCAATGACAGCCTGTGGTTGAACCACGCGCTCTTTCTTATCGTAAGATCGCACACGTTCCTTGTCTTTATTGACCTTTTCAATCCATTTTTGCGTGTTATTATGGATTGGCGTTTCTGCTAGAAGCATTTCTAGTGCCTTCTTGGCATCACCAACAACCGGAATATCAACAGCAATGATTTTCCCAATCTCAGCAGGGTCAATATCTACATGGACAACCTTGGCATTTTTGGCGAAGGTTTTTGGATTACCTGTCAGGCGGTCATCAAACCGACAGCCGATAGCAAGCATAAAGTCTGCTTCCGTCATGGCGATATTTGCCGCATAGGAGCCGTGCATGCCACCCATTCCCAAAAATAGGGGGTGAGTCGTTGCGATAGTTCCTTGTCCCAAAAGACTAGTCACGACTGGAATCTGATAGCGTTCTGCAAAGGCGATCAAAGCATCGCTGGCTTCCGAATAGGTCACCCCGCCACCTGCGACAATAACAGGTTTTTTAGCCTTGCCCAGTTGCTTGAGAATTTTTTTGATTTGCATCTCATTTGGCACAACTGTCGGCTGATAGCTCGGTAAGTGAACGGCCGGGTCATTGATGGCCTCAACCTTTTTATCTGAGATATCTTTTGGTAAGTCAATGACGACTGGGCCTGGACGTCCCGTCGTTGCGATATGGATAGCCTCTGTGATAATCCGTGGAATATCTGCCGTATCACGAACCTGATAATTGTACTTCGTGATTGGCATGGTAATCCCAACAATATCAGCTTCTTGAAAGGCATCCTTACCAATCCCTGCCGTCGCCACTTGCCCCGTGAAAACTAAGAGGGGAACGCTATCGCTCATGGCATCTGCAATACCCGTAATGGCATTGGTTGCCCCAGGACCACTGGTCACAACTGCCACACCAACTTTACCGGTTGACTTTGCATAACCTTCTGCTTCGTGAACACAGCCCTGCTCATGACGTCCTAAAATATGATGAATCCCTTCAAAACTGTAAATCGCATCATAAAGGGGTAAAACAGCTCCCCCTGGATAACCAAAAATCGTATCGACTCCCTGATCCCTTAGGGTTTCAAGAAGGAGTTGCGACCCTGTTTTGGGCTCATCAAGCGTGATTTTTCCCATAGGCTTCCTTTCTTTTTCATTTCTGTCATCATGGTAAAACGTTATCCCTAGGATATCATTTTCTGCAAATTTTGCAAGCATTTTCCGAATAGATAACGACCACATCAGTACATCATATACTAACATTTTTAAGGAGATTGTCAAGGGAATTGTCAGAAAATTTCGCCTTTTTTGACAAATTTCCTTTTGCCCATGCAAAAAGCCCGAGACAACTGTCTCAGACTCCTTTATTTATTCAACGCTCATGAGATAAGGATAGACTGGCTGACCACCCAAATGAATCTCAACTTCTAAATCTTCATGCGCTTCTTCCAATTTTTGTGCAATGGCTTTCGCAAAGGCCTGATCACCTTCTTCACCAACATAGATAGCAGCAATCTCACTGTCTTCTGTGATCATGCGCTCAAAGCTGGTCAAGAGAACGGCTTCCAAATCAGTCGCTGAAATGACAATTTTCCCATCAACCATCCCTAAAAAGTCACCTTCGTGGATAGCTAAACCGTCAATTGTCGTATCACGAACTGCCAGTGTGACACTGCCAGAAGCCACGTCATCTAGTGCTGCAGTCATCGCGTCAACGTTTGTTTGAACATCTACCTCTGGGTTGAAGGCTAAAAGACTGGTCAAGCCCTGTGGCAAGGTTTTAGTCGGCACAACTCCAGCTGGAATATCAGAGGCTTCTGCTGCGGCTTGGGCTGCCATAAAGATATTCTTGTTATTTGGAAGAATGATAACTTGCTCTGCATTGACAGCATTGATGGCACGAATCACATCCTCGGTTGACGGATTCATGGTTTGCCCACCTGAAATCACGTAATCAACACCCTGTGACTCAAAAATATCAGCCATTCCCTGACCAGCGACTACTGCAATAACACCATAAGGTTTTGGCGCTTGCGTCTGAGGCTCAAGGCGTTCTTCTTTTTCAACTTGAGCTTCATGCTGGTTGCGCATGTTATCTACCTTGACCTTGACCAAAGACCCGTATTTGAGTCCCTCTTGAAGAACCAAGCCTGGATCTTCTGTATGGACGTGGACTTTGACGATTTCATCATCATTGACGACTAAAAGCGAGTCCCCCAGATTATTGAGGTAGTTGCGGAAAGTGTCGTGGTCAAAGTCCTGAACAACTGTAGGCCCTTGTCCCAAAGACACCATAATTTCCGTACAATAACCAAAGGTGATATCTTCAGTTGCCACGTGTCCAGCGACCGCCTTATGGTGTTCGGCATTAATCATTTCCGTCATCGTTGCGGGAGTCGCTTGAAAATCATCTGAAGCAATGTATTCGCCAGTCAAAGCGGATAAGAAGCCTTCGTAGATATACACCAAACCTTGGCCACCAGAGTCCACGACGCCGACCTCTTTTAAAACCGGCAACATTTCTGGTGTCTTAGCTAAGGCGGCTTTGGCACCGTCAAGGGCCGCCGTCATAACAGCAACAGCATCATCACTCGTTTCAGACTTATGGATAGCCGCTGTTGCAGCCCCCCGTGAAACTGTCAGAATGGTCCCTTCTACGGGTTTCATCACCGCTTTATAGGCAACTTCTACACCTGCTTGGAAGGCCTGAGCCAAATCTTTACCATCTAGCTCGGTTTTTTCTTTGATGCTTTGTCCAAAACCACGAAAGAGCTGAGAGGTGATGACTCCAGAGTTCCCACGGGCACCCATTAAAAGCCCTTTGGACAAGATTTGTCCAACTTCGCCAACTGTAGCAGCATCTTGGCGAGAAACTTCCTTTGCCCCATTATCCATGGTCATGCTCATGTTAGTCCCTGTGTCTCCATCTGGAACAGGGAAGACATTTAGCGAGTTAACATACTCTGCCTGGCTGCTCAAGCGTGTTGCGGCCGCTTGAACCATTTCCTGCAAGAGACTTGTAGTAATTGTTGTCACGCTTTTTCTCCCATCACTCGAATATTTTGTACGTAGACATTGACCGTATCTGCTGCAATGCCCAATTGGTTTTCTAGATTAAATTTCACACGTTCTTGGATATTCTTTGAAACTTCTGAAATCTTCACGCCATAACTCATCACCGTATACACATCAACGCTGATACCGTCTTCTTCACTGGCGCGCACAACGACACCCTTGGCGTAATTTTCACGACGCAAGAGAGCTTGAATATTATCTTTTACAGCGCTTTTGCTAGCCATACCGACAACACCAAAAATCTGTGTTGCAGCACCCCCAACAACTGTAGCAATGACATCATCAGACAGTTCAATTTGACCGTCTTGTGTATTAATTTTTACTGTCATATTCCTAACCTCAAATTCTTTAATCACTCCATTTTATCATAATCTTATTAGGCTTGACAATTTAAAGCCATTTTTCAGTCAGAAGATGATCGTGTTTAGGCACAAAAAAAGAGTTCGGAATAACTTCCAAACTCTTTTTTATCTAGGTTAGACACGCTCAACTTTACCTGATTTAAGGGCACGAGCTGAAACCCAAACTTTTTACGTTTTCCGTCTTCAAGAATCGTAACTTTTTGAAGATTTGGTTTAACGGTACGTTTTGTTTTGTTCATTGCGTGTGAACGGTTATTAGCTGCTTTTGTCTTACGACCAGTAAAATAACATACTTTAGCCATGGAATACCTCCTCTTAGTTTTCGGGCATACGCCACATTCTGTACTAGTTTACCACAGTCTTATGGGATTGACAAGGGGTAATTTGAAATATTACTCGCGCTAGGCGCTTCTCGTTTGAAAATCCCCACAAGCGACTGACTCATAGCAAAAGGGCCCTTAGGCCCCTTGCTTTGCTTAATATAGGTGCAGGTAGTTATCAATTTCCCATTGTGAAACGAAGGCAGCATAAGATGCCCACTCAATGCGCTTAGCTTCAACGAAGTTCGTCAAGATGTGGTCACCCAAGGCTTCCTTAACAACATCGTCTTCCAAAAGCCCTTTAACCGCATTGTGCAGTGTTGATGGCAGGTCTTTGATGCCGTACTCTTTACGTTCTGCTTCATTAAGAACGTAAATATTAGATTCCACAGGTTCTGGCGCTTCGATTTTATTTTCAATTCCGTCAAGACCCGCTTCCAAAAGAACCGCTAAAGCCAGGTAAGGGTTCGCTGTTGGGTCAACAGACCGCAATTCCAAACGTGTCCCCATTCCACGTGAAGCAGGTACGCGAATCAATGGTGAACGGTTACGACCAGCCCATGCAATGTAGACAGGTGCTTCATAACCAGGGACCAAACGTTTGTAAGAGTTTACAGTTGGGTTCATGATAGCCGTGTAGTTGTAGGCATGCTCCATAAGACCACCCAAGAAGTAGTAAGCATTTTGTGACAGTTGCATACCACGTGGGTCTTCTGGATCAAAGAAGGCGTTGTTGCCATCTTTGTCAAAAAGTGACATGTTACAGTGCATTCCAGACCCATTGATACCAAATTTTGGTTTTGCCATGAAGGTCGCATACAAGTTATGTTTGCGTGCAATGGTCTTAACAACGAGTTTAAAGATTTGGATGTTATCACATGCTTTTAAGACATCCGCATATTTGAAGTCAATCTCATGTTGTCCAACCGCAACCTCGTGGTGGGATGCTTCCACTTCAAAGCCTAACTGAGTCAAGACATTCACAATTTCACGACGGGTATTGTCTGCCAAATCGGTCGGTGCCAAATCAAAGTAGCCACCACGGTCGTTGACTTCCAATGTTGTTTCACCATCTTCATCGAGCTTGAAGAGGAAGAATTCTGGCTCAGGTCCTAGGTTAAAGGATTTAAAGCCAACCTCTTCCATATGTTTCAAAGCGCGTTTCAGGTTGCCGCGTGGGTCACCTGCAAAAGGCTCCCCTTCGGCAGTATAGATATCACAAATCAGACCAGCTACTGCGCCATTTTCATCCCCCCAAGGGAAGACAATCCAAGTGTCAAGGTCAGGGTAGAGGTACATGTCAGATTCATTAATCCGGACAAACCCTTCGATAGAAGACCCATCGAACATGGCTTTGTTGCTCAAAACCTTATCCAACTGCTCATCTGTCGCAGGAATTTCAACGTTTTTGAGGGAACCTGCGATGTCTGAGAACATCAAACGTAAGAATGTGACATTTTTTTCTTTCACTTCGCGACGAATGTCTTCTGCTGTGATAGCCATAATGTTAAGATCTCCTTAAAATCTCTATCTACGAATTGGAAATTAGAAGCGTAGATTACCAAAGTGGGTTGCGGAAGGACTGGTAAAGCCAGCTTGTTGGCTCATCTCCTGACGTAAACGATGTCTTAGCTCTTCATCAGAAATATTGTGTTCTTTCTGTTTCCGACTGGCATAAATCGCCCGAATAGCTGACATCTTTTTGCCATCAGCAATAAAGTCCTTGATTTCTAGGAGCCGATCCATATCATTCAAAGAATACAGACGCCGATTTCCTTGGGTTCGTTCTGGAAAAACCAAACCTTGCTCTTCATAGTAACGAATTTGACGCGCTGTCAAATCTGTCAACTTCATAACTGAGCCAATCGTAAAGACTGCAAGCGATCGACGTAGTTCCTTTTCCTTCATGGCAAGCTCCTTTCTCCCCTAGTATAACGTGATTAAATAGCCTTGTCAACAATAAATGTAACGTTTTATGACATGAAAATTATTTTTTATTTTTTTCGCTAAAAAAGCCAATCTCAGCCAGTCCTCAGACTGCCAGAAATTGACTTTTTTCTTAATGTCTAAAGTGGCGTACACCAGTGAAAATCATGGTCAAGCCATACTTGTCTGCCGCTTCGATAGACTCTTGGTCACGCACGGAGCCACCGGGTTGGATGATGGCTTTAATCCCTGCCTTGGCGATTTCTTCCACGTTATCCGCAAATGGGAAGAAGGCATCGGAAGCAAGGACAGCCCCGTCCAAACGGTCTTTGGCTTGGTCAATGGCAATGCGGACTGAAGCCACACGATTGGTTTGACCTGGTCCGACACCAAGGGTCATGTGGTCGTTGGTCACAATGATCCCGTTTGACTTGACGTACTTAATAGCTTTCCAAGCAAACTCAAGGGCTGTCGCTTCTGTCTCAGTTGGTTGACGTTTGGTCACCACTTGCCAGTCCGCTGGACTTTCTTTGACCACGTCTTGGTTTTGAACCAGAAGTCCACCAACAACACCCGTGTATTCTGCTTCCACTTCACTGGCCTCTTGCGCGTCAAATGGCAAGGCAAGAATCCGCAAGTTTTTCTTCTTGGTTGTCAAGATTTCAAGCGCTTCATCTGTATAGCTTGGTGCGATGATGATTTCAAGGAAGACCCCGTGCATTTTTTGGGCTGTCGCAGCGTCCACTTCACGGTTGAGAACGACAATTCCACCAAAGATGGAGACTGGGTCAGCTTCATAAGCATAGTCCCAAGCCGTTTCGATGTCGTCGGCTTGACCAATTCCACATGGGTTCATGTGTTTGAGAGCCACAACGGTTGGGCGTTCCTTGAAGTCACGGATGATCCGGATAGCCGCATCAGCGTCACGGATGTTGTTGAAGGACAATTCTTTACCATTCAGCTGCTTGGCAGCCGCGATAGAGTAGTCCGTTGGCAAGCCTTTTTGGTAGAAGTCCGCATCCTGTTGAGGGTTTTCCCCATAACGCATGGCTTGCTTGAGGTCATAGGTCAAGGTGAGTTTTTCAGGCTTGCTTTCCCCCACCTGTGCGGTGAAGTATTCCGCAATCAAAGCGTCGTATGAAGCTGTGTGACGGTATACTTTTGCTGCCAAGCGTTGACGGGTTTCGTAAGTCGTTTCGCCGTTGGCTGCCAATTCGTCAAGAACAACAGCATAGTCTGCTGGGTCAACTACAACTGTCACGCTAGCGTGGTTCTTCGCAGCAGAACGAAGCATGGATGGACCACCAATGTCGATATTTTCAACCGCATCCGCATAGGTCACGTCTAGTTTAAGGATGGTTTCCTTGAAGGGGTAGAGGTTAACCACAACAAGGTCGATAAGTTCGATATTATTGTCCTTGGCAGCCTCTAGGTGGCTATCAAGGTCACGACGAGCAAGGAGACCACCGTGGATCTTTGGGTGGAGAGTCTTGACACGACCGTCCATCATTTCTGGAAAACCAGTCACATCATCGATGGCAATGGTGTCAACCCCAGCCTTGTCAAGGGCAACCTTGGTCCCACCTGTCGAGATAATGTCCCAACCGAGTTTTTTTAGTTCTTGAGCAAATTCAACAATGCCCGCTTTGTCTGAAACACTAATCAGTGCACGTTTAGTCATAATTAAGATACCAAGTCCGACGAGAAGGGGGATGAAAAACAAGAAACCTATCAAAGACACTTACGTCTAAGGATTATTTTCCTATTTTTCGAACCTTCCTGACGGCTTTAATTCCTTTCATTTTCAAATTAGCTAGGTCTATTCCATTTCTTACTGACGAGGTGAATAGAAACAATCACTACAACTCCCAGAACAATTGTCAATAAAAACCGTGCCCAATAGGGAAAATCCGGGACAGTGAGACTGACAAGGGTTCTTAACAGGATTACCAAGATAGCTAGTGCTGGCCATTCTAGCCATTTTTTCATTTTCTCGCAACCCCTAATCCATCCAACACTTCTGGATAGAGTTGGTACTCTGCTTCATGGATGCGGGTTTCAAAGGTATCGAGGCTATCCTTTGCCAGTCGTGGGACACGGACTTGTTTGATGACCTTGCCGGTATCCACTCCGGAGTCCACCCAGTGAATGGTCACGCCAGATTGGGCAACACCTGCCTCCCAAGCGTCCTCAATACCGTGGGCACCTGGGAATTCCGGCAGATAGGCTGGATGAATATTGATGATACGGCCTTCATAAGCTGCTAGCAAGGTTGGGCCGACAATTTTCATGTAGCCCGCCAAACAAACCAAGTCGATTTGGTGCTCGTCCAAGAGTTTAACGATGGCTTTTTCATAGGCAACTTTGTTCTCAAACTCCTTAAGCTCAAAGGCATAAGCAGGCACACCTAGACGGTCAGCACGTTCAAGCACATAGGCATCACGATGATCTGAAAAGACAAACGCCACGGGAAATTGTTCTGCAATCACTTGGAAGTTGGAGCCGTTACCAGAGGCAAAGACAGCGATTTTTTTATTTAATGATGACACTTTCATTTTCTTTTTTCACAATCTGACCGATTTCATAGACAGGTTCATCCAGCAAGGCTTTGACACGTTCCACATGTTCAGGTTTCACTGCCAGCACGAGTCCAATCCCCATGTTGAAGATTTCAAACATTTCTTCATGTTTGATTTCCCCATATTTTTCAAGGGCTTTGAAAATAGGAAGAACAGGTACTTGGCTTTCGTCGATTTCCGCAGCCAAGTCATCTGCAAACATACGAGGAATGTTTTCGATAAAACCACCACCAGTGATGTGGGCGATTCCGTTGACCAATTCTTCTTTGATGAGTGGCAACACTGCCTTAACATAGATCCGCGTTGGTTCTAGGAGAACTTCCTTGAGTTTTTTGCCTTCCAGTTCTGGCAAGACTTCCTCACCTGTGTAGTCAGCAAAGACACGACGGACGAGGGAGTACCCATTGGAGTGGATCCCGCTGGAAGCCAGTCCAAGAAGGACATCGCCTGCTGCCACCTTTGAACCGTCGATGATTTGAGATTTTTCAGCCACACCGACTGCAAATCCCGCCAAATCATAGTCGTCTTCGCCATACATACCAGGCATTTCAGCTGTTTCCCCACCGATAAGGGCAGCACCAGCTTGCACACAGCCTTCAGCCACACCAGCCACGACTTGCTCCAGTTTAGCTGGTTCGTTTTTACCAGTTGCGACGTAGTCCAGGAAGTAAAGGGGTTCTGCACCTGCAGCGATGATGTCGTTAACACACATGGCCACACAGTCCTGACCGATGGTGTCGTGTTTGTCATACTTGATGGCCAACATGAGCTTGGTCCCAACACCATCTGTCCCTGAAATCAGAACAGGCTCTTTGACACCTGTTTTTGACAGGTCAAACATCCCACCGAAGCCACCAAGAGCTCCCATAACACCGGCACGCTCCGTACGCGCCACGTGTTTTTTGATTCGTTCAACCACTTCATAGCCTGCTTCAACATCTACGCCAGACTGCGCGTATGCATTTTTATTTGTCATTTTTTAATCCTTTTCTTTTTTGAGAAAGAGTGCGACGTATTTTTAGATAAACCATCTTTTTATCTAAAAATACTAGTCAGGTCTCTAGCTTTGGTCCCATAGGACAAAGCGTCTACTGACAAATGCTTTAGCTTTTAGTCAGTAGTGAGACGTGGAGCGTATGCATTTTTATTTTCAGTCATATTTATTTCCTTCTTTTAGACACCTATCCTCTTTTCAGGAGAGGTTTATAATCTTTCGCAATTTTCACCAAAGCAATGGAACCCACTAAGGTCACTGTCGTTGCAATAATAACGGCATCGGACAAACTAAATTCGTAGGTGAAGTCTTTCTTTTTAGCGACATTAGACGCTTGAATGGAAAATTTCATAAATCCTCCTAGTAAAAGCTCGTTTTTTCTTTTAGACTTTGTAGATAGCGTTCCTCGTAGTCGTAAAGTGGTGTTGGATAATCTCCGTCAAAATAGGCCACACAAAGACCCCCATTTGGCGCATCCGTTTCGAGACCAACAGACTGAATCAAGCCCTCAATCGACAAGTAAGTCAAACTATCTGCACCTATGATTTCGCGAGTTTCTTCAACCGTATGGTTGGCCGCAATCAACTCCCGACGGCTTTGAATATCGATACCATAAAAGCAAGGGTACTTCAACGGTGGACTCGCAATGGCCACATGAACCTCAGCCGCACCCGCTTCTCGCAACAATTGCACAATACGTCTGGAAGTCGTTCCACGCACAATAGAATCATCTACCATTACCACGCGCTTGCCCTTGACGATGCTTGAAACAGCGGACAGCTTCATGCGGACACCTTGCTCACGTAGTTCCTGCGTCGGCTGGATAAAGGTTCGCTGAATGTATTGGTTTTTAATCAAGCCCATCTCGTTTGGCAAACCGGACTCTTCTGAGAAGCCTGAGGCCGCTGACAAAGACGAATTGGGCACACCAACGACGATATCCGCCTCAAACGGGAAGTTTTGGGCAAGGATACGACCTGTGTTTTTACGAGCTGTGTGAACATTTACCCCGTGAATAACAGAGTCAGGCCGTGCAAAATAGACATATTCCATCGAACAAATAGCCAGCTGGGTGTCATTGGTGTAGCTGTCATAGGTCACGCCATCTTGGTCGATAATGACCAACTCTCCTGGTTTGACATCACGGACCCACTCAGCGCCAACCACTTCAAAAGCACAGGTCTCGCTAGAAACGACCCAAGCGCCATTTTTCATGCGTCCAATGGACAAGGGACGAAAACCATTGGGGTCCAAAGCGGCGTAGAGTTTGTCTTCCGTCATGACGAGGTAGGCAAAACCACCCTTAACCGTATTGAGCGCCTCTTTGAGTTTATCCTCAAAGTGCTCTTTTTTGCTATGGCGAATCAGGTGCATCAAAATTTCAGTATCCGATGAACTTGAAAAAATGGCTCCCTCTTTTTCCAACTCTCGTTTAAGAGTCTCAGCATTTGTCAAATTGCCATTATGCGCCAAGCCCATCTGCATGTCATAAAACTCAAACAAGAAAGGTTGAACATTATTGATTGAGGCATTTCCAGCTGTCGCATAGCGTACATGCCCAATAGCAGCCTCTCCTGTCAAGCCATCTAAATCCGCAGGATTTTTAAAGACTTCAGACAAAAGCCCCAAATCACGGTGGCGTTTCAGTTGCCCCTGATCATTTGAAAGAATACCTGCCCCTTCTTGACCACGGTGCTGTAAGCTATGAAGTCCAAAATAGGTAACTTGTGAGGCTTGGGGATGTCCCCAAATCCCAAAAATCCCACATTCTTCATTAAGAGATTTCACTTCGTATGTCATTTTCTATACCTTTTATTTGTGATATTTTCCTCAAAAAGCACGTATGACAGCCATCATATCCTGGCTTACATGCCTGCTATCTCTCAACATGCCCAAGTCCTAGTGGACCACTGCTAAGATGGAAAATACCTGTTACGCGTCCGCTAGACCATCCAAGCGATGAAGAGCTTGGCAAGCAACTCTAGCAACAGTCTTTTTGTCCTCTCTGCAAGTGTCGAGTAGAGAGAAGAAAATTATTTCCCAGTAAAGTACTTAACGGCTGATGCAAAGAGACCTTGGTCTTTCTTGCCAGGAATATTTTGGAAGAGTCCGTCTTCGAAACGTTCGGAATGACCCATCTTCCCAATGATTTGACCGTTCTTGCTGGTGATTCCTTCGATGGCATTAACTGAACCATTTGGATTGTACTTGGAATCCATGCTTGGTTGGCCGTCAAAGTCCACATATTGGCTAAAGATTTGACCATTGTCACGAAGCTCTGCAAACTCTTCAGCCGTTACAACAAACTTCCCTTCCCCGTGAGAAACTGGAATGGCATGGATGTCACCAACTGCTACTCCAGCAAGCCATGGTGAGTTGGTGTTAGCAATGCGTGTTTCCACCATCTTGGCCACGTGTTGGTTGGCATCATTATAAAAGAGAGTTGGACTGGTACTGCTAGCGTCTTCAAAGTTACCATATGGGAGAAGACCTGATTTAACAAGGGCTTGGAATCCGTTACAGATACCAATGATCAGGCCACCACGCGCGATGAAGGCATCAATGGCTGCACGTACTTTTTCATTGAGCAAGATGTTCACGATAAATTTCGCAGATCCATCGGGCTCATCCGCTGCTGAGAATCCTCCAGCAAAGAAGATGATGTTAGCTTTTTCGATATGGTCAACCATGGTGTCAACAGACTTGACGATAGCCTCTTCGTTAAGCGTCACAAATGGCACCAAGTTGACGTTCGCACCTTCTTTTTCAAAGGCCTTAGCAGAATCGTACTCAGAGTTTGTTCCAGGGAATACTGGGATGTAAACCACTGGTGTCTCAATGGTTTCTTTGGCTTTGATGACTGTTTCTGAGGCCACAGCAGGTAGGTCTTCCAACTCAGTCGCTTGGACAAATTCGGTTGGGTAAACCTCTTCCAATTTCCCTTGGAAGGCCCTGTCAAGTTTGTGTCCATCAAGCCTTACACCATTGACAGTGAGTGTAAAGTCAGCACTTGTTTGACCGATTTTCTCAACACCTGCAATGTCTTCAGCAGATGTGAAGACAAAGCCACCCAATTGAGCGGTCAAAGCACTTTCAAGATTAGCCAAGTCCACTGTAGCACCGATATGGTTCCCAAAGGTTGCCAGAGCAAGCGCTTCAAGGACACCACCATATTTGACTGCTGAAGCAGAGGTTACTTGGTAGTCCGCTTGGATGGCTTCAAACTGAGCAAAATTTTTCTTAATCAAGTCAAAGTCAATCTCTTGGGAAAGGGCTTGACCTGGGATATAGTAGATATTTTCACCCACTGCTTTAAATTCAGGGGAAAGAACCTTACGGCTATCAGCTGTTGTCACACCAAAAGCAACCAAGGTTGGTGGTACGGTTAATTCTTCGAAGGTACCAGACATGGAGTCCTTCCCACCGATAGATGGCAAACCAAGTTGAATTTGCGCTTCAATGGAACCAAGAAGAGCCGATACCGGTTGGCCAAAACGTTCTGCTTGTTTGTCCATGCGTTCAAAATACTCTTGGTAAGAAAAACGTGCTTTCGACCAGTTTGCCCCTGCAGCCACCAAACGAGCGGTTGCTTCGATGACGGCATAGGCTGCCCCGTGATAGGGAGACCATTCAGCAATGTAAGGGTTGAATCCTTGCGCCATGACAGAAGCCGTTGTTGTTACGCCATGTTGAACGGGTAGTTTTTGAACAGAGGCTTCCGTAGGCGTGATTTGGTAGCGCCCACCAAGTGGAGAGTTGACCGTTGACCGACCAACGGAACTATCAAAGATGGTTTGCAAGCCTTTTTGACTGGCATGGTTAAGGTCAGCCAAGACTTCAAGCGTATCCGCTTCAAGGGTTTCAGCAGATGTTTGGCGTTCTTCTGGGAGCTTGACAGCCTTGTCAACCACCTTGGCATCTACCACGACACGCACACCGTTAGTATCCAGGAAAGAACGTTCCAAATCAACGATGGTTTCCCCATTCCAGTGCATGACAAGATTTGGTTTTTCAGTAACCGTTGCCACTACAACTGCATCAAGGTTTTCTTTGTGACAAGCCTTAACGAAAGCGTCCACATCTTCAGGACGAACGACAACCGCCATCCGTTCTTGTGATTCAGAGATGGCAATCTCGGTACCGTTCAAGCCTTGGTATTTCAGAGGCACTTTGTCCAAATCAATTTCAAGACCGTCGGCTAATTCCCCAATCGCCACACAGACACCACCGGCACCAAAGTCATTGGATTTCTTGATGAGACGGGTCACATCCCCATTGCGGAAAAGACGTTGAATCTTACGTTCTTCGATGGCGTTTCCTTTTTGAACCTCGGCACCAGCTGTTTCCACAGACTCAACCGTTTGAACTTTAGATGAACCTGTCGCCCCACCGACACCGTCACGTCCAGTCTTCCCACCGAGCAAGATAATCACGTCACCAGCTTCAGGTTTCTCACGGACCACATTTTCCTTAGGCGCTGCACCGACAACGGCACCTAGCTCCATCCGTTTGGCCACAAAGCCTGGGTGGAAGTATTCACGAACATAAGTTGTTGCCAAACCAATTTGGTTCCCGTAGGAAGAATAACCGTGAGCTGCGGTTTTTGAAATCACTTGTTGGGGCAATTTACCCGCACGAGTTTCAGCAATCGGAGCTGTAATATCGCCTGCACCTGAGATACGCATGGCTTGGTAAACGTAGGAACGCCCTGACAATGGGTCACGAATGGCACCACCGATACAGGTAGCCGCACCACCAAATGGTTCAATCTCTGTTGGGTGGTTGTGGGTTTCATTCTTGAACATGAGGAGCCATGGTTCTTTGACCCCATTGACATCCACTTCAATCTCAACTGAGCAGGCATTGATTTCATCAGACACTTCCATGTCATCCAAACGCCCATTGGCACGCTCATAACGCCCAAAAATAGTCGCCATATCCATCAAGGTTTGCGGTTTTTCCGTACGTCCCAACTCATCACGCATGGCAATATACTTGTCATAAGTCGCCTGCAATTGTTTTTCAAATTTAGAAGCTGAGAAGTCGATGTTTTTCAACTCCGTCTCAAAGGTTGTGTGACGGCAGTGGTCAGACCAGTAAGTATCCAAAACCTTCAATTCCGTCTCAGTTGGCACACGTCCAAGCGATTTGAAGTAATCTTGAATAAAGAGCAGGTCATCCACTTCCATGGCCAATCCTTGCTCTGCCTTGTACTGTGCAAAATCTTCTGCCGTATAGCCTTCAAAGAAGTCCAAGTTTGGAATAGTCTTATCAGACTCAGAAAAATCTTGCTTGGCAATCCCAACAGTGATGTCTTTAAAACGCGAATCCACAGGGTTGAGCAAGTAATTTTTAACGGCCTCTAACTCGACAGAGTCAATATCCTTGTTAACCAGATACAATTGCGCGGTATTAACACTTGCTTGTCCCTGACTTCCCAACAAGAGAAGGGCTTCTTGTGCACTTGCTGCGCGTTGATCAAACTGACCAGGCAAACTTTCAATGGCAAAAAAGGCAGACTGAGCCAAGGTAGCCTTGATGTCAGCCTCAGTCAGCAAGACATCCGTCACAGGTTCTGAAAAAATGCGTTCTTGTGCCCGAGAAAGCAAGTGGTCTTCCAAATCAAAGATATCATAAACTTGCACAACACGCACATTCTTCAAAGTTTTCAATTGTAAATTATGGCGTAATTCTTCCAGCAAGCTCTGAGCCTTAACTCCAAAATCTGCTTTCTTCTCTACAAAAATACGTTTATCCATATATCAAATCCCCAGTCATAGCAAACAGTAGGCCTATTGCCTCTCTCTTTTAGACAACAGCACCCATCTGTCTTACGGCTATTTCATTTCCTTCCTTTATGTCCTAGAACTCACACTCAGCCAGTTAACGGTCTGCTTACTTTAATGCTTGCAATTTCTGCCAGACGACTTCATAGACATCTGTTAATTCTCCCAAACCACGTCGGAAGACATCCTTATCCATATGATGTCCTTGGGCATCCCACAAGCGGCAATTATCTGGTGAAAACTCATCTGCCAGGATAATATTGCCGTCTTTATCAAAACCAAATTCTAGCTTGAAATCAATCAGTTTCAAGCCAATTTGTTGGAACCAATCCACCAAGAGAGCATTGATGCGACGGGTTTCTTCTTTTAGGTAGGCAATTTGAGCATCATTAGCAATATCTAAAAATTTGACATGCTCATCATTGATAAAAGGGTCGTCCAAATCATCGTTTTTGTAATAAAACTCAACAATTGGCTCTGGCAAAGCGATACCTTCTGCCACACCAAAACGTTTAGAAAACGAACCAGCCGTGTAATTACGTAAAACAACCTCTAATGGAATAATCGTAACCTTCTGATTCAATTGTTCCGTCTCAGAAACCTTCTTGATGAAGTGTGTCTTAACCCCAGCAGCATTCAATTTTTCAAAGATAAAAGATGAAATCTTATTGTTGAGAACGCCTTTACCAGCGATTTGCTCCTTTTTCACGCCATTAAAAGCAGTCGCTTGGTCTTTGTAGACAGATAAAATAACATCGTCATCCTCAGTTGTATAAAGGTCTTTGGCCTTTCCTGAATAAATCAGTTCCTTCGTCATAATTGTTCGCCTTTCCTAAAGTGTTCTTCTTATTTTAACATATCCCCCACTTATCTTCAATAATTTACAGACATTAGACCTTTATTTAAATAACATTGTTCGTTATTTACGAATGTTTGCATTTGCTTTTTTCTATAATCTAGCATTTTCTTGTCTTTTTCCCAATTTTCACCAATTTCATTTTCCAAGACACAAAAAAAGAGACCACTCCAGTCTCTCCATTGGCTTAGGCCAACTTTTCTGTAATATAATCAGCTAATTGCCCCACCGTTTGAACATGGTCAAGGACCTCATCGGGAATATCCATGCCAAAATTATCTTCCAAACTGATAATATATTCCATTACCGCAATCGAGTCCACCCCTAAACCTTCTTGCAGGCTTAATGACTCTGTAAAAAGCAGTTTTTCATTGGTTTGTTCCTCTGCCAAAACCTGCATCTGTGCTAAAATCTGTGTGCGAGTCATCTATTTCTCCTTATGTGAAAATGCCTCAATGGATTTAGCAACCACGTCAGCTTCTAGCATACGACGAATTTGGTTGATAGTAGTGTAAATATCCTTTGCCTGACTAGAACCGTGACTCTTAACAACTGGCGCCTTCAAGCCAAAGAGCACCGCACCACCAAAGTTTGAGTAATCCATCTGTGCCTGCAAGCCTTTGAGACTATCTTTCAATAAAAGAGCCCCGAGTTTAGCTTTCCAGCCACCGTTCAAAATGGCTGTTTTTAAACTGGACAGAATAGTCGCCCCCGTCCCTTCCATCGTTTTTAGGACAGCATTTCCCGTGAATCCATCTGTCACGACAACATCTGCAACGCCATTGAGCAGTTCACGCGCTTCAATATTGCCAATAAAATGAATATCCGGATTTTCTGACAGTAAGCCAAAAGCATCTTGTTGCAGAGGTGCTCCTTTGCTGGACTCTGTTCCATTATTGAGCAAACCAACGCGTGGTTTAGCCAGCCCGCGAACATGCTTGGCATAAAAAGACCCCAAGGTCGCGTATTGGTCCAAATGACGCGCCGTATTTTCAGCATTCGCCCCCAAATCCATCATGTCAAAACCTTGTCCATCAACCGTTGGTAAGGTAGACAAGAAACCTGGTCGGTCAATCCCTTTAATTCGCCCAACAATAAAGACACCAGCTGCCAAAAGGGCACCTGAATTTCCCGCAGATAACATGGCATCAGCCTTGCCCTCTTTAACGGCTTGCGCCGCTAAAACCATTGAGGCGTTTTTCTTCTTTCGAATAGCTTTAACGGGCTCATCTTCTGAAAAAATTTTTTCAGTGGTATGTACGATAGAAACACGCTCTGTCGCCGTTAGATGAGGTTTGATTTTATCTTCATCGCCATAAAGGATTACGTCAAAATCTGAAAACTCAGCCAAGGCTTGGTTAACTCCCTCAATAATAGCCTGTGGCGCATGGTCTCCTCCCATGGCATCAATTGCAATTGTCTTAACTGTCATTTTTATTCCTTACTTTCTAGTTCTTTTCCTTATGGCTTGTTTCACGTAAAACATTAGCGCATGATTTCTCCCCAGTCAGATAAGCCAT
The DNA here is from genome assembly GCF_001578885.1 of Streptococcus sp. DD12. Classification (GTDB taxonomy): domain Bacteria; phylum Bacillota; class Bacilli; order Lactobacillales; family Streptococcaceae; genus Streptococcus. The sequence goes on along the minus strand of NZ_KQ969497.1, from coordinate 11,033 downwards.
CCAAAAATTTCTTGCTTTTTAAGTGTATTCCTACATAATTATCATAAATAGCATCCATAAACTCTCTCAGCTTCTCTTTTGTCTCAGCGCTTAATGAAATCCCCTGCAAGCGTTCCAAAGAAATCTCTTGAAAACCCGCTAATAGGTACAAAACATTCGGATCTGCGTGGAGGCGTTTTTCATCTTCCAAATAGTGTTCTGGACACAAAACCCCTGAGTATTTAAAGGAAAAATCAAACCGTTGCTGACTACGGTGACAAAATACACAGTGACTAAAGTCCAAGGATACCCCAAAACGGGACAAAAGCTGCGTCTCATATATCAACAATAAGACCGCCTCATCAACCCCTTGATTCATTAGCTGTAAAATCTGAGTCAAAAAAGCAAAGAGCGCTGGGTCCTCCTCACCATCATCTATCGCATGATCAGCCAAATCCATAGCATAAGTCGCATGAGCCAATTTAAAAATATCTTGACTCACCTCATGCAAAGGTTCCAAATCTCGGTAATCATCCAAATAGGACAGGCCATTAGGATTGATTTTACACAGGTAGTCTGCTAGAGACAGGGGTTGCAAAGCCGAACGTAAACGCGATTGACCGCTATTTTTCACTAAAAACATCCGTTTGCCTGCCTGTTCAGTAAAAATCTTCACCAGCCGATCTTTTTCACGATAGGGGCGTTCAAACAAAACCAGTCCGCGACTAGTGACTGCTTGTAGTGGCATGCATAAATTCCTCCAGACGGCTCAAAGCTTCCTGAATGGTTTCCATGCTAGCTGCATAAGACAAACGCACGTAGCCTTCTCCATAAGGTCCAAAAGCCACACCAGGAATGATAGCAACTGCCTGTTGCCGTGCAAATTCTTGACAGAATTTAAAGGAATCCTGCTCATAGCCCTCTGGAATTTTAGCGAAAATGTAAAAGGCACCATTTGGTTTGATAATGTCAAATCCTAGTGCTGACATTTTCTCGATAATCACATCACGCCGTTTCAGGTATTCTTGTTTCATCGCAAGGGTATCATCTTTACCAACTGTCAAGGCATCGATCCCAGCAAATTGAGAAATCGTGGAGGCCGCCGTCACTAAGTATTGGTGGCTCTTAATCAATTGTGCTGTCAACTCACGTGGTGCAAAGATAAAGCCCAAACGCCAACCCGTCATGGCATGAGACTTGGAGAGACCATTGATGACAATAGTTTGCTCGGGAATAAACTCTGCAATAGACACGTGACCTTCGGCATCATAGTTCAATTCCGAATACACTTCATCACTGACAACAAAAATTTCATAACGCTTGAGGACCTCTGCAAGAGCTTGCATTTGTTCTCGACTATAAGTCACACCAGTCGGATTGGCTGGGTAGTTCAACAAGACGGCTTTGAGACGTGACCCTTGTTTTTTAATCGCCTCTTCTAGCATCTCAGGAGTCAAGACAAATTGATTAGACGTTGTATCAATTTCAACGATTTCAGCTCCCACGAGGTTTGCGATTGGCTCATACCCTGGATAAGCAGGCGCTGGTAAGAGAACCGAATCCCCTGGTTCCAAAATAGCTGTTAAGGTAGCTGATAGAGCTTCAGTAGCGCCTATCGTTACCAAAATTTCATCTTCTGGGGCATAAGCCAAGCCATACTTAGATTTCACAAAGTCTGCAGCCGCCTGACGCAAGGGTAAAAGACCAGCCATACCGGTATAATGGGACTGATTGGCATCTATCGCTGATTTAGCTGCCTCTTTGACATGTTCAGGCGTATTAAAATCAGGTTCCCCTAATGTCAACTTGAGAATCCCTGGAATATCTGAAATAGATTGATCAAATTGCCGAATTAAAGATACCTGAATATCATCCAAATGCTTATTAAAGCGATCTACTAATGCCATACACCCTCCAAAAATCATTTTTAACCATTATACTACAAGTCCAGCAACAAACAAACTAAAACCAAGCAAAAAAGAGCACTTGTAGACGTAAAAGCTACCCGGCTCTTTTTTAAAGTCATTATTTTTGGGTTTGAATCGTAAACAGCGGAGACAAGGGCCGATTTTCATGAATACGGATAATGGCTTCCGCAATCAAATCAGCAATTGTGATTTGTTCAATCTTATCGATCAAGTGTTCCTCAGGTAAATAAATTGTATCCAGAACCACTAGTTTTTCAATAGCTGACTTTTCAATATTGTCCAAGGCAGGACCAGACAAGACAGGATGCGTACAAGAAGCATAAACTGCTGTTGCGCCACTTTCTGCTAATGCGTCCGCTGCGTGACAGATTGTTCCAGCTGTGTCAATCATATCGTCAATCAAAATACAGGTTTTGCCTGAAACGTCCCCGATAATATGCATCACTTCACTGGTATTCATCTTATCGACACTACGACGTTTGTCAATGATGGCAATTGACGTTTTCAAGTATTCCGCTAACTTACGCGCTCGGGTTACACCGCCGTGGTCAGGACTGACAACGACATAGTCATCTCCAGTCATCCCTTTACGGATAAAGTAATCTGCAATGAGAGGCGCCCCCATGAGGTGGTCTACTGGAATATCAAAGAAACCTTGGATTTGAGCAGCGTGTAAATCTACTGTCAACAAACGGTCAACCCCAGCAACAGACAACATGTTGGCAACCAGCTTGGAAGTGATAGGTTCACGCGAACGTGCTTTACGGTCTTGACGCGCGTAGCCATAATATGGCATCACGACATTAATGGTCGCTGCACTAGCTCGACGTAAGGCATCCACCATAATCAAAATTTCCATTAAATTATCATTGACTGGCGCACTAGTCGACTGCAAAATGAAGACATGACAGCCACGAATAGATTCTTCAATATTAACTTGAATCTCACCATCTGAGAATTCACGCACAGTTGATTTTCCTAAAGAAATCCCCATCGTGTCTGCAACCTTAGCCGCTAATTCCTGATTAGATGATAAGGCAAAAAGTTTTAAATTGGCGTAAGACATGATACCCTCCACATTATATACACCGAGTTCACTACCCCTCTATTTTATCTTTTTTCGGCTCTTTTCGCAACAGCAAAAAAGAGCAGGCGTCCCCACTCTTTTTTTAATGTTTTGTTCTTAAGGTAAGATGTAGTATACTGATCCACCCCAAGTTGAAGCTGTTGGGTCAAATGAACCACGGTAGTTACCGATAGACATGTTACCCGCATAGTTTGATTCCATAACTTGAATGCTGTTTGTTCCGTTCACTGCGACCACATAAGCCACGTGTCCGTATCCTCCACCATCATTTGGCCAAACTGCGATAGCACCTACTGAAGGTGTAGATGAAATTGAGTGACCAGCAGCTGTTGCAGAAGCTCCCCATTGGTTAGCATTTCCCCAGCCGTTTCCAGCCCATGATACGAGAGATTTAACACCCCAAGTACATTGTCCAACTGGATAGGTGTTACCAGCTGTATTCACGCTTGCTGACACAGCTGTTGCTGTTGCTGCAGCAGGTGTTGCAGAAGCTGTTGACGCTGCTGGTTGGCTAGTTGCCGCATCAGCAGAAGTATCTGTTGTAGTATCCGTTGTAGCAGTACCAGTTTCTACAGCAGCTTGAGCTGTTTGAACTGATTCTTGAGCGGCTTGAGCAGCTGCTTCTTGCGCTTGTTTTTGCGCAGCTGCTTGTTCAGCGGCTGCTTGAGCGGCTGCTTGAGCGGCTGCTTGTTGTGATTGAAGAGATGCTTTTTCTTCTTGAGCTGTCGCCAATTGTGCTTGCAATGCCAATTGTGCTGCTTGCAATTCAGCTTGTTGAGTTGTCAAGGCAGCTGAAGTTTCTTGCAATTGCACTTGGTTTGCTGCAACTGTATTGATAGCTTCTTGGTTAGCTACTTGTTTTTCTTCCAAGGCTGACTTATCAGATTCTTGTTGCTTGATAGTCGCTTGGTTGGTAGAAACAACCTCGTGGACAGCAGCAACACGGCTGATGGCATCTGAGATTGATTTTGAGTTAGCAATGGCATCGAGGTAGCTTGAGAGTGTGCTTGCTTTTTGAGCCGCACGCGCTTGCTTCTTCAATGTTTCGTTACGAGCAACGATCTTGTTAGAGAGTGTTTGAATCTCAGTTGAGAGTTCTTGTGACTCTTGTTGCAATTGATCGTTTTGCGCAGCCAATTCATTTTGTTGAGTTGTCAATGAATCAACTTGTGCTTGAATATTGGTTACTTGTTTTTGGGCATCAGTTTGTTGAGCAGTAAGGTCGCTGATGACGCTATCCTTAGCGGCAATCTGATTATCATATTCATCAGCGTTTACATGAGTCAAAGTTTGTGCAGAAGTAAGGGTAACACCACTTACCAAGACTGCAGATAAAATGCTTTTTTTCATCTAATAAAAACTCCTTTTTGATAAGACATTACTATGCTACCATATTTATCATATCATTTCCATTACAAAAATGTTACAAACGTGCTTTTTATGCTTCCATTAGATTTCCTTTTTCTTTTGGAAATCTTTGAAATCACTTTCCCATTCTTCCATAATTTTCATTAGAACATGTTTGTCACCAATAATTTGCACGAATGCCTTTGTCTTATCATAGGTTTCCTGTGCTTCGTCCAGCTGATTGTTTAACAGAAATATTTTCCATTCCAGCATCATCACAATCATTTTTTTCTGGACATCTTGAAAACGCGCCATATTTTCTTTCAATACTTTTAATAGAAGAAAACACTTCTCATGGTCTGCATGATTTAAACTTAAGGTCAAGGCGGTGATTAAATTGTCTCGACAGATAAACCAGTCTTCGCGTCTCACTGTTGTTGTCAGATTGACCAGTTCCTCTTGAACCATTGCAATATAGGACGCACCAAACAAACTTTTCTTATATTTTTCATCATAACTGATTTCACGATTAAGAACATACCGAATCATAATGAGTGTATTTAAATCAAAATACAAATGATTCAACAAGGGTCGCAGATGCTCTTTTATCTCGGTAATAGGCATCTGGTCTTCCTCCAAGTTATAGGCACGTAGCATTTTTTCGAGGAGACCAAAGATATAGGCCTCCTCTTGAGGTAAGTCAGCATAGAACCGCTCATGAACATCTGATATCTGTTTCAAGACCTGAGTCATTAAATCCGGATGCCGATAGACTTGGGTGTTTAAAATATCATACTTTAATGAAAGATATTCTTGAGGTAACTCTTTCTTCTCATCAAAGAGTTCACTCACCGAAACATCTAACTGTTTGGCCAAAAAGACGACTTTCTCCACACTGGGCATTGAAATATTTGCCTCAATGCGATAGAGTTGCTTCGGAGAAAGCACTTCACCATCTTCACAAATTGCCTCTCGGCTTAACTTTTTTTCCTTTCGTAGTGTTTTAATCCGATTTCCCAACGTTCCCAACATAAATTTCTCCTCATTGCTAGGGGAGAGATTATTTTATAACATCTTCAAAATACGTCTGCATACGGCGTAACATGGCTTTGCGACCACGAAAGACTTCTCCAGCTACCACTTTTTCTAACTGTTCGTGCTCTTCCTTAGTCTCTAACTGATTTTTGAAAGATTGGTAGCATTCCTGAAAGATAAGATAGTTTTCCACAGCCATTCTCGGGTCCTCAATTAAATACTCTAACTCATGAACATCTTCAAAAGTTTGATTGTTAATCCGTCGTTTGAGGCTCCCTTGAGCCCTCAATTGATCTTTAACGTAATTTGAAAATTTTGTTTTAAAATAAATCCTCAACTTTTCTTCATCATCTCGCAACTCTGGATGGCTAGTCAGTAGCTGATAAAGACAGATAAGGCCCTCTTGTTCCCAATCTTCTTTTTCCCATAACTGGATGCCATACTGCTTTTGTTGCTTCAACACAATCAAACGAACTTTTCCATAATATTTCCCAATATTTTCCATATAAAATCTCCTTTTAAGTGATAGCATTAGTATACGGTCACTTTAAAAGGAAGAAAAGGACATATTAGACCAAAAAAGAATATTTTTCGTGTTTTATGAAATAATTATAGCATTTTCCTTCGTTTTTTGGTGTTAAATCTCCTTATTTTACCAATAAGTCAAAAAAATACACTCTTTTCGAGTGTCCGTTCGGTTTTAAGCTTTTATCGCCAAGGTCTGATAAGGTTTCAATAGAAGTTTTTTATCCCACTTAGCTAGCTCTTGATTGGTTAAGAAAACTTCTCCCTCTTGGTAGCCTTCTGGTAGGTCTAATTCAACTGTCTGATCATAAAAGTTATTAAGAACCAGCAATTTCTCGTCCTTGTAAAGGCGTTCAAAAGCGTAAACCTGCTGGTGGTCTTCCAATACTGGCCGATAAGTCCCTTCTGAAATAATAGGATGCGATTTCCTTAACTGAATTAATGTTTGATAAAATTGGAAGATTGGCCCATCTTTTTCTCGCTCGACATTAATCTCAGGATAAGTTTTTCCTGGTTTTAGCCAAGGTGTGCCTGTTGAAAAACCTGCATTTAAACTACTATCCCATTGCATGGGAGTCCGTGAGTTATCTCGAGATTTGGCTTGAATAATTCGAAACGCTTCTTCCTCTGATTTGCCTTCCCCTTTTAACATCTCAAAAGCATTCAGTGATTCAACATCGACATAATCCGCTATCGTATCGTAGTCGGGATCTAGCATACCAATCTCTTCTCCCATATAAATATAGGGTGTCCCACGGGACAAATGGATGCTGGCCGCCAACATGGTCGCTCCTTCTTGACGGAAATTCTTAACATCAACAAAGCGATTGAGGGCACGTGGTTGGTCGTGATTATTCCAGAATAGGGCTGACCATCCTCCGCGGTCGCTCATTTCACGTCCCCAGGTATGGAAAAGACGCTTTAAGGCTTCAAAATCAAAAGGATGAAGGGTCCATTTTTGCCCATCCGCATAATCCACCTTCAAATGATGGAAATTAAAGGCCATTGATAATTCATGTCGCTCAGGTGCTGAATACAAGACACAGTTATCAATAGTGGTAGAAGACATTTCCCCTACAGTAATAAAGCTATCGTCTTCACCAAAAGTTGCTTCATTCATCATGTGCAAATAATCATGTACAATCGGCTTATCAGTGTAAGCTGGTTTGCCCTCATCTTCGGCACAATCCACTAATACTGGGTCCTTTCCGATGAGATTAATCACATCAAACCGAAAGCCTTTAACACCTTTTTCTCGCCAGAAATTAACCACTTTAAATAATTCTTTACGAACATTTGGATTGCGCCAATCCAAATCCGCCTGAGTTATGTCGAAAAGATGAAGATAATATTTCCCTGTATCGCCAAAAGGTGCCCAAGCACTGCCACCAAACTTAGACTGCCAGTCGGTTGGTTGCTCCTGAATAAAGAAGAAATCTTGATAATACTTGTCACCTGCTAGAGCCTTCTGGAACCACTCATGCTCAGTAGAACAATGATTGAGAACCATATCTAACATAAAATCAATGTGATAAGCCTTACCAACAGCTACCATCTTTTCAAAGTCTGCCATATCCCCAAAGAGAGGATTTACTGCTGTGTAGTCTGAAATATCATAGCCATTATCTCGCTGAGGACTTGGGTAAAATGGATTTAACCAAATCATGTCAATCCCCAATTCCGCCAGATAAGGAATCTTTTCAATAATCCCTTGAAAATCGCCAACACCATTTCCCGTCGTATCCTTATAGGACTTCGGGTAAATCTGATAAATCACTTTTGTTTTGTCTAATACCATTTTTATCTCTTTTCTGTCTAAAGGAAAGAGGTGTAGCGCTAGCTGTCACCTCTTATACTTTTGCTTAAATCCGAGTTGCAGTCATCAACTGTTCACCGCGGGCGACTTGACGTGGCAATTCCCCTAAAGCATCCGGTTGGAAAACGTCTTGATTGGTGATTATAACAGGTGTTTCAGTCACCAAACCAGCCTCTTCTATCACCTGCTTATCAAAGCTAATCAAAGAATCACCCACTTTGACTTGAGAACCTTGTGACACATGCGCCTCAAAGCCCTTACCGTCAAGACTGACCGTATCCATTCCGATATGCATCAACAGTTCCACCCCTTCATCTGAAAGGATACCAACTGCATGTTTTGTTGGAAAGAGGACAGTAACCGTTCCATTAACTGGAGAGACCAATTCCCCTTCACTTGGAAAAATAACCACACCTTGCCCCATAACGCCTTGTGCAAAGACAGGGTCTGATGCCTGACTGAGGTCTTTAACGTCACCGGACAATGGGCTAACAATCGTTTCAAAATCAGCTTTTGGTGCCGCTTGCTCAGCCTCTTTGATGGCATCCACTTGTTTTGCTTGCCCTTCTTCTTCGGTCTTAGTCAGAAAACCAGTTTTATGGAAAATAAAGGTCAATACCATCGCAACTGCGATATCAACAACCATGATTAGGGCAAATGGCACCCAGAATCGCGGTTGAATAGACAAGATGGCAGGAAGTCCTCCAATACCGACTGAATTGGCTTGTACACCAAAAGTTACAGAAAGTAAACCTGCAAGCGCTGAGGCTGACATCCCAGCTACCAAAGGATAGATATATTTGACATTGACCCCAAAAAGGGCAGGTTCTGTAATTCCTAAATAAGCAGAAATGGCAGCTGGTAACGAAATTTGTGCTTCGCGTTCATTGTGTCGTTTGATTAAATAGTAAGCAAATACGGCTGAACCTTGTGCGATATTAGACAGTGCAATCATCGGCCAAAGACCTGTTCCACCCGACGTCCGAACCAACTCCAAGTCAATGGCATTGGTCATGTGATGCAGACCAGTGATAACAAATGGTGCATAGATTGCCCCGAAAATAATACCAAAGAGCCATTTAACGGGACCTGTCAATCCTGCTAAAACAACACTAGAAATGATTCCACCTAGCCACCAGCCAATTGGGCCAAGAACTGCATAAGATAAGATAACAGCTGGAATCAAAGACAAAAGAGGTACAAAAATCATTGAAATCACTTCTGGAATATACTTGCGCCAGAAGATTTCAAGATAAGCTAAAGCCAAACCAGCTAATAAGGCAGGAATAACTTGCCCTTGGTAACCGACCTTTTGTAAAGTAAAGGCTCCAAAGTCAAAAACTGGTACCTTATGAGCTGCTTGTGCTGCAGCATATTCATAAGCACTAAGCAGATTCGGATGAACCAAACAAATTCCCAGGACAATCCCTAAGATTTGACTCGTCCCCATTTTCCGAGAGACGGACCAAGTAATCCCTACAGGTAAAAAGCCAAAAATAGCACCGCCAGGAATACCCAATAATTCATTAACTCCAGCCCAGAACTGCGACGTCTCAACAATTGTTTTGCCACCGAGACCCTCAAACTGGATGCCACTTAAAACATTTTGAAAACCTAAAATGAGACCGCCAACAATCAAGGCAGGAATCAGAGGTGTAAAAATCTCCGCCAAAGTCGTCATAACCCGCTGAACAGGGTTTTGGTTGCTTTTTGCAGCTGATTTGGCTGCCTCTTTTGACACCCCTTCGATGCCAGAAACAGCTGTGAAATCATTATAGAAAATAGGAACATCGTTACCAATGATAACCTGAAACTGACCAGCATTGGTAAAAGTTCCCTTAACGACAGGAATCGCTTCGATGGTCTTAACATCTGCCTTATTATCGTCAGCTAATACAAAACGCATCCGTGTGGCACAATGCGTAACAGCTGTGATGTTGTCTTTACCACCAATAGCCCCTAAGAGCTCCTTAGCATCCTTTTCAAATTTTCCCATGTATACACTCCAATCTAGTGATAAGATTTATTATGGTTTTATTGTAACCGATTCCAAATTTTAAAACAAGACAAGCTGGTCTTTTTTCTCAACTTAAATGTCAAAAATTCAAATTTGTATGCTAAAATAAGGACAAATCCTTGTGGAGACCCTTATGAAAAAATACCAATTTATCTATGCAGATTTAGAGAAAAAGATTTTAGAATCAGAATTTCCAGCCAATAGCAATTTACCAACAGAGAAAGACTTGCAAACAACCTATCAAGTTAGTCGCAGTACCATCCGAAAAGCTCTAGATCTCCTTCAAGAAAATGGCTATATCAAAAAAACGCAAGGGCAAGGTTCACAAGTTCTTAACCGTACCACAATCCCTCTTCCTGTTGCCCAGCTTACAAATTACCAACAGCTAGTCAACCAACTCAATTTTTCTTCACAAACCAGGATAATAGCTTTCAGCAAGATAATCACAGACCAAAAACTTTCGCAACTCACTGGTTTTCCTGAACAAACACTTTTATGGAAAATCATCCGACAACGCATTGTCAATGGAAAAGCAACCATACTCGACACAGACTACATCAAAAAAGATATCGTTCCTGCCTTAACCAAAGAAGAAGCCACAAAGTCTCTTTATTCGACCATTGAACAAAACCATCGTATTGATTTTGCCAAAAAAGAAATCACTATTGAAAAAATATCAGAAAATGACAAAAACTACCTTGACTTAGGTAAAGACCTCCAAATTGTCTGCATTCGTTCCAAGGCCTACTTAACTGATGGAAGACAATTTCAGTTCACCGAAAGTCATCATAAATTAGATAAATTTCAATTTACTACTATTGCAAAACGATAAATGAAAGGCTCTGTAATTTCTATAGTGGGTAAAACCGCTTTAGAGATTATAGAGCCTTTTGAATGTATACAAAAAGTCTCATAAATACCATCATTACTGAGACCCTATGAAACTCATTCCAAATACCACAGGACAGCCATAAGCTATCTCCCAGAACCCTGTATTCAAAGAATTTCCGTCAAACCTAGAGACTACACGAGGAATTAGGAAGTTTAGGACTTTTCATAAGAGCTAACATTGCCTAAAAACATTTCACCTTTAGGAAATAGGTCATCATAACTCTGAATAAACACAAAAAGAGGTCCTTTCCGAACCTCTCAAACTATTAACCTTCGACATCAACTACCGTTGACAAAATAAAAAGATAGCTATACAGCTATCCTCTACTTACTCCGCCAGTAGGACTCGAACCTACGACATCATGATTAACAGTCATGCGCTACTACCAACTGAGCTATGGCGGAATA
>NZ_KQ969496.1 GCF_001578885.1 Streptococcus sp. DD12 | reverse complement strand
ATCTTTTTCTTAGTCTTGCGCCGTCGCCCTGACAGCTAAATCAGTATACTAAATATCCTACACTACTGTCAATAGGTTTTTGAAAGTTTTTTTGATTTTTAATCATAAAAAAAGAGAGTCACATCGACTCCCTTTTAGGCCTAGTAGTTAATTTATAAGGCTTTATAACGTTCTACTGCATTTTCAACGGTAAATCCGTAGGCTTCAAAGACCTTATTTCCTGGTGCTGAGGCTCCCCAAGTATCAATGGTTAGGGTATCCCCTTGAAGTCCAACATACTTGCCCCATCCAAAACTGCTTGCTGCTTCAATAGCTAAACGTTTTGTGATATGGCTTGGAAGGATTTCTTCTTTATAGGCAGCATCTTGCTCGTCGAAGATGTTTTGTGCTGGCATAGAAACCACTCGAACGTATGTGCCTTCTTTTGCCAGAGCTTGTTGCGTTTCGATTGCTAAAGCTACTTCACTTCCTGTGGCAATGAGGATACCGTCTAAATCACCTGCAGCTTCTGAAATGACGTAGGCCCCTTTGGCAACACCATTTGCTGCCAATTCTTTGGTTCCTTCAATTACTGGTAAGTTTTGACGCGTTAGAACTAACATCGTAGGGCGCTTGGTTTCTGCCAAGGCCTGTTGCCAAGCTGCATTGGTTTCATTTCCATCAGCAGGGCGGATGACATTGAGGTTAGGCATAGAACGCACACTTGCTAATTGTTCAACTGGCTCATGTGTCGGGCCGTCTTCACCAACCGCAATAGAATCATGCGTCATGACATAAACAGTTGGGAGTTCTTGCAAGGCAGCCATACGAACCGCTGGCAATAGATAGTTTGAAAAGACAAAGAATGTCCCTCCGTAAACTCGACTCCCCCCATGAAGGGCAATACCATTCATTGCAGCTGCCATGGCAAATTCGCGGACACCAAACCAAATGTTGCGGCCAGTATAATTGTCTGGTTGAAAGTCTGTTTCCGCTTTAATCATGGTGTTGTTTGAAGCAGACAAGTCAGCCGAACCTCCCCAGAAGTTTGGCACTTGAGCCGCAATTTCTTGGATAGCTTGTTGACTAGAAACACGACTGGCCACGGCTGTCCCCAACTCGTGAGCTGTCAAATCCAGACGGATTGGTTCATCTGTAAATGCTTTTTGATAAGCTAGGGCTAGCTCAGGGTAGGCTTCTTGGTATTCATGGAAGGTGGTTTCCCAAGCGTTTTGCGCTGCTTCACCACGGAATTTAACGCCAATTTCAAAACGACGGGCAACTTCTTCTGGCACGGTGAAAGCAGGGTAATCCCATCCGAGATTTTCTTTGGCCTTAGCACTGCCTTGAGCTCCTAGAGGGGCACCGTGAACAGCACTGGTTCCTTGTTTTTCCGCTCCATAGCCAATGATGGTTTTGACTTCAATGATGGATGGTTTTTCTGTCTCAGCTTGCGCTTGACGAATAGCCGCCTCGATAGCTTCTAGGTCATTGCCATCTTCCACCAAAATATGTTGCCAACCATAGGCTTCAAAACGCCCTTTGACATTCTCAGTGAATGCCATAGAAGTTGGACCATCTAGTGAGATGTCATTGGAATCATAAAGCATGATGAGCTTGCCTAGTTTGAGGTGACCTGCCAAACTAGCTGCTTCTTGACTGACCCCTTCCATCAAATCACCATCTCCGTTAATCACATAGGTATAGTGGTCAACCACTGGGAAATCTGGGCGGTTGAATGTCGCCGCAAGGTGTGCTTCTGCCATGGCCATCCCTACAGCATTGGCAATCCCTTGTCCCAAAGGACCTGTTGTGACTTCGACACCATCCGTATGATGCACTTCTGGGTGACCTGGTGTTTTTGATTCCCATTGACGAAAGTTTTTGAGATCATCTATCGATAGGTCGTAACCAGCTAGGTGCAATAGGCTATACAACAAGGCAGAACCATGTCCTGCAGACAAGACAAAGCGGTCCCGGTTTTGCCAATCCCGATGTGTTTTGGGATTAACGTTTAAGAACTTGTTCCACAAAACATAAGCCATCGGTGCAGCTCCCATGGGTAAGCCTGGGTGGCCAGAATTAGCTTTATCAATGGCATCCATAGACAAGGTGCGGATGGTATTCACCGCAAGCTGGTCAATTGCATCAAACGTCATAATGTGTACCTCTCTTTTTTCCTTTCTTATTATAGCAGAAAAATATCAAATCTTGTAGTCTTGTCCGAAAAGACAAGCATCTTCTATCATTTGTCTTGCTTGAGAAAATTTGCCCAATCCTCTGCAAACGCTCGTTACCTGCTTGCGTCAAAGGGTGTTGGTCCAGTTTGGCCAAGACTTGGTCTGGGATGGTTGCAATGGGGACACTCTTTTGACAGCGCCTAAGGCCTTTAAGACAGCCATGTCTTTGACATCAGTAGTATCTAAGAAAAAATTCAGCAGAGATATCCCCCCTCTTCATAGGAACAGCCACCTGGCATAAACAAGTGGCTGCTAAAGATGGTAGTTAGGCTAATTAAAGAAGGGCTTTAAATTGGATATTGGAGTCGTGTTCAAAGGCATCATCAAAACCACGTGGGTGATGGTATTCAATGAGATTTTTATCCTGCGGATAGGTGTACTTGCCACCGACTTCCCAAATGAAGGGATGGAATTGATACTGTAGGCGGTCCTTACGCATCTTCCAAAGGGCTAAAATCTCATCTGTAGATGCCATAAAGTTGGACCAGATGTCATAGTGGACAGGAATGATTACCTTAGCACGTAGGTTTTCAGCCATCCGCAAAAGGTCAATAGATGTCATCTTGTCTTGGATACCAATTGGGTTATCCCCATAGTTATTGATAGCAACGTCAATCTTATAGTCTTTACCATGTTTGGCGAAGTAGTTTGAAAAATGAGAGTCAGCCCCGTGATAAATGGTGCCACCTGGAGTTTCAAAGATGTAGTTGACAGCTTTACGAGCCATTTCTTCGTCGGTGACAGCTAGCCCTTTAAGGTTATCATCGTTTTCCTTGGCGCCTTCGACTGGCAAGGTGACCAGACAAGTCCGGTCAAAGGACTCAACAGCGGTTACCTTGATGTCCTTAAAGGCAAAGCTTTCTCCTGGCTTAATAACGATGATGCGTTCTTTTGGGACACCCCATTTTTTCCAAATTTCGCCACATTCATAAGGACCGACAAATTTGACATGATCTAGTTTCGGATTATTGACAATTGCTGCTGCTGTGTTGATGTCAATGTGGTCACTATGAAAATGCGATACCAAATAATAGTCTAATTCATTGATGGCAAAAGGATCGATGACCATAGGTTGCACGCGCAAATTTGGTTGCAATTTTCGGACACCGGCCATGTTAGCCATTTGGTGACCCCAGACCATATCTTTGACTTTTTTTGTGGATTTGCCTCGGTTGGACCAGAGGTCCATAACTACATTGGCACCGCCAGGGGTCTTAATCCAAACCCCACAATTTCCCAACCACCACATGGCAAAGTTGTTTTCTGGAACGACTTCTTCTTCGATCTCTTCATTGAGCCAGGTTCCCCATTCTGGGAAAGTGCTTAAAATCCAAGACTCACGGGTAATATCTTTCACATTTGCCATTATGTATTCCTCCAAGTATTTGCTTTACTCTTTTAGTATAGGCTCCTTAGTAGGACAAAAAAAGCCCAAATTAAACACAGGGCTGTGTTCATCCTTGGACTCTTAGACACTTATTGCTGACTAAAGAATTCTGTTTGCAAAAAAGCCAGTAAGTCTTGCTTAAGCGCCTCCGTTTGACTGGGCAAGTGCAGGTATTGGCTTAAAATGTGTTCGAGTTGCTGATCAAGAGACGACGCGGATAAGTTTTGATGGACCTGAGATTGCTGGGATTGGTGTAAAATTGCCATAATATCTTTCTCACTGAGCACAGGATGAACCAAAACCACCGGAATCGTCTCCAAATCTAAAGGCTGACTGCTAATGATGAAATCACAATGCAGCAAATCCCGCACACTATTGAGCTGTTCTGTGGTAAACAGGGCATCAATCTGTGTGCGAACCAAATGATGCTGACACTGCTGGTATAAAAACTCGCGCACAGCTCGACTGTCATCGCTCACGACAATGGCATGCGGAATTTTCACCTGACTAATCTTTTCACGGCGTAGCGCCCCTCCCATATGAACAGCGAGATTGGCAATATCGTCATCATTGCACGCTATCCCAAGTCCAACTTCTAAGGCCTCGGCGCTATCGTGCGTCAAACGAAAGATATCCCCGTAGCGGTCTTTGATATCCTGCGTCAGAGGGTTGGGGCTGATGATACCGAATTTTTTTCGGAAGACCAGGGCCTTGCAATGAATGATTAAGTTGTCTTCTAAGGCTTGCCAATCTTGCAGTTTTTGTTTGGAGAGATTTTCAAATTGTTGCAAAAAAAGTCGAACAGATTCTCGAATATCCTCATAATCTTGTGAACGGCTATGATAGTCCGTATCCTTGCGATAGGCCAAAAGAAGGATGGTTACCAGCAGAACCTCCCCTTCTTGCATGGAAAAGGCGTAGCGTTGGTGTAAATGTTCTTGCAGGGCTTGCGCCACTTGATATTCTAAGCGGTTTTCCAAAGCAGACACATCCGTCAGAGCGGTCACGTCTTCGACGAAATCTAAGGCCATATTACGAAAGCTGTAAAATAAATAGGGCAAAAATTGAAAGAGGGTTTCTAAATCCTTGGGATTAACTTTTTTGCCCCTGGCCGCTTGCAGGTCTTGGACGTAGCTTGAGAGTTCTTGACTAACCTCTGGTGAAAAGAGAGGGTTCTCTTTATCGGGGTCCAAACGCTGACGCAGGGCTTCTTCCATCAGGTCTAAAAATGGCTGACTGGCTGAACGATAGAGAGTTACCAGATGGGCGTATACATACTGCATCTTAACGACTGGATGGCACTGCAGGTAATAGCCTTGTGTCTTGGTCGCCACCAAGCGAATGGCATAGGGTTCTCGGCTCAATTGCTCCCGTATCTGCCCTAAATCACTCAAGATAGTATTGCGTGATACCTGGTTGAGGTGCATGAGTTTTTCAATGGTGACGCGCTCTTTTGCCACGGCAATATAAATGGCAGTCAATTGCCAGCGCTCCTGAGACTGCATGATATAGTCTGCTTGACCCTCTTGTTCTAATAACTGCTGACAAGCCTCTAGCTGAGGGGTGGTCAATGCAATGCCTAATCGTGGTTGGCTGACAATTTCCATTTCCGGCTGGAGTTCCGCATTGATTTTTGCGAGGTGGTAGTAAACCTTGCTCCGAGACATTTGCAACTGACTCGAAATCCAAGAAACGGTTTCTGGTTTTTTGAGATTGATTAAATGGGTTAATAAGGTGATATCCGCCTTGTCCATATTTGTTTTCCTCCTTGTTAATTCGAACAAACTATTATTTTAATGACTTTTGATGTTCATTTCAAGAAAAAAGAAAACGCTTTTATTTAAGTTTTGCCTGACGAAAAGCAGAGGCTGCTGAGCCCCTGCTTTTTTGCTCGACCTATTTTTCTTTTTGTCCATAGTAGGCATTTGGGCCATGTTTACGGAGATAGTGTTTGTCCATGATATAGTCTGGTGCCGGAGTGACCCGAGGATTAATCTGTTCCGTGAAACGGTTCATTCGAGCAACTTCCTCTAAGACAACGGCATGATAGACTGCTTGCGCAGGGTCTTTGCCCCAAGTAAAGGGACCGTGGTTTCGAACGACAATCCCTGGCACTGCTAGTGGGTCCAAACCACGATTGGTAAATTCTTCCAAGATAACGGTGCCTGTTTCTTTTTCATAGGCATTATTTACTTCGTCAGCTGTCAAGGAACGGGCACAGGGAATAGGCCCGTAAAAGTAGTCGGCATGGGTGGTCCCATAAAAGGGAATGTCTCGCCCAGCTTGTGCCCAACCGACGGCTTCGGTTGAGTGGGTGTGAACAATGCCACCAATTTCCGGCCAAGCCTTGTAGAGTTCAACGTGGGTTGGCAAATCAGACGATGGGTTCAGGTCCCCTTCAATCACATTGCCGTCTAAATCTGTCACTACCATATTCTCTGGACTGAGCTTGTCATAATCCACACCAGACGGTTTGATGACAATACGACCTGCTTCGCGGTCAACTTCTGACACATTTCCCCAGGTAAATTTAACGAGACCATGTTGGGGTAGCGCTAAATTCGCTTGATAGACCCTCTGGCGCATATCTGCTAATGATTTTCCCATATCAGATTAAACCTGCTTTCTCTATTTTTGGCAATAAGAAGTCTCTGGCTTCTTGAATGGCCTGCCGTGTTTCTTCAATGCTGTCACAGTTTTCTGACCACATCTCAATCAAGAAGGGCCCCTTATACTGGCTTTCTTTTAGCACTTGAAAGGTCTTGTCCCAATCCACGCAACCTTGTCCAAAAGGCACATCACGAAATTGACCGGCAGAATTTTCCGTCACAGGGTAGGTGTCCTTGAGATGAAGGGCAGCTATGGAACGGTGCCCCAGGTAAAATTCACTCCAAAGGTCATTGTGCCAGGCAGAGACATTGCCCGTATCGGGATAAACAAAGAGGTAGGGGGAATCAATGGCTTTTTCAATCGCTAAGTATTTTTCAATAGAATTGATAAAAGGGTCATCCATAATCTCGATGGCCAAAATCACCTGCGCTTCTTCAGCCCAATCACAGGCCAGACGGAGATTCTTCAAAAATCGTTGACGCGTCTCAGGTGATTTTTCTTCATAATACACATCGTAACCTGCCAGCTGAATCACACGAACACCTAGGTCTTGCGCTAAATTTATGCAAGCTCGCATGAGTTCTAGGGCCTTTTTTTCCTTTTGAGAATCGTTCGAACCTAGCGGGTAGCGCCGATGTCCTGAAAAACAAATACTTGGAACGCGAACCCCTGTCTCATAAATAGCTTGCACGATGGCTAAACGTTCTTGAGCCGTCCAATCAAGGCGGGCTAAACGGTGGTCTGACTCATCAATGGACATTTCCACAAAATCAAAACCGAGTTCCTTCGCAAATTGCAGACGTTCTGGCCAAGTGAACTGTTTTGGTGTCGCTTTTTCATAAATACCAATCGGTCTTGCCATAGGTTACCCCCAAATTCGTGCAATCTCAGCCTTGAAGGCACGTGCTGCGCAAGCAGGGTCTTCAGCCTCGGTGATGCCACGCCCTGCAATAAAGGTAAAGACATCGACACCGCGGAAAAGCTCTAAGGTGTCCACCGATAGGCCACCGGTCACAGAAACCCGAAAGCCCATATCAATCAGTTTTTTCACCTTGTTGAGGTCTTTTTCACCCCATGTTTCTCCTGCCAAAAGCGCATCCCGAGATTGGTGGTAAATCGCTTGGGAGATGCCAGCATCCAACCAAGACTGGGCTTGTTCAAATGTCCAATCGCCATAAAGTTCAATTTGAATTTCCCCACGTTCCCCACGTACTGCTTCGATCGCCTGACGCGCAGCCACCATGGTAGGAATAGTCGCGCAACAGATGCAGGTCATCCAGTCTGCCCCACGATTGGCGTTATTTTTTGCGACCGTCCCCCCTGCATCAGCACACTTGGTATCAGCAACAATCCACTTGTCAGGAAAAAGGCTACGCAAAACCTGCACCAGCTCACTCCCAACTTGGAGCAAACAAACTGTCCCCGCCTCGATAATGTCAACTTCTTGCCCAACTGAAACAGCGGCTGTAATAGCCCCTTGCAAATCAGAATGATCCAGTGCAACTTGTAATTTTGGAAGTGTCTTTGTCATGGTATTTCCTTTCTTTTCTCTGCTGTTAACTATTGAGGTCGAGCCCTTCTAGATAAGGGCTATCTGAGGAGGCATCAATGAGTTCGAGAACCTCTGCTTCTGAGACTGCTGCCTGTAACCGTTGAACGGAATTTTCCAATTCAAAAAGGGCAACAATTTGCGGAATGGCTACTGAGGTATGAATCTTAGAACTGGTTGCAGCCAATGCCAATAAGACACTAACGGCCTTGCCATCTGGAAAAGTTACTGGTTCTTTAAGGGTCACCAAGGAAAAAGCATCGCGCTGAACTCCCGCTTCTGGACGGGCGTGGGGCATGGCCATGCCTGGCATCAAAATATAATAGGGACCGAACTTTTCAGTGGATTCAATAATGGCATCATAGTATTCTGGTAAAACTGCGCCACTTTCAATCAAGGGTTCTACGGAGAGTTTGACCGCTTCTTGCCAAGTCCCTGCAGAAAGGCCCAAACGAATAGACTGGTTATCAATCAAAGCTTGTTTTAAATTCATACCTTTTCTCCTTTATGAAAAAGTGAGCGTTTCTTTGACACCCACTCCTCCACTCTTATAGCTTCTTATGCCAAGACTTCTGACAGTTTTGTCTTGATTTCATTGTCATCCATCAAATTGTCCAGACCGACTAGTTTTCCAGTCGTCCGTCCATCTAGCTCATGAATCAGATGGTTGGATGCCACAATAATGTCATAACCTGAAGCCAAGCCTTTGGCTTCACCGATGGAGCATGAGTTGGACTGGAAATCCGTAACACCCAGTTGACGCAAGGCATTTTCAACCTTCATCTTGATAACCATTGAAGAACCCATACCGTTTCCACACGCTGTTAATACTTTTACCATAATAATACCTCTTTTCACTAACTAGTCATCTGCTGGCAACTGGCCGTTCATGTAAGCTTCTTTGTCCTTAGATTTCCAGTATTGCAACTGCGGAATGATGAGGAAGAAGAGGCAGACCAGAACAAAACCAATCACACCCAAATATTTGAAAATATAAGCAAATGGCACCCACGGCACTTCAAAGTCGATATTCCCGTGATAGCCACCATAGTTGGCCAAACCGAGCAAGGCTACTGCCACAGCTCCCAGCGCCACTTGGAGAACTCCTGAAATGAAGGATAGGACAACTGCTGCCTTCCAGCCACCACGTTTATCGGCATAGACTGCAATCGCCGCATTATCAAAGAAGACTGGAACAAAACCTGTGATAATCAAGACAGGATTTCTAAAGACAATGAGTAAGATAATGGTCACCAGTTGACCGATGAAGCCGATAGAAAAACCAAATAGTGTAGCCGGTGCTGAGCCAAAGTTGTATGAAGCTGCCACATCCACGGCTGGGATGGAACCAGGCAAGAGTTTTGCTGAAATCCCTTGAAAGGCATTGGTCAACTCAGCAACGAACATCCGCACCCCTTGCATGAGGATAAAGAGGTAAACTGAGAAAGTGAAGGCTGTTTGAATCACATACATAAAGAAAGATTGTTTGGTCGGATCAAACAGCGTTCCTGACGTGATGATTTCAGCGTTGGACATGATTCCAGGGCCCAAAATCGTCAACAAAATACCAAAGAAGATGAGCATCAAAGTTGCAGAAGCAACCACTGTATCATGGAAAATATCTAAAAATTTCGGTAATTTCAGGTTGTCCAGATTGTCTTCTTTTTTTCCAATTTTTGGAGCTACCTTA
This sequence comes from Streptococcus sp. DD12, assembly GCF_001578885.1. Classification (GTDB taxonomy): domain Bacteria; phylum Bacillota; class Bacilli; order Lactobacillales; family Streptococcaceae; genus Streptococcus. The sequence continues at coordinate 177,612 of NZ_KQ969496.1, read as the reverse complement.
TCCACAAACCAGATGGCAAATTGTTGCTGGTGACCGATGGCAAAACCAGCTCCGCCCGTCAAGCGCTGTGTCGCTTCAACGGTCATGTTAGAACTCACAGCCCAATAGAGACCGCAAATCACGCCAACTGCAATAGTCCCCCACAGTTGATTGCGTAGGGCTGGAATCAAGAGAATGGTCATCAAGGTGATGGTCGCTGCCTGCTGCACCATAATGTGACCTGTGATAAATAAGGTTCTGACACGGGTTACCTTGCGCAAAGCCACCAAGAAGATGTTCAAAAAGAACCCAATCAAGAGGGCCGTGGTTGCCGTCCCAACAAAAGCAGGAAAATCCTCAGCAATTTTGTTGTTGGCTGCGCTTAGCCCAAAGTAGGGGTCGATTACCGCCGCACCGATTTTAAACTTGTAGTTGAGAGCGACTAGAATCGGACGGAAGGTGCTGACCAAGCCGGCGGCACCGACGTTTAAAATCAAGTAACCAACAGTTCCCTTGATAAAACCAGAGAGCACTTCGTACCACGGTTTTTTAAGGAGAATATAACCAACTAAAACCAGTAAGCCAACGAAGAAGGCAGGTTGTTGCAGAATATTCTGTGAAAACCAGGTGAGTATGGTTGTAACGATACCCATAGTAAGACTCCTTTTCTTTAAAAGTGTTTTTCTTATGCTTTCATTATAAGAAATGAAAGCGAATACAAAAAGTCCAAATAAAAACACTGAGGTGTTCAGTGTTGGGCTAGTCTGTCCTAGAAGCCTGTCACATTCAAAAAAAGCCCCAGCACTACTGCTGGAACTTTAGAGGAATGCTTAGTCGGCTTCTTCGTCAAATTGAGAATTGTAAAGGTCAGCATAAAAACCATTTTGCGCCATTAAAGCATCGTGATTGCCTTGCTCGATGATATTACCATCTTTCATCACCAAGATAAGGTCTGCATTGCGGATTGTAGAAAGGCGGTGGGCAATCACAAAGGAGGTCCGCCCAGCCATGAGTTGGTCCATAGCCTTTTGAATGAGTTCTTCTGTCCGTGTATCAACAGAGGACGTCGCCTCATCCAAAATCAAAAGCGGTGCATCTTTAAGCAAAGCACGGGCAATGGTCAAGAGTTGTTTTTGACCGACAGAGAGGGTGACAGTATCATCCAAAACCGTGTCGTAGCCTTTAGGCAAGGTCTTGATAAAATGGTGAACGCCCACATCACGACAGGCTTGTTCAACTTGGTCTTGGCTAATGCCTGTTTGGTTGTAAATGAGGTTGTCACGCACCGTTCCTTCAAAGAGCCAAGTATCTTGCAAGACCATAGAAAAAGCATCGTGGACAGCTGTCCGAGAAACTGTCGCAATATCGACACCATCAATGGCGATGGTCCCCTTGTTTACTTCATAAAAGCGCATGAGCAGGTTGACAATCGTGGTTTTCCCAGCACCCGTAGGACCAACGATAGCCACCTTTTGACCAGCTTTTGCTTGAGCCGAGAAGTCATGAATAATGGTCTTTTCAGGCAGGTAACCAAAGGTGACATGGTCAAAGGAAACATCTCCCTTGATGTGGCCCAATGTTTGTGGCTTATCTGCCTCATCAGCCATCTCAGCTTCATTTAAAAAGGCAAAGACCCGTCCCATACCCGCTTGGGCTTGCTGCAATTGGCCAAAGGCTTGCGCCAACTGAGACAAGGGTTGCGAGAATATCCGCACGTAAATCATGAAAGCAACGATATCGCCGATATTGAGTTTGCCATCTAAGAGCCAGATAGCCCCAAAAACGCAGACCATCACATAGCCAAAGTTTCCGATAAACTGCATGAAAGGCATCATGACACTGGACAAGGCCTGAGATTGCCACATGCTCTTGTAGAGGGTTTGGTTGAGATTTTGGAAATTTTCCTTCACCTCTTTTTCAGCCGAATAGCTTTTGACCACATTGTGGCCAGAGAATATTTCTTCCGCATAGGCTGATACCTGAGACAGGTTGGCCTGTTGGCGCTTAAAGAGAGGCTGTGAGCTAGCCATCAAGACCATCACAGCGACAAAACCAAACAAGACAGAAAGGATAGACACCGCAGCCAAACGCCCATTGGTATGAATCATCATGACAATAGAGGCGATGAGCAAGACACTGCTTGACACCAGCGTCCCCAGACTTTGCTGGAGAGATTGCGCCATCGTGTCCACATCATTGGTCACCCGAGACAGGGTATCCCCTTGGCTGTGGGCATCAAAATAAGACAAGGGAACGCGGTTGATTTTTTCAGCGATTTCCCGACGCATACGTTGGGAAAATTTTTGAATCACCGTGGTAAAGATAAATTGTTGCCCGTAGGACAAGAGAGCCCCGATACCATACAAGACAGCCAACTCCATCGCTATACGGGAGACCTTGGTCACATCGACATCTTTAAAAGAACTCAAGGCAGCCGAAATCGTATTGGTAATATCTGAAATCCGATCTGGCCCATAAACGGTAATGGCGCTAGAAATGACCGCTAAAAGGACGGCTAGGAGAATCCAAATCCGATAACCTTTGAGGTAGGGGAGCATTTGTTTTATCAAGGAAGGTTTTTGCTTAGTTGCCATTTTCTAGTTCCTCCTGTGACAATTGAGAGTAGGCGATTTCTTGGTAAACCGCATTCGTTTTGAGCAATTCGTCATGGGTGCCTTGTCCTACGACAACCCCTTTATCCAGAACCAAAATGTGATCCGCATCCATGATTGTCGAAATACGTTGGGCCACGATTAATTTTGTGGTTTTGGCTGTTTGTTGCGCCAGGTCATGGCGCAATTGCTTGTCTGTTTTATAGTCCAAAGCAGAGAAGGAATCATCAAAAATGAGCACTTCTGGTCGGCGGGCCAAGGCTCGAGCAATGGCCAACCGTTGCCGTTGACCTCCAGAGAAGTTAGTCCCGCCTTGGGCTACCTCAGTGTCCAGACCTGCTTCCTTACTCTCAACAAATTCCTTGGCTTGGGCCAATTCCAAAGCTTCCCAAAGGGCCTGGTCACTGAGGGGGCTTTGAGCGGATTGGCCAAAGGTGAGGTTGGAGCGAATCGTTCCACTATAGAGGACAGGTTTTTGTGGGATATAACCTACCTTGGCATTGAGGTCTTCTTCAGCATAATCTTTGATTTTGATACCATCCAGCTTGATCCCCCCACCTGTCGGGTCATAAAAGCGTGGCAAGAGACTAATCAACGTTGACTTCCCAGAACCCGTAGATCCAATAAAAGCAATGGTTTGTCCCGCTTTGGCCTTGAAGCTAACATGTTCAATCACGTCTGCAGACTCTTTGGCATAACGGAAGGATACATCGTGAAATTCCACTTCGCCGACTTGTCCATCTCCAGTCGCCTGCGTTTTCTCAGGAAAAACGACTGACGTTTTCAAGGCTAACACTTCATTGATGCGTCGAGCAGACACCAAGGCCCGTGGCAAGATCATAAAGACCAGAGCCATCATCATAAAGCCAAGGATAACCTGCATGCCATAGGAAGAAAAGACAACCATATCGGAAAAGACTGAAATGCGATTTTCCGTTGCCGTTTTAAGCGCTTGTGCATAAGCTTGTAAACGAGCAGGGTCGGTTGTGGTGGGTTGGCTAGGCAAGTGCACATTATTGATCAAATAGCCACCAATCCAATAGACAGCCAAGGTCAAACCAGAAGACACCAAGGTCATCACCGGGTTCAAGAAGGCCATCAAACGATAAACAAACAAGTTCAATCGGGTCATATTGTCATTGGCCTGGCTGTACTTTTCATCTTGGTAGTCTTCGGCATTGTAGGCACGAACCACTCGAATACCTGTCAAAATTTCACGTGTCACCGCATTGAGTTTATCCGTCAACACCTGAACCTTGCTCTGCCGTGGAAAGGCCACGCCTAAGAGCACCGTCAAAAGGATAATAACGATAACCGCTGCAATTCCCAAAGACAGGGTCCACTCAGAACTCTTGTCCCAGATTTTCGTCAAGGCCCAAACAGCCATGATAGGTCCCATAGTGACTACCTGCAAGCCCATGGTAATGAGATTTTGCAACTGCGTCAAGTCATTGGTGGTACGCGTCAACAAACTCGGTATGGAGAAGCGTTTGATTTCCGCATCGGAGTAATCCATAATCTGGTCGAAAATATCGCCCCGTAAGCGAGTCGTAAAACTCGCCGCAACACGCGCAGCAATAAAGCCAACCAAAACAGCTGACAAAAAGCTCAGCAAGGAAAAACCGATCATTTTCCAGCCGGGTTCCATGACCTGAGCTACGGTGGTTCCTTTGGTACTCAGTAAGGTTGTCACTTTAGACATGTAGTCAGGAACCTTCAAATTGGCCCAGACTTCGATACAGACGAAAACGACACTGATGAGAATTTCAACCATCTCTTTTTTGGTTAATCGTTTAAAAATCTTAAACATCTTGGTCTCCTTTTTCTAGATTTTTTTGCAAACGGTCTAAGACATGCAAGGCTGTCCGAATGTCAGACTTAGAAATTCCTTCGAACAACTGGTCATGGATGGCATCTACAAAAATGCTAAAGCGTTGCCCCTCGGTTTTTCCCAAGTCCGTCAACAGAACTTGCTTGTAGCGCTTGTCCTTTTGCGAGGGCACGATGGTCACATAGCCATTTTTCTCCATCCGCTTGATTAAGCCTGAGGCGACAGACTTCGATACCTTGAGCCGTCGCTCAATGTCACGGATATAGGACTCCTCTTTTTGGTGATTAATCAAGTAAAGCAAGCTGACTCCCTGCGGACCAGCTAAGTTTTCGACCGCATAATCTTTGGCCAAGCTCCTCGCACGACTTTCCAGCAAATTTACAAATAACCGAAAACGTTCAAACGGTCCCTGCATCCTGATTCCCTTCTTTCCACTTATATAGTTCGCATGGTAACTATTGTAGTTCGCATAGGAACTATTGTCAAGAAAAAGACCTTCGGATTTTTCCGAAGGTCTTTAATTTGTTATTTGGCATCGAGGGAAAAGCCATCGCTTTTTTTCTGTTTCCCAGGAAGAAAGATAGCTAAGATAAGCATGACCAAAGCCGGTAAGAGCCAGGCCAGAGATTGTTGCGCCAAAGGGAGATGACTAACGAGGGACTGTAGCCAGCGTAGGTGCAAACTGGTCCCTAAAACATCCGCCAGGGCCAAAAGCACAACAAGGGCAATCGTCAGCCGCATGCCCAACTGTGACAAAGGCAGAAAATGATTGAGGCAAAGTATCATCACAAAAGCAATCGTGATGGGGTAAAGAATTTGCAAGACTGGCAAAGAGTAGGCAATGATGGCATTTAAGCCCAAGTTGGCAATTCCAAAACCAATCAAGCTAAACAGCGTCGCATAGGTCCGATAGCCCCAGCCTGGAAAGCGCTTGTGAAAGAAAGAAGCCGTTGACACAATCAAGCCCGCCGTCGTGGTAAAACAAGTCACCGTCACCATGACTGCCAAAAAGATTTGAGCTGTTGGACCAAAAATAGCCTGAGTCGCTTGTGACAGCACATAGACTCCCTTATTGGCATCAGAATTTAGCACAGCTTGAGGAATAGGAAAATGATTGCCTAAAAAGCCTAAGCCGATATAGAGCAAGCTAAACAGCAAGGCCACCACTAACCCCACTAACCAAATGGTTCGCAGGTAATCTTTCTTGCTGGCAAAACCGAGTTGTTGCATGGTCGAAACTGCCACCACACTAAAGGCCACAGAAGCTAAAGCATCCAAGGTATTATAACCCTCAAGAAAACCTTGCCCAAATGCAGCCTGGGCATAGGCCTGACTAGGCGCTTGCGGTGCTTCTTTGGCATAAACCACAGCCCCTAAAATAATCAAAAGCACAATTAAGGCCGCAAAAATTGGGGTCAAGAGGCGACCAATCCTATCCAAAATCTTTGACGGATTTAAGGAAATCAAATAAGCCAAACCAAAGTAAAGTAAGGTAAATACAAACAAACTGATGCCTAGATTCCCCTTACCAAGCATAGGGGCAATACCGACTTCATAAGCCGTTGTCGCAGTCCTTGGAATCGCAAAGAAAGGCCCAATGGATAAGTAGAGCGCCACCAGATAAAGCGTGGCAAAGCCTGGGCCAATCTTACGCGAAAGTTCATAGACATAACCCTTTGGATTGACCGTGCCAACAATCAGAGCCAAAACAGCCAAACCCACACCTGAGAGGACAAAGCCTAGAATAGCCGGCCAGAACTGCGTTCCCGACAGGGCGCCCAAGGCCGGAGGGAAAATCAAATTTCCCGCTCCGAAAAACATCCCAAACAGCAAGAGCCCAACCAGGCCACTTTTTTTTATCATTTTTTCTCCTTTACACAAAACAATGAGAACAGTCTCCTGTCTCATCTTTTTTATTCTTTTACAAACACGGCTACTAGTATACCACAATCCCGTCAAGGGGAGTTTGTTTTTCTTTGCCTAATCGCAGCCGTTTGGCCAAACGATTCACCTGAGTCACATCTAAGGCCACAAGCTGATCAATCGGGGTAATCCCAGGCCGCACGCGATAGAGGATTCCCGCCGATTCAAATAAGAGCAACAATTTCCCTTCCAAAACAGCCGTTTGTTCTAAATAAGGTGGCAACTTCAAAACCCAGTCAGCCTTTTCAAGGGGCAAATCTTTTTCCTTTAAGCTTGTCGCCTGATAAGCGACCAGTTTTGAACTATGGTTGCCATAAGAGATTGAAAACAAAAACATATCCTGATAAAAGGTTAAACTCTGCACCCTTTTGGGAGTCTCCCAGGTTTGACTAGGTTTTTGGGACACATTTCCACACGCATTTATGGAATAACTTGCCAGCACCCCTGGGCCTGCCACATCAAAATAACCCACATAGAGCTTATCCTTCTGGTAGGTCAGATAGGAAACTTCGGCCATTTCGTCAATGGCAACAAATTCATCCAAGGAAATGGCTTCTTTTTCTTGAGACCAAAGGTGTAAAAGCAAATGCGCCAAGCTTACCCCAGCGACACCTGAACGTTCTTCATCCTTATAGGCCACCCAAAGCATGCGATGCTTGGTATCATAGGCCAAGCCACCGGCGTGGACCCTACCCGGCAGGACGATACTGCCTACCGCTTGTCCCGTCCATTGGTCCCAAAGATAGAGCAAGGATTGGTGAGAACCATCTGCACTGTAACTAGACATAAGCAGATAATGCTCCATGGTAACTAAACCCTGCGGAATCATATAAGTCTTCTGGTCACCCTCCGACTCAGAGGCTGAAAGACTAGGCAGACTCGGAAGGTCATCCAACTCAGGCAAAGCAAAGGCTGTGGTTGCCAAAAAACCATCCAGCCAGTCAAAAGATTGCCCAATCGACCGAGTGAGATCCAAAGCATGCGTCTTTTGGACAGCCTGGCTTGGGCCTGAGGCATTTGAAGATGATTTTTCAGTCACCAAAACCAAGCCACTCATCCCTAATACAAGCGCAAAAAGAACATATTCCCACCATTTACGACGCACAGGATCCTCCTTTCTCTTTCTACCATCTTAGCTTAAAACCGACAAAAAATAAAGCCCTACTTTTTTGACTGATCCGTCCACAATTTTAGAGAAAACAAAAAAAGACCCAAGAGGGTCTTTTCGTATTGCCTAAAGTCATCTATAGGCGCTTACACAATACCTTGTGATGACATGGCATCTGCTACTTTCAAGAAACCAGCGATATTGGCACCGACAACCAAGTTGCCTTCTGCACCAAATTCTTTGGCTGCAGCTGCAGAATTTTCATAGATGTTTTTCATGATGTCATAAAGTTTTGCATCTACTTCTTCAAAAGTCCATTGTGTGCGTTGGCTGTTTTGAGCCATTTCAAGGGCAGAAACCGCAACACCACCTGCATTGGCAGCCTTAGCAGGACCAAAGGATACGCCAGCTTTCAAGAAGACATCAATCGCTTCAAGGGTTGAAGGCATGTTAGCCCCTTCTGAAACAGCGATAACACCGTTAGCTACCAAAGCTTTCGCTTGGTCTGCGTTCAACTCGTTTTGAGTTGCACATGGGAAGGCCAAGTCTGCTTTGTTATCCCAGATAGAACCTTCACCGACAGGGATGAATTTAGCATTTGGACGTGCGTTAGCGTATTCAACGATACGGGCACGTTTCACTTCCTTGATGTCTTTAAGAAGTTCAACATCGATACCGTCTTCGTCATAGACATAACCTGAAGAATCAGATACCGCAACAACTTTAGCACCCAAGGCATGCAATTTTTCAGTCGCATAGATAGCCACGTTACCTGAACCTGAGACAAGGGCAACTTTACCAGCGAAGTCTTCGCCACGTGCTTTCAACATTTGTTCGGCAAAGTAAACAGCACCGTAACCAGTTGCTTCAGTACGAGCCAATGAACCGCCCCAGTTCAAGCCTTTACCAGTCAAGACACCAGTGTATTCGTTGCGCAGACGTTTGTATTGACCATAGAGGTAACCAATTTCACGTCCCCCAACACCGATATCACCAGCAGGGACATCTGTGTCTGCGCCGATGTGTTTGCTAAGCTCAGTCATGAAGCTTTGGCAGAAACGCATGATTTCGTTGTCTGATTTTCCTTTAGGGTCAAAGTTTGAGCCCCCTTTACCACCACCGATAGGTTGGCCAGTCAAAGAGTTTTTAAAGATTTGTTCAAATCCGAGGAATTTGATGATAGATTGGTTAACAGATGGGTGGAAACGCAAACCACCTTTGTATGGGCCGATAGCAGATGAGAATTGCACACGGAATCCACGGTTAATTTGGACTTGTCCCTTGTCGTCTACCCATGGCACACGGAAGGAAACGATACGTTCTGGTTCTACCAAACGTTCCAAGAGATTTTCTTCAATGTATTTTGGATACTTGTCAAAAACGGGTACCAAAGATTCGAAAACTTCTTCGACCGCTTGCAAGAATTCTGGTTCGTGAGCATTCTGTGCTTTTACCTTGTCAAATACGCCAGCAACGTATGCTTTACCTGTTGTCATAATAAAATCCTCCGATTTGAATTCTGTGTAATTTTTTATTACATGAGAATATTATAAATTTTCTGACAATTTAAGTCAAGTAAAAAATGCAACTTTTTTCAGAAAATTTAAAAAATACCTTTCAGAAACCTTTCACAAATGCTTTCTTCTCCCTTGTTTTCAGCTTTTTAAAACTATTTTAAACAGGACTCTCTCAATAAAAAAAGACCGTCCGGTCTTCTTTAACTCATGTTTTTTCGCTCGATAAGGTCTAAACCTTCCCTTAGCGAAACTTTACACTTTGCCTTCTTTGATGGCCTGAGAAGCTTCATCAGCACCGAACCACTTGTCCGATATCTTTTGGAAAGTGCCCTCTTGATAGAGCTTAACAAAGGCCTGGTTGATTTTCTTAACCAAGGTCTTGTCGGCTTTTCTGGCACCGACCACATACTCTTCGGTAGGGTAACCGACAGAGAAGGTTTCGTATTGGCTGATATCTTCTTCTTTGTTGAGGTAATAATTGGCATAAACCGAGTCAGACAAGACAGCATCAATCCGATTGGCTTTTAAATCAATCAAGGCTTGGTTGAAATTGTCATAGAGGGTGGCATCATGCCCCTTAACAAGGTCCTTTAGGCGTTTGGGCTCCGCTTCAAAGGCGTCATAACCAGAAGACCCCGTCTGAGCGCCCAAGCGCTTGCCTGCCATATCAGCAACCCTTGTAATGCCAGATGACTTCTTAGTTACCAAGATTTGGTCACTGTGCATATAAGGCATGCTAAAAGCCACTTTTTTGGCCCGTTCCGCTGTTTTGGTATAACCATTCCAAATCAGGTCGATTTTACCATTGCTCAGCTCAGTTTCTTTCATGTTCCAGTCAATGGCCTGCCATTTGACGGTAATGCCATAGGTTTTAAAGACAGCATTGGCAAGGTCAATATCAAAGCCATTATAGGAGCCATCCTTTTCCTCAAAGCCCATAGGGACAAAGGTGTTGTCAAAGCCAATGGTAATCGTCTTGGTCTTTTCAAAGGTCTTCCAGTTATCAGCCTTGGTATTGGAAACCGCGCGACAGGCTGTCAGGGCAAAAAGCAAGCAGATGGCGACAAGACTGGCCAGTAGTTTTTTCTTCACAAAATCCTCCTAGCCACGTGGCACCACGCGCACAATCTCATCGGCAATAGCCTCCGCAAAGGCCATATCATGGGTTACGACAATCTGTGTCACGCCTGTCTCCTTGTTTTGGAGAATCAGCTTTTCCACTTCCTTACTCAGGCCAGGGTCCAAGGCTGAGGTCGGTTCGTCATATCCGATGATTTCAGGGTCAATCATCATCGCCCGTGCCAGAGCCACCCGTTGTTTTTGCCCACCAGATAAAGAGTAAGGGTAGGCTTCTTCATGTTGCGACAAGCCCAAGCGTTCCAAGAGCGCCTTGGCCTTGGTCTGTGCTTCTTCCTTGCTTAGACCCAAGGTTTTTATGGGAGATAAGGTCAAGTTTTCCATAACTGTCAGGTGTGGAAACAATTGAAAGTCTTGAAAAACAAAGCCCAAGAGATTAGCCTTAGGCAAATCTTCAAGTGGGATAGCCTTGCCCTGGAAAACTACTTGGCCACTATCAATGGATTCAAGGCCTGCTAGCATGCGCAAGAGTGTTGTTTTTCCGCCACCGGATTGACCGACGATAGCGATGATGTGGCCTCGGGCGATTTCAAGATTAAAGTCCTCAAAAATCACCTTGTCGCCAAACCGTTTGGAAATATGTTTGAGATTCAGCATAGGTCCTCCCTCTTATTTGTAGTAATTGTAATGCTTTTCGACCCGTTTACTGATATAGGTCAAGACCCCAATCATAATCAGGTAAAGCGCACCTGCAACAAACATAGGCGCCAAACTAGCATCGCGGTTGGCTGCTACACGGCTCTCCAAAATGATATCGCCAATTCCCAAGACGTAAAGCAAAGAAGAATCTTTAACCAGATTAATGATTTCATTAAACACACTTGGTAAAACGATTTTCACTACCTGTGGCAAAATGATGTAACGGACCGTCTGAACAGGTGTCAACTTAAGCATCTGAGCGGCCTCATACTGCCCTTGAGGAATAGCGTCAATCCCCCCACGAAAGATTTCGGCATAATAAGCCGCATAATTCAGCGTAAAGGCTACCACAGCGGCAGGCATCCGGTCAAAGTTAATCCCCACACTCGGTAAAACATAGTAAATAAAAATCAGCTGCAAGAGCAAGGGAGTGCCTCGCATCACCCAAATGTAAAGGGTAATTAGCCATTGCAAGGGCTTAAAGGGGACTTGTTTCAAAAAAGCTAATAAAATCCCAAAAGGAATGGATAAAACGATGACAATCCCAAACAACTGCAAGGTGGTTACGGCACCACGCAAGAGAGCGGGTAAAACTTCAAAAATATAAGACATGTGTCCTCCTCTAAGTGACAATCTCCCTAAGTATAGCAGAAAGTCACCTATTTTAAAAGAGCATAAAAATTCCTTATGAACGAATGAAGGCTTAAAAAACTTCTTTTGATGCCTCTCCCCCTATATAGTTAACCTCCTAAGAGGGCTCTTTTTCGGACAGGGAGTCGCTTTTTCCCCATTTGATGAGATACCACGGCTAGCAAAAAAAGCCCTGAAGGCTTTTTTATTAATCTAAGAGCAATTGCCAAAATATTGTGTCTTCCGTCGCGGTCAAAGCGTGACCCTGCCCACTGGCAAGACTAACTAATTCACCGGCAGTCAAGCTGTCTTGATGACCGTCATCATAGGTCACTGAGAGTTGCCCTTCTATAACCTGAATAAGCTTGGTCTGGTCACTGACCTCCCGGCTAATGCTTTCTTCTTTAGACATGGCATAAAGCGTCATGGCTGGGGCGATGGCTAATTTTTTAGATAGGCTTCGGCTCGCGATTTGCCCTTGGTGAATACGAATCAGGTCTTTAGGACTTACTTTCATGCCTTATCCTCTGGTTTCACCACGACTAAAAGCATCTGGAAGGCTTCAAGAGCATAGAGGGCGTGTGGCACATCAGCAGGCATGACAATCGTTTTGCCAGCAGTCAGGTCAAAGTCTTGGTCGTCAATGGTAATACGCGCTTTGCCTGACAAGATGGTAACCATGGCATCGCCTGGTGACGTATGACGGGCAATTTCTTGGTCCTTATCCAAGGAAAAGAGGGTCATTCCCAGGCTTTTGCGCTGCACCAAGGTTTTAGACAGCATTTGTTCATCTTCGACGGGAACTTCCTGGGTCAAATCCAAGACCTTAGACTGTTCTAAGTGTTTGATAAAGGTCATTCTTTTGCTCCTATTTGGTTGAGGCTACAGCGATGTAACGCAGGTCTTTTCCGGTTTGATTGAAAAAGGTAAACATGCTTTTAAATTGCTTGCGGTTTTCTTTTTTCAAGCCATTGCGCACAATTCGTAAAGCACCAAAGAGGCCTTCATCTTTAATCATCCCTTTTGGCGACATCAGAGTCATCGGCCCATAAGTGGCCTTGACAGCTGAAAAGCCTAACTGGCGGTAAAGGTCTTGCCATTTGCTGACAGAAAGAGGTTCAACATTGACATGGATGGTCTGACTGAGTTCTGCCAAAAGCCCTTCAAGTGCTTGGTCTTCATAGGCCACATCGTGGGTCAAGAGACGACCGCCTGGCTTTAAGACACGAAAATACTCAGCAATCGCCTTTTCTTTGGCTTGCCCACGGAGCATGGTCAGCATTGCTTCATTGATGACCACATCAAAACTATTGTCAGGAAAGGGAAGTTTCATGGCATTGGCCTGTTGAACGGAAATCTTGTCTTCAAGGCCTGCTTTTTGGATATTAGCCCGTGCTTTTTCCAAAGCTTTAGGGTCCATATCTACCCCCTCAATCTGGCAACCAAAGGTCTGGGCCAATTCAATGGAGGTCGTGCACATGTTGCAGGCGACTTCGAGAACTTTGGTGTCGGCGCTAAATTGCCCCTGCGCAATCAACCAATTGGTGGCTGTGATACCGCCAGGACGCAAGCGCTTCTTACCCAATTTGGCCAAAAAATTATGACCGACTTCTTTATGTGTCATCTATAGATACCTCTCAGGGATTTATTCTTTTTTTGCCAAACCTATTTTGTCCAGCCAAAACAAGTTAAAGCCCTCTCATCATATCATGTTTTAAGGCAAAGCCCAAGGGTCTTAGAGAAATTGACAGATTTTCTCGAAATTTTCAGAAAATTCTTGAAAATCTCTTGACATTTTGCACTGAGGTGCTATACTGGGGGCGTCCTTTGGCATTAGCCTTTGATTACGAAAAAGAAGAGGAGATTCTTATGACGAAACTTGTGTCATTTTCCACTTGGTTGAGTAAATGGTTTACCCTTGCCGTCCTGCTCTGGGCTGCAGTCAATTATAGCCTGCCGGCTAGCAGTGCCTGGCTCATTCCAAACACTTCTTATCTGTTGGGGGTAATTCTTTTTGGGATGGGATTAACCCTGACAAAGGAAGACTTTGTCCGCATTGGTAAGCGACCTGTTCCTGTTATTTTAGGAACCCTAGCCCACTACATCATCATGCCAGGTCTGGCTTGGCTCTTGTGTCAGATTTTTGGTCTGACAGGTGCTACAGCCGCTGGGGTTATCTTGGTGGGGTCCTGCCCAAGTGGGACCTCCTCCAGTGTTATGGCCTTTTTATCAGGTGGAGATGTGGCCTTAGATGTCTCCATTGAAACCCTATCCACCTTGTTGGCCCCTCTGATGTTACCAACTCTTCTACAGTTGCTCGCGCATCAGTATGTTCAAGTGCCAGCCAGCAAGCTCTTCTTTTCTACGATTGAAATTGTTATCGTTCCCATCATTCTCGGGGTCGTCATCCACACACTTCTGGGCAAGAAAATCGAAAGCATCATTAAGGTCATGCCCTTAATTTCTCAGCTAGCCATCTTACTCATTATCGGGGCTGTTGTATCAGCCAACCATGCCAACATCTTTACCCAAGCGACAGCCCTGGTCATTCCAGTTGTCATGTGTCACAATCTCTGTGGCTACGCTCTAGGCTTTGGTTTTTCGAAACTCTTAGGTTTAGAAGAACCGCAACAAAAGGCCATCACCTTTGAAGTCGGGATGCAGGACTCCAGTCTAGGTGCCACCTTGGCCATCAAATATTTCGCTCCTGCAGCCGCCATCCCGTCAACCATTTTCTCCATCTGGCATAACATCTCAGGCTCTATCTTGTCTGCTTGGTGGAAAAACCATTCCAAAAAGGGGTAATCTTTCGGTCAAAAGAAACTACCACTTGCTTCATGAAATTATAAAAAACGTTTGGAAGAGCTCTTCCAAACGTTTTTCTATGCCTAACTATCAACCTGTCCGTCTGCTGCAAGGGCCGGCGCTGTAAAAACGAGTTGCTCCTTATCCAGGGTCATCAACAAGCTATAACGATTGGGTTCAATTTCCTTGATATAGCCTAATGCCACTAAGGCTTGGACAAAAATATCCGGGCGTTTTTGGAGAACAACCTCCTTACGGACAAATTTTACCAAAAAGGTTGTCAGGTATTTGAGCGCATATTCTGGATTGACATCTCCCAAGAGGTCATAAAGCCTTTGTTGGGCTTGCGTCAATTGCTGTGGGCTATTCGCTTTGGCAAAAAAATTGGCCAAGGTTAGCGCCTCCCGGCGAATATCCGTCTCTTCACAAAGGACGACCGCATTGGTTTGATTGGTCAAGCGCGTCTCAAACCGCAAATCAGCCAAGGCCTCCTTGAAGGCAAAAGTCTCGGGAATAAACAGCTCCTGGTCCAAAGCCAACCCATCCAAGGAGGTCAGCCAAGGGATATTGGCCTGATAACGTTTCTGGGCCCGCAGGATATAGCCTGCATCGATAAAACGGTCCAACTGCCGATCCAACTGTTTCTGGTCAGGAAAAGCTTTTTTAATCGCACGGAGGGTCTGATTGGGTGACTCAAGCAAAAAAGTAATAATATCTCTAAAAAAGGGGTCTTGAGCCAGCTGACTGGGGTGAATGATTTCAAACATAGACCTATTATAGCATATCCGCTAAGAGGCTGAGAACCTTCCATCACATCTTTAAGGGAAAAAGGTTCAGATAACCCAGCCCTTCTTCAATGACAGCCATTTGAACAAGCAAAAAGGCTTGGAGTGTCATTCCAAACCTTTAGCCAGCTTAGGCTTCTTTTTCTGCTTCTACACGTGATTTACGGGCGATATCCGCTAAAATCACATCAACAAAGTCACCAACAGACAGCGTTTGTGTTTGTTTGCTACCATAACGACGAACGTTTACAGTTGCCTCTTCAACCTCGCGGTCCCCGACAATGAGTTGGTAAGGAACCTTATGTGTCTGACTTTGACGAATCTTGTATTGCATTTTCTCATTCCGCTCATCCACATCAACACGCACGCCACGGTCACGCAATGTCTTAGCCACTTGCCAAGCATAGTCTGTGTGGGCTTCATTTGACACCGGAATGACAGTCACTTGGTGGGGTGCCAACCAAGTTGGAAAGGCACCTTTGTAGGTTTCAATCAAGTAAGCGATGAAACGTTCCATGGTTGACACGATACCACGGTGAATCATGACAGGACGGTGTTCTTCTCCATCAGCACCAATGTAGTGCAAGTCAAAACGCTCTGGGAGAAGGAAGTCGAGCTGGATAGTAGAGAGTGTCTCTTCATTGCCCAAGGCAGTCTTCACCTGAACATCCAGTTTTGGACCGTAAAAGGCTGCTTCCCCTTCTGCTTCAAAGTAGTCCAAGCCGAGGTCATCCATGGCACCCTTGAGCATGCGTTGGGCATTTTCCCACATCTCATCATTATCGAAATATTTTTCCTTATCTTGAGGGTCACGATAAGAGAGACGGAAACGGTAATCGGTAATATTGAAATCAGCATACACATCCAACATGAGGTCCAAGACACGCTTGAATTCTTCTTGAATTTGTTCTGGCATGACAAATAAATGTGAGTCATTGAGGTTCATCTCACGCACACGTTGCAAACCAGACAGGGCACCTGATTTTTCAAAGCGGTGCATCATCCCGATTTCTGCAATGCGAATAGGCAGTTCACGGTAGGAATGCACATGGTTTTTATAGACTTCGATATGGTGCGGACAGTTCATAGGGCGAAGGACAAATTGTTCTCCGTCACCCATGTCCATCGGTGGAAACATATCTTCTTGGTAATGTTCCCAGTGACCAGAGGTCTTATACAGTTCTACAGAAGCAATTGGTGGGGTGTAGACGTGTTGGTAACCATCATTGACCTCACGGTCCACAATGTAGCGTTCCACTTCACGACGAATTGTCGCACCGTCTGGAAGCCAGAAAGGCAACCCTTGACCAACTTCTGGAGAAATCATAAAGAGATCCAGTTCTTTACCCAGTTTACGATGGTCACGTTCCTTGGCCTCTTCACGCATTTGCAAGTATTTTTTGAGGTCTTTTTATCAAACCAGGCTGTACCGTATACCCGTTGCATCATCGCCTTGTTGCTATCCCCACGCCAGTAGGCACCTGCCACATTGAGGAGATGGAAAACCTGGATACGTCCTGTTGAAGGCACATGAGGGCCACGGCAAAGGTCCACATATTCCCCTTGACGGTAGATGGTCAATCCACCTTCATCATCAGAGTGTTCCTCAATCAACTCCAATTTGTAAGGGTCGTTTTTGAAAATCTCACGCGCCTCTTCCTTGCTGACTTCTTCGCGGATGCTTGGAAAGTTCTCTTTGACGATTTTCTTCATTTCTTCTTCGATACGTGGCAAATCTTCATTGGAAATTTGACCAGAAGCATTATCCGTATCATAGTAGAAGCCATCTTGAATAGCTGGCCCAACACCCAAATGAATCTCAGGGTAGAGACGTTTAGCCGCTTGGGCAAAGAGGTGGGCTGCTGAGTGGCGTAAGATTGGCAAAGCATCTTCGTGATCAGGGGTCACGATTTCGATGCTTCCATCTTCGGTGATGGCACGAGTGGTGTCGATGAGTTTGCCGTTAAATTTACCAGCAAGTGCTTTTTTAGCGAGGGAATTGCTGATGGATTGGGCAATGTCAAAAGTAGTCACGCCAGAGTCGAATTCACGAACAGCGCCATCAGGGAATGTAATTTGTACCATAATAGTCTCCTTTATCTCCTAATCATTATTGCTTCCTTTAGATGATGGCAAAACCTTGGTCACGGCTAGCGAGCTGACAGCTCTATGGTGGGTCATGAGAAAACTCTGCTTCTTCCACAGAAGCTCCCTGACAAGCACATAAAAAAGCGACACCCTAAAAAGGACGTCGCAACGTGGTTCCACCTTCATTTATGCAACTCAAAAAGAGTCACACCTCTGATTGGCTCTAACGTAGCCACCGTTTTATGTTTGCATAAAATCTAAGGAAGGAGTATCATGTCAGCCGACTTGCCCCTTTTCAGCAACGGGTACTCTCTAAAAAGCCTAAACTGTCATAACATGTCTTCATCTGTTATTATAGCACGATTAGGCAGATTTTCAAGAAAAAGTTCTTCTGCCTCAATCACATGTGTCAGCTCACTAAAGGACTAAGGATAGGTCTGTTTTTAGGGCCTGCCAAAGATTTGCACCTCTCAGTCATTTAGGCCCTATTGCTCCTTTTGTAAAACAGCCTCAAAGAGATAAAAAAGTTAAACTACCATTAGCTCTGGCATGAGAGATGCCGATTTTTTAGGGTAATCTGACCCATTATCGGAATAATCTACCAGCATTTGATTGCTAGCTGAAATCATGGATAGGGCTTTATAAATGAGAAAAACGCTTGAAACAGGGGCCTTTCAAACGTTCCGAATGGTTGGGACCTTAGGCTCACCCTTAAGACAGGCAATCTTTTAGGATTCGCTTCCCACCAGGCCGAGGCCAGCTTTTAATCTTCCATCAAATAGTCACGAATCCTCGTCACTAATTGTTTTGGCGCTTTGATGGCACGGGTAGAGGTTTTAGCGGCTCCTTTGGCAACTGTTTTAGGAAGGGCGATAGCCCCCCTAGTGACACGACGGGTGGTTAAACGGCTAGGGCTTTCTACTGTCAAGGACAATTTCTGTTGACGTTCTTTGGAAGTCTTGCCAATGCTAACGTCAAGATAAAACTGGTAGACCTGTTGGCCAAAATTAGTTGCCGAAATCTCATAGCGTTTTTGCGTCAGCGCTTGCTCTGTCATAACAGGTGTCTGCGCCACCGCCTCTAAAACAGCCTGAGGAATATCCTTCTCCTCTTCATAGAGTGTCCCAAACATCCGGTCTGAGATCAAGTCCGCCAAATAGGGGTTGCTTTGGGCAATAATCGGGCGGCCACTGGCCAAGCTCTCTGTGTAGGTTAAGCCCTGGGTTTCACTGGTAGAGGCTGAGATAAAGAAATCACAAGCCCGATAATACAGGGCCACCTGATCATGATCAACCATCCCTGTAAAGACAACAGCATCCGTTACCTGTAACTTTTTGGCTAGTTTTTTCAAATCATCCAGATAAGGCCCATCACCGACCACAACGAGTTTTATGTGTGTATTTTGTGCCACAATTTCTGGGAGCGCCTGCAAGATGGCCTGAATATTTTTCTCATAGGAAACCCGAGACAAGCTCAGCAACATGGTGTCGCCTGTTTTTAGTCCCAATCTTTCCTTGAGGGCGGAAACGGCTTGAGGGTCAATATCGTTTCTAACATAATTTTCAAGCTTAATTCCGGTTGGAATCACACGTTTAGGAATTTTAACCTTGTAGGTATCCAGCAGATTAAGGACAATCCGTGACGGACAAATGACCCCATCGACCTCTGATAAATAACCGCGAACAAAGTATTTGACCATGCCAGGAGTAATCAGACGCCCCTTGGCAATATAGTGAACATAATCTTCATACTGGGTATGATAGGTGTGAATCACTGGAATCTTAAGTTCACGCGCAATATTGATGCCCAACATGCCCAGCGAAAACTCCGTTTGGGTATGAATCATATCCAACTTGTACTGTTTGGCCAATTTTAATGCCGTTGAAAAGCCACCATAGGCGAAGCGCCTTTCTTTAAAAGCAAAGAAAGGGACACTTGGCAGGCGGACAATGGTCGGGTCCTCGTAACGGTCAACATTTTTATCTGTCGTTGTAAAAATATAGACATCATGTCCGAGTTTTTCAAGTTCATCTTTGAGGGTGCGGATACTCGTTGCTACCCCTGAAACCTGAGGGAAGTAAGTGTCCGTAAACAATCCGATTCGCATATCAGTCCTCCATCACTTTCTGGTAGACACTCACCAACTCCTGACCGACGATGTCAATGGCTTTGGCTTTGGCCACTTCATAACCCGCTTCTTGCTTTTGGCTTTGCCCTGATAAAATGACTTGCAATTTGTCAACAAAACCAGAAACATCCTTGGCCATTTCCACATTAATCTCATCCAACCAGCCCTGGTAGACAGGGATGTCTCTGACCAAGACATGCTGATGACTGGCCAATGCTTCTAGGACCACAATTCCCTCGGTTTCCTCATGACTGGGAAAGAAAAAGCAATCACTACCACTCATAGCGCCCTCAAAAACAGCTCCCTTGATATAACCTGCAAAGGTCACATTCTTAGGATGGTCTTTGGTCACCAAACGCCGAATCTTTCTTGGAATTTGCCAGAGAGGACTTTCCCCAAACCAGATAAAGCGCACATCAGGCATTTTACTTGCCACCTTGACAAAATCCTCAATCCCTTTTCGTTCAAAATAAAGACCTGCACAGATAACAACCTTATCTTTCGGACTTAGGCCAAAATGCTGACGAAAAATGGCTTCTTTTTCAGAATTGGGTTGGTATTTGCCCAATTCGATACCATTTGAAACAGGGTAAATCGGGCAAGAAATCCCGTAAGAGGCAATCAAATCTCGAGAATAGGCTGTCGGCGTAATAATCGCATCCGCGCGCTTATAAAACTGACATAACCACCATTTAAATAAGGGAGCTACAGCTGTCGACCCAATAAAAGAATGTTCGAAATCTTCCTTGGTCGAATGGCCATGCATAATGACCTTCTTACCTTCTTTTTTGCTTTTCTGCAAGAGGCGAAAACTCTTCAAAAAATAGGTGTTAATATGAGCAATGTCATAAGTCTCTTTAGGGTTGCGGGTATAGCTGACTCCCGCGTCTGTTAAGGCACGCTCTTGGTGCTTAATCGCCCGGCCAACTCCCGACTTTCCTAAGACATTCTCAGCTTCAAGATATAAGAGTACTTTCATAGTCTCTATTATACAAAAAATTTAGATTTTCTGTCGCCTAGTGCCATCAGGCGTCCTAGAATCTTTTCCCTTAGTGCTTCTGCCTTGTCAACCAACACAAAAAGAGTTCAGGAAACCTAAACTCTTGAGAGACAATGTTTTCTCGGTGACTTTGCCATTTTCATTTCAAAAATAGCCAGTAGCTGAGATTACTTGGTCGACCCCCGTTTGACAATGCTGTGTTCTAAAACAACCTCACGTTGGTCTAATTCTTCCTTGTTCATGATTTTGGTCAGCATACGCATGCTAATAGCCCCCATATCATAAACCGATTGCTTAATAGAAGTGATATTTGGACGGGCAAATTTGGTAATCGGTGAGTCATCACTGGTGATAATTTCAAATTCTTCAGGGACTGAAACGCCGGCATCTTGGATGGCATTTTGCAAACCTGCTGCCAGGTCATCTGATGCCACAAAGGCTGCACTTGCCCCTGTGCTTAGGACACGCTTAGCCAGATTATAGCCACTTTCATAGTGATAAGTCGCTTCAAAAACCAGACCCTCTTGATAGGCCAAACCATTATCCTTCAAGGCAGCCTTATAGCCTTCTAAACGTAATTTGCCATTGATATCATCCACCAAAGGGCCTGAGATAAAGGCAACCTTCTCATGGCCTTTGGTCAACTCAGCCACAGCATCCCGTGTTGCCAAACGGTAGTCGATATTGACAGAAGCCAACTGCCCTTCTAGGTCAACCGTCCCCGCTAAAACCACCGGTGTCCGTGAGCGAGAAAATTCAGCGCGAACGTCATCTGTCAGATGGTGTCCGATAAAGACAATACCATCCACCTGCTTGGCAAATAGACTATTCACGACAGCTACCTCATTGCCGCTATCTTCATCGCTGGATGACAGGACAATATTGTAGTTATACATGGTCGCAATATCATCCACACCTTTCGCCAAATTGGCAAAATAGTTATTGGCAATGTTAGGGATAATAACGCCAACCGTTGTTGTTTTTTTGCTAGCCAATCCTCTTGCGACCGCATTGGGGCGGTAATCCAACCGGTCGATGACTTCTAGTACCTTTTTTCGTGTGTTTTCTTTGACATTTTTATTGCCATTAACGACACGACTGACGGTCGCCATAGAAACGCCTGCTTCGCGCGCAACATCGTAAATTGTAATGGTTTCGTCCGTATTCATGTCCTACCTCATTTCTTTGAAAATTCCGCTTTCACACCATTCTATCATGTCATGTAAGCATTTTCAATAAGAAAGTTTATTTTTTTAGCAGAAGATGACAAATTGTGAAAAGTCCTGACGAAAATCATGTATAATAAAGTTATGAAAAAACATTTTTTACCAGGAATTTCCCATCCTGAACGCAAAGGGATTCTCATTTTACTGCTTTTCTTTGTCTTAGCTGGTATTAATGTTGAGTTTTCTCACTTATCCACCTATTCGGGCAATTACAGCCATTACCTGATGGCCATTGGCGCATCTAGCCTCATCCTTGCTTATATTCTTCCCATGAGCGCTTTTCTACGTTACCTCATGAAAGAATGGCAACTTTCTCCAACTATTCTCTGGGTCAGCCTGGTCTGCGGCCTGTTTATCCCTGGTTGGATGGCCGCTTACGGCAACGACTGGCTCTTACAAGTCTACAAAGCCATTATTCCAGCTAAAGCTTTCTTGGCCGACTGGGGAGATGCTTTGACAGCACCTGTAGTTGAAGAAGGGTTAAAAGCCGCTACGGCTCTCCTCATTATTGCTTTTTTCCCCAAAAAATCTGTCCGACAGACTTTCTTTATTGCCCTCTTGGTTGGTTTTGGTTTCCAAATTATGGAGGATATCTCCTACATCGCTGGCGCTAGTTTTACACATTTAAACGCTGCCATTCCACAAGCTATCGATCGGCTCTACATGAGCATGACCTCTCATTGGGCCTATACTTCGATTTTTGTCGTAGCTTGCTACCAACTTCTCTATGAAAAGCATTACCACAAAGGACGGGCTATTTTCTGGTTGCTTGCGGCGCCAGTCCTCCATTTTATCTGGGACTCTCCTTTAAACCCCAACCTTTTCACTTATGCCTTCTACGGTCTTATCACCGCCATCATTTGGTTTGACCTCTTTTTGACCTTAAAAAACCAGGGCCTTGACCGCTAAAAAAACTGTAAGCAGGAGCTTACAGTTTTTTTTCTTATTTATCGCCTTTGTTGCGAATGACAAAGCCCGTCTTTTTCTCATTAGACGTTTGACGGCCCTTGCGGTTGTCGTGATGTTCAAAATCTCGGCTATTTTTTCTTGACCGGCGTTTGAAATCCCGTTGTTTGTGATCTCGGCGGTTGTTAGAGGAACGGCGCTTGTTAGAGTTCCGGTTGCCACCTTTACCGTTGCCTGCATATTTGAACGGCAGGGGTTTCTCACGGGCAATCTCTACCTTAGGACGGCTTTCTGGATCTTGCACCGTCAAGGTCAAGATATACTGAGCCAACTCTTCAGGCGTATACTCTTGGGCCAGTTTCAAGGCATCTCCCTTGAAGCGTTCCATGGCTTCTTTGCGCTCTTCTTCTTGGAAATCACGGCGAATCTTCTCAAGAGCGACAGCCTTGCTTGCCTTAAAGGCTTCTTGCGCAGAAGCTGGTTTTAAGCCCTTCATCCGTTTTTTGGTTAAATCTTCAATGATTTTCAAGTAACCCATCTCATTGGGTGAGACAAAGGTGATGGATTGGCCATGTTTACCCGCACGACCAGTCCGACCAATACGGTGAACGTAACTTTCAGGATCTTGAGGGATATCGTAATTGTAGACATGTGTCACACCTGAAATGTCTAACCCACGAGCAGCCACATCGGTTGCAACGAGAATATCCAAGTGATCTTGTTTAAAATCTTTTAGGACACGTAACCGCTTGCCTTGGTCCAAGTCACCATGAATGCCCTCAGCGCGATAGCCTAATAATTTAAGCCCTCGTGTTAACTCGTCTACCCGACGTTTGGTCCGTCCAAAGACAATGGCCAATTCAGGCTGCTGAACGTCAATCAGACGGGTCATGGTGTCAAACTTTTCCTGTTCCCGCACACGGATATAATACTGATCCACAAGCTCTGTGGTCAATTCCTTCGCCTTGATTTTCACGTGTTCAGGTTCTTTCATGAACTGAACCCCAATCCGTTTGATGGCATCAGGCATGGTAGCTGAAAAGAGCAAGGTTTGTCGCTCACTTGGCACGCGTGAAATGATGGCTTCGATATCTTCCAAAAAGCCCATGTTGAGCATTTCGTCTGCCTCATCCAAAATCAAGGTTTCCACATGTTCTAGCTTGAGGGCCTTGCGTTTGATCAAATCCAGCAAACGTCCTGGCGTTCCCACAACCACATGGGCACCTGAACGCAGGGCCTTGATTTGTTTTTCGATGCTTGAGCCACCATATACGGAGCGCACGCGCACCCCTTTTTCACGGCCAAAACGAAAGAGTTCTTCTTGACTTTGTACGGCGAGTTCCCGCGTTGGCGCAATCACCAAGGCCTGAATGGTATTATCAGCCACATGAATCTTGTCAAGCGTTGGCAAGCCAAAGGCCGCCGTCTTGCCTGTCCCTGTCTGTGCTTGGCCAATCACATCCTTACCCGCCAAGGCTAGCGGGATGGTCTCTTCTTGGATAGGAGAAGGCTCTACAAATCCTGCTTTCTCAACAGCCGAGAGAATAACAGGCGATAAATCTAATTCTTGAAATTTCAACGTTTTCTTTTTCGCTTTCTACAAAAGGGCATTTTCTGCCAATTCAATATCTTTTTAGTTAAAATTATATCATATTTTAACCTGAAAAGGGCTCTGTCACGGAAATGTCATACAAGTCCATCCGCGAGAGATGGCCCAAAGCCCCAAATCTCCGCCTTTTCGTCAAAAAAATAAGCAGACACTTTTTGCGCATCTACTTATTTAGGAGATTTATGAAAAAGAAAAGTTTTAGGATGGTTGTAGTATAACCATCTTGGCTTTAAATAACCTTAAAAGCGTTCATTTATTTAAAAAATTTTTTTTGAGGCTAACTTTGCTACCCGTTAGACCTTGTAAAACCCTCACAGAGATTCGATTTCTTGGATAAAACTTTCGACAGCTTCCGAAAGGGGAAAATCTTTTGGATAGGCGTAACTCACATGAAAACAATGGCCTGAAGGGTCATCCAGAGGGATTTTGACTAGGTTTTTTCCTTCGATAGAAAGGGCGGAGGCACTCAGAAAGCCAATCCCAAGACCCGCTTGCACCATCTGACCAATCACATCTGGTTCTGACAATTTAAACCGCACCTTAGCTTGATGGGCAAAACGGGCATTTAGGCGGTAAAAAAGATCCATATGGACATGCCCTTCATCTAAGAGAATAAAAGGCTCTGCTAGAACTTCCTCAAAGGTCAGACTTTTCCGCTTGGCCAAAGGGTGCTTGTCCTGTAAAATGAACGTAAAGGGCTCAGTGTATAGCTCCTTAATAATCAAATCAGGATGGTAAAGCGTCTCCAAAGTCCCCAACAAACTAAAATCTAGTTTGCCATCGGTAATGTTTTCCAATAATTTTTTGGACCCCTGACTGACCAACTGAAATTGCGTTAAAATGTCCACATTACAACCCTTTTCAAGTAGGTCTGACAGGATTCGAGAGCGGATAATAGGAGGAAAACCCACACGAATTTCCTTGCGGTTGACACGACTAATTTCCTTTTGGGCAATGGTAAGTTCTGCCAAGACATGCTGGGCATGCCCGACTAAAATATTCCCTTGTTGGGTCAAAACGACGCTACGATGGGAGGGGTCTTTGACAAATAAATGCGTACCGAATTGCTCTTCCAGGCGTTTAATCGCGTAAGTAATGGTCGGTTGGCTCACATCAAAGTATTTAGCCACCGCCGTAAACGAATTCATCTGGGATAATTGGACAAAATACTCCAAATCTCTAATATTCATCCTGGTCTCCTTTCCTATATTATAAAAAAATTTTATGTTGTCGTCAGCATTTACCAGTATTTTACAGCAAAAAAAGGGGGAAAAAGCTATCTTATATAGAGGTCGGCTGTTATAAATCTTTTTTATGAAAACTAGAAGAGTTGACTATAAGAAAAGGGAAAGCCTATACTAAGGCCATAAGAACATTTCTTATGGTTATTATTTATCAGGAGGTGCCACATGCGTGCACATGACTTACTCAACAACCCCTTCCTTAACAAAGGAACTGCCTTTACCATGCAAGAACGTCAAGAAAATGGCCTGATTGGTCTCTTGCCACCTTACGTCCAAACCATTGAAGAACAAGCCCAAACGACTTACCAACAATATTTGAAAAAGCCAAACGACTTGGAAAAACGTCTCTTTTTGATGGAGATTTTCAACACCAACCGTACCCTTTTCTACTACTTGTTCAACCAACACATTGTTGAATTTAACCCAATTGTTTACGATCCCATCATTGCGGATACTATCGAGCAATATTCTGAACTCTTTGTAGACCCTCAATATGCGGCTTACTTGGACATCAACCATCCTGAAAATATCGAAGCAACCTTGAAAAACGCTGCTGGCGACCGCGATATCCGTTTGATTGTTGTGACTGATGCCGAAGGTATCCTTGGTATCGGTGACTGGGGTGTTCAAGGTGTGGACATCTCTGTCGGAAAATTGATGATTTATACCGCTGCTGCAGGTATTGACCCTTCATGTGTCTTGCCGTTAGTTATCGATGCCGGAACCAACCGTGAAGAATTGCTCAACAACCCAATGTACTTGGGTAACCGTCACGAACGTGTGCGTGGCGAACAATACGATAACTTTATCGACCAATTTGTTCAAACAGCTGAAAATCTTTTCCCTAAACTTTACCTGCACTGGGAAGACTTTGGCCGTTCCAATGCGGCAGATATTTTGAACCGCTACAAAACACAAATCCCAACCTTTAACGATGACATCCAAGGAACTGGTATCGTTGTTTTGGGAGGTATCTTCGGTGCTTTGGATATCACAGGTGAAAAACTCACTGACCAAGTTTACCTTTGCTACGGTGGTGGTTCAGCTGGTGCTGGGATTGCAGAACGTGTGCATGCTGAAATGGTCGCTGAAGGCTTAGATGCCGAGGAAGCTTACAAACGCTTCTTTATGATTGATAAACAAGGTTTGCTCTTTGATGACATGGACGACCTCACTCCAGCTCAAAAACCTTTCGCTAAGAAACGTTCTGATTTTGAAGGCAAAGGTGACATGACTGACTTGCTTGAAGTCATCAAGACAGTGAAACCAACCATCTTAGTTGGGACATCAACCAATCCAGGTGCTTTCACCAAGGAAGTTGTTGAAGCTATGTGCCAAAACACAGAACGTCCCGTTATTTTCCCAATTTCTAACCCAACTAAAAAACTGGAAGCAACTGCCGAACAAGTTATCGAATGGTCTGACGGTAAAGCCTTTGTCGCAACAGGTGTTCCTTCACCAACCGTTAGCTACAAGGGTGTTGACTACCAAATCGGTCAAGCCAACAATGCCCTTATCTACCCAGGTCTTGGTCTAGGTATGTTGGCATCAGAAGCTAGCCTGTTGACTGATGAAATGATCGGTGCTGCTGCCCACTCATTGAGCGGCTTGGTTGACCCTGGTCAAGCGGGTGCACCAGTATTGCCACCTTTCCAATACGTGGCACAAGTCTCTATCAAAGTGGCTGAAGCGGTTGCGAAAAAAGCGCAAGAACAAGGTTTAGCCCAAGCCGAAGAACAAGATATGGCAAAAGCGGTTCGTGACCTTAAATGGTACCCTGAATACAAATAAGGGGGACGAGCCAAGGTCATGAAAAAGCTCAACGATATTAAAATTTCAGGGGTTAGCCTCCCCCTCTATACCCTCATTGTTCTGGTTTTAATCATTACGACTGCTATGGGGCACTTACCACTAAACATGCTCGGTTTGACCCTGCTTTTGGTGGTTATGGGACATCTCTTTTACTTCATCGGTGAAAAGCTCCCCATCATGAACTCCTACCTGGGTGGCGGTTCTGTCTTTACCCTCTTGGGTGCGACTCTGTTAGCAACCTTTCATTTGGTCCCTGCCAATGTGATTGCAGCAACCAAAGATTTCCTCAACACAGATGGTTTTCTGGACTTCTACATTGCTGCTTTGATTTGTGGTGCCATCCTCGGGATGAACCGCAACCTCTTGGTGAAGGCATCTGCCCGCTTCATCCCTGTTTCTTTGATGTCCATGGTCATCGGTGCCTTTGCTGTTGGCGGTATGGGAATCCTTTTAGGGCAAGGCTTTGGCCATGCGATCATGTTTGTTTCCTTCCCACAAATGGTTGGGGGAATGGGTGCTGGGATTTTACCCCTGTCTAAAATCTATGCAGCTGGCCTCCACGGAGACCAAGCCGCTATCTTTTCTCAATTAGCACCTGCGACTACACTAGGAAATATCTTAGCGATTATCGGTGCGGTTATGATTGCAAAAATCTTAAAGGATAGCAAATACGATGGACACGGTGTTTTAATCCCTGTTAACCGTGACGAATTGCAAAAACCAAAACTGGAATTGGACGCTACCAAGATCGGTGTTGGGATGATGTTTGCCTTTACCATCTTCTTGGTTGGAGTCATTTGTAACACCTTTGTGCCAAAAATCCATAGCTACGCCTTTATGATTATCATTGTCTTTGTGCTTAAGGCCCTCAATGCTGTCCCTAAAGCCTTAGAAGACTGTGTGGTCATGTTCAACCAAGTCATCATGACAAACCTGACCCATGCCGTCTTGGCAGGTATCGGTCTCTCTTTGATTGACCTGTCGACACTAGCCAAAGCAATGAGCTGGCAGTTTGTCCTCCTGAGCTTGACTTCTGTTGTGGCCATGGGATTGGCTTCAGCCATCATCGGAAAATGGCTGGGTCTCTACCCTGTAGAGACAGCTATCGGTTCTGGTATGATTAACAACTCCATGGGGGGAACAGGAAATATCGCTGTCTTATCCGCTTCTAACCGTATGGAAATGATTGCTTTTGCTCAAATGGCTAACCGCCTGAGCGGAGCTATTATCCTCATCTTGGGTGGACTCTTGATTCCATTCTTGCATTAAACTAAAAGCCTGAGCTATGCTCAGGCTTTTAATCTATTTACAAGCTTATCCTCTTGGTCGATTATTGGGAACTCTGCCAATAAAAAGTACTTCCCATTCATGCCAATACAGCGAGCAAGACCCGAGGCTCCCCGCTGTGAGAAGAAAGGCTTGAAATTGAGTCTCTTCAAGCCTTTTGGCATTTTGAGCCCTTAGGTTCAAGGTTAAGGCAGGAAGCTGTCAGGAGTCGCTACCATCTCTCCCTGACCTAAGGGATGTCTTCAAATCAAAGAACCTGAGCTGAGCTCAGGTTCTTTGGGTGAAAGCCTATTGCTTTACTAATCGAACAAATCCCCTAGGCCCAAGGCCGCAAATGGGTTATTGCTGGTGTCCTCGCTTTGTTGGTTGACTAATTGATTGGTCTCATCAAACTCTAAAAATTTTTCATAGACCAAGGCGGTCATGCGAGCATCCTCGAGACTATTGTGACTCTTTCCTGTAATCCCCAAAAAAGTAGCCACGGTGTGTAGCTGCAAATTGGCAATCCCAGGCAAATCCCGGCTGCGTCTCTCGTAGGCTTCATCAAAGACATCAACCCGATACTGCGCCTCCAAGTCCAGACCATTTTCCAATAAAATGGGTAAATCAGATTTGGCTGCATTGTAGCCGATGAGAGGGCTATCTCCAACAAAATCCTGAAAGTCCTTCATCACCTGTTCAAGCTGAGGGGCTTGGGCGATTTTATCCGCTGTGATGCCTGTCAAGCCATTGATAAAGCTCTTGAGGGGGACATCGGTATGCACATAGGTATCAAAGCTGGCCACTTCGACATGGTCAACATAGCGAACTGCCGACACCTGAATGAGATGGGCCCGATCGTCTACGGTATTAAATTCTAGGTCAAATGCGATGTAATTGTCTAAATTTTCCATAGTGCCTCTCATGTAAAATAGGCCGAGACTACTGTCTGGCCTTGTATCCTTGTTGTGTCCAATGACCTGACTAACGACCAAAAAGTCGTGCAAAGAAACCTTTTTTCGCCTGTGTCACTGTTTCAACTTCTTCACGTGCTTGGTCTAGCTCTAACTCCAACTGCTTACGGTCTTCCATGGCGGCCAAGGTTAACTGCTGTTGCTGGTCCAGCTGCTTGTCCTTTTCCGCAATCTGACGGTCCTTGGTCTTCATCTGCTCATCCAGAGCTGCCAATTGGCTGTCTTTAGCCTTGAGTTGGTCGTAGAGACGGGTAATTTCGGTATTTTTCTCATCAACCAAAATCTCCAACAACTCCCGTTGTTTGACATCGTCACTGATTGGCTCATCTTCAAAAATCGTTTTTTTGTAGATTTCTTCCAGTTTAATCAAGCCAGAACGGGTCACCACCGTGACTCCCTTGTCATTTTTATCCACATCTTCCTCAGCCAAGGTCTTGACTCGGTTATTGATGGCTTGACGCGAAACCCCCAAAATTTCAGCAATCTCGCTCACTGTTTTTTCAATTGCCATAGCTTCCTCATAATCCTGTCTGTATTCTCTTAAAATCCTATCATAGCCAACTCCTTTTGTCAATGACATAGGCGGTATTCTCCCCCTCATTTTATGGTACAATAAGACCATGAACCATTACCATACCATCGTTTTGGGAGGTGGCCCAGCTGGCATGATGGCGAGCATCTCTAGCCTCTATCAGGGACACCCCACCCTTTTGATTGATAAAAATCGTCGCTTAGGAAAAAAGCTCGCTATGACAGGTGGCGGTCGGTGCAACGTGACCAACAACGGTAGTCTTGATGACCTCCTAGCTGGCATTCCTGGCAATGGCCGCTTTCTTTATAGTACCTTTTCTCAGTTTGATAACCACGACATTATGCAGTTCTTTCAAGACAGAGGCGTTGCCCTCAAGGTGGAAGACCATGGTCGCGTTTTTCCAAGCAGTGACAAGTCTCGGACGATTATCGAGGCGCTGACTAAAACCATTGCTGAACTTGGGGGCGAGCTTGCCCTAGCGACAGAAATTGTCTCCGTAAAAAAAGATGACGACCACTTTATCTTGCGCAGTTCTGACCGCACTTGGACCTGTGACAAACTCATTGTAACGACAGGTGGTAAGGCCTATCCCTCAACAGGGTCCACCGGTTTTGGCTACGACATTGCCAGACATTTCCATATGCCTGTCACGGACCTAGAGGCAGCCGAAAGTCCACTTTTGACGGATTTTCCCCATAAACAATTGCAAGGCATTTCCCTCAGCGACGTCACCCTCAGCTACCAAACACACACCATCACCCATGACCTTCTTTTTACGCATTTTGGCCTGTCTGGCCCGGCAGCCTTACGCCTGTCTAGCTTTGTTTCGGGTGGAGAGACCGTCTTTTTGGACCTTATCCCTCAGATGAGCAGCCAAGATATTGACCAAGCCCTCGAAGCACAGCGAGACAAAAGCTTAAAGAATGCGCTTAAGACATGGCTCCCTGAACGGCTGGCTGATTTCTATGCGCAGTCTTTTCCCCAAAAGGTCAAGCAGTTGACAGCCAAGGATAAAGAGAGCCTCTTAAAGCGTCTCAAAGCCCTTCCCATACCTGTGACAGGTAAGATGTCGCTAGCGCGCTCTTTTGTCACCAAGGGCGGTGTATCGCTCAAGCATATCAATCCCAAAACCCTAGAAAGTAAAACGACACCGGGCTTGCATTTTGCGGGTGAAGTTTTAGACATCAATGCCCATACCGGTGGCTTTAATATTACGACAGCTCTTTGTACAGGCTGGGTAGCCGGAGCGGACCATTGGTAATTACCTGCGTTTTTCGAAATAGGCTTAGGCCTTTTTTTGTTTATCCTTATTTAGGAAATTTTCGAAATAGGCTTGATTTCCATCGGCAAAGTGTTAAAATCTATTTAGAAATATTTCTAAGCAGTTAGAGAAAGGAGCACCTTATGGGCCTAAACGAAACCCTCAAAGCCTTGGCTGACCCCGTCCGTCGACAGATTTTAGAAATGCTCAAACATGGGCCTAAAACGGCGGGTGAACTTGCCCAAGCCTTCGACCTGACCCCAGCTACCATTTCCTATCACCTGAGCCAGCTCAAAAAAGCTGACCTTATCAGTCCCCAAAAAGACAAAAATTTTATTTATTACCAACTCAACTTAACCGTTTTTGAAGAAATTCTCAACTGGTTTTCATCTCTTGGAGGTAGCACCCATGACAAAGACTAAACCCATCACAAGGCTAACACCCTACCTGCTCCTTGCTTTACCCTATGCTTATGCCCTCTTCGTTTACGGTAAACTCCCCGCTCATTTAGCCGTCCATTTCGCCACTTCTACTAACCCCAATGCTTATCTGAGTAAGCCTCTCTTTCTCATCACTGGTTTATTGTTTGGCTGCTTGCTTCAAGCATTCATGGATTGGACCCTGCAAGGGTCTGACCGTATCACCAATGCTAGCTTTCGCCATGTTTTTCATTGGCTACTGCCTCTTGTCTGGAGCGGTCTATCCCTAGCTATTTTATGGCGTAACCTCTTTACTCATTTTCCAATCCTTGCCTCTAGTCTCTATACCGTCGGGATTAGCCTCCTCATCATTAGCAACTACTTGCCAAAACAGGTGCAAGTGGGTCGCCAGCCACTACCACGTTGGACGGCTTACACCCTCACGCTGATTAGCCTGCTTATCCTTTTATGGGCTAGCGTCCTACTCCTAACAGGCAAATGATAGAACCATTTTCTCAAGATAGACGAAAAAAACGACCAGCAGGTCGTTTTTGTGATGGCTTTATAAAATCAAGCGAAAGACTGCGACACAAACCACTCCTGTCAAGACGGACCAGAGGATATTTTGAGACCGAAGGGCCACAAAAAGGCTTGGAAAAACGGCCAAAAAATCCGCCCACTTCAGCTGGGGCAAATGCCCCGTTTTTTCCACTAAAAGACTCGACAAGGTCAAGGCAAAAATGATGGAAATGGGCAAATAATGTAAAAATTTCAAGACCAGTTGGGGGAGTCCCTTATATTGGGTCAAGATAAAAGGTAAAATCCTCGGCACCCAAGTCACGAGCCCACCCAGTAAGATAGCCCAGAGGACAACACTATCTAACTTCATCGAAAGTCACCCCCACTCCACAGGCTATCAAAGTTGCCAATAAGACCGCTAAGGATTCAGACACTAGCATAGAGAAAGTCAGGTAGGCTAGCGCTACCGTAAGTAAAATCAGGCTAATGTGTCTGACAGAATGCGCTTGGCGCAAGGCCACAAGTTGGCCACCAAAGATACCAACGAACATACCGACCAAGGCAAAATCCAACCCCCAAGCCTCAGGGTTAGGGATATACTGCCCAAAATAGGTACTCACCGTCACCGCTAAAATCCAGGTAATATAACCTGTCACGTTATTGCCGTGCATCCATTGCTGACTGACTTTACGCTCATGATAACTTTCATTGAGCAAAACCGCATAGCTCTCGTCTGTGATGAGGCTCCCGATGAAGATATTTTGCCCCAAGGGTTGCCCCTGAAAAATAGTCGTCGCATGCAGGCTCATCAAAAAATTGCGTAAATTAATCAAAAATACGGTGGCCACAATCCCAAGTAATGGCGTGTGGGCCAAAAAAAAGGGCACACATGGCAAATTGCGCACTCCCCCCGTAAACAATGGCTGACATCAGCCCCATCTCTAGTGGCGAAAGTCCTGAACTGGCTCCTACCACTCCACAGGCTATCCCAATACTGACATAACCCAAGGCCGTAGGGATAGAAGCCCTGACACCATCCCAAAATTCTTCTGTTCGCATTAGCCTTCTCTTTTTTTCTCCCTTTTAAATTCCCTTGGTGGGAAAAGCCAGGCTAGGTTTCGCATTTAATTCCCAGTCAGCTCGGTTGTTTTTGTCATATTCAATAGCTCCTGCTAACGCAATCATCCCAGCGTTGTCCCCGCAAAGACGCAAAGGCGGAATAATCACTGGAATGTCCTTGATTTCGCTAGCCAAACGTTCACGCAGCCCTTGATTCGCAGCCACTCCCCCGGCAACAACCAATTGCTTGGCAGGATAGAGTTCCAGGGCTTTTTTTGTTTTCGTCAGCAAAACGTCTAACACAGCGGCTTGAAAAGAGGCCGCTAGGTCTGCTTGATCAAGCGCTTCGCCTTTTTGCTGAGCATTATGGTGGAGATTGATAACAGCAGACTTAAGACCTGAAAAGGAGAACTCTAAGTTTGATTCTTGGAGCATGGCCCGTGGCAAGTGATAGCTGTCCTTGCCCTGATGGGCTAACTGATCAATCTCTCGACCAGCTGGGTAGCTTAAGCCCATCACCCGACCAACTTTATCATAGGCTTCTCCCACCGCATCATCACGCGTTTCTCCAACAATTTGATAAGCCCCTGGTTCTGTGACATAAACCAACTCCGTGTGCCCACCAGAGACCAAGAGCGCCAAAAGTGGGTACTCTAATGTTTGGACTTGATTTGCTGCCATCAGATGACCTGCCATATGATTGACCGGAATCAAAGGCAAATCATGCGCCCAAGCAAAAGCCTTGGCTGCGGATAGACCAACCAAGAGGGCCCCTACCAAACCTGGACCATAGGTCACCGCCACAGCCGAAAGGTCATCGGCCCTAAGGCCTGCTTCATCCAAGGCTTCCTGGATACAATAAGTCATCACTTCGACATGATGACGGCTAGCCACTTCCGGGACAACTCCTCCAAAACGTTTGTGACTGGCCACTTGGGAAGCAATAACATTTGACAATAATTCTGTTTGGTTTTTTAAGACAGCCACACTCGTCTCGTCACAAGAAGACTCGATGGCTAAAAGATAATTAGTTTTCATAATCCTTCTTTTTTCATGATAAGCGCATCCTCAACAGGCGCGTGATAATAGGCCTTTCGCCGACCGATAATCCGAAAGCCGTTGGCCTGATAAAGGGTGATAGCTCGTTGATTGGATTGACGGACTTCCAAAAATACAGGCACTAGGCTATCCTCCAATTGGGACAAGAGTTGCTTGGCATAGCCTTTTTTTTGATAAGCCGGCAAGATGGCAAGGTTGGTCAGTTCCGACTCCCCTACCAGTTGGTTAACCGACATAAAGCCAACTACTTTTTCATGGTCATAGACATAATAATAATCCGTCGTTGCCTGGGCCATATCCTGCGCAATCTGCTCTTTCGTCCAAGGAGACTGACCATAATTAGCTGTCAAAATCTCGCTAACCGCTGCGAGGTAATCCCTATCGCGCATCAGATGCGTGCAATCCAGTCCTTGGTCTCGTCTGTCGGGTGCGTTTCTTGCCATTTTTCCTCTGCTTCTACTGCCTTTAGATAGGAGGGAACAAAATCATGAACAGCCACCGCAGGTAAGGTTTGCCCCAAAAGCCCTAGCCGATAGGCGTCAGGCTGGGTTTCAAGTACCTGTGCTTGAGGCAGGGACTTTTTAATTTCCTCCGCAAAAGCAGCGACCTCTCCCACAAAAGTTACCTGCTCATACTGAGAAGCCACTGCTAAGAGCTCCGAAAAATCCTGGTAAGCATCGGCTTGCACAGGCATGTCCTCCTGATAAATCCCTGCATAAACCGCATGGCGGCGGGCATTTATCAAGGGAATCTGTATCCCAGAAACTGTCTTATCTGTCAACGCAAAAAGACTGGAGACCCCAACCAAGTCACAGTTCAGGGCCATAGCCAAGGTCTTAGCTGTGACCACTGCAATCCGCAAACCGGTATAGGAACCCGGTCCCTGAGCGACGATAATCCGTTCAATAGCCGATTTTGAGACGTCACAGGTCCGCACCAAATAATCAATGGTTGGCATCAATGTGATGGAATGGTTTTTCTTAATGGTGACCAGAACCTGTCCTAAGAGCTTTTCGCCATCTAAGAGGGCGACAGATAAGGATTGATTGGACGTATCTAGAGCTAAGCTAAGCATTGCATTCCCCTTTTTTCCTAATAGTTTCATTATAGCACAAGACACCCAAAAGCCAAAGATATGGCTAGGCTTTCCCTCGGTTTGCGCCTTTATTTTTCCCTCTATTTATGCTATAATGTAGGCACTGCATAATCACGGTTAAATTTATTACACTAGATAACATAATGGGAAGCCCAACCTTTACGGTTGGTCCTATTAGTGTGCGTTTTGACCGACATTGATAGAAAGGAACACTATGATTTTCAAAGTATTTTACCAAGAACGCAAAGACCGTAACCCGCGTCGCGAACAAACCAAAGCCCTCTATCTGGATATTGATGCCAGCAATGAACGTGAAGGCATTATCGCTGTCCGCGAACTCATCGAGTCTAAAACAGATTACAATATTGAATTTATCGAAGCCCTGACAGAGAAACATTTGGCCTATGAGAAAGAGTCTGGCGCTTTTGCATTAACGGAGCTTTAAAATGTCTCACATAGATTTAAAACCCGAAGAAGTTGGCGTTTACGCTATCGGCGGATTAGGCGAAATCGGGAAAAATACATACGGAATCGAATACAAGGATGAAATCATCATCGTCGATGCCGGGATTAAATTCCCTGAGGATGATTTGTTAGGGATTGATTATGTCATCCCTGACTATTCTTATATCGTGGAAAATATTGACCGCATCAAGGCACTGGTCATCACCCACGGGCACGAAGACCACATCGGTGGTATTCCTTTCCTGCTTAAACAGGCCAATATTCCCATTTACGCTGGGCCCTTAGCCTTGGCATTGATTCGAGGCAAACTCGAAGAACACGGTCTCTTACGGTCTGCCAAACTCTACGAAATTCACGCAGATTCAGAATTAACCTTTAAAAACCTCAGTGTGACTTTCTTTCGGACAACACACTCCATCCCTGAACCTTTAGGGATTGTCATTCACACACCTCAAGGGAAGATTGTCTGTACAGGTGACTTTAAGTTTGACTTTACCCCAGTTGGTGAGCCAGCTGACCTGCATCGGATGGCTGCCTTGGGTGAAGATGGGGTGCTTTGTCTCTTATCAGATTCAACCAACGCTGAAATCCCAACCTTTACCAACTCCGAACAAGTTGTTGGCCAGTCCATCATGAAAATTATCGAAGGCATCCAAGGGCGCATCATTTTCGCATCATTTGCCTCCAATATTTTCCGCCTCCAACAAGCCACGGATGCAGCGGTCAAAACCGGTCGAAAGATTGTCGTTTTTGGCCGTTCCATGGAAAAGGCTATTGTCAATGGTATGGAATTGGGCTACATCAAGGCGCCTGAAGGAACCTTTATCGAGCCAAGTGAACTTAAAAACTACCATGCCAGTGAAATTTTAATCATGTGTACTGGTAGCCAAGGGGAACCTATGGCTGCCCTCTCTCGGATTGCCAATGGCATGCACCGTCAGGTGCAATTGCAACCAGGGGATACCGTTATTTTCTCATCAAGTCCTATCCCAGGAAACACCATTAGTGTTAACCGCCTCATCAACACCATCGAAGAAGCTGGTGTCGATGTTATCCATGGGAAAGTCAACAACATCCATACCTCTGGACACGGTGGCCAGCAGGAACAAAAACTCATGCTACGCTTGATTAAACCTAAGTTCTTCATGCCTGTGCATGGGGAATACCGCATGCAAAAGGTTCACGCAGGACTAGCGCAAGATGTAGGCATTCCTAAAGAGAATATCTTTATCTTGGAAAACGGGGATGTCTTGGCCTTGACTAAAGACTCTGCTCGCAGGGCTGGTCACTTCAATGCTCAAGATACTTATGTAGACGGTAATGGTATTGGTGATATCGGAGCCGCCGTCCTACGTGACCGTCACGATTTGGCCGAAGACGGGGTCGTCTTAGCAGTTGCAACTGTCGACTTCAAATCTAAGATGATTTTAGCTGGTCCAGATATTCTCAGTCGTGGTTTTATTTACATGCGCGAATCTGGCCAACTTATCCGTGAGAGCCAGCGGGTGCTCTTTAATGCCATCCGAATTGCACTAAAGAACAAGGAAGCCACTATCCAATCAGTCAATGGTGCCATTGTCAATGCCTTGCGCCCCTTCCTTTATGAAAAAACAGAGCGTGAACCCATTATCATACCGATGGTTTTAACACCAGATGATGGACAAGCGCCTCTTGTTACTGCTAAAAAAGGGACAGGCCCAAAACGCCGCCCCAAAAAGCACAGCAACCAAAAGCGTAAAGCAACCCCTCAAAAATAAAGCAAACTAACCCCCACCATCCTTATTTTGGCGGGGGTTTTTGCATCTTCATTTACAAACACATGCTTGCTATCACTGGCTTGGAAAGTCCAAGCATAGGGAAGTAAAAACAAAAAGGATTTAGCCCTGTGTCATCCAGTTCTAAATCCTTTGTTCAATTTATTGTTCACCTTTGGGGTCTAGCCAAAGGGTGTGCTTTTCTTAGCGTTCTAGGGTAACAACAACACGACGACGGCCATCTGCTCCAGCGGAATAGCTGTCTACACCAGAAATTGTTGATAAGACCTTATGGAGTTGCTTACGTTCATTATTTGGCATAGGGTCTAAAATATAGTCCCGACCTGTTTCCTGCACACGCGCTGCAGCCTTGCGGGCCAAGGATTCCAAGACTTCATAACGGCGTTCCATGTAGTCAGCAACATTAAGCGTAACCGTCAGTTCCTTAGAATAGCGGTCATGCAAGTAATTTTGGACCAGGACTTGTAAAGCTTTAAGAATCTTTCCATGGTAGCCAATCAAACGCCCTGGTTCTTGCGTATCCATCTGTAACAGAATGGTTTTTTCACGTACTTGCGTTGACAGCTGCACGTCAAGTCCCATTCCTTGCAAAATAGTTTCTAAATACTGGGTGACACCGTCGCGAGCCGCATCAATATCCTTATCGCTCAAGGCTGAGATATCCTGACCGAAGGTAGCTGAGACAAACTCTTCAAAAGCTTGATCACGACTTGTGTCTGTTTCTGACACTGGCTGTGTCTGTGCCACTGGCATTTTTTCTTCTGCTTGAGCCGTCGCAGGAGTCGGTGTTTCAGGCTCTGCTGGCCTTACTGAAAGCAAGGTCACATCGATTTCAGCTAATTTTCGACCAATCCCTAAAAATCCCTTTTTCCCCATCGTGATGACACGAATAGACAGGTTGTCTACTGAGACACCCAAACTGGCAACAGCTTGATGTGTGGCATCTTCAACAGTTTTCCCTGTAAATACTACCATGAGTTATATTCTCCTTATTTTCGTTTCTTTTTCCCTTTACGCATTGCACGGCGTTTCTTAGCTTCACGTTCTTTTTCGATAGCTTCTTTTTCTTCTCGCTCAGCAATTATCTTAAACGGATTATTGAGCAGAAGGATTTGTCCGACCTGAAAAGCATTGGAAACTGTCCAGTAAAGAGATACCCCGCTGGCAATATTAAAAGCGAAGAAGAAAATCATGACAGGCAAACCATAGGTCATAGCCGTCATGGCCCCATTTTTTTCCTTGATAGCCTTGTTGGTCAACCAGGAAGACAAGAAGGTAAAGAGGGCTGCTAAGATTGGCAAGAAATAAAACTGATCGGGTTTGGCCAAATCCAACCAGAGGAAATGCCCTTCTCGAACAAAATCAACCCGCGTTAAGGCCTGGTAGAGAGCCCAGAGAATAGGCATCTGAACCAAAAGAGGTAAGAGGCTTGACCAGGTGCTCACACCCGCTTCTTTTTGGACCGCACGGGTTTCCTCAGTCATGGCTAAACGGCTTTCCGTGTCTGACAGGCCACGGTATTTTTCTTGGATAGCCTTGAGTTGTGGCTGAATCTCTTGCATCTTGCGGCTAGAAGTCATTTGGTAATGGTAAAGTGGAATCATCACCACACGAATAGCCAAGGTAAAGAGAACAATCCCTAATCCCATGCTTTGCCCGAAGGACATGCCCTTGATAGCCAAGGCAAAGTAGTAAACGATGGTCTCCCATGCCCCTGTCGACTGATTGGTTACTGCACTAGTCCCACAGGCACTCAGCACTAACAATGCTGCCCCGAGGAGGGGAATCAAACGTAAGGTCTTTTTCACAATTTCTCCTTTTGGTAAATATCTGCACGTGTGAGGACATGCACAAGGTTTTTTTTCATTTCTTGATAATCCAAATCCTGAACGCCCTGCCGACAGATAATGACAAAGTCTTGGGTTTCCAAGCCATCGGCTAGCTCCATAATCAAATGGCGCAAACGCCGTTTGATGCGGTTTCGTGTCACCGCATTGCCCAGTCGCTTACTGACAGAGAGCCCCACACGGAAGTGGTCCTTGCCCCGAGGTAAATGGTAAATCACAAATTTGCGGTTGGCCACACTTTTGCCTGCGTCAAACAGAGCTTTAAAATCCTGATCTTTTTTGACGCGATAAGATTTCTTCACCTCAGGTCCTCCTCCACAATATAGTAATTACCATTATAACATAAAAGCCCAAAAAGCCAAAGTAAGCTTAAAAAAATCTACAGAAAACCAGTCAGGTTATCCTGACTGGTTGACGGTTAGTAAGGCTTCTTGTTTTTCGATTATAACTCATTTTGAGCTTTGGCAATTTGCCATTCGACCTGTTTAAAACCTGTCCCCCCTAATGAATTCCGGCGTTGGACTGCCGTATGAGATGCCAAGGTCTCATAGATATCTGCCTCGATAAGGTCAGATACTTCTTGGTAGCGCTCCAGAGGGACATCTTGGAGATAGTAGCCTTTTTTGGTACATTCTAAAACCATTTTGCCGACAATCTCATGGGCTTCCCGGAAAGGCAGACCCTTGCTGGCCAGATAGTCCGCAAGTTCCGTTGCATTTGAGAAATCCTTTTCGGTCGATTCAGCCATGTGTTGGTCGTGTACCGTCATACTAGACAGCATGCCAGATAGGATATCTAGCGCAACCGTGATGGTTTCCACCGTGTCAAACATGCCTTCTTTGTCTTCCTGCAAATCCTTGTTGTAGGCCAAAGGCAGTGATTTCATCACCGTTAAAAGACCGATTAAATCCCCATAGACACGCCCTGTTTTGCCCCGAATAAGCTCAGCCATATCAGGGTTTTTCTTTTGTGGCATGATAGATGACCCTGTTGAGAAAGTGTCGGACAAGGTGACAAATTGGTACTCGTTGGAACACCAGTTAATGATTTCCTCACACAGCCGGCTCATGTGCATCATCAAGATAGAAGCATTTGACAAAAACTCTAAAATGAAATCCCGGTCACTGACCGCATCCAAGGAGTTACTGTAAGGCTGAGAAAAGCCAAGCAAAGCCGTGGTCATTTCACGATCGATGGGAAAGGTCGTTCCCGCCAAAGCCGCAGCGCCTAAAGGAGACAGGTCTGTGTGCTGAAGGTTAAAACTAAAGCGGTCACTGTCACGGGTAAACATGCTGTAATAAGCCATCAAGTGATGCCCAAAAGATATGGGTTGCGCATGCTGAAGGTGTGTATAACCTGGCATGATGGTATAGACATGTTGCTCCGCCACAGTCACCAAGGTTTCACGAAGATGGTGCAATTTGTCTAGAACATCTGCTAATTTAGCCTTGAGATAGAGATGCATGTCTGTTGCGACTTGGTCGTTACGTGAACGCGCTGTGTGCAATTTACCAGCGACCGGGCCGATTTTTTGGGTTAAGAGGCTCTCCATATTCATGTGGATGTCTTCGTTGGTAACATCAAAAGTTAACTGACCGGCACGGAATTCTTCCAGTAAGTCCTCTAAACCTTGCTTGATTGTTTGGGCTTCTGCTTTTGTAATAATCCCTGTTTCGCCCAGCATGGTGACATGAGCCACAGAGCCTAGCAGGTCATATTCTGCCATTTTTTGGTCAAAGCTAATAGAAGCGCCGAACTCTTCTACCCAACCTTCCAGGCTAGCTTCAAAACGGCCACCCCATAATTTATGATTTTCTGTCATTGTTTCCTCTTCCTTTGCTGTTTGCTACTGTTATTATACCTAAAATATCAGTTCAAACCTACTACTAGCATAAAAAAGGTCTAGAGTATGGCTCTAAACCTCTTTTGCCTCTCAGGGCGATGCGCCCATTTTGGGCTCGTCTGAAGACCACTCACAGGAAGTCCTTATCAGACCGCAGTCATGAATAAGAAAAGAGTTTCAGATGCGCCTCACAGGACACTTTTATCTGAAAGGTCTTCTCTTTTTTGCTCTTGCCTATTTGTCGTTGACCTCAGCATTGACCTTCGTTGGCAGTCCCCAAAGCTTGATAAAGCCTACGGCTGCGTCTTGGTCAAAGGTATCCGCTGATGTGTAGGTTGCTAGGTTTTCATCGTAGAGGGAATTTGGTGATTTTCTAGCTACAACTTGGCAAGACCCCTTGTAAAGTTTAACTTTGGCTGTACCATTAACCACTTTTTGCGTTTCTTTCAAGTAGGCAATAATGGCCTGAGTCGCTGGGTTAAACCAAAGGGCATTGTAAATCAAGTTTGACAATTCATTTTCGAGAATCGGTTTAAAGTGAGAAACTTCCCGAACCAGCGTCAAATCTTCGATTTCCTTATGGGCAGTCAACAAGGTAATCGCCCCTGGACATTCGTAAATTTCCCGAGATTTGATGCCGACCAACCGGTTTTCCACGTGGTCAATCCGTCCGACACCGTGTTTTCCAGCAATGACATTCAACTCTTGGATAAGGTCTGCCAATTTCATTTCCTTGCCATTAACAGCGACAGGCACACCAGCCTTGAACTCGATGTCCACAAACTCTGCTTGGTCTGGTGCAGCTTCTGGCGCTGTGGTAATGCCATAGGCATCTTCTGGCGCTTGGTTCCACGGGTTTTCTAGGATACCACACTCATTTGCCCGGCCCCAAAGGTTTTGGTCAACAGAGTAAGGGTTATCCAAGTCCGCAGGGACTGGCACGCCATTTTCTTTGGCATAATTGATTTCTTCTTCCCGAGACCACTTCCACTCCCGAACAGGGGCGATAACCTTCAATTCTGGGTCGAGGGCTGCGATAGCCACTTCAAACCGAACTTGGTCATTTCCTTTTCCGGTACAACCGTGAGCAATGGTGGTAGCGCCAGTCTTATGCGCAATTTCAACTAATTTTTTGGAAATAATTGGCCGACTCAAAGCAGACACCAAAGGGTACTTCTGTTCATAGTAAGCATGCGCCTGCAGGGCTGGCAAAACATATTCTTGAGCAAATTCATCTTTGACATCCAAGACATAGGACTCGATAGCACCGACTGTCAGGGCCTTGTCGTGAATAAAATCTAGGTCTTTGCCTTCACCGACGTCCATACAGACAGCAACAACATCGTAGTCTTTCTTGAGCCAAGTGATAGCCACAGAGGTATCAAGTCCACCGGAGTAAGCAAGGATTACTTTTTCTTTCGTCATAATAGTTTCTCTTTTCTTATTATTTGAGCTAGCGCTCATGTTTATATATACATTATATCGCATATTTATACTTTGTCAAGCCTAAACCTGTATTTTTTTACTATTTTTTTAAATAAGCAATAAAATAGCCGTAAAAACAGGGTTTCCTATCCGTATAAGAATTGTTTCTATGAATAAAAAGTCGTTAAGAGGGCATTTTTCGCTAAAAAAGAAACCCCCTAAAAATCTGGTCATCCTGTCGCTTACTACTTTCTCAGGCTTTTCTAGTCTTCTCATTTTTTCTATTTGTAACTAATCTAAAAAAACACGGCCATTTTCTCATTTTGACCACAAAAAAAGAAGCTTGCGCTTCTCTTTCTTTTGTTTATTAAACGGTCTTTTTAACGTCCTTGATCACGACTTCATAAGAACCTGCAGGTGAATTGATGGTCACTTGGTCGCCTGTCTTGCGTCCAATCAAGGCTTGGGCAATGGGACTTTCGTTAGAAATTTTTCCTGCAAAAACATCCGCACCGGCTGCACCCACGATGAGATAGGTGTCTTCATCAGTCGTGCCCACTTCTTGGACGATCACCGTTTTTCCGATAGCGACTTCGTCAGTAGCTACCGCATCGCTATCAACGATTTCAGCGTAGCGAATCTTGGTTTCGATGGTTGAGATTTGGCCTTCAACGAAGGCTTGTTCATCCTTAGCCGCTTCATACTCACTGTTTTCAGACAAGTCTCCATAAGAACGGGCAATCTTGATGCGTTCGATTACTTCGGGACGACGGACCAACTTGAGCTCTTCGAGTTCTTTTTCCAATTGGTCTTTTTCTGCTTGGGTCATGGAATAAGTTTTTTCAGCCATTGTTTTCTCTTTCTATTATGACATTTAGTTAGGTAGAAATGCAAAAGAGTGGGTTTTAGCCACTCCTTGATGCTC
The DNA here is from genome assembly GCF_001578885.1 of Streptococcus sp. DD12. GTDB lineage: Bacteria > Bacillota > Bacilli > Lactobacillales > Streptococcaceae > Streptococcus. Next base: position 134,168 of record NZ_KQ969496.1, on the reverse strand, counting down.
AGTCTATTCACTAGAACTAGAGCTCGAACTTAACTTAGAGTTGACGTAGGTGTCAACATTTGCTTGGTGTTCTTCATAAGTCTTAGAATAGTATACCGTACCAGTATCCACATCAGCAACAAAGTAGAGGTATTCCGTGCTATCAGGCTCTATCACAGCTTTGAGAGAGGATAGCCCCGGACTGTCCACAGGACCTGGTGGGTAACCGGTATTGGTATAGTCATTATAAGGGGAATCCATCGATGTGTCAACCGCTGCATCTTCTGCAAGGGTGGTTGTTGTGCCTAATTTTCCTGATGCATAGAGCAAAGGAACATTGGACTGCAAGGCCATACCGGCATTCAAGCGGTTATAAAAGACACTGGCAATCTTTCTGCGGTCGTCGTCAGTATTGCCTTCTTTTTCCACGATGGAGGCCAGCGTTAAGACCTCATGGACTGTTTTCCCACTCGCAGCAATCGTATCATAATAAGGGCTCAGATTGCTGTTCATAGCCTGAAGCATCTGATCAACCAAATCTTCTAAGCTCGTATTATCATAATAATTATAGGTCGCTGGGAAAAGATAGCCTTCCAGGACATAGGTCACACTTGACTTATCTGGTAGGTTGGCCAAGAGTGTCGGGTATTTTTCCTTCATCTTGGCAATGAAACTATCATCTTGCACCAGTTTTAAGAAATCATCGGCCTTAAATGGCGTCTTATCATTTTTCTTTTTGGTGTTGACATTGTCCGTGATCGCTTGGGCAATTTGGGTAATGGTATAGCCTTCAGGAATGGTTACCTTACCTGCAACAGGAGCGGTCGGTTCTGATGTCCCACCAGCCTGCAAGGTTTTTATAATCTTATCCATAGACATGGATTTTTGAATATTATAATAACCCGCTGCAAAAGAAGAATAATTCCTAAATTTAGTGTAGTAGTTAAAGACCATTGCCGACTTAATCACGCCAGCTTTTTGCAAGGTCTGACCGATCAGCTTGGTTCCAGCACCTTCAGGAATTTCTACCTGAACATACTGACTGCTTGTTTTATCAACAGGTTGCAGGGAATCATAAACATAGTAACTGACGCCTAGGCCACCGACAATTAGAAGAAAGACAAAGAAAAGAATGATGCGTTTTGCAATACGTCCGGCCAAGTTAGCTTGTTTTTTCACTTTTTTGGATTGGCTACGACTAGGTGTCTTATCAGTCTCTGCTTCAGGAGATGGCGCTTGTGGAAGCTCAGAATCAGCTTGTTTGGTCGCTTGAGGGGACGGCTGGTCTTTGACACTATCTGCTAGAGATTTCTTAAGCTTGTCAATGGGAGCGGTTGTCTCCAAAGCCTCAGAACCCATAGCGTGAGCTTCCTGTTCCTCAGACTGGGCCAATGCCTCCGCTTCCTCTTCAGCCTGAGAGGTGTGATAGGTGACAGGAACCGTCGTTCCCGCTGCACTATAGGTAATAGCCACTTCTTCATAGGGCACACTGTCACTTTGGGCTAGGCTCTCAGAAGCCTCCTCTGATTGACTGGCAGATAGACGACGGCGAACAAACTTCCCACGCTCTGGGTCGTAATACCGCTCATAGGCAACCGCTTCTTCAGAAGAAGCTGTCTCAGATTGCACAGCAGAAGCGCTGTATTGTTCAATAACTTCAACAACCGTGGCTTCACTCTGAGCCACTGATTCGGACGCAACCTTTTGTGAAAGCTCTGAGCTCGTGCTTGCTTGAGCACTTGTTTTTTCTTCCTTGTTCTCAGAGTAATCCGGGTTAAGTGGATCAGTGGGGGTTAAGTCTAGGCTTGGATCAAACAAATGGTCCAGATGGTCTAGAACCTGCTCAGCAGAAAGATCGGTCTCAGGGACATCTAAATGACCTGCTGAGACATTCTCAGAATTTTTAAAGGCTTCAAACTCAGGGACCAAGTGTTCTTGGTCAGCATTTTCTAACGGCTGGTCGCTATCTTGTTCGTTGATATACTGCTGTAACCGTTGTTTTTCCAAATCAGATAGAATTTTCTCTCGAAAACTTTCTTTTTCGTGATCATTACGTTCTGACATAAAGGTTTCCTCTTTTCCTAGGGGATTAAATAGATAGGTTTAGGCTTGCCATAGCATGTCAATCCAGCTGCTACCGCCATGGTTGGACTGAGAGTAGCCAGAGTCCACAAAACCATTGGCCTCATAGTAAGTAACCAAAGTCTCGTGACAGGTCAGGGTAATGCCTCGTCTTCCTTGTTCAAGGGCCACTTCTTTTAAGGCAGCCAAAAGGAGGCTCCCCAAGCCTTGGCCTTGACAGTCCGACAAGATAGACAGGCTCAAAACAGCCAAATAAGGCGCCTCAGGGACAATGCTTGTCGCATCAAACAAATCATCCGTCAGGCGGTCTGTTGGACACGGTAAGCTTGACACATAGCCCAGAAGAGTCTGGCTGGTCTCTTCTTCTATCACCAGCTGGGTCTCTGGACTCAAGTCAAGGCGGCGTCGCATGGCCTGTGGGCTAGCAGCTTCTTTAGGCGAAAAATTTTCCCGCTCAATTAGCATGATGGCTGCAAGGTCTGCCATAGTCACACGACGTATCTTCATCCTTAAAGGCCCTTACGAACGATATTTGACAAGAGTTCCTCAAAAGAACGCTCATACAACTGGATATCGCCGGCACCCATAAAGACATAAACCGCATCCTCATGATCGAGCAAAGGTGACACATTGTCAACGGTGACGACTTTGGCTGGTTTAACCACCTTTTTGGCCAAATCTTCAACCTTGACATCGCCGTGGTCAACTTCACGCGCTGATCCGTAAATCTGAGCCAGATAAACGGCATCCGCCTGATTCAAGGCCTCCGCAAATTCATCCAAGAGGGCAATGGTCCGAGTAAAGGTATGAGGTTGGAAGACGGCCACAATTTCCTTGCTTGGGTATTTTTGACGTGCCGCATCCAAAGTGGCTATGATTTCTGTTGGGTGATGCGCAAAGTCATCAATAATAATGGTATCATTTACCACTTTTTCCGTAAAGCGACGTTTGACCCCAGCAAAACTAGCCAGGTGCTCACGCACCAAGTCCATGTCAAAGCCTGCAATATAGAGATTGGCAATCACAGCCGTCGCATTTAAAATGTTGTGACGTCCAAAGGCTGGCACATGAAATTGCCCCAAATCTTGGTCCTTGTGACGCACCTTGAAGTCCGAACCAGATGTCGTCCGAACGATATCGTAGGCCACAAAATCATCCCCATCTTGAAAACCATAATAATAAATGGTCGCATCACTTTCTAAACGACGCAGGTAAGGGTCCTCACCATAGACAAAGAGACCTTTTTTGACTTGTTTTGCGTAGTCGTTAAAAGCGTTGAAAACATCGTCAATACTAGTAAAGTAATCCGGATGGTCAAAGTCAATATTCGTAATAATCGAATACTCTGGGTGGTAAGGCATGAAATGCCGTTCGTACTCATCCGCTTCAAAGACAAAGTAATGGCTGTCTTTGAGGCCACGCCCAGTCCCATCACCAATCAGGTAACTGGTATCGGTAATGTGACGCATCACGTGGGCAAGAAGACCTGTTGTTGAGGTCTTTCCATGAGCGCCAGCAACCCCGAAACTAACAAACTGGCTCATGAATTCCCCTAGAAACTCATGGTAACGTTTAAAGGGAATGCGGTTTTCATCACAGAAAGCCACTTCGACATTGTTATCGTCACGAAAAGCGTTACCAGCAATAATCTCCATATCGCTCGTGATATTGTCAGCACTGAAAGGGAGGATGGTAATACCTGCCTGCTCAAGATCACGTTGGGTGAAGTAATACTTTTCAACGTCTGAACCTTGGACCCGATGGCCCATTTGATGGAGCATCAAGGCTAGGGCACTCATACCAGAACCCTTGATACCAATAAAATGATAAGTTGTCATATCAGTTTTCCTTTTCTTCTAACTGTGCTAAATTCAATTCTTGAACATCTGAGCTGTGCCGATGTTCTTGGAAGTTGCTATAAATCTGTGATTTTTTCAAAAAATCATAGGAATTTTTTCGTTTTTTAGCCGAGCGATTTTTTGGCTTTTTATAATGCTTAGGAATCTCAGCCAAAATATAGTCATCTTGCCGCAGATGATCCGCTACGCGAGCCAGTCGCGATGTCCGCTGAGGACTGGCATCAAAATCCACCACGCTGGCTATGGCTGCTTGTTGTTTGGGAACATAGGCTGGCCGTCCTGTCAAACTTTCTGGCGCTAGGTAGCGCTGCCGTTTGGCCTTGACGTCTGCTTTGGCTTGACGACGGGCGACTTGTGTCGGGGTTTGTGTCCCCATGGTCCAAGATTTTTTAGTGGTGGTACTAACACGCGCTGCCTTAGGCACATCGCCATAATCCTTATCCACATAGTCGTCGGTGATGTTGGTAATCAAATCTTCGTTGTCATAAAGGGCCATCACCTTGCCTTCTTGACTGATGGGTTGGTCGTCTGCTACAACAGGAAAACTTCTCTCTCTTACCATCGTCCTTGTCCTTTCACTAAACTTCTTTATTATAAACTAAATACAGTAACTTTTCAAAAAATTCTAATCTAGACCCAGAATATGACGAATGTCCTCGTTGGTCAATCCACCACGCTGGTTATTCGTGTCTAACACTAGAGAGGCCAGTTCACGCTTGCCTTCTTGAAGTTCAAGGATGCGCTCTTCGATTGTCCCACGGGTAATCAAACGATAAACATCCACCTTTTGTTTTTGCCCCAAACGATGGGCACGGCTGATGGCCTGCATTTCTACTGCTGGATTCCACCAGAGGTCGATCAAAATCACCGTATCTGCACCGGTCAAATTGAGCCCGACCCCTCCAGCTTTCAGAGATATCAAGAAGTTATCCCGACTGCCCATATTATAAGCCTTGGTCATGGCCTGGCGTTCATGGGCTGGGGTTGACCCTGTCAACTGATAGGACGTGATGCCTTTTTTAGCCATGAGTTCACCGACTGCTTCGAGCATGCCTTTAAACTGAGAAAAAAGCAGGACACGGTGGCCATTTTCCTTGAGCTGTTCCAACAAGGTATCTAGACTTTCGAGTTTGCCACTTGCCCCCTTAAAATCAGTGAAGAGAGCAGGGGTATCACAGATTTGGCGCAGGCGGGTAATGCCTGACAGGATTTCAATCCGCTGTTGGCTCATGTCTGCATCATTGAGCTGGCGAATGCGGTCTTGGATTTGGCGCAATTGGGCCAGATAAAGCGTTTTTTGCTCCTCAGTCAGCTCATTGGTGTAAACCATTTCCGTCAAATCTGGGAGTTCTGGAAGGACTTCCTCCTTGCGCCGTCTCAGGACGAAAGGACCAATCATGCGACCTACCTCCTCTGCTGTCAAATTATTAAAAGCTTTTTTAGAAGGTAACAATCCTGGAAGGACGATTTGGAAAATAGACCAAATCTCCGACAGATGGTTTTCAATGGGCGTTCCAGATAAGGCAAAACAATGGTCGCTGGCAAAATCTCTCAGCAGATGGGCTGTCTTAGTCTGGGCATTTTTCAAAGCCTGAGCTTCATCTAAAATCAGGTAAGTAAAGTGCTCATTCTGGTAGTCCTCAGCATCCTGACGAAAGGAAGCATAACTGGTGATGACAACTGTCGCGGAACTCTTTAACACCGCCAAGCGTTCTTTTTTAGGACCGTAGGCCACGGCAACGCTGGTTTGGGGCGAAAACTTAGCAAATTCATCTCGCCAATTATAAACCAAGCTAGAAGGCGCCAATATCAAAGCCCTTTCGCCAGTTTTTATCTGACTGGTCAGAAAGCTAATGGTCTGTAGCGTCTTGCCCAATCCCATATCATCGGCTAAAATACCACCGAATCCATGGCTTTCCAGCATCGCTAACCACCTGACCCCATCTTTTTGGTAATCTCTGAGCGTCGCTTGAACGGTCAAGTCAGGGAGAGGGAAATCTTCTGGGTGCCGTAAATCATGCGCCAAACGTTCAAAATCTACTGAAAAACGAACCGCATCACTGGCTTCTAACTGATCGGCCAGCTGGACAGCAGCCAGGGCGTTTACCGCCATATGACCGTCCTTCACCTGACTCCCTTGGCGTAAAACTTGTAAACTTTTGCTAAGAGCTTTGGTCTCCTCATCAAAGACAACCAAACGGCCATTGTTGCCCAGATAGTAATCTTCCTGATTGAGGAGAGCTTCCATGGCCAAGTCAACATCTGCCTCTGCGACACCTGAAAAGTCAAAGCTAATGTCTAAAAGATTGGCTTGGGTTGACACATCCAGCTGCAACTGAGTGATATCTCGTTGATTGATCAGATTTTCCGATAAGGTCACCTCACCATAGCGCTCAAAATCAGGCACTTCTTGACTGAAAAACTGGTAGAGAGCTTCAGGGGAAGCCAGGGGCTTATCTTGGGCAAAGCGTTGGCTAAAGCCATGCCGTTTTAAGAGGCGATTGATGGATTGTTCATGGTGGAGATGGCTTGCAAATGGCAGGTTAGCATAGGTGTAGGCATCTCTAACCATATAGCCGTCATAATCATATAAAACAGCTAAGGTCAGGCGATCATTGGCCTGCCAATCAAAGGCAAAAGTCACCTTAAAGTCGCGACTACTAAAGCTATCTGGGGCTTCGACTTTTCCGATGGTGCGTAGGTCGACCAAGAGTTGGGCCAAGCGCGTTTGTTCGTCCAGTGAGACGTACAAGCTACGCCTATCTGCCTCATCCAAAGAGAGGGTACGCAACTGCCTGATGAGTTGGGCTTGCTCTTGTGTCACCTGATAAAAGTTTCCTTTGTAGAAAAGATAGGCTCCGCCATACAAGACCAGAGCCTTCTCTTCCTGCATGGTCATCAGGATCGACTGATCTTGCACTTGAACGGCAAAGGAAAAGAGACCTGACTCAGCTGTCAGAGGGATGACTATTGCCCTCGTTTCTTTTTCTGGTAGGTGCATGACAAAGCCGTGCAATTGTTCAAAAAGGGTTAATCCTTCTTCAAAAGCCGTTACAGGCAAGGAAAACCGACGGCCCATATTGTGCAAAAAAGGTTGCTGGTGACGGTCTGTGCCGTCGACCAGGAAAAGACGACTGAGGAAGGCCAGCACATCCTGACTGGTTCGGTCAAAAAGTTCCAAGCGCAAGGGCTCATAGTAGCGTTTGCCGATTTGATAGGAGTCTCGGGCAGCTACCGTCTGTAAAAAACTGTAGACGTCTCTAACCACATAGGGTCGCGCATTGGGTAGGCGTGTCAGATAGAGACTCCAGAGAATGGTTTCCTCATAGCTGGAATATTCCCCCTGAACAGATAGCTGGTAGGACCGGTCCGTCGCATCAGACAGAACCTGGTTTAAAAAAACCGTGCCAAACGCTAAGCGGGGATGCAGACTGGCCGCCTCTTCTTGCTGGATTTTTTCTTCTTCAAGGAGGTGTTTGCCTTCATCGTCCTGCTTAAAGTAATACTCCAAGGCAGCGATATGGGGACAATAGCCTTTTTGGGCAAATAGCTCACAGGTACAAGCCGTCAGCTGGTCGTTTAAGGCATAATGCACAACCTGGCCCTCAACCTGTGCTTCATAGCCCTGAGACGTTTCCATGACATCGGCAACTTGATTGGCCTCATACAGGGCAATTCCTTCATTGCGTACGCGACCTGGCATCAACAAACTCATCCAACCACATCCTTTTTTCTTATCATTTCATTATACCATAGGAAAAGAAGAGTTTTCTAATCTCTTTGTAGAGATTAGAAAAAAATGCCATCTCCTCCAAGTTAAGCTAAGCTGACAGCTTTTTTGGCATGGTTAGCGTTAAAGACAATCGCCGTGTCCCGTAAAATACAAAAAACCCAAGACAATCCTGTCTTGAGCTTTCCCTTAAAATTTCCGAAAGCGGTCATACCGCTTGTCCACCAAGTCTTGGATGGGTTGTGCTTGAAGCTGAGCCAAAGTCTGGGTCAACTCTTCTTTAAGTTTAGCCATCAGTTCGCTAGCAAAGAAACCGCGCTCTGGAATGACCTTGTCAACCACGTCCATCTGCAAGAGTTCACCAGCTGTGATTTTCATGAGTTCGGCAGCTTCGGCAGCCCGGCTACCATCCTTCCATAAGATGGAAGCGAAGCCTTCTGGACTCAAAATCGCATACATGGTGTTTTCAAGCATCCAGACCTGGTCAGCGACACCAAGAGCAAGGGCTCCTCCCGAGCCTCCTTCACCAATGATAATGGCAATAATTGGCACCTTGAGGTCACTCATTTCATAGAGGTTGCGAGCAATCGCTTCGCCTTGACCCCGTTCTTCGGCACCAATACCTGGGTAGGCACCCGCTGTATTGATAAAAGTAACCACTGGGCGACCAAACTTTTCAGCTTGTTTCATCAAGCGCAAGGCCTTGCGGTAACCTTCTGGATTAGGCTGTCCAAAGTTACGGTTGAGGTTATCTTGAAGGTTTTTCCCTTTTTGAATCCCAATCACCGTAACCGCTTGACCAGCTAGAAAACCAATCCCACCAACAATAGCCCCATCATCTCCGAAATGACGGTCCCCATGCAATTCCATGAAGTCATCAAAAAGCGTTTCTGCGTAATCTAAGGCGGTCAAACGCCCCTGCTCACGCGCTTCTTTCATGACCATTTTCACATCAGACATTAGGCACCTCCATGAAATGAGACGAGTAAGGCAATCTTGTCACGTAGGTCACCACGTGGCACAATCGCATCCACAAAACCATGTTCCAAGAGAAATTCCGCTTTTTGGAAACCTTCTGGTAACACTTCCCGCACGGTTGTTTCGATAACACGCCGTCCCGCAAAACCAATCAGGGCCTGAGGCTCAGCGATGATGATATCACCTTCCATAGCGAAACTCGCTGTTACCCCACCAGTCGTAGGGTCGGTAAGAACCGTCAGGTAAAACAGACCAGCATTGGAATGACGTTTAACAGCTGCGGAAATCTTAGCCATCTGCATTAAGCTCATAATACCTTCCTGCATTCTGGCTCCACCAGAGGCTGTAAAGAGGACCACTGGCAATTTTTCTTTGGTAGCCAGCTCGAAAAGTCGGGTAATCTTTTCCCCCACAACAGTCCCCATTGAAGCCATAATGAAGTGCGAATCCATGATGCCTAAAGCAACGGTCTGCCCTTTGATGGTCGCTTTTCCTGTCAAGACAGCTTCGTCCAATCCTGTCTTTTCCTTGGCGGCTTGAATCTTTTCAGCATAACCAGGGAAGTTCAAGGGATCTTTGGTTTCAATCCCCGTAAACAATTCCTCAAAAGAGCCCTCATCAGCGATTAAGCTGAGACGTTCCTTGGCAGTAATCCGAAAACTATAGCCACACTCCGGACAAATCTTTTGCGTCCCCAAGTCATTGACGTAAATCATATGCTTGCAAGCAGGACATTTGGCAAACAATTCATCCGGCACATTAGGGGCTTCTGGTTTTCGATCAGACCGCAAGGACCGATTCGGGTTGATGCGGATATATTTATCTTTTCGCCCAAATAAAGCCATTGGTTACTCCTATTTCGTCGCTTTGTAGTTAGGTAAAAACTGTTCCATCAGAAAGGCTGTGTCATAATCACCCGCAAGCACACGCTTGTCACAGATAAGATCCATTTGGAAGTCTGCATTGGTCTTGACACCATCAATTTCCAACTCATACAGGGCACGTTGCATTTTCATCAGTGCGTCAAAACGGTTTTCCCCATGAACAATAATCTTAGCAATCATGCTGTCATAGTATGGCGGGATGGTATAACCATTGTATACCGCGGAATCCACACGTAAGCCAACACCTCCGCTTGGCAAGTAGAGGTCTGTAATCTTACCAGGGCTTGGTGCAAAGTTAAAATCAGGGTTTTCAGCATTAATCCGACACTCGATAGCATGCCCCGTCAGAACAACATCGTCTTGAGTCTTGGACAAGTTTTCCCCGTAAGCAATTCGGATTTGTTCTTTGACGATATCCATACCCGTCACAAACTCCGTCACAGGGTGCTCAACTTGCACACGCGTGTTCATTTCCATGAAATAAAACTCACCGGTCGCCTCGTCCAACAAGAACTCGATGGTTCCTGCATTTTCATAGCCAACCGCCTGAGCCGCACGCACTGCGGCTTGTCCCATCTTGTGACGCAAGGTGTCTCCGATAGCAATGGAAGGACTTTCTTCCAAAACCTTTTGGTTGTTTCGCTGTAAGGAGCAATCCCGCTCACCCAGATGAATGACATGACCTTGCTGGTCTCCTAAAATCTGCACTTCGATATGGCGAGCTGGGTAGATGACTTTCTCCATGTACATAGCCCCATTCCCAAAGGCAGCCAAGGCTTCTTGGGAAGCAGATTCAAAGGCGGGTACCAGTTCTTCACTAGAAGTCACCTTGCGGATACCCTTTCCGCCACCACCAGCAGAAGCTTTTAGCATGACCGGATAGCCCAATTCATCTGCCAAGGCCAAAGCCTGCTCAGGGTCAGTGATTTCCCCATCAGAACCTGGGATAACGGGAACTTTGGCCTTTATCATTTCCTTGCGGGCGTTGATTTTGTCACCCATCTTGTCCATGATGTCGCCAGAAGGACCGATAAATTTGATGTTGAGCTCTTCACATAGGCTGGCAAACTTAGAGTTTTCACTTAAGAAACCAAAGCCTGGATGGATCGCTTGAGCGCCGGTCACAACCGCTGCAGACAAAACCGCCTTCATATTGAGGTAAGAATCGGTTGAGCGAGCTGGACCAATACAAACGGCCTCATCTGCCAAGAGGGTATGCAAGGATTGCTTGTCCGCTTCAGAATAGACAGCCACTGTAGCGATACCCATTTCACGGGCAGCACGGATAATTCTGACAGCAATTTCACCACGGTTAGCAATTAAAATTTTATCAAACATAAGCTTGTTTTTTCTATTTTCCAAGGGCAAAGGTCAGCGTTCCTGACGCCGCCAACTTGCCATCAACTTCTGCTTTTGCCTCTACAACTGCAATGGGACCACGGCGTTTGACAAACTCAGCTGTCATGACCAGTTGGTCACCTGGTACCACTTGTTTTTTAAACTTGACCTTGTCCATGCCTGCGTAAAAGACCAACTTGCCTTTGTTTTCAGGCTTGGACAACTCCAAAACACCTGCTGTCTGTGCCAAGGCTTCCATAATCAAAACACCAGGCATGACAGGGTAATCAGGAAAATGCCCATTAAAGAAAGGTTCGTTGATGGTGACATTTTTAATGGCCACAATCTTGTCCCCTTCAACCTCTAGGACACGGTCGACCAAGAGCATGGGGTAACGGTGAGGCAGGGCTTCTTTGATTTGGTTAATATCGATCATTTGATGCGTACCAATCCTTTACCAAATTCAACCATGTCTTCGTTAGCCACGAGGATTTCCGTCACTACACCGTCTTTTGGTGCCGGCACTTCGTTCATGACTTTCATGGCTTCGATGATCAAGAGCGTTTGCCCTTTGGTCACCTTGTCACCAACTGAAACGAAGGCTGGTTTGTCTGGCGATGGCGCCAAGTAAGCTACCCCAACCAAGGGACTCTCTACGATTTCCCCTTCAGCGGCAACAGGTGCGACAGGGTTATTAGATGCTTCGACAACTTCTTCAACGGCAGAAGCAAGGGCTTTGACCTCTGCCACAGGTGCTGCGGCAAGAGGCGTTGAAGCGACAGGTGCCTCAGCTTGTACCGATTTTGCTGCAGCTGGGCTCGCTGCATTATTTTTAGAGAAAACCAGTGAATCATTGCCCGTTTGGTAGCTAAATTCGCGCAGACTAGAGGCGTCGAATTGGGCCATCAAATCTTTAATTTCTGTAATATTCACGATTAAGCCTCCCAACGTTTAAAGGCAAGTACCGCATTGTGGCCACCAAATCCGAAGGTATTTGAGATGGCATATTCAACATCAGCCTCTTGACCTTGTCCGTAAACCACATTGGCTTCGATGTAATCAGACAATTCCTTTGTTCCCGCAGTCATTGGAATGTAGCTGTGACGGATAGCCTCGATAGTGGCGATCGCTTCAACCGCACCAGCAGCACCTAGCAAGTGACCTGTAAAGGACTTGGTTGATGAGACAGGGACTTCTTTACCGAGCACAGAAACGATAGCTTGACTTTCGCCTTTTTCATTGGCTTGTGTAGAGGTTCCGTGGGCATTGACATAATCAACATCCTCAGGAGCAATACCCGCCTCGTTAATGGCAAGTTTGATAGCCTTAGCGGCACCTGAACCGTCTGGGGTTGGTGTCGTCATGTGGTAAGCATCACAGTTGCTACCGTAGCCAACGACTTCAGCCAAGATATTGGCCCCACGTTTTTGCGCGTGTTCCAAGCTCTCCAAAATCAAGACACCAGCGCCTTCACCCATAACAAATCCGTTACGGTCTTTGTCAAATGGAATAGCTGAACGGGCAGGGTCTTCGGTTGTAGACAGGGCTGTCAAAGCGTTGAAACCACCAATACCAATCTTGGTGATAGAAGCTTCTGACCCACCGGCAAGGACAACATCCTGATGACCGTACTTGATTTCACGGAAAGCTTCGCCAATGGCATCATTGGCAGAAGCACAAGCTGTTGTTATAGATTTACATACTCCTTGAGCCCCGATTTTTAGCGCAATATTTCCTGCACCCATGTTAGACAAGGCTTTAGGAATAAACATCGGTTTAATCCGTTTCATCCCACGTTCGTTCATGCGGATGATTTGGTCTTCGAGTTCTTGCAAACCACCGATACCTGAAGAAACAATAACCCCAGTGCGGTCACGGTCGACAGTCTCCATATCTAAATCCGCGTTCGCCAAAGCTTCCATAGCCGCATAGATAGCGTACAAGGAATAGGTATCCATTCGATTCGTGTCTTTTTTGACAAAGTATTTATCAAATGGGAAATCTTGGATTTCACCTGCATTATGCACATCGATTTCAGAGGGATCGAATTTGGTAATTGGTTTAATCCCAATCTTACCTTCCTGGAGGCTGTTCCAAAATTCGTCAGGTGTATTTCCGATTGGTGAGGTTACGCCGTAACCTGTCACAACAACGCGATTTGTAGTCATATCTTTCTCCTTTTAAGGAATTTATCTTTTCTTTATTTAGCCTTGCATGGTCATCCCACCATCAATGGTGATGACTTGACCGGTGACATATTCTTGTTGCGCCAAAAAGAGGGCAACGCCTGCGACTTCTTCTGCTGTCCCGATGCGTTTCATCGGTACTTGAGCAATCATGGCATCCTTCATCTTGTCAGGAATGGCATCTGTCATATCAGATGCGATAAAGCCAGGTGCGATGGCATTGACACGAACCCCACGCCCTGCAACCTCTCTGGCAACGGATTTTGTAAAACCAATCAAACCAGCTTTTGAGGCCGCATAGTTGGCTTGGCCAACATTTCCCATCAATCCGACTACAGAAGACAGGTTGATGATGGCCCCTTGGCGAGCTTTAGACATGGGTTTAAGAACCGCTTGGGTCATATTGAAAGCACCTGTCAAGTTGACCTTTAAGACGCTTTCAAAATCGGCTTCAGTCATTTTCAAGAGGAGCTTGTCATTGGTAATCCCAGCATTGTTGACCAAGATATCCACGCTACCTAAGGTATCAATCGCTTCTGCAATCATGCGTTTGGCATCTTGACCATCAGAGATATCTCCAGAAATGCCAATCACCGTCACCCCGTAAGGTTCAAAGCTTTGGAGAAGCTCATCTGAAATTTCAGAACGACCATTCAAAATAACATGGCTACCTGCTTGGGCAAAGGCTTTGGCAATGGCCAAACCAATCCCCCGTGTTGAGCCGGTGACAAAAACGTTTTTTCCTTTGATATCCATTAATTCACTTCCTCCAGTAGAGCCTTAAAGCTGGTCGAGTCGTCCACTTGTAGGACTTGAGCTGTTTTGTCGATTTTCCGCATAAAGCCGGATAGGACTTTCCCAGGACCAATTTCAATAAAACGTTCCGCACCAAGTTCTTGCATGGTAGCGATCGAATCGTAAAAACGAACGGGTTCCTTGACCTGACGTGCCAAGAGCTCCTTGATACGGTCTTGTGGCATCACTTGTGCTTCTGTATTGCCGACTAAAGGCAGAGCAAAGTCCTGAAAATCGACGCTATCCAAAGCCTCAGCCAGACGTTTAGAGGCTGGGCTTAAAATAGCTGTATGGAAAGGCCCAGAAACCTTAAGTGGAATCAGGCGTTTGGCGCCAGCTTCTTTGAGCAAATCTACAGCCACATCCACAGCGGCAGCCTCACCACCGATGACGATTTGGCCCGGGGTGTTGTAGTTGGCAGGGCTAACAATCCCTACTTCTGAAGCCTTTTGGCAAGCTTCTTCAATGATTGCGACATCCGTATTCATGACAGCTACCATTTTCCCAGAACCAGCTGGTGCAGCTTCTTCCATGTAGGCCCCACGTTTGGCCACCAAAGCCACTGCTGTCTCGAAATCTAGAGCGCCACTAGCCACCAAGGCAGAATACTCTCCCAAAGAAAGACCAGCGACAAGGTCTGGTGAAATGCCTGCTTCTTTGAGCAAGCGGTAGATAGCTACAGAGGTTGTCAAGATGGCCGGTTGGGTGTAACGGGTGACATTGAGTTTTTCCTCATCGTTATCAATCAGAGCTCGTAGGTCGTAACCCAAGATAGCTGAGGCTTGCTCAAAGGTATCACGCACAATTGGATAGGTGTCATAGAGGTCTTTTGCCATGCCAAGACTTTGAGCGCCTTGACCGGCGAATAAAAAGGCCGTTTTTGTCATGTCTTATCCCCTGTTGTTCTTAGTCTGCCCAAAGTTTGGCTTGTTCTGCAATGACAGCCTTGGTACCAGAATAAATGTCTTCTAAAATTTCAGCCACTGTTTCTTCTTTGCTGACCAAACCAGCAATTTGCCCAGCCATAGGAGACCCATTGTCAATGTCACCATCAACAACTGTACGGCGCAAAGCACCTGCTCCCATGTCTTCGATTTCTTCTGCCGTTAATTCCCCACGAATGAAGGCTTGTTCTGCCTTGCCATAGGCATTTGACAGTTTGTTTTTCAAGGTACGAACAGGGTGACCCACGATAGATGCTGTCACAACTGTATCAATGTCTTTGGCCTTAAGGATTTTCGCCTTAAAGTTTGGATGGGCGTTAGATTCCTTAGCGACAACAAAGCGTGTCCCAACTTGGACAGCTTCGGCACCCAGCATAAAGACTGCAGCTGCACCGTGACCATCAGCCACACCACCAGCTCCAATAACTGGAATCTCAACGGCTTCAGCCACTTGACGGACCAAAGTCATGGTTGTCAATTGACCCACGTGACCACCGGCTTCCATTCCTTCAGCGACAACAGCGTCCGCGCCCAATTTTTCCACACGTTTCGCCATAGCCACAGAAGCCACAACAGGAATGACGGTAATTCCAGCTTCATGGAAACGTTCCATATATTTCCCTGGGTTCCCAGCACCTGTCGTTACCACTTTAACGCCTTCTTCGATTACTAGGTCAACAATATCATCTGCAAATGGAGACAAGAGCATGATGTTGACACCAAAAGGTTTATCCGTCAATTGCTTAACCTTGTCGATATTAGCCTTGACAACTTCCTTAGGCGCGTTACCCCCACCGATGATTCCAAGACCACCAGCGTTTGAAACAGCACCGGCTAGGTCTCCATCAGCAACCCAGGCCATGCCACCTTGGAAAATCGGGTATTTAATCCCTAGTAATTCTGTAATACGAGTTTTCATTGTGTTATCCTTTTCTTAGATAATTTGACAGTCAAACTATTAGTTTAAAGAAGAGGGAGTCTGCCGTCCCCAGCTAGGCTGGATGTCTTTAGACTCCCTTAACTTGTGTGATTAGTTTGTTTTTGATTCAACAAAAGTTACCAAATCACCAACGGTGTTCAAGCCTTCTTCTGTTTCGATTGAGATATCGAATTCGTCTTCGATTTCTGAAATCACTTGGAAGATATCCAAAGAATCAGCGTCCAATTCTTCGAAAGTTGTTTCCAAAGTCACTTCTTCAGGTTCTTTACCCAATTCTTCAACGATGATATCTTGAACTTTTTCAAATACTGCCATGTTAATGTCTCCTTAAGTGTAAAAAATGAATTAATGAATTATATAAGTGTGTGTAACACAACGTTATACCTAGATTTTAACAATTAGACTGCCCCATGTCAACCCGCCACCGAAGCCGGAGAGCAAGACTGTTTGGCTGCCGTCTAAACGAATTGTCCCATCCGCTACCTTTTCAGAAAGCAAGATAGGAATTGAAGCTGCGCTGGTATTGCCGTAGGCCATCATATTAGCCAGAAACTTCTCTCGGTCAACACCAACCTTTTTAGCCATCTTATCCAGAATCCGGACATTGGCCTGGTGCAACAAGAAATAATCAATCTGACTTTCTGTTACCGGTGCCTCATCCAAGAGTTGGCGGATGCTCTTTGAAACCGTCCGAACGGTAAAATCAAAGATCGCTCGACCGTCCATGGACAGAAAAGGCTGGGCAGCTTTTTCCGACAGGGAATAAGGCGATTGCACCGGCGTATAGCCACTGTCCAACCCTCCCATACTGCCATCCGTCCGCAGGGATTCTGCTAGAAAATGCGGTTGGTCACTTGCCTCTAACAGCACGCCTCCTGCCCCATCACCAAACAGCACAGCTGTCGACCGGTCTGACCAGTCCACGACCTTGGACAAAACCTCAGCCCCAATGACTAGCCCTTTGCGGTAAACTCCTGAAGCAATCAGCTTTTCAGCTGTTGCTAGCGCAAAGACAAAGCCACTACAGGCCGCTGTCAAGTCAAAAGCAAAAGCATTGACTGCGCCCAAGGCCCCTTGGACTCGGGCAGCTGTTGATGGCATGAGGCTGTCTGGCGTCATGGTCGCTACCACGATAAAGCCTAGTTCCTCAGCCTTGGTCCCTGATTGATCCAAGAGCTTTTGAGCTACCTTCAGGGCCAAATCACTGGTGTTTTCATCACGGGTGATATGTCGGCTGCGAATACCTGTCCGAGAAGCAATCCACTCATCGCTGGTTTCCATGATTTTTGAAAGGTCGTCGTTGGTCACCACTTGCTCTGGGGCATAGTGTGCGACTTGCGCTATTTTTGCAAAAGGCATTACTTGAGTTCCTCCAAAAAATGATGTAGGTTCAAAAGACCCGTCTCTAAAACCTTGAGTTCGTCATCTCCCAGGCCATCCGTAAAGCGTTTGACCATCTCCTTGTGAAAGCGGGCATGCAAGCGAAAAAGCAGGCGCCCAGGACGTGTCAGATACAGATGAATAACCCGACGATCCTTGGTTGAGCGTTGCCGTGTGATGTAACCTTTTTTCTCCAAACGGTTGAGCGATGAAGTCACCGTTCCCAAAGTTATCATCAACTCCCTAGCAATATCGCTGGGGGTGCAGTCCTGTCTCGAACCGATAATATCGATGGTATGCATCTCTTTTAAGGACACATCGTGAAAGCGACTCGTACGTAAACTATTTTCTTCGATAGCATTCACTTTATTGAATATCGACGTCAAATAGTCGTTAATCGTATGATATTCCACGCGCACCTCCTTAAAAAACTTTGATAATCAAAGTTTGACTGTCAAAGTATATCAGACTTTAAATAAAAAGACAAGAATTTTCTTGTCTTTTTATGTCAGAAATCGATGAAAGTGTATTCATAGCTTTGAAAACACTAGCAACTCCTCCGGTTATGTCAGCTCCTATTTTCCTGTGAATTTTGGCACACGACGTTCCGTAAAGGCATTAACCCCCTCGGTGAAGTCATCCCGCAGAGAGAGGCTTTCTTGTAACTCCAACTCTAAGCCAGCGTATTCTTGCCAGTTGCTGAAAAGACTCTTCCATACCAGCTGTTTCATGGCTGCATAGGAATTAAAGGAACCACGCTTCAAGCGCTTAATCACTTGTTTGGTGGCCTTTTCTAATTTTTCAGGAGCGGCTGTTTTGTAAACAAAACCATATTCAAGCGCTTTTTCAGCCGATACAGGTTCCCCAGTCATGACCAGGTGCGTGGCACGGTTGAGCCCGACTGCACGGGTCAAAAGAAAGAGTCCACCAGCATCTGGTGCCAAGCCTACATTGACAAAAGCTTGGATAAACTTAGAGCGATCAGAAGCCACACAGAAATCAGCGGCCAAAGCCATATTAAAGGCTGCCCCTGCTACTGGCCCATCCACGGTGAAGATAACTGGTTTTGGCAATTGCTTGATGGCAAAGGAAATGTCTTGGACCAAGTGCGCAATGGCTACTAATGAACCCAAATCATCGGCATCGACTGCTCTTTGCATCTCAGCCAAATCGCCTCCCACAGAAAAAACATCGCCCTCTGCGTCAAAGGCTAAGATTTTCACATCGGTATCTTCTTCTGCCTTTTTGAGCGCATCTAAAATTTCTTCACACATGGGAATGTTAAACCCATTGGAGACTTCTGGTCGGTTAAAAGTAATAGTAGCTACAGCATCCGCTACAGTGTATTTGATGTTTTGATAGGTCATGGATTGCCCTCCTGTCGTGACTTTTTCTAGAGCAAAAACCGCATAACAGCGGTGTTTATCGGCGGTAATTATTTGATTATCAAACTAATCATTACCCTTATTCTAACCTATCCCCCTAAAAAAAACAAGTTTTACCCGACAAGCGCTAATAAATCTTTAACAGATGCGATAAGCCCTGTCGCCTTGGACTGATCCATCCCAAAACGCTGGTCGGCAATGGCCAGCACTTCCAAACCAGCAGAGACGGCTGCCTGAATGCCTTTGCTACTATCTTCAACCACCAAAACTTCTTCCTTAGCAAAACCTGTTTGTGCGACCGCAGCCTCATAGATAGCTGGGTGGGGTTTGCTCTCTGGGAAGGCATCGCCAGATAAGGCAAAGGCAAAATAGTCCCCTAAACCAGTCACCTCTAAGGCTAGCTCAATATCCTCCATGGTCGAGCTAGAGGCTAAGCCGATGGTAAAACCAGCTGTTTTGAGGGCCTGCAAGCTAGCCGGCACATCGGGAAATAACAACTCCTGATAAGGGAGCGGATGCTGAGCCTTATAAGCGGTGTAGTCGGCCTGTAAAGCTGACACATCCCAGTTAGCGTAATCTTCTCCCAAAATAGCCTGCCAGACCTGTTTCATATTGCCCCCGATGAAATAAGCTGGTGGCAAATGGCCTATGCTAATGCCTTTGCTGTCTAAAAAGGTCTTACGCCGGTCGTAATAAAATTGCTCGGTATCAAAGAGCACGCCATCCATATCGAAAATGATGGCCTTTTTAGGTAAAGTGAGTTTTTGCATGGGTATATTGTATCAAAAAGAGGAAAAATTGACTGAAATAGGGTGTGGACAAAAAGCCCTTACAAGCCCTTATCGACAAAAAAACCAGGAAAAATCCTGGTTTGTGTCTTAATTGCTTATTCTCCAAAAACCTTGAAGCGGTTTTCTGTTTGTACTTCTTTGTCACCAGCTGGCGCCTGGATAGAACCAAATGGGGCTTGGGCACGGAGTTTCCAGTTTGCAGGGATATCGTATTTTTCAGCCACTTGTGCATCCACCAATGGGTTGTAGTGTTGCACGTTCATACCGACGTTTTTAGCCGCCAAGGCCATCCAAACGGAGTAAAGCGCAATACCGTGGGCTTGTTCAGACCAGATTGGGAAGTTTTCCGCATAGAGAGGGAAGTTTTCTTGCAAGCCTTTGACCACGTCTTGGTCTTCAAAGAAAAGGATGGTTCCTTTTCCGGCCGCAAAGCTAGCCAATTTTTGTTTGGTGCCTTCAAAAGCTTCAGCTGGTGTTACTTTTTCTAATTCAGAGGCAGCGATTTCATTCCAGAAAGCATCTGACTCTTCGCCAAAGAGGACGACGATGCGAGATGTTTGGGAGTTGAAGGCTGATGGGGCTTGAAGCACAGCTTCTTCAATCAGTTCAACCAATTCTTGGTTTGACAGAGCGACATCTTTGCCCAAAGCATAGATAGAGCGACGTTCTTTTTGCAATTCAGTAAATGTTGACATAGGATTACCTCTTGTGATTCATTTTGTTTTTTGTAATAACCTTAGTTACAAATACATTCTACGCTAACTTCCTCCCAAAAGCAAGAACTTTGCTCAATTATTTTTAATTAGTGATAATTGGATTGTTTTTGAGATGACAGCTGACCAAAAGAACAGCCAAAGCTAGAGTTGTGAGGCCCGCTATCAGGACGAAAGCAAAGGCAGTTGCAAAGACAATCTTCAGCTTAGATAGGTCAACTTCCCCTTTGACACTAAAAGGTCCAATTTTAGAGACAGCAAGTCTTTTGCGATGACCAAGTCTTTGGTTTCTTCTATATAAGTTGTAAAATGGGGCCTTTGCCGATGGCTTTCATAGGCAGCGTCATCTTGGTAGAGCTCGATAAAGAGCCACTGGTCTTTTTGCCCTGCCAACTGGCCAGCAAAGAGACTCCGAACCCCAGCTTCTGTCTCAAGGGCGGCAAGCATCTCTTTAGTGACACGTGCCTTAAAAAGGTCCAACTTGTCAGGGGCAAGGGTCAGGCGTGCCAGCCTTAGATTGTAAGCATTTGTTTCTAAAAGCTGTAGGGCTTCCGGTTTTTCAAGCAAAATCTGCGGAACAAGCGGTTCCATTTGACGTCCTTGAAGATGGTCTGCCGCAAAGCTAGCAAAGGCTTTAAAGTGCTCTGACTGGGCATGCGCTTGATAGGCAGCGTCATCCGCATAGATTTCGATGACATAGGTCCGCTCCAGCTGGTCTGGCTCGCTTCCCATGGCCATAAATAAGGTCCCTGCTTCTTTGGCCATAGATTGTTGGAAATTTTGCTTTCCTATACTTCGCAAGTCTGACAAGTCCTCGGGTCGCCAATCCAGTTGAAACAAAGACATCTGTAGGCTATTGGTTGCTTTCATAAGAATTCCCTCCCAACAAATCCGTCACATTTCCTGAAAGAATCGCTTCTTTTTCAGTAACCTGTAAGGGCAGGGCCTCAATAGCCTCTAGGATAAGCTCAGTAGCACCTGCCGGTGCGACACCTAGTGGGGCATCTGTCCCAAAAAGAACCCGTTCAACACCAAAAAAATCTACAGCCAAATCCAGAGCCTTAGGATTTCCCAAGATAGCGGTATCTACATAAAACTTGCGAAAATCTTGAGCTTGTTCCTCAGGCAAGATGTGGTCAATCCGCCCGGCAAAGTAAGGGACCATGGCACCCGCATGATGGACAATGATTTTGAGTTGAGGAAATTCTTTGAAAAGTCCCGCCTGAACCAGTTCTAGCATGGCCTGGGTCTGTTCGTATTCCCAAGAAAAGACGATGTTATTGTCTGGCTTGCGCTCATCAAAGACGGGGTGCAGCCAGATAGGCAGGTCCAGCTCAGCTGCTTTGGCAAAAATTGGTCGAAAGCTTTCGGCCACCCAGGATTGGCCTAAATGGCGAGAAAAAAGCTGAATCCCCAGTAACTCAGGGGTTTGGGCCACCTGGTCCAAAATCGTCAAGCTTCCTTCCACATCATTGAGGGCCAACATGGCCACCCCACCAGCAAAAAGGTCAGGATGGTTTTTCACGGTTTGGACCAGTTCTTGATTGGCTTTTTTAGCCATGAGCACGGCCGAACGCCCTGGCAAATAATCCTCAGGATTGACATTGACATGGGAAATCACCTGCAAAACGCCCTCAGGCTGGTGCTTGCGACGTAAAGTCATGTCTGCCAAAACGGGATTTTGCAAGAAAGGCATCCGCTCAAAAAGCTGAGGGGCCAGCTTGGTCATGCGCTTTTGGTATTCGGGGAGAAAAACATGGGCGAAAACATCAATTTTTTTCATAAGCTTCCTCTTCGTTTTGATTTCTTCTATTATAACACCTTTGACTCCTGTCAGTCATTGCCTTTCCTGACACAAGCGCTTAACTTGCTCAGCTTGGATTTCTATGCTAGAATAGCCACTTAATAAAACTACTAATTAGTAAGGAATAGATATGAAGAAACAATTTCCAGGGATAGCTTTGATTCTCCTAAGCATCCTGATTACAGCTTTTGCATGGGCGTCAAACACTGCCACCAGTCCCTATACAGGGGCTGGCATCGCCCTTACAACTCTCGCTTTAACCTTTCTGTTGGCGACACGCTCTCGCATCCTTGAAAAATGCTTCCACGGGATTGAAAGCATGTATTTTTACCACAAGGTTCTCGCCATCTTTTCCATCGTTTTTCTGATTTTCCACCAGTACATGATGGGGATTTCGGGTGCTAGCACAGCTGGCATCATCGGGGAAGTATCGATTCTCCTCTTTCTCTCCATCATCGGGATTGCTTATCTCGGGCATAAGATTAAGTACGAGATTTGGCGGACGGTCCATCGCTTGGTTTATGTTGCCTATCTTTTGGGGCTGGTCCATGCCTACATGCTCAGTCCTGTCAACCTCTTTGCCCCTAACCTCTTAGCCTTGGTGGTCAATGGCTTTGCCATTCTTGGCATTTGGTCTGGTTTTTACATGATTTTCATCTACCAAGAATTGGGCTTTGGCCACTTGGGACGGGTAACTGGCATTCGCCACCTCAATCATGACACGACGGAAATCGAACTCCTCTTGAACAAGGCGTTTAAGTACCAATACGGGCAATTTGCCTTTATTAAAATCCTGCAAAAGGGTTTTGAGACTGCCCCTCACCCCTTCTCTATCTCCGGTGGACAGGGCAAGACCCTCTTTTTCACCGTCAAGGGTTCTGGAGACTATACGGGGCAAATCTACCGTGAGCTTCAAGTTGGGGCCAGAGTTAAGGTAGACCGAGCTTACGGCCATATGATTTTGGAAGAAGGCCGCGACAAGCAGGTTTGGATTGCTGGAGGGATTGGCATTACACCTTTTATCTCCTATCTGCGTGAAAATCCTAACTTGGACAAGCAGGTCGATTTCTTCTATGCTTATACAGGTGCTGAAAACGCCGTCTATCTGGAGGAGCTTCGCGTCTATGCGGAGAATAATCCCAATCTCCATCTGATGCTCACAGACAGTGCTGTGGACGGTTACCTCAACTTTGACAATTATGACCTAACAGACGACACCACCGTTTTCATGTGTGGCCCTCTGGTCATGATGAACAATTTTGCCAAAACCTTTAACGAAATAAATCCCAAGGCTGAGCTGGTATACGAAGGCTTTAGCTTTAGATAAGACGAAAGGAAAAGATGAAAGGGCCTGGTTCGTTTAATCGCAAGTTTATGAAAAAAAATACCCAAAACCTTATCCTTGGTGGGGCGGCCTTTACAGCCGTCGCTGCCAATGCTGTTCTCCTTTTGACCAATAACCTCGCAAAAAGCGACAAGGTGACGACTGCTAACATTTCTGCTTCAAGTCCTGCTTCAGGCACTACAACTAGCACCAGCGCAAACAGCACTGCTAGTCTGACAGACGGCAGCTTTACTGGGGCAGTCACGTCGACCAATCGAGGCGACTACCAGGTGCAAATCACAGTTGCTAGTGGCCAAATCACAGCGATTGATGTATTGGAATTTCCAAATGAAAACGCCCGCTCGCAACAAATCAATGCGGATGCGCTACCGGTTTACACGCAAGAAGCCCTAGCCAATCAGTCCGCTAATGTCCAGTTGATATCTGGGGCAACCGAAGCCTTCAACGGCTTTACAGGCTCCCTGCAAGATGCCATCAATCAAGCCAATGCCTAAGCCAGAGCTGGTCACTCAAACCCTGCAGGCCATGACCTTGCCCTTTACCATTAGCCTGATGACAACAAATCCTGCGTTTGCAAAGGATAAGCTAACAGAGCTCATTCCCCATATCCAGACTGAACTGGAGCGCTTAGAAGAGAAATTTTCAGCCTTCCGTAAGACATCCTTGGTTTCCCGTTTTCAAGCAGGGGACCAAAGGCCCATCTTTGACGCCGAATTTCAGGAAGTCTATACCCAGGTCATTGCCCTCAAAAAACGCAGTCAGGGCTATTTTGACCCCTATTTTCAGGGAGGTTACAATCCGACTGGCTTTGTCAAAGGCTGGCTGATTGAAAAACTTTTTAAGCAATGGCTACAAGCTTTGCTCAGCTACCCAGAAATTGTCGCCGTAGCCTTTAACGGTGGTGGGGATATGCAGGTAAAGGTCAGAGAAAATGAAGACTTTACTTGGCAGATTGGCATCGAAAATCCGGATAATCTGCAGGAACTTTTAGCCATTTATCCCCTCAAGGAGGGCGCCCTTGCCACTTCTGGACTGGCCAAGCGGGGCCACCACCTAGAGGTGAGGGGTGAAAAAGACCTGCTCCAAGTCACCGTCCTCTCAGACAGTCTGGCCTGGGCCGACAGCTGGGCCACAGCCCTTTTTTCCGCAGGACAAGAGCAAGCTGCCCAACTCATCCAGCAAGAAAAGCTCACCGCCCTTCTGGTGACCAAGGACCAGTTGCTTGCTTACCAAAATGGTTATCATCTGGAAAACAAGCAAGGGTAATAGCTTTGGAACAACTCTTTATCGCATTAGAGCAATTTGACTATACTATCGTTGCGACCTACAACTTTCTCCACACGGCCAGTCGCTTGGTGCAAGCTGGAATGGGGTTTGCTGTCTATATCAACGAAATTATCGACAAGCCCAAACTGAGCTTTCTCCCTTTTCAGACGGGGGGGGTGACAAACGCTTCTACCTTATTTGGCTGGAACAACAGGACCAAACCGCCACAGAAAAACCCTCTTGAGATGAAATCGAGGCCCAAGTCTATGAAATTGAGAATTGAAACTCTCTTTGTTGACTATTGGTAGGGTTCTTTTCCAAAAACAAATCACAAAACCTCTCGTCTATGGTGTACGAGAGGTTTTGGTTTCTCTGATAAAAAATTCTTTTGGTGCTGTTGGACCCCTTATTTTCAGTGTCACCTTCTTCAAGGTTCAGCTCTCGCTATCGACTTGGTTTTTGGTCTTCTTGCTCAAAGAGAGGATTATCGGCATTAAGTTAGCTAGTAAGCGTTAGACAAGCTCCCCCAAAAAGTAGCCAAACAGCTTCAATCCCATCGCGAACACCACCGATGTAGCATACGCTCATGCCAAGTGATTCAGCAGCCAGAGTCATATTTTGCGCAGTCAAACTAGCATCGACTGACCCCACAATGACGGCATCGATACCCTCAAGAGTATTCTGAATAGCAACATCCTTCACCTGAGCAAAGTCAGCATGCTGCCTAAAACCGCCACAGAAAACAAAGAAATATCCGGCATTTTGGATAAAAGGTTGCAGATGTGCTTTCTTGACCAGTCTATCCAATAAGATAGGGTTATCAACACTGATAATAGAGTAAGCCTGCAGAAAGCAGGCAGATGAAGCCATTGAATCTGACTGCGCCAGGAGTTCAACCTCTTCTTTGGGCAGTATTTTAGGGGAAGAATGCTATCAATTTCAACGCTACCTATAACATATCTGTTTAAAAAACTTATGCTCTTTTTTATTTTAAATGCGTATTACTTTTGACTCCCCCAAAAATAGTTGGCCGTTGCTCCACCATCTATCAAAAAGTCAGCACCAGCTACATAGCTTGCTTTATCACTCATGAGGAACTCCGCAAGATTGGCGATATCATCTGGTGTACCACCACGGCCTGCCGGTGAATCTGCCAACATCTTACGATAAAAATCTTTATGGATACCATTAAGTTCATCATTTGCTAGTGGTGTATACACAATACCGGCTGAAATACAGTTAAATCGTAGGTGTTTATCAGCCCATTTAGCTGAATCAGCGGCACACCTCAGGGCATTGCCACGCTTAGCGATCTGGTAAGCCCTTAAACCATCTGATGTTTCCTGGATAATAGGAAGATTAAGGAGTTGATCAGATGGTAGTGTAGCCAAGGAGCGAATCAGTTCATTTCCCAAGTCCTCCAAGCGATGTGAACTTTGGGATCCGATCACGATGACCGAACCACCTTCAGCCATAATAGGAGCAAATACTTCAAACAATAGAGCATTTCCATAAAGATCCACTTTGAAAATCTGCTCTACACTAGCCTGAGAAGCAGACATGCCTGCGGTATTGATTAGGCCAACCACCTCTCCCAAATCACTAGCAAACTCGACTAACGATTGAACAGACTGAGGGTCAGAAACATCACAAGCTACAGCGTGAGTGGAGTATCCTACCAAGGATAAAGCATCTGCTTCACGTTGGGCAGTTTCTAGTCTCAGGTCGGCTAAGACTAATTCTTTACCAATGGCCACTCGACGTGCAATAGCCATTCCAATCGCACCTGAACCAACTAAAACAATAACTTTTTTAAACATGATAAAGTCACCTTCCTT
Organism: Streptococcus sp. DD12; assembly: GCF_001578885.1. Taxonomy (GTDB): domain Bacteria; phylum Bacillota; class Bacilli; order Lactobacillales; family Streptococcaceae; genus Streptococcus. The sequence goes on along the minus strand of NZ_KQ969496.1, from coordinate 107,931 downwards.
TTGTTTTATTCTCTAACAATTCCATAATTTTCCTTCACATCTAAGTCAGGATTTTCAGCTATATGTGCGACATAATTGGCAATAGCCTTCCGTGAAATAGTGTTCCCATAAATGACTTGTCCCTTGTCAATCAGTTCATAGCTAATATCATTGCTGTTATCAAACCAGCCCGGACGCAAGATGGTATAGTCTAAGCCAGAGGTTTCTAGCAAATCTGCTGCTTGGCGATAGGGACGTAGAATGCTATCAACCCGACCATTTTGACCTGGTAACTCTCCATAAATCCCATAAGATGAGATGAAGATGATGCGCTTGGTTCCCACACGATTCATGCTCTCAATGATGCTCTGAACCATACTTGGTAAATCTCCAGATAAAGCAACAAAAACCAAATCTTGTCCCTGAAGAACGGTATCTAACACATCAGCATTCGTCACACTGCCGGTAACTTTAGTGACCATTTTATGGTCTGGCAGACGGTCAACCGAGCGAGACATAAGCGTGAGTTCCATCTCAGAATTATTTAAAAGTGTGTTGGCTACAACTCTTCCTAGTGAGCCTGTTGCTCCAATAATTGCAATTTTTGTCATGCGACTTCTCCTTAATGATTAAAGATTTTCATTTTTTGAAAAGATAAAGTGCTGGTCACGCTCTGTAATCGACCAGCGACCATCAATCTTTTCATAGCTATCGTAATAGCGGATCTAGTGTGTGGTCAGGACATCCTTGCCACCTGCTTCGTTGACCAGATGGGCCATGCCATAGACAATGCCGGTAGCGTAAGTGTCATCCTGAAACTCGACAGTCTGCTGGCCATTCATGTGGAAGGCTTCTTTAGCAGAACCAAAGGCTTCGTAGGCCGCAATCAGGTCAGTTACGTTGTGGAATGCCATTGCCACTTCCTTGTTCATGTAAACAGTAACATGGGTGTTTGGAGGGGGACATTGATGTACTAGTCTTGGTTATCCTTATCAGACTCGGTTGCGTAGTTATCTACAAGGGCTTTCAGTTCTTGACGGGCTTGGATTTCCTCTTGTTTGTTCATCTTGTATTTCCTTTTCTATATTAGTTGTGGTAGGTAGATGCTACTTGCTTGCTGATACGCCATTGACCACCTTCTTTGACGAAGTCCACCTTCATCTGGAGGGGCCAAGTGGAAGGACCAGCGCCCCAGATACGGGCACGGACACGGCTTTGACCGGTCAAGCTAGCGGTGTCACCATTTATGACAATGTCCTTGATGTTTTCTTCCTGCCAAGAGTAGTATTTCATCTCTTCGCTGGCCACATCGTCAAACCATTCTTGAATGGGCTGGACATAACCGGTCATGTGGGTCAGGCTAGAGTCAGACCTGATGATGCGAGACAGGGTATCAATATCACGATCTACCATAGCCTGGTTCATCTGGCGGTAAAGATTTTTCAAGCTTTCCTCATCGTCTTGAGTGATTGATAAGCTAGTTTGAGATTGACTGGTCATGGGTACTTGACTTCCTTCCTGCGTTTGCGTATTGTTGGTGTTGCAAGCTCCGAGAGCAAGCAAGACGACTAGGCTGCTTGTCATTAGACTTTTTCGATTTATATTGCCTGCCCCTTGACTTGATGATTTTATTATAAAGTTCTATAATAAAAATATCCAATACCTATTTCCGATAATTTATAAAATAATTTTATAAGGAGCCCTTGTGAATACCAAACAAATGGATTATCTGATTGAGACAGCTAAAACACTTAATCTGAGCCGTGCTGCTGAAAATCTATTCATCTCCCAACCAGCACTTTCCTATCAAATCAAGATTATTGAAGAAGAAATGGGTTTTTCAGTTTTTGAAAGGGTTGGAAAATCCATTCGCCTCACACCTGCTGGAAGTCAATTTATACTCTCTCTGGAGCGGATTCGCAAAGAGTTACAAGATGCCATTGAACAAGCACAAAACCTTGGCAATCGTTACCAAGATAATATCAGTATCGGACTCTTCCAGCGAACAGCCCTCATTTATCTGCCACAGGCTATACAAATCTTTGAAGAAAATTTACCTCACATTCAGGTTACCCCCGAGCTCCTTTCCATCACAGATAGCATTGCTCAACTCCTCAAAAGAGAGTTAGATGTGATTATCCTCCCCAAGACAGAGGCTGATAAAGTCAGTAATATCCAGCAATGGCCTCTATACGATAGTCAGATTTACCTCCTCTGCCAACAAAGTGATTCTCTAGCTAAGCTAGATCTTGTTACAGAGGAAAATCTAACTGGACGGACGCTTCTAGTAAACGGTGGCTCCTCTAAGACACTGAGACAGGTTCAACAAAGGGTTCTGAGTCACGTGCCTATTGCCCACTACAACAGTCCTAGCCACGACTACACCCTCATTCAAGTCGCTAGTAACAAGGCTATCTGTCTATCACCTGGTTATCTCAACGATCATAGTCAAACTTTCGCTTGGGTCCCCTTTGATTGTCCTGAGTACTTTGATATGGTCCTTGTCACTAGAAAAGACGAAACACGCACCCCAATCACCCAACTGATTACGATTTTACAGGAGCTATATAGCAAGAGTCCGTTAAATTTGTAAAAGGAATACACGAAAAGCCACCTACTTCCATAATGTTGCTTTGGAAGCAGGTGGCTTTCTATCATTCTACTGTATCAAAATCAAGGAACAAAAATAGTGTCACTGATTAACGAGAGTGACTTGTAAAAATTGGGAACAAGTACCATTGGACAGAAAAAAAGCAAGAAAATCCGGCAATCTGCGGATTTCCTTGCTTTTTAAAATGCAGTTAGTCCACCACCAACATAGACTTGATGGACTTGCGGTCGTCCATGTCTTTGTAGGCTTGGTTGACGTCTGAGAGTTTGTAGGTGTTGGTGAAGACGCGTCCTGGGTTGATAGCACCATCAAGGACAGCTTTAAGGAGCTCATCTTTGACATAAGTGGTAACAGAGGCTGGTCCACCACCCACGATGGTATTTTGGGCAAAGGTTGACCCGAGCGGTGTTTTATCGTAATGAGGGACACCGACAAAGCCGACCCGGCCTCCATTATGGAGCACGCCCAGGGCTTGGTCAATGGCTGCTTCTGTTCCCACACATTCTAGAGCGACGTCAGCACCGTTGCCTCCCACGATTTCACGGACTTTGGCAATGCCCTCTTCGCCACGTTCGGCCACTACTGCTGTCGCACCTGATTCCAAGGCCATCTTTTGGCGATCTTCATGACGACTCATCAGGACAATCTGAGAAGCCCCTCGCATCTTGGCTGCGATAACCGCACATTGGCCAACAGCTCCATCACCGATAACGACCACCCGATCACCCGGTTTGACATCAGCCACACGCGCGGCATGGTAACCTGTCGGCATAACATCTGCCAAGGTCAAGAGCGATTTGAGCATGCCTTCCGTGTAGTCGGACGGTTGGCCAGGAATTTTAATCAATGACCAGTCGGCATGTTGGAAACGAATATACTCGGCTTGGACCCCACCTGAGAAGTTATCTCCGCCCTGATGGCGGTCACAAGAACCGTCAAATCCGGCACGGCAGGCATCACATTGGCCACAACCATGCGTGAAAGGGGCAACGACAAAGTCTCCAGCTTTCACTGTCGTAATGGCATCGCCGACTTCTTCGACAATCCCAATAGCTTCGTGACCACTGTTGCCATGACCTTCTTCGATGTCAGGATTGCGGTAGCTCCATAGGTCAGAGCCACAGACACAGGTGCGGACAATCCGGATGATGGCATCATCTGCTGCCTGCAGTTGAGGGCGGTCAATTTCTGTCAGACCGACTTGGCCTGCTTGGGTGTAAATAGCTGATTTCATTTAGCTGTCTCCTTTTGATAGTATGTAATTTTGCGATCCAATCGATGAAGGGCGGTCTCTAATCCGCTGATGCGCTGGGCCAGCTTGTCTCGTTCCTCCCGCAAGATGTCTAGGCGAGCAGATTTTGTGACATCCCCCTCTTGATAGAGGGCCATGTAGGCGACCAAACTCTCTACCGACACACCTGCTGACCGAAAGCATTTGACGAATTCCAGGGCCTCCATGTCGGACGCCTGAAAGTCACGGATGCCCGCAGCCGACCGCGTGATAGGTGGCACTAGCCCGATACGCTCATAGTAGCGAATGGTATCGGCAGATAGTCCCAGTTCTTGACTAGCGGATTTGATGTTCATGCCCAACTCCTTTCCCCTCTCTCATTAGTGGATGCCCTTATTATAACCCTTAGAGTTAGCTCCAAGTCAAGCCTTTGGCTCATTCTTATTTTAATACTATGAAAAATCACGGTTGTTTGCAGTCACGTCAGGATGAGGTACCTTGTTTTGCTCCCGCATGCGACGGCGATAGCTCATCCCTGTCCGAGTCAAGGCCCGAGAAAGTCCTGCCAAGGTCAGACCCAAAAGGGCTATCTGTTGCCCAAATAGGTAGAAAAGCCCCATAGCGACAAGTAGGATGAGCCCATATTGGGCTACCACACGGCGGTCCAGACGGTAGAGTTCGATATTATAGTGGGAAGTAGCTAGCGTCCCCACAAAAAAGGCTAGAATGGAAAGCACAAAGAAATGAAGTCCAATCCCATGATGGTGACTATCACTTAAAAATTCCAAACCCACCGTAAAGAACAGAAGGCTGGCCACAATGACATAATGGGCATAACAAAGGGCCTTAACGGATACTCGTTGGTGGTGATTGATATTGATAAAGGTCTGAATGATATAAAAGACAAACATAAAACCCAAGCCCATAAAGAGCGTTAGACCTTCCCAAAAATGTTGAGCTAAGGGATAGGTTTTAAGCACAGCAATGACACTCTCCCCAAAGGTGATAATGGTCAAGAGCTGGCAACGCTCCAAATAATGCGAGAAATTCATCGAAATGGGGCGCTTTTTCGAGTTTAAAAACAAGGGCACTACTAGCGGTAGGTAGTATAGAGGCAGGGCATAAAGGGAAAATGGCAGAATACCCAAGGCTCTGGGGAGGACCGCTAGCGCATACACCACCAATAAGGCAATGGACAAATACATGTCCTTGTTAAAACCTAGTTTCCTCCCTTTTAGGACGTACTGGAGGGCAACGGTCCCATAACTCAAAATCAAGAGGCTGTTAAAGTTGAGCGGGTTTTCCCAAAAAGGTTTGAGACCAGTCGGATCAAAGGTGATAGACAGGGCCAGATTTCCCACAAAAAGCATGAGGGCAATGACCGTGTAGATGTCAATCTGCCTCGAATCGCCGTATTTATTGTAGTAAAAGGCTTCTTGATTCCAAACATTGAGCATAACGATAATGGTGGTCAAAAAGTAAAAGATATGCTCAAGGTGCACATGAGGCACGTGAATGGCGCCAGTCAGCTGACTAATGGTCAAGACAAAAGCCAAATCAAAAAAGAGTTCATAGTTGGAAACACGTTTGGAGCGAATAGGTGTCATGAGGAATCCTTTCCTTTTTCTTTTATTGTACCATGCCACAAAAGCAATGGCTTTGGAAAATCCCTCAAAATTTAGGAAGCAGGCCTTCAACAACGAAGCCCTTTTTAAAAAAACTCTTGTCTCTCGAAGGGAAAAGTGTTATACTACTTTCATCAAGTTGTGACGAAAGTGAAAAATGGCAAAAATTAGAGATTTAAAAGAAGACAACATCCAGCGGGTAAGAGCTTGCTTTTATCAAGGTGGCAACTGGACCAAGACAGACTTAGCCCAGCAAACTGGGATCTCCCTAGCGGGGACCACCAATATTTTACAAACCTTAGAAGCTAGTGGCGAGATTAAGTTTGTCGGCAATGCCAGCTCAACGGGTGGGAGAAAGTCCAAACTCTATCAGTTACATGTGGACTTTGCCCATATCGGCACGGTCCTGCTCAGTCACCCCTTCGACCAGTACCAGATAGCGACGCAGGCCTTTAATCTTGCAGGGGAGACAGTGTTTGAAGCGTTTATCAGCAGTAAAACAGGTAGTCTAGCAGAAATCTACCAAGCGGTTAAAAGATTGCTGGAAAACGACCCCTTGATGCAAGTCTTGGTACTCAGCTTTCCGGGCATCATCGGCACGCATGGGGAAATCCTATCTTCGGATTTTGCGCATTTAGAAAAGGGCCAACTGCTGTCAAGCCTGTCAGCCTTGACAGACCTTCCGATTTTGATTGAAAACGATGTGAACTGTGCGGTCCTCGCTTACCAAAAGGAGCATCCAGACCATGACAATCTAGCCCTTCTTTACCAGCCAGATAGCGATTTTGCTGGGGCTGGGCTACTCGTTGACGGGCGCTTGCACCGAGGCAAACAGGGTTTCGCTGGGGAGGTCGGCTACCTCAGTAAAGAAGGGAAAGCAACAAGAGAAGAACTTCTTCTGCAAATCACAGCCCTTACAGCTGTCTTGGCTCCGGATGCTATCGCCTACTACTGCCCGTCTCTCAAGACAGATATCCAGATGACCGACACAGGCATTCCACAAGATTTTCAGCCTAGACTGGAACGCCTAACAGAACTAGACACTCTGGTCTTGCAAGGCGGACAAGAGCTAGGGCGCTTGCATCTCTTGGAGAGACAAAGGCAAGCATTGGTAAAGAGCATTTAAAAACTTGGAGAATTCTTATGAAAAAACGCATTTTAAATAAAGACTTAGCTGCCCTAGTGGCTGAGCTCCGCCATGGCGAGATGATTTTTATCGCTGATGCAGGCAGTGGCACCTCAGCCAAGGCCCTGCATCCCCTAGACCCTTCTGTCCAATACATCGACCTAGAGGCCGTTACGGGCTGTCCTTCCATGCAAGCCATCGTGGATGTTCTCATCGAGGTGGGAGATTTCGAAGGCGCCCTGGTGACCGAGGAGATGTTGACACTCAACCAAGCAGATTATCAGTTTTTAGTGGCAAAGCTAGGACAAGAAAACATCCGGACCATGCCCTATATTCCGGATTACTATGAGATGCGAGACCGCTGTAAAGCCGTCGTGCAAACCGGTGATTATGGGGTGCATGCCCAATGCATCTTGATTGCCGGCTACCCTAGCGCAGACATTCCCCTAGACTGGTTAAAATACGGGATTACCCGACAAGGCCTCAAAGAGGCGCAAAAGGAGACCTCTCATGACTGAAAAAGACAAAATGCTGACCCAGAAACTTTATGATGCCAATTATGACAAAGAAATCCTAGAAGAGCGAACAAGAGCCAAAGACCTCTGCTACGACTACAACCACTTGCGCCCCTCAGATGGGGTAGGGCAACACAAACTCATGCAAGAATTACTCGGCAAAACCAAGGAAAACTTTAGCATCGTGGCGCCCTTTTGGTGTGACTATGGCTACAATATCGAGATTGGGGAGAATTTTTTTGCCAATCACAATACCGTCATCCTAGACGGAGCCAAGGTGACCTTTGGCGATAATGTCTTTATCGCCCCCAACTGTGGCTTTCATACCGCAGGTCACCCGATTGATGCCGACAGGCGAAATCAGGGCTTAGAATACGCCTACCCCATCACCGTAGGAGACAATGTTTGGATTGGAGCTGGAGTGCAGGTCATGCCAGGCGTCACTATCGGAAACAATGTGGTTATCGGTGGTGGTAGTGTGGTCGTCAAAGACATCCCAGACAACAGCGTCGCCGTCGGTAACCCCTGCAAGGTTATCCGTGCCATCACAGACGACGATAAAAAAACGTCTTGGGATAGATAATTCCCTTAGCCAGCAAACCTTACACAAGATTTTCACCTTATAAAGGAGACTTTTTATGGATATCAAAGTTATCGCCACCGACATGGATGGCACCTTCCTCAACAACCAGATGGACTACGACAGAGCCCAATTTGCCCAATTGTTTGACAAAATGCAGGCAAAGGGCATTCGTTTTGTCGCCATCAGTGGCAACCAATATTACCAAATCGAGAGTTTTTTCGAAGATTACAAAAAGGACATCACCATCGTGGGAGAAAACGGTGCCTACTTCGTAGAGAAGGGCCACTTTCTCAAGAGCTATACCTTGCCTAAGGAAGTGGTCAGAAGCGTTTTAGACTATTTGGAGGAAAACCACTTGGACCACGAATTAGTTTTGAGCGGTGAAAAAACAGCTTATATGCATGCCAAATCAGCGCCCGAGGCCATTGCCTTTTTCAAAAAATACCATACCAAACTCCAACTGGTCGATTCTTTCGCTGTCCTGCCTGATGACCAATTTCTGAAGTTTTCCTTCAACACCCCAGAGGAGATTACCTATCAGATTATTGATGACCTCAAGGCACTCTTGGGGGATGTGATTGATGCGACCACCAGCGGTCACGGCAACATTGACATCATCGGAAAAGGCAAAAATAAGGGGGCAGCCCTGCAAGAACTCTTGGACAAGTGGCAACTATCTAGCGACACCCTTTTGGCCTTCGGGGATGGGGGTAATGACCATGAGATGTTGGCGCTTGCTGGCTACTCCTACGCCATGGGCAATGCTCCCCAAGCTACCAAAGATGTTGCCAAATTCCTTGCCCCTAGTAATGATGAAAATGGTGTCTTAAGCGTCATCGCCCACTACCTTAACCAATAAAAAAGAGTGACAAACCGTCACAGCAGAAAGGAACTGATTATGGCAATTGCCATCGAACACATCGGCGTCTGGGTCAAAGACCTGGAAAACATGAAAACCTTCTACCAAACCTACTTCAAAGCGACAGCCAGCGAAAAATACCACAACCCAAGAACAGGTTTTTCTTCTTATTTTCTTAGTTTTGAAGATGGGGCTCGTTTGGAACTCTGCCACCGCCCCGACATTGTCGCAGGGGACAAAGACACCTTTGGTTTCACCCACTTGGCCATGGCAGTTGGCAATGAGGCCGATGTGGATGCCTTTGCTCAGCGTTTTGAAGCCGACGGCTACCCCATCCAATCCGGTCCACGTACCACAGGGGACGGCTATTACGAAGCGGTGGTTTTTGACCCTGAAGGCAATCAACTCGAACTGACAACCCATTTAAAGCCTTAATTAATAGACCGATAAAGGCACCAAAAAACAGCCTCCCACCCTCAAATAAGTATTGAGGCAAGGGGCTGTTTTTTTGATTAATAGAGCTCCCACCCAAAAACATCCTCTTGATTTGCCCGCTTGATGTAAAAGAGGACAAAGTGGATGAAGACACTGAGGACGAAAAGGGCGGTCACACTGAGTACGGCTGTGGCATTTTCTCGAAAGACCAAACTGACTCCAAGCATGAGGGCAAATAGGACAAGGTCTAGCACGATATAAGAAAGTGGGAAAACCAGATGTGCCTTATTGTGACGACTGTTGGCATGGATGGCAAAGATGAACAGGGCCAGGCCAGCGTAAAGGAAAAGGATGCTAAATAGGTGATTGGCTTCTGCCTGACTCACAAAAGTCAGAGCAACAGTAATCATAATCAAGCCCATAAAAATAGGATAATGGCTATAGATGAGGAAGGTCTCATTGGCTTGATTGCTCTCATCGATAGCATGGTCAAATTCGGTGAAGTAATAGAGGAAAAGCAAGCAGACAATAGCCAGATAGAGGATGGAATGGCTACTGAAGGCCTCTGGTGTAAAGTAGGCCGCAATCCCCATAATCATCTCCCCGAAGGTGATGATAACCAGAAGCGAAATGCGTTCTATCAAATGCGGAAAGTTTATCGGAACGATTTCCAATCGCCCTCGGACAAAGATCGGAAATACCCAGGTCAGAAGAATTCCGATGGTGTAAAAAGGAAGACCCAGGCTGAGGGGGAGAAAGCCGGCCAAGCCTGTAAAGACTGTTCGCACACCCGTTGCCACCAAAAAAGAACGAATCAGTTGTTTATCCTCTGGACTGCTAGAGGACTTTTTATACTCGACCAGGTACTGGACAAACTGGGTCACCGATAAGAGGGCAATGGCTCTGCTAAAGGGATGGAAGTAAGGGTACCAGTCACTGACCATCATATTAGAGACAAAAAGGAGCAAACCCATACTGATAAAGGTAACCAGCATATTAAAGAGGGAGTTCTTCCCATAGCGGTTGGTAAAGACCGTCTGGACCATCCAGATATTGACCAGGACGATCAGGCTAAAGAGAAAGGCCGAAAAAGCGTTCCATTCCAGCATCCCGTGGTGAAGATGGTGGATGAGCGAGGTGGTTTTGGAAATAGCGTAAACAAAGACCAGGTCAAAGAAGAGTTCTGAAAACTCGACCCGCTTGTGTGTGATGAGTGTTGTCATGACAATCCTTTCGTTTTTGTTTTATCAACAACTCATTATACTCCAAACTATTGGCTCATCTCAATAGCTTTTCTTATCCAAAGTAAAAGCTAAACAACTTGGACAAGAGGCACAGACTCTTCCAAAGCCTGTCAATTTTTTACGCCTCTAGGCTTGTGCTTTCAGGTAATCTTCCTCGGACACCGGCTCCTGCCAAGTCGTTTCGGTCGCTTCACCAGGAATCTCAAAGGCTAGATGAGAAAACCACTGGTCTTTACTGGCCCCATGCCAATGTTTGGTATTTGCAGGAACGGTAACGGTATCCCCAGGGAGCAGTTTGAGAGCTGGTTTGCCCCATTCTTGATAATACCCCTCGCCACCGACACAGATGAGCAACTGCCCACCACCTGCTTTAGCCTTATGCGTATGCCAATGATTGCGACACCCAGGCTCAAAGGTCACATTAAAAACAGGGAAGGCCTCCTCTGCAATTGGCTCCAAGTAAGACTGGCCACTGAAGTAATCTGCAAAAGCTGTATTTTTTTCACCGATGGGAAAGAAAAGTGTCGCTTGGTAAGCCTCTTTATCGCGGGCTTTGCCTTCTGCTTCTTCGACAGGCCAAATCTTTTTGGCCAGATTGAAAACTGCCCAGGCTTTCGGCCACCCTGCATAAAAGGCCGTATGGGTAATAATCGCTGCTATTTCCTTTTGGCTAACCCCCTCTTTTTTGGCATTTTCCAAATGGTGCACCATGGCACTATCCGTTATTCCCTGAGCCATCAGAGCGACAACTGTGATGATAGCCCGTGTTTTTAATGGAATCGTCCGATCATTCCAATTTTCACCAAAGAGAACATCATCATTGAAATGGGCAAAGTTGGGAGCAAAATCCCCCAAGACATCTCGTCCTGCCGTTTGTTTTATAGCTGTCATATCTTATTTCCTTTCATTACTTGCAATCACATCGACTTAGCCCGACCAAGTCAGACACTCTTTTTGATTTGTGGGACATTTTTGGCTAGCAAGGTCGTCAAGAAGGCGAGGGCAACAGAGACCAAGATGATGGTCACCATAGCGCCAGGGTGGCCGTTTGTCGCTGCAAAGCTTGCCAAAAGTGCTGACGAGAGAATCCCACTCCCGTATTGGAGGGAACCGAGTAAGGCCGAAGCGGAGCCCGTCATCTCGTCAGAGACAAAAGCTAGAGCCGCCGCATTGCTACAGGCAGCGATAATCCCATTCATACTAAAGACGAAAAAGACAGGGATGGCCAAGGTCCAAATACTAGACCCATTGCCCAGATTGAGGCCCCACAAGGCCAGACTAGCTACGAGAGCGATGACACTAGCGCAACGCAACAAGAACCTCAGTGAAAAACGCTCCACCAAACGTCTGTTAAAGAGATTGAGCCCGACAATCCCTAAGACATTGACCCCGAACAAAAAGCCGTAATCCTGTTCAGGCACATGGAAATAGGTGATGTAAACCGTGGAAGAACCTGTGATAAAGGCATAGGCGCCCACATAGTAAAAGGTCACACAGAGCGTGTAGAGCATAAAAGAGCGATTGGTCAAGAGTTGCCCGTAGTTGCTAAATGACGTTAGCAGGCTTATGTGGCCTCTTTTTTCTTTTGGCAAGGTCTCAGGCAAACGGTAAACCCCATAGAGCATGAGGGTCCCAGCCAGCGCCATAAAGTAAAAAATCACATGCCAACTCGTAAAACTAACGATAAAGCCACCGATAAAGGGGCCTAGGATAGGGGCCACTGCTGCGATAATCATGAGGGTCGATAGCACCTGGGCCGCTTCTCGACTGTCAAACAGGTCGCGACTCATGGCCCGACTTAACATCGGCCCCACGCAGGCTCCAAAAGCTTGAAAGACCCGCCAGATGATGACCTGGGTCATATCCGTCGACAGCGCACAACCCAAAGATCCAAGAATAAAGATCACAAAACCTAGATACAGAGGGATTTTCCGCCCGATCCGGTCACTGATAGGTCCCCAGACCAACTGGGCTAGGGCAAAGCCCACCAAAAAACCGGTCACAGTCAACTCCACTTGCCCACCCAGTTCTTTTTCCATAGTAGGCATAGCGGGCAAATAAACATCCGTCGACAGTGAGGTGAAGGCCATGAGTAGGCCAGAAATGATGAGAAAAGATTTGTTTTTCATGGTTCTCCTTTTACCTGTTTACTTATCGGCTAGGTTCATGAAGAACTCTGCCGTCTCAGGGTCTTGATGGTCAAAGAAAAGCGATTTTTCCTGATCCAGAGCCGCAATAGCCTGCATGTCCTCCTCGGTTAATGCAAAGTCAAAGATATCAAAGTTTTCCTGCATGCGTTCTTTGCGGACTGACTTGGGAATCAGGACCACGTCACTTTGCAACAAGAAACGCAAGGCGACTTGAGCGACTGACTTGCTGTATTTGTCCCCAATTGCTTTCAAGACAGGGGTGTTAAAGAAGTCATTGCGCCCTTCGGCAAAAGGTCCCCATGACTCGATCTGGCAATGGTATTTGTCCAAATAGCTTTTGGCTAGCTTTTGTTGTTGGAAGACATGGGTTTCGATTTGGTTGACGGCAGGCTTGATATCGACAAAGTGCTGTAAATCAATGAAACGGTCTGGGGAAAAGTTGGAAACCCCGATCGCTCTTACTTTCCCAGCCTTGTAGGCTTCTTCCATGGCTCGGTAGCTGCCATAGTAATCGCCAAAGGGTTGGTGGATGAGCAAGAGGTCGATATAGTCAGTTTGCAATTTGCGCAAGGATTCTGCGATAGAGGCCTTGGCTTTCTCATAGCCCGCGTTGGTGATCCAGATCTTGGTTGTGATGAAAAATTCTTCACGTGGCAAACCAGAGGCTTGAATAGCCTGACCAACACCTGCTTCATTGCCATAAGCTTGGGCCGTATCAAAGGAGCGATAGCCGACTTCGATGGCTTCAAGAACAGCCTGCTTGGTTTCATCCACAGGGGTTTGGTAAACACCAAAACCAAGTTGGGGCATTTTGACCTGATTATTTAAGGTTTTGTAAAACATATTTGACAACTCCCTCGTTCTCTTGATGTTTCTAGTTTACAACTTGCCCCTCATTTTGTACACTAGCAATACAGGAAGCTAGTTTTCATAAAATGAAAACTACTACGCTTTGAAAATCTCTTCAAACCAGATCAGCTTCCTAGTTTGCTGATGATTTTCATTGAGTCTAAAAGGAGATGTTCATGCTAAACTTAGAAGAACTGGAGCAACTGGTTGCCTTTAAAGAATTAGGCACCCTATCAAAAGTTGCAGAGAAATTCCATATCTCAACACCCTCCCTTTCGCGTGCCATGCAACAGGTAGAAGAAGATTTTGGTGTGACGCTTTTTGACCGTAACGCCAACCGCATTGCATTAAATGAAACAGGGGAAGCTGCAGTCAGCGTCGCTCGTCGCATCTTGCAAACCAGCCAGCAGGGCATCAAGGAAGTGCGCCAATTTGACCTGGGTCTCAAGACCATTCGTGTCGCTTCTGTCGCTCCAGCCCCACTCTGGGAATTGCTTCCTCAGTTGAGCGCTTCTTTTCCCCACAAGCACCTCCACCAACAGATTGGAAAAGAAACAGAGGTCTTGGCTAGCCTGGAAAATGATACGGTTGATTTGGCCATTCTCCCCTATCCCTATGAGGAAGAGGGAGCTCACTGCTTGCCTTACCTGAAAGAAAATCTTTTTATCGCCGTCACAAAAGACCATGCCCTAGCTGACTATGACCAGGTGACCTTTCAGGACCTCAATGGCTACAATTTCCTCCTCATGAATCAGATTGGTTTTTGGGACGACTTGGTGCATGAAGAGATGCCAGCTTCCAAGTTTCTGGTGCAAACCAACCGCTTCGAATTCGAAGAATTGGTTCAGCATTCCAACCTCCCACGCTTTACCACCGATTACAGCCGAAAAAGGCATCAAATCAGAGACAAGCGCAAGGTGATTCCCATCAGTGACCCGCAAGCTCAGGTCACCTATTACCTCGTGACGAAAGGGGACAGATTTGATATCAGCCTATTCTCACCAAAGAAATAAGACCTTGCTACTGGCAAGGTCTTAGCTTTCTATAAAAAGACAGTAATAACGCTAGCTCCAACAATGAGCAGGAGTCCGAGATAAGTGAGGCGCATTTGGCTTGGGCTTTTCTTTTCCCGAAGGATGAAAACCGCACCCAAGGTGGCAATCACGACATTAAGCTGGGTGAGAATGTAGGCCACTGTCACCCCATTGGCCTGAGCCGAGAAGATATAAGCCAGTGAAGCTACTCCGAAAATCAGACCGACAAAGCCTGATAACCAGCTTTCTTTTTCTCTAAAGGCAGCCGGCCGAGAGATGGCCGTGTACAGAAGAGCTCCCACCAAAATCCCCAACATCTGAGGAAGAAAGATAGACAAGGCATTGGCATTCACCAAACGTGGGGCAGCACTATAGACCCAGTAACCGATACTGGTCACTGTCAGTAAACGCACCCCATTCAAAAGGCTTCCTTGGTCTGACTTTGCTTCTTGAGGACTTACCGATGTCAGGTAGGCTCCAAATACCAAAAGGGCAATAGCCAAAAAGCCAAAGAGCTTACTCGTCAGACTGGCCCATTCGCCAAAGGCCAAGACCCCAATCAAAGAGGTCCCAACCAGCTGTAGCCCCGTCGAAATAGGCATAGTTTTTGACACACCGATAATATCGTAGGCCTTCACCTGACCTGATTGACCAAAGGCCCAAAACATCCCAGATAAAAAGGCAATGCCAAAGGCCGACCAGGAAATACTTGCTGGAGCCAAAACCATTTGCACCACCAGCCCCATCACCACAGCTCCGAGGCCAAATCCTAGAATGCCATTTGTCGCATCCCCACCAATTTTGCGTAGAAAAATCGGCTGAATCCCCCAGCCCAAAGCAGGCACCAAGGCCAATAAAATAGATTGAAGAGACATCTTTTCTCCTTTTCTTACAGGTTAATCCCTTGTGTCATTTAGCCTTTGCCATCTTGGAAAGCTGGGTAAAGGGTCATACCGCCATCCACAAAGAGCGTAATTCCCGTCACATAACTAGACTCATCCGATGCCAACCATGCTGCGGCTGCAGCGACTTCTGCTGGGTCCCCGATGCGGTGCATAGGCACCATACCAGCTGTTTCTTCATACTGGACAGGGTCGGCAAATTTTTCAGCATTGATTGGGGTGTTGATTGCCCCAGGACCAATATTGTTGACACGGATATTTTGTTTAGCGTATTCCATGGCAATGGTTTCCGTAAAGAGCTTGACCCCACCTTTTGACGCAGCGTAGTGGGCAAAGCCAGGCCAAGGGATTTGTTCGTGGACTGAGGACATGTTGATAATATTTCCCTTCTTGCCGTTTTCAGTAAAGTAGCGCAAGGCAGCTTGGGCACCTAAGAAAACACCCGTCAGGTTTGTGGTGATGACGCGATTCCAATCATCCAAACTGAGTTCCGTTGTGGCACTGCGGTTTTCCACACCCGCATTATTGACCCAGACATCCAAACCACCAAACTTTTCAACAGCAGCATCCAATAATTTTTGCACACCGGCTTCTTGGCCGACATTAGCTTGAACAGCCAAACCCTTACCGCCTGCTTCTTCGATGATACGAACTGCCTCTTCAGCGCCCTGACTATCGGAATAGTAATTGACCACCACGTTCATACCTTCAGCGCCAAAACGTTTGGCAATAGCTGTCCCGATTCCTTTAGAACCCCCTGTTACGACAGCTGTTTTTCCTTGTAATTCCTTGTACATAAGATTTCCTCTTTCTTCGTTTTGATGCTCATATTGTAGCACGAAAAGGCCCATCGGCTCTCCAGAATGCTCACCAGACCTCCAAAAAAGAAAAGGGGTCAATTTTTGGTGATTTTTCTTTTCAAGGGTTATGTCAATTTTCAACCTACGAAGAAATTATTTACCTGCTATTTAAAGCAAATTAGCCTTTTTGCTGTTACAAAAATGTCAATATCTATACTTTTTCTTATTTTTACTCCTAAAAGACTTGTCATTTTTTGGTAGATGGCTTACACTAGTAGATGAAAGGTAAGAACACAAATGGTCTGACATGACCCCTGTTTCTTGACTGATTTACATTGCAAAAACACTCAGGCGGTATAGGACTTCCTGAGTGTTTTTTTGCGACAGGTAGCATTTTCACAAGTGATGGCATGTCAATAAATGGCAACTTGTCATTTCCTTAAAAACAAGATAAGATAATAGAGAATCATCCTATCCTTTCGCCTATATGGCCTTCTACCACGGAAAGCTCACATGTCTAGACAAAAACACGGTATTCTACTCATCAATCTTGGGACACCTGATGCCCCAACTCCTAAAGGCATTCGCGCCTTTCTCAAACCCTTTCTCTCTGACCGGCGCATTATCGACCTCAACCGTTTTTACTGGTTGCCTGCCCTTCACGGATTTATTTTGCCCCGGCGCCCTCACAAGATTCGCCACCTCTACGAAAACATCTGGACCAAGGACGGTTCTCCTTTAGCCTTAATTGCGCAAGCACAGGCAAAGGCCCTCCAAGAACAACTTGACCAAACAGGTCAGTCAACTATTGTCAAAGAAGCTATGGTCATCGGTAACCCCAACATCACTGATATCCTCGATGATTTCTTGGCCCAAGGAGTGGACCACCTCATCTTGCTTCCGCTTTTTCCCCAATATAGCTCAACCACGACGGCAACTGGCCTAGATGCCTTCAGCCGTTATTTCGCAAAGAAAAAAGGGATTCCTCCCTTTGACTTTATCCACAGCTACCATGACCACCCTGCCTACATCCAAGCTCTGGCTGACAGCATCCATCTCGCTGAGGACGAAACCTTGCTCTTTTCCTTTCACGGGATTCCTCAGCGTTACGCAGACGAAGGGGATTATTATCCCAAGCATTGTCAGCGAACAGCTGAACTTGTCGCGCAGAAGTTAGGATTAGCAGACGACCAATGGTTGCTTTCTTATCAATCCCGCTTTGGCCGCGAGGTTTGGCTTAAACCTTATACGGATGAGACCATGGCCACCCTCCCAGCACAAGGCATCGATAAATTGGCTGTCATCTGCCCAGGCTTTGCGGCAGATTGCCTAGAAACACTAGAAGAAATCGCCATCACCAACCGTCGGACTTTCCTAGAAGCAGGGGGCAAGAACTTCCGCTACATCCCAGCCCTCAATGCACAAGCTGACCACATCGCTCTCCTGGCACAGCTGGTTCGCCGGTATTTCTAGCAGGTCGCTCCATCCAGTATCGAAAGGACGGCCACTTTCTTTTCTTTAACTCTCTTTCAAAAAGAACTGCGTCCACGGTTAGAGACTAAAATCCTAACCAGAAGACACAGTTCTTTTTGTTTTTTGAAAGTTATTTAAGATGGACTTTTCATGGCATGGTCTCATTTCAAGCTCACAGACTGGATGTCCTCAACTCGTTTTAACTGGGTCTCCACATTTCCTTTTTTACCCGTAAGGTAATATCCTCACCATCCGGATAGCCTAGGTCAAAAGCGATACCAGCACTAGAAGTAGCCAGAGCTTTTGCCCCCTCCTTTTCAAAAACCAGGGCCGAACCGACATTCTAGATATTGGGTAGCAGGAGCAAATCACCCTTCTTGTGCAGAGCTTGAAAATCCTGTGCACGTTGGATTTGTTTTTCTTTGTCTGTCATGAGCAGTCCTCCAGTTCTTTGTTCAAATTCCTTTACAGGCATTGCTAGCTCCTTATGTTAAAAAAGAAGCCTGTAGGCTTCCTTTCATTTCTTATGTCACGACAATATTCACAAGTTTGGTTAGCTTCAATAATCCAGTGGACCATTGAAGGTGGTAGATAGGGCTAATAAACTCGTTATTTAACGACAATGTTAACGAGTTTAGTTGGCTCAAACAGTTTGTGAAACTGTTTGAGGTTGGAAATGAACAAATAAGTTGGTTATTTTACAACAATATTAACCAATTTATTTGGTACCGCAATCACTTTCACGATTTCCTTGCCCGCAATCTCTGCTTGCACTTTTTCGTCAGCCAGAGCCACTTCTTGCAATTCTTCACGGGAAAGGTCTTTGGCTACGGTTAGTTTAGCACGGACTTTACCCTTGATTTGAACGACGATTTCGATTTCGTCTTCGACGAGTTTGCTTTCATCCCATCTTGGCCAAGCCACATAAGAGATGGACTCGCCTGTCCCTGCCACGGTTTGCCAGAGTTCTTCTGCCAAGTGAGGGGCAAATGGGGCAAGCAATTGGATAAAGCCTTTGGCATAGTCCACGTAGAGCTCGTCTTCCTTGTTGGCTGCATTGACAAAGACCATGAGTTGGGCGATAGCCGTGTTGAACTTCATGGATTCAATTTGCTCGGTGACAGCTTTGACGGTTTCGTTGTAGACCTTGTCCAGAGCGCCGCTATTTTCCGCAACAATCTCTTTACTTGTGAGCAAACGGTACACACGGTCAAGGAATTTACGACTTCCTTCCAGACCTTCTTCAGACCAAGCGATGGAAGCATCCAGTGGCCCCATGAACATTTCATAGACCCGAAGGGTATCCGCACCGTATTGGTCGACCACATCGTCTGGGTTGACCACGTTTTTAAGCGATTTAGACATCTTAGCAGGTGCTTGCTCCAACTCTTCTCCTGTTTCCACATGGAAGAAGGAACCGTCCCGCTTTTCAACCTTGTCAGTCGCCACAAGAGCCCCACGGTGGTCCCGGTAGCTGGTACCCAAAATCATTCCTTGGTTAAAGAGTTTTTGGAAGGGTTCCTTAGTTGGAACGACACCAAGGTCATAGAGGAATTTGTGCCAGAAACGCGCGTAAAGCAAGTGAAGCACGGCGTGCTCCGCACCACCGACATAGATATCAACAGGAAGCCAAGCCTTGAGGAGGTCCTCATCGGCCAATTTTTCCGTATTATGTGGGTCGATATAGCGAAGGTAATACCAACTGGAACCTGCCCATTGTGGCATGGTATTGGTCTCACGGCGACCCTTGACCCCATCTTCACGAGTCACTTCCAGCCAGTCGGTCAAGTTAGCCAATGGACTTTCCCCAGTGCCTGAAGGGCGGATGTCCTTGGTGACTGGCAAGACAAGTGGGAGTTCACTTTCTGGAACAGCTGTTGAAGTCCCATCTTCCCAATGAATAATTGGAATAGGTTCTCCCCAGTAACGTTGACGGCTAAAGAGCCAGTCACGGAGACGGTAGGTGATTTTTTCTTGACCGCAGCCTTTTTCTTCCAGCCAAGCAACAATCTTCGCAATCGCTTCTTCTTTATTTAAGCCATCCAAGAAGCCAGAGTTGACGTGAAGGCCGTCTTCTGTATAGGCAGCTTCTGCTACATTACCACCTTCTAGGACTTCGATGATTGGAAGACCAAACTGTTTAGCAAATTCCCAGTCACGCTCGTCGTGGGCAGGTACGGCCATGACAGCACCTGTTCCGTAACTAGCAAGAACATAGTCCGCAATCCAGATAGGGATTTCTTTGCCATTGACAGGGTTAACTGCATAAGCACCTGTCCAAACTCCTGTTTTTTCCTTGGCAAGGTCGGTCCGAGCCAAGTCAGATTTGAGGCTGGCTTGGTGTTTGTAGTCAGCAACAGCCTCAGCTTGTTCAGGACTTGTGATGGCATCCACCAGCTCATGCTCAGGCGCCAAAACAGTGAAGGTCGCACCAAAAAGGGTATCCGGACGTGTCGTAAAGACGGTAAATTCCTTATCTGTCCCTTTCACTTTAAAGGTGACATTGGCACCAGTTGATTTTCCGATCCAGTTGCGTTGCATGTCCTTGATAGACTCTGGCCAATCCAACTCATCCAAGTCATTGAGCAAGCGCTCTGCGTAAGCTGTAATCTTCAGCATCCATTGGCGCATGGGTTTACGAACGACAGGGTAGCCCCCACGTTCAGATGTTCCGTCTGGAAGCACTTCTTCGTTGGCGATAGCTGTTCCCAATTCTTCCACCCAGTTGACCGGAACTTCCGCCTCGTAGGCCAAGCCTTTTTCGTAAAGCTTGGTGAAAATCCACTGGGTCCACTTGTAGTAGTTGGGGTCTGTCGTATTGACTTCACGGTCCCAGTCATAGGAGAAACCAAGCGCATTGATTTGACGTTTGAAGTTGGCAATGTTTTCCGCTGTAAAGTCCGCAGGGTCATTCCCTGTATCCATAGCGTATTGCTCTGCAGGCAAACCAAAGGCATCCCAACCCATGGGGTGAAGGACGTTGTAGCCTTGGGCACGCTTGTAACGGCTGAGAATATCCGTCGCGGTGTAGCCTTCTGGGTGGCCTACGTGCAGACCTGCTCCAGATGGGTAGGGGAACATGTCAAGTGCATAAAAGTTGGGTTTTTGGGCATCTGTTCCTGTCTTAAAGGTGTGATGGTCAGCCCAGTATTTTTGCCACTTGGGCTCAATTTCTTTGTGATTGTAAGTTGCCATTTGCAGTCTCCATGTAAAAATCTAATCTCCCCCATTATAGCACGTTTCCTAGGATTTAAAAACCGCTTTTTCCTTCCCTTTCTGCTGATTTTCCCAGTCAAACTGGCGTCTGGCTGCAGGCAAGAGCGGAAAGACAAAGACATAGGACAACATAAAAGCAAGCAAAGGAAATATCAGTGGGTTATAGGCCCATGCAGCGGAGAAATGTCCCTGCATCACTTGCACACTGGCACGGGTCAAGCCAGCACTCCAGGAATGCAGGCCTAACGGCTTGAGCAAAAGGCTCAAGGGTGTCGGGAGGTGCCAGAGGTAAACACCATAAACCCCAATCATCAGCAAGCCGTAAAGACGTAAAAAACGCCGATGGTAGACCCACAAGCGTTTAGCATAAGTTCTCATTAGCCGATGACTTGGTAAAGTTTTTGGGCGTTTGATTGACGGGTTGCATCCATGATCAGGAACCAGTCAACCAGGGACCAGATCCCACAACCACCACCGGTCAAAAGTTTACCAACACCAAGACCAACTTGACCAAGCATAAAGCGGTCGATTCCCAGACCACCTGCTACAATAGAGACAATCAAAAGAGTGGTTGGGTCTTGAAAACTAATCCCATAAAGCATTTGCAATTGGTTTTCTGGCAAAACTTCTAAGCGTTGGCGGATATATTGCAACTGCTCAGCTGGGAAATATTTGGCATTAATGGCTAACCATTGTTCTGCTGTGTTCATGAAAAAATCTCCTTAAACTTTTCTTTTATGTTCCCATCTAGAGTATCATAACCTATAGCAATTGGCAAGACCTATCGGCATTTTGACGATTTAGCTCCCTTTTAAGAATTGACAGCACTGCTTAACCTCAAGATAAAGACGGGTTCAAGGCCAGAAAAAAAGAGCCAAAGCTCCTTTTTTTAAATCTCTGCAATCTGATAAAGTTCCACTTCTGCTTCGGTTTCTTTACCGAACATTTCCAGCATCAGCTTAACCTTGCTCTTATCAATTTCAAGCACACGGGCTTCTTGACCATTGAAGGCGCCATCAATGATTTTCACGGTGTCTCCAGGCTTGATGTTGGTGTCAACCACATCGACCGTTTGCCCCATAGAAATCAAGATTTGACGAATTTCATCTTCCAAAAGTGGTGTGGGTTTCGAACGGTTTCCGTGAGAACCTACAAAGCCGGTAACATTTGGTGTGTTCCGAACAACAAACCAAGCCTCATCCGTCATGACCATCTCAACCAAAACATAACCTGGGAAACGGTTTTCTTCCACTTCTTTACGCTTGCCGTTTTTTTCGACATTAACCGTTTGGGTGGGAATTTCCACACGGAGAATGTTTTCCAGCATATTATAGGTTTGAGCGCGTTGGAGGAGGTTTTCTTTCACCTTGTTTTCATAACCAGAGTAGGTTTGGAGGACGAACCAGCCCTTATCAAATGAATCTAACATAATAATCCTTTCACTAAGAAAAAGCCCTCGTGATGAGGACTCCTTGTCTTTTTTGTATTATAGCATAATGCTGACGATTTGTCCTTTTATTTGGAAAAAAGTGAAATTACACGTAGGAGACCCATTTCAATCAGTTGGTCAAAAGCATAAATAATGACCGTGAAAAAGGCTGTGTACTCCAAAATCGAAATAAAATCGTGCCAACGTTGCTTGCGATCAGGCCAAGTGGTGTCACTCAACACCCTAAAAACGCCACCGATAAATCTCATATCCGCTCCTATCGTGTTTCCTTGTGCAAGGTATAGGCCTTGCAGTATTTACAAAACTTGTTTACTTCTAGCCGTTTGGGTTTGGGGTTGCTCGAAACTGCGATTGAGTAGTTTCTTGACCCGCATTGGGTACAGGCTAGGCTTGCTTTTTTCTGTGCCATAACTTGTATTTTAACATGAAAGCGAAGCTTTGACAAGTTGGTTAATTAAAGGCGTTCATCAAGCCATCCCAGGCATTTTTTACCGATTGGCCAAAGCCTGAGTTAACCACGCTGTCTTTGACCTTGTTTGCCCCATCGGTTATGCTGTTCCAGATGGACTGGACTTGATTGCCCGTATTGCCACTATCAGAGGATGTGCTCGTCGCATCCGTGCTATAGGTCAAGCTTTGCCCATCGGTGACATAGGCATTTTCAACCGTAAAGGCTGTTCCACTCGTATAAGGCAAGACACCCGATGCCACCGCCTGAAAGAGGGTCGCTCCCGTCCCTGAGCTGGCATCCGTCAAATAGTGGTTTTCATCGGTATTTTCAAATCCTAACCACTGGGCAATCACCACATCAGGGGTATAGCCAATCACCCACTGGTCACTGGTCAAGTCTGCATTAAAGCTGGTTTCGACGGTCCCTGTTTTGCCAGCCATGGTATAGCCATAAACATTGGCATTGACAGCTGACCCATTCGAAAAGGTTCCCAGCATCATACTGGTCATCTTATCTGTGACACTAGTGCTCAAGATACGCTTGCTGCTGGCTTTATGACTGGCAATTACTTCTCCATTAGCACTTTCAATTTTAGTAATCAGGTGGGCGTCATTCATCACCCCGCCATTGGCAAAGGTACTATAGGCTTGAGCCATTTGGAGAGGGTTGGTCGTCACCCCAGAGCCCAAAGCAACCCCCAGCTCTTTGGAAACATTGGACATGGATAAGCCGAATTTCTTCCCGTAGGTAAAGGCCTTGTCCACCCCGATTTTATCCAAGGTGTAAACAGCTGGGATATTGTAAGAATTGGCCAAAGCTTGGTACATAGGAATATCTTCCGTCTCAATATTGGCCCAGTTAGAAGGGCTGTAGCCATTAAAGTCACGCTTGGTGTTTGGCAAGGACGTGGTAATGCTCCAGCCTTCACTGACGGCAGGAGAGTAGACAACCAAAGGCTTAATCGATGACCCCGGGCTCCGTTGGGATTGGGTCGCATAGTTGAAACTGCGGAAAGTCACATCCACATCACTGTTGACCCGCCCGACTAGGCCTCGGACACCACCTGTTGTCGGGTCCAAGGCAACGCTGGCTGCCTGAGCCGTCGTCCCATCGTAGTCAGACACAGGGATGAGACTGGTATCATCCAAAGTCGCCTGCATGTTGGCCTGATAGTTTTGGTCTAGTTCCGTGTAAATCTTGTAGCCATTGTTCAAAATTTCCGATTCGCTCAGGCCATACCGTTCCATGGCTTCATTGATTACCGCATCAAAATAGGACGGGTAACGATAGTCTGCACTGCTTGTCGTGTAGGTGTCGTTCAAGCGGGAACTCATGTCCACTTGAGCAGCCTCATCGGCCTGACTCTGGCTGATGAATTTTGCAACCACCATATTTTGGAGGACAGTATTGCGACGGTTCGTGGCATTCTGCGTCGAATAAATCGGATTGTAGATACCCGGTCCTTTGAGCATGCCTGCCAAAGTCGCTGCTTCATCTAAAGTCAGCTGACTCGCACTGACCCCAAAATATTTCTTAGAGGCATCTTCTACTCCCCAGACCCCATTGCCAAAATAGGCATTGTTGAGGTACATGGTCAAAATCTGGCTCTTACTATAATGCTTATTGATTTCAATGGCCAAAAAGAATTCCTTGGCCTTACGCTCGATTGTCTGTTCCTGACTCAAATAGGCATTTTTGGCCAACTGCTGGGTGATGGTCGAGCCACCCCCAAAACGCCCCATGGTCACAAGTGCTAGCACAAAGCGCGAAAAGTTAATCCCTTTATTTTCATAGAAGGTCCTATCTTCGGTGGCAATAACAGCATTTTGCAAATCTTGCGAAATGCTATCCAACTCGACATAAGTCCCTTTTTGTCCTGAAAGCGACCCTGCCTCGCTATTGGAGCGATCATATATCACTGTTTGGGCCTTCATGGATGCCTGCAAATCAGAGACATTGGTGGTCTTAGCGATGTAAAAGAGATATCCACCAACCAGTAAAACGATAAAGGCTATCAGGGCAGCTAAAACCTTGCCCACATGGTAACGGCGAAGAAAGCGTCGGATAGGGTGATTGCGTGGTATTCGCAAGCGGGCCAGTACCCCTCTCCAACCTGACGGTTTTTCAAGAGTTTCCTCCTGATGACGGCGCTGAAAGCTAGGCTCTTGCCCTTCTTTTTCTTCCTGAGCTTCTTGGCGCTTTCGGGCCAACTCAGCCTGTTTTTCCTGACGCTTGACCTGCTCACGGTAGGCCTTTGGGAAAAACTTCTTTTTTAATAAATCCATTAGTTTCATACAGACATTATAACAATCCAAGCTTAATTGCCAAATAAAAAACTTAGCGCCTTCTCATGCTATAATAGACCTATGACCATGCATATCACATTTTCCAACCCCTATCCCCCAGGTAGCCTCAAGACCTTACTGGAAGACCATCTCCTCATCCCTCGCAAGATACGGCATTTTTTGCGGACCAAAAAACACGTCCTCGTCAATGGGCAACACCTTCATTGGCAGAGTCTGGTCCGACCTGGTGACCAGATTGAGCTATTTTTCGACGCAGCAGATTACCCTAAACGAGACCTGCCCTTCGGACAAGCTGATTTGGTTCAAGCCGTTTATGAAGATGACCATATCATTATCGTCAACAAACCCGAAGGCATGAAAACCCATGGCAATGCCCCTGGAGAGGTTGCCCTGCTCAACCATGTCTCTGCCTACGTCGGACAGGTTTGTCATGTCGTGCATCGCTTAGACAAGGAAACCAGCGGACTGGTGCTTTTTGCAAAAACGCCCTTTATCCTCCCTATCTTAGGCCGACTGCTAGAGAGCAAGGCCATTCAACGCGATTATTGGGCCTTAGTTGAGGGCTGTCCTCCAAAAAGCTTGACCGTAACAGCTCCTATTGGCCGCCATCGGCATGACCGACGTAAACGCGTTGTCGACCCCAAAAACGGGGACTGGGCCCGCACCCGATTCAGTCGCTTAAAAAACCAAGCAAAAGTCAGCCTACTGCGTTGCCAACTCGACAGTGGCCGGACCCACCAAATCCGCGTCCACTTGAGCCACAAGGGATTTCCTATCATAGGGGACCCTCTCTACAGCCAACACCAGGCACCTCGTCTCATGCTCCACGCCTACCGTCTGCGTCTGACGCATCCGCTAACAGCGCAGGTCATCGATGTGCAAGCGGACTCTTTGACCTTTGAAAATCAGTTACAACATTTTCTCCCTAAAAATTAGCATATTTTTTTGGACTTCTTCATAAAAATGGTATGATAAACTTATGACTAAAAAAATCTATCAAGGCTTGACGCAAGCCCAAGTGAATCATCGTTTGGACCAGGGTGCCATCAACCGTTTTAGTGCGGACACAAGCACGTCAACCTGGCAGATTATCAAGCGAAATGTTTTCACGCTATTTAATGCCCTGAACTTCGCCATCGCACTGGCCTTGGCCGCTGTCCAGGCCTGGAGTAACTTGGTCTTCTTTGCGGTAATCTGCTTCAATGCCGTCTCTGGTATCATAACCGAGCTCCGTGCCAAACACATGATTGACAAACTCAATCTCATGAGTCGCGAAGACATTACCGTCATCCGTGAAGGGGAAGAAATCCAAATTGACCCGCAAGACCTTGTCCTAGATGACGTCATTATCCTATCTGCTGGTGAACAAATCCCTAGTGACGCAACGGTCCTCACGGGTATCTGCGAAGCCAATGAAGCCATGCTGACAGGTGAAAGCGACCTTGTCCTCAAAGAAAGTGGCGACGAACTCTTGTCTGGGAGCTTTCTCTCTAGCGGACGGGTTTACGCACAAGTTATTCGTGTTGGTGAAAACAACTACGCCAACCAGCTGATGTTGGAAGCCAAAACCCTCAAGCCCATCCAATCAGAGATTCTTGACAGCCTCAATAGCATTTCTCGGGTGACAGGACGCATTATCATTCCCTTTGGACTGATTTTACTCTTGGAAGCCCTGCTCATGAAACAACTGCCCCTCAAAGATTCTGTCGTGACGACAGCAACCCCTCTTTTGGGGATGCTTCCTAAGGGGATTGCCCTTTTAACGGTTACCTCCCTTTTGACAGCAGTTATCAAACTCGGGATGCGCAAGGTCTTGGTACAGGAAATGTACTCTGTCGAAACCCTCGCACGGGTTGACACCCTCTGTCTGGATAAGACAGGTACCATCACCCAAGGGAAAATGACCGTTGAAGCCATGACCCCGTTGACAGATGATTTCGGTCAAAAACGTCTGGAACACCTCCTTGCCACTTACATGGCCAATAGTGACGATAGCAATCCAACGGCTAAAGCCATTCGTAAGGCCTACCAAGAAACCAAGGACGATTACAAAGTCGGCCACATCATTCCTTTTTCAAGTGACCGCAAGTGGGGGGCTATGGAAATGGCACCCGTCGGCAGTCTCTTTTTAGGGGCACCGGAGATGCTCTTGTCAGAAAACCCACCTGCTGTTAGTCAGGCTCAGGCACGCGGTTCACGGGTTTTGGTCTTAGCCCAGAGCCATCAGGGCCTAGACCCTCACCACAGCCAACTGCCCGCTGACATTCGTGCCATTGCTGTCCTTGAAATCACCGACCCTATCCGTGAAGGGGCCGCAGATACCTTAAACTACTTACGATCTCAAGATATTGATCTGAAAATCATTTCCGGAGACAACCCCGTTACCGTTTCACATATCGCCCAGCAAGCTGGTTTTGACCAAGCGACTTCCTACCTAGACTGTAGCAAGGTCACCGATGAGGAACTGGTCGCTAGTTGCGAAAAGACGGCCATTTTTGGTCGGGTTTCGCCACATCAAAAGAAACTCTTGGTACAGACCCTTAAGGCTAAAGGACGGACGACGGCCATGACCGGAGATGGGGTTAACGACATCCTCGCACTTAGAGAAGCGGATTGTTCTATTGTTATGGCCGAAGGTGATCCTGCCACGCGCCAAATCGCCAATCTGGTTCTCCTTAATTCTGATTTTAATGACGTGCCTGAAATCCTCTTTGAAGGTCGCCGAGTCATCAATAATATCGGTCGTATCGCCCCTATCTTCTTTATCAAGACCATCTATTCCTTCCTTTTAGCCATTATTTGTATGGCCTCTGCCCTCTTTTTCAAGGCAGACTGGCTCTTGATTTTCCCATTCATCCCAATTCAAATCACGCTGATTGACCAATTTGTCGAAGGTTTCCCACCATTTGTTTTGACCTTTGAGCGCAATATCAAGCCTGTTGAGAAACACTTCCTCAAGCGGTCACTTCTTTTGGCCCTGCCAAGTGCCATCATGATTGTCCTCAGTGTTATTCTGGTCACCATTTGGGGCAATCTGCAAGGCTGGTCAACGATTGACATGGCCACCTTATCTTATTACCTCCTGGGTACCATCAGTTTTCTGTCCGTTATCCGTGCTTGCTTACCGCTCAACCTATGGCGGGCTGGTCTGATCCTCTTCTCTGTGGTCGGCTTTTATAGCTCAGCCTTCATCCTGAGAAACCTTATCGGAGTTAGCACGCTAAACGCAACAACCTTACCACTCTATACGGTTCTCATGGTCATCTTTGTCATCGTCTTTATCGGATGTAGCAAAGCACAAAAGTACCAGTTTGACTAGACCCCTTAGTTGATTAATCGCATGATGACCAGAAGAAAAGACGTCTGAGAAATTTCTCAGACGTCTTTTTCAATTATTTGTAACCCTTAGTCTCTTTGGATTGACTCATCCATATGCACGGTCAGCATTTGACGAAAACGGTACTGATAACTTTGTGTTTCTAAGGTCACTTGAGAATACTTATCCACCAAGTTAGCGACGTTTGACAAACCTAGGCCTTGGTGGCCCGCCTTGCTGGTCACACCACTGCTATAGATTTTAGTGACAGAAACCCTTTGTTCAGCCGTCGAATTTTCAATAATGAAAATCACCCGATGGTCTTCTGCAATCATGGCCATATCCAATTTCGGATGGGCAGACTGCCTGGCCGCATCAATGGCATTATCACACAGATTGGTCAATAGCACGATATAGTCAATCAAAGGCAAATTAATGTCTGTCAATCGGCCTGTCGCCTCAATATGGGCATCCACACCAGCAGACTCCGCTTCAATCAACTTGGTAAAGAGGACACTCTTAACCGCTGGAATATCAATCGCTGATAGGCGACCAACCTCAAAGCGTGGGTCATAGGTGATGGTTTTGGTTTGTTCAACGATAGACCCGTAAACATCTCGGATTTCCTGAATGTCACCCTTGTCAATAGACAGTTGCAGAGAGCGCAAGATATTGACATAGTCATGCCGGAAACCACGCAGTTCCTCATAAAGTCCCTCAACCTGCTGGGCATAGTGACTCATGCTATCAATATTGTTCTGATAAACCAACTGGTTATTGATGCGTAACTGCTTTTGGAAAAAGTAATTGACCGACAAAATCATCAAAAGCAACAAAATCACGGCAATAGTGGCTAGAATCCGTTGAGAATACAACCAAGCCAAGGGCGCATGCACCCAGTTCATCGTGATAATGGTTAAAGGAACTCCCAGTAAACGGTAAGAAACCGAGTAACCATAGTAAATAGTTCCGACCAAACCGATACCCAAAAGAATCCGATCCCGCAGGTGGGGTTTGAGGTGGGAAATCGCATCCGACATGGACCCGCCATCTCCCATTGGCCGCTCCCCTACAGCAATACTCAGCAAGAGATGGGCCAGTAAGATGGCAAACAGCACAATAAATCCAGAAACAGAATCCGAAAATAAGCCCTTGTGATAAAAGCCCATGGCTGGTAACAGATAGTTTTTAAAGGCATCCACCAATAGTTGCACAATCCCAATGGGGTAAACAATCCAATACCAGTACCATAAGACGGGCTCATTTTTACCATTGATCCAAATCCCTAAAAAGAGAAAGTAAAGCGGTAAAATGAAGAAATAATACTGGGGCAAGGCAATTACCATCAAGGCATTGACTAGTAGGATGAAGCCCCATTGTTTCCAGGTGGGTCGAATCCGTGATACCAGCGCAAAGACAAAACACATGACCGTGATAAAGCCAAAAGACGTCAACATAAAAACTTAAAGCCTTCCTTCTTGATATTGGTTCAAGAGTTGTACGACCTTGGTCACCTTATTTCGAGCGAGTGGACAAGACATGTCACTGTCTGTGAAATAAGCCAGACGCTGAGACTTATCAATCCGTGAAATGGCCTGAATATTGACCACGGCTGATTTGTAACAGTGGAACAAGCGCTTATCAATCAAGGCAATGTCTTTTAAGTTACCATAAAAGGCAATGCTCTTTTCACGCATATGCAAGACCAGCTGGTGAGGGGTGTCTGACGTTTCGATGAAGAGCACTTCACTAAATGGCACCTTGATTTCTGTCCGTTTGGTAGACACCAAGAACCAGTCCGCATTTTGTTCACGCATGGTCTCCACATAGAGCAGACAGGCCTCAACTTCTTTGTAGAAAGTCCTATTGTCCAAGCCCTTATCAATGAACTTGAGGGCAGAAACCATGTATTGGAAGGTCAAAGGCAAAAATTCGGTATAAGCCGTCACAAAAACAATTTGCGCATGTGGCATCCGTTGACGAATTTCTTTGGCAACCTCAAAACCACGCTCATTTTGACCACCAAGCTCGATATCAAGGAAAAAGAGATCGATATCCTCTAAGCGATTCAGCTGAGAAAGAAGTTCCCTAGGTTCCCGATAAGTATGGACGGTCGCATCATTTAACTTATTATTGATTAAAGCCGTTCGAACGACATCCAGCATAAAGGCGCTCTGACGCCCATCATCTTCTAAAATATGAATTTGCATATCCTAGCACTCCTTTCTATTATAAACCTCCGTCATTGTATCATAAAACTACCTAGAAATAACCCCATTCGAGGCCTTTTCTCACGTTTTGTTGTAAAAACGTCATATTTTGACTTTTTCTTTCTGATTTGACCGCCTTTTTCACCAGCATTCTGTTTGCAAAGGCTGACCTTTTCCTTTACAATGAAAGAGCAAGACTAACACCAAAGGAGCTTACATGTTCTCTCACCGAAAGGATTGGCTAACTTCCCTCAAAACAAGTCACCGTAACCTCTGGTCTAACCCTCTAAAGACAACTAGTCTCTGGCTTTTAACCGTCATTTTGCTGACCTTTCTATTACTCAGTCGCTCACTGACCAATAGCTGGGAAAAGGATGTCATACAGCGAACAGACCAGCACCTCCCCAAAACGAGTCTGGTTCTTACCCAGCTTCCCAAGAATTGGCACCTAAAGACCACAAACACCCAAGACAAATCAAGCAGACAAGAGACAGTGACGACTAAAAACCTGCAGGACCTCCCTGGCCTTGTCAGCTACCAGAAGACTGATTGGTCCCAACTGCTCTTTGGAAAGGCTCAGCCAGACTGGCTTCCTGCCGGACAGTCCCTGCCCCTCTACCTGTTACGTTTTCGGGACCAAGCATCGCTCAACCACGCTAAAAGCCAGCTAAAAGCAAACAAATCAAAGCAACACTTTTTACTCAAAAAACAAGATAGCCTCATGGCCATCCTCTTTGCCACACAAGGACTGGGCGCTGTCGTCTTTGTTCTTTTAGCCTTGTTATTTATGGGTGCGCACTTTTTCATGCGACGCTTCCTCCTTCCCCCAGTAAAAACCTTGGAGAAGAACCATCTGTTAGTCGTCTACCTCTGGCTGGCACTCGAGACGGCGCTTGGGGCAGTCGTTTTGACACAAGGACTCATCCTCCTCATCAACCATTCCCCCCTGCGACCGGCTTTTCTATTAACGCTGAATGCAACCCTCATCCCCTACGCCATACTGGTTGCTAGCCTGTCTAGCCTAAGCCTGTATGCCTATCACCGAAAAGTCATCAAAAAAGAGGCTAGGCCTCTTTTTTCTTACAAAATATTATCAAATTCTTCACGAACGGCTGTCGGCCAAACACTGGATTGCACTTCTCCGATGTGTTTTTTCCGCAACAAGAACATGGCCATCCGAGATTGACCAATTCCTCCACCAATCGTAAGTGGGAAGAGACCATGCAAGAGGGCTTTGTGCCACTCATAGTTGAGACGGTCTTCGTCTCCTGTAATAGCCAATTGGCGTTTCAGAGCCTCTTCGTCGACCCGAATACCCATTGAAGACAATTCAAAGGCAGACCCCAAAACATCGTTCCAGACCAGGATATCCCCGTTAAGCCCTTTGTAACCATTTTCGGATTCGCTTGTCCAGTCATCATAGTCAGGCGCACGGCCATCGTGGCGTTGACCATCTGGCAGAACCCCTCCGATACCAATCAAAAAGACAGCACCGTATTCTTTGGTAATGGCATTTTCACGCTCTTTAGGTGTCAAATCAGGGTAGCGCTCCACCAATTCTTCTGAATGGATGAAGGTGATTTGTTTGGGCAAAACGGCCTCAATATCGTAACGCGCTTCAACAGCCAACTCCGTCAAACGGATCGCTTTGTAGACCTGTTCAACCGTTTCTTTGAGGTAGGCGATATCGCGTCGCCCGTCTGGAATAACCTTTTCCCAGTCCCATTGGTCAACATAAATCGAGTGCGTTGGATCAAGTTCTTCCTCATCTGGCCGGAGGGCTTTCATGTGGACAAAGAGACCTTCCCCTTCGTTAAACCCAAAACGTGCCAGCGTATGACGTTTCCATTTTGCCAGAGAATGCACCACTTCATACTGAGCATCTGGAATCAGCTTCACGCGTACAGACACCGGATTTTCGATCCCATTCAAATTGTCCTGCATCCCATCGCCGACACGGCTCAAAATAGGTCCTTGCACCTCAACAACCCCAAGTTTATCTTTAAGGTATTGCGTGAAAGTGTTCTTGACAAAGGAGATCTCCTCCTGCTGATGAATAAAGCTTTTTTTCATACGCTTTCCTTTCTTTTCTGAAAAAGTATTCTTAATTTTTATACTTTTTTCAGTTATTGCTCCTATTATACCTTGTATTCTTAAAAAAAGCTTAATTTTACTGTTAAATGTTACTTTTTCTCACACATATTATTCTAACAGCCTGAAAAATCAAGCAGTTGGTATGATTTATTCTCCAAGCCAATGCTGCAAAGCATAAGCCACCCCATCGGCTTGGTTGCTTTTCGTTTCATAACGGGCAATGGCTTTGACCTCTGGGCTAGCATTCCCCATAGCGACTGGATAGCCAACCTCTGCTAGCATTTCTAAATCATTAGCGGCATCCCCGATGGCCATCACATCTGCTAGGTCTATGCCTAAGTTTTGACAGAGGCTCTTTAGCCCTGAGGCCTTGCTGACCCCCTTAGGAAGCACCTCAAACAAATAAGGTTGCGAGCGTACGACTGAATAGTCTGATGCGAGTTTCTCTTCTACTTGCGTCTGAAAGGCGTCCATGACAGTTGGCTCTGCCATATACATGGCCTTAAAAATCTGTTCTCCAGCTATGTCAGACAGACTGACTGCCCTGGCTTGGTCAAAAACCAAATCGGCATCGGCTTGGACGATAGCGGGCACTTCTTTAGCAACCACATCATAATGCTCACCAACCAAGGTCAGATAAACACCTGGAAATGGTTCCGATAATGCCAGCAAACCTTCCAGCTCCGCATGAGGCAAGGTCTGAGCCTCCAGCAATTGCCAATCATTGGTCTGATAAATCCCACAGCCGTTATTCAAGACGGCATACTCCTTGGCACCAGTCAGACCGAGCTGTTGATAATAAGGTTTGACCCCTGACAGCTGCCGACCTGTACAGATAACGACCTTGACACCTTCTTTGGCCACTTGGGCAATGGCTTGGGCATTATTGGCTGATAAACCTTTCTTATCGTCTAGCAAGGTTCCATCCATATCTATCGCGACTAATTTTATCATGACAAGACTCCTTTGTTACTTCCCCATTTTACCACTCGGAAAGCGGGCTGCCAAGCTACTGGCAACAAAAAACCTGCCAAGTCGCTCCTTGGCAGGCAGGTAGTCCTTAAGAAGACAGTAACAAAACCTCATGGTAGCGGGCCTGCAGGTCCTTGGACAAGCCTGGGTCAGTGATGATGCCTGTGACTTGGTCCATGTGGGAGTAGTTAAAGAAGCCCTTTTGGGTGAACTTACTGGCATCTGCTAAGATATAGCGTTCCTTTGCCTGAAGCAGGACTTCGGCATTGACGGCTCCTTCTTCTTCGTTATTTGTTGTGATGTCTTGACCTGAGATACCATCTGTGCCAAGGAAGGCCTTCGCAATCTGAACACCTTCTAAAGCTCGGTGGGCAAACTTGCCAACAAAGGTATCTGTTTTTAGGCGATAGCGTCCTCCAATCAGGAAAACATCAATCTGAGCCATTTGCTTTACACGCTCAAAAAGTAAGAGCGAATTGGTGACCAGACTAATCTTCTTCTCGCCAATATAATCCCCAATCAAGGCTGCTGTCGTGCCTGAGCCGATAAAGACGGTGTCGCCGTCAGCAATCAAGTTGGCACAGGTTTGGGCAATGGCCCGTTTTTCATCAATATGGTTAATGTCTCTTTCTTTGCGCGTCGCGTCTAAAAGGCTATCTGGTGTCTTGCGGTGAGCACCACCGTGAACCCGAACAAGCAAACCTTGCTTTTCGAGTGCAATCAAGTCACGGCGAATGGTCATATCCGTCACGCCCAATAAGGTGACCAATTCCTTTACCGTAACGACGCCCTTACTGTCAACTTCGTTCAGGATTGCCACATGTCTATTTTCTTTCATGACAAACCTCCTCTTTCTTGCAATCAAACACAACTGGTGATTGCTTTGTCCCCTAATTTGTCTATCCTTGTCCCTCACTTTCATCATAGAACGATGTGGTTGCTTTTTCAAGCAAAAAAATGAAAAACATGCAATTTTATGACATTTGTCGCCTTCTTCAAACAAAAAAATGAACAAGAACAAGCCTTAGCCTCTGATTCAGCTAAAGCATTTTCACCATTTTATGCAAGAAGTCGTATCTGGGCCTTGCTACTTTTCGATTAGCAACCATAGAAAAGCAAAAAATGACATCTGTAATTGTCATTGCTATGCAAAAAAAGTTGATAATAACATTTTCCCCGTAAGATTATGACTATCCAAACTGTTAGGAACACCAAAAAACAACCAAAATAGTTGAATATGCTACCATAAGCTAGCATATCCCATAAGCTTTTTCGGCTGGCTACTTCCCTATCAATAATAACGAAAATAACTTACCCCAAGTGGACAAAACAAAGTAAGTCAGACATCGATTATTTTAAACTTTATGGACGGACCTCCATAATTTAACTATTTTAAAAAACCCTAAGAAGACTTTTGATTAAGCCTTCTTAGGGTTATCATTTTTGAGGTTGAGCCCCTCCTCAAAACTGCCATCACTCAGTTACTGACCTCCCTGGTTTTGTGTCCCTGATTGCGTCGACTCTGTCAAGGCGTTAGAGACTGACGGTTCGTAGAACTCACTCGGGAGCTTTTGGATGCTGGTTCTCTCTGTGCTTGGCACGGTATTAGGGACATTGTTGCTGCTAAAGGCAAAGATTATCACTCCGGCGTAAAGGGCAACGGTAGCCAACCCCAACAGAATATCAAAACCTGTCAAAGAGACCTTTTTCGTCAAGGACTGACGCCAGTGGACGTCACCGTTTTTCCGTACCCAGTCAAATTTTTTGAGATAGGGGAGAATCATCAGTAAATACAGCGGAAAAGGCGCCATAAAGGCTAACATGATGTAACTGCGAACATGGCCATAAGAAACCTGTCGGCTGTAAAGGACAAAAAGCAGGCCAATCGCCACACATACTAAAAGCATCAGCCCAACCGATGGGATGATAAGGCGCTTGCGCTCACGTTCTAATTGTTCATAATCCATAAAATACTCCTATTGATAAAAAAACGGGCGAACCCGTTTTCATACTCACTTAAAGCAGACATCGCTCTGCCTTGCGTCGGACTTAGCTATCTTCTTTCGCTTCGCGGGCTTTATTGTTGGTGTAAAAGCAAATTTTTCAGAAAGCATATCGTCTTGTTTTTTTAAAGCATAGGGCCAAAGAGGTTAGAAAATCGCTGTATGTTTGGACCGTCTCGCTTATTTTACTCGCACCTTGATTTACCAACAACAGACAATCATCGAGCGGTACTTTAGAGGTGTCTTTTACCGAGGCATCCGGCCCATTTGAGGCTCCTTGATGACATCCGGCTCAATCAATATAGCTACGAAAATCTTGTGAAGAAGACCTCAACACTATCCGTCCTTTTATTCATTCCCAAATTCTGGATGTGCCTTTGCCTATGCTTCATAGTCCGCATAGCTTCTGATTGGTGTCTTCTCACCAGTGTCGCCATTTGGTGCGTAGAGTTCCATGAATTCTTGCCCTTTTGGCGCAAACCAATGGATAAGCGTGTTGAACCAGGTAGCCTTGTCACTGAACAGTGGACGGACATAGATAGCGCCACCATTGGATAGATTTTTGGCAATCTGAGGATACTCCCTTGAAATATTCAGTTTTTTTAAATCTTTCGCCTTTTCGAAGAAATCATTTAATGAGTACTGTCTTATATCCATATTCATCGCAGACATCTTTTCGTCTAAGCCAGTCCTATATGACCCATCCAGAAATTTAAAGATACTTTGAAAATCTTTTCCACCATATTTTATAAAGGTTCCTTTTTCCAAACTATACCAAAGCACATTAGAGGAACGCTCATCTTCATTATATCTAACAGAGAGATAGTCCTCGCCTTGATAGGTTATGGCATAAACATCTATTATCTGGTAGGTATACCTGCTCTTACGCCACACATCGGCCAAATCAAAAGTTTTTTTGGTAAAATCACTTGTATTTAAGGCATAGGTAGTCACCATAACGAACTCTCCCTCATCCATTTGGTAGGGATTGGACAAGCGATCCGTTCGCTTCTTAGAATCCACCGATACTAAGTAATTCTGCGAAACCGTGATACCGCTTCTCCAACCATCAGTTGTCCCTTCTTCTACAACTACCGAGAGATACTGCTTTTGGTCGCCAAACAGTTCCATAGATGTAATATTAGCCGCATGTTCTTCCTCAAAACGATACGCGAATAACTGGGAATAGACAGTATAGGCAATCGCACTCAGTATCAAAAGTACAGAAACACTTCCGAGAATTTTTTTACTTTTTGCCTTTCATTCTGCGCTCCCCTCCACATGACTTGTCTTTGCATTACCAGTCAAACTATCAAAGTCACGGTAATTATTGTCATAATGTCGTGATACCTAATTTGCTCAGAGCTTTGTGGTCCACTCATCAGCGACTTGATTCATCCCACTTAGAGCGACCCTAATCAATATAGCTACGAAAATCTTGTGAAGAAGACCTCAACACTATCCATCCTTTTATTCAGTCCCAAATTCTGGATGTGCCTTTGCCCACGCTTCATAATCCGCATAACTTCTGATTGGTGTCTTATCACCAGTGTCGCCATTTGGCGCATAGAGTTCCATAACTTCTTGCCCTTTTGGCGCAAACCAATGGATGATGGTGTTGAACCAGGTAGCTTTGTCACTGAACAGTGGACGGACATAGATGGCGCCACCATTGGATAGATTTTGGGCAATCTGAGGATACTCCCTTGAAATATTCAGGTTTTTTAAATCTTTCGCCTTTTCGAAGAAATCATTTAATGAGTACTGTCCTATATCCATATTCATCGCAGACATCTTTTCGTCTAAGCCAGTCCTATATGACCCATCCAGAAATTTAAAGATACTTTGAAAATCTTTTCCACCATATTTTACAAAAGTCCTTGTCTTCAGATTATACCAAACCACACCAGGAGAATACTCAGCTTTATAATATCTGATAGAGAGATAGTCCTCACCTTGATAGGTTATGGCATAAACATCTATTATCTGGTAGGTATACCTGCTCTTACGCCACACATCAGCCAAATCAAAACTTCTTTTGGTAAAATCACTTGTATTTAAGGCATAGGTAGTCACCATAACGGACTCTCCCTCATCCATTACATACTTATTTGACCTTTTGTCTGTTCGATTTTTGTAGCCAACCGTAACCAAATAATTCTGGGACATACTGATGTTTAATTTACCAGCGCTGTTTTCTTCAAGAAGCACAGAAACATACTGTTTTTGGTCACCAAAGGCTACGATGGACTGAATTTTCGGGGCCACCTTCACGCTATAGGTTGGCTTAAAATACCCTAGGTAAACTATCCATATCACCCATGTACATACTATAAGAAAAGTAAATAGAAGACACGTTTTCCAAATTCTAGTTCTCATCATCTTGACCTCCTATCATTTCTTTTCGATATTTCCAGTCAGTTCGTCAAACCAGAGGAAATTATTGTCATAATACTTGGTCGTCCAGTGATTGTCTCCCATTTCATACCTACTTATATTTGCATCCATACTCTCAAGACTATCCTTGATGACATCCGGTCCGACCTCAGTGTTGGGTTTATCACTATTTCCTGTTAAGATATCCCGCATGTCTTGAGATATATCAGATTGTTTTATTCCGTCATCAAATCTCTCCAAAGCTTTTCCATCATACTGCCTCAAGATATAACCCCTGACCCCATTTTCTTGGAAGTCATAGGATTGTAGGCTAGCAGACAAGTCAAAAGCGATATTACTTTGAGAACTAGTGGTCGTATCATCGACGGTGACGCTACTGCCACCAACACCAAACAGGTCTCCCTTTGCTTGATTGGAAAGCCCCATCTTTTCATCATCAATATCTCCTAATGTTTCAAAATAACTGGCCAATCTGCTCGTAGCCTTGGCACCGCCACTCAATACCTTACTGTATTGTTCTCCGATGACCGTAGCAGCCAAATCATTTCCAGATGATACGACTGAGCCTAGTTTACCGGACTCAAAAATACTACTTGCCAGCGAAACAACACTTGAGAAACCCGGGACCACTGTATTGGTTGCCAATACTAGGGCATCCTTTGCAAGATTGTCTAGCGCTTCTCGTTTTTTCTTTTCTTTCGATACTATCATACCGTTGACGCTTTAGCCAATCTTGGATATTGGAAATACCTGCATCACTAGTATAAGTCACCTCATCAAACCCCTCACCTTCTAGCTTCCCAGAATAGCCTACAAGTTCTTCTCCCAGTCTGTCAAGTAGGTCAGGGTAAACCGCAAAGACATAGGTTGATAAAGCGTTGATTTTCTCCACAAAGGCCGAAAGCGCTGAACCTTCTGAACCTTCTGTTCTCATCTTAAAGGAACGATCAGCTTCTGTTGTCGCATCCCGATAGTAGGTCGCCGCAGTTTTGGCATTAGTCCCAATTGTATTTAAACTTGCCTTAGAATCAACCGTCACCATTACCATATGAGAGTCCTCCTATTTCTTCTTTTGTGCTTTTTTGCCTGCTTCAGCTTGAGCATCCGCCGAACGAGAAGTCACCAAAGCCATAGTCTTCAACCCCTTTAAAGCCAGCAGACTTACCATGTGTGTGTTTACCGTCTCTAGCACATCATCTTTTTTATTCGTAAATATTTTGAAAATCTACCTTATTTTTTGCCAAAAAAAAGAAGCTTGCGCTTCTTTGAGGTATATGAAGTTTGTTTATGGGTTAGTCGCCAATAGCAAGAACCTAGCCTATTCTTTTTTATCTGCAACTGCCGAATGACTGTAGCCGTAGAAGGCATAAATCAAACAGCCCACTAGGACAGCAATACCGAATGCTAGCCAGGTGACTGGCTGGAGTTGACTCATCAAGGAGAGGCAAATCACAATCGAAAGGATTGGTAAAAAGGGTACCCAAGGTGTTTTAAACTGCCCTTCTTTGGGTTGCCCCTCCCTCTTACGTAGAACTATCAGACCAACAGCTAGGATGACCAAATAGGCTAGGGTCACGATATTGACAAACTCAGCCATGCTTGCCAGAGGAAAAACACCCCCACAAATCATAGCCGTCAAGCCAACCAGCAGGGTGGCATTTTTAGGAATACGGCGTCGCTTAGTGACTTGGCTAAAAGTTTGTGGTAACAAACCGTCCCGGCTAACACTGTAAATGGTCCTTGCCAAGGCATAGGTCATGGAAATGCAGACGGTAATCAAGGTCAAGATAGCGACCACTGAGACATAGTTTGCTGCCCAACCCATACCAATCTGGCGAAGGGCGAAAGCCACCGCATCATCAACATTTAACTTGGTGTAAGAAACAATTCCTGTCAGCACCAGCGTGACCACCGTATAAAGAATGGTAACGATAGTCAAAGAGATGATAATCCCCTGAGGAATGACTTTTTGTGGTTTTTCGACCTCATCCACAGTCATGGAAATGGATTCAAAGCCTAAAAAGGCAAAGAACATAATGGCTGCCCCGCCCAGAATCCCTGTTCGACCGCCAAAGACCGTCCCCATTCCAAAGGGCGTGAAATTGCTCCAGTGGCTAGGTTGAATGAAAAAGAGTCCCACTAAGATAAATAAGGCCAAGGCAGAAAACTTCAACACAACCAAACTCGTGTTAAAGCGTAAAACAGCTTTGGCATCCGTCAGCACCAGCGCTGTCACAAAGACCATTACTAAAATTGGCAAGAGGTCAATGAAATGCCCCTGACTCGGGTCGAAAGTACCATTGAGCGCGGGTGGCAAGGTCAGGCCAAAGCTAGACAAGAGCCCTTTTAAATAGGAGCCCCAACCCGAGGCCACACTTGAGATAGCCATCAAAAACTCTAAAATCAAAAACCAAGAAACCAACCAGGCAGGAAACTCTCCTAAGGTCGCATAGGTGTAGCTATAGGCTCCGCCATTAGCTGGGATGCGAGAGGCAAACTCGGCGTAAAAAAGTGCCGAAATTCCCACTGCGATGGCAGCAATGATAATGGAGATGATGAGACCTGGACCAGCATACAAGGCGGCCCCTGTTCCTGTCACCGTGAAAATACCCGTTCCTACCATGGAACCCAAGCCAAGAAAAATCAAATCCCACAACTTGAGGTGACGATGCATCTCGGTACGTTCTGTGCTCGTGTTTTTGCGTCTAAAAATGGACAAAACATTTCCTCTATTCTCTGTCATTTGCACTATGGCAACTTTACTATTTTACCACAGTTAGGGGCTTCTGTAAATCATTCCCGGTAGGTCCCAGCCCGTCAGGTCACAAGCAAGGCCTCGCTGACACCTGCTAGTAGAGAGCTTCTTTTAGCAAAAAAATACAAAAACACCTGAGACCAGGTCTCAAGCGTTTAAGACAGTTTATAGGGCTGTTGCCTGACCGTTGGCATCAAAACGGTAACGGCGTCCGTCAATGGTGCGTGTCGTATTGACATAAGCTAGACCATTGCTAGCGAAATAGTAACGTTTGCCGTCAATAGTTTTAAAGCCTTTGCGGAAAAGTTCACCAGAATTTGGGTCATAATAACGGATTTGTTTGGCCCAAGAGGAACCACTTTCCACTAGGGTGCCTTTGGCTTGTCGACCGTCACTGTAGAAATAGAGACTTTGGCCGTTAATGGTACGTTGACCAGTGACAGCTGCCCCGTCACCACCTAGGTAGTACCAGTTGCCGGCTTGGTCACTGACAAAGGTATTGGTCAATAGGCTACCGGAATGGGCATCTGTTTGGTAAGTTTTACCATTGACCGTTGCCATGGCTCCCTTGATTTGGACACCGGTGCTAGCAAAGAGCACCCGTTGGCCTCTAATCGTTTGGAGGCCTGTCAAAGCATTGCCATCAGCTCCAAAGTAGTACCAGACATTGTCGCCAGGGCTAAACCAGCTATTGGTCAACAGACTGCCTGAATTGGCATCATAATACCGTGGGGTTGCCTTGCCATTATCAAAGACCAGTTGCCCTTTGATTTGTGCTCCGGTTTTGTCAAAGTAAAGTTTTTGTCCCTTGATGGTTTGGGCGCCTGTCACAGCTCGGCCATCATTGCCAAAGTAATACCAGATGCCTGTGCCCTGGTCTTGGGCAAAGATGTTGCGACCGAGATTTCCAGAGTCTGGCAGGAAGTAACGCAGGCTACCGTCAGCAAAGCGGACAATCTTGTCCTTAGCTTGGAAACCATTTTCCTTGTCAAAGTAATAGGTACCGCCACCCCAGTTGAGCAAACCTGTTACCATCTTACCGGTTGTGGTAAAGGCACGCACTAAGGTCCGTGTGCTATCAAAGTCAAAGAACTGGTTGACCACCATAGCCCCATCTAAGGCATAGTAATACAGACTACCATCTTTTTCTTGACGGAAGGTCTGACGGACTTGCACCCCATTGGCCAAGAAATAATACTGCTTGCCATTGATGGTTTGCTTGCCTGTAGCCATGTAACCATCTTTGTCAAAGTAGTAACTATTGCCATCTACAGTGACAAACTGATTTTTGGCCTGTTTGCCATCGCTAAAGCGATAGACGACCTTATTGTCTTGTGTTGCGAAACCAGAACCGTCGCTCTTACGCAAGGCTTGTGGCAACAAGAGTTTATCAGCACTGGTGTTAAAGTAAGCTCCTGTGCTCTGGTCCTGTAAGACATAACCTGCGCCACGGCCCAAGATATTGGTTCCGTTAAAGTATTTGGCCTGCCATTTGGTGATTTTCTCATCTGTTGGAAGGGTCTTGCCATTGGAAATCTGCACCCGTGAGAAAATGGCTGGGTATTTAGCTTTTAATTCATCTAAGTATTTGCCACCGTATTGGCCTTGGTAGTCACTGCCATCAGTTTTGGTGTTAGC
The DNA here is from genome assembly GCF_001578885.1 of Streptococcus sp. DD12. Classification (GTDB taxonomy): domain Bacteria; phylum Bacillota; class Bacilli; order Lactobacillales; family Streptococcaceae; genus Streptococcus. The sequence continues at coordinate 65,707 of NZ_KQ969496.1, read as the reverse complement.
GACATAGGCAGAATGGTAAATATTCGCACCTGAGCGTGGGTTCCCATAGCCATCTGCACGTGAAGCGGTCACAACTTCTTTGCCTGGCAGGCTATAAATCTGATCAGGAACCCAGTCCGCCATAACGGACATACCGCCAGCATGCAGGGCACGAATGGCATTTAGCAAATCATCCAGCGAACCGTACTTGTTGTTCTTGCTCATGGCGATATCGTAGCGGTCACTAAAGGCGTAGCCGTTGTCAATGATCGAGTCCAAGAATGTGCCGTCTTGGCTAGAGACGTATTGTGGCGGCATTTCAAAGGATGTCACGCCCCAAGACTTGAGCAAGTCAATCTTTTGTGGAATGATCTTGTTCATGTATTGGCTTTCGTTTTCGGCAAAGGCTTGGAAGTTAGAAAAACCTTCGAAAATCAACTGAGAATCCAAAGCAGCATTGGACTCATAGACGAGACCGCTACTATTTTTGACATCCGTCGCCTTGGTTCTTGCATCTTGGTCATCGCTGGCACCGACAGGCACCCAGACAGCCAGATAACCAGAAACCTGAGGATTAGACACACCAAAAACATCGCTGGCTGTGAAAGTCAGATTCCCATTGCCATCTGTGTACTTAATCAGGTTAGATGGGACATCTTTGTCTGCATTGTATACCGTCAAGCCATCTGCACGACTCAATAAGAGTGGGCGATAGGCTTGATTTTTGTGGGCGGCTCCCATGGCAACGGTATGGGTGTTGCCACCGAGGTTGAGCTTGGTATTATTACTCATCAAAAGAGCCATCCCTTGGGTACGTGTTTCTGCTGTACCTTGGTCAGACACGCTATCAGCCCCTTTACCATAACGGACAGACGTCAGCAAATCCCCAGACCCGACGGTTTGCACAGTCATGTCTTGACCACCTGCCACGTATTTAACCCGAGCTTTCATCAAGGCATCCAAGGCATCGTAGTATGGCGACTTCTCAGCCATATAATGCCCGTCATCAGTGAAGACATCGCCATAGTAGACACGGGTAATCGTATCTTTGTTGGTCAACATGAAAGCGTAGGCCGCCGGGATATTGTACTGGGTGTACCGCTTGTCGGTCTTTTTCATGTCTTCATTGTAAATCTTGAAGGCTTGCTTGATTTCATCCAGAGTCATGTGGTAGCCAGTCACAGAAGGATTGATATTTTGTTGAACAATGGTCTGAATAACTGACTGCACCTCAGAATCATGGGCACGGACAAAGAGGTAGTTGGCCGTCCGTTCGGAATTTTTGGCCTCGGCATTGCGGGGGCTCAAACTGTTGGTCATGAGAACCTTCATGTCCAAACTCCGTGAACCTGGCGACCAGAGGAAGCGATTGATCAAGGCTTCACGCAAGTGATTGTCAATAGCTAGTTGCGCTCCCTTGTGGTCTTTATTGTAAAGCGGGTCATTGTAAGACCAACCTTCAAAGATAGATAGATGGGCAATGGCTTTGGCTTGGCTCTCATCGACGCCATAAACCTGTTTGAAATAGTCTGAAGCAATTTGCAAGAGGTCGGCATCGACATTGTCTAAGGCATCGACACGCACACCGTCAAAGTTAGCGCTAGCATCATTGGCCATGATGGAACCAATGTTCATAATGTAATGAAGCCAGTTGAGCTGTTCTGCTTGGACGGCTGGGTTTGAGTTATCGATGTCATTTGCCAAGAGGAACTCGTTCCCTCCCAGAGAACGGTCATCGAAATATTTTGGTGTCCCAGTTTGGTTGGTTGGTGTCCGATTGAGCAGGCGATAGTTGGAATTGGCATAATCCGTCCGCCCAGCAGTTTTTCCTTGCGCATTTTCAAAGACCAATTGACCGCCCTGCAGATGGTCATTGCCCTTGTTTTCGGAATTTATATTCCACTGGTTTTGCGTTTTGACAAAGTCAGACATGGCCGTCCGCAACCATTGGGTACTGCCTTCACTGCTGATGCGTTGTTCGATTTTGGCTTGGACTTCTTGGGCCGCCTTGTTTAGGGTGGCACTATCTGATGAAGCTGAGTAAGCAGTCGTTGCCCCTAAACCAGATTTTTTCATAAAATCCAGATAGGCTACTTGGGTGCTAGTGTCTGGCCACCAGACCATCAAGAGAGGACGAAGGTCATTCTCACTAGAGTCTGTCCAAGTTGTCCCATTGGTGAGGATGGCTTTAGGGCGATACCAAGAATCTGCGGTCAGAAAGGTATCAACTGCTTCAATGCTCTTTTCATCCGTGTTCACCAAGCGATTACCTTGGCTATAAGTCGTTACGGGAGCATTTTCATCCAAAACAGGACTAACCGTCTGGTCTACTTGGGCGCCATCACGACCGAAGTAATAGGTCTTGTCGCCGTCTTCTAGGAGGTAGTTTTTCCGACGATTGCCGTAATCCGTCACGTAGTAAGACTTGCCATCTTCTGTTTTGATATGGTCTGTTGACGCTGAAGTCGCTTGACGGTCATTTTCAATCCGTGACTGGCTATCAGCTGGCGCTGACGGACTCGCATCAGTCGCTGTAGGTGTTGCCTGAGAATTGGCCTCTGTGATGGCAGGGCTGGCTTGCTTGTCGCTGACGGCGTTGGTCGCTGTATTATCGGCAGTCGCCGTATCAGCTGGAGTGGCTGTTGCTTGCCCTTGGTTGGCCGTTGTGTCAGTAGCAGTCGTATTTGTCGGTGTTGTGTTGTTGGTCGCTTGGTTGGTCGTTGTCGGAGCAACTTCCACCCCATTGACCACTACCCGTGTGGTGGTATTATCATCTGTTGACACACTGATGTTAAACCCATTTCCCGTCCAGGTGTTGACCTGGTCTGCGGAAACAGTCGTTTCCCCTGCCGCCCCCAAGGCAGCAATCGACAGGCTCGACACCGCTAGGGCAACCCAGGTCTTTTTGACCTTATGTAATTTGTAATGAACTTTTTCTTGCATTGCTAAAAGATCTCCTCAATATTCCTCGTTTTTGTCGGTTTAGGTCCAACTACGTCCCTGAGCATCAAAGTAACGCCAAACCCCTTGAGAGATTTCTACCCAACGGTTTTTAACCATCTCGCCTGAGTCTGCGTCATAATAGCGCAAGCTGCCATCGACGGTTACGGCACGACCCTTGACCTGTTTGCCGTCTTGGTCAAAGTAGAGGTCTTGACCATTGATGGTTTGACGGCCTTTGACGGCATTGCCATCCTTGTCAAAGTAAGCCCAGACGTTGTCTCCGATTTGCTCAAAGCGGTTGGTTATCATCTCACCAGAATTGGCATCAAAGTAGCGTGTTTGACCATCTACTACCGCTGTGGCACCTTTGACTTGGTGCCCATTTTGGTCAAAGTAAAGGGTTTGACCATTGATGTGTTGCAAGCCTTTAAGTGCTGCTCCGTCATTGCCAAAGTAAGCCCAGACATTGTCACCCACTTGCTCAAAACGGTTGATAATCATCTCACCAGAGTTGACATCGTAATAGCGAAGAACGCCGTCAACTGTAACCGCACGCCCCTTGGCTTGAATGCCATCTTGGTCAAAGTAGAGGTTTTGACCGTTGATGGTTTGACGACCTGTCACGCGCTTACCAGATGCGTCCAGGTAAACCCAAATATTGTCCCCAATTTCTTGGAAACGGCCCTTAAGGTCTGGTTGCGGTTGTGGGCTAGGTAGGTCTTTTGAGAGCACCCCATTGGCATCATAGTAAGTGACTTGCCCTTTGCTATCTTGGCGATACCCATTGCGCAATTGCACGCCATTAGCCAAGAAGAAATAGGAGTTGCCTTTGATGGTTTGTTGGCCGGTGACCATTCGACCACGGTTGTTGAAATAGTAGACATTTCCCTTGCTGTCCTGGATGAAGGTGTTGCGTGCCATACTGCCATCTGTGTAGTAGTAATACGCACTACCCAAGCGGCGCACAAAACGGCCCTTGCCATCCGTTTGGTTCTGGTTGTTATCTGAACCGCTGGCTAATACCAAAGGTAGGTTGAGGCTACCATCACGTGTACTTAGGTAGTTCCCTGCGCTGTTTTTTAAGACATAATCCGCCCCACGTCCTAGGATATTGCTTCCATTCATATACTTGGCTGACCAAGTGGTAATCTTTTGGGACCCATCAATCGTTTTACCGGTTGATACTTGCACGCGCTCAAAGATTTGTGGGTAGAGGGCTTTGAGCTCATCGAGGTATTTCCCACCGTATTTGCCTTGGTAATCATCCCCTTTGGTCCGTGTCTTGGCTGCATACAAGCTATGGTTAATAGTAGCGCCAGCCTTGGTTTTCCCATAATTATCGACCCGAGTAGCCGTCACGACCTCATCACCAGGTAGGTTATAGATTTGGTCTGGCACCCAGTCAGCAATCGCTGACATGCCGTGTTCGTGTACCGCTTTAAGAGCCGCCTTGAGGTCAGCCAGCGACCCATACTTGTTGTTTTGGCTCATGGCAATGTCGTAACGGTCGCTAAAGGCGTAGCCATTTTGAATGACAGAGTCTAAGAAGGTGCCGTCTGTACTAGAGACATACTGTGGCGGAAATTCAAAACTAGTAATACCCCATGACGCAAAGAGACCCGCATTTTGCGCAATGAGCTTATTGGTGTATTGGGAGTCGTCCTGCACGAAATCTTGGAAGTTAGAGAAGCCTTCGTAGATGACTTGAGAATCCAAGGCAGCTGATGACGTATAGACCAAACCATTGCTATTTTTTTGGTTGCTGGCTTGCGTACGCGCATCTTGGGTGTCACTAGCACCAACCGGAACCCAGACCGCTAAATAGCCATCTACTTGCGGGTTACGGGTGCCTTCGATTTCCCCAGCGGTAAAGACCAGGTAGCCGTTGTCATCGGTGTATTTGACTAGGTTGGTGTCGCTATCGTTAAGGTAGGTGTCCAATCCTTGGCTTGTGGTCTTAATCAAAGGACGGTAGGCTTGGTTTTTATGCGCTGCCCCCATATTGATTTTTAAAGTGCCTGTCAGCTTCATAGTCGGGTTGCTGGCTAGAATAACTGCCATCCCTTGGGTACGGGTTTCTGCTGTACCTGCATCGCTGGCATTATCAGCGCCTTTTCCATAACGAACAGAGGTCAAGATGTCCGCAGGCGACCAGCCACTAAGTTCAGATGGGCGACTAGAGGTAATGCCGTAGTTCATCTGCATGTCTTGCCCACCTGCTACGTACTTGATGCGGGCTTTCAGAAGGGTTTCAATCGCTTTGTGGTAAGGCGATTCTTGTGCCATGTATTGCCCGTCATCCGTATACATATCCCCATAGTAAACCCGTGGCACCACATCTTTATTGGTCAACATGAGGGCATAGGCGGATGGGATATTGTACTGGGTGTAGCGTTTATTAGCGCTACGCATATCGGCATTGTAGATGTCAAAAGCTTTTTTCATTTCATCCAGCGTGAAGGTGTTCCCTGTTGAGCTGGTATTGATTTCACGCTTGATAATCTCTCCGATAACCGTCTGCACTTCCGAGTCGTGGGCCCGGACAAAGGTATAATTGGCTCTGCGCTCCCCATTTTTCTTGCTAGCAGAGCGAGGGTTCAAGGAGTTGTCAATCAAAGGCTCCAAACCAGAGCGAGCGCCATTGGTCCCATTTATCGGACGCAACAATGAAAAGACAGTAGACAGACGTGCCAAGTCATCCATTGGCAGTTGGGCATCCTTCATGTCGGTCGTGTAGTAAGGGTCGTTGTGAGACCAAGCTTCTTGAATGGAGAGGTGCTTGATAGAATCCGCCTCACTTTGATCAATCTTGTAGCGTGCCTTCATATAATCTGAAGCAATCTGCAAGAGGTCTGCATCGACATTATCCACCGCATCAACCCGCAGACCGTCAAAATCTTCTGAGGCATCCCCACCGGTCAGACTGCCGATATTCATGATATAGTGGAGCCAGTTGAGTTGCTCAGCTTGAACGACAGGATTTGAGTTGTCAATATCATTGGCCAAGAGAAATTCAAAGCCACCTGTTGTCAAGTCTGCCGTATATTTCGGGTTGCGTTCTCCTGTTTTTTGACTGGTCGGTGTGCGGTTCAAGAGTCGGTAATCCGAATTCGCCTGAGACGTCCGGCTGTCATTGTTAAAAAGCAAGGCCCCACCTTGTAAGTGGTCGTTGGTGTCGTAGTTTTCAGAAGCAATGTTCCAGCCTGGTTGGGTCTTGACAAAGTCTGAAATCGTTGCCCGCAACCACGTCGTCCCATCCTTACCAATGCGCACTTCGATAGCCTTTTGGATATCCTGAGCCGCTTGATTCATCGTAGCTTGATCACTGCTAGCTGTGAAATTCTGATCCGTGCCAAACCCTTGACGCGCCATGTAGTTGAGGTATTTGGCTTGGATGTCCTTACTTGGCCACCAAACAGTCAAAAGTGGCCGTTTGTCGTCGGCTGTCGAAGCTGTCCAGGTCGTCCCATCTTTTAGGATTTCCTTAGGGCGGTACCAACTTTCAGCTGTGAAGTAGCCGTCCACCGTTTCGACATCCTGCTCACTGGTCCCATAGAGGGCATTTTTATCGCCTTTAGCCGCTGGATTATTAGGGTCAACCGTTGACCCGCTGTCTTGACCAAACCAATAAGCCTTTTGATTGGTTAATTCCCCAGTGCTACTATTAAAATATTGGCTTCCACCAGCTTTTTCAACAACATAATTTTTAAGGACATTTCCCTGCTCATCGACCAGATAGGTTTTTCCACCAATTTCCTGAGTGTGTCCTGTCGCTGCGCTGGTTGTTGTGTCCTCACTGACTGCGCGTGTGCGACCGACTAAAGAAGTTCCTAGCTGATCAGCTGACACGGCCGCATCTTTTAGACTGTCCGTTGCTAGCACTACCGTCGTAGCGTCAACAGAACCTGCCCCATCTGTTTGGCTATCAGACTGGTCCGAGCTAGTCACTTGCGACTGCGTCTTATCGTCTTGGACATCTGCTCCAGTAGCCACCGCTTGGTCACTCGTGCTCTGACCAGCTGTATCACTGGCAATATCCAATGCCACAGTGTCTGAGCCCTGATTGTCCACCGACACATCCACTTGTGCTTGCGCATCCACTTGGTCAGCTAAGACAACGGTTTCGCCACTCACCCCTGTCAAGGCTGCAATAGACAAGGTAGAGACCGCCACAGCTACCCAAGATTTCTTAACCTTATGCAGCTTGTAATGAACCTTCTTTTCCATAAAAAAACTCCTTAAAAGTTAATATTACACCCAAAGTATATCGTATTTTAAGAAAGTTTTAAGTCAGTTTAAGCTTATGTCATGTAAAATTATTCCATTGTAAAATAGTTGAAAAATTGATGTAACATAACTTCATGAACTGTCTGTTTTTGATATATTTCTAGTTCGAGGTCCAAAGATAAGCCTTTTACAGCAACGTTTTATGCGGATATAAGTATACAAAAATTGACTTTCTGTTACAGGACTGAAACAACACAAAAAGACCCCTAAACAGCAGTTTAAGAGTCTTTTTGTATTATAATACGTTATTTTTTATATTATACCGCATCAGCCTTGCCAATGAAGCGCTGGGGCAAAAGCCTGCCCAATCACTGCCTCTTCAGGCAAAGCGATGATGCCACGTTTTTGAGGGGCATTGGGTAGATGCAGTTCACGCGGGCTACACATCATCCCATAACTAGCTTCTCCACGGAGTTTGCCTGGGAAGATTAAGCTGCCATTTGGCATCATGGCACCTGGTAAAGCCACAATCGTTTTCAGACCGACTTGCGCATTTGGTGCTCCGGCCACGATTTGAACCTCACGATCAGGGCCAACAGCTACCTGACAAATATTGAGGTGGTCGCTATCTGGGTGTGGCGTCATCTCTACAATCTGCCCCACAACAAACTTAGGGTCTAAATCATTGACCAAACTTTCCTCAAAGCCTTGCTCAGCCAGGACCTTATTGAGCTGGTCGACAGCTGGGTCGGTCAAGAAAACCTGTCCTGAGCCCTCTATGGTCACAAGTTCAGAAGCCTCAAAAATGTTCCAACCAACTGTTTTTCCAGTTTTCTCGATAAAAACACGCGCCACTTGACCGCGACGGTCAACGCCAAGTTTTTCTCCCTTGTCATCTGCAACAATAACCATCAGGACATCGCCGACATGTGCTTTGTTATAGGTAAAAATCATTTGTTTCCTCTCTCTAAACCATCTAAAAATGCTGTAATGTCAGCCTGAGTCTTGCGTGCTTTATTGACCAAGCGACCAATTTCTTTGCCGTCTTTGATAACGACAAGGCTTGGAATACCAAAAATATCCCATTGCTGCGCCAGGGGCATAAAAGCATCCCGGTCAACCTCAACAAAGGTCATCTCAGGATAGGCTGCTTCAATCTCGGGTAAAAAAGGGGCGATAAATCGACAATCCCCGCACCAATCTGCCTTGAAATAAAAGACATGTCTTCCAGGCGCCTCAACATAAGCCGCCAATTCCTCTAAAGAACTAGGTTGCTTCATGCGCTTTCCTCCTCAACTGTCAAACCATCCTCACCTAGAGCAAACTGCCAAACCGTGCCATCGGTTAAAACCAGTCCACCTGAAAAATCACCAGCTGTCTCTTGGGGATTGACATAGACAACAGATATCTCTTGAGCTGGGAAATGCGCGCGCACTTGGGCCAGTAACCTAGCTTGCTGTTTTTCTTTTAGCCATTGTTTGCCTTGATAGGTCACATAAGCCAGTCCCACTAGCGTTAACCCACCGGCCACTAGCCATGATTTCTTTACTTTCATATCTTAAATTTTAACACAAAAATGCTAAAATAAAAGGGACAAACCTCATCAAAAGGAGAAAGCTATGACTTTATTTGACCGTATCAAAACTGTGACTGAACTACAAGCTGTGGCAGGCCATGAGCGCCCTGTGCGTGAGTTTCTTAAAAAAGAAATGGCCCCTTATGTTGACCACATCACCAGCGATGGCCTCGGTGGTGTCTTTGGTGTACGGCCTAACAATGACCCTCAAGCACCAACCATCCTAGTCGCTGCCCATATGGACGAAGTCGGATTTCTTGTCAGCAAAATCCAGGACAACGGTACCCTACGTGTCGTGCCACTAGGAGGCTGGAACCCGCTGGTGGTGAGTGCCCAACGCTTTACCCTGACCACACAAAAAGGTGACCAGTATCCCGTCATCTCAGGTTCTGTTCCTCCTCATCTTCTGCGGGGGACATCGGGTGCTAGCTTGCCTAAGGTAGAAGATATTGTCTTTGATGCTGGCTTTAGCGACAAGGCTGAGGCCGAAAGTTACGGCGTGCACCCTGGTGACACCATCATTCCAGAAAGTCAGACCATCCTCACTGCCAATGGCAAAAATGTCATCAGCAAGGCCTGGGACAACCGCTACGGTGTCCTCATGGTGGCTGAACTTCTTAAAAATCTGGCGGACACCGACCTTCCCAATACCTTAATAGCAGGTGCCAATGTCCAAGAAGAAGTCGGACTCAGAGGTGCCCATGCCTCAACCCAGACCTTCCAACCAGACATCTTTTTGGCTGTGGACTGTTCCCCAGCTGGAGACGTCTACGGAGACCAAGGTGCTATCGGTGACGGCACACTTATTCGCTTTTACGACCCTGGCCATGTCCTCCTAGAAGACATGCGGGACTTTTTACTTGAAACAGCTGACGAAGCGGGGATTCGTTACCAATACTACGCTGGCAAAGGTGGTACAGATGCAGGTGCTGCCCACCTACAAGCAGGCGGTGTCCCTTCAACCACAATCGGGGTCTGCGCCCGCTACATCCACTCCCACCAAACCCTCTTCAACCTCGAAGATTTCCAACAAGCCCAAGCCTTCCTCCAAGCCTTGGTCAAAAAACTTGACCGCAAAATGGTAGATAAGATTAAAGGCTATTAGACTTTTCGCGAAACTGTCAATCGCTCCTTCTTGCACGATCACTCTTTTAAAAGACGATGAACACAAGCACCTGAAGCCTGCATCAGTCAGCCAAAGGCTAGGAGTTTATTCTCTACAAGAGCAAATCAAAAAAACAGCCCTGAGGCTGTTTTTCTTTGAAGTCAAAGTCTTTTTAAGACTTCCCTTAGGTGAGGGGTGGACGGTAGCGACTCCTGACGGATTCCATCCCTTAACTTTGAGCCTAAGGTCTCAAAGTTCCCAAATGCTTGAAACATCCCTGTTTCAAGCATTTTTCTCACGGCGGGAAGTCTTGGTTCTTGCTTGGAAGAACTGAAATTATCTTCTTCTATTAACAGAGTTCCGTAGAATCTACCGATAAGATCAGTTTGTCTTTGTTTTCAAACCTCCTCCTGGCTGTTTTTTTCACATAAGCTCACCTTGCGGTTTGCTCATTAAACCTATTTTTAAGCGCTACTCGGTGTCTTCTACTTGCTCGCTTTCCTCGTCTTCATCTGGCTGGGCTTGGATGGTCTGGATATAGGCATCCAGTTTGCTGTCAAAGCTGGCCTTAGTTAGGTCAGGGTAGGCCAGATAGAGAAGGTTATACCACCCTCGGTCACCATCTGCTTGGTAGTAACCCTCGATACGGGTTGGGCGATAAGACTTGTCAAAATGAATGCGAAGACATTTGAGAGTCTTATCCTTATAATCATTGAGAATGTCATTGTTACCCCGGCTATCGCTAGAGAGTTTGAGATTTCCCCAAGTGTCAGCCAAGTCTAAGGTAACCTTATAGTTAGCTTTTTTGATGGCAGACTTATTTATTTGTAGGTATTTGGTCGCTTCTAGGGCTTCCTTCCAGACTTCCCGATAAAAGGCTTTGGCGGTCTGGCCATCCAGCTCTGTTCCGTAGACCTTATCTCCCTTGACGGCAATGTCATCGCCGTATAGTTCCTGAGTCTTGACCGAAAAAGTTTGTCCAACTTCGTCACCATAGACACTCTTGGCATAGCCATCGGTGAGAGTCACATAATTTTCCTTGGCAATGGTCTGATAGAGGCTATTTTTTAGCGGTTTACTTTTTTGATTGTTTATTAGAAAAATCCCTAAAACCGTCACCAACATAAGGAGAAGCAATGAAGCTCCCATAGCGACCCTCTTTTTGGTCATCTTGAACCGCATTCCATTCATCATAGTCAGACTGACCTCCTTTCTTGACAATATCTGCGTAGCGACCGCCCTTGGACAATAATTTGGCTGGACGCCAAACCTTGGTCATCTTGCGGCGGATTACTGTATCGGGTGGATGGGTGACATCCAGGTAGCGGTGCGACCGCGTCAGGTAGGCGGGCACATCATTATTGAGACCTTTAGGCAGGCCATAGTTAGCAGACTCTGTATTGGCAGCATCTGCGCCATCAGCAACAGCGTAATGGTCAGGGTCTGAATCATAAGACCCATCTGCTAACTGGCGGTAGACATTCCACTCAGAAACAAAACGTCCTGTTTTCAAATCGACAATATATTCGATAAACCGGGCATTGTTGGTTCCGTAATCGCCACTGGTATTACTCTTAGGCAGTTGCACCTTCATGTGCTGGGTGTAAGTAAAGTCCCCCTGTGTGCGGTTGTGGAGAACAGCACCCGTCGTGTAGTCAAAGGTCAGCTTGTTCTTTTTCGCAAAGGCTAGCAATTTTTCGTAGTCCGTTTTCCCTTTAAAATGACTGCGCACATAGTCAATGGCTTGTTTGTCAATGTAAGACCTAAACAAGTGGACTTTTAGCCCCAGATGATCCGCATTGAGCCCCTTGCTAGTCGGGTAGGCATCCATCACGGCCTTACGAAAATAGGTAAAAAAATCACCGTTAGGGGCCAAGTCACTCGAAAAGCGGTAACCATCCGTTCCCATCTGCAAAAAGTTATGGCTATCCACTTCAGCTTTCATCTGGGTCATGACCAGGGCCAACTTGTCCTTGGCTGACAAATTAGACCAAACAAAGAGATTTGTGTAAACAGGCGAACCAACTTGCTTGGCTTCACTAGCAAGATCAGTCAGGGTTTGAGACAGGTCTTTACGCTGACGCTTTTTCATGAGCTCACGCAGGCGTTCATAGTAGCCAGCACTGCTGTCAGCATCCCAACCACCCTCGGTCTTGACCTGATTGACAGCCTGCTTGATTTGACCCGTAAGTGCCTGATAGTCCTGATTGGTCACCAGGCGGGTAAAGGCTTTAGAGGGTTTAATCTCGGTCACTTCAAGCAGGCCTTGGTCATTTTTGAGTTCCAGACCAAGGCTAGCTTTGGGATTGTTGTTGACATAATAGCTAACAAAAATCCGATTTCCCTCACTAGCAATCGACTGGCGGTCAATTCGATAAGACCGAACCTGTCCTGCGGCTGTCAGAGCCAGTGGGTCTTTGGCCTGCAAATAGTCTGTAAAGAGATAACTGTTATCACTACGGGTGACCTGGTCCACTAGACGCCGTTGACCTCCGGCGACATAAAAAGCCCCTGCTAGCCCAGCAAGCAAAAGGATGCCAGCTAGCAACCACACCCAAAATTTTCGATTTCTTAACATAGCCTTATTTTAGCATAAAGATAGGAATGGCGACAATTTTTTTGTCGCAAGACCCCTTCCTTTTGAGACATAACAAAAAGGACCTCAGTCCTTTTTATCTGTCTTATGGGCGCAGGCGCTCAATATCACGTACAATTACCAATTCTTCATCGGTTGGTACCACGAGAACAGCAATGGCAGAGTCTGCTTGTGAGATGATACCCTCACGCAGGTTGTCATTCTTGTCATCATCTAACTTTAGACCAGCCCAAGCAAAGTTGGCTAGCACGTCACGCCGAACCTCTGGCGAATTTTCCCCGATACCAGCCGTGAAGACAATGGCATCTGCTCCGCCTAACACGGCCAGATAGGAACCGATGTACTTCTGCAAACGGTCGATGTACATATCATAGGCAAGTTGGCATTTGGCATCGCCATTTGCCACACCTTCTAAGATATCTCGCATGTCACTGGAAACTTCCGAAACACCTGCAAGACCTGACTGACGGTTGTAGATATCCGTCATATCTTGAGCTGTCGATACGCTATCGTCCTGACTAAGGATAAAGGACGTTACAGAAGGGTCTAGCTCCCCAGAACGCGTCCCCATCATGACCCCGCCTAGTGGGGTTAGACCCATAGAGGTGTCGACGGACTGACCATTTTTAACGGCAGTCAAGGACACACCGTTTCCGATATGGCAGGTGATAATCTTCAAGTCTTGAAGAGGTTTGCCTAACAGGTCGGCAGCCTTACCTGCCACATACTGATGACTGGTGCCGTGGGCCCCATATTTACGGACTTTAAAGTCTGTATAATACTTTTCAGCAATTGGGTAGCGATAGGCTTTCTCAGGCATATTAGCATGAAAGGCGGTGTCAAAGACGGCAATCCCAAACACATCTGGCAAGACCTCTTGAAAGGCCCGCATGCCTTGGACCGCTCCTGGATTGTGCAAGGGCGCTAAAACACTAAGGTCTGCAATTTCTTGAATAACTGTATCAGTCAGCGCTTCAGAGCCCTTGAAACGTTCCCCACCGGCAACGACCCGATGGCCAATCCCTGTAATTTCACTGAAATCTTCGATAATTTTATCTGCCTTAAGGGTGTTGAGCAAGAGTTCCACAGCTGCGGTGTGGTCAGGCACGGCAACTTGTGTCTTTTCTTTTTTACCAGCAAAGGCCACCGTCGAATAGGACACGTCTAATCCAATCCGTTCAATCAGTCCTTTGGCCAATACGATCTCTTCTGGCATTTGATAGAGTTGCCATTTTAAACTTGAACTTCCTGCGTTTACTGCTAATGATTTCCCCATGTTAGCCTCCATTTGTAATCGGTTTCAGAAACATTATACCAATTTCCAAGGATTTAGGAAAGATTTTTCGCCCGCCAAGCGGCCAAAGCCTCCATAAACTGACGTATAACAGTTGCATCATTGAGGTCTGTTAGAGGATAGACAAAAACGTTCTCGACCTGCTCCTGCCTTTTTGCCAAAACATAGAGGGTCTTTTCATCCTTTTCACTGTGAAAAAGATTTTCCGGCAAAGTCACCATGGCTAGCACCTGAGCTTCCTTTTGCAACCAAGCCTTGAGCAAATCACTCTGCGGGCTGGTCAAGAGGTCACGAGGAGCCAAGAAAATCGCCAATCCACCTGGTTTGAGGTACTTGAGACCTTGTTCCATGAGAAGGTGGTGGGCATAGGTGTGTTCGGTCTTAGAAGCCACCTGATAGCGACTGGCAATGACATCATCCGGATAAAATCCTACTGGCAAATCCGCCAGCAGAACATCGGACGGTTTGAGGAGTTGGGGACGTACGGCATCTTCCTGGATAAAGTGGAGATCCGTCCCGATGACATCCGCTGTGCTGGCTGCGAGGTCAATCAATAAGTCATCGACCTCGATACCGAGGTAGTCCAATTTTTTAGCGCTATTAATTACCAGGGTTTCAGCCAAGTTCCCTGTCCCTGAGCCGATCTCAACAAGATCTAGTTGGTCTTTGGCGCAGAGGACTTCCATCACATAGAGCAGTAAAAACCCCACCGTGTCAGGTGTCAGCTGATGATTGCGCTGGAGAGGCTCGAGTTGATTGGCTTTCATCAAGAGGTATTGATAAGCACGTCGCCATTCCTCGGCCGTCAGGTTTAAGGCTCTGAGGGCCTCATTATTAGCATCGAGTTTGGCCAACTTGCCCTCTCCCTGAACAAAGTAGGCATTTTGCTCAACTATAGCATCATAGATGTTCGTGGCAAGGTCACTTTGCAACTGTTGGACATTGGTCAAAAGCAGGTCAAAGGCCTGCTCAATCTTTTCAAAATTAACGGTCATAGTCTTCCTTTTAGGGTTAGGGGCCTAATCGCCCTGGTCTAGCATTTCTTGATAAACGATTTTCAGGCACTTATTCATGACGATACGATGGCGATTGGCCTTGCGCAAAAGCTGATTGGCTTCTTGGCTTTGTAGCCCCAGTTGCGCCCAAAAGACATCCGCATCCGTTTCTAGAAAATCACGCGCCACCTCAGGCAGGGCTTCGCTCTTTCGAAACACATCAACAATATTGATGTGCACTGGAATGTCTTGCAGACGGGCGTAGACCTTCTGCCCCAAGATGGTTTGTCCTGCCTTACGAGGATTGACCGGAATAATGGTAAAGCCTTGGTCTTGCATAAATTTGGCCACCCGATAACTAGCCGTCTCCTCGCGATCAGACAAGCCCACCACCGCAATGGTTCGTGACTCACGAATCATATCAAAGATAACGTCATGCGGCGCATTGATAAATTGATCGGTCATAAGCGTCTCCTTTTTCGACTACTTGGCTTCGTACCAAGTCTTCCCAGCATTTTCATCGACAATCAGAGGAACTGCCATGTCTAGGGCAGACTCCATCGTTTCTTTAACCAAATTTTTGACAGCAGTCAACTCTGCTTCAGGGACCTCTAGAACAACCTCGTCATGCACCTGCAAAAGCATCTTAGCTTTGAAGCCTCCGGCAGTCAGGGCCTGATCCAGACGAATCATGGCAATTTTTAAAATATCTGCGGCCGACCCTTGAATGGGTGAATTGATGGCTGTGCGTTCTGCAAAAGAGCGAACGGCAAAGTTTCTCGCATTGATATCTGGTAATTGGCGGCGCCGGTGAAAGAGGGTCTCAACATAGCCTTTGTCTTTGGCGTCACGGACAACCCTTTCCATATATGCCTTAATTCCCGGGTAACGTTCAAAATACGTATCGATGTACTGTTTGGCAAGTTTGCGGGAAATGCCCAGATTATTGGACAACCCAAAATCAGAAATACCATAAACAATGCCAAAGTTCACGGCCTTGGCGTTACGGCGGTCATTGGCCGTGACGTCTTCAGCTTTGTCAATACCAAAGACCCGCATGGCAGTTGCTGTATGAATATCTGCCCCATGCTTAAAGGCATCAATCAGATGCTGATCCCCTGAAATATGAGCCAGCACCCGCAACTCAATCTGCGAGTAATCCGAACTCAGCAAAACGCTGTCCTCCCACTCAGGGACAAAGGCCTTGCGAATAAGACGACCTTGTTCCAGGCGAACGGGGATATTTTGCAGGTTAGGGTCAACGCTAGACAGGCGGCCGGTCTGGGTCAAATCTTGCAGGTAGCGGGTATGAATCTTGCCGTCTGTAGCGATGGCATCCTGCAAGCCTTTGATATAGGTGGATTGCAGTTTAGCCAACTGACGGTAATCTAAAATCTTTTGCACGATAGGCGCATCTGGTGCCAGACGCTCTAAGACATCCACTGCTGTGGAATAACCTGTCTTGGTCTTTTTAGTGGCCGACAGGGGCAGGCCTAATTTTTCAAAAAGAATGACCCCCAGTTGTTTTGGCGAGTTGATATTAAAAGATTCACCTGCCAGGTCGTAAATGTCTTGAGTTAACTGGTCTAAGACCCCTTCGTTGGCCACTTCCATGGCTTGCAGGGTTTCTTTGTGGACACGTATACCAGCTAGCTCCATTTTTGCTAGGACATGGGCCAAAGGTAACTCCATATCATAAAGGAGACCAAGTTGCTCTTGTTCTTCTAGTTGGGCAATCATGACTGGCTCTGTCTCTACTAAGGCTCGCACCTTGCTCGCTAGGTGGCTCAGAAAGATTTCCTTATCTGGCAAGGCCAGCTTAGCTCCCTTACCGTAGACGGCGACGTCCTCAGCCAAGGGCGATTTGCCATAGAGGCGTGCAATGGTTGCTAAGCTATTGTCTTCAACCGTTGACAAGAGGTACTTGGCCAAACGGCTATCAAAGCCTGCCTGCTGCAGCTGAATTCCCTGACGGGCCAAGAGCACCCGACTGCGTTTGGTATCATAGGTTTTAAGGGCTGTTTGCTCCAAAAAGCTCTTGAAAACAGGTGTCTCTAAAAGGCTTGCATCATCAGATACGTAAATCTGTTTGGCATTGCCCCACGCCAGACCAACCAGAGGCTCGGTATGGTAGTTTTCCCCTAAGATTTCAAAATAAAAGAAATCCTGAGCATCCAAGAGCTCCGCCCTGACCTCGGTCACCTCTTCAAAGCGCACTTTTTCAACGGGTGCTTGAGGGTCATCTTGGGTCAATTGCTGACGAAACTGGTTAAAGCCCATGCTGTCATAAAAGGCCTTGAGTTGGTCGATTTGCTTGCCTTGGTAGACGATATCCTCTAAACCGATGGTAATGGGCGCCTGCGTGTTAATAGTCGCCAAGGTCTTGGACAAAAAGGCTTGCTCACGGTCATTGATGAGGTTTTCCTTCATCTTAGAGGGTTTGAGTTGGTCCAGATTGTCGTACAGATTTTCCAGACTTCCAAATTGGTAAAGGAGCTTAAGTCCCGTTTTTTCCCCGATTTTAGTCACTCCAGGAATGTTATCAGACTTGTCGCCCATGAGGGCCTTAAGGTCGATAAACTGCTCTGGGGTCAAGGCTAGCTTATCCATAAGCGCTTGCGGTGTGTAGGCTTCAAACTCCGCCACCCCTTTTTTGGAAATCTCGACCACTGTGTTGCTATCTGTCAGCTGAATCAGGTCCTTGTCTCCAGAAACAATCGTGACCTGATAATGGTCCCCATCTTCAGCAAGCTTATCCAGGGTTCCGATAATGTCATCGGCTTCGTAGTTTTCCAAATCATAGTAGGCAATGCCCAGACCATCCAAGAGTTCACGGATATAGGGCAATTGTTCCCGGAATTCAGACGGGGTCTTGGCACGTCCCGCCTTATAGTCCGCAAACATTTCCGTCCGAAAAGTGGTCTTGCCTGCATCAAAGGCTACCAAGACATGGGTCGGCTGGATACGCTCCATCAGATGATTGAGCATGAGGTGAAAACCGTAAATGGCATTAGTATGAAGACCCGAACGGTTTTTAAAATTGTCCATCTGATTATAGAGGGCAAAAAAGGCACGATAGGCCACAGATGACCCATCAATCAATAAAAGTTTTTTCTTGTCAGTCATGCCTTTATTATAGCACATTCACTAAAGGAAGGGCAGGGATGCCAAACCAGCGCTTGCTTTAAAGTCAGACACACCAGTATGGGATTTCCGGATTAAATTTGTGCATTTTTTGACAGGCGGTGGTAGACTATGGCTAGAAAAAAACAAAGGAGGTATATCCTATGCTAACATACGATATACTAGTGATTGGTTTTGGTAAGGCCGGAAAGACACTGGCTGGAAAATTTGCCAAGGCCGGCAAGAAAGTAGCCCTCATCGAAGAAAGCCCAGCTATGTACGGAGGCACTTGTATCAACATTGCTTGTATTCCCACAAAGACCATGATTGTGGCTGCTGACAAGGGCTGGGATTTTAACCAAGTCATGGCAGAACGCCAGGCAGTCACCCATCGCCTCAACGGCAAAAACTATGCTGCAGCGACAGGCAATGGCGTAGATGTCATCGACGCCAAAGCACGTTTTATCTCTGATAAGCTTGTCCAAGCGCAAAAAGGGGATGACAGCATACAGGTAACTGCGGATATTATCATTATCAATACTGGGGCTGTCTCAAATGTCCTCCCCATCCCTGGACTGGCTGATAGCCCACTAGCCTACGACTCAACGGCTATTCAAAAATTAGACAAACAACCACAACGCTTGGGGGTCCTCGGCGCAGGTCCCATCGGTTTAGAATTTGCTAGCCTTTATAACAAACTGGGAAGTCAAGTGACTGTCCTTGATGCGTCAGAGACATTCCTCCCACGCACAGAAGCCAGCATCGCCGCACTAGCCAAGTCCTATCTTGAAGAAGATGGCATCACCATCAAACAAGGCATCCATACCTCTCTGGTTCGTACCGAAGACCAACAAATCACCCTAATCACTGACCAAGGAGAATTGACCTTTGACGCTCTCCTCTATGCAACTGGTCGTAAACCCAATACAGCTGGCTTGGGACTGGAAAACACAGGCATTGCCCTCACAGACCGTGGCGCCATCGCCGTGGATAAACACTTAGAAACGACTGTCCCTGGTATCTTTGCCGTTGGCGATGTCAATGGCGGACCTCAGTTTACCTATGCTTCTTTGGATGACAGCCGTATCGTCCTTAGCTATCTGACTGGTGATGGCAACTACAACCTAGAGACGCGACACACCTTGCCAAACACCCTCTTTATCCACCCTGCCTTAGCCAGTGTTGGTTTGACAGAAGACCAAGCTAAGGCCCAAGGTCTCCCTGTCGCTAGCAAGGAAATGCCTGTTGCAGGCATGCCTCGGGCCCATGTCAACGGAGACTTGCGCGGAGCCTTCAAAGCGGTGGTCAATCCCCAAACCAAAGAAATTCTTGGAGCGACTATTTTTGCCCAAGGCGCTGAGGAAATCATCAACCTCATCACCATGGCTATAGACAACCACATCCCTTACACCTACTTCACGCAACAAATCTTTACCCATCCAACTCTAGCTGAAAACCTCAACGATTTGTTTGCGATTGAGTAAGCGAACAAAACCAAGGCAACAAGAAGGTTTTTAACCAACACGATTCCAACAGCAAAAAAACGTCTAGTCGGTCCTAGCAATAGAACGGATTAGACGTTTTTTGATGTCTTTACAAGAAGCCAATAAAGAGAGCGCCTAAAGCCAGAAGGCCATAGACTCCCCAAGCGGTCAGACGTTGCCTTTTTTGAAAGAGATGCCCCTCAACTTGGGTAGGCAAGGCACAAGCCAGAACAGCCCCTCCGACAATTCCTCCCAGATGGCCAGGGATGGAAATACCTGGAACCAATAGGTTAAAAATCAAGTTGACGACAATCAAACCTAGGTAGGATTGGCCCAGTTGTTTGACATAGGGGTTGCACCCCCAGTAACCTACGATAACCACAGCTGCAAAGAGGCCAAAGAGCGACGTTGAAGCACCAGCTGAGACAACGGTCGGCGAAAAGACCAAAACTGCTAGATTTCCCATAACCCCAGACAAAAGATAAAGCAGTAAGAAGCGCGCAGAGCCAAAAAGGTCTTCACAGATACGGCCGATAAAATAAAGGGTCAAGGCATTAAAGGCAAAATGTTCCCAACCAATATGGACAAAGATAGCTGCCACTAAACGCCACAATTGCCAGGGTTGGGCTTTGATACTCGGAGCAAACATCCCACCAAACTCATAGATGGTTAGGGCTGAGGTGGTCTGCCCAAAGCGTAGGAGTTGAATAGCCAAAAAGACCAGTGTGGTTGAGGCTAAAAGGATGCTGGTCACAGGATAGGCTTTAATCATTTGGCGCATAAAGCACCTCCCCTACTGGGATATCATGGGGTTCTGGCTGAAAGGCCAGTCGCTGACAAGCGTAGGCCGTTGATAGGGTTTTCCCCTTATAGTTTGCCAAAAAGCGGTCGTAAAAACCAGCCCCATAGCCGATACGGTAGCCCTCTGGGTTAAAGCAGACACCAGGTACCTGAATCAAGTCAATGGCATCAGGTGCCACCACCGCATCACTTGTTGGCTCTAGAAGTCCAAAAGAGGTCTCCTCTAGCGCCTCTGGGTCATAAGCCACAAAGGCCAAAAGGCGATTGGGGTAAGTTTTAGGAACTAAGACCGTTTTGCCATCGGCTAGAAAGCGCTGGATAAAGAGAGCCGTATCCACTTCATGTGGCATGGCCAGATAGGTGGCAATCGTCTCTGCTTTCTGGTAGGCTGGGTGGTCGACAAATTGCGCCAAAAGCGATTGGTCCCAATCTGCCTTAACCTCGGCAGGGATTGCCTTCATCTCCTGTAACACCTGACTGCGATTGTTTTTTTTAACTGAGCTCATGGTTGGCCTTCGCTTTCAAGAAATGACTGATGTGAGTGACCGCCAAGGGCAAGACCCTTTCATCAGGGGACATGGTCGGTGTGTGCAGGGCAGTCTGCGCTCCGACACCTAGCCAAAACATCACGCCAGGCACCTGATGAAGCAGATAACCAAAGTCCTCACCTGTCATCGCAGGAAGGCAATCGACTAAGTCAACTCCTTCTTCCTTGTCAAAAAAGGTCATGAATTCCTTGGCTAGCTCTGGGTTGTTTTCTACCGGCAGATAGCCTCCTTGCTTAAGGCTGACCTCCACGGATAGACCAAAAGCCGTCGCAATTCCAGCTGCAATCTCCTGTACCCGTCTTTGGATGAGCTGGTTCATGTCTTGGGTCAAGGTGCGAATGGTGCCATAAACTGTAGCTTCTTCTGCGATGACATTATTGGTCGTACCGGCATGTAGGCTACCAAAGGTGACCACGCCTCCCTCGATTGGGTCAACATTGCGGCTGACAATGGTCTGAGCCTGAGTGACGAAGTGCGCTGCCGCCACGATGGCATCATTGGCCTCATGTGGAAAGGCTGCGTGCCCCCCTTTACCTGTAATGGTCACCAAGACCTCACAAGTACCTGCAAAGAGGGTGTGGGTATTGGTCGCAAAGGTCCCTACAGGGAAGTCTGGACGCACATGCAAGCCATAGAAAATATCTGGCAACCAGTCACCAAAAGCCCCCTCCTCATACATGAGTTTGCCACCCGCTTCGTTTTCCTCAGCCGGTTGAAAAAGGATGAGAACATTGTCTAAAGGTTGCTGGTCCAACATAGCCTCCAACACACCCAAGCCCACTGTCATGTGAATATCATGACCACAGGCATGCATCCGGCCCTCATGCTGGCTACTAAAGGGCAGACCTGTTTCCTCAGTCACTGGCAGGCCATCCATATCACTGCGCCAACCAATGGTTCTGCTCCCCTCGCGACCAGTCAGATTCACTAAAATCCCTGTTCGCCAAGTCCTGACACTAGCAAAAGCTTTGTCACTTATCAAGTCTTCAATCAGCCCCAAGAGGTAGGCTTGGGTCTCAAACTCCTCCAAACCAATCTCAGGAATCTGGTGAAGTTGCCTGCGCACTGCTACTAAATCCATCATCGCCTCATCTCCTTTTCTAGAAAAGCCTGGGACAGCTGCCACAGGCTTTTGAGTAACCACTTTAAATATTACGCAAGGCGTCTTCTAGTGCGGTTTTTTGTTGGGTTTTTTCGTCAATCTCTTTGATGACACGGGCTGGAACCCCTGCAACGACTACATTTTCAGGCACGTCTTGGGTAACAATAGCGCCAGCAGCAACAACAGAACCATTGCCCACTTGCACGCCCTCGATGATCACAGCATTTGCCCCGACGAGGACATTGTCGCCCACACGGACAGGGTCTGCCGATGCAGGCTCAATCACACCTGCCAAAACAGCGCCAGCACCGATATGGCTGTTTTTACCAACCATGGCCCGGCCACCTAGGATAGCACCCATGTCAATCATCGTGCCTTCGCCGATTTCAGCACCGATGTTGATCACAGCCCCCATCATCACCACAGCATTGTCTGCGATAGTCACTTGGTCACGGATAATCGCCCCTGGTTCGATACGCGCATTGATTTCACGCTTGTCCAATAAGGGCACAGCCGAATTGCGGCCATCTTGTTCCACCACATAGTCAACATTTTCGGTCAGACTGGCCAAAAGTGGTGCCACGTCTTTCCAGTCCCCAAAGAGGACATTGCCCAAACACAGCACGTCTTCTGGGACTTGTCCGGCAAGCTCACCTTGAAAGGTGACTTTAACAGTGGTCTTTTTTTCAGCATTCCCAATAAAGGCAATGATTTCTTGAGCAGTCATTTTTTGTGCAGTCATCTCTGTCTCCTTAGCTATTGTCGCCAGGTTTGCGGCCATGAATGCCTTTTTGGCGTTGGATTTCCTTCAGTTTTTCAGGGGTGATGTCATTGCCATCTTCGTCAACAACCTTAATCCCCTCGATATGGCTACGCATAGAACGGCGGTAGCCTTCGATGTATTCCTTGCGCAATTCAGCTTGTTCTTGCGCTTCTTTTTCGGTCAAACCGGTTTCTTTTTTCTTTTTAGCCAACTCATTGATGCGGGCAATTTTCTTTTCGTCCACGGTAAATCTCCTTACTTGCTAGAAATTTGGTTAAACTTAGCCAATTGACCTGCCTTATCTGCCAAGGCTTTCAGAAGAGCCAAGCGATTTGTTTTAAGTTTTTCATCATCTACCATGACCATAGTATTGTCAAAAAAGTCTGTGATGACAGGGGTTAGGGCAAAGAGTTGCGCCACATTGTCGCTAGCCTCGTGACCAAAATGTAAGGCTTCAACTGCCTCATAGAAGGCTGTCTCGCTGGCATTTTCAAAAAGGCTAGTATCGACAGGATGGGTCTCTTCAACCTTGTCTGCCAGATTAAAGACCCGTGCTAGGGCTTCAATGGCTGGTTTGTAATCGGCATCTTTTGACTTGTCTGCCAGCGCTTGAGCGGACTCAATCAAGTCACGCACCACAAAGGTAGAGCTGGCCAGAACCGCAGCCACAATGTCTTTTGAAACCCCTTTGTCAATCATTTTTTCCACACGGCCACGGACAAAGTCCAAGACTTCCGCTTGATTTTGATAGGTCAAGCTGTCAAAGGACAGGGCGTACAAGGCATCCAAAAGGCTATCTAGGGCAATATCCCAGCCGAACTTGTCTAGGATACGGACAATCCCTTGAGTGGCCCGACGAAGGGCATAGGGGTCATTAGACCCAGATGGAATCAATCTCACAGAGAAGAAGGACAAGATGGTATCGAGTTTATCAGCAATCGCCAGTACGGCACCAACCTTGCTGTCAGGTAGTTCGCCATCACTGCTGTTTGGCAGGTAATGTTCCCGAATCGCTGTCGCCACACGTGGATTTTCACCAGCCAAGAGCGCATATTTTTCACCCATAAGACCTTGCAATTCGTCGAACTCTCCAACCATACCCGTCAAGAGGTCAAACTTATAAATCTGGCTGGCACGGTCTAGGTCAGCTTTGTCGCTATCAGATAGCTCGGCAAGGTCCGCCACTAAGGCAGCAATTGCACGTGTCCGACTCATGTGGTCATAGAGCGACCCGATTTTTTCGTGGAAGGTAACCTGTTGGAGTTTGGCAACCAACTCTTCGATGTCCAAACGTTGGTCTTCACGCCAGAAGAATTCCGCATCTTCCAGACGGGCCACAAGAACTTTTTGGTTCCCTTTGACCACATTGTCCAAGAATTGGTCATTCCCATTGCGCACTGAGACAAAGTAAGGCAAGAGTTTCCCAGAAGCATCCCGCACGACAAAGTAACGCTGGTGCGTCTTCATAGAGGTCACCAAGACTTCTTCAGGGATGTCCAAGTATTTCTCATCAAAACGGCCGATGAAGGCAGTCGGGTACTCAACCAGATTGAGGACTTCATTGAGCAAGGCTTCATCAATCTCCACAGAGACGTTGTAGGCCTTTTCCAACTCACGAATCTGCTCGATAATCCGATTTTCCCGCTCTGTCGCATCAGTGATGACGTAAACATCTCGCAAGTCATCCTCATAAGTCGCTGCTGACTGGATAGACACGTCATGCCCTAAAAAGCGATGACCACGGCTGGTACGGCTACTTTCAATGTCCAAGAATGGCAAGGTGAAGGAAGTGTCATCAATCAAAACCGTAAAGGTGTGAACAGGACGAATGTATTCAAAACTATTGCTTGCCCAGTGCATATTGACCGGGAAAGTCATGGCCTCTAAGATGGCCGGAATGCCTGCCACTAGGTCTTCTAAACTGCGACCAGCTTCTTGTTTAGTGACGTAGACGTATTCTTCCCCTTTTTCTTCTTCAAAGCGGATAGCATCAACGGTCAGCCCTTTCCCACGGACAAAGCCTTGGGCAGCCTTGGTAAAGTTGCCATCAGTATCCAAAGCAATTTTTTTAGAAGGCCCACGGAAATCCTCTGTCAAATCCTCTTGGCGGTCTGGCAATCCCGAAACCCTCACAGCCAAACGGCGAGGGGTTGAAAACATTTCGACACGTTCATAGCTAAGGCGATTGTCGGTTAAAAAACTCACCATACGGTCGCGCAGCTGTTTCATACTAGGGGTGACCGTGTAGGCCGGCATTTCTTCTAGGCCTAATTCGACCAATAATTGTTTAGTCATTAGCTTCCTCCTTCGCTAACAAGCGTTGACGACTAGCTTCATCCAAGAGTGGGTAACCCAAGCGTTTTCGTTCTGCGACAAAGGTTTTTGCCACTTGACGAGCCAGGTTACGGATACGCGCAATATAACCGGCCCGTTCCGTTACAGACACCGCTCCTCGAGCATCCAAGAGGTTAAAGGTGTGTGAACATTTCAAGACATAATCATAGGCAGGGTGAACCAAGTTTTCAGCCAAACACCGACGGGCTTCCGCCTCAAAATGGTCAAAGTTTGCTAAAAGCAAGTCTTGGTCAGAGATTTCAAAGCTGTATTTGGAATGTTCAAACTCAGGCTGTAGGAAAATTTCCCCATACTTGACCCCAGGTGCCCACTCAATGTCGTAAACACTATCCACTTCTTGGATATAAGAAGCCAAACGCTCCAGACCATAGGTCACCTCAGAAGTCACAGGGCCTGTCTCAAGACCACCTACTTGTTGGAAATAGGTAAATTGCGTAATCTCCATACCATCTAGCCAGACTTCCCAGCCCAAACCGGCCGAACCCGTTGATGGGTTTTCCCAGTTATCTTCTACAAAACGAATGTCGTGTTCGAGAGGATTGATGCCCAATTTCTCCAAAGAAGCCAAGTAAAGTTCTTGGATATTGCTTGGAGAGGGTTTCATCACCACCTGAAATTGATGGTGTTGGTAAAGGCGGTTAGGGTTTTCCCCGTAACGCCCATCGGCTGGCCGGCGTGACGGCTCTACATAGGCCGCATTCCAAGGCTCAGGCCCAATAGCACGCAAGAAAGTGTAAGGGCTCATGGTTCCTGCCCCTTTTTCATTATCATAGGCCTGCATGAGCATACAGCCTTGGTCATTCCAAAATTGCTGCAAGGTCAGGATGATTTCCTGAAAAGTCAATGGTTTTGACATGGTTTTCTCCTTTTTCGGTGAGCGTCAGGCGGGTACAAAAAAGGGGAACCCTCGCATACCGGCCTGTCGCTTGTGACAGGGGCCGTTAAACGGCGGTTCCACCCTTATTTTTACTTCATTATTTTATTTACAGTTAATCTGAAAGCGCCATTGCCGCCTGCTCATACCTGGCTTGCACTATCCCAGATTCGCTGCGTCGAGCCTTTGACGGAAATTTCTTCCATGGAAAGTATTCTATCATATCTTACTGGGCTTGTCCATGATTAACGGTGAGCGTCTGAAGAGTGCTCCATCTCTTCCTTGATGGGGCAAGAGCAGTGACAATCGCCACAAGAGCCTTTTTTCTTGATATAGGAACGACTGGCTAGGACCACACAGAGGGCCAAAAATCCTGCAATGACATAAGTTGCCATGAGTTACCTTCTTTCTTAGGAATGTTTGAGTGACGATTGCCGGAGATTGTCAAGGCTAATCAGAGGCAGTTCGTTTTGGGCTGGTTTGCGCAGGATGACATAGGCTAAGCCTAAGGCCACGGCAAGAGCCACCCCGGTCCAGACCGTCCAAGCCTGACCGTAAAAGAGAACCAGACCGAATTGGTAAATCATCAAACTGACCAAATAGGCCAGACCTGTTTGAAAACCAACCGCTAGAAATGTCCAGCGCAAGTCTGCCATTTCCCGTTTGATAGCCCCGATAGCCGCAAAACAAGGCGCGCACAAGAGGTTAAAAGCCATAAAGGAATAGGCTGCAAGCGGCGTGTAATCTTGGGCCAAGGTTTGCCAGAGGCTACGGGTTGTTTCTGTAGCATCAGCCTGATGATACAAAATCCCAAAAGTGGCTACTACTGTTTCCTTGGCCGCAAGCCCCGTCAAAGCTGCGACAGTTGCCTTCCAGTTGCCAAAACCAAGTGGTGCAAACAGCCCCGCTAGGACTTTCCCAAGACTCGCCAAGATACTCTTTTCTGTCGTTACAGCTTGTAAGGTGAAGCTATAATTAGACAAAAACCAAATGGCTACGGTCAGCACAAAAATAATGGTTCCTGCACGCTTGACAAAACTGATTGACTTGCTGGTCGCATAGCGCAAAACCGCCTTAGCCTTAGGCAGATGGTAGGCCGGCAGCTCCATGATAAAAGGACTGGCAAAGCCACCAAGTAACTTGGTCTTTTTAAGGGCAATCCCTGAGAAAATGATGGTCGCAAAGCCAAGGAAGTATGTGCTCGGAGCCACAAAAGGATTATGCGGAAAGAATGCACCCGCAATCAAAGCGATAATAGATAACTTAGCCGAACATGGCATAAAGGTTGCGGTCATGATGGTAATCCGACGGTCACGTTCATTTTCAATCGTTCGGCTGGCCATAATCCCTGGCACCCCACACCCTGTCGAAATCAAAATCGGGATGAAGGATTTGCCAGACAAGCCAAAGCGCCGAAAGAGACGGTCCATAACAAAGGCGATCCGACTCATATAACCGACATCTTCTAAAATACCCAGACACAAAAAGAGAACGAAAATCTGCGGAATAAAGCCTAAAACAGTTCCCACACCTGCAATAATCCCGTCAACAATCAAGGATTGCAACCAAGCCTGCACCTGCAAATCCTGCAAGGCAGTGGTGGCAAGCTTGGGAATGTAATCCCCAAAAAGCACATCATTGACCCAGTCCGTCCCAATGGTACCAACCGTCTGAATGGACAAGTAGTAAACCAAGAACATGACCAAGGCAAAAATAGGCAAAGCCAAGATCCGATTGGTCACCACCTTGTCTATCTTATCTGACAAGGTCATGGAAAACGCAGCATCCTGAGTCTGGGCCATGGCGGTGATCCGTTCAATCAAGGCATAGCGCTCATTGACCACGATAGCTTCGGCATCTTCTGTAAAAACCTCTTCGGTGATGGCAATGACCTCACGGATTTCCTTTTCCTGAAAAGAAGACAAGGGCGTGGTTTGCCAGATAAAGTCATCCCCTTCAAAAAGCTTGATGGCATAATAGCGCAAGCGATGCTCCGGAACCACATCTCCGAGAATACCTATAATCTCTGATAAAGCTGACTCGAACTGGTCACTGTAAACAGGGTACTTAATCTCGCATTCCCCACGCAAGTGTTTGCGAGCCGTTTTCAGAGCCTTATCCACCCCAGTATTTTTGATCGCGCTGGTTGAGACAACTGGCACCCCCAACTGATAACTGAGTTTTTCCGTAGAAATCTGTTTTTTCTGTGCTTGCAAGACATCACTCATGTTGAGTGCAATGGTCACAGGCACCCCTGTTTCAATCAACTGAGTCGTCAGATAGAGGTTACGTTCCAGATTGGTGGCATCCACTACGTCTAGGATTGCCTCTACCTGATTGCCTAACAAGTAGTCACGAGCGACAGCTTCTTCTGGCGAGTAAGGTGACAAGGAATAAATGCCTGGCAGGTCTTGAACCATCACATCCTTGCACTTTTTCGATGCCCCTGAGCGCCGCTCCACGGTCACCCCCGGCCAGTTCCCCACCTTTTGATTCGTCCCTGTCATCAGGTTAAACAAACTCGTTTTCCCACTATTGGGATTTCCGATGAGTGCAATTTCTATCATAAATCTGTCTCCTTGAGCCGTTTCACTGAAATCAACTGGGCTTCTGATTTTCGCAAGGTCAATTCATAGCCTCTCAGGTTTATTTCAATCGGATCCCCCAAAGGGGCTACCTTTCGCAGATAAACCTGCGTATGGCGCGTAATCCCCATATCCATGAGACGACGTTTGGCTTCTGCCAAGGCATGAATAGCCACGACTACCGCGTGCTCGCCGACGGCAAGTTCTGACAGGGGAAGGGTTTCAAAGGTCTCCTCTACTGGCGCAATCCCCACTCGTGCCAAAATCGACTGATCCAAGGCTAGCCGACTCCCCCTAAGCATGATAATGGCACTGCCTTTGGTCTTTGAAACCACTTTGACCTCACGGCCAATCGCAATGCCTAAATTGGCCAAATGGCGCTTGTCGGTCTCTGGCAAATCAACGCTAACTACCTGATAAGCCGTATCAATATTTCCCTGATTCAACTGCATTCGCATACTCTTTCTTTTGTAAATAGGCCACTTTTCGCTCCTATTATAGCATATTTTTACTTGGGTGAGCATATTTCTTGACAGATAGACGATTATAGTATCTTAGCTTCTATTTACTAACAGTAGGCAAGACTGAGGGCTTTATGGTAAAATAAAGGCATCACTTCAAAGTAGGAAAACACATGACGCTAAACCTAAACCGCTTAAAACGCTTACCTTTAGAAATCAAAGAATTGCTGGTTCTCTCTGTTAGTGCTTTGGTGCTGATTTTAGCCAGTAGTATTTTTTTCACCACGACCAATGCCAAACAAGTTCAAATCAATCGTGGCTTATCTGTCCAACGCCGACAACTGTCCACAGCTGAAGAATTAGTCCAAACCCTCGAAGCTGACCAATCTTTAGAAAACCTCGACAAGGCACAAAAGGCCGTTGACAAGCTCAAAAACTCTAAACGTAAAACAAGTCTCCAAGAACGTATCGACGCCGTTCGGGCCAATATCGATGCCCAATCTGCCCAATCTGCTCTCATCTCTGCAGCCGAATCCGCTGTTTCTCTCTATGAGGGTGACCCAAGTGATGACAACCTTACCAGCGCCCAAGCAGCCGTCGATGCCCTACCAGATGGCGACGTCAAGGACGGCTTCAATGCCCGCATCCAGGCTGTTAAAGACCGCTTAGACGCAGAGGCCCAGGCCAAAGCTCAGGCCGCTGAGCAAGCCGCTAACCAGGCGGCTCAAGCCAGCCAGGATGTTTCCAATTACGCTGGTACAGCAGGCAATACAGGCACCGTAACAACGCCAAATACCAATGCGGCAACTGACAGCCAAGAAGCTAGCCAAACCGTTGAAACACCAACAACCCCATCCTCAGTCGAAACACCAACAACCCCAAGCACCACACCAGTCACGCCAAGTGGCGATACCAATAGCAATACCGGCGGAAATACCGATACCAACACAAATACAGATGGCAATACCGGCGGAAACACTGCCACTGACACAGCCACTACAAGCAATTAAAAAAAAAGCGTTTGAGACCAGAAGTCTCAAACGCTCTTTTGCTTTATTTTTCCGTCAGAGAAAATAAGGACTTGATTTACTTCCAAAAGTCATCAAAAACACTGATGGGAAGGTGCCGTTTGTGAGCTGTTTTTTGCCACCAATTTTCAATGATTTCCTGTGCCTCTGGTGAGACTGTTTTACCTTCTAGATAATCATCGATATCTGTGTAAGTGACCCCAAGCGCGACTTCGTCGGCCAAGCCAGGCTTATTTTCCTCCAGATCGGCAGTGGGTACTTTTTCATACAAGGCTGGGTCTGCTCCGAGTTCTTTCAAAAGCGCCTTCCCCTGACGCTTGTCTAAGCGAAAGAGCGGCAGGACGTCTGCACCGCCATCTCCGTATTTGGTGAAAAAGCCCGTAATGTTTTCTGCGGCATGGTCGGTCCCAATGACTGCCCCTTGGTGTTCCCCTGCGATGGCATACTGGGTAATCATGCGTTGACGGGCCTTGATATTGCCCTTATTAAAGTCTGAAACGCTCACACCTGCTTCTGATAAGGCCGCCACCTGACCATCAACGGCCGCCTTGATATTGACCGACAAGCTAAGGTCTGGTTGGATAAAGGCCAAGGCTCGCTGAGCATCCGCCTCGTCCGCCTGCACCCCGTAAGGGAGGCGAACAGCGATGAATTGGTAGTCACTCTTACCGGTCTCTGCCCGCAATTCTTCAATCGCTAGCTGAGCCAAGCGCCCTGCTAGGCTAGAATCTTGCCCACCTGAAATGCCTAAAACCAGACTAGTCAAAAAGGGGTGTTTGAGCAGATAAGCTTTCAAAAAATCAATGGACCGGCGGATTTCCGCCTTGGGGTCAATCACTGGTTGAACACCGAGTTCACGAATAATTTCTTCTTGTAAGGTCATTTCTTGTATTCCTCTCCAAATGCTTCCTTGCGTCTTTGGTCGATTAAGGCCATCTTATTTTCCCAGACATCACGCGCCAAGTCCACTGGGTAATCTTGCGGATTGAGCAGGCGTTTGTACTCGTCCCACAGTTGGTCAAACTTGGAGCGAGCATAGGCCTTAATGTCTGCTAGTTCTGGGAGCTCATAGACCAACTGCCCTTGGTCGAAGACTTCAACCAAGAGGGGGACCGCATCAAAATCCCGCACCGTCTTGCGGATATAGGTGTAGGTCGGGTGGAACATCTCCAAGGAAGTCTCCTCGGTCAGGTCTTTATCCCAAAAGGTAATGTAGTCCCCTTCAGACTTGCCCTTGGCCCGACTAGTGATGCGCCAAACCTGCTTTTTCCCTGGCGTAGAGACTTTTTCCGCATTGTTGGACAACTTGATGGTATCTTCCATTTGCCCTTGGGCATTTTCAATGGATACGATTTTGTAAACAGCGCCCAAGGCTGGCTGGTCAAAGGCCGTAATCAACTTAGTGCCTACGCCCCAAACATCAATTTTAGCCTTTTGCATCTTGAGGTTGAGAATGGTGGTTTCGTCCAAATCATTGGACGCATAGATTTTCGCTTCCGGAAAGCCCGCTTCATCCAACTGCTGGCGAACCTTTTTAGACAGATAAGCCATATCCCCCGAGTCTATGCGAACCCCTAAAAAGTTAATCTGAGAACCCAATTCCTTGGCGACACGAATAGCTGCCGGAAGGCCAATCCGCAAGGTATCGTAGGTGTCCACCAAGAAAACACAGTCTTTGTGGGTTGCCGCATAGGCTTTAAAGGCCTCATAATCATTGCCATAGGCCTGCACGAGCGAATGGGCGTGGGTTCCAGACACCGGAATCCCAAAGAGTTTGCCGGCCCGTACATTTGACGTGGCATCCGCGCCTCCGATAACTGCTGCGCGTGTGCCCCAAATCGCTGCATCCATTTCCTGTGCCCGTCGCGTGCCAAACTCCAACAAAGGGGCCTCTTCAATGACCGAACGAATCCGGGCCGCCTTTGTCGCAATCAAGGTCTGATAATTGACGATGTTTAGGATGGCGGTCTCTACCAACTGACATTGGGCTAGCGGGCCTTCCACCTGCATGATGGGTTCATTGGCAAAGACCAAATCTCCTTCACGCGCTGAACGCAGACTTAGGCTAAGCTCCAAATTTCCCAGATAGGTCAAGAAATCCTCTGGATAACCCAGGTCTCTCAGGTAAGTCAAGTCGCTGTTTGAAAAACGCAACTGTTCCAGGTAACGCACGACACGTTCTAAGCCTGCAAATACCGCATAACCATTGTTAAAAGGCTCTTTTCGAAAATACACCTCAAAAACTGCCCGTTTGTCTTGAATCCCCTGGTCGAAATAGACCTGCATCATGTTAATCTGGTACAAGTCCGTATGCAGGGTCAAGCTATCATCTGAAAAGACCATTCGCGCCTCCTAAAACTTTTTCCCTAGTATAACACAATCCCTGTAAAAACGATAGTCACACAAAAAAGCTAAGGCTCATAAAAGCCCTAGCTTATCACTTTCTATCAAAGTGAATTATTTTCCATAGCTGGATTTTGGTGTCTTGTTTTTCTGAAAGGTTTTTCCATAGGTTACTTTAATCTTGAGTGTCATAAGTCTTACCTCACTTCTTTGAAGATGAGATAAGTATACCCAAGAAAACTTAACAGCTACTTAGAGAAAGCTTGCAGGAGACTTAAGTTTCCTATTTTTTCAAGAAATTTTTTTGCGCTTGTGGAAATCTTTCTCTTGCACAAGGATAAGCCTATTTTGTCACTTGGCTATGCCAGATATCATCGTTATACTGTTCGATGGTCCGGTCTGAGGAGAAAAAGCCTGCCTTAGCAATATTAATCAAGGCCTTTTCTTGCCAAGCCTCGCGGTCTTCGTAGTCGGCTAGCATGGCATTTTTAGTGGCAATGTATTCTTTTAGGTCCAGCAAGGTCATAAACCAGTCCTTGTTGATAAGCTCATCATGCAGACGTTCGAGACGCTGAGCCTTACCTAACGCTAGCAAGTCTGCACTAACGATAAAGTCAACAGCCTCCTTGATGTCCTCGTCTGCCGTATAGAGGGTTTGAGAAGAATAGCTTGCCTTGGCATAGAGGTCGATAACCGTGTCACTGTCTTTACCAAATGTGTAGATATTGTCTTTTCCGACCAGGTCTGCAATTTCCACATTGGCACCGTCCATGGTTCCCAAGGTCAAGGCCCCATTTAGCATCATTTTCATGTTCCCTGTCCCTGAGGCTTCTTTTGACGCGAGAGAAATCTGTTCGGAAATATCCGTCGCAGGAATGAGGTGTTCAGCAACGGTGACATTGTAGTTTTCTACCAAGAAAACATTCAAGTAAGGGCTGACCTCAGGGTCCTTGTTAATCAACTCAGACAGGCACAAAATCAGGTGAATAATGTCCTGTGCAATGGTATAGGCAGGCGCTGCCTTTCCGCCAAAAATCACGGTCAGTTTGCGCTTAGGCAGGTGACCTTTTTTGATTTGCAGGTATTGGTGTATCACGTAGAGGGCATTCATTTGTTGGCGTTTGTACTCATGGAAACGTTTAATCTGCGTATCAATGATTGAGTTTTCATCCAAATTCAAGCCCTTGTTGGCCTTAAGGTAACGTTTTAAGGACCGTTTGTTGTTTTGCTTGATGGCCTCCAAACGCTCATAGACAGCCTTATCCCCGACGAAGTTCAACAAGTTCTCCAGCTGGGTCGCATCTGTCAGATAGTCCTCACCGATGAGCTCCTTGATGTAGGCTGCCAAATCTTGGTTGGCAAATTCTAACCAACGCCGGAAAGTAATCCCATTGGTCTTGTTATTGAATTTTTCAGGATAGATGTCATAGAAGGCTTTTAGTTCGCTATTTTTCAAAATTTCCGTGTGCAAGGCGGCTACCCCATTGACACTAGTTGAAAAGTGAATATCCATATGAGCCATATGCACCCGCTGGTCGCCATCAATGATTTGCACAGCTGGATTACTGTAAGTTTGGCGCACCAAGTCGTCCAATTGACGGATAATAGGCATCAGGTGTGGCACGACTTCTTCGAGGTAGGCGATGGGCCATTTTTCCAAGGCTTCCGCTAAAATAGTATGGTTGGTGTAACCCGTCATCTGACGGACAATAGCCACTGCTTCTGAAAAGTCTAGGCCATGTGTCTGAGTCAAGAGGCGAATCAACTCAGGAATAATTAGGGATGGGTGAGTATCATTAATCTGAACGTAAGCATAGTCAGCCAAGTCGTGCAAGTTAGAGCCACGTTCCAGCGCCTGCGCCAAAATCAATTGGGCGGCATTTGACACCATGAAATATTGTTGGTAAATCCGAAGCAACTCCCCTTGCTTGTCCGAATCATCTGGGTATAAAAAGAGAGTCAGATTTTTTTGAATGGCTGTCTTATCAAAGGAAATGCCTTCACCAATCAGGCCATAGTCCACTCCCTCAATGTCAAACAAGTTCAGGGCATTTTTATGGTCCTTATGATAGCCCAAGACATCAATCTGGTCCAAGCGTGATTTGAGGGTGAAATCCCGAAAGGGAACGTCAAAGTGGACACTGGTCTTGTTGAGCCAAGAAGGGTTGTCAATCCAGTAGTTTGGTTCTGCTTCTTGTTGGTTAGCATTAAAGACTTGCTTAAAAAGACCACAGTGGTAATTGAGGCCGACCCCTTCGCCATTGATTCCCAAGGTCGCCATGGAATCAATAAAACAAGACGCCAAACGGCCCAAGCCACCATTTCCCAAAGACGGTTCTGGTTCGACATCTTCGATTTCTGCCATCGATTTACCGGCTTTTTCCAGCTCGTCCTTGGTCTTCTTGTAGATCCCCAAATTAATCAGGTTGTTAGACAAGAGTTTCCCAATTAAGAACTCTGCTGACACGTAGTAAACCTTGCGTTTACCTGTATTTTTGGGTTTATCCTTGGCTAAACTTTTGACATAGCCCAAAAGTTCCTTGTAGATGGTTTCATTATCCAAATCACGCAAATCGCGTCCTGTTTCTTTTGTGATGTAAGCCGTAAATGACATCTGTCTTATTCTCCTTTGGTGTGATTGGCTCGACTGTATAAGTTTGTTAAGTGGGTCAGGTAGGCCTTGTGGGCATCCGTCAGTTGGTCTGCTGTCATGCGCCATTCCCAGTTACCTCCTAGGGTATTAGGAATATTCATGCGGCTCTGGGCGGGCAGATTTAGGATATCCTGCATAGAGGCAATAGCGGTGTTGCTGACGCTGGCAAAAAGGGTCCGTAAGAGGGCGTGGGCAATGGATTCCCGTGGACCACGGTGCATATAGGCGTTGGCATAGTCGCGTTGGTCACTCGTCAGACCGGCATACCAGCCATTGGCCACGTCATTGTCATGTGTCCCTACATAGGCCAAGCTATGTTGGGTAAAGGTATGTGGCGCATCAATGCTATTACCTGTGGTATCCAAAAAGCCAAATTCAAGAATTTTCATCCCTGGAAAGCCTGTAAAGGCCAAGAGGTCGCGTGCCTTGTCATCGATATAACCCAAGTCCTCCGCAATGACAGGAACTTCTCCAAGGGCTTCTTTAACCGCTGCAAAGAGAGCCTTCCCCGGGCCAGATACCCATTTCCCATTGCGAGCCGTTTTTTCTCCTTGAGGAATTTCCCAAAAATCCGAAAAGCCTTTAAAATGGTCAATCCGCAAGTAATCGTAGAGTTTGAGCGATTCTTGAATCCGATAAATCCACCAGGTATAACCCATCTTGTCATGGTAGGCCCAGTCATAGATGGGGTTGCCCCAGAGCTGCCCCACATCTGAAAAGTCATCAGGTGGACAGCCAGCAATCACCTTGGGTACCCGATTGGCCTCTAACTTAAAGAGCTCAGGCTGGGTCCACACTTCCACACTATCAGCTGCCACATAGATTGGCATATCGCCGATGATAGCAATCCCCTGAGCATTGGCATAAGATTTAAGAGCTTGCCATTGGTCAAAAAAGAAATACTGAGTGACCTTATGGTAGTTAATAACCTCCACCAAAGCCACACGAGCTTTTTCCAGGGCCAGCTTATCCCGTTTTAGCAGGGCCTTGTCAGGCCAGTCTTGCAAGGCGACATTAGCAAAGCTTTCCTTGATGGCCATGAACTCTGCAAAATCTCCCAGCCAAGAGCCTTGCTCTGCTTCAAAGGCTACTAGTTTTTTTAGATTGTCGGCACTTGCCAAAAAGGCAACAACAGCTTTTTCCAAGAGTGGGCGCCGCACCTTAAACAAAAGCCCATAGTCAACCCGGTGCGGGTCACAACCAAAGTCAACACCCGCAAGGTCTGCTTCTTCCAACAGGCCCTGCGCAAGCAAAAGGTCAAAGTCAATCAAGTTGGTGTTCCCAGCAACCGCTGAAAAAGATTGATAAGGCGAATCCCCATAACTCGTCGTCGTCAGAGGTAGGATTTGCCAGTAAGTCTGCTTGGTCTCTTTTAAGAAATCCACAAAATCAAATGCCGCTTGCCCAAAAGTCCCAATGCCAAAACGACCTGGCAAAGAGGTGATGTGCATAAGAATGCCACTTGCTCGTTTGTCCATAATCTAGCCTCCTTAACTTTTCTTCTCTTTCTAGATTGATTTTAGTTTAACGCAAACGTTTGCATAAGTCAAGCCCTCCCTGAAATTTTTTTAAGAAAAATAAAAAAACGCTGAATTCAGCGTTTTAGAACTATTTTCGCAAATCTCGGACACTCTCTCGTTCTTTAAGG
Source organism: Streptococcus sp. DD12 (assembly GCF_001578885.1). Taxonomy (GTDB): domain Bacteria; phylum Bacillota; class Bacilli; order Lactobacillales; family Streptococcaceae; genus Streptococcus. The sequence continues at coordinate 29,224 of NZ_KQ969496.1, read as the reverse complement.
GCAAAAGGAACCACGAGCTGTTGGGGGTCCGCCGTCTTTTCAGCGATTTCCTTTAAAAGGTGGGTCAAACTTTCTTGTCCCAAGGCCGCAACCCCAATGTCGTAAGTGGTCAAATAGGGGTGGAGAATCTTAGCATATAGCGAGTTGTTAAAGCTCAGTATAGACACATCATCTGGAACCGCCAGGTCATAAAAAGATAGCAGTTGCATAAGGCGCAGGGCCAAGAGGTCATCTAAAGCAATGACGGCAGTGATGCGGTGACTTTTAATCAGGCTACCAAGCTGGTCAATGGTTTCAGGGTTTTTAGGGGCAAACAGACCAATGGCCAGAGGGCTGAGGGCATGTGCCTGCATGCCTTTGACATAGCCGGCATAACGGACTTGACTCAGGGTCTCCGTCTCACTAGGCGTCACAAAAAGAATGCGTTCGTGGCCTTTTGACACCAAATAGTCCACAGCTTCTTGGGCCATCAAGGCATTATCGTTATCGACAAAACTGCGATTTTTCACCCCATCCTCAGCCTGGCCGACGCTCACAAAAGGAATGTGATTTTCTTGTAAATAATGGCTAACGGGGTCGTCTTTTTCCGTGTAGAGGACAATAAAGCCGTCAACCAACTTTTGCTTGTGCATGAGAGCCACTTGCTCTTTGAGGTCCTGGGCACTGTCTCCAGTTCCTATGGCAATGGCAAAATGCCGTTTTTTTGCTTCATCATTGATGGCTGTTAAAATCTCCATGAAAAAGGGCTGGGTCAAACGGTCTGGAGAAGTACTGGGTGGGAAAATCACACCAACCGACTGGGTCAAACCGCTGGCTAACTGGCTGGCTGCGACATTGGGAACATAACCCAAATCTTCCATAGCCTGTCTCACCTTGGCCTTGGTCTTTTCTGAGATACTTTTGCTGTCTTTCAAACTGCGGCTAACGGTCGACGGGTTGACGCCCGCCCGCTTTGCCACATCTTTAATGGTTACCATATGCTTTCCTTTTTCTTATCGCCTTAAGAGAGTGATTCTCTAGCATTTTACACCAGATATCCTGACGAATCAAGGGCAAAAGGCAGGTAACCGCCACCATCTCTTAGAGGAATCCCTTACACATAAAAACCAGTCTAGCTTTATCTAGACTGGTTTAATACGACTTACTTACTCGCTAAGGCGCCCATTGGGTCCCATGGGGCAAGAACGATAGGTTGCGCCTCATAGGCTGCTAATTCTTCAGCCGTCAAGAGGTCTTTGCGGACAACAATTTGGTAAGTGTACTCATCCATCCAGGCATCCGAAGCGACAAAATAACCCTTTTCACCGACCTTATCACCCCAAGAGTTTTCCACCTTCCAACGCCGTGGTTGGCCTGCTTCATCCAGGTCCACGCCTGTCAAGACCATGGCATGGGTCATGAGGCTTTCACTATAGTCCAGACGGCCTGCCTTGTCTTGCGTCAAGGACAGGTTCATGCCAGAAGTAAAATCATAAACATCTGTGGCTAAAATCCCCTTTTTACGGTCTGAGACTTGGCCAACATCTGAACCAAACCAGATGGTTTCACCAGACTTGAGCTGGTTGACCGCTAGTTCTTTAAAGCGGGCCATATCGAGGTTGAGGTAGCGCACAGCTGGACCACCCACCACATTACCCAGCATCTCAACCGTATAGGACTTCCCATAAGGTTTATCTGCTGTCGGTGCGTTGATGATAGACACATAGTCTTCAAGGTGCAGGTTCACATACTTCTCAAAGAAAGCCTGAGGGGTAATCTGACTTTCCGTGTGGTAGTTGTTTTCTTTATCCCGATAGGCAAAATCAAACTGACGAGGCGGTAAGCCCAGAGTCATGGCCAAAAAGTTAAAGATTTCTTGCAAGAGCTCTTCTTTTTTGGCTTGGACGCTTGCCTTGTCAGCACCGCTAGCAACCAAGTCACGCAAGATTTGCGCATCTTGGCGCAACAACTTGTTGAGGTACTGGTTGAGCTCACGACTATTGCTTGATGCTTCTGATTCAGGGTAGACACTCTTTGGCACGACACCGTATTTGTTAAAGAGGGTCACGACCATATCCCACTGCCCGCCGTCTTGTTGCGGGGTGTCTAAGAGGAATTTCACCTTACGACTACCCACTTCTTGGTCGGCTGTCGCGAGGATTTGTTCCAAGAACCAGTTGGATTTTTCATACTTGTCCCAGAAAAAGGTATGCGCCTGTGACAATTCAAAATTTTCCAGTTGAAAATCTGTCAAAAGTTTGTGACGAAAGGTATTGAGCGCTGCAAACATCCAGCAACGACCAGATGCCTTTTGATCAGCCACTGGGTCTTTGGTCAGGTCAATCGAAAAGGCAAAGGGATTGTTGACCTCACCTGAACGGGTTTCCAAAGACTTGAGCAAACCATTGTGTGTGATGGCGTTCTCCATAGCTGAAAAGGTTGGATTAGCCTCGTAGTTGGCATAGAGACGATCGGTAAATGATGAATCTAAAGCTGTCATTAGTGTCCTCCTTATAAGTCTACAGCCATTATAGCTTAAAGCCTAGCACTTGAAAAGCAAAAATGCCTTTTGCTAGGCAAAGCTTTCGCTAGCATGTGGCACTGCCATTTTCCAACACAAAAGAAAACACCCGACGCAGGGCCGAGTGTTCTCAGGAGATTTATGAAAAAGAAAAGTTTTGGGATGACTATAGTATAGCCAGGCTAGCTTAAAAGGGTCTTAAGAGGCGCTAAAAGTTAGCTTAAATTCCAATTTTTCATTTTCCGCTATTTTTTTAGCATTAACCCTTTACCCCCCCAAAAAAAAAACTCAGCCTCAATAATCCAAAAACGTTCCACTCATCTTCCCTTCATCGGGAAATGGGTGGAACGTTTTTTTGAGACTTCTCCCTGAAAGAGAAATCCCCTTTCGTCTATGGTAGACAGTCTGTCACCGACTAGGCCAGGCCTAAAACTTCGGCTGGACGGCCACTGGCATTTTTCTGGGTGCCTAAAATCACGAGTTGGTCCCGGTAATTGCGCTTAAGATTACTACGGACGACCTTATGGCCTAGCAGGCTCTCTAGGATGGCTTGAAGGTCGGCCAGGGTAAACTGGTCGCCGAGAAGGGCTTGAATCGCATAGAGTCCCTGTGTTGCAAGACGCGTGCGAACGGTGTCCAAAGCATAGGCAAGGATTTCCTTGTGGTCGCAGGCCATGACTGCTGGAAGGTCTGACAGGCCAAACCAAGAAAGCGATTGCGCATCATCACCAGCCAAGGCCTCTTGCCCCTCTTGAGGACCTAACTGCACCACCAGAGGATTGGTGATGACCCAGCCACGGGGGTCACGGTCTGGCTTAGACCAGGCAGGGAGTTGCTTGATTTGCTTGGGCGACAAGGTAAGGCCTGTCTCCTCGTGGAGCTCACGAATGCCTGCTGCCACAATGTCCTCATGCGGTTCGACAAAACCACCAGCCAAGGCATACTGGCCCCGCCAAGGGTGGTGCTTGCGACGAATCAAGAGGCACTCCAACTCAGCTGTTTGACGACTATAGCGCAAAAGGATAAAGTCCACGGTCACACTAGGCTTGGGGTATTCTGGCCAATCCTGCTGATGGTACCAAGTGAGGTAGTCCGCTTCACTGGCTTCTTCTTCATAATAGCGGCGTTCATCCGCCCGATTATCAAAAGTCTTCATACCATATCTCCTTAAGGTCACAATTCAGCAAGTGGCTCGGTTTCTTTAGGCTTGGTCCAAAAACTCAGCGCAGCGATGCTGTTGATGATGTAGTAGATATATTTACCGACATTGGCCCAATTGCCTTGAACCAGCGCCTTAACCAGTTGTACCAAGTTATACAAGAACCAAAAGCGCCATTGCATGGTCAGCTTCATGGCATTGAGGACGTTAGCTCCCATTGAGAGACCGAAGGCCAGAGTCGTCACCCAAAAGAGGAGATTAATCTGACCCGCATAACCAATGTAGTTGGTCGCAAAGGAGAAAATCAGAGCCCCTGCAAAGATGGCAATCATGGTTGCAAGCCCCTTGGCACCTGTCAAGGGACGGGAAGCCTCATATTTCTCAGTCTTCATCCACTTGTTAATGGCAAAGGTGTAGATGATAAAGGTCACAGGATAGGTGATGATGGCAGCCTTATTGCCAAGCAGGTAGTCAATAGTCCCCGACAAGACGACATTGATAATCCCAACGATATTTCCAACATTGCTCATGCGCCCCGTCAAACGAGTCGACATGATAGACAAGACCGAGTTTCCAATAGAAATCAGGCCAAAAGGAACAAAGACCGTCCAGGGGCCCCAATTGACCACATCGGCCAAGGTCTCGGTCAAATAACCGCTGGCTAGGGCAATCCCCACCACGATAGCTACCCCCAATAGGTCAAACCACTTGGATTGTGCAAGTTTGTGTAACATGATAACTCCTTAAATTTTATTTTTATCATTTTGATATAAACTATTATACACCCTTTTTAAAGCCTGTCAAGGTTTTTTTCAAATTGATAAAAAAAGAGCCTCATCGGCTCTCTGAAAATGTTACGTATTCATGCCTTTAGGGGCATAGCTAGGGCTAAGCCTCTACAGGCGTGATAAGTCCTGTATCGACATCATAAACCCCACCCGAGATTGGGCAATCATCAGGTATCAGTGGAGAGGCCTTTAACTTGTGAATATCCTCGATGACACTGCTAGCAGGGTCTGAAAAAGGCAAAAAGTCTAAGTGACGGGTAGCCACCGAAAAGCGATTTTCCAGTTCTTTTTGAAAATCCGCATTGTGAAATTTTTGCGCCCCACAGTCTGTATGGTGGAGAACGATGATTTCAGACGTCCCCAACTGTTGCTGGGAAATGACCAGAGAACGGATAACGTCATCAGTCACTCGCCCGCCAGCATTCCGCAGGATATGGGCATCCCCTAGCGCTAAGCCCAAAGCAGGCGCCACGTGCAAACGTGAGTCCATACAAGTCACAATGGCCACCTTCGTCTTAGGGGTGATGGGCAAATGTTGCGTGCCATGCAGGTCAACGTAGGCTTCATTGGCCTTGAGAAAATTTGAAAAATAGGTCATACAGCCTCCTTTACGAGCCCAAAATTTGGCCCTCATCTGTGCCATCATACCACTTTCCCTAGCATTTGTCAGACCAAACCTCCTGTAGAGGACTCCCTACACAGAAAATGCGCTGTTACAAACATAATATCAAGATTTAGAAAAAAATAAGACAGCTTGCCTATACTAGTCCCCGTTGCAGCACAAAAAACGAACGGAGAAGAATATTATGAGTCAAAGAATAAACTTAAACCGAACGAAAACCAGTCGTTCTGGCCACGGATTTCTCAGAAAGTCTAAAAAAGGACTTATTTCAGGTATTATCCTGGCAGGAAGCCTTGCCATTTTAGCAGTTGGGCCATCCGTTTCTGCTGACGACTTTGCCAGTCAGACAGAGGAAACGACCGTCACCACTGACAGTCGTTCTCAAACAGCGACAGAGACCACTGATGCTCAGACAGAGGCTAGTCAGTCATCAAGTGATACAAGCACTACTGACCAATCGACGGAGACAACAAGCACAGACGAAACCGCTGAAACAGCAACCAGCACTACTGACACCGCTAGTACCAACACTGAGGCTGACAGCAGTGCCACAAGTTCCGATACGACAACAGAGACCACAACAGCCGAAAACACTGATGCGACTAGCACTAGCGACAACACTATTACCAGTACGAGTGAGACCCTGACGAGTGACACAGCCACCTCTGAAACAGCGACAAGTACGGCAAGGACAGGTGCAAGCACCGAAACAACTGTCAGTCTAGTAGATGGTGTCGTGACAGCATCCTCGGATGCCGTCAGCGTCAATACCCAAGACAAGACCATTACAGTTTCCAGTGCGGGTACGGTAACGCTAACAGGTGACATGAGCGACTACACGCTCATTGTCTCTGAGGCTGTCACACAAGCTGTCACCATAACTCTAAACAACGCTGCTCTTTACGCTATTACCTTTAACAGCACAGGAAGCAACAAACTCTATCTCGCTGATAACTCAGAAAACACTCTGTCAGGCGGTAGCTATGGTGTATCTGCGACCAACCTGACCATTGAAGGGGAAGGTAATTTGACCATTTCCAATGTCAGTACCTATGGTATCGTGACCAGCGACGACCTAACGGTTACTAGCGGAACCCTAGTCATCACTTCAAACGGTTCGGGTATCTGGGTAGTCTCTAGCACTGATCCTGATGCTGCCAATCTGACCATTAACGGCGGAAGCATTACCATCACTGCTAGCACAAATGAGGGGACTGCGGGCATCAAGTCAGGCAATACCCTAACGGTCAATGACGGGACAATTACCATCAACACCTCCTATGAAGCCCTAGTCGGAAGCGACATCATTATCAATGGAGGCACCCTATACCTGGTCGCCAGTGACGATGGCATCGTGTCCAAGGATCCTTTTTACGGGACAGACAATGCTGCTGACAGTGTCTCTATTACCATCAACGGGGGAACGACAACGGTCATCGCAGACGGTGACGGCATTGACTCAAACGGTAACTTTACGGTGACCGGCGGGACACTCAAGACCCAATCGACAACAGAAGACAACGGCGCCCTAGACTATGATGGGACAGGTCTTGTGACCGGTGGAACCACCTGGGCCATTGGGCAGACTGGTATGGCCCAAGCCTTTGACACTGGCTCCAGTCAGGCCTATATCATGGTCAATATCTCTGGTTCTGCTGGTGACACTATCACTGTGACTGACAGCGCAGGAAATATCATTGCCAGCACAACCGCTGATGTGGCCTTTACCAATATCGTTCTCTCAACCGAGGCCATCACCTCTGGAGGCAGTTACACTGTGACCACCTCCGCCGGTCAAACCTCAACAACGACTGCCACCACCGAAACAACAGAAACTAGTGGACCAGGTGGGTTCGGCGGTGACGGCACCACACCGCCTGAGCTACCATCCGGTGACCTGACCCCACCAAATGAGTCAAGTTCAGAGTCATCTAGTGATACCAGTAGCGACGAAGCAACCCAGACAGCTGCTGATACTACTATGGCAGAGACAGTGAGCGAGACTAGCGCTGATACTGCTTCTGACAGCACTTATGACCCCCAGCTAGTCGCAGATAGCAGTTCAAAGGTCACCAGCGAGGATGCCGACACTACATCTGATAGTAACTCAGAAACGATTGCCAACAATAGCAAGCAAATGGCTAAAGAACGATCTAAAAGCAGGGATGGTCAGACAATTGATGCACGGACGACAGAACACCCCGTCCTTGAGCAAGCCCATCCTATGCGCCAAATAGCTAGAGTGTCCCAAAGATTTCAAACCGGCCCCTACCAGCCAAGCCCTGCACAGACAGGTCCAAAAGGGCCAAGACAACTCGTCTCACAAGGTAGACCTGCCAAGTCTCAGCTAGGAGAGCAACTTTCATTCGGTCAAGTTTGGTATTTCTAATCTCAAAAAATGAAAAAAAAGCAAACTCTTAGAGTTTGCTTTTTCTTCTCAGCCAAAAACAGCTTTAAGGACGTCGCTAACTGTTGAGACACCGATAACCTGAATAGTGTCAGGGAAAACCAGGCCCTGCAGGGCATTTTTAGGGGCATAAATTTTTGTAAAGCCTCGTTTGGCAGCTTCATTGACCCGCTGCTCCATACGGGTGACACGACGGATTTCACCCGTTAAGCCAATCTCACCGATGAAACATTCCTGTGGGTTGGTTGGCTTTTCCTTATAGCTAGAGGCGATGGCCACAGCTACTGCCAAGTCAATGGCTGGCTCATCCAGGCGGACACCGCCGGCAGCCTTGAGATAGGCATCCTGATTTTGCAGGAGAAGCCCACAGCGCTTCTCCAAAACAGCCATAATCAGGCTAACCCGGTTAAAGTCCAAGCCTGTCGTTGTCCGTTTGGCATTGCCAAAAACCGTCGGCGTCACCAAGGATTGGACCTCTGCTAGGATAGGCCGACTGCCCTCCATGGTCACAACGATGGCCGAACCCGTCGCTCCGTCTAGTCGCTCTTCCAGAAAAACTTGGCTAGGATTTGTCACCTGAACAAGCCCACCCGAGCGCATCTCAAAAATACCAATTTCATTGGTCGACCCAAAGCGGTTTTTGACCGCCCGCAAAATACGAAACGTATGGTGACGCTCCCCTTCAAAATAAAGAACCGTGTCCACCATGTGCTCCAGCATCCGAGGCCCAGCCAAGGTCCCTTCCTTGGTCACATGACCGACGATAAAGGTGGCAATATTATTGGTTTTAGCCAACTGCATGAGCTCCGCTGTCACCTCTCGCACCTGAGAAACCGAACCCTGGACACTTGAGACCTCAGGACTCATAATGGTCTGAATGGAGTCTATGATGAGAAAATCAGGTTTAATCTGGTCAATCTGCGCACGAATAGCCTGCATATTGGTCTCCGCATAAAGGTAAAACTCATTGTCAATATCGCCCAGGCGCTCACTGCGTAACTTGATTTGCTCTGCCGACTCCTCACCAGAAACGTAGAGTACCGTTCCCTTGGAAGCCAGCTGAGTGGATACCTGCAACAGCAGGGTAGACTTCCCGATACCAGGGTCCCCTCCAATAAGAACCAAACTTCCAGGAACCACACCGCCACCCAGCACACGGTTAAATTCGTCCATGTCTGTCTGCGTGCGGGCATAGGTAATGGAGGTAACATCTTTGAGCTTGGTTGGTTGACTGCGTTCTCCCGTCAGACTGACACGCGCATTTTTGACCTCAGCCACTTCAACTTCTTCTACAAAGGAGGACCAAGCCGAACAGTTGGGGCAACGCCCTAGATATTTGGGGGAATGGTAGCCACACTCTTGGCAAACAAAAGTGGATTTTTTCTTAGCCATAGCTATCTGTCTCTTTTCTATGATTGTCATGAAAAAGGGCCTGGGACAACTGTCGCGGGCACTCTTTCTTTTTTATTCGTATTAATGACCTGTTGAACCAAAGCCACCCGTTCGTTGGCCTGTCGCCTCATCTCCATCTGCTATCAGAAAAGGGGCAAAAACAGCCTGAACAATCCGGTCACCGACCGCTAGCTCAACAACTTGGTCTGTGATATTTTGCATTTGCGCATAAATATGACCTTCATTATGAGGGTTTCCGTAATAATCCCCATCGATGACCCCGACCGAATTAATCAAAACCAAACCCTTTTTACGGGGATTGCTGGAGCGGTCATAGAGGTAGAGCACCTCGCCTGGTTGCATATAAGCTTTGACACCTGTTGGTACCAGAACAATCTCACCTGGAGCGATGCGGGTTTGTTGAGCTACCTTGAGGTCATAGCCCGCTGCATGGGCTGTTTCCCGCTTGGGTAGGAGTTCTTCTTGCCCAGCAAAGGGCGAAACCAATTCAAATCCTCGTATTTTTGTCATCTTTTCACCCTTGTGCTTTTGCCATTTGTTTCAGGCGTTTATTTTTACGGTGTTGGTGCATTTGTTTCATGAGTTTGCGATAAAGAGATTGTCTTTGCACCCACTGTTTGAAGCGAGGTGACATGCGCATAAAGCAAATCAGGGCAAAGAAATAAAAAATAAAACCTGGCATGATAGGTAACACACTGCCTAAAATGCCCAGTAAGATATTAAGGATTCCCAGAAGTCCGTAAAATATGCGCATAAGCTCGCCTCCCTAATGAAATTTTTGTCATCATAACAAATGCCCCTTAATTATAGCTTACAACTCTCTTCCCATGCAAGTATTTACCTCACCAAACAAAAAAACAGCCTGTGTGGCTGTCATCTGTCTAATCAAAGGTAAATTGATTATGGTAAAGTTCTGCATAAAAACCATTCTGCGCTAACAAGTCTGCATGGCTGCCCTGCTCAATGACCACCCCATCCTTAAGGACGATAATTTGATCCGCGTTTAAAATTGTTTTTAAGCGGTGGGCAATCACAAAGCTCGTTCGACCGGCGATGACGGTTTCCATAGCCGCCTGAATCTTACTCTCGGTCACGGTGTCAACATTTGACGTCGCCTCATCCAAGATTAAAACCTGTGGGTCTGTCAGCAAGGTCCGCGCGATGGAAATCAATTGCTTTTGACCCGTTGAAAAGACATTTTGCTCATCATCCACCTGAGTGTCGTAACCCTCTGGCAAACTCATGATAAAGTCATGGATATGGGTAGCTTTGGCAGCCGTTTCAACGGCTGCTTGACTCGCCTCAGGGTTCCCAAAGGCGATATTGTCTCGAATCGTCCCTGAAAAGAGGAAGGACTCCTGCAAGACGATACCCACATGGCGACGCAGACTATCCAAGTCGTAGTCACGAATGTCACGTCCATCAAAACGGATAGCACCACTATCGACATCGTAGAAACGATTGATCAGATTCATGATAGTCGTCTTCCCAGAACCTGTTGGCCCAACCACTGCTGTCATCTGACCCCGAGGTGCCTCGATGGAGACATCTCTTAGGATAGGTTTTCCTGGCAAGTAGCTAAAATCAACATGGTCAATGCTAACACCTTGAGCCAGTTGGGTAAATTCCGGACCATTTTCAGGACGCACTTCGTTAGGCTCGTCAAAGACTTCTTGAATCCGCTGGGCCCCTGTAAAGGCCAACTGCATTTCCGCCCAACTAGAGGCAATCTGCATCATGGGTTGATAATATTGTTGGGAATATTGCACAAAGGTCACGACCAAACCAAGCGCCGCTGCAGTTGAGAGCGATTGGTCCGCCAAAACAAGACTGGAACCCCAAAAGATAACAATGGCCGTATTGATCAAACTCAGACCATTCATGACTGGAAAAAGTAGACCTGCAAAAATACGGCCCTTAAAGGTCGCCTTGCGAACCTCGTCATTCTGCGCCATAAAGCCTGAAATGACCTCTTCTTGCAAGCCTTGGACAATGATAGCCTTCTGCCCAGAAACATTTTCATCCATGTAGGCATTGAGGGCACCGACCTTCTTTTGTTGGAGGTCAGTGTACTTACGAGACAGGCGGATAATCACAACCAGAAAGACCACTGCAATCGGGGTTGTCGCTACTGTCACCAAGGCCAGTTGCGGATTGGCCACAAACATCATGAGAACGATGCCAATGTAGAGAACTCCCTGTGTCACCACGGTTACCAAGGATTGGTTAAAGGCATTTTGGATATTATCCAAATCAGACGTGAAACGAGACAGGATGTCACCATCCTGATGGCGGTCAAAAAAGCTGACCGTCAACTGTTCGAGCTTCCCAAAGAGGCCCTTACGCATCTGATTGGTAGAATGGCTGATAATACGGTTAAAAAGCAAGCTATAGACCAAAGAGGACAGGGTCATCAGCACGATTGCAATGAGCATCTGATTGAGTACTGAAAAGAAATGACCGCTTGCCTTGGGTTCCTGCACCAACTGGGCCAAGGCTGCAATCGCCTGACCAATGTAGATAGGGGCCACAACTTGGGCAATTGTCGCCACTAAAATCATTACCAGTATGGTGAGAAAAGATAGCTTGAAGGCCTTAAAATAAGACCAGAAAAAACGTGCGGTTGTCATTTAGGCCTCCTTTCCTTTTTGTGTTTCAAAGATTTCGCGGTAAACAGCGTTAGATTCCAAGAGTTCCTTGTGGCTTCCTTCACCAATCAAGCGCCCCTCGTCTAAGACTAAAATCTTGTCAGCCTTTAAGACAGAAGAAATCTTTTGCGCAATGATAATGGTTGTCGTCCCCTTAAGGTCCTTATGCAGGGCTTCTTGAACAAGTTTTTCTGATTGGGCATCTAGGGCTGATGTGGAGTCATCCAAGATTAAGACCTTGGGCTTTGAGACCAAACCACGCGCAATAGACATCCGTTGCTTTTGCCCGCCCGAGAAGTTATTTCCCCGCTCCTCGACTTCACTGTCGTAAGTGCTTGGCATACGGTCAATAAACTCACGCGCCTGGGCGATACGTGCCGCACGCGCAATTTCATAATCTTTGGCATCACGTTTTCCTTGACGGATGTTGGAGGCAATCGTCCCAGAGAACAAAATCGCTTTTTGCAAGACGATGGACACCGTCTCCCGCAGAGTTCTCTGACTCATATCCTTGAGGTTTTCACCCCCGATAGTGATTTTTCCCTCTTGTGGGTCAAATAAACGTGGAATCAGTTGAGCCAGAGTCGATTTTCCTGACCCTGTAGCCCCAACAACGCCGACCATCTGACCAGCTTGGATATGAAAGCTCACATCCTTAAGCGTTGGCTCTGTGTCTTTTGGATACGTAAAGGTGACATGGTCAAATTTGACAGAACCTTCCAGGTCATGCACCTCATCTGTGGCAAAGGTCATTGCAGGCTCTGTCGTCAGCACTTCCTTAATCCGACGAATGGACACCAAAGCCCGAGTGATATTCGTCGACAAAAAGCCCAGCATGATGATAGCAAACATAATTTGCATCAAATAGGTGTCAAATGAAGCCAAACGGTTGACCCCTTCAGGCACTGTTCCCATCATGGTATAAACCATATAGATAGCCAGGTAGAGCGCCAGGTAGGAAACCAGGAAAAAGAAAGGTTGCAAAAAGGCAAAACCGTTTCCGATGAAAAGGTTAAGGCCCAAGAGTTCGTCTGAAACCTGACGGAACTTTTCCTCCTGTGGCTTTTCTTGAACAAAGGACTTGACCACCCGAACCCCTCGCAAGTTCTCCTTGGCAATACTATTGATGCGGTCCATTAGCCCTTGAAAAACTGCAAAACGAGGCCCCATCATGCCCATAAGCAAGCCCATCCCTAGGCCAATCAAAAGGACCATGCCAATGACAATCCACCACAGTTGTGGAAGAGTGACCAAGGCCATTACAAAAGCCCCAACAAAAATAATGGGCATGCGTAAGAGCACTTGAAAGAACATCATCAACAAGTTTTGCACCTGATTGACGTCATTGGTCATCCGTACAACCAGATTTCCAGCATTGAAGTCTTCAATATTGGCATAAGAAAAGGATTGAATTTTCTTAAAAAGCCGCTCGCGAATGTCAGCCGATACCGACTGGGCGATAAAGGCTGCTAGCACCGTGTTAAGCGCACCAGCTACCAAACCCATGAGGGCAATACCGACTAGCCAAGCACCTAGATGCAGGATAGCCGCCTGATCATTTTTAGAAACAGCTGCCAATACACGCTCTAGATAGTAGGGCTGCATCAGGCTACTGGCAACATAAAGGCAGACCATGGTAACGGAACCCAAGACCTGCCACTTGTACTTAAGTACTGCTTTTAATAGCATATTTCCTCCTTCATATCGTTAAAAACGCTACTAAGTCATAATATTATATCAAAAAAGTTCTCAAAAAGGCGGACCTAATTCTTGGAATGTCTGCAAAAAGTGGCACCTTACCCGCCTCAGTCATACGAGTCCAGGTATCTTGGCATATCGTCAAAGAACTGATTGATTTCTTGGGGAAGATTTCAAGATAAGGCAACGGCAGCCAACCAACTTCTGCCTGGGGCCTATGGCCCTGAAATTGCCGGCTTCACCCTTCTACCGATGATGGTCGGTGCCTTGGTTCTCGCAGGCATCGGTTCTTGGACCATTAACAAGGTAGCCAAATCTTTCGCTTAAGACGACAAACCTCCCCTGTAGCAATGTACAGGGGAGGTTTTTGATAAGGTGAGTTCAGCTACTCAGCAAAGCGGAAAATATCAGCCGTGTAACACTTCAGCCATTTTTCCCAGACAAATCGCAGAACTAGGGCAACCGTGATAGGTAATATTAGCCAAACCAGCACAGCATTTGCCAAGCTTAGACCACCCGTCACAGAGGCAAAGAGACCCGTTAGGCCCACCAAACCAAAGCCTGCGGAGGCGGGTGTGCCCACAACACCAAACAAAGGCACCAAGAGGCCTGTCACAATCGCTGTGGAGATGATAGGTAAATAAGCAATGGGCTTTTCAAAAATATTGGGCATCATCATTTTCATAGACCCCAAAGCCACTGCAGTCGTCACCCCCGGCTTATTGACAAAAAACATGTGAACGACTAGTACAATACAGGTTGTCCCCACGCCCATAGCCGCAGCGCCTGCAGACAAGCCATTTAGACCGATGGCCAGACCAATCGCTACGGTTGATAGAGGAGCGACAATCATAATGGCAAAAGTCACACAGATAAAGACACTCATGAGATAAGGTTGCATCTCTGTAAAGGTCATAATGACTTGTCCGATGGTCGTTGAAATGACCTTCACATAAGGAAGCAAGGTCATGCCCAAAGTCCCCAGCAAGGTACCAATAACAGGCAAAAGAACAAAATTAAATGAAGCAAATTTGCCCTCTAGCCAAAAAAGCACCAGAGCAGTTAGGGCACACATGAGCATGACATTGATGATATCACCTGTCCCTGATGTATAAAAACCACTGGTTAACTTAGAGGCTGCCGCGATGACTTCTTGGGGCGCCTGCTTGGATTGGAGCTGGGCCAAGATTTCCGCAGCCCCGCCCAGTCGACTAGCCGCTCCAGAACTGACAAAGGCCACCGCTACCATCATGGCAGCCTTCATGCCTTTGAAATCAAACTCCAAGGCCACCAAGGTGCCAATGACTGCCGACAAGGCGCATTGAAAGAGGAGATTGACCGTATTCCAAGTCGCAAAAAAGCTATTATTGGCCAAAAAACCTAGAGAAAAAAGAACCGAAAACATCGAATTCGGTAAGAGGGAAACAATTACCCCAATGGCGGTGCCGTTGAGGATTTTATGGCAAAAGGCTCTTTTACTGAGCCTTTCATCTATAGAAGTGGTCATAAAATGACTCCTTTAATCTTTTTTAGAAAAAATAAACCTCGCCTGAAAAACCAGACGAGGGGAAATGACAAATAGGCTAGACTTAGCCCCTTATTTCCGAGCGTCGGGCAGGTAGTTTCACAAAAATAATGACTCGCAAGACTAACATGTTGACGCTCCTTTACTTTTTCTTAAAGGGTATTATAGCAGACTCTTGAAATTTTGAAAAGACATTTTAGAGAATTTTCTGAAAATTTTTGCAATTATTTCTCCTGCCCTGACCTTTGTCATCGGATTTTAAACAGTTAAAGACTGCTTGACACTGGTCGGCTATGGTATAATAGAAATGCCTTTTCGATAACGATAGAGGAGAAAACTATGACAAAACAAAAAATTGCCGTCTTGGGTCCTGGTTCCTGGGGAACTGCCCTATCACAGGTGCTCAATGACAACGGACACGAAGTCCGTATCTGGGGAAATATCCCTGAACAAATCGCTGAAATCAACACCAGCCACACCAATACCCGTTACTTTAAGGATGCGGTCTTGGACCCTGCTATTGTGGCTTATGATGACTTAACTGAAGCCTTGGCTGATGTGGATGCTATTTTATTTGTTGTCCCAACCAAGGTCACACGTCTGGTCGCCCAGCAAGTTGCTGAGGTTTTAGACCACCCTGCGGTCATCATGCATGCTTCTAAGGGCTTAGAACCTGGCACTCACGAACGCCTGTCGACCATTTTGGAAGAAGAAATTCCTAGCGAACTCCGCAGTGACATTGTGGTCATTTCAGGTCCTAGCCACGCTGAAGAAACTATCGTGCGGGATTTGACTTTGATTACCGCAGCATCCATTGACCCTGAGACAGCTGCCTATGCCCAAGCTCTCTTTAGTAATAATTACTTCCGCCTCTACACCAATTCAGATGTTATCGGTGTTGAAACGGCTGGCGCTCTCAAGAATATTATCGCTGTTGGAGCGGGAGCCCTAGCTGGTATGGGCTATGGAGACAATGCCAAAGCTGCTGTTATCACCCGTGGCTTAGCCGAGATTACCCGCTTAGGTGTCAAAATGGGGGCAAAACCGCTTACCTACAGTGGCCTATCTGGTGTTGGTGACTTAATTGTTACAGGAACATCCGTCCATTCTCGCAACTGGCGGGCTGGCTATGCTCTAGGTCAAGGAGAGAAACTCGAGGATGTTGAACGCAACATGGGCATGGTCATCGAAGGTATTTCCACGACCAAGGTTGCCTATGAATTGGCCCAAGAACTGGATGTCTATATGCCTATCACAACGGCTATCTACCGTGTGATTTACCAAGGCGCTGATGTCAAAGAAGCCATCCTCAATATGATGCAAAATGAATTTCGTTCTGAAAACGAATGGGCAGAATAACCCCCAACAAAAAAATAAAGGAGTCCCTATGCTAATGAAAAAGAAAGTCCGTAAAGCCGTTATCCCTGCTGCAGGTCTAGGAACCCGCTTTTTGCCAGCAACTAAGGCCTTGGCCAAGGAAATGTTGCCCATTGTCGATAAACCGACCATTCAGTTTATCGTCGAAGAAGCTCTCAAATCTGGTATCGAAGAAATCCTGGTCGTGACAGGGAAGTCAAAACGTTCTATCGAAGATCACTTTGACTCTAACTTTGAACTCGAGTACAACTTGGAACAAAAGGGCAAAACAGACTTGCTCAAGTTAGTCAATGACACAACTGCTATCAATCTGCATTTCATTCGTCAAAGTCACCCACGTGGGCTGGGAGATGCTGTCTTACAGGCCAAAGCTTTTGTAGGGGATGAACCTTTTGTGGTTATGCTTGGGGATGACTTGATGGATATCACTGATGATCATGCGACACCATTAACCCAACAGTTGATTAATGATTATGATCAAACGCATGCTTCTACCATTGCCGTCATGCCTGTGCCACACGAAGATGTCTCTGCCTATGGTGTCATTGCCCCTCAAGGCGAAGGTAAAAATGGCCTTTACAGTGTCGAATCTTTTGTTGAAAAACCAAAACCAGAAGATGCACCAAGTGATTTGGCAATCATCGGACGCTACCTGTTGACCCCTGAAATTTTCACGATTTTAGAAACGCAAAAACCAGGTGCCGGTAATGAAATCCAATTGACCGATGCCATCGACACCCTCAATAAGACCCAACGCGTCTTTGCCCGTGAATTTACCGGTAAACGCTATGATGTCGGTGATAAATTTGGCTTTATGAAGACGTCAATTGATTACGCCCTACAACACCCTCAAGTTAAAGAAGACCTCAAGGCTTACCTCATCGAACTCGGTAAATCCCTAGATAATTCTGCAACCAGTCCAAAAGACAAGTAAACAAAAAAAGGTCTAAGATGCTATCTTAGGCCTTTTAGCATGGGGACAAACTGATTAAACCGGGAGGAACTAGGGAAGTCCGCCAATAGAAAGGACCCGGCCACTTCTAATCAGTAAGAACTAAGGCTTCCTGCCGTGAAAAAAACGCCTGAAACAGGTCTGTTTCAAGCGTTTAGCAACTTTGAGACACTAGGCTCAGCGTTAAGGCAAGCAATCCCTTAGGAATCGCTACGGTCTACTTCTCCCCAAAGGGAGGTCTTAGACATTTTTATGTCAGATGAGTACAAGCCCTCTCAAGCATCTCTTTCTACACGGGCAATGCACCAATCTACCAGTTCTTCTAAGCGAGAAAGTTGGTCGGTCATATGCAGATAACCAATAACGGCCTCAAAGCCCGTCGACATGCGATAGGTCACGATATCCGTATTTTTAGCCTTGGTATGGCTATTGGCATTACGGCCTCGCTTGTAGATAGCCTCTTCTTTTTCCGTCAACACCTTTTCGTCCATTAGTTGTGCCATCAAAGCAGCCTGGGCCTTGGCAGACACATAGCGGGTGGCTGCATAGTGCAAACGGTTAGGCTTGGTTAAGCCCTGAAAGATGAGATGCCGACGCACGTACATGCTATATACCGCATCCCCCTCAAAAGCCAAGGCCACACCATTGATGAGGTTGATGTCAATCACGTGTCCACCTCACCCCGTCTTTTGTATCCAGTAATTTAATCCCACGCGCCTGTAGGTCATCTCGGATTTTATCGGCAGTGGCAAAGTCACGATTGGCTCTCGCTTCTTGGCGTTTAGCAATCAAGTCCTCAATATCAGCATCCAAAGTCTCTGTTGCAAAGACAATTCCAAACACCTCCAAGATGCGAGCCAGACTATCTTTCACCTCTTGGTTATAATGCCCAGAATTAATCCATTTGGCCATATCAAAGACCACCGTAATCCCATTAGCCGTATTGAAATCCTCATCCATCGCAGCCACAAAACGCTCTTCAAACTCTTGCAGCTGTGTTGGATCAACGTCACCTGCAAAAGGTTGCTCGTAAGTATTTTGCAGATACTTCAAATTAACCTTAGCATCACGGAGAGCCTTCTCTGTAAAGTTAATCGGTTTTCGATAATGCTGTGTCGCAAAGAAGAAACGCAAGGTCTGACCTTCAATGGTCTCTAATGCATCATGCACCGTGATGAAATTCCCCAAAGACTTAGACATCTTGACATTGTCAATATTGACAAAACCATTGTGCATCCAGTAATTGGCAAAAGTCTTACCAGTCTTCGCTTCTGATTGCGCAATTTCATTGGTGTGGTGGGGAAACTCTAAATCGGCACCACCACCGTGAATGTCAATCGTGTCCCCCAACAGTTCCGTCGCCATAACGGAACACTCGATATGCCAACCTGGACGTCCTGGTCCCCAAGGACTGTCCCAAGAAATTTCATCAGCTTTTGCAGCCTTCCAAAGAGCAAAATCCACTGGATTTTCCTTGCGAGCGGTCTCTTCGTCTGTCCGGCCAGAAGCGCCAAGCTCCAAATCTTCTAAGGTTTTGTTGGCTAACTGAGCATAATGCTTGGACTTTTCTACTCGGAAATAAACATCCCCTTGGCTCTCGTAAGCATAACCCTTGGCGATCAAATCAGAGACAAATTGAATAATGGCCGGCATAAAATCAACTACTCGAGGGTGATGGGTCGCTGGTTTCACGCCCAACTCCGTCACATCTGCGCGAAAGGCTGCAATGTATTTGTCCGCAACTTCCTGAGGACTGATACCCTCTTCCAAGGCTCGGCGAATAATCTTGTCATCCACATCCGTGAAGTTAGAAACATAGGTCACCTCATAGCCACGGTACTCAAAATAGCGACGAATGGTATCAAAAGCCACCGTTGAACGCGCGTTTCCCACATGGATGTAGTTATAAACCGTAGGGCCACACACATACATTTTAACCTTATCTTCCTCAATAGGAACGAATTCCCGTAAACTGCGAGTCATTGTATCATAGATTTTCAACATACCGACACCACCAGAACTTGCCCAGGCAAGCCCTCATCCTTTCTCTTTCCTCACTTAAGTCTTGTTTTCCAGATGCGATAGACGTTGTAAGCATTTGCCAGTCCAAAAATCAGCCATAGCACACTAAAAAGAAACTCCGACCGATAAATAGTAGCCCCTAGCCGAAAAAGGCTATAGAGGAATAAAAAGACGCCTATGATCAGACTCAACCAGTATTGATTTTTTTTGTTCATTCGGTCGCCTCCTACAAACTCGACGAATAGTGACTTGCTTCACGCGCTTTTTCCAGTTTGCTCATGTAATAAGCCCGCTTTTCTTCTTCTTCATGAATCACAGGTTCATCTTTTTTGCCATGGACACGAACAATTTTTGCCGGAATACCAACAACTGTCACGTCACTAGGCACATCCGCAACAACCACAGCGCCAGCTCCTACCTTGGCTTGCTCGCCAATTTCAATCGGGCCGATAATCTGAGAATGGGCAGAAATCAGAGCGCCCTGACGAACAGTCGGATGGCGTTTCCCGGTATCTTTTCCAGTTCCTCCCAAGGTTACCCCATGATAGAGCAAGACCCCTCGTTCCACGATGGCCGTTTCCCCAATCACTAGCCCAGCCCCATGGTCAATAAAGACACCAGGAGCGATCTGCGCTCCTGGGTGAATCTCGATTTGTGTCAAAAAACGCCAAAACTGGCTATGCATCCGTGCTAGGAGCTTAAAGCCATGTCGCCACAGAAAATGGGATAAGCGATGCGCAGCTAGCGCTTTGACACCTGGATAGGTCAAAAGCACTTCCAGAGACGTCCGTGCCGCCGGATCATTTTCTTTTACAATATTGATGGTTTCTCTCCACCATCCCATACATACGCCTCCGTTTCTTATCGCCCTCTATCAGCTCAGTCTAAATTTGACCATTCAATCAGAACTTGTTGTTCATCAAAAGGATTGACGACTACACCTGTTGTGTCATCAATCTCAGACTCCTCAGCTGGCGGGTGGTAAATCTCATCCAAATTCCAAGCAAGAATCGTTCCCTGTTCCATCCGAAAAGGGGTTCCAAATTCTTGATTTTCATACCATTTGGCCAAACTAGCTACATTGGTGAAAATTGGAATAAAGCGATTGCCATGCGGGTCCGCCAATGTGGGGAAGGTCTGCGTATAGCGCCCTTCATCTAGCAGATTGATAATGGCAGGTACCAGATAAACTTTCTCTAAGAGGTCAGCTTTCTGATTTTCCGTACTTAAAAGTGGGTTTAAAATTTTGGTGTAATTCTTCATAAATTGCAACATGTCATTGTTGCGAAAGAGCGTCGAGTTCCCCGTGTCCCCTTTGGATTTAAGGTTATAGGCAAGCCCCGAAATACCGTTTAAGACCGCATCTTCTAAGAC
Source organism: Streptococcus sp. DD12 (assembly GCF_001578885.1). Taxonomy (GTDB): domain Bacteria; phylum Bacillota; class Bacilli; order Lactobacillales; family Streptococcaceae; genus Streptococcus. Next base: position 8,739 of record NZ_KQ969496.1, on the reverse strand, counting down.
TTTCAAGGTTGGGCGTTTCACCCAGGTTTGTTTTTGAGCGTCTTCATTTTCTGCCTTAAAGGCCTTCAAATCTTTTTCATTCGTAAAGACAGGAATCACCATCTCCCCGCTGACGTCTACGATATAGGGCACACTTGACGCCAAAACCGGATAGTTATGCAATGCATACATGAGTTGGAGCCCCTTTAAAAAGTGGTCCGGTTGTTCAATAAATGCACGCAAACTTTGGTCAAGTTCATCTGATAATTGCTTAGGCATGCTGTTCATCCTCGCTATGTTTTCTTTCAGGTTTAGGCAATAGTGCTTTCATCGACACATTGAGCCGTCCCTTATCATCTTTATTTTGCAATATCACGCGCACACGATCTCCGACACTGACAACGTCTTCCATACGATCGGTACGTTCCCAAGCGACCTGCGAAATATGTAAAAATGCCTCTGTCTGTCCAAAAAGTCGGACAAAAGCACCATATTTCGTCAGTTTTGTCACCTCTGCCTCTTCATAAATCTCACCAATAACAGCCTCTCGTACAAGACCGGTAATCAAAGCAACCGCTTTTTGGTTAGCCTGGTCATCTGGTCCATAGACAAAAGTCTGTCCGTCATCTTCAATAGTTATCGCAACACCCGTTTGGGCAATAATGCGATCAATGGTTTCCCCACCTTTTCCAATAACGCGTTTAATTTTTCTACTGGAATAACTAGTCGGGCAATCCTAGGAGCCGTTGCAGCCAAACTAGGACGCGGCTGAGCAATCGTCTCAGCCATAGTGGCTAAGATCTCCAAACGTGCTTGTTTGGCCTGGGCCAAAGCTTGGGTCAAAAGTTCAACCGAAAGGCCAGAAACCTTAATATCCATTTGCAAGGCTGTAATCCCTGACTGTGTTCCTGCCACCTTAAAATCCATATCACCAAAGTGGTCTTCTGCCCCCTGGATATCCGTCAAGATAACCTGCTTATCCCCCTCTACTACCAGTCCCATGGCGATGCCAGCAACTGGAGCCGATATGGGAACTCCTCCGGCCATCAAAGCCAAACTCCCTGCACAAATGGCCGCCTGTGAACTTGAGCCGTTAGACTCCAATACCTCAGCAACCAAACGGATAGCATAGGGAAAATCTTCCAGAGAGGGTAATACCTCAGCCAAAGCACGCTCGCCAAGAGCCCCATGACCGAGTTCACGTCTTCCTGGCGCTCCATAGCGCCCCGTTTCCCCGACAGAGTAAGCTGGAAAGTTGTAATGATGCGTGAACCGCTGATGAAAAGCGGGAGCTAAGCCATCGACCAAGGGAGCCTCAGACATCGGTGCCAAAGTCAGACTAGATAAGACCTGGGTCTGCCCCCGTGTAAATAAACCTGAGCCGTGCACACTAGGAAGCTTATCTATCTGAACGTCTAGAGGACGTATCTCTTTAAGCCCCCGACGGTCAGGCCGCAAGCCCTCGTCAACAATCAGGCGACGGGTCGCCTTGGCCACTAGAGCTTGAAAAAGCTTTTGGAAATCCTCCTGCGTCCAAGTTAGCTCTGTCTCCGCCAAGCGATCTAAAAGCACCTGCTCTAACTTATCCAAGTCTAGTTTCGCAGCCTGCAAGGGAATACGCCTTAACAGGTCAACTAATGTGTCAAATGCCTCCTGAGTCAGCCAAGATTCTAATTGACTAGCTGTTACATCGCTGCTTTCTAGCGAACACTTTTCCTTGCCACAGGCTAACTGAATCTGTTTTTGAAAAGCCACTAATGCCTTAATGACCTCATGACCGATAGAAAAAGCATCACCGACAAGCTCCTCTGCCACTTCCTTAGCAGACCCTTCTAGCATAGTCAAAGAGCTCGCTGTTCCAGCCAAAGTCAAGTCCAAGCTAGATATTTCTGATAACTGATGAGACCAATCATTAGACAGTCCGCTTTCAGCATCATAAGCCAGCCTGGTCGCTGCTACCGGCCCTTCAAATGGTATATCTGATAAGGTCAAAGCTAAGGAAGACCCCAAAAGGGCTAAAAGACTAGGACTTACCGATGCATCATAAGACAGGACTGTGTTAACAATTTGTACCTCACGGTGTAACTCTTTCGGAAACAGAGGGCGCAAGGTCCGATCAATCATACGCGCCGCCAGAGTGGCCTCCAAAGAAGGACGCCCCTCTCGCTTTTTAAAACCGCCAGGGATTTTCCCTGCCGCATAAGCACGCTCTTCATATAGCACCTGCAAAGGGAAAAAGTCCTGCTGGCTGTCTACATCAGACATAACTGCCACACTTAGGACTGCGGTCCCTCCACACCTTACCAAACAAGCGCCATTGGCTTGTCTAGCCAGCTCTCCTGTTTCAACCTCGAGCGTTTTTCCTGCTAACTGAAATTCAAAACATTCCTTTGCCATATGACTTGCCTCTGCCATTTCCGAATTTTTCACAGTCGTTCACCGAAAATCTGAAAAAGACTTTAAAACAATTTTCCTATAGGGTCTATTCTAGCATAAATCCCTTAAAATCTAAACCTCAGGGCATCTAGCTACCCTACCATTGTACCATAAATAAGTAACCGCATACAGGTTCTCAGTGAAAAATCCTTGATAGCTTGCAGGGCATGCTTTCATAAAGATTAGCTGTCAAACAAAAAAACACCCCAGAGGGTGTTTTCCAGTGACGATTAACGACGCAGACCAAGTGAGCTGATCAAATCACGGTAGCGGTTAACGTCTGTACGACGAAGGTAAGCCAACAAGTTACGACGGTGACCGATTTTTTTCATCAATCCACGGTAAGTTGCATGGTCTTTTTGGTGTTGTTTGATGTGTTCGTTGAGGTGGTTGATTTCCCAAGTCAAAACAGCAACTTGTACTTCAACAGAACCTGTATCACCTTCGTGACGAGCATATTTTGCAATGATTTCGTTCTTTTTCTCTTTTGAGATTGCCATAATTTTTCTCCTTTTTTTGCTTTATCCGAGTGGCGGGTTGGCTTGCCCACAACCAAGAAAAAGTAGTTGTCATCAGACTTATACATTGTAGCAAACTCCCAAAAGCTTGTCAAGAATCACTAGGCTTTTTCAGCTGAGACCAGCAAACAGAAAATAAGGGCCTTCCTTGGATTTTCACTAGCCTTTGTGATATAGTAGAAGTCAGACAAAACTGAGGAGGAGCACATGTCTAAACAATCCAAACTGACCCAAGCAGCCCATGTTATTGATATGTCTGATATCATTCGCGAAGGCAACCCCACCTTACGCGAGGTTGCAGCAGACGTTACCTTTCCTTTATCAGACGAGGATATCATTTTGGGAGAGAAGATGATGCAATTCTTGCGCAATTCTCAGGACCCCATTATGGCTGAAAAATTAGGTCTCCGTGGCGGTGTTGGCTTAGCAGCTCCCCAACTGGACATCTCTAAGCGTATTATCGCTACTTTGGTTCCAAACCCAGAAGACAAGGATGGAAACCCACCAAAAGAAGCCTACAGTCTGGCAGAAGTCATGTACAACCCACGTGTTGTCGCCCATTCGGTTCAGGATGCTGCCTTAGCTGACGGCGAGGGCTGTCTCTCTGTTGACCGTGAGGTGCCCGGTTATGTCATCCGCCATGCACGGGTGACGGTTGACTATTTTGACAAAGATGGCAACAAACAACGGGCTAAATTTAAAGGATACAACGCCATTGTTGTTCAGCATGAAATCGATCATACCAATGGCATCATGTTTTACGACCACATTAACGCTGATGAGCCCTTCAAACAAGTTGATGGCTTACTCATCATCGAATAACTTAAAAGCGTCTAGGAAGATTCCTAGACGCTTTTAGCATGCTCTAAATATCAGCACGCACAGATAATTTTCACATAACTGCTTACTATTTCCCTAAAAAAGGTCCTCAAATAAACTCAACTGGTTATCTTCAGGCAAGCCACCTAATATCCCCATCTCATCCATTTTATCAACCAAAGTTTGAGATAGACCACCACGCTTACGGAGCTCTGTTTTAGACAAAAACTCACCTTCTTCACGAGCCCTTATCAGCTGTTTAGCTACGTTTTCTCCGAGACCGTCCAAGGCCACAAATGGCGGAATCAAGGTGTCGCCATCAATTAGAAACTCGGTGGCGTCACTCTTATAGAGGTCTAACTGACCGAAAGAAAAGCCACGCTCAAGCATTTCATTAACGATTTCCAAAGTGGTGTACAAATCTTTTTCCACGTTAGAAGCTTCGTTATTCTTTTGTTTGAGGGCAATTTCCTTCAACCGCTCCTTGACCGCTACAAGACCAGCACTCATGGTCTTGATATCAAAAGCCTTAGCACGGATGGAAAAATAGGCGCAATAATAATAAATGGGATAATGCACTTTGAAATAAGCCACCCGCAGTGCCATCAAAACATAGGCTGCCGCATGGGCCTTAGGGAACATGTACTTGATTTTTCCACAGGATTCGATATACCAATCCGGAACATTGTTTTCACGCATGGCCTGAATATAGCCATTACGCTCATCCTCAGAAATCTTCAACCACATGCCCTTACGCACGCGTTCCATAATGGTAAAGGCCATTTTAGGTTCTAGGCCACGGTGCATCAGATAGACCATGATATCATCCCGACAACCAATAACCGTAGACAAGTCAGCAATCCCTTCCTTAATCAGGTCTTGAGCATTGCCTAACCACACATCGGTCCCGTGCGATAAACCAGACAGCTGAAGCAATTCCGCAAATGTCGTCGGATGCGTTTCTTCAACCATGCCACGAACAAAATTGGTCCCAAATTCAGGGATTCCAAGCATCCCCGTCGGTGTTCCTATTTGTTCAGCCGTAACGCCCAAAATGTCAGTTCCTGAAAAGAGCGCCATCACACCTGGGTCATCTGCTGGAATATCCTTAGGGTCAATTCCAGACAAATCCTGCAACTTGCGTACCATCGTCGGATCATCATGCCCCAAAATATCAAGCTTTAAAACATTCTCGTCGATATCATGGAAATTAAAGTGGGTCGTTCGCCAACTTGCCTCAAGGTCATCTGCTGGGTACTGAATCGGTGTAAAATCATACACATTCATATAGTCAGGAATAACAACAATCCCCCCCGGGTGTTGCCCTGTACTCCGTTTAACCCCAGCAGCTCCCATGGCCAAACGATCAACTTCAGCATCATTATAATCCTTTTGGAAGTCACGTTCGTAACCTTTGACAAAGCCATAGGCTGTCCGATCCGCAACCGTCGATACCGTCCCAGCACGAAAAGCGTAATCTTCCCCAAAAATATCACGAACATCCAGATGGGCCAAAGGCTGGTCATCACCCGAGAAGTTCAAGTCAATATCAGGGACCTTGTCCCCATCAAAACCTAGGAAGGTCTCAAAAGGAATGTCTTGTCCATCTTTTCGAAAAGTTGTCCCACACTTCGGACAGTCCTTATTGGGCAAATCATAGCCAGAACCTACCGACCCATCCGTGATAAATTCAGACGTACGACACTGGGGACAGACATAATGAGGAGGCATAGGATTAACTTCCGTGATGCCAATCATGGTCGCCACAAAACTAGACCCAACAGACCCCCGTGACCCCACCAGGTAACCCCTGGCATTGGAACGATTCACCAACATCTGGGACGCCAGGTAAATCACCGCAAAGCCATTCCCCAAAATCGAAGTTAATTCTTTTTCAATCCGGCGGTCAATAATGTCTGGCAGAGGATTGCCGTAGAGCTCAAAAGCTTTGGCGTAGGTCATCTCAGCGACTTGTTCTTCAGCCCGCTCGATAAAAGGTGTATACAAGTCCTTCTTAACAACCTCAATGGCATCAAAACGCTCAGCTAGCGCATTTGGCTCTGTAATAACCAAACGTCTGGCTTCGGCTTCTCCCAAAAAGGCAAAATCATCTAACATCTCATTTGTCGTTCGAAAATGAGCCTCAGGAAGGGGAGCCGGTTGCGCCCCATCGCCTTTTCCGATTGGACGGTTGATAGGGGCCCCTTGCCCTAAACTTCTGACAATAATCTCGCGATAAATGGCATCTTCAGGGTCCAAATAATGCACATTCCCCGTTGCCAAAACAGGCTTATCCAAGCTTTGCCCGATAGCGACAAGATCTTGGATCGTTTTTTCAATCCCTTTTTCATCCTCAAACATATCTTGAGCCAGCAAAGGTCTGTACAAGGCAGGTGGCATGACCTCGATAAAGTCATAATAACGGGCAACTTCCACCGCTGCATCAAAGCCCTTAAGCAGCAAGGTATCAAAAACTTCACCATCTGAACAAGCCGTCCCCAACAAAAGCCCTTCGCGATGCGCATCCAAAACAGACCGTGGAATACGAGGAATCCCAGAAAAGTAAGTCACATTAGACAAACTAACCAACTTGAACATGTTGATTAATCCTTCTTGCGTTTGCACATAGATTGTCGTGTGATAAGGCTTGGCCTTTTGGTAGGAGTCCTCTCGAATTAGATCAAAATTCAACTGATTCAAATTGATGACCTTGTGCTTTTCCTTGGCCTCTTTCAAGAAGATAAACAGCAGACGTCCCGTTGCCTCCGCGTCAAAATTCGCCATATGATGGTGTTCCAGTGCAACTCCAAAACGTTTGGTCAGTGGTCCCAAACCATGCCTCTTATATTCAGGATACAAATTTCTTGCCAGTTCAATCGTATCAATGACTGGTTGTGTAATGGTTGGCAAACCGTAACGTTCATAGTTGGCATTCATAAAACCAACGTCAAAGCTAGCATTATGGGCAACTAAAATGGCCCCGTCACAAAATTCTTGAAAGGCTTTGAGCGTTTCCTCAATAGGCGGAGCATCCTTGACGTGATTGTCCGTAATTCCAGTCAGCTCCGTCGTAAATTTGCTCAAAGGATGACCAGGATTGATGAAGACATCAAACTCATCAATAATATTACCCTTTTGCATTTTTGAAGCAGCAATTTGAATCAACTGGTGATTCACCGCTGAAAGTCCCGTCGTTTCAACGTCAAACACAACATAAATGGCATCGTCCAACAAGCGGTCACTTGCGTTATAGGCGATCATCACCTGATCATCAACAATATTGGCCTCCAAGCCAAAGATGACTTTTACACCATTCTTCTTTCCAGCATGATAGCCATGTGGAAAACTTTGCACATTCCCATGATCTGTAATAGCAATAGCCGAATGCCCCCAGTCAGCCGCACGTTTAACCAAATCCTCAACCTCAGGAATAGCATCCATGGCGGACATATTCGTGTGAGCATGAAATTCTACCCGCTTCTCACCTTCAGGCATTAAATCCTTACGCATATCATGAGTAACAGCAACAGCATCACGAACATTCATTACCAGACTTCTCGTAAAACGGTTATCCTCAATATTCCCCCGTACGCGGACCCAAGCCCCTTTTTTGATAAAATCAAACCGCTTTAATTCTTCTTCATTACGTACCCATCTCTGCATTGTAAAACTAGAAGTATAGTCCGTCATCTTAAAGCTTAAGATAATCCGACCCGTCCTCGTGGTGCGTGCCTCAAAATCAAAGATTAGACCTTCAAAAACAACTTGGTTTTCTTCATCTGTGATTTCAACCATGGGGGTAACCGTTTGTTGCATCAAACCAGCTGAAGAACGCTTTTCCTCAACCTTTTCAAAAGTAAAGGTTGGTCTAGGCTCACTTGCCTCTTCAACCTTCTCGCGTTTTTCGGACTGCAAAATAGCCTCTTGCCCAAGCACTTCCGCCTCTTTTAACCGCTTTTGTTTACTCTCTTCGACAATCTGACGCTGAGCATCCCCCAACTCTCGATTTAAAACAAAAGCAATGTCACATTTTGGAAAACCACAGCCAACCAAAAAATCATTTATTAAGGGAAGATACTTCCTGTAGTAATAGCCATCATCCACATAATCAGGTACACGAAATTGAATTAAATTCTCTTGACATGATATGGAGTCAGCCCCATTATCTCCTGAAACTACGCGTTGCAACTCTGATGTCATTTTCACAAAAAGTTTTACATAATCTAATAAAACATCCGAATCTTGTGCAGAATAAGAAGATCTAATGTTAAAACTGATTGAAGTTTGGATACCCAATTGAGAAAAGGTTTCTACTAAGAGGCCACGAAAGATTCGGTACTCTTCAGCATCTAAAAGATTCGGAAAATCAAAGAAAAATTCCCAATGTCGACTCTTTTTATGGACAATAACCTTAGAAATCTCTGCATTTTGGAAATTCTCTTTACTTCTCAAATCACTTGGTAAACCGATTTGTTGGTAAAGTTGTAACATATCAGCAGCCATAATTTTCTCCTATAAACAAAAAAAGAATAGATTACTATCTATTCTTCCACTATACCGGCGGCCGGGGTCGAACCGGCACGTCCTTGCGGACACTGGATTTTGAGTCCAGCGCGTCTGCCAATTCCGCCACGCCGGCAAAGTGTAACTGGGGTAGCTGGATTCGAACCAACGCATGAGGGAGTCAAAGTCCCTTGCCTTACCGCTTGGCTATACCCCAATAATAAATAGGCGAGTGATGGGGATCGAACCCACGCATGCCAGAGCCACAATCTGGTGTGTTAACCACTTCACCACACCCGCCATATATTGTTTAACACGGGCAGTAGGAATTGAACCCACACTGAAGGTTTTGGAGACCTTAGTTCTACCTTTAAACTATGCCCGTATTATGGAAGGGGAGGGATTCGAACCCCCGAACCCGAAGGAGCGGATTTACAGTCCGCCGCGTTTAGCCACTTCGCTACCCTTCCAAATATTAAATTAT
>NZ_KQ969495.1:789122-1307371 GCF_001578885.1 Streptococcus sp. DD12 | reverse complement strand
CCTTCGCCCTGACAGCTAAATTAGTATACTAAATATCCGCCTCTACTGTCAATAGGTTTTTGAAAGTTTTTTTGATTTTTTTCGGGGAAGTCTCTTGTTCTTAGTTTTTATGCGTTTAAGAGTGTCTTTTTACACATTGAAGCATAAAAAAAGAACCATTTGGTTCTTTTTTGTTAGTCTTCATCTTTTGCGCTTTCTTCAGCGCGTTTTTTTACTTCTTCGTACGATAAAGGGTGAACGGGTTCATCTTGACCATCAGGCTCAGGCAGCATACCTGTTTCATAAATTGAACGGATTTGTTTCGCATCCAATGTTTCATACTTCAAGAGTGCCTCAGCAATCAGTTTATGAGTGTCACGGTTTGCTTGAATAATTTCCGCTGCTTTATCTCGCGCTTCGTTTAAAAGATGACGAACTTCTTCGTCAATTAAGCGAGCAGTTTCTGCTGAATACGTTTTTTCTTGACCGTATTGTCCTGGCATCATGGCGTGGTTACCTTCATACTGAACAGGTCCTAAAATGTCACTCATTCCGTATTCTGTGACCATGCTTCGAGCCATTTGTGTCGCCTGTTCAAAGTCATTTGAAGCGCCTGTTGTCTGAGCATTGAAGATAATCTCTTCAGCCACACGTCCACCCATCAAGCCGGCTAATTGTTCTTTCATATCGTCCTTGGATAAGAGATTTTGATCTTCTTTAGGCAAGGCAATCATATAACCACCAGCACGACCACGTGGAACAATAGTTACTTTATGTACCACACGTGCATTCGAAAGCACTAAACCGACAATTGTATGACCAGCTTCATGATAAGCGACCATCTGACGTTCCTTTTCAGAAACTGTTTTATCTTCTTTAGATGGACCTGCAATAACACGATCTTCCGCTTCATCGACGTCAGAAGCGTCAATCACTTTCTTATTGCGACGTGCAGCAACTAGAGCAGCCTCATTTAAGACATTTTCCAAATCTGCACCAACAAAGCCTGGTGTTTGTTGCGCAACAACTTTCAAATCAACATCACTTGCTAATGGTTTGTTACGGGCATGGACACGTAGGATAGCTTCACGGCCTTTGACATCCGGTCTACCAACCAAGACTTTCCGGTCAAAACGACCTGGACGGAGAAGTGCCGGGTCCAACACATCACTACGGTTAGTGGCCGCAATTACAATAACGCCTTCTGTCCCCTCAAAACCATCCATCTCAATTAAGAGCTGATTGAGGGTTTGTTCGCGTTCATCATTACCGCCACCCATTCCGGTACCACGACGACGACCAACAGCATCAATTTCATCAATAAAAATAATGGACGGGGCCGCTTTTTTAGCATCTTCAAAGAGGGAGCGTACTCGGCTAGCACCTACCCCGACAAACATTTCGACAAAGTCTGAACCTGAGATGCTAAAAAATGGAACGCTCGCTTCACCAGCAACAGCCTTGGCTAAAAGAGTTTTCCCTGTCCCTGGAGGTCCTTCTAAAAGAACACCAGCGGGGATTCGCGCACCTAAAGAACGGTAGCGTTTCGGGTTTTTCAAGAAGTCAACAACTTCTACCAGTTCTTGTTTTTCTTCCTCTGCTCCAGCCACATCCGAAAAGCGTATCTTAATGTCTTTATTTTCTGTGGCTTTAACTTTGTTTCGGCCAAAGTTCATGGCATTCATGCCACCACCACGGGAACCGCTTTGATTCATCATCATCATGAAAAAGACAATGAAAATTACAATCGGTCCAAAACTAATCAAAAGAGACAACCATTGTCCAGATTGACTAGCTTCCTTAACCTTGACTGTGGTTCCAGCTGTTTTCGCAGCATCTTGCAGAGTCTTCATTGAAGCGTCATCTGCGAGGGTCAAAGATGTAAAGCCAGTTACTTTTTGAGAACTTGTCGTTCCCAGTAAAGCAAGTGGCGTACTCGTTGTCTTACGAGTTTGAGCTGTTTTATAGGTCCCAGAAACTTCAATGACACTACCATTTGGTTGGTAGCTAATGGATTTAATATTACCATCTTCAATCTGGTTCACTAATTTGGAATAAGAAATTGACTCTGTTTGGCTTGTATCAGTATTAAAATAAAAATTGAAACCAGCTACTGCGGCAACAATGACAATTAACCAAACAAAGGAATTTCGGAACATCCCACCGTTATTTCCCTTATTATTCATAGATTACACTTTCTATTTTGTATTATAGACTTCTTCTTTTAGGACGCCGACATAGGGAAGATTGCGATAACGTTCATCATAATCTAAACCAAAGCCAACAATAAATTCATTGGGCACATCATAGCACACATAATCTGCATCAATGTCAACCACACGTCCTTCGGGCTTATCAAACAAGGTCGCAATGGTAACTGAATTGGCCTTGCGATATTTGAAGAGGTCACGAAGGTAAAGTAAGGTCCTTCCTGTATCGATAATATCCTCAACAAAAATCACGTCACGACCCTCGATATTGGTATCCACATCCTTAAGGATTTTGACCTCACCAGTGCTTTGTGTTCCAGCGTAGCTAGATACCACCATAAAATCAATCTCAACGTGCGTGTCAATATGTTTAATCAGCTCAGCCATAAAAGGAACAGCACCTTTTAAGACACCAACTAATAAAGGATTTTTCCCTTCATAGTCTTTGGTGAGTTGCTGTCCTAATTTTTGCGTTTCCTTGACGATGTCTTCGTTTGTGTAAAGAACTTTTTTGATGTCTTTTTCCATGATCACCGTGTTCATCTTTCCAATTTGAGTTTTCCCTGTATTATACCACCCTTCGGGCTTTTTCTCAAATATATTCTATCTGAGACAAGTACAGCAAGAATGTGGTTTTCCTGTTCTAAAACCCACGCTTTCTCACGGTCTTCCAGAGAAATCTTTTCATCGATAAATAACCGACGAATTTTTTTAGAAAATGCCCCAAACGAAATAACATCTCCTGGTTGACGATGCCTTATGGTGATTTCTGCTTGACTATATAAGGGCAAGCCCGACATGTCTTTGTCCCCAAAGCTGATCAATACACCATCAAGAAGAAGTTTATGTTGGTATTTTAGCACTCTAGGGCTGAGAGTGCTATCCGTCTGTAGACCGATTTTGCTTATTGTGAAATGACGGGCATCCTTTTTAAGATAATAATCTGATTTCAGAGGATGATTGTATTTTTTTGAGGATCGTAATTGATGGAGGAGGTCTTGGAATTGCGCCCGAGATAACTGCAAATCAGGAAAACTTTGGAGATAGCGTTCTAGTAAGTAAGTTTGAAGAATGGTGTCTTGTGCCTGAAAGTAAGCGAGGTCTCTGGTCCGTGACACATCAATCACGCTATCTAAAAGACGATAAAGTCCGGCAATTTCTTGACTATAGGAAACCAACCAGTCCTTTATGTGAGGATTTTCTCTTTCCCAGTCTGGTAGGAAATGGTGACGCACACGATTGCGAAAATAATCAAACGACTGATTGCTACTATCTTCAAAATGAAAAACAGAAGGTAAATCCTGTTTTGAAAAGGCTAATAAGGGGCGTAAGATATGACCTGGACCAAAAGTTTGCTTGTCCTGGATACCAACCAAATGGCGTAAAATACCACCACGCATCAAACGCATCATAACCGTTTCGGCTTGGTCATCTTTATGATGAGCGGTTACCAGTAAGGTATAGCCGGCATCAGTCATTGTCCTTTTAAAAAAAGCATAGCGAAATTCACGCGCTCTAGCTTCTGAAAACTGTCCCTTGAAGTGACCAACAAAGAAAGCCACCTCCCTCTCTTTTGCCCAATCACGGAGATAAGCTTCTTCTTGGTCTGCTTCTGGGCGTTGGTGGTGATTGACATGGGCAATGCCAAGCGTCACTCCCCACTGTTTTTGGTAACGATAAAGGATATTTAACAGCACCATAGAGTCTTGACCACCTGATACGGCAACCAAAACCTTATCTCCTGCTGCAAAATATCCTTTTTTTGTCATGTGTGAAATAATATCGTGTTCTGTAATCATTTTAAAATAGCATAGACGTCGTCTGCAATAGCGGTAATATCCTCATAGGAGGCATCATCCGTGAAAATCGATAAAATAAAGGGAGAATCTGCATAGACCACTGCCACATCATGTTTGTAGTCATAAGCATCCCCGATTTTATGCGCCACTTGGACGGGGATGTTTTTCGCAATGCGCGTGGTATCAAAGTTTGTATGCGTTAAATCTGCAAGAACAGTTCCCCCTTGGTCATAGAGGGCTTCCATCATCAGTCCCGCTGTTTTCGACGATACCACACGACTCTTCATGTCCCATGTAATAGACAAAGCCTTTAAAGAGTCTTGAAAATCATTGCCAAATTGATCCGTCACGTAGTAGGCTAACATGTTGCTTGCCACATTATCAGAATTAGTTGTGACAGCCGCTACTAGATCATTCAAACTGTAGGTTTTATTGTCTGCTGTTTTGGGTAAATCCCCGCTACCACTGGGATCATAAGCACCGTCAAACTGGTTCACCGCATCAGTGTATTTGTAACCTGTCCCCAATGTCGTTTTGTTCAAATTGATTTCTCTTTGAACATAATACAGAATTGGTAATTTGGAAATACTAGCCGAATACATCTCCGTATCTGCATTTATACCAGCTTCTTTTTGCGTGTCTAGTTGTTTAACATAAATGGAATAATTGCTTTTATTATACTTTTGTAGTAACAGGGCTTGCACTTTTTCCATGCGGTTATCTGTTTGAGATAAGTCACTGCTTCTCACCCACCCTAGGTTTTCAATCTGGCTGAATGTCCCTGCCTGAGTCTGGGCCGTTTTGACAACATGCACCTTACTGTAAGCTGGCACTGTTTTTGCAAGAGGCTGTGACTGTGATGTCAGTGGACTATCATATACGGTCAGGTTAGCCGGGGTCCAGGCCTCGTAATCAACAAGTGTTTCATTTTGAGGAACATCATTGCTGATAGCTTTCTGACTGGCCAAAATGTAAGAGCCAGAAGTTAGTTGGAAAACAGCCTGACCGGCCTCATTGATAAGCAAATCTTGGATAGACAGGGTTTGTCCCTGGCTGACTTGGCCATTTGCCTTGGTCAGGTTACTGTCTTCATAGCTGACAAGAGGTGTCAAAACGAGAGGGTTTTGAGGCACTTGGCTAAAATAAGACAAGACTTCTGCTTGTGCAGAGGCATTGGTTCGCTTTTGTGTGGAATCTGACTGGTAGGTTAAGGTCGGAGCCGACATCATCACCAGCAAAAAGAGGAGAGCAACTTTTTTCATGTCGTCTCCTTTTTCGAATCGTTTGTTGTTGCTGTCAGAGATTGGCGAGCTGCCTGATTTTTTTGAGCTAATTGGTCCAAATGTTCCTCTGACTCTGCTAAAAATTGGGCAATAGTATCAATCAGTTTAGTCATAACTAAGGCAAGAGACTTGGGACAGGATAAATAGATTCACCTGACTTGGAATAATAATACTTGGCCCGTGCGTATTTTTCAACATAAGCCGTATCATTGAGCTGACTTGCCAAGGTTTCCTCCGCTTTTGATTTTGTGAGTAAAGCTGCTTTTTCTTTTTGCAACTTGATAATAGTGGCCTTTTGTTTTTGCAAACTGTTATAGCTGGACACCAACTGGTAGGTCGGTATCATAAATAACAAAATAACAAAAATCATGATGGTCGCAATAAAACGGTGTCTGCGCTGAATATCGGCTTCTTGAGCGACCGACAATTCAGGACTTGCTGGCTGTTTCTTGCGTTTTAGGTTGATGGTGTAAGGTGATTTAGGCATTTTCTTCTACTCTAGTTTCGCTAATAATTTCATACATTTTACCAGCATCTTCTTTTTTTGTACTGTCTTTCATTTCTAAAACGCGTACCGTCAGAAGTTTATTCCCAAAACGGATTTCAACGGTATCGTGAATCTTCAAATCCGTCGAACTTTTAGCCAAAACGCCATTGACTTTTATCCGTCCTTTGTCCGCAACTTCTTTAGCAACTGGGCGGCGCTTGATGATACGAGAAACTTTTAAATATTTGTCTAAACGCATGATGGCTCCCTTCATTTTTGGTCTATTATATCATGTTTTTAACATGTTTGAATATTTCTAGGCGTCTGGGGCTTTTTTGAGGGCCAATAACTCCTTAGCAAAGGTCTGCAAGGCGTCTAAAATGGCTGCATCTGACAGTTTGTAGGTCGTAAAGGTTAAAACGATTTGCCCTTTTTCCTCTGTAATGCCTGTCTTTAGGGAGAGGTTTTGCAGGGCTTTAAAATAATCCTGTGTGTTGAAAAAACGATTTGCCTTAGCGCTAAACGTCACTGTGGTCAGGCGTTCTTTCTTTTCGACCTTTTCAACCAAACAGGCTTGCAGAAGGGCCTTAAGATAACCAATCTCTAAGAGGTAGGCTACCGCATCGGGGTAATCGCCAAAACGATCCATTAATTCATCTTGTAAATCGCTGTAGTCGCCTTCATTGGCAATCGCTTGGACCCGCTTATAAATGTCGATTTTCTGACGTTCATCAGGGATATAATCCTCTGGCAAATAGGCATCAATTCCCAGATGCAATTCTGTCGCAACTGTCAGGTCTGCTACTTGTTTGCCCTGTTTTTTTGCAATGGCTTCTTGAAGCAACTGAGAGTACAACTCAAACCCAACCGAATCAATAAAGCCACTCTGTGAAGCTCCCAAAATATTTCCTGCCCCACGGATGGATAAATCACGCATCGCAACCTTAAATCCCGCCCCCAGTTCGGTGAAGCCTTTAATCGCTTCTAACCGTTTTTCTTGAACCTCCGTCAAGGATTTGTCTGGACGGTACATCAGATAAGCATAGGCAATCCGGTTGCTACGCCCCACGCGCCCCCGTAACTGGTAAAGGGTAGAGAGTCCCATATGGTCAGCATTTTCGATAAAGAGTGTGTTTACATTAGGAATATCAACACCTGTTTCAATAATGGTTGTGGCAACTAAGACATCGTAAACACCATTTAGAAAATCAAACAAGGTATTCTCCAACTGGATTTCACTCATTTGACCATGAATAACGCCGACACTGGCTTCAGGGACTAATTCTCGCAATTCTGAAGCTTTTTGTTCGATGGTATCGACACGGTTATGAACATAAAAAACTTGTCCACCGCGGTTTAATTCCCGTAAAATCCCTTCACGCACAAGCCGGTAATCTGTTTCCAAAACATAGGTTTGTACAGGATACCGATCCGTCGGTGGGGTTTCTATCACTGATAATTCCCTAATTCCCAACATGGACATATGCAGGGTACGTGGGATAGGCGTTGCAGTCAAGGTCAAAACATCCACTTTGGTTCGTAAGGTTTTCAGTTTTTCTTTATGTTTCACGCCAAACCTTTGTTCTTCATCAATAACAATCAAGCCTAAATCTTTAAAGGTGATATCCGAAGACAAGAGGCGATGGGTGCCAATGATAATATCCACACGCCCCTTGGCCAAATCAGTAATCGTCTTTTCCTGCTCAGCTTTGGTTTGAAAACGGCTTAGTACGGCTACCTCAATCGGAAATTCTTCAAAGCGCCGTTTAAAAGAGGTGAAATGTTGTTGGGCCAAAACGGTTGTCGGCACCAAAACAGCCACTTGTTTCCCATCATTTACTGCCTTAAAGGCCGCTCGCATAGCGACTTCTGTTTTACCAAAACCGACATCACCCACCAAAAGACGGTCCATCGGTTTAGCCATTTCCATATCTTTTTTGATTTCGCGGACACTTTGCAACTGGTCAGGTGTTTCAACAAAAGGAAATGCTTCTTCAAAACTCTGTTGGCTGTCATCATCAGCCGAAAAAGCAAAGCCGGATTCTTCTGCACGCTGGGCGTAAAGTTTTAACAAATCATCAGCAATATCTTCAACCTGTTTGGCGACTCGTTGCTTGGTGCGTTGAAAACGACCGTCATTGAGCTTATTGATATGGGGTTCCTTGCCATCAGCAGACACATACTTACTGAGTAGGTCTAATTGTTCAACAGGGATTGAAATTTTATCTGCCTGTTGGTACTGAATGGTCAAATAATCCCGGTGAATACCGTCGACTGCGATGGTTTCCATTCCCAAAAAGCGACCAATCCCATGGATATGATGGACAACATAATCGCCTACTTGTAGTTCGTTATAATTTTTAAGGCGTTCAGCATTGCTGATACTACTAGAACGCACACGGCGTTTCATTTTTTTTCGGAAAATTTCTTGCTCAGTGATGAGCACCAATTTTTCATCTGAAAAATAAAAACCTGAGGACAACTGCCCGTAAGTAATTTGTGCCTGGTGTTTTATAAGCTGATTTGGCTGGACTAGAGGAATGTCTATGTCATAGGACTGCAAACTTTTTTGCAGATTATCCATCTGTTTTGGCGAATCTACCAAAAGCACAAGGGTCGCTTTCATCGTCTCGTAACGGCGAATTTCTTCAACCAAAAGAGGCAACTGGTTGTAAAAGTCCTGCATCCCATATTGGTTAATTTGGTGCATGCTTGTGAAGGTGAGATTGCCCAAACCCTTTTGAAAGTTCGATAAAAACGTTGCCGGCTGATACTGACGAATCGTTCGATAACTCTCCCCAAACAAAAAGGTGTCTGATAAGGTCTTACCTTGTTCTAAACGTTCTGTAATATAATCCGCTACTTCAAGATCAAATTTAGCATTGATTTCAGTCAATCGTTGGAAATCATCCACAATTAGCGGTGTCCCTGCTGGCAGATAGTCTAAAATCCCTACTGTTTTTTCATAGAGGTAGGCCAGCCATTGGCGACTCTCTTCTGGACTTTTGCCGTTTGACAACTGGTCTCTGACTTCTGCGAGGTCTTCTGAAACCTCCTCAAGCTTTGCTAGGGCACCATCTAGGCGCTGGTAAGCCCTTTCTAAATCAGCTAAATCAACTAACACATCGGAAGCCGGCGAAATCGTCACGCTTGACACTGCCTCTAAAGATTTTTGGCTCTCACTGTCAAATGTGCGAATACCATCTAGCTCATCCCCAAAAAACTCCAACCGATAAGGTCTATCTGCTGTCACCGTATAAATGTCAAGAATATCTCCACGTATGCTATATTCTCCAGGTGATAAGACTTGAGGCACGCGCTCATAGCCCATACGAACTAACTGGGCACTCAGGTTTGACAAGTCGTATTCTTTTCCGACACGAAATTGCGCATGGGCACTGGCATAAGCCTCTGGTGTGGGCAATAAGACACGTGTCCCTGCCAAGGTGACCAAGAGAATGCCCTGTGCCGTTTCATTTTGCAAAAAATCTAGACTCTGCACCCGAGACAGGGCTCTATCCAAAGAAGCAAAGATGAACTCTGCTTGAGGCACATCATCTGCGAAAAATTGGTAAACTGTTTCTTCTCCTAAAAGAGACACCAAATCACTAGATAATCGCTCGAGTTCCCCTTGATTGGCGCAGACGACCACCAGTTTACCACCAGTCGTTTGAAAAGCACTAGCAATGGCCAGCGCCTTAGTTGTCCCAGAAACTCCCATCAACAGTTGACGTTTTTGAGAAACCAGTCCTGATTGCCAGCTAGCAATTGCAGTATTTTGTCCAAAGACCTCAATAAGTGTTGTCATAAGCGGTTTAATTCCTCTTGTAATTGCTTAAAGGGTAGTCCTGAAATCCATGCTTGCAAAAGTTTCTGCGCTCTATCAATGGCTAGGTCCACGCTAATGGCATCATCCGTATCAAAACGACCTAGAACATGGTCTACAACTTTCCCTACTTGAGGGCGACCAATCCCAATCTTCAGCCGTAAAAATTCTGATTGCCCCGCTTCCGCTAGGATACTTTTAATCCCATTATGCCCACCAGCTGAGCCTTTTTCACGCAGACGAAGCTTACCTACCGCCATATCCAAATCATCATAAACGACCAAAAGGTCAGCCATGGTTAACCCATAGTAAGCCAAGAGCGCCCTGACAGCCAGACCACTCGCATTCATAAAAGTTGTCGGCTTGACCAATAGAATTTTTTCGCCTTGGCTAAAAACAGTTGCCACATCAGCTTTAAAGGTTGGCTGACTCCGAAAGTTTTCCCCTTGATTTGCTACAAAACGATCGACGACCATAAAACCAACATTGTGCCGTGTTTTTTCGTATTTTTTCCCAGGGTTTCCCAGCCCCACAATCATCTTTGTCATGCCACTTTACCTCCTTGCTTTCATACAGTGCCAGCCACTAGCTTGAAAAAATCTGAAGCGTGTGCTCCAGATTCTTTGTTAGGTTTAAACATTAAAACGGAATTCCATAATGTCGCCATCTTGCACGACATATTCCTTACCTTCTTCACGCAAACGCCCTGCTTCCTTAACAGCTTTTTCACTGCCATAAGTAACCAAATCATCGTATGACATGGTCACAGCGCGGATAAAGCCTTTTTCAAAATCAGAATGGATAATCCCTGCCGCTTGAGGCGCTTTCATGCCACGTTTAAAGGTCCAGGCTCTGACTTCTTTTTCACCAGCTGTAAAGTAAGTCCCTAGCCCCAATAAATGATAAGCGGCGCGTGTTAGCTTGTCCACCCCAGATTCTGTCAGTCCCATAGCTTCTAGAAATTCTTGCTTATCCTCATCGTCGAGCTCAGCAATTTCTTCTTCAGCGCGTGCAGAAATGACGACAACTTCCGCATTTTCCGTTGCTGCAAAATCGCGAATCGCTTGAACATAGTCAATGCTATCTGGGTCTGATACTTTATCTTCATCGACATTAGCAACATACAAGACTGGCTTGGTTGTCAATAAAAATAATTGCTTAACAATAGCTTGTTCTTCCTCAGAGAAATCAACCGTCCGAGCTGATTTGCCATCTTCAAGAACAGGCTTAATTTTTTCTAAGACCTGAAATTCTGCAAGAGAATCTTTGTCTTTTTGCGTTCTTGCCATTTTTTCGACACGCGCATACCGTTTGTTAATGCTCTCTAAGTCAGCCAAAATCAATTCCAAGTTAATGGTATCAATATCAGCGATAGGGTCAACAAAGTCTGATTCACGTCCCTGCTCACGCATGACATTTTCATCGTCAAAGGCACGCACAACATGCACGATTGCATCGACTTCACGGATGTTCGCTAGAAATTTATTTCCTAGACCTTCCCCTTTTGAAGCCCCCTTCACGATTCCAGCGATATCTGTGAATTCAAAAGTTGTCGGAACTGTTTTTTTAGGGGTAATCATTTCCGTCAACTTCTCCAGACGCGCATCTGGAACCTCTACGACACCAACATTAGGTTCGATGGTAGCAAAAGGGTAATTGGCTGCTTCAGCACCCGCCTTAGTGATTGCATTAAAAAGGGTCGATTTGCCGACGTTAGGTAGTCCGACGATACCTGCTGTTAAAGCCATAAAATTTATTCTCCATTTGTTTATTCAGTCCCGTCTATTATAGCAGAAAAGCCTAAAAAAGGCTCGTCTTAGTCAACGAACCCTTTCTCTAAAGCTAGCACCACTTATTGCAACTAGCAGGTGCTAAACTTCCTCACCCTTTTTCTGGTTGCGAGAGGACTTTTTTCATTTTCCGCTCAAAATCATGGCGGCTCATCATGACGACATGGTCGCAATTGCTGCAACGTATCTTGATATCAGCCCCCATGCGCACGATTTCCCAGTGATTGGCTTTTTTTCCTGTCGCTTTAATCGTACAAGCATGCGGTTTTTTCATTTCGACAAAACTGCCCAAATCATAGATTTCCATAGGTTTCCTCATTTCCATCAGATACAGGCTCCATCCTCAAAAATAAGACCATTCGGCACTAATTTTAACCGTTCGTACGCACAGGCGTAATCAATTGAATAAAGTCTTCCTCTTGTCCAGCCGGAACCAAGGTGAAAGGACGTAAAGCCGATAAAAATTTGATGCTGACTTCTTCTGCTTTGAGCGCTTTAAGGGCATCAATCAGATAGCTCGGGTTAAAACTAATGGTCAAATCGGCACCCGTTAAACTTTGGGTATCGATATCTTCATTGACTTTCCCCACTTCTGGAGAATTAACATGGGCACTTACCTGACCTGAAACAATCTCGAGTTTCACAGTTCCATTTTGACTGGCATTAGAAACCAATTGTGCCCTTTGCATGGCATGCAAGAGCGTTTGAGTCTTAAAGACCACCTCAGTTTCAAAAGCATTTGACAACAAACGGTCGGTATCTGGGTAATTGCCTTCCAAAAGACGCGAATAAAAACTGATGTTTTCACTGCGAAAAAGAATTTGGCTCGTAGACAAGAAAACTTCGACATGTTCTATTTGTTCTGTAAAGACAGCTGCAAACTCCCGCAAGGAACGGCTAGGAATAACCACGTCAAAATTGTCAGAGATGTCATCTAGCTCCAATTGACGTTGGCTCAACCGATGGGAATCCGTTGCCACTGCCTTGAAGGTCTTTTGGTCGGACAAGACAAAGTGAACACCCGTCAAAATCGGACGACTTTCTTGGGTGCTTGCAGCAAAGGCTGTTTCGGTAATGACGTCTTTTAAAAGACGCGTTTCCAGAATTAAAGGCTGAGTAGTTGCCATTTCCTGAAGGCGTGGGTATTGGTCGGCATCTTTGCCTTTCAAAGTGATTTCAGATTTGCCACTGGTCAGAACAACTTGCTCTTGTTCAATTTCAGTAAAATTCAAAGTCACATCCGGCAAACTAGATACAACATTGATAAAGAAATTAGCTTCTAAGAGAATGCTTCCGCTTTGTTCCACCAAAAGTCCTGCATCTTCTTGACTAGTAAGAAGTGTATTTTCAATAGAAATTTGTCCATTTGACCCTGTCAGAGTTAGGCTATCTTGTTTAACCTCTAACTTGATCGTCGATAAAATAGGAATAGCATTTTTGGTGCTAATGGCACGTTTTGTGGTATTTAAGGCTTGTAAGAAGAAAGCCTTGTTAATGGAAAATTGAATCATGAGATGTCCTTTGCTTTAGTTTTATATATTATATATAAATAGTAATAGTAGTAGGGGCTGTGTATGGTGAGGAAAAGTAACCAGATGACTTGGCACTCTAAGGAAGAGGCTTGTGGAAAACCTGTGGAAAACTCTGCAAGGCTTTAGCCCTTTATCCACAAGTTAACGGATATTGTCCTTAATCGTGGCTAGCTCGACTTGAAGATTTTCATCAGCGGTCAAGGCCTTTTGGATTTTATGATAGGCATGGAGGACAGTCGAATGGTCACGACCACCAAATTCTTTGCCAATTTTAGGAAGCGAATTATCGGTTAGTTCACGGGCCAGGTACATGGCAATTTGTCGAGCCAAAACGACTGCTTGTGTCCGTTTGGTACCAACAATCTGCTCAAGGCTGACACCATAAAATTGCCCGACTTGTTTTTGGATATCTTTGATTGAAATGACTTTTTTAGCCGCTTGTTCGGATTCCTGTGACCGAATGGCGTTAGCCACTAGGTCAACGGTGATGGTATGGACTTGTTGAACAGAGGCAACCAAACTAATTTTTTTCAAAGCACCCTCAAGATCTCGCACATTGTTGTCAAATTGTCTGGCAATATAGTTGATGGTTTCTTGTGGGAAGTCATAGGGGTAGTCTCTTACCTTACTTGTTAAAATCGCCACGCGCATTTCGTAATTTGGAGGCGTAATTTCTACGGTCAAGCCCCAGTTAAAGCGTGAAACCAGACGTTCTTCCATCCCATTAAGTTCATTAGGATTACGGTCACTGGTTAGCACGATTTGTTTTTCAGTATCATGCAAGGCATTGAAGGTATTAAAGAACTCCTCTTGCATGGTTCCTTTTTTGGCCAACAACTGGATATCGTCAATCAAAAGGACATCCACTTCACGGTACTTCTGTTTGAAGGTCTCCATCGAATTTCGTCCAGTTGTATTTAGACTCATATGTTTAATCATATCATTGATGAAGTCTTCGGAAGTTACATATAAAATGCGTGACTGAGGGTTTTCTTCATGGATAGCATTACCAATAGCGGTAATCAGGTGAGTTTTCCCTAAGCCAGACCCACCATGGATAAACAGAGGGTTGTAAATCTTTCCAGGTGTATTAGCGACAGCTATCGCAGCTGCTACTGCCCACTGGTTTCCCTCTCCTTTAACGAAATTTGAAAATTGGTATTTGGTATTTAAAGTATTGGGGAGAGGGATGCGAGAAGGTGCTACTGCTTGCTGGGCAGATAAATCCTCCTTGTTTTCACGATAGGTTTCTCGTGTAGGTGTACTTTCGTAAGTTTCTTGTTGAGTATACTGCCGTGGGCTATCTTCTCCAAATTCATAGCTAATATGCAACTGTTGTTCAAAGATTTCAAATCCTGCAGTTATCACAATATCTTCAAGGTTTTGTTCCCAGAAAAGGCGCTTCATTTTAGAGGTTAAAAAAATGGTCACGCGGTTTTGGGAAACCTCAACAAGGTGGCTATCACCAACATAAAATTCATAAGTTGTTTGTTTGAGGCGTTCTTTTGAAAGTACTAGGACACGGTTCCAAAAAAGTTGTTCATTTTCGGTCATAAGGCTTCTCCTAGTTAAGTCACTATATTCTAGCATAATTCAAAAAAGTTTTCCACAGCCTCTTGTCTAAAAACTTACCCACAGGCTATAAAAAAATCCACAGCGTGGATAAGAGTTATCCACAACTTGTGGAAAGAGACTAAAAAGCTGGGGATATAAGGTTTTTTGCTTGTGTATTTCCTGTGAAAAATGATGTTGATAGGAAAAGTTTTCCTCAGTCGGATTTAAAACTGTGGATAAGTCTGTCGAATTCTTCTAGGGAATTAAATGAGATAGTCATCTGCCCTTTTCCTTGCTTTTCCTGAAAGTCAATGGTGACAGCTAAGCCTAATTGTTGTTTGAACCACTCCTCCTGAATTTTGATGTCGGGATTTTTTTCTCGAGGTGTCTTTGGGAGCTGAGGGTGGCTGGCTTGTTTAAGAAGCGTTTCGAGTTTGCGCACGCTGAGTGCTTCTGTTAAGATGCGTTCTAGCCAGTAAGCTTGTTCTTTTTTGGAAAGGCCTATGAGAAGACGGCCGTGACCCGCGCTAATTTTTTCTTGGACTAAGGCAGTTTGAATGTCTTTGGGGAGTTGCAAGAGTCGCAAACTATTGGAGACATAGGGTCTTGATTTACCCAAGTCTTTTGCAATACTTTCATGTGTGGCTCCTTCTTGCTTGAGGAGATTTTCAATGGCAAGGGCTTCTTCAATCGGGTTGAGATCCGACCGTTGAATGTTTTCCACAAGCGCCTGAGTGCGACTTTCTTGGTCAGAACTGGACCGAATAATAGCTTTGATGTCAGTCAATCCAGCTAATTGACTGGCTCTTAGCCGCCTTTCGCCAGCAATGAGTTCGTAACCTGAAATCGGCGACTCCCTCACAATGATTGGTTGAATGAGGCCATTTTTACTGATAGAAGTTGACAGGTCGTTCAAAGCCTCTTGGTCAAACTGATGGCGTGGTTGATAGGGGTTGGTATGAATTTGGTCAATTGGAATGATAGCTAAGCGTTCAGACATAAGTTACCTCATTGTGACCTAGATAGGTCAATAAAAAATAGGAATCGAAAGGTTTCGGTTCCTATTATACTCTATTTTAGCTTAACTGCTTGCTGATGTTGATAAATCTGTACTTGATTTTGACAAGGTAATTTCTGTGGTTTTCTTCTCGCCATTTCGGTAGAAGGTCACGGTAATTTTATCGTTAATCGCAT
Organism: Streptococcus sp. DD12; assembly: GCF_001578885.1. GTDB lineage: Bacteria > Bacillota > Bacilli > Lactobacillales > Streptococcaceae > Streptococcus. The sequence continues at coordinate 1,291,717 of NZ_KQ969495.1, read as the reverse complement.
GGCTATACAAGGCATTTTGCAGTTCGCTCGTAGATGTGACTTCCTTGTCATCTAATTTTGTAATGACATCGTATTGTTGGAGCTTACCGTCGGCAGGCATATCTGTTTGGACAGATGACACTACGACACCTTTATCGACATCACTAGGGAGGTTGAGTTGTTTTTTGGCACTAGAAGATAAGGTGCTAAGGTCAACCATTGACACGCCTAAGGCAGGACGTTCAATTTTTCCGTTCTTTTCGAGTTGGTTGATAATGGTAACGACATCATTTGAAGGGATAGCAAATCCCATACCTTCGACAGATTCACCAGATGCTGTACCAGTTGTTGAGATTTTACTTGATGTAATCCCGATAACTTGACCTTCAGTGTTAATCAGTGGGCCACCAGAGTTACCTGGGTTGATTGCCGCATCTGTTTGGATAGCATTGGTCGAAATGGTCGAACCGTCTTCGCTAGTCAAGGTTACGGTACGGCTGAGACTAGAGATAATTCCTTTGGTTACTGAGTTTGCGTATTCTGTTCCCAAAGGGCTACCAATAGCAATAGCGTCTTCACCGACCTTGACTTTAGAAGAATCTCCAAAGTCCGCTACAGTAGAGACCTTTTTGCTAGAAATTTTCACGACAGCGATATCGGAATAAGTATCCGCACCCACTAATTCTCCGTCAACTTCACTCCCATCAGCCATTTGAATTTTGATTTCAGAAGCACCGTTGATAACGTGTGTGTTAGTGACGAGGTAGGCTGAATCGCCATCCTTTTTGTAAATAACTCCAGATCCCTCACTGTAAAGTGTCAACCCATCATTATCAGAAGAGGAGGCACTGTTTGTATCATCGTTTCCAAAAATTTGACTGTAGATGCTACCAGAACTAGACGATGAGGCCTGTTGGTAGTTTAAGACAGAAACAACTGAATTTTGGACAGTTTTGATGGCATTTGTTGTTGATGTCGTATTGTTATAAACGGTCTTACTAACTGTTGTTTTTCCTTGAGAAACAGAAATCCCATTAAGGTTTAATGTCAGGTAACTGCCTCCAAGCCCTGCTAAAAAGGCAAGAAAAATAATCAGAAAGGCTGCCAAGAGTTTTTTGACAGTTGTTGCCGAAAAACGTTTCGGTTTGTTATTCATAAAATTCCTCCATACTGACTTGATTTTACTGACGTTCTCTTAATTATAGCTTAATAGCTTATCCCTGTCTTAAAAAATGCTATACTTATGAATATGAAAATCAAATTGATAACAGTTGGTAAACTAAAAGAAACTTATCTCAAATCGGCCGTTGCAGAGTATAGTAAACGACTGGGACGTTTTGCAAAAATAGAAGCCATCTCCTTGGCTGATGAAAAAACACCTGACAGAGCTAGTGATGCCGAAAATCGACAGATTCTAGAAAAAGAGGGGCAACGTATTTTACAAAAGATTGGGGACCGTGATTATGTGATTGCCTTAGCCATCGAAGGAGACATGCTATCATCAGAAAAATTAGCCCAAAAAATCCATCAGCTCACCTTGTCAGGGCAGTCGACCTTGACTTTCATTATCGGTGGAAGTCTAGGCCTATCCCCAGAAGTGAAACGTCGAGCGCAGCTGTTATTGAGCTTTTCGCCGATGACTTTTCCTCACCAGCTCATGCGCGTGATATTACTGGAACAAATCTATCGCGCCTTCATGATTAATGAAGGCAGTCCCTATCATAAGTAAGGATTTTCTGAATGTTGTCATGGCTCACTATTGAAAAAGACTACCGCATCTTTGAAGGCTTTCGAACCGCACTGACCCTAACCTTTGTTAGTGGCTTTATTGATGCTTATACGTATTTGACGCAGGATCATAGTTTTGCGGGTATGCAGACAGGAAATGTCATCTACATGATTGTGCATTTTGCTTCCAATGAGTGGCATCAGGGGCTAGTTTATGTCCTTCCTATTCTTGTTTTTATGTTGGGGCAAGTCTTCATCTATGTCTTACGCAAGATGGGGCGACGTTTTGGCTTTCACTGGCATGTTGTCAGCGGTCAGATACTCTTGCTCTTGTTAATCGTTACAAGTTTTCTTGCTCCCTTTTATCAGAAAGGGCATTTACCGATTATGGTTTTGTCATTCTATGCATCCGTTCAGCTAGAAACCTTTAAAAAGATTCGTGGCATGCCTTATACAGGCATTATGATGACTGGTAATATTCGTGTGTTATCTGCCTTATTATGTCAGTGGCTAGATAGTCGAGATAAGCATTTGTTAGAAAAATCAAGAAATGTCTTCCTCATCATCGTCGCTTTTATGCTAGGAATTGCTGTAGCCACCTATTCTATGCCTTATTTGGGAAGATGGACACTTAGCCTAACGATAATCCCAGTTGCCTTTGTTAATCTGCTTTTGTTAGCAGAACTTTTGACCAAGAGTGAGGAAAAAACTAAGTAAAAACAAAAAGTAATAGGGCAGTATCGGTCAGTTAGCTATTTCTTTAACAACAAAAAAGTCTAGGGTCACCCCTAGACTTTTTGATCCCAGCAGGATTCGAACCTGCGACCGTTCGCTTAGAAGGCGAATGCTCTATCCAGCTGAGCTATGGGACCATCACTTTCATTTTAACAAAAGACACTAAGGGGGTCAATAGCAAAAAATTAGAAAAAAGACTAGACAAACAGATTATTTTCGGTATAATGAAACTACTTGGTCCGTTGGTCAAGGGGTTAAGACACCGCCTTTTCACGGCGGTAACACGGGTTCGAATCCCGTACGGACTATTTTATCCGCCATAGCTCAGTTGGTAGTAGCGCATGACTGTTAATCATGATGTCGTAGGTTCGAGTCCTACTGGCGGAGTTAATAAAAAAAGCAACCTTAGGGTTGCTTTTTTTTAATTGATTGGACTATCTGTTTTCCTAAGTTGCTTTTTAACGGACAGATGCATTAAAAGCCTTAGTGAAAGGTATAAGACAAGGCCCGTTAGAGAAAGAAGGCAACCGGTTTTAAATCCGTTTGGAATAAAGGTTAGGGTAACTGTTCCTGAACCTTTTGGAATAGAAACAGTCATAAATCCTTCTTGAGCTTGGTGAATGGCGACTTTATGGCCATTGACGGTAGCAGACCAGCCTTTGTCATAAGGAATGGTATAAAAGAGGGATGTTTTGTTGTCAGTTGTGAAATGGCTAGTGACTTGATTACCTGAAACAGTGGTATCAACTTTACGATTTGTTAGCGTTGTCATGGCTGTTAGATAATTTGGAATATTTAAGGCGTAGAAGGTTGGTTTTGAATAGCTCACTTCTTGGGTATCTGGAAATTGTAGTGTGACAGATACCTGCGAATTCTGAGAAAAATACCCAATATTAAAGAAGCTAAAGGTGTTGTCAGTTGTGTACTGTTGCACTTGACCATTGACCGCTATTTGTACAGTTGTGTTTGTGCTAGTTCCAAAAGAGAGATTTGGGAGACTTAGGTAAACCTGACGCTCAGCAGGGACATTGACAGTATAGGTGACGGTTGTGTAAATATCATTTACAGGTTTTTTAACTGTTACAAAGCCATTGTTATCAATGACATTGCTACTTTCATGCAAGGTACTTGTCAACCTTGTGAAGTACTGTAAATTTAATCCTGTCAGTTGATTAACTAAGCTAGATTGGTTGTCAAGGGTATTGAGATTGAAAGAAACATCCTGATAAGGCCTATCAGTCATTATCGCCAGGGAATTTGCGTAGTCATTCTGATAGAGATACAGATTATTGCTTTGTTCTTTAAGAGTAAAGCCGAATTTTTCTGGATTTTGCTGGCTGATATTATAGCGAATTCCAAAGAGACTATCCATCAGGAGTGTATTATTTTGATAGCGCAAGTTTAAATTAGTCCCGCTTGATTTAAAACCGAGTAAATCTAAGGTATGGCTAGATTGGGTATTTCGAATAGATGAAAATTGAGAAATCCCGTTGTAGTCAAATTTCATGCTATCATTCCCTGTCTGAGGCAACAGTTTTTCTAGACGAAAGAAATTCGTATTGTCTGCTTTTGCTTTGGTGACGAGCGATTCGGTTTGTGAATAATTTTGAAGATACCCTTCTTTAGAGGGAAAATTCCATTCATTCCCCAAGCCAACGATTTGATAGTAAGTATTAACAGAAATTTCAAATAGTCCAAAGGATAATAACACCAAGTAAAATACCGATTGTTGCAGTTTATGCTGACTGACTCCCCAGAAAGCTAACAGGTATGCAAAGAGGAAGGTAAAACTAATGATAAAATGAAAGGGTTCCAAAAAACTGTAATGACTTGAAAAAAGCCAGGTAGCGAAAAAGCCTAATGAAATGATGCTAAAACTAACTGAAATTTGTAAGTTTTTTATCTTGTCAAGCCTTGTCAATACCTCTGCCGATAATATAATCAACATAAAAGACAGTAGCCAAGAATAACGGTGAAGGAACATATTAGGGGCGTGCATGGCTTGCCAAATCAAGTCAAGAGGCTGTAAATAAAAGCTGGCAACTAATAAGACTATCAAGGCGAAATAGGCTACTCTTACCCGGCGTTTGATAGATGACAAGGTGAAGAAGATAAGTGTCAGAGAGAAAGGAACCAACCCAACATAGATCATTGGAATGGCACCGTACTTCGTTGTGTCGTAAGACGCTACTAAGTTTTTCGCAAAAAGATCGAGGTACCAACTATTTTCAGTTAACAGTTGTGTAAACTGAGAGAATTGTTCACCATGGCTAGACAGGTCAAGGTAACTTGGTAACAACATGATAGAACTTGACAAAGCTGACAAGATAGAGACAAGACCAAATAAGAACAAACGTCTCCAACCTTGTTTCCAGTTCCAAGACATTTGGACAAGAAAATAGAAGAAGAGAAAGATTGCCACCATATAACCAAGGTAGTAATTTTCAATGAATAAGAGGGTTAAGGTGACAAAGTACAGATTGGTTTTCTTCTGCGTGATAAGTTGATGGAGGCCAAGAATAATCAAGGGGAGTATCATGAAGACATCTAGCCACATGTTGATTTCTAATTGGCTGGTCGCAAAACTCATTAGACTATAGGAGGTTGACAGTAAGAGTAAAGCTTTGAAAGGGAGTTTGGGATAAATTTTCTGAAGACTATAGGAAGTTGTTAGACCAATCGTACCAAATTTTAGCAGGGTAATGAGATAAATACCATTTGCCATACTCTCTGCTGTAAAGAAATAGTAAACGAAAGAAAACAAAGAACCAAGATAGTAGCCAATGAGGGCATAAAAGTTAAGCCCAGCGCCACTGGTAAAGGTATAAAAGAGGCTCCCTTCTCCATGTAACATACGGCTGAAAGTAGAGGCGAAAATAGCGTATTGATGAAAAGCATCACTAACCAAGATAGTGGTGTTGCTATTCCAATAGATGCCACGACTGTATAGGACCAGGGCCATAATACCGAATGGGAGTAAAAAACTAATTGTTCTTTGGTAAAGTAAAGGATGCCTTTTAAAAGACATCCTTAGATGATGTAAAATCACTGCCACAGTTCAGCCACCTTTTCTTGAACTTCTGCATTTTCAAGGAATTCATCATAGGTTTCGTCAATACGGTCGATGACACCATTTGAAGAAATGACAACGATATGATTTGCAAGTGTTTGAATAAACTCGTGGTCATGACTAGCAAAGATGATTGACTGATTAAAGCTTTTTAGGCCATCGTTTAAACTAGAAATAGATTCCAAGTCCAAGTGATTGGTCGGGTCATCAAGAACCAGCACATTTGATTTGAGCAACATGAGTTTAGATAACATGACGCGGACTTTTTCCCCACCTGACAACACATTGACAGACTTGTTAACTTCATCGCCAGAAAAGAGCATTCGACCTAGGAAGCCACGCAAGAAAGTATTGTCGTCTTCTTCTTTACTTGCAAATTGGCGTAGCCAGTCTAGAATCGTTTCTCCATTTGCAAAATCCTTTGAATTGTCCTTAGGCAGGTAGGATTGACTTGTAGTGACACCCCATTTGACAGTTCCTTCATATGGAATTTCTCCCATAATGGCACGAATAAGCGCTGTTGTTTGGATATCATTTTGGCCAATAATGGCTGTTTTATCTCCTGGATTAAGAATGAAGCTAATGTTATCTAAAACTTTTTCACCATCGATAGTGACAGATAAGTTTTCAACTGTTAGCAGGTCGTTTCCAATTTCACGCTCGGCTTTAAAATTGATAAAAGGGTACTTACGGCTAGAAGGGACAATTTCTTCTAGCTCGATTTTGTCGAGCATCTTTTTCCGAGAAGTTGCTTGTTTAGATTTTGAGGCGTTAGCTGAAAAGCGGGCGACGAATTCTTGTAATTCTTTTATTTTTTCCTCAGCTTTGGCATTGCGGTCAGCTTGCAATTTGGCAGCCAGCTCAGAAGACTCTTTCCAGAAATCATAATTTCCGACGTAAAGTTTAATTTTTCCAAAATCCAAATCTGCCATATGGGTGCAAACTTTGTTAAGGAAATGGCGGTCGTGAGAAACGACAATGACAGTATTTTCGAAATCAATCAAAAAGTCTTCTAACCAGTTAATTGATTGGATGTCGAGACCGTTGGTTGGCTCATCCAGTAGGAGGACGTCAGGTTGTCCAAAGAGCGCTTTAGCTAAAAGAACCTTAACCTTATCGCCATTTGCTAGCTCACTCATATTTTGGTAGTGGAGGTCTTCAGGGATGTTTAAATTTTGCAAGAGTTGGGCAGCTTCAGTTTCAGCTTCCCAACCGCCCAATTCGGCAAATTGTCCTTCTAACTCAGCTGCTCGAACACCATCCTCTTCTGAAAAATCAGCCTTCATATAGATGGCATCCTTTTCTTTCATGATGTCATAGAGTTCTTGATTTCCCATGATGACGACATCAATCGCACGCTCTTCTTCATAGTCAAAGTGATTTTGTCGCAAAACAGAGAGACGTTCATTAGGTCCTAAAGCGACATGCCCAGTTGAGGGTTCGATGTCGCCAGCAAGAATTTTTAGAAATGTTGATTTTCCAGCTCCATTGGCACCAATAAGCCCATAGGTGTTACCTGGTGTAAACTTAATATTAACCTCGTCAAATAGTTTTCTATCGCTAAAACGTAATGAGATATCTGATACAGTAAGCAAATGAATTACCTCTTTTTTTCTTATAAAATGTGTCACCTTATTCTACAAGAAAAATACAATTTTATCAACGACATAAGGAGATAAAGCAGGTAGATACTTGACGTGAGGTCAGTCCTTATACTATAATCAAAAGTACCAGAAAGAGTAACTATCACTTTTACTTTTAGAGAGCTTGTGGGTGCTGTAAACAAGTAGTAAAGCTAGTGGAATGGGCTGGGTGTTTTGAAGAGGGAAATATCTTCAGGTTTTACACGCCTTATCGTGTTTTCCAACTTGGAATTGAGTGTAAACATTAGTTTACAAATTGAGGTGGCACCGTGTTATAACTATTTGACGCCCTCACACAGATTTTTTCTGTGTGTTTTTTTATCGTTAAAATTAAAAAAAGAAAGGAAAACTCCCTAGAGGAGATAATGGTGAAACTATGTCTAAACCAATCATTTTAACAGGAGACCGTCCTACAGGAAAGTTGCACTTGGGGCACTATGTAGGAAGTTTGAAAAATCGGGTTGCTCTTCAAGCCGAAGGAAAATACGATATGTATGTTTTCTTGGCTGATCAGCAAGCGCTGACCGACCATGCTAAGGAATCTGAAAAGATTGAGGCTTCTATTGGGAATGTTGCGCTTGACTACTTAGCTGCTGGCTTGGACCCTGAAAAAGCAACTATTTTTATCCAAAGTCAGATTCCAGAATTGGCTGAATTGACCATGTACTATATGAATCTAGTATCTGTTTCTCGCTTGGAACGTAATCCAACAGTTAAAACTGAAATTGCACAAAAACAATTTGGAGAAAGTATTCCATCTGGATTCCTAGTTTATCCAGTCTCGCAGGCAGCAGATATTACCGCGTTTAAAGCAAATTATGTCCCTGTTGGTAATGACCAAAAACCAATGATCGAACAGACCCGTGAGATTGTCCGTTCATTTAATCATACCTATCATACGGATGTCTTGGTTGAACCTGAAGGAATTTTTCCTGAAAATGAAGCGGCTGGCCGATTGCCTGGCTTAGACGGCAATGCCAAAATGTCAAAATCGTTAGGAAATGGTATTTATCTTAGTGACGATGCAGATACGGTTCGTAAAAAAGTTATGAGCATGTACACAGATCCAAACCATATTCGTGTTGAAGACCCTGGTCAAATAGAAGGGAACATGGTCTTTCATTATTTAGATATTTTTGGCCGCAAAGAAGATCAAGCGACGATTGCAGAGATGAAAGAACATTACCAAAAAGGAGGACTTGGAGATGTCAAAACCAAGCGTTATCTCCTCGATATTTTGGACCGTGAATTATCACCAATTCGTGAACGTCGCATTGAGTATGCTAAGGACATGGGCGAAGTTTTCCGGATGTTACAAAAAGGTAGTGAAAAGGCTCGTGAAAAGGCAGCTCAGACATTGGACGAAGTGAAATCTGCTATGGGGATTAACTACTTTAAGTAAACTGACTAGCCATAGATTTGATACGATAATTTTAGTCGTCATTTTCTAAGCCTCATTTGACTTTAGTTCGTATCTGGAAACGTGTTGACAAAATAATTTAGAGTGTTATCATAGTTACAATATCTTGGTGCTTTAGCATACCTAATAGAAAAGAGGATTTATTCGATGTCACATTGGAACACTAAGTTTTTGAAAAAAGGGTTCACCTTTGACGATGTATTGCTCATCCCTGCCGAAAGCCATGTCCTTCCTAATGAGGTCAATATGCAGACCAAGTTAGCAGATAATTTGACATTGAATATTCCTATTATTACGGCGGCAATGGACACGGTAACAGATAGCAAAATGGCTATTGCGATTGCTCGAGCAGGTGGTCTCGGCGTGGTACACAAAAATATGTCCATTAAAGATCAAGCTGAAGAAATTCGCAAAGTTAAACGTTCTGAAAATGGCGTTATTATTGATCCTTTCTTTTTAACGCCAGATCATACCATTGAAGAAGCTGAAGAATTGATGCAGCGTTATCGTATCAGTGGTGTTCCTATCGTTGAGACCCTTGAAAATCGCAAATTAGTTGGAATTATCACCAATCGTGATATGCGGTTTATTTCAGACTACAGCCAACCGATTTCCAGCCATATGACAAGCAAAGAATTGGTAACAGCACCAGTTGGGACTGACTTAGAGACGGCTGAACGTATTTTGCATGAGCATCGGATTGAAAAATTACCTTTAGTTGATGAAAATGGTATTTTGTCTGGTTTGATTACAATCAAGGATATTGAGAAAGTTATCGAATTTCCAAATGCTGCCAAGGATGAATTTGGTCGTCTTCTTGTCGCAGGTGCTGTTGGCGTTACCTCAGACACTTTTGAACGAGCAGAGGCCTTATTTGAAGCGGGTGCGGATGCTATCGTTATCGATACTGCACACGGCCACTCTGCAGGTGTTTTACGCAAGATTGCCGAAATTCGAGCTCACTTCCCAGAGCGTACGCTGATTGCTGGTAATATTGCTACTGCAGAAGGTGCACGCGCTTTGTATGAAGCTGGGGTAGATGTGGTGAAAGTTGGAATCGGACCTGGTTCTATCTGTACAACACGTGTTGTAGCTGGTGTCGGTGTCCCACAAATTACAGCAATTTACGATGCTGCAAGTGTTGCTCGTGAATACGGAAAAACGATTATTGCCGATGGTGGAATTAAATATTCAGGGGATATTGTTAAAGCCTTGGCTGCAGGTGGTAATGCAGTAATGCTTGGTTCGATGTTGGCAGGTACTGATGAAGCACCGGGTGAAACGGAAATCTTCCAAGGACGTAAGTTTAAAACTTACCGTGGTATGGGCTCTATTGCGGCTATGAAAAAAGGCTCTAGCGATCGTTATTTCCAAGGATCTATCAATGAGGCCAATAAATTAGTTCCAGAAGGTATTGAAGGCCGTGTGGCTTATAAGGGTGCTGTAGCTGATATGGTTTTCCAAATGATTGGTGGCATTCGCTCTGGTATGGGCTATGTAGGTGCTGCAAATCTTAAGGAGCTACATGATAATGCTCAATTTGTTGAAATGTCAGGGGCTGGTTTGAAAGAAAGCCACCCACATGATGTCCAAATTACAAACGAAGCACCAAACTACTCAGTACATTAATCAAAAAAAGAAGATTGACAACCTTGTCAATCTTCTTTTTTAATACTCCCATGATGAATTGTGAAAACACGGAGGTCCTCTGGTAATTGTGAAAGATGTGAGAGGTGTGTTGTTGTAATAAAGGTTTGAATCTTATCTTTGACACCAGATAGTAAACGAGATTGACGATTGCTGTCAAGCTCACTCATGACATCGTCAAGTAGCAAGAGAGGTGCATTTCCGGTATATTGTTCCATGAGCTCTACCTCTGCTAATTTTAGAGATAAGATTAAACTTCGTTGCTGTCCTTGGCTACCAAAACTAGCATCAGTAGCATTAATAGAAAACAGCAAGTCATCACGATGAGGACCAATACTGGTTGTTTTTCGCAGAATATCACGTTGTTGATTGGCTTGTAAGGCTTGAAGAAAATCATTTTCTAAATTATCTGTTCCAGTCATGTCAAATGAAGCCTTATAGGCAAGCGTCAGGTGTTCTTGTTCTTGTGACAAACGAAAATGCTGTTGGTCTGCCAAGATGGATAACTGCTTTACGAAATCCAATCGGTGTCGGATAACACGTGTTCCATGACTGGCTAGCTGTTGATTGAGGACAGCTAAGAAGGTTGTGTCGACTGAGGTTGCTGTTTTTAGGTAGGCATTTCGTTGCTTTAACACATGGTTGTATTGTGCTATATCATTGAGATAGAGGGGACGCATCTGTCCCAAATCAATATCCATAAATTTTCGCCGTAGACTGGGGCTCCCTTTGACAAGTTGTAAATCCTCTGGCGCAAATAAGACAACGTTTAAATGGCCAATATAATCAGAGAGCTTGGCTTGTTTTAAGTGGTTGACCTTTGTCATTCGTCCCTTTGTTGTCAATTGAATGTCAAGGGGATAATGACTAGAAGAGGTGTGAACCTCACCTGAAACACTCAAAAATTCCTCATTAAATTGGATGAGCTCTTTATCCTTGTGCGTTCGGTGCGTCCGTGTTAAGGCGAGAAAATAAATGGCTTCTAAAAGATTAGTTTTCCCTTGAGCATTGTCACCGATGAAAACATTCAGGTGAGGGGAAAACGTTGTTTCTAGTTCGGAATAGTTGCGAAAATGTTGTAATTTAATAGAAGAAAGCCACATAGTTATCTTCCTGGAAAGCGCACGGCAGTTTTAGGTTTAGTAACTTTTTTCACCTGTTTTTTTTGCTTTTTCGTGGCCGCATTAAGAGCTTTTACACGAGCTTGAATACGTGCTTTTTCTTCTTGTTCGGCTAAGTATTCTTGCTTTTCTGCTTCTGTAGGAGCGATTACAGTAATAGTGATGTCTTGTGAAGGGATAGTAATAATATCACCAATATAAACCTTCTTACGGCGACGTGTTTCAACATGACCATTATAGGTGATAGCTTCATTGGCTATCCATTCTTTTACGGCGCCACCACTTTGGATAACTCCTGTTTTTTTAAGAAGAGCTTGTAGAGGGATGTAGTCTTCAAATAGTACGAATTCCATAGGTATTCCTTTCTTTACTCACGCCATATTATAACATAAGAAAAAAGCTTTTGAAGTTTCAGAAATGTCTTTTAAATTTTGATATAATAGGACACAAGATTTTAGCTTACTATAAGGAGAGAACTTCATGTGGAAAAAAGAAAATATTCCTAACTTATTGACTGTTGGCCGTATTGTCATGATTCCTATTTTTATTTTGGTAACTGCTTTGACGCAGAGCTTATTCTGGCATATTATAGCTGCTCTTATCTTTGCTTTGGCAAGTTTTACAGATTATTTGGATGGTTATTTGGCACGTAAATGGCAGGTTGTAACAAATTTTGGAAAGTTTGCTGATCCATTAGCAGATAAAATGTTAGTGATGTCGGCTTTTATCATGTTAGTTGGTTTAAAATTAGCACCAGCTTGGGTCATTGCTATCATTATTTGCCGTGAGCTAGCTGTTACAGGTCTTCGATTGTTGCTTGTTGAAAATGGTGGGACTGTTCTAGCAGCGGCTATGCCAGGTAAGATCAAGACAGTCACACAGATGCTCGCTATTATTTTGTTATTTTGTCACTTGTCTTTACTGGGCAATATTTTTCTCTATATTGCGCTAGTTTTCACGATTTATTCTGGGTATGACTACTTCAAAGGGGCGAGTTATCTGTTTAAGGACACTTTTCAATAAGGACTAACACCATGATTACATTTAAGGATGTCTCTTTTTCATATGATAAGGATAAAAACGATAAAACCTTGGATAGATTATCGTTTCACGTGAAACCTGGCGAATGGCTTTCAATTGTCGGACATAATGGCAGTGGGAAATCAACGACAGTTCGTTTAATGGATGGTTTATTGGAGGCGGAATCTGGTGACATTATTATTGATGGTGACCGATTAACGATTGACAATGTATGGCAAATTCGGCAAAAGATTGGAATGGTTTTTCAAAATCCAGACAATCAGTTTGTGGGAGCAACAGTAGAAGACGACATCGCTTTTGGACTTGAAAATCAAGGAATTTCTCATGAAGAAATGGTAGAGAAAATCCAACAGGCACTAGAACAAGTTCATATGACAGATTTTAGAAATCGTGAGCCTGCACGACTATCTGGTGGGCAAAAACAGCGTGTGGCTGTTGCAGGCGCCTTAATTCTAGAACCCAAAATTCTTGTGCTAGATGAAGCCACAAGTATGTTAGACCCTGCGGCACGTGCCGAAATTATTGGGCTTATTCAGGAAATTCGTCAAAAACGGGAATTAACAGTTATTTCAGTGACTCATGATTTAGATGAGGTTGCTTTAAGTGACCGGGTTTTAGTCTTGAAAAAAGGTCATCTCGTTATGGAAACAACTCCAAAACAGTTGTTCTCACAGCCTCACGATTTAGATGGCTTTGGCCTAGATCAACCATTTACAATGCAAGTAGTGGCTAGCCTTCGAGAAACTATGCCTGATTGGCCAAGTCATTACCTTACAGCTAAAGAATTGGAGGACTTGCTATGGGAATATCGCTCAACCATGTAGATTATACCTATCAGGAGGGAACTCCTTTTGAAGGGCGTGCTTTGTTTGATGTGACGCTCACCATTCCAAGTGGTTCCTATACAGCCTTTATCGGCCATACAGGCAGTGGTAAATCGACCATTATGCAATTATTAAATGGATTGCATCTTCCAACTGCAGGTAGTATTCAAGTGGATGACTTTCAAATCACGTCCGAGACAAAGTCAAAACAGATTCGTTCGTTACGAAAAAAAGTTGGCTTAGTTTTTCAATTTGCCGAAACGCAGTTATTTGCCGAAACAGTCCTTAAGGATGTTGCTTTTGGACCGCAGAATTTTGGTTTAACCGCTACTGAAGCTGAAAAAATTGCTAAAAACACATTAAGTCAGGTTGGCATTGATGAGACCTTATGGGATAAAAATCCATTTGAATTGTCTGGGGGACAAATGCGCCGTGTAGCTATTGCAGGCATTTTAGCCTTAGAGCCAGAAGTTCTCGTTTTAGATGAGCCAACTGCTGGGTTAGATCCTAAAGGGCGTAAAGAATTAATGCAACTTTTTGATAAGTTACATCAGGCAGGACTTACCATTGTTTTGGTAACGCACCTGATGGATGATGTCGCAAATTTTGCTGACCAGGTTTATGTGATGGAAAAAGGCCATGTGGTTAGTTTTGGGAGTCCTCAGCAGGTATTTCAAGATGTCGCTTTTTTAAAAGAAAAACAACTAGGTGTACCTAAAATTACAGAGTTAGCATATAGACTTCGGGAAAAAGGCTGGCCTATGGAACAACTCCCCATAACCATTGAAGCTTTTAAGGAGCTGATAACACATGAATAAAATGATACTTGGCCGTTATGTTCCAGGTAATTCGGTCATTCACCGATTAGACCCAAGAAGCAAACTGCTGGCGATGTTGGGATTTATAATTATTGTTTTTTGGGCTAATAATCCCCTAACGAATGCGCTACTTTTAACTTTTATTGCCCTTCTTGTGAAATTATCTGGGATTCGCTTGTCATTCTTTCTTGACGGCTTAAAGCCAATGATAGGTTTGATTTTATTTACTACGGCTTTTCAACTATTTTTTACGAGCGGTGGCAAAGATTTTTTTCATTGGGGAATAATTCATATTAGTTCCTATGGTATTAGTCAAGCAGTTCTAGTCTTTATTCGTTTTATCCTGATAATCTTTTTTTCAACCATCTTAACCCTAACAACGACACCCTTGAGTTTATCAGATGCTGTCGAAACATTATTGAAGCCACTGCGCCTTTTTAAGGTTCCGACACATGAAATTGGTCTGATGTTGTCCTTGAGTCTACGATTTGTGCCAACTCTCATGGACGATACCACTCAGATTATGAATGCGCAAAAGGCGCGTGGGGTTGACTTTGGAGAGGGGAATCTGGTCAAAAAAGTGAAATCAATTATTCCAATTCTTATCCCTTTATTTGCCATGAGTTTCAAGCGGGCTGATGCTTTAGCGATAGCTATGGAAGCGCGGGGCTATCAAGGTGGCGATGGGCGGACAAAATTTCGCCAATTGCAGTGGCGAGTGTCGGATAGTATAGCCATTTTTGTGATTGTCCTTCTTGGAATTATCTTAAACTTTGCTAAATCTTAGCTCTGAAAGGGATTGCAGAAATAATAATGAAACAAAACAGTTATAAAAGTAACTGTTTTTATATTGAAATGAAATATTCCTGCTGTAAGATAGGGCCCATATCAAAAAAGGAGGGTATCATTTTATGAATACCAAAACATCAAAAAAGAATTTTTTAAATAAAACATTACTTGCTGGAGCTGTAGCTGGATTTGGATTAGCATTTTCATCACAAGCAAGTGCAGATTCTTATACGGTGCAATCCGGCGATACCTTGTCACAGATTGCGGCTAGTCATCAGACGACTGTTGAAGCTATTGAGAATTTAAATCATATCTCAGCAGCTAACTATATCTATGCTGGACAAGTTTTAGAACTAGGTGACACAAGTCAAGCAACTTCTTCGACAACAACGACGGATTCAACCGCGACAACATCAAGTTCTTCCTTGTCTGCTGCTGATGCTGCAGCTAAAGAAACGATTGCACAGCGTGAATCAAGCGGTAGTTACACAGCTTCAAATGGGCAGTACTATGGCCGTTACCAATTGAGCCTGTCTTATCTGAACGGAGACTTGTCTGCTGAAAACCAAGAGAAGGTTGCTGATGCCTATGTTGCAGGACGCTATGGGTCATGGTCACAAGCTTTAGCCTTCTGGAATGCGAATGGCTGGTATTAAAAAATTCAGAAGGAATTCAGACAATCTTTCCAACCTGACATAAAATTTTTAGTGCTGCAATAAGACGAGATAAGTACATTTTACTCCGATACGACCTTAAAAAAATATAAAACAGAAATGTTTGTCGCTGAATTGTAATAAAAATGTAACAATTCTAGTGTAGGCTAGGTAGTGTTGAAAAAGTTTAAGTGAAAAGTTGTCAGGGAGGAGATTCATGTACAGTAGAAGTGAACGTCACCGAAAAAGAAACGTCTTCATCGTCACCAACATCAAACATTATTAGCACTTGCTTCTATGGGCCTGATGGTAGCCTTTACTAAGGTATCTGTCAATACAGAAGCTGATGTCTTGAAAACTGCTGCAGTTAGTGTTGATTCAACGACACCCTCAAGTTCATCAGAAGCTGTAGTTGAGGAAGTAGCGCAAGACACTCCTGTAGAGGAAGTTGCTCTTGTTGAAGAAGAACCTGTAGCTGAGGAAGTCGCAGCTGAACAACCTGTCGCAACTGAGGAAGTATATACCACAAATACAGAAAGCCAAGTCACAGCAGCAAGTGGGTATAGCTTGACCAATGGCAACACGGCAGGAGAAGTTGGAACGGAAGCAGCGGCACAGATGGCAGCAGCAACAGGTGTTCCTCAGTCAACCTGGGAATATATCATAGCACGTGAATCAAATGGAAATGCTTCGGTAAGTAACGCCTCAGGTGCTTCAGGGCTCTTTCAAACAATGCCAGGATGGGGATCGACTGCTACTGTGCAAGATCAGGTTAATGCAGCGATCAATGCTTATAACAGCCAAGGCTTATCAGCCTGGGGCTTGTAAGCTAATTTCGTAAAACATAAAAGCGCGAAAGTCCAGGATATCCTGGGCTTTTTGCATAGACAATAATTGTCAAATCATGGGAATCATGATATGATATAGCTTGCGTCTGAGACGCATTCAAACTCGACCTTCAAATCGTGATTTGAAAAAGAAATACGACCTTCAAATCGTTATTTCACCTGTCAAGGATTGTTGACGAAAAATTGACAACCTAGACAAAAACGAAAGATGGGAGAATCTCAAAATGACTGATAATTCTAAGACACGTGTTGTCGTTGGAATGAGTGGTGGCGTTGACTCATCTGTCACGGCTCTTTTACTCAAGGAGCAAGGCTATGATGTGATTGGCGTCTTTATGAAGAACTGGGATGATACGGATGAATTTGGTGTCTGTACAGCAACAGAGGATTACAAGGATGTGGCAGCGGTAGCTGACCAGATTGGAATTCCGTATTACTCTGTTAACTTTGAAAAAGAGTACTGGGACCGAGTTTTCGAATATTTTCTAGCAGAATATCGTGCAGGGCGTACACCAAACCCAGATGTGATGTGTAACAAGGAAATCAAGTTTAAGGCTTTCTTAGATTATGCCCTTTCTCTAGGTGCTGACTATGTGGCAACAGGTCACTATGCTCAAGTGCGTCGCGACGAAGACGGGACTGTCCACATGTTGCGAGGACATGACAACAACAAAGACCAGACTTATTTCTTGAGTCAACTCTCGCAAGAGCAACTGCAAAAAGTACTTTTTCCGTTGGGACACTTGGATAAGCCAGAAGTGCGTAAAATCGCTGAAAAAGCTGGGCTTGCAACGGCAAAGAAAAAAGACTCAACGGGTATTTGTTTTATCGGAGAGAAAAACTTCAAGGAGTTTTTGAGCAATTACTTGCCTGCTCAGCCAGGCCGTATGTTGACGGTAGATGGCAAGGATATGGGAGAACATGCGGGTCTCATGTACTATACTATCGGTCAGAGGGGAGGCCTTGGCATCGGTGGTCAGCAAGGTGGAGACAATGCACCTTGGTTTGTGGTCGGTAAAGACCTGTCCCAAAATATCC
Source organism: Streptococcus sp. DD12 (assembly GCF_001578885.1). GTDB lineage: Bacteria > Bacillota > Bacilli > Lactobacillales > Streptococcaceae > Streptococcus. Next base: position 1,274,363 of record NZ_KQ969495.1, on the reverse strand, counting down.
TCTATGTGGGACAAGGGTTCTATCATGAGGCTTTGATGTCAACTAGCTTGACAGCTAGCCAGATTCACTTTACCCGTGCTATGCCTGAAGAATTCACACTTGAATGCACAGCTAAGTTCCGTTACCGTCAACCGGATAGTAAAGTTACTGTCCATGTGTTTGGTGACAAAGCTGAGGTGATTTTCGATGAACCACAAAGGGCTATTACACCTGGTCAAGCAGTTGTTTTCTACGATGGTGAGGAATGTCTGGGTGGCGGAATGATTGACAATGCTTACAAGGCTGAACAAGTTTGTCAGTATATTTAAAGTAGGAAGATTTTTGTATGTTTTCGGAGTTTCTCCTTAGTTTCATGGCTTTTTTTGCCATCATGAACCCTATTGCCAATTTGCCAACCTATATGGCGTTGGTGGCAGATGACGATAGCAAAATTTCCAAACAGATTGCCTTTAAGAGTCTGTTGATTGCTTTTATCATTATCCTTGTTTTTATCCTTAGTGGCCATCTGATTTTCGAGGTTTTTGGAATAACTATTTCGGCCTTTCGTATTGCAGGCGGTTTGCTGGTAGGGATGATTGGTTTTCACATGATTAATGGTGTCCATTCGCCAACGAATAAGAATTTGTCTTCGATGAGCGATGACCCAACATCAGTGGCTATTTCGCCTTTGGCCATGCCACTTTTTGCAGGACCAGGGACTATTGTCACGGCTATTAACCAATCTCAAGGTGGATTGAGACATCAATTGATTACTCTGGGTGCTTTTCTATTGCTTTGTGTCTTGACTTATGTGATTCTCTTAAGTGCCAAGACGATTTCAAAAGTGCTGGGGAAAAACATGATGAATATCGTTACACGTTTGATGGGCTTGATTTTGGCGACTATCGGGATTGACATGGTCTTGACAGGGGTCAAAGTTGCCTTGAATCTCTAAGTGAGAATGAGTTGACAGTTAGCAAAAATTTGCTAAACTAGTAATCAAGAATAATACAATGAAATGATGGTCAAAGCTCATGGAAATTGTAGGTCTTTTTGGCTTGCATTTTCAAGAGATTTGGCTATTTTTGTGTTTTAAGGAGAGAAAATGACACAAGTATTTACAGAAGACTATGATGTTATCGTCATTGGAGCTGGCCATGCTGGAGTCGAAGCGAGTTTGGCAGCCAGTCGTATGGGCTGTAAGACCCTTTTAGCCACCATTAATCTTGAAATGTTAGCATTTATGCCCTGTAATCCTTCAATCGGTGGTTCAGCTAAAGGGATTGTCGTTCGTGAAATCGACGCTCTAGGCGGTGAGATGGGCCGTAACATTGACAAAACTTACATCCAGATGAAGATGTTAAATACGGGAAAGGGTCCTGCAGTACGAGCCTTACGAGCACAGGCTGATAAAGCTTTGTATGCCCAAACGATGAAACAAACGGTAGAAAAGCAAGAAAATCTAACCTTGCGCCAGTCAATGATTGAAGAAATTTTAGTTGAAGATGGCAAAGTGATAGGTGTTCGGACTGCAACAAATCAGCGTTTTTCTGCTAAAGCGGTCATTGTCACAACGGGAACTGCCTTAAGGGGTGAAATTATTTTAGGGGATTTGAAATATTCATCAGGGCCGAATAACAGTCTGGCCTCTGTTGGATTAGCCGAAAATCTTAAGGAGTTAGGACTAGAAATTGGTCGTTTTAAAACTGGTACTCCTCCTCGAGTCAAGGCTTCATCCATCAACTATGAAGAAACAGAAATTCAGCCAGGTGACAGTCAACCCAACCATTTTTCATTTTTGTCCAAGGATGAAGACTACCTTCAAGACCAAGTTCCTTGTTGGTTGACCTATACCAATGAGGAAAGTCACGATATTATCAAAAATAATTTGGATCGTGCCCCGATGTTTACAGGTATTGTAAAGGGAGTTGGTCCACGTTATTGCCCATCAATAGAAGATAAAATTGTTCGTTTTTCAGATAAAAACCGTCATCAGCTGTTTTTAGAGCCCGAAGGACGTCATACGGAAGAAGTTTATGTTCAGGGGCTATCCACCTCATTACCCGAAGATGTTCAGAAGACCCTGATTCATTCCATCAAAGGATTGGAAAAAGCTGAAATGATGCGGACGGGCTATGCGATAGAATATGATATTGTCCTGCCACATCAGTTGCGTGCAACACTTGAAACGAAAAAAATATCAGGTCTCTTTACAGCAGGTCAGACAAATGGGACATCTGGTTATGAAGAGGCGGCTGGTCAAGGTCTTGTAGCAGGTATCAATGCTGCGCGTAAGGTTAAAGGGGAGGAAGAGTTAATCTTAAAACGCAGTGATGCCTACATTGGTGTCATGATTGATGATTTAGTGACCAAAGGGACTTTGGAGCCTTATCGTTTATTGACTAGCCGTGCAGAATATCGACTGATTTTACGGCACGATAATGCAGATTTGCGTCTAACAGAGATTGGACGACGGGTTGGTCTTGTTGACGATGAACGTTACCAAGCTTTCCAAATTCGTAAAGCACAGATTGACAATGAGTTGACACGCTTAGAAAAAATAAAAATCAAACCAACGAAAGACACGAATAAACGGGTCGAAGCATACGGTTTTAAGCCTTTGACAGATGCATTAACTGCCAAGGAGATGTTACGTCGACCTGAGATGCATTATCAAGATATTGTCAACTTTATCGGTCCAGCAGCGGAAGATTTGGACAGTAAGGTGATCGAACTGATAGAAACAGAAGTGAAATACGAAGGTTACATCAATAAGGCCTTAGATCAAGTGGCTAAGATGAAACGTATGGAAGAAAAACGGATCCCTTCAACGATAGATTGGGATGCCATTGATTCTATTGCAACAGAGGCGCGCCAAAAGTTTAAACAGATAAATCCAGAAACGATTGGACAAGCTAGCCGTATATCAGGTGTCAACCCAGCAGATATTTCTATTTTGATGGTTTATCTGGAAGGCTATAACAAGGCTCGTAAAGGCTAGAGAAATCAGGAAAGCCCTATCCTTTTAGGGCTTTTTATGGTATAATCGGCAGGCAGAGGTTTTATATATGAGAAAAATTCAGTTTACAGCATTTCAGACCTTGTTGCTGGCACTAATCTTTTTTGGCTTGTTAGCCTTAGTCCTGCAAGTTTCCAACTCGAGGGCTTTGCAGTTGCTCTGTATTTTTTGGTTTTAATTGCAATGGTGGCTTTAAACTACTATCAAGGGATGGATAGAGAGTTGACCAAAGAGCAATTATCAGAAACCAAAGAGATGCGACAGCCTGTCGTTGACAAGAAGCAAGCAGATGATTTGGTGTCTCTTTTAGACAAGATGCCAGTGGGTGTCATCCATTTTGAACCTAGCACGGGACATATCGTTTGGTATAATCCTTACGCAGAACTTGTTTTTTCGAACGAAGACGGTTTTTTCAATGCTGAGCTTGTCAAACAAGTGTTAGCAGAGCAAAATGATGGCAATAAAAATCACCGATTGTTTATCGATGATAGAAAATATACCTCCTACCTTGACGACGCTAGTGGTATGTTTTATTTCTTTGATGCTGCGGTAGAAACAACAGATAGTCTATCTAATTTGGATATGAAACCAGTCATCGGTGTCATTTCAATTGACAACTACGATGATGCTTTAGATGGGCGTTCAGACTTAGATGTTACCAGCCTAAATAGCATTATTGTCAGTGCAATATCAAATTTCACAAAACGCTACCACATTTTTTACCGGCGTATAGACACAGACCGTTTTTACTTCTTTACAAATTACGCTGTTCTAAAAAAACTCATTGAGCAGAAATTTCCTGTATTAGAAGAGTTCAAACGCATTACACAAGAAAATCAGTTGCCCCTAACATTGAGTATGGGGATTTCCTATGGGGAATCTCATTTTGATAATATCGGACAAGTGGCTCTTCAAAATCTCAACTTTGCCCTGGTTCGTGGTGGTGACCAGGCCATTGTCAAAGAAGATGTTGAATTTGCTGAGGCCCAATATTTCGGTGGAGGCTCAGCCTCAACCATTAAACGGTCACGGACGCGGACGCGGGCAATGATGACAGCTATTTCTGATAAGATTCGCTCGAGTGATCGTGTATTTGTAGTGGGTCACCGCAATATTGATATGGACGCACTTGGTGCATCTGTTGGTATGCAACTATTTGCAAGTAATGTGATTGATAATGCCTATGTGGTCTATGATGACAGTCAGATGAATCCTGATATTGTACGTGCGATGCTCCGTTTGCGAGAAGATGGAAAAACGCAAATGTTAACCTTAGGACAGGCTAGTTTAGAAATCACACCTAATTCCTTGTTGATTATGGTTGACCATTCTAAAATTAGTTTGACTCTTTCCAAAGAGTTTTATCAGCGCTTTTCAGAGGTTGTTGTCATTGATCACCACCGTAGGGACGAAGACTTCCCAGATAACGCAGCCATTTCCTTTATAGAGAGTGGGGCTAGTTCAGCAAGTGAATTGGTAACGGAATTACTTCAATTTCAAAATGGGAGCAATAGCTTGAGTCGTATGCAGGCCAGTATCTTGATGGCTGGGATGATGCTAGATACGAAGAATTTCACAAGCAGTGTGACCAGCCGAACCTTTGACGTGGCCAGCTACTTACGTTCAAAAGGGAGCGACAGTACGATTATTCAACGAATATTGGCTGTTGATTACGAAGAATACCGGCAAGTCAATGAGCTCATCTTAGCTGGAAAAAAAGTGCTACCTGATGTCGTTGTCGCTGCTGGTGCACAGGGTGTTGTATACTCTAATGTGTTAGCAAGTAAGGCTGCGGATACCATCTTGGCAATGAATGGTATTTCTGCGACATTTGTGGTCGTTTGCTTACCAGATGGCCGTGTGGCGGTTTCTGCCCGCAGTCAAGGTGATATTAATGTTCAACGGATTATGGAGCGTATGGGTGGCGGTGGTCACTTTAATCTGGCAGCTTGTCAGGTAACGGGTAAAACTGTCGCTGAGGTGTCAACCGAATTAATCGCACTAATTAAAGAAAATTTAATCACAGAGGAAGGAAATAACGAATGAAAGTCATTTTTTTTACAAGATGTTAAAGGTAAAGGGAAAAAAGGGGAAATCAAAGAGGTTCCCACTGGTTATGCACAAAACTTTCTGTTGAAAAAAAACTTGGCTAAAGAAGCAACTAGTCAAGCCGTCAATGAGTTAAAAGGTAAACAAAAATCAGAAGAAAAAGCCCAAGCAGCACTTTTAGCTGAGGCTCAATCTCTCAAGGCTGTTTTAGAAGATGAGAAAACTGTCGTGAAGTTTACTGAAAAAGTAGGACCAGACGGCCGAACCTTTGGTTCAATTACAGCCAAGAAAATTGCAGATGAGTTGCAAAAACAATTTGCCATTAAGGTGGATAAACGCCATATCATTCTTGACCATCAAATTCGTGCAGTAGGTAGCGTAGAAGTGCCTGTAAAATTGCATAAGGATGTTCAGGCGACAATTTCGCTCTACATTAACCAAGCCTAAGAGGGTTAGTCATGCCAGAATCACAAGAATTACGATTGCCTCCCAAAGACGAGCTAGCTGAAGCAGCAGTCTTGGGGGCTGTCTTTATTTCCCCTGACAAGCTTATTGATATTCGTGAGTTTGTTGAACCGGAAGATTTTTATAAGTATGCAAACCGTGTGATTTTTAAGGCAATGGTTGATCTTGGTGATGCACGTGAGGCCATTGATGTTACGACAGTGCGCAGTCTTTTGGACAGTCAAGGGGATTTAGCAAACATTGGTGGCATCAGTTACTTGGCTGACTTGGTCGAAAGCGTGCCACATTCTGCCAATGCGGAGTACTACGCCAAAATAGTTGCTGAAAAATCCATGCTTCGAAAGGTAATCCAAAGCCTGACAGACCGTGTCCAAGAAGCTTACGAAGGCAGTCGAACGTCTGATGAAATTATTGCTGCAGCTGAAAAATCTCTGATTGATGTCAGTGAACACAGTAATCGTAGTGGTTTTCGTAAAATTTCAGATGTCTTGCGTATCAATTTTGAAGAGTTAGAAGAACGTGCTCGGCAAACCTCAGATGTCACAGGGGTTTCAACTGGCTACCAGGCTTTAGACCAGATGACAACTGGTTTGCATGAGGAAGAGTTAATCATTTTAGCAGCTCGTCCAGCCGTGGGGAAAACAGCCTTCGCTTTGAATATCGCTCAGAACGTTGGTACGCAAAGTCAAAAGCCGGTTGCTATCTTTTCTCTAGAGATGGGGGCAGAAAGCTTAGTTAATCGTTTGATGGCCTCAGAAGGGATGATTGATGCGCATAACATGCGAACAGGACACCTGACTGATGAGGAATGGAATTCCTACATGATTGCACAGGGAACTTTGGCAAGAGCCCCTATTTACATAGATGATACCGCCGGTATTCGGATTACAGAAATCAGAGCACGTTCCCGTCGACTAGCCCAAGAGGTTGCCGAACAAGGTGGGTTAGGATTGATTGTTATTGACTATTTACAATTGATTCAAGGGACTGGTCGTGAAAATCGCCAGCAAGAAGTTTCTGAAATTTCCCGACAATTAAAAATATTAGCCAAAGATTTAAAAGTTCCAGTTATTGCGCTAAGTCAGTTATCACGTGGTGTAGAGCAACGTCAGGATAAACGGCCTGTGCTATCTGATATTCGTGAATCCGGTTCGATTGAGCAGGATGCAGATATCGTTGCCTTTCTTTATCGTGATGATTACTACGATCGTGAAGATGGCGACCAAAATCAGCCTGATGGTTTTGTGGATAATACCGTCGAAGTCATTATCGAAAAAAACCGTAGCGGAGCGCGTGGAACAGTCAAACTACTTTTCCAGAAAGAATATAATAAATTTTCAAGTATCTCGATGCGAGAGGAATAAGGAGACATAAATGAGTGATGTATTTGCAGATGTTGCAAAAATGAAAAAAATTAAAGATGATGTTAAAGCCCATGAGGGCCAAGAGGTTGAACTGACTTTGGAAAATGGACGAAAACGTCAGCGGAATAAAATTGGAAAACTTATTGAAGTTTATCCATCTTTGTTCATTGTCGAGTTCAATGACCACGTTGGAAAAGACGGTGTTGCGCAATCTTCTTACGTGGAATCTTTCACCTACTCAGATATCTTGACTGAAAAGACTTTGATTCATTACTTTGACTAAAAAGTCTTTACAGTACAACATTTTAATGATAAAATAGAGCTTGTGTGAAATATCAGCAGGAACATATGGAGCTCGTCAACAGGGTATTATTTCTAATAGTAACCTTTGCTGTTTAGGCGAAGATACTCTGCACGAACTAGGATGTTCTAAGTGACTATTTTCCACCCATATTATTTTTAGGAGGACATTTAAATGTCACGTTACACTGGACCATCATGGAAACAATCTCGCCGTTTGGGACTTTCCCTTACAGGAACTGGTAAAGAACTTGCTCGTCGTAACTACGTGCCAGGTCAACATGGACCAAACAACCGCAGCAAACTTTCTGAATACGGTTTGCAATTGGCTGAAAAACAAAAACTACGTTTCACTTACGGTTTAGGTGAAAAACAATTCCGTAACTTGTTTGTTCAAGCAACAAAAATTAAAGGCGGAACACTTGGTTTCAACTTTATGGTACTTTTGGAACAACGTTTGGATAACGTTGTCTACCGTCTTGGATTGGCAACAACGCGTCGTCAAGCACGTCAATTTGTAAACCACGGACACATCCTTGTTGATGGAAAACGTGTTGATATCCCATCATTCCGCGTTGAAGTTGGACAAGTTATCTCAGTTCGTGAAAAATCTGCAAAAGTTCCAGCAATTCTTGAAGCAGTTGAAGCAACTGTTGGACGCCCAGCATTCGTATCATTTGATGCTGAAAAATTAGAAGGTTCATTGACACGTTTGCCAGAACGTGATGAAATCAACCCAGAAATCAATGAAGCACTTATCGTTGAATACTACAACAAAATGCTCTAAGATTTCATTTAAAAAGCTTTGGACACTTGTCCAAAGCTTTTTTTATACATTAATGGTGATATGACTCAATATATAGTCGGTCATGTCTGTTGAGCTTTCTTTTTTTCCTTGAGCTACCCAAGTTTGATAAATGCCAAAATAGGCATGCGAGAGGTAGGTAGAGGTGTAAACTTTTTCAATCGGTGCCATGGGGGTTGTCGACAGTTGCTGTAAACGCTCATCGATAAATAATTTTAGTTTGTTGCGGAGAAAAACATGCATCTCATGAGAGCCATTTTCCAATATAAGGGCAGCAAAAAGCTGATCCTGACTGAGAAAGTCGAAAATTTTTACTAAAGCTTGACGAAAATTTTCAACATCAGTTTCACGGAGTAACTCTTCTAGATAGTTAAAGCGCTCTTCCTGGTAGGACTGAATCATGTCATATTTATCTTGGTAATGAAGATAAAATCCCTGACGTGTCAGACCGGCTTCCTTAGCGAGTTCAGTTGTTGTAATGGCATTAAAGTCTTTTTGAGTTAGTAATTTGACCATAGCAGATTCAATCGCCTGCTTAGTTTTGACAGACCTTGCATTGTATTTCATGAGATAAGCCTTCCTCTTTACACATTGTTAAGTTCTGTCAAATTTGTGAAAATACAGCTTGTATTGCACTTAAATTTGACTATAATAGAACGTATGACTCATTATAACAAGAATTTAGTGAAGAAGGAACTTTAATCATGCTTGAAGAACTCAAGGTTATTTTAAAAAAACCAATGTTATGGATAACAATGTTAGGGATTGCTTTGATTCCAACCATTTACAATGTCCTTTTCTTAGGTTCCTTGTGGAATCCTTACGGAAATATCAAACAGTTGCCCGTAGCTATTGTTAACGAGGATAAATCAGTTACTGCTAATGGTAAAACCTTTGCCATTGGAGAAAATATGGTCTCTAATATGAAGCAATCTAAAGCTTTAGACTATCATTTTGTGTCTGAGAAAAAAGCTGTAAAAGGCTTGGCAGATGGCCGCTATTATATGGTGGTAACCCTACCAAAGGACCTTTCTCAAAATGCTAGTAGTTTGATGACGTCTGAGCCTAAACAGTTGAACATCACTTATCAAACATCTCAGGGACATAGTTTTACGGCATCAAAAATGGTAGATTCGGCGATGACACGTCTCAAAGAGAATCTCTCTAAGAATGTGACACAATCTTATACCAGTGCTGTTTTTAGCAGTATGTCACAATTGCAATCAGGACTCACAAGCTTGTCCAATGGTGCGTCTACGCTAAATGAAGGCTTACAAACTGCTCAATCAGGAAGTCAGACGCTGTCAAGTAATTTGGGAACTCTGGCAAATGGCGGTGTAACCCTATCTAATGGACTGTCAACTTTAGCTACAGGACTCGGTACTTATACTACAGGTGTGGGGACTGCCGCAAATGGTTCAACAACGCTTGTGACTGGTCTTGGACAATACACTTCTGGTGTTTCTTCAGTCGCAAATGGTGCTGCACAGTTAAATCAAAATTCGGCAGCGTTGACGTCTGGTTTGTCTACTTTGTCAAGCAACCTGTCAACCTTAGCGTCAGCAACGAGCTTAACGGATGAACAAAGTCAACAAATCAACAGTTTGATAGCTGGCTTGCCAAGCCTAAATGATAGTATCCAATCGTTAAATACAAGCTTGTCGGCTACCGCAAGTGCTGATATTTCTTCTTACCTAGCGGATATTCAGACACAAGCGACAGCTATTGCAACCGCAGCAGCTACAGACAGGTCAAACTATCTGGCAGCTATGCAAGCCACTACGACCTATCAAGGGTTAACAGCAGAACAACAGGCAGACTTGACCCAATCCCTGTCTAACACACCGTCTAGTGTCGAAACACAGGCAAATGCTATATTGACAGATGTCTCTACGATTGCTACGTCAGTAACAGCCTACCAAACAGCCTTAACACAGGTGCAAACAGGGGTGAGTGCTATTGCAACCGCATCGAATACGGCTCTGCCAGGTGCAAGTAGTGCCTTGACAACTTTGTCAACCGGTTTATCGCAAGCACATGCGGCTAGTCAAGCCCTAACTGCAGGAAGTCAAACGCTTTCAAACGGGTTAAACACTTATACAGCAGGTGTCGCAAATCTATCTACTGGCGCAAATCAATTGCAAGCATCCAATAACACCCTGCTCAGTGGTATGCAAAGTCTTTCTTCTGGCTTGTCAACCTTATCTGCTAACTCAGGTCAACTAAATACAGGTGTTGGAAGTCTAGTTTCAGGGGCGCAACAATTGAGCTCAGGAGCAGAACAATTGGCTACTGGTGGACAGACCTTGTCAACTGGTTTGACGCGTTTGGCGGACGGTTCTGGACAAATGAATAGCGCCCTCGCTCAGGCAGCAAAACAGGTTAACTTAGTCTCAGTTAAGGGTAATAATGCTAAAGCTGTTGCTAGTCCTGTAAAGACAAGTCATAAGGATAAGGATAAAGTGGCTACGAACGGCGTGGGGATGGCACCTTATATGATGTCGGTAGCTCTTATGGTTGCGGCTCTTTCAACTAATATGATTTTCAGTAGTTTGCCATCTGGTAAAATGGTACAGACACGCCGTGAATGGTTATCCCATCGTTTAGCTGTCAACGGAGTTATCGCTGTGATTGCGCCTACAGTACTCTACTTTGCAGTTAGAATGTTAGGATTGGTACCAAACCATGCTGGACTCACTTATCTTGTGACTGTTTTGGCCAGTCTAGTCTTTATGGCCTTGGTAACGGCCCTCATCTCTTGGAATAATCGTATTGGTTCCTTTATGGCATTGATTCTACTCGTCTTACAGCTGGCATCTAGTGGGGGAACCTACCCAGTTGTCCTATCGGCTAAATTTTATCAAACGATCAGCCCTTACTTGCCAATGACCTATTCTGTAGCTGCCTTGAGGGAGACTATTTCTATGAGCGGTCAGGTCAGTCAAGACATTATGCTAATGCTAATTTACCTGGTAGCTTTTATTGCTCTGGGGGCAGGTATTAGTGTGCGCAAGAATAAACAACTTTTGCCAGACAACAGCTGATGGATGAAGAAGTCGGTCATTTATCAGGATATTTTTTCTAGAGGTTGAGGATTGCTTTGGTGCTTATCTCAATATTAAAGATGTTATCATCATCAAAAAAAGGTTCCGTAAGGGACCTTTTTTAGTGTGGGTAAGGGAAGAAGTTAAGTTTTTGATTGACGTATTCTGCTAGGTAAATATTAGCAATTTCTGTATGACCGGCTTTCTGGAGTTCTTGCAGTAGCCAAGCTTCATCTTTGTGGATAAGTTCTAAGACATCGGTATTGAGGCGCCCATTACTAATGATGGGGAATTTCAGATTTTCTGCTCGTCGATCAATGATTGTTAAGCGCCCATTGGGTTCCATGATGGCAGACTTAACTTGCTCAATGCTATTGATACCCTCGGACCGTAGCTGAACCATAAGATGGTCAGCAGAGAGTCCTAACTGCGTGCATTTGGCAACGTCCACCTTACCATTTTTGATAAGAATCGTCGGATCGCCCACGACCATTTTGTGCACGAAACTATTGGAGTTGATCAAAAGTTTGATGATGACGACGATGAGAGACCAGATGAGAAGGACGATAAGAAAAGTCAATAAGGAAATGCTACTATTATAAATCACTCCCCCAATGATTCCCCCTAAGACGTAGTTTTGGATCTGATTGAGAGGGGTGTTAATGGAAAACTCATACTTTCCCAGGATATTGATTTGCAAGATCATAACCAGCATACCAATGCTGAATTTGAGTGCGATGATAAGATAACTATCCATGCTCAGTCTCCTTTTACGATAGTAACAGTATGGTCAATGACGTGTGTGCGCTCTAGGCTGTAGCTATTATTGTCTGCATTGAGATTGATGCGGTAATTCTTTTCATTAAAACGGACAATAATACCTGACGACAGTGAAGTAGCGTTAACATAAACATTTTCTTTTTTAACATGGTTATCTGTGGCAATGCTTTCAATCAATTTCACCAATGTTTGAGATTGGGAAAAGTCTTGTCGATTCTGTAGGTAATCTTGCATCTGGATGCCAAGAAGGACAAAAGTCAAGAGTACCATGCCAATGCTGATGTCTCGCCAACGGGTCCGTAGCCGATTCCGCAGATAGTAGGCACTAGAAGCCGTTAGAATGACTAGGAGAATGATGATAATCACTGAGCGGATCGTAGAAGCCATGGATTGGTGCTGGGTGATGTAACTAATATCGTAAAATTGCATAAGGTCTCCTCTAGCCTGTGATACTTCATTATATCATAGTGAAAATAAGGATAAAAGGGGGATGGATTTCAGAATACTTGCAACTAAAACTTAGGAAAGCTGACACTGAAAATGTAGTAGAGAGTGATAAGCCTTCGGATAAAATAAAAAACGCTTGAATAAGCGTTTTTGTTTTGTTCTCTTATTTTACTTCTGTAAGAGAAAAGTCGAGTGAAACATACTTTTAAGATGTTTTTACAAGGATAAAAATATCTTAAAAGTGGTACAATATTCGAAAATATAAAAAAATTAGAATTTATACTGAGGATTAAAATTAAGTCGTACTAGTTATTATTATTTATATAAAGAGGCTCAGGAGATTATTTTAAATGGAAAAGATGGACAGTGAAATGGCCTACGTGGCTAGAATACATTTAAAGAGAAACAATGATAATGTTAGAAAAGAATTAATTGATTTTTGTTTAAATGGTTCTAAACAGTATCTAGCACTTGGCTGGAGTAGATTAAGTAGTGATATTAAAAAAGATGATTTTCAGGGATACTACAATCGAATAAAAGAAGAGAGGGGTAGAGCAAACTCTGCAATAAATGTTTTTAGAGATACAAAGGCTGATGATCTATTTTGGACACGAGATTTAAATGGAAATTATTGGATTTGTAGGGTAAGGTCACAAGTTGAGGTAGTATGTGATGAGTACTTGGATATTGGAGCAATCATACCTGTAGAGGCTTATAATATTGGAATGCAAGTTCCAGGTCAAATCAAATCTTCTTTCAATAGACCTCTAGGAGGAACAGTTGAAAGAATTCATGATGAAATAATAATAGAATACTCAAAGAAGATTTTCAATCAGATGTCAAAGAGTGAATTTTATAAGGTTATTCCATTTGAGGGCAGTCTTCTAGATAATTTACCAGATTTTGATTTAGAGGAACTTGTTATTTCCTATCTCCAAATAAAAGAAAACTACTATGTTCTATCCAATTCAATTGCAAATAAATCTACTACTATTAAGATCGAGTGTGAAATGATTTCGAGGGATGTTGATAACCCTAGAAAAGCAGTAGTTCAAGTGAAGGGGAGAAAAGCCAAAGAACTTGATGCATTAGAGTTTAAACAATATGTTGAGAAAGGATATATAGTCTATCTATATGCACCACTAGTAATTAATCTAGATCAGCTTAAGAATGTAGTTCGGATAACAGATAAAGACTTATTGGATTTCTATAAGAACAATAAGTCGATTCTTCCAGGATCTATTACTCAATGGGAAGACTTGTTTATTGATGTTATATAATGAATAAGGAGACATCACCTTTAATTTAAAAAGGTAGAGCAAAAGGTAGAGTTTGAGTTGAAATATATTGCAATATGTTGCATTTGACAAAAATAAAAAACGCTTGAATAAGCGTTTTTGTTTTGTTCTCTTATTTTACCTCGGTGAATACGACGTGTTTCCGAAGTTTTGGAGAGTATTTTTTCAATTTCAAGCGATCTGGTGTGTTACGTTTGTTCTTAGAAGTTAGGTACAAGCGTTCGCCAGTTTCTTTGTGTTCAAGAATGATGTTATTACGCATGGTATCTCCCTTCTAATTATTCTGCAGAAGCAGCTTTAGCGATTTTACGTCCTTTGTAATATCCTTTGAGGGATACACGGTGTGAACGTGAGTAGTCACCAGTTGCTTCATCAAATTTCACAGTTGGAGCTGTCAAATTGTAGTGAGTGCGACGTTTATTTTTCTTTGCTTTCGACGTGCGACGTGCAGGTACTGCCATGTCTAAGTCCTCCGATTTTTTTATTTCTTGATTTTCATCAACTTTAGTATGATAGCATACTTTTTTTGTAAAGTAAAGTTACTTGACAAAAAAAGCAGAAAACTTGTCCTAGTAGCTTTCAAATAGCTTAATAAATGGTAAAATAGTACAGGTAAGAAAACTATGGCACAAGCCAGAAGGAACAGGATACGCATGAAATTACAAAAACCTAAAGGGACCCAAGATATTCTCCCTCAAGAGGCGATTAAATGGCAATATCTAGAGAATGTTGCGCGTGAAACATTTTCCCTCTATCACTATGGTGAGATTCGCACGCCTATGTTTGAACATTATGAGGTTATTAGTCGTTCGGTAGGTGATACGACTGACATCGTGACCAAGGAAATGTACGACTTTGAAGACAAGGGTGGGCGCCATATCACCTTACGGCCAGAGGGTACGGCACCGGTCGTACGCGCTTTTGTGGAAAATAAGCTTTATGCTCCAGAGGTGCAAAAACCCGCTAAGCTTTATTATATGGGGCCAATGTTTCGATATGAGCGGCCACAAGCGGGCCGTTTGCGTGAGTTTCACCAAATAGGTGTTGAATGTTTTGGTTCAGCGAATCCTGCGACAGATGTGGAAACCATTGCCATGGCTTATCAGCTGTTTAACAAATTAGGCGTAAAAAATGTGACCTTGCATCTCAACAGTCTGGGGAATGCTGAAAGTCGTGCAGCATACCGGCAGGCCTTGATTGATTACTTGACACCACTCAAGCCAAGTTTATCGGCAGACAGTCAGCGTCGTTTGGCCGAAAATCCCTTGCGTGTCCTAGACTCCAAGGATGCTGCAGATAAAGAAGCAGTCGCTGGTGCCCCTTCAATTTTAGATTATTTAGACCAGGAAAGCGCTGAACATTTTACTGCGGTTCGAAAAATGTTAGAAGCCCTTGAAATCCCTTATGTAATTGATACGAATATGGTGCGTGGTCTGGATTATTACAACCACACCATTTTTGAATTTATTACTGAAGTCGAAAAGACAGAGCTAACCATTTGCGCAGGTGGTCGATATGACAGCTTGGTGTCTTATTTTGATGGCCCAGAAACACCGGGCTTTGGTTTCGGTCTGGGAATGGAACGTCTGCTTTTAGTCATGGAAAAACAAGCGTTATTCCCACCCCTAAAGGCTCCTTTGGATGTTTATATCATCGTGTTAGGCAAAGAGGCCAATGAGAAAGCTTTGGAATTGGTCCAATCCCTTCGTCAACAAGGTTTATCAGTTGAACGAGATTATCTCGATCGTAAAATCAAAGCTCAGTTCAAAACAGCAGATAAGTTTCAAGCGCGTTATGTTATCACGCTTGGAGAGTCCGAAGTGGTAAGCCAACAAGTCGTGGTGACACACAAGGTAGCTAATCAAAAAGTTGAAATTTCAGCAACGCTAAAAGAATTACAAGAAGACTTTACAGGCGTTGTAAATCTTAATCAAGCCAAATAAAGAATAGGTGGAAAAATGAAACGAAGCATGTACGCTGGTGATGTTAGAGAAAATCAAATTGGTCAGACCTTGACCCTAAAAGGTTGGGTAGCTCGTCGCCGTAATCTTGGTGGACTGATCTTTATTGATTTACGAGACCGTCAAGGTTTAGTGCAACTAGTTGTCAACCCTGAAGAAGTGTCCAGCGATGTCGTGGACCTTGCGGAAAGCTTGCGAAGTGAGTATGTGATAGAGGTGACAGGTCGGGTTGAAGCCCGTCAACAAGCAAATGATAAGTTGGCCACTGGTGCGATTGAACTGCATGTGGAAGCTTTGTCCATTCTCAATGAGGCCAAGACCACACCGTTTGAAATCAAAGACGCTATCGAAGTTAGCGACGATACGCGGTTACGCTACCGTTACTTAGACTTGCGTCGTCCAGAAATGTTGGAAACGTTTAAACTACGTGCTAAGGTTACCCACACCATTCGAAACTATCTGGATAATTTGAACTTTATTGATGTTGAGACACCAATTTTGACCAAATCAACTCCGGAAGGGGCGCGTGATTACTTGGTACCAAGTCGTGTCAATAAAGGAAGTTTTTACGCATTACCGCAAAGCCCGCAAATCACGAAGCAGTTGCTCATGAACGCAGGTTTTGATCGGTATTATCAAATTGTTAAGTGTTTCCGTGATGAGGATTTACGGGGGGATCGTCAGCCTGAATTTACACAAGTCGACCTTGAGACCTCCTTCTTATCTGACCAAGAGATTCAGGATATTACAGAAGGCTTGATTGCTAAGGTTATGAAGGAGACTAAGGGGATTGATGTAACCCTGCCTTTCCCTCGTATGGACTATGCGGATGCCATGGAAAATTATGGTAGCGACAAGCCTGATACGCGCTTTGAGATGCTCTTAAAGGATGTCACTCCACTTGTAAAGGATTCTGGTTTTAAAGTTTTCGCTCAAGCAGAAGCTGTTAAGGCGATCGTAGTCAATGGTGGTGCCAGCCATTATTCTCGTAAAGCTATCGATCAGTTGACAGAAGTCGCGAAGCAATATGGGGCAAAAGGGTTAGCTTGGCTAAAGTTACAGGATGGAAAGTTGACAGGACCAATTGCTAAATTCCTAGCAGAGATTGAAGCTGAATTGACAGATGGTTTACAACTAACTGAAGATGACTTGATTCTTTTTGTAGCGGATAGCCGTGCGATTGCCAATGAAACCTTGGGAGCTTTGCGAACACGTATTGCCAAGGAAATGGATATGATTGACAGCAGTCAATTTAACTACCTCTGGGTTGTCAACTGGCCTATGTTTGAATGGTCTGAAGAAGAGGGGCGTTATATGAGTGCGCACCATCCCTTCACCTTGCCTTATCCTGAAACAGCTGCTGAGCTTGAGGGAGATTTAACGAAGGTTCGTGCGATTGCCTATGATATTGTCTTAAATGGTTACGAGCTTGGTGGTGGTAGCTTGCGGATAAATACGCGCGACCTGCAAGAACGTATGTTTACAGCACTTGGCTTTAGTCAGGAAGCTGCTCAAAACCAGTTTGGTTTTCTTTTGGAAGCTCTGGATTATGGTTTTCCACCACATGGTGGTTTGGCGATTGGCTTGGATCGGTTTGTCATGCTACTAGCAGGTAAGGAAAATATCCGAGAGGTCATTGCCTTTCCTAAGAATAATAAAGCGACTGATCCGATGACACAAGCACCGAGTCAGGTTTCACAATCACAATTAGATGAATTGGATTTAACCTTACAAGAAAATGGTAAATAAAGCTCCTTTAAAAAAACGATTCAAGTACAATGTAGAACAGCAAGCAAAAAAAGCTGGGATTTTAAAAGCCGTCCGAAGTATTTCACGTGAAAAATATGCGGAACGCATCTCTGCTTCTCTTTTGTATGGTTTGCTTTCTAGTATTGCCGTCAATTTCTTTTTTCAACCTGGTCATGTCTACTCAAGTGGTGCAACAGGTTTGGCACAAGTCCTGTCAGCTGTCAGTGCGCGTTTTCTGGGTGTCACTATCCCTGTTTCTGTCACTTTCTATGCGATTAATATTCCCTTAATTTTCCTTGCGTGGAAACAAATTGGGCATCGGTTTACTATTTTTACTTTTATTACTGTAACATTTAGTTCCCTGTTTATTCAGGTCATTCCTGTTGTTCGCTTGACTCCGGATCCTTTAATCAATGCTATTTTTGGTGGCTTGGTCATGGGGATTGGTATTGGTTATGCACTGAGAAATAATGTTTCCAGCGGTGGTACAGATATCGTGAGTTTGACGGTCAGAAAGAAAACGGGTCGCGATGTTGGTAGTATTTCTTTGATGGTAAATGGTTTTATCATGATTTTTGCGGGGCTGATTTTTGGTTGGCGCTATGCCCTGTATTCGATGGTGACCATTTTTGTCTCCAGTCGGGTCACAGATGCGCTTTATACAAAGCAAAAGAAGCTCCAGGCTATGATTATTACCACTCAGCCCAAACGAGTTGTCAAGATGTTGCATAAAAAATTACATCATGGGGTGACACAAATTGATGATGTTAGTGGTACCTATACAGGGGAAAAGAAAACGATTTTAATTGCTGTCATCACGAGGTATGAATACAACGATTTCAAATACTATATGAGAAAGGCAGATCCTAACGCTTTTATTTCAATATCTGAAAATGTCAAAATCATTGGACGTTTTAAAGAAGACTCATAAAAAGGAGGCACTATGAAAAGAGAAGGACAGGCACGTCTCGCTCTAGACCTAGTTCTAATCGCTTTGGGTGTTGCGATTTACAGCTTTGGTTTTGTGTACTTTAATATGGCTAACCATCTGGCAGAAGGTGGTATTTCTGGGGTTACCCTGATAACGCACGCCCTTTTCAACATAAACCCAGCCTATATGTCTTTAATCTTGAATGTCCCTTTATTTTGGTTGGGTCGTCGTATTTTTGGGAATAAAGCTTTGGGCCTAACCATTTACGGTACCTTGTTGCTTTCTTTCTTTGTATGGCTCTGGCAAAAAATTCCGCTACAAATTGATGTCAGTCATGATATGCTCATTGCTGCCCTGCTGGCTGGTGTTTTCGCTGGTTTTGGTAGTGGGTTGGTTTTTCGTCACGGTGGTACAACTGGTGGCGGAGATATTATTGGCCGTGTTATTGAAGAAAAAACCAGTCGCCCCCTAGGTCAAAATCTCTTTATTTTTGACAGTATTGTCTTGCTGTGCTCCTTGTCCTATATCGGAATTCGTCAAATGGTTTACACCTTGATTGCTAGCTTTGTATATTCGCAAATCATGCCTTTGATTTTACGTGGGGGATATGCGGCTAAAGGGATGTTTATCATCACAGACTTTCCTGTTGCGGTCGCCCAGGCTATTTCAGAAAATCTAGAACGGGGAGCGACATTTATCAATAGTGAAGGAGCTTACACCCAGACACCCAAACGGATGGTTTACGTGATTGTAAACCCAAGGGAGGTAGCTGAAGTGAAGCATCTCCTTACTGAGATTGACCCACATGCCTTTATCTCAATTGTAGATGTCGATGAAATCATTGGAGAAGGCTTTACTTGGGATGTTAAGCGTGTCAATAAAAGAAATAAGCTCTTTACTAGTAATAAAAAAAATTAGGAGATACCTCCTAATTTTTTTATTACATTTCATCTGGGGCCTGAACACCTAAAAGGGCAAGGGCTTCTTTGATGACTGTAGCAGTGGCGAAAGCTAAAGCTAAACGTCCAGATTTTTGGTCATCTTCATTTAGAATTCGAGTTTGAGCATAGTATTTATTGAAACTTTGAGCCAAACGGATAGCGTATTTAGCCATAATGGAAGGCTCATACTGGTCTGCAGCACGTTCGATGATTTTGGGGAAGTTTTGAAGTTGTTTAGTCAATTCCCAAGCTTGCTCACCATCTGGAACAGTTGTTAAGTCAGAGCTAGGCACATAGTTAGCCTTGCGTAAAATCGATTGAATCCGAGCATGCGTGTATTGGACATAGGGACCTGTTTCTCCTTCAAAGGAGACCATAGCCTCTAAATCGAAATCGTAGCCATTTTTTCTGTCTGTTTTTAAGTCATAAAACTTGATGGCACCAACACCGACTTGACGAGCAATATCTTCTTTGTTCTTTAAATCAGGATTTTTTGCGTCAATCTGCTGTAAAGCACGTTCGATGGCTTCTGTAATCGTTGGCTCCAGCAAGATAACGTTTCCTTTACGGGTTGAGAGTTTTTTCCCGTTTTTAGTAACCAGTCCAAAGGCAACCTGTTGGACGTCATCAGACCAGGAGTAACCCATCTCAGTAAGAACAGCTTTGAGCTGTCTAAAGTGGCCTTCTTGCTCGCCACCAACCACATAGAGTGCCTTGTCAAAATGATAAGTATTCTTGCGGTAAAGAGCAGCGGCTAAGTCTCGGGTAATATAGAGTGTTGCGCCGTCTGATTTTTTAATCAAGGCAGGAGGGGTAATGCCATAACTTTCTAAATTGACAACCTGAGCCCCTTCGGATTCTTGAAGGAGTCCCTTTTCTTCTAAAAGCGCGACGACTGCATCCATCTTGTCATTATAGAAAGCCTCGCCGTTGTAGCTATCAAAGGTAACATCGAGAATTTGGTAGATGCGGTTGAATTCTTCTAAACTTTCATCACGGAACCATTGCCAGAGTTGTAAAGCTTCAGCATCGCCATTTTCAAGTTTGCGGAACCACTGTCGTGCTTCTTCATCTATTCGAGGGTCTTCTTTCGCCTCTGCATTGACACGAACGTAAAGTTTCGCTAGCTCGGTGATAGGGTTCGCTTTGACCGTAGCTTCATCGCCCCATTTTTTGTAAGCAACGATGAGCAGTCCAAACTGTTTCCCCCAGTCACCTAGGTGATTAATCTTTACAGTTGTGTAACCCAATTTTTGAAAAAGAAGGGATAAGCTATCACCGATGACCGTTGAGCGAAGGTGCCCAATAGAAAAGGGCTTAGCGATGTTGGGGCTTGACATGTCGATGACAACGGATTTGTCCTTGCCGATGGCTTGTTGGCCGTAATGGTCTTTCTCAGTGATAACGGTCTCTAAAACCTGTTTGGTAATGCTAGACTTATCAAGGAAGAAATTAAGGTATGGCCCTACCGCCTCAACTTTTTCAAAGCCTGTGTTATCGATTGTTTCTGCTAATTCCTGAGCAATGGCTTGGGGTGCCTTACGGAAAGTTCTTGCCAAGGTAAAAGTTGGAAAGGCGAAATCACCAAGTTCACTTTTCTTAGGGGTCTCGATGAGCTCGTATATCGTTTCTTCATCTAGAGGGTCAATAATTTTATCGAGCGCTTGTGCGATGTATCGTTTATTATCCATGGGCTCTCCTTTTAACTTCTGGTTTGTGCACTCTATTTTACCATAAAATCAGGTCTTCTATGACCTGAGGAGGGGAAAACTTAAAAAAATTACTTTTTTGTTATAATAAAAATTGATTACAATGAAATATTTAAAGAGGTTTTTATGAAAAAAGCTGAACGTCGTGATAAAATTCAACGCTTAATCGCTAGTCGCCCTGTTCGTACACAAGAGGAAATTAAAGAACATTTGAGCTCTGAAGGAATTGAAGTGACCCAAGCGACGCTTTCACGAGATTTGCGAGCTATTGGACTTTTGAAGACGCGAGATGATGAAGGAAGACATTATTATACGGTTTCGCAGACAGAATCCACTGGTCTGAGCACGCAGGCTGCCCCTTATGTTAAAACAGTCGACCGAGCACAGTTTTCTTTGGTTATCCATACACCGCTTGGGGAAGCTGATTTGCTGGCGAATTTAATCGATGGTCTCAAACACGAAGATATTCTTGGAACAATCGCAGGCGCTGACACGCTTTTGGTTATTTGTCGCAACGAAAAAACGGCAATGATTTTAGAAAAAGATTTGAAAGCCTTCCTTCAATGATGCAATGGGAGGAAGAAACAGACAAACTGGCTGCCTTGCTTAAAAATCACTCATCTGTTCAAGCATTTCTTGAAGTGAAGACTCGCTTGGAAAAATTACCAGAGCTCCAAGATAAGGTCGGAGAGATGAAAGACCACCAACAAGAAGCTGTTTTCTTTAATAAGATAGAAAAAGAGCAGGCTTACTTGCAGGCAGATGAGGAAGCCATCCGTTTACAGGATGATTTATCTCAACTCCCTGTTGTTGTGGAATACCGACAAAAGATGCAGGATGCGAGTGATTTACTATACCATGTGACAAAGGCGATAGAAGAAGGGATAAACAAGGGAGATAACCTATGACAAAAAAGAAATTATCTCCAGGCATGCAACAGTATCTGGATATAAAAGAAAACTATCCAGATGCTTTTTTGCTGTTTCGAATGGGAGATTTTTACGAGCTTTTTTATGATGATGCGATAAAAGCGGCGCAAATTCTCGAGTTAACCCTAACGAGTCGGAATAAAAACGCAGATGATCCGATTGCCATGGCTGGTGTTCCTTACCACTCAGCTCAGCAATATATCGATATTTTAGTGGATCAAGGCTATAAGGTTGCCATTGCGGAGCAGATGGAAGATCCCAAAAAATCTGTTGGGGTTGTCAAACGTGAGGTAGTTCAGGTGATAACACCAGGAACAGCTGTTGACAGTCAGACGCAATCGGCAGGGAATAACTTCTTGGTCGCTATTGATAGTGACGGGGAGACCTTTGGTTTAGCCTATATGGATTTATCAACAGGGGAGTTTTTTGCCACACAGTTAACAGATTTTACTCAAATCACGAATGAAATTCAAAATCTCAAAGCTAAAGAAGTTGTTGTCGGTTTTGAGTTGACGCTAGACCAAGAGGATATCTTGTGTAGTCAACTTAATTTACTGATTTCCAAACAAGACCAAGCAGTTCTAGACACAGATCTCATCTCGGAAGACTGTATATCAGAAATTGAACAAAGCGTTGCTGGTAAGTTGCTCGGTTATGTTCAAGTAACCCAAAAACGGCAATTAAGCCATTTACAAGCTGTCAAGCATTATGCGATTAGAGATTACCTGCAGATGACGTATGCTAGCAAACGGAGTCTAGATTTGCTGGAAAATGCACGAACTGGTAAGAAATTCGGGAGTCTGTATTGGTTATTGGACGAAACCAAAACGGCTATGGGAACTCGTTTGCTCAGACAGTGGATTGACAGACCCTTGCTTCATAAAGCTGCTATTTTACAACGCCAAAATGCTGTAACAGCGCTGATTGATAACTTTTTTGAACGTGTAGACTTGACAGAAAGTTTAAAAGGGGTTTACGACATTGAACGCTTAGCGAGTCGTAT
Organism: Streptococcus sp. DD12; assembly: GCF_001578885.1. Lineage (GTDB taxonomy): Bacteria > Bacillota > Bacilli > Lactobacillales > Streptococcaceae > Streptococcus. The sequence continues at coordinate 1,251,590 of NZ_KQ969495.1, read as the reverse complement.
TTCTTTTGGAAAGGCTAGCCCTAAGGACTTGCTGCAACTGGGTCAAACTTTACAGAAGGTACCCCAGATTAAAGAAAGGTTGCGTCAGTTTAACAACCAAGAACTTGACACGCTTGAGTCGGCTATCGATGCCCTGCCTAGTCTAGCTTATATGATTATGGAATCGATTGATCCTGATGCCCCAGCGACCATTACAGAAGGCGGGATAATCAAATCTGGCTTTGACGAGCAATTAGACCGTTATCGGACAGTCATGCGAGATGGTCAATCTTGGATTTTAGACCTAGAAGCCCGCGAGCGAGAACAATCTGGGATTGCTAATCTAAAGATTGATTACAACCGTAAAGATGGGTACTATTTTCATGTAACCAATTCCCAGTTGGATAAAGTCCCAGATTATTTTTTCCGTAAGGCGACCTTGAAGAATTCGGAACGGTTTGGAACGACTGATCTGGCCAAAATCGAGGGTGAAATGCTAGAAGCCAGGGAAAAATCAGCAAATCTTGAGTACGATATCTTTTTAAGTATTCGTCAAAAAGTTGAGTCTTTCATCAAGGATTTGCAAGTCCTTGCTCGCCATCTAGCAACAGTTGACGTTTTACAGAGTTTGGCAGTCGTTTCTGAAAATCAGCACTATCACAAACCACAATTCAATGACCACCATGAAATTGCCATCGTAGAAGGACGGCATCCTGTTGTTGAAAAAGTCTTCTCTGGCAGTGCTTACGTTCCTAATTCGATTACGCTGACTAGTGATATTTGGCTTCAACTGATTACAGGGCCGAACATGAGTGGGAAATCAACCTATATGCGTCAACTCGCTCTCATTGTCATCTTGGCTCAACTGGGTTGCTATGTGCCTGCAAAGAGCGCAGATTTACCAGTATTTGATGCTATCTTTACCCGTATTGGGGCTGCAGATGATTTGATTTCAGGTCAGTCTACCTTCATGCTTGAGATGATGGAGGCGAATGCTGCGATGGAGCTTGCTACAGAAAACTCTTTGATATTGTTTGATGAGCTGGGTCGTGGGACTGCAACCTATGATGGTATGGCTTTAGCACAAGCCATTATTGAACATATTCATGACCATATCGGAGCCAAAACCCTTTTTGCAACGCACTACCATGAGTTGACATCCCTGTCAACAAACTTGACACACTTAGAGAATGTTCATGTGGCAACCCTAGAGCAAGACGGTCAAGTGACATTCTTGCACCAAATTTCATCAGGACCAGCAGATAAGTCTTATGGTATCCATGTTGCGAAAATTGCGGGATTACCAACGCCTTTACTGCAAAGAGCAGCGACCATATTAGATCGGTTAGAAAATCAGGAAGTTTCCTTGCCGGTAGAATCTAGCCGTCCAACCCCTCAACAAACGTCACTTTTTGAATCAGAGGAAGTTTCAGTCATCGACAAACTTCGTGATTTAGATTTAAACACGATGACACCCATGGAGGCCATGACGGCTTTGTATGAATTAAAAAAAGAACTCACTGAAGAAATTTAGCTCGAAAAAAACGCCTAAGCAAGTTGCTTAGGCGTTTCTGGTGCTTATCTCTGCTTAGAGGGGATGACTAAATAGAGAAGGGAGATGTTGTTAGGCAATTTTCGTAAAGTTGCGTTTTTTGAGTTCAAAGGTGACATCGCTAGCTTGTGCAACTTCTCTTTCATGCGTAACAATAATCACCGTTTTATCTTGCTCATGGGCAATTTTCTGGAAAATCTTAATGATATCTTGTGTCGTTTCTTCATCGAGGTTACCAGTAGGTTCATCAGCAATGATAATGTCAGCTCCACTAGCCAGAGCTCGCACGATAGCAACACGCTGTTGTTGGCCACCAGAGAGCTTAAGAACTGGCTTATCAAGCAAGGATTCATCTAGCCCAACGTCTGCAAACAAAGCAGTGATTTTCTCGGGGTCAACTTGCCTTCCGGTGATATCTAGTGCCACTTGGATATTTTGTCTTGCTGTCATATAGGTTAAGAGGTTGTATGCTTGGAAAATCGTGGAAACACTGCGTTTACGGTAGGAAACCAAACCACCTTTTTGGATGGGTTGCCCATTGAGTTGGATATTTCCAGATTTCGGCGTGTCTAAACCAGCTAGTAAGGATAAGAAAGTGGTTTTCCCGCTTCCAGATTGCCCTAAAATCGAGTAAACCTTACCTTTTTCAAAGCTAAGTGAGACATCTTTAAAGAGATAATCATCAGGATTATTTGTATACCAGTAGCTGATGTTATGCGTTGTTAATGTCATAGGCTTACCTTCTTTCTAATTGGATGAGAGGATGTCTTTTGGTTTCATGCGAATGATGCCAATGCTAGCTAGAACGGTTGAAGCAAGTGAAATCAAAAGTGCGATACCACCCAGTTTAGCGATACTAGCTGGTGTTTGTTTGATGTTTAGTGAGTTAAGTTGGCTGGAACTAGTGGTCATATTTGGAGCACCATTACCTCCTTGAGGCGGTTGGTTATTACTTGTTTGGCTAGAAGATGTTGTCGTTGAACTGGATGAAGCAGAGGTATTTTCTCCTGGGCCACCCCCTTGTCCAGCCCCTGTTGACGTTTGTGTCGTGCTCGTTTGTTGGCTAATAAGCTGTTGTCCTAGAACATTTCCAACAACATTTCCTGCAGCGGTTGCAAGTCCAATAGAAACCAACATGACGACAAATAACTCAACGAAGAATTGACTGATAATCTTTAATCGCCCTTCTCCCAGACTCATGAGGACGCCGATTTCGTAACGTCGTTCACGAATACTTAAGATAACAATGAGTGTTAGGATGATGGCGCCAGCAATGGAAACCAGCCAAACAATGTTTTTAGCAATGGATGCAATGCTATTAAGAGGTTGAAGCATTTGTTGATAGACTTGGTCATTGCCCGTCAGTTCATACTTTTCAGTGTCAATATCTTTTTTGGCATTAGACACAAAACTGTCTTTTTTGGAAGGATTTGACAAGGTATAAACAGCTGAATCTACTGTATCACTGCTTCCTTTCATGGTATTTGCAGTTGTCAAGTTAGTGTAAATGTTGTTTTGTGGGTTGCTGGCTTTATTTTGCAATTGTGAAGCCGTCACAGTTGCTGTTGAGGTGTAAATGCCGACAACTTTAAGGGTGTAGCTTGTGCTTGTATTGTTGACAGTTGTGGTAACTGTAAAACTATCACCTACAGAGAGGTTATTGGCTTTGGCTAAATCAGATGAGATGACAGCTTCATTGTCAGCTGTTGACGCTGTAATGCCTACGCCACTTTTTAGTGTGTTTGTGCCATTTGAGAAATCAGAGACGTTATCTGTCGTGTTGACACCAGTGATAGTGAAATCCCCAGATTGCATAGCGCTCGGACCATTTTGTTGATTGGTGCTTGAGCTAGATGTAGTTGATGACGAACTAATGGCTGAAATGCCACTGCCAGCAGTTGCTGTTGTGGTCGTTGTAAAGAGATAGGATTTGACACCAGATTTTTCGGCGATTTTCTGAGCCGTCTCTAGGGGGATGGGGGTCATGGTCATGGTTGGTGGCTCGTTACTACTTGAGTCTGATGAGGATTTACTAGCCTCCATCTGTTGCATCATATAGTCTCGACTAACTTGGAGAGTGACCGTGGCTCCTGTTTCTTGCTTAGCAGTTTCAACAGCCGATTTTGCTGCTTTATTGATGGTTAAACCGGCTAGAACAAACGTTAAGATGACTGACGTCACTAAAATAAGTAGTAGTGACTTTCCTTTCTTTGCCCAAGTGTATAACCAGGCTCTTTTGATAAAATTCATATGAGGACTCCTTCTATTGTTATCTGGGCCTAATATACAATGAAATACTTGCAAAAACCTATAATTTATACAAAACAAAGCTTAAAAAGCCAAGTGGTAAGACCCAGGTGCTTTGGTAAAATGTGGTATAATAAAAGGACTATAGTAGAAGAAAAAGATTGTCTGTTAGGGAGAGAAAAATGGCAAAAATAATTGAGCTACCTGAAGTTTTAGCCAATCAAATCGCTGCTGGTGAGGTTATTGAACGACCAGCTAGTGTCGTTAAAGAATTAGTCGAAAACGCTATCGATGCCGACAGTCACATCATTCGTGTGGAAATTGAGGAATCTGGTTTAAAGAGTATCTGTGTTAGTGATGATGGAAATGGCATGGCAGAAGCAGACGTGGCTTTGTCTTTAAAACGGCATGCGACGAGTAAGATTTCAAAGCAGGCCGACCTTTTTCGCATAAGAACCTTAGGTTTTCGTGGTGAAGCCCTCCCCTCAATTGCCTCAGTTAGTCAGTTAACCATTACCACGAGAGAAGGCGAGGCGACTTCTGGGACACAACTGATTTCAGAAGGCGGAGAGGTTAGGTCAATCACGCCGATTGCAGCTAAACCTGGGACCAGGATTTTGGTTGAAAATCTCTTTTTTAATACGCCTGCCCGTCTGAAATATATGAAAAGTTTGCAGGCAGAATTGGGGCATATTATCGATGTCCTCAATCGACAGAGTCTTGCTCATCCAGAGATTGCCTTTTGCTTAATCAATGATGGGCGTGAAGTATTGAAGACAAATGGAACGGGGAAACTGAAAGAAACACTGGCAGGAGTTTATGGTGTCAATACAGCCAAGAAAATGATTGCCATTGAGGCGCAAGATTTAGATTTTGAAGTCACTGGCTATGTCAGCTTACCAGAATTAACACGGGCTAACCGTTCTTATATTACCTTGATCATCAATGGTCGTTACATTAAAAATTTTCTGCTTAACCGTGCTATTCTTAATGGTTATGGCAGTAAGTTGATGGTGGGACGCTTTCCCATAGCGGTCTTGTCCATCAAGATAGACCCTTATTTGGCCGATGTTAACGTGCACCCGACAAAGCAAGAAGTACGCTTATCTAAGGAAAAGGAACTGATGGGACTGATAGAGTCAGCCATACAGGAGGCCTTGTCTGAACAAGAACTTATTCCAGATGCCTTAGATAATCTGAATCAAACGCGTAAACGGACGTCACAGAGGCCAGAGCAACTTGCTTTTTCCTTACCAGCAGAGAAAGTGGGGAAAGAAGACTACCGTCCTGCGGTGACTTCTCCTGTAGATCTACCGAATTTTACAAAAAACGTTGTTGACGAAACCCTCTCATCGCCCGTCACCTATGAAACAAACGACACCACTTCTTCGGCGGTTAAAACTGCTAAACGTCGTGAGGACTTTGGAAATCAAGAACACCCGGGCCTAGCTATTCGGTCACGTAAGGAACGGCAAAGAGTTGACAAAATTGTCAACCAATTAGAACAGGAAGAAAACCAAACATTTCCAGAACTGGAGTATTTTGGTCAAATGCATGGGACCTACCTGTTCGCACAAGGGCAAGAAGGTCTCTATATCATTGATCAACATGCTGCTCAAGAGCGGGTCAAGTACGAATATTATCGAGAAAAGATTGGGGAAGTTGACAGTTCTTTACAGCAACTTCTGGTACCCTATCTGTTTGAATTCTCGAAATCGGATTACCTGACACTTTTAGAAAGACAAGATACCCTAAAAGAAATTGGTATCCATTTAGAACCCTATGGAGACAGCACCTTCATCCTAAGGGAACACCCCATTTGGTTGGCAGAAGATGAGATTGAGTCTGGGATTTATGAGATGTGTGACATGCTTCTTTTGACTGACCAGGTCTCTGTCAAGCGTTATCGAGCTGAACTGGCGATTATGATGTCGTGTAAACGCAGTATAAAAGCAAACCATCGTCTGGATGAGACGTCGGCACGAAATCTGTTAAGACAGCTTGCCTATTGTCATAATCCTTACAACTGTCCCCATGGACGTCCCGTATTGGTGTACTTTTCAACATCAGATATGGAAAAAATGTTTCGGCGGATTCAGGAAAACCATACCAGTCTGCGTGAATTAGGCAAATACTAGTACACTTTAGGAGGTGAGGGTGCCTCTTGTATACTGGCATAGGGGAAAAGCAAAAAGATGCGGTTGGTAGGCACAATCTTTTATATAGAAGTTTGTGTGAGCTACCAATAACGCTAGAAAGAAAATCAGAAAGAGACTTATGTACGAATATATTACTGGTGTTCTCGCCAAAATTACGTCTAAATACATCGTGGTTGAAACAGGAGGAATTGGCTATATCTTGCATGTGGCCAATCCTTATGCCTATTCTTCTCAAGTTGGTCAAAACTTAACCATCTATCTCCATCAAGTCGTCCGTGAGGATGCACAGCTCTTGTATGGCTTCTCAACAGAAGAAGAAAAACAACTGTTTTTGAACCTAATTTCAGTGTCGGGAATTGGCCCTGTATCAGCCTTAGCTATTATTGCCTGTGATGACAATACTGGTCTGGTGAAGGCCATTGAGGGGAAAAACATCACTTACCTGACTAAATTTCCCAAAATCGGGAAGAAAACAGCCCAGCAGATGGTACTTGATTTAGAAGGGAAAATTTCAGTTGCTTTAGATGAGGCCCCAGAACAATCACCGTCTTCACAGGAAACGTCAAATCAATCACTAGAAGAGGCTATGGAAGCTATGTTAGCACTGGGCTATAAAGCGACAGAATTGAAGAAGATTAAGAAATTCTTTGAGGGGACCTCTGACACAGCAGAGAATTACATCAAATCCGCTTTAAAAATGTTAGTTAAGTGAGATAGGAGTAAGCATGGTTAAACGTTGTTCTTGGGTGAAACTATCGAACCCTCTCTATGTAGCTTATCATGATGAGGAATGGGGGCGCCCCTTACATGACGATCAAAAATTGTTTGAGTTGCTATGTCTAGAGACCTATCAGGCGGGGTTATCTTGGGAAACGGTTCTCAATAAACGTCAGGCTTTCCGCCAAGCTTTTTTTCAGTATGATATTGCGCGTGTGGCACAAATGACAGACAAGCAGCTGGAAGCCTTATTGGCTAATGCAGCCATTATTCGACATCGCGCCAAGTTGTTTGCGACACGTCAAAATGCTCAGGCGGTTTTAAAAGTACAAAAAGAGTTCGGTAGCTTAGACCACTTTCTTTGGGATTTTGTTGGGGGACACCAGCAAGTCCATAAGGTTACGACGATTAAGGACATCCCGACTAAAACAGATTTGTCTGAACACCTGTCTAAAACATTGAAACGATTAGGTTTTTCATTTACTGGCCCTGTGGCCATGCAGTCTTTTCTGCAAGCAGCAGGTTTGGTAAATGACCATGAAGAGACTTGTGATTTCAAGTATCATCAATCGTCTTAGTGTTTATGGAAATAATAACGAATACATTGATGGGAGGATTAAAAGATGCGAACTGAAATTATTGCTGTCGGAACGGAGCTGTTGACCGGGCAAATCGTCAATAGCAACGCGCAGTTTATTTCTGAAAAGTTAGCTGAAATTGGGGTGGATGTCTATTACCACACGACTGTTGGAGATAATCCTAGCCGCTTGCTAGATGTTTTTCAAAAAGCACAAGAACGGAGCGATTTGGTGATTGTTTCAGGGGGACTGGGACCGACTGAAGATGATTTGACCAAACAAACCATCGCACAAGCCCTAGGTGTTTCTCTTGAAACAGATGGGCAGGCTATGGCAAAAATCAATCAGCGCTTTGTCAATATTGGTCGCCCTAAAACGGTTAATAATGACCGTCAGGCACTATACCTGGCTGGGGGAAAGCCATTGCCCAACCGAACTGGCTTAGCTATCGGCTCCTATCTGCAAAAAGAAGACAAAACCTATGTTTTATTGCCTGGCCCTCCTAGTGAATTGAAGCCAATGGTGGTAGAAGAATTGCTTCCACTCCTAGCACAAGGGAAAAGGCTTTACTCTCGCGTGCTACGGTTTGTAGGTATCGGTGAGAGCTTGTTGACGACCCTCTTGGCAGACATTATCAGTCAGCAAACAGACCCCACGATTGCGCCTTATGCAAAAACTGGTGAAGTTACTTTGCGGTTATCTACCAAAGCATCTCATGCTGAGGAGGCAGAGAAACGTTTGGACCTTTTTGAGGCAAGTATTTTAAGTAAGGACCCTCAAATTCGTCAAGCTTTTTATGGTTATGGGGATGATAACTCACTAGCTCAGGTGGTTGTTTCTGCCTTAAAGGCATCTCATCTTACCGTGACCGCTGCTGAAAGCTTAACAGCAGGTTTGTTTCAAGCGACCCTTGCCTCTGTCAGTGGTGCTTCTGAAGTTCTTCCAGGCGGATTTGTGACCTATAGCCTAGAGCAAAAGGCGCAGATGTTAGATATTCCTGTGGTTGATTTAGAAAAACACGGGGTGGTGAGTGCGTATACTGCAGAACAGATGGCTAGCCAATCTCGCAAAAAGACTGGTGCTTCGATTGGCGTCGGCTTGACAGGGGTTGCAGGCCCAGGAGAGTTGGAAGGTCATGAAGTAGGAACAGTTTATTTGGGCTTGGCAACAGAGCAGGGAGTCTACTCGCGCCTCTTAAAACTGGGAGACCGTTCGCGACAAGATATCCGTAAAATTTCTGTGCTGACAGCCCTAGACTGGATTCGTCAGGACTTGAAAAAAACCAAAAATATAGTATAATAACTATAAGAAACTATTTTAACAAAGGAGAAAACTTTGGCCAAAAAAACAAAGAAGACAGAAGAAATTACCAAAAAATTTGGTGACGAACGCCAGAAGGCCCTAGATGCAGCCCTCAAGAATATCGAGAAAGATTTTGGTAAAGGGGCCATTATGAAGCTGGGCGAACGCGCTGAGCAAAAGGTTCAAGTGATGAGCTCTGGGTCTCTAGCCTTGGATATTGCTCTGGGGGCAGGTGGTTATCCTAAGGGACGGATTATTGAGATTTATGGTCCTGAAAGTTCTGGTAAGACTACTGTTGCACTGCACGCAGTAGCACAGGCGCAAAAAGATGGGGGGATTGCTGCCTTTATTGATGCGGAACATGCTTTAGATCCAGCTTATGCGGCGGCCTTGGGAGTTAATATCGATGAACTTCTCTTGTCTCAACCAGATTCAGGTGAACAAGGTTTAGAGATCGCAGCGGAATTGATTGACTCAGGCGCTGTAGACTTGGTGGTGGTTGACTCTGTTGCCGCCCTTGTCCCTCGGGCTGAAATTGATGGTGATATCGGAGATAGCCATGTCGGTTTGCAAGCTAGGATGATGAGTCAGGCAATGCGTAAGCTGTCTGCTTCTATCAATAAAACTAAAACGATTGCCATTTTCATTAACCAATTGCGTGAAAAAGTTGGGGTTATGTTTGGAAATCCTGAAACTACCCCTGGTGGACGTGCTTTGAAATTCTATGCCTCTGTCCGTATGGATGTTCGTGGAAATACACAAATCAAGGGAACGGGTGACCAAAAAGATAGTAATGTTGGTAAGGAAACCAAGATTAAAATCGTTAAAAACAAGGTAGCTCCGCCATTTAAGGTTGCAGAAGTGGAAATCATGTATGGTGAAGGTATTTCACGGACAGGCGAACTTCTAAAGATTGCAACGAACTTGGATATTATAAAGAAGGCCGGTGCTTGGTACTCCTACAATGGAGATAAGATTGGCCAAGGTTCTGAAAATGCCAAGAAGTTTTTGGCTGACAATCCAGAAATTTTTGATGAAATCGACCGACAAGTGCGCGTGAAGTATGGACTCATCGAGGAAGACAAAGAAGTTGTCACAGAAACTCAGGCTCCAGATGAATCAGATGCTTCTGTAGACGATGTTGTTTTGGACTTGGATGATGCCATCGAAATCGAAGAATAAATCTTTGAAAACGAATTCTTTAAGAAAAAATTAGGAAAATAAACTTTTTATTTGACAAAAAGCGAAATAGGTCCTAAGACCTATTTCTTTTTTGGTCTAGACGTGTTAGAATAATGGTATCAGTGATAGAAAGCGAGAAAATCATGATTAAAATTTATACGATTTCAAGCTGTACCAGCTGTAAAAAAGCGAAAACATGGTTGAATAAACATCAACTGCCTTATAAAGAACAAAACTTAGGGAAGGAACCTCTCACACGTGAAGAAATTTTGGATATCCTTTCCAAAACTGAAAACGGGGTCGAAAGTATCGTTTCTTCTAAGAATCGCTATGCCAAGGCCTTAAAGTGTGATATTAATGAACTAAGCGTTAGTGAAGTAATCACTATCATCAAAGAAAATCCTCGAATTTTAAAAAGTCCGATTCTCATAGACGATAAGCGTCTACAAGTCGGTTATAAAGAAGATGATATCCGTGCCTTTTTGCCACGTTCTATTCGAAATGTGGAAAATGCAGAAGCCCGTATGCGTGCGGCTTTGTAAGGCAATTGAGGAAGTTCAAAAACACCTCCCTAATCAATAGCTAGTCTTTGATGTGGGTTGTTTTTGGGCTTTTTTCAATGGGCAAAGCAGATGGTTGATAAAAGCTAACAAATAAGATATACTACTGACTAAGAAACAAGAAAAAGAGGGTAAGTTATGGGATTTACTGACGAAACTGTTCGTTTCAATTTAGACGATAACAATAAAAAAGAGATTAGCGAAACCCTGACAACTGTTTATCGCTCACTCGAAGAAAAAGGCTATAATCCTATCAATCAAATTGTAGGCTATGTGTTGAGTGGAGACCCTGCCTATATTCCCCGTTACAATGATGCGCGGAATCAAATCCGTAAATACGAACGAGATGAACTGGTAGAAGAATTGGTCCGTTTTTATCTCAAAGGTAACGGAGTTGATTTTCGATGAGAATCTTGGGGTTAGATGTTGGCTCAAAGACCGTTGGAGTGGCGGTCAGTGATCCGTTAGGGTTTACGGCCCAGGGTGTCGAGATTATTGCTATCGATGAAGCAGCTGATGAGTTTGGACTGGATCGCTTGGGAGAGCTAATCGCTCAATATAAGCCCGAGAAGATTGTGATTGGCTTGCCTAAAAACATGAACAATACGAGTGGGCCACGTGTTGAGGCCAGTCAAGCTTATGGGGAAAAAGTGACCCAACGTTTTGATTTACCTGTGGCTTATCAGGATGAACGGTTAACGACTGTCCAAGCAGAACGGATGCTTGTCGAGCAGGCCGATATCAGCCGCAGTAAGCGGAAAAAAGTTATTGATAAATTGGCAGCACAATTAATTTTGCAGAATTACTTAGATAGTCATTTTTAAAGGAGAAGGTATGGCACACGAACACAACCACGATCATGAGCATAAACATGAAGTTATCACTTTAGTTGATGATCAAGGAAATGAAACTTTATTTGAAATTCTTTTGACCATTGATGGACGTGAAGAATTTGGGAAGAACTATGTTCTCTTGGTACCTGCGGGTGCTGAAGAGGATGAAAATGGCCAAATCGAAATTCAGGCCTACTCTTTCACAGAAAGTGAAGATGGAACAGAAGGCGACTTGCAACCTATTCCTGAAGATTCCGATAAAGAATGGGATATGATTGAAGAAGTCTTCAATAGTTTTTTAGATGAAGAATAAATAACCTAAAAAAGTCTGAGATGTTTATCTCAGACTTTTTATTTAGGATGCTCTCCCTGTTTTCCTCCTTTCTTTTTCGAATAAAGGATAGAAAGGAGGTGTACCTCATGGCAGAGGAAGGGTTAACACCGAAGGAAAAGAAGTTTTTGGAAGATTATCGGTCTAAGAAAACACACTGTTTTCGTGATATCCTGCGCTATTGTGAATTACGAAAGAAATTGACTAATAGCTGAAATTTGATATACTTGATAAGAATATATCAAGGAGTAATCGCGTGAAAGAACATCAAGAAAAAGCCGAGGTGACCTCCCAGTCACCTAGAGGACAATACAGCCGCGTTAGCCGACTAGAGGGGACCACAGCCAAAGTCCATCCAGCAAAGGAGGCTCGAGAGCGCTTGCGCCTTCCAAAGGAGGAAACGGCATCCAACACCGTTGAAAAGAGTGTTGAAAAGAAACCTCAAAAAGAACACAAGGTTAAAAAGAAGCGTAAGGTGACGGCTCCTGAACCACAAAAAGTGGCTAGTCGTAAACAGCCAGGAACAAATCGGTTGATGACAAGTAAACGAGTACCAGTCTTAAGACGGCATCGTCTCTTCCTGGCGATTTGTAGTTTCTTTTTGGCTTTACTAACGGTGTCAATGCCTTATATGACAAACCTGGCAAATGGTTTTCAATCTCAAAGCCTCTATACGGGCTATCTATTTGCGAATGGGTCGCTACCGTATACAGATGTCTTCTCAACGGGTGGTTTTTTCTATTATGCCATAATTGCCCTGTCTTATGTTTTAGGATCTAGTGTCTGGCTAATCTTTGTTCACTTTGTAGCCTTTTACATGGCTGGATTTTACCTGTATAAAATCGTTGCCCATATGACAGGACGACGTGATGCTGCAGTGAGTTTAGCCTTAATCTATTACCTTTTGAATCTTGGTCTCGGTTTTGGAGGACTTTACCCGATTCAGTGGGCCATGCCCCTTGTCCTGTTGGGCATCTGGTTTTTGACCAAATACTTCTCTGGCATGACGAAGGACGAAGCCTTTATTTTGTATGGTTTTGTTTCTGTTTTTGCTTTCATGATCGAACCTCGAACAGCGATTTTTTGGGTAGTTTCTTTTGTTGGTATTTTAGTCTATAACATAGCTAATCATCATTTTGCGCGTGGTTTTTATCAGTTACTGGCCATTATTTTTGGAGCGATTCTGGTCTTTTATACAGCGGCCTATTTTATCTTAAATCTCCAAATTTTAGGAAATTATGTCTATCAAGCAGGCAGTTACCTTCTTGGAAACTTTGCCATTGGTTCTGGGAATGTTTTCTTAACTCTAGTGTATCAGTTGTTTGTGGCAGCTGCTTCAGGTTTATTGATTGGCTGTTTTGCCTTGTCTAAGCGCAGTGCTTACACGGCGCGAGACCGAGTAATAAAAGTGATTCTGCTTTTGACAGTGGCCCTAAGCTTGGTGATGGTTCTTCTGGTACAGACTTTTCAAGTCTATGACCTCCTCTTAATTTTGCCATATAGTTTAGTCTTGGCTGCTGTGATGGTAACTAATACAGATGAGGTTAATGAAGAAACGATGTCAGGGCACGAGAGTGCGTTTGCAACCTATCTTGCCAAACATTTTTACTTGCCCTACCTGGTTGTGATTATTGGCATCCTATGTCCACTCATTTCAGGTGTTCTGCAAATTGCTACCGTAAAAGAGCGAACAGACCTTGCTAGTTTTGTCGCGAAAAACACCTCACAGTCTGATGCTATTTATGTTTGGGACAACTCGGCAACAATCTACTTAGCCAGTCAACGTAAAGCTGCTTCACAAATTATTTTACCAACAGTGAATGCAGCATCTGAGACCAACCAAAAGTTACTGTCGGATGATCTTTTGCAAAATAATGCTAAATATGTCATTGTCAACAATAATCAGAAGTTACCAAGTGCTGTCAGCACGGATTTAACCAGCAATTATGACATTATCACTGTCGATAATGTGAGTCACTTCACGGTTTATCAGAAAAAAACTTCGTAAGACCTAAAAATCAATATCTTGTGTTTCTAAAAAAAGTTACCACAAGATATTGATTTTTTTTAGATTACGACTATAATAGGTGGCGTGAAAGGAAGTATTGCGAAATGATTACATTGGAAGAAGAACGTGTTTTAAGTCAACCAAGGATTCGTGTCATGAAACGTGATGGTCGTCTGGTTGATTTCGATGCCCAAAAGATTGACCGTGCACTACACAAGGCTAGTCAAGAAGTGGAGGAAATGTCACCGCAAGTAGAGGCCAAGTTACGTACCATTTCTGATCGCATTATTGCCGAAATTTTTGAACGATTTAGTAAAGATGTTAAGATTTATGAAATTCAAAGTATTGTTGAACATGAGTTACTCGCATCTGGAGAATATACGATTGCTAAGGAATACATAAACTATCGGACGCAACGAGATTTCGATCGCCAAAAGGCAACTGATATCAACGTGGCCATTGATAAATTGCTTAATAAAGAACAAGCGGTGGTCAATGAAAATGCGAATAAGGATAGTGAAGTTTTCAATACGCAGAGGGATTTGACAGCAGGAATCGTTGGCAAGTCCATCGGGCTTAAGTTACTGCCACCTCATGTAGCCAATGCGCACCAAAAAGGGGATATTCATTTTCATGATATGGATTATAGTCCCTATACCCCAATGACCAACTGTTGTTTGATTGATTTTAAGGGCATGTTGGAAAATGGGTTTAAGATGGGAAATGCAGAGGTGGAGTCTCCAAAATCAATCCAAACGGCGACTGCGCAGATTTCTCAAATTATTGCAAATGTTGCCTCCAGTCAATATGGTGGCTGTACGGCAGACCGTATCGATGAACTGCTAGCGCCTTATGCCGAGCTTAATTATCAAAAACACCTCAAGGATGCCAAAGAGTGGGTAGCTGAAGATAAACAGGAAGCCTATGCACGTCAAAAGACGCAAAAAGATATCTATGATGCGATGCAGTCTTTGGAATATGAAATTAATACCTTGTTTACGTCAAATGGCCAGACACCATTTACCTCTCTTGGCTTTGGCCTTGGAACGAGCTGGTTTGAGCGAGAAATTCAAAAGGCTATTTTAACCATTCGTATCAAAGGTTTGGGAAGTGAACACCGGACGGCTATCTTTCCTAAGCTTATCTTTACCCTCAAATCAGGGCTGAATTTGGAAGTCGGGACGCCAAACTATGACATTAAACAGTTGGCTCTGGAATGTGCTACGAAACGGATGTATCCGGATGTTTTGTCCTATGACAAAATTGTCGAATTGACAGGCTCCTTTAAAGCACCGATGGGCTGTCGTTCTTTCCTTCAAGGTTGGTGGGATGAAAATGGGCAAGAAGTCAATTCTGGTCGCATGAATCTTGGTGTTGTAACCCTCAACCTTCCGCGGATTGCGCTTGAAGCAGAGGGGGATATCGAACGATTTTGGGATATTTTCAAGGAACGTTTAGCCATTGCCAAGGACGCTTTGGTTTACCGTGTCGAACGTGTCAAAGAAGCGAGTCCGGCAAATGCTCCTATACTTTATCAATACGGGGCCTTTGGCAAACGCCTGCCTAAAGTGGGCAGTGTGGATGAACTCTTTAGAAATCGTAGAGCCACTGTTTCCTTAGGTTATATTGGTCTCTATGAAGTGGCAACAGCCTTTTATGGTGGTGCCTGGGAACATAATCCGGCAGCCAAGAATTTGACCATTGATATTGTCCGTCAGATGAAGGAAGCCTGTGAAGACTGGTCCAATGAGTATGGTTATCATTTCTCTGTCTACTCAACACCATCTGAAAGTTTGACTGACCGTTTTTGCCGTCTGGATAGTGAAAAATTTGGTCTGGTTCCTGATATTACAGATAAGGAATACTATACCAACTCTTTCCACTATGACGTGCGCAAGAATCCAACGCCTTTTGAAAAATTAGATTTTGAAAAAGATTACCCAGCGGCTGGGGCAACGGGTGGCTTTATTCACTATTGTGAGTACCCTGTCTTGCAACAAAATCCAAAGGCGCTTGAGGCCGTATGGGACTATGCCTATACACGTGTCGGCTACCTGGGAACAAACACACCAATTGATCACTGTTATGCTTGTGGTTTTGAGGGGGATTTTGAACCAACTGAGCGGGGCTTCAAGTGCCCTAATTGTGGAAATAGTGACCCTAAAACAGTTGATGTGGTCAAACGAACCTGTGGCTATTTGGGAAATCCTCAGGCCCGTCCAATGGTTAATGGCCGCCATAAGGAAATTTCAGCGCGTGTCAAACACATGAATGGTTCAACGATTGCACAGGAAGGAGCGAAGGCTTAATGGGGAAATACCAATTAGATGACAAAGGAAAAGCTCAGGTGACTCGGTTTCACGAGAAACATTCAACGGGTGGCGTCAATAAGAAGGATCGCATTACGCAATTGAGAGAGCAATTTTTAAACAAAACGAAGAAATAAAAAAGTGAGAGGGAGCTCTCACTTTTTATCTAGAAAGGCGCAGTCATGAAACTAAGAAGACCGACAATGGAAGACAAAGAAGCTGTTATGGAGATGATGGCTGAATTTGAAGCGGCAAATTCTTTGCATGACGGTGGCTTTTGGGATGCAGATAACTTTGACTATGACAGCTGGTTGACAACGAATCTCATGTCTGAAGCAGGCCTTGACCTCCCCGATGGCTGGGTGCCTGCCATCCAACTCATCGGATTTGAAGGGGGAATCCCTGTTGGTTTTCTTAACCTGCGGCTTCGTCTAAACGACTATCTCTTCAACCAAGGTGGACATATTGGCTATTCGGTCCGACCTAGTCAGCGTGGTAAGGGGGTTGCCAAAGAAATGTTGCAGCAGAGCATTCCGCTTGCTAGCGAGAAAAATATTCAGCCTATCTTGCTGACTTGTCATGAGGATAATCCCGCCAGTCGTGCAGTTATTCTGGCCAACGGTGGTGTCCTAGAGGATGTGCGAGATGGTGTGGAGCGTTACTGGATAGATGTGGAGGCAAAGAATGAATAATCCTAAACCCCAAGAGTGGACCAGTGATGCCCTCAGTCAGGGGCGCATCATTGACTACAAGGCTTTTAATTTCGTAGACGGCGAGGGTGTGCGCAACTCCCTCTATGTGGCAGGTTGCATGTTTCACTGTGAAGGGTGTTACAATGTCGCTACCTGGTCTTTCAATGCTGGCATTCCCTATACTCAGGAGCTAGAGGAGCAGATAATGGCAGACCTGGCCCAACCTTATGTGCAAGGGTTAACCCTTTTGGGTGGGGAACCCTTTCTCAATACTGGTATTCTCCTGCCTTTGGTCAAACGGGTTAAGCGCGAACTGCCGGACAAGGATATCTGGTCATGGACGGGCTACACCTGGGAGGAAATGCTACTGGAAACACCAGATAAATTGGAATTGTTGCGGATGATTGATATCTTGGTGGATGGTCGTTTTGACCGTACCAAAAAAAATCTCATGCTACAATTCCGCGGTTCCTCCAATCAGCGCATTATCGATGTTCAAAAATCGCTAAAGGCTAACCAAGTGGTGATTTGGGATAAGTTAAATGATGGTGACGCAAGTTATGAGCAGGTAAAACGAGATGATTTAATCTAAAAAAGCCCTTATCGGGCTTTTTTTAGGATTTATTTCTGACATAGACCAAGGTTTGACCTGTGGATAAATCTGGACGATAGATGAAGCCATCAGCTGTGATGGTCTTTAAATCCTCAAGATGATGACTGTCTTGAAGGAAAACTTGGTTGATAAAGGCACCGCGTGCTTTTTTGGAGATGGTGGCGTGTTTCTTTAAACGACCATCGACCTCTTCTAGGAAGTCCAACCGTATAAACTTGGAGCGGACATTTGGCGAAAAGACATCTTCGAACTCGCTTGAAAGAAGTGAAACGACTGTTTCCTGGGAGTCGGCCCAGCTATCGTAGTGGGGGCGCCAATAGTTCTTAAGGGTTTGCTGATTGGCGAGAGTAACCCTGGTTTGAAAATCTAGCCTGTGAGGAACGATAGGCATTAAGGCAGGGATTATGCCATAGAGGCTGGTGGCGATAAAAAGAGACTTATCCACATTATCCACAAGTTCTGTGGATAACTTTTCTTTGGCTATCTGACGATACATCAAGCCATGGTAGAGTAAGAGAGCAGGATAGGCAGAGGCTGTTTGTTTGGCGATCGCTTGCCAGCGGTGGTACTCGCGCTCGGCAGCGGGAGGCGTTATTTGGTACGCTTGAGCCAATTCATCACTTGACAAACTTGTTAAGATATCCACAACAGGTGTTGACACCTGTGGATAAGTAGCAAGTGATTTTGAAAAGGGAAGTTCCATTTCTTTGGCTGGAGGAATGATAAAACTTAACATATTAGGATTGTAAATAAAACTGTCAAGCTTGTCAATAAAACTGTCAAGTTAACTCGTTTAAGTCGGTGAAAAGCACTTTTTTTGGTATAATGAAACCAATACAATGCAAGGGGGTATTGCAATGAAAGTAACGACTTTGGGCTGTTGGGGCGGCTATGCCTATCAAGATGCTGGTACAACGAGCTTTCTGGTTCAATCCGAAGATGGGTTTAACCTGTTGATGGATGCCGGTAGCCGTGCGGTAACGGAGTTGGAAAAAGAGATTTCTCCACTGGCACTTGACGCGGTTATCGTTAGCCATTATCATGCCGATCATGTGGCCGATTTAGGGGTCTTGCGGCAGTATCGCCAACTCTATCCCAAACATCTGTGGGAACCTAAAATCTTGCCTATTTATGGGCATACTGAGGATCCAGAAGAATTTGCCAAGTTGACACTGACGGATGTTTCCCAAGGTCAAGCTTATGATGTGGTAAATGGTCAAACGATTGGGCCTTTTGATATTAGTTTTATTAAGACTGTTCATCCTGTACCTTGCTATGCTTTTCGGATTTGTGAACGTCAGACGGGTCAGGTTCTGGTCTTTACGGGGGATACGGGTTACTTCCCTGAACTGGTAGACTTTGTCAAAGGTGCAGACCTTTTCTTGGCAGATGTGTACTTTTTTGAGGGAAATGAAGGTCATATAGCGCACTTAACAAGCAAGGAAGCTGGTGAGATAGCTCAAGAAGCTGGGGTGAAACGCTTGGTGTTGACCCATCTTCCTCAGTTTGGACCTTCTGAATTTACCGGGGACGACCACTTGGAGGCGCTACGGCAAGAGGCTCAGGGTTATGCTGGACTGATTCCGGTTGATCTAGCGGCACCTCACCGTTCTTTTCAGGTAGGGGACTAATGCAAGAATACACAGAAGCGGAAAAAATCCACTTTATGGGGGAGGCGCTTAAAGAAGCAGCGAAATCACGTGATAAGAATGAAATCCCAATTGGTTGTGTGATTGTAAAAGAGGGTGTCATTATTGGGCGAGGGCATAATGCGCGGGAAGAACAAGAACGCGCCATCTTACATGCAGAAATAATGGCCATTGAAGAAGCCAATCACAGCCTAAACTCATGGCGCTTGCTGGACACAACCTTATTTGTGACGATTGAGCCCTGCGTGATGTGTAGTGGTGCCATCGGATTGGCGCGAATTCCACAGGTTATTTATGGTGCTCCCAATCAAAAATTTGGCGGTGTGGACAGCCTTTACCAAATTTTAGAAGATTCAAGACTTAATCACCGTGTCCAGGTAGAACGTGGACTGATGGCTGACGAGTGCGCCCAGATGATGCGTGATTTTTTTCGCAGCAGGAGGTAATAGGGCATGAGATTTCTCCCTGAAATTGGTATAATATCCCTATGACACGAATTATAGATAGTGAAGCTTTAGGCGAGGAGATGTTTGAAGAACGCTCTTTGCGCCCGCAGTATTTGAGAGAATACATCGGTCAAGATAAGGTCAAAGAGCAGTTGTCCATTTTTATACAGGCAGCCAAAGCTCGTGACGAAGCCCTTGACCATGTTTTGGTTTATGGCCCACCAGGGCTGGGTAAAACTACGTTGGCTTTTGTGATTGCCAATGAACTGGGGGTCAATCTGCGTCAGACGGCTGGGCCTGCGATAGAAAAAGCTGGCGATTTGGTGGCCGTCTTAAATGAACTCGAGCCGGGTGATGTCTTGTTTATTGATGAGATTCATCGGATGCCAATGGCTGTCGAAGAGGTGCTTTATAGCGCCATGGAAGATTATTACATCGATATCATGATTGGGAGTGGCGAAGCCAGTCGCAGTATTCATTTGGACTTACCGCCATTTACCTTAATTGGTGCTACGACTCGAGCAGGTATGCTGTCTAACCCCTTGCGCGCGCGTTTCGGGATTACCGGTCATATGGAATACTATAATCTAAAGGATTTGACGGAAATTGTGGAACGGACAGCACAGATTTTTGAGGTAGGGATAAGCACCTCAGCGGCCAAGCAACTGGCCTTGCGCTCTCGGGGTACCCCTCGTGTGGCCAATCGCCTCTTGAAACGCGTGCGGGATTATGCCCAAATTATCGGAGACGGCCTAATCAATGAAGACATTGCTGTCAAAGCACTTGAGCTTTTGGATGTCGATCCCGAAGGTCTAGATTATACCGATCAAAAGATTCTTCGCACGATGATAGAGGTTTATGGCGGTGGGCCTGTTGGTCTGGGAACCTTGTCTGTTAATATCGCAGAAGAGAGGGAGACCGTGGAAGATATGTACGAACCCTATCTGATTCAAAAAGGATTTATCATGCGCACGAGGACGGGACGAGTGGCGACTAAGAAAGCTTACGACCATTTGGGAATTCCCTACCTCAAAGAAGACTAAGAGTTGTAAGGGAGTTGGTATGGCGTCAATCTGTTTTGTTTGCTTAGGGAATATCTGTCGGAGTCCCATGGCTGAAAGTATTATGACCCATCTCAATGATGGGCGTTTTGAGCGTATCGAAAGTCGAGCGACGTCATCGTGGGAACATGGAAATCCTATTCATGCAGGGACTCGCTCTGTTTTGGACGCCCACCAGGTCCCTTTTAATCCAGAGAAAAGATCGCAACAGATTACAGTGGAGGATTTGGAAGATTTTGACACTATTGTCGCGATGGACCAGCAGAATCTAACGGACTTGCAAGACTTATCAGCTGGTCGTTATGATCATAAAATTAGCCGATTGCTAGATCGCGATGTCCCAGACCCTTGGTATACAGGAGACTTCGAAGAAACCTTTGCCTTATTGTGGCAAGGGTGCCAAGATTTACGAGATAAAGAGAGAAAAAATGACTAAGGAGAAAACCCAATCACCTGTGCGTTCCGTTTGGGAACGTTTTAAGGCTATCGAATGGACAAGGGAACGCCTTGAAGGGCTTGCCTGTCTTTTTATTGTTTTATGTGCTTTGACGGTCCCTTTTGTTTCTGTAAAAAGTCAGGGAAGCTTGACCTACGATGGCGGAAAGATCACCTATCAGGGACAAGTGCAAAATAATGCCATGGATGGTCAGGGGACCTTGACCTATGCCAATGGAGATCGTTATAAAGGAAACTTCTCTCACGGTGTCTTTTCAGGTCAAGGGACCTATCGTTCAGCGACGGGGTGGAAATATGTTGGGCATTTTACAAATGGTCAGGCAGATGGTCAAGGAACCTTAACGACTGAGGATGGCACTGTTTATAAGGGCACGTTTGAAAAAGGAATTTATAAAAAATGAGAATTCAATGGTTTTCTTTTGTTCGGGTAATCGGCCTATCTCTGGTTTTGCTTTACCACTTTTTTACGGGGGCTTTTCCTGGTGGCTTCATCGGTGTGGATGTTTTCTTCACCTTTTCAGGCTTTCTCATCACAGCCTTACTGATTGATGAGCATCAAAAGCAGGGCAAAATTGACCTGTTAGGCTACCTGCGTCGTAGGTTTTATCGAATTGTTCCTCCTTTGCTATTGAGCATCCTTATCTCCTTGCCATTTACCTTCTTGGTGAGAAATGATTACATTGCGAGCATTGGCAGACAACTGACAGCAGCCTTAGGCTTCATGACCAATTTTTATGAAATATTGACAGGTGGTTCTTACGAGTCAAATTTTGTCCCCCACTTGTTTGTTCACACTTGGTCTTTAGCGATTGAAGTGCATTTTTACCTCCTCTGGGGGCTGTTATTGTGGTATCTAGCCAAACGGGTCAAGAGTCCTCAAGCCTTTCGATCTTTGGTCTTTTTGAGCTCCCTTGTTTTCTTAGGGCTTAGCCTTTTGACCATGGTGATTGGGGCTAGTCTTTCCAGTAACTTGTCTAGTGTCTATTTTTCAACTTTTAGTCATATTTTTCCATTTTTCATCGGTAGTGTCACGGCAACGGTTTCAGGTGTGCGTGAAACCACTGCACGCTTTAAAAGAAATGTGGGGAACTGGTCATTGAAGCGTACCTTGTCTGTGATGGGGCTAGCCACAGTTATCCTGCTTGTGCTTACCTTTGCGCTTGATTTTAATGCGCGTTTGACCTACTATGTCGGCTTCTTTTTAGCTAGTTTGTTTTCGGCCCTCTTTATCTATGCGGCGAGGTTGCTCAATGACCAACTACCGAACCGCAAAGAGCCTCAAGTGATAACTTATATTGCTAATATTAGCTATGCGGTTTATCTGTTTCACTGGCCCTTATTTACCATATTGTCACAGGTAACGACGACCTTTTTGGCTGTTGTCCTAACCCTTTTGCTTTGCCTGCTCTTTTCGACACTTTCCTACTATGTCATTGAACCCATGGTAATTGGTAAAACACCAGCCTTTATGGGGGTTAGCTTTGACCTTTCGCCGTATAAAAAGTATTTTTACGGTGCAACGGGGCTTTTGGTCTTAGCCATGTTAGTGGTCTTGGTACGTGCACCAAAGGTCGGTGCCTTTGAGGCGAATTTGACCACAAACACCATCAAGCAAGAGCAAAACACCATGAACAAAACCCGTCAATTGGCAGATAGTGCTAATGCGACTAGTTACAATGTTCCTGCGGGTGTCACTATTATCGGGGACTCTGTGGCCCTAAGAGCAAGTGATTGGCTGAATAGCTCCATTAGCAATGTTTCTGTCGATGCCGCAGTGAACCGAAATCTGGATGAGGCCTTGTCCATTTTACAGACAGATGCGCAAAACAACGCTCTGGCTCAGGATGTGGTCATAGCAACAGGTGTCAATACGGTCAATGATTATAAGTCAAGCCTGGATCAAATCGTTGCCAGTCTGCCTAAGGGTCACCATTTAGTTTTTGTCACCCCCTATGATGGGCGCTATATAACATCGAGTGATGCGGTGGTCAATCAAACAGCAAATTATATGCGTGAATTGGCCCAAAAGTATGATTACATTAGTGTAGCCGACTGGAACCAAGTGGCGCAAACCAATAGTGCCATCTGGGTCGGTACTGACGGTGTCCATTTTGGCTCAACAAGTGACAGTATCTCGACAGGAGCTACCCTGTATGTTCAAACCCTACAAGCTGCTCTTACGGAAGTTAATAGCAAACCTTTGAAGACAGCAGCTTAGCTCATAAACTTTCATTTGCATCAAAGACTGGGAATGCCCCTGGTCTTTTTTATGTTATTCTGCTTTTTCAAAATGAACTGAGGGGTTTTTCAGTTCAAGTGAGCGAAATAACGAACGAAAGATAAAGAGATAAGATAATTACAAACTAAAACACGAATGTTAAGAGATATTATTTTGATAAATATTTACAAAATTCAAAAATTAAGGTATAATTGAAGAGAATATTGTAAGGAAATCTCACATGAGTTTGGTTTCACGAAGGAGTAGACCATGAAAAAAATGAAGCGTTTCATACTGGCAGCAGTCACGGTAGCCGCCAGTGCTACCTTGGCGGCTTGCGGGGCCAATCAATCCCAGCAGTCCAGCACGAAGATCTACAATTTGTCTTATTCAGCAGACCCGGATACCTTGGATTATCTCGCAACGGCTAGTGGAGATACGCAAGGTTACGCTGCAAACTTCATTGACGGGTTAATGGAAATGGACCCGTATGGCAATGTGGTGAATTCCTTGGCTAAAAACTGGACAGTTTCTAAAGATGGGCTGACCTATACTTACCAGCTTCGGAAAGGGGCGTATTGGTATACCTCTGAGGGGGAACAGTATGCGCCAGTTACCGCCCAGGATTTTGTGACGGGCATTAAGCATGCAGCTGACTCGGGTTCTGATGGCCTCTACCTTATCCAAAATTCAATTGTGGGATTAGATGATTATGTCAACGGGAATGCAGACTTTTCAGCGGTGGGTGTGAAAGCCATAGACAAGTATACCGTACAGTATACGTTGACGCAGCCGGAGAGTTACTGGAATTCTAAGTTGACCAATATGATTTTGTTCCCTGTTAATGCAGAATTTTTGGCAGCTCAGGGCAGTCGTTTTGGGACAACAACCGATCCATCAACTCTGCTTTACAACGGTCCTTACATTTTAAGTAGTTTCACCTCGAAATCATCCATCAAAATGATGAAAAACACGAACTATTGGGATAAGAAAAATGTCCACATCGAAGAGGTTAACTTCACCTATAATGATGGCAGTGACTCCGAGTCTTTCTTTTCTGGTTTTGAGCAAGGGATCTACAGCTCGGCAGCGGTTAGTTCGACAGCGTCTTACTATAAGGCAGCAGTAGCTAATTACAAACAGTATTTCAACACCAATCCACAAAATAGTGCCTCATGGTTTGCGACCTTTAATATTGACCGTAAAACCTACAACAGCACTTCTAAAAAGACGGATGCTGAGAAAGCGGCAACCAAGGCTGCTATTCTCAATAAAGATTTCCGTCAGGCCATTACTTTTGCCTTTGACCGTACAGCGGCAGCAGGCAATTATATCGGTGTCAATGCAGCGAATTCGGTCTTACGCTCTATGATTGTGCCATCTGGTTTTGTCACGATTGATGGAGAGGACTTTAGCACGGCAGTCTCTAATGAATTAACGACCACTTATGGCAGCCAGTGGAATAAGGTCAACTTAGAAGATACGAAAGAAAGCTTATTCAATAAAGAAAAAGCAGTGGCAGCCTTAAAACGTGCGCAACAAGCTCTAAAAGCTCAAGGGATTAGTGGCACCATTCACCTGGACGTCAATGTGAACTCTACGAGTGAGACAGGCATGGCTTATGTTAAATCCTTTAAACAGTCTGTGGAAAGCGTCTTAGGCAAGGCTAACGTTACCATAGATATTCACGAACAAAGTGAAAGTGATTATAAAGATTTTTATATCACACAAGGGTCTGAAGCTGATTATGACTTGACCTTTGTCACAGGTTGGACGGCAGACTACATTGATCCATACAGCTATCTACAAACCCTAGTGACAAATGATAGTACGGCTTACACCACCAAGTACTTGGGCGTTGATCCAAACTCAGGAAATCCAGCGATTGAGACAGTCGGTTTGGACACCTACTCTAACTTGGTTGATGAGGCCAATGCCATTACTGACAATGTCAAAGAGCGTTATGTGGCCTTCGCCAAGGCTCAGGCATTCTTGACGGATTCTGCTTTGATTATCCCAACTTACTCAGGCGGAGGGGGAGAAATCATCACGCACAGTGTCCCTTACTCTGCTGGTCTCGCTTTGATTGGTTACAAAGGTGGAGGGAGCTCCTTCAAATACCGTCGCTTGCAAGAGACTTTGATTACCCATAAGGAATTTCTGCAACGACAAAAAGAGTGGCGTGCTAAAAAAATCAAGTCCAATGCGGCCTACCAAGAAGAATTAGCGTCACACGTGGTTGACTAAACCTAGCTATCACGTCGTCAAAAACTAGCGACATTCATGAGGATTGCCAATGAAAAACTATATTTTTGGTCGTATTTTACGATCGCTCCTTTCAATCTTTTTGGTGACGACACTGGTTTATGCCATTGTCTACACCATGATTCCGAGGAACTATATCTTTAAGCAAGACCCTAGCTATAGCAAAAACACAGCGACGCCAGATGCTAAGGTCAATTATGAAAGCACTGTTCTCCAAAAAATGGGCTACCTGCAATACTGGGATAGTAAAACCTTGTTGCAAAAGGCCAAGAGTCAGGACAAATCCATCACTGCTGAGAATACAAAGGCTAATACTAAAAAATATCAAGCCTTTCTCAAGCAAAAGGGCGGTGATTGGAAACTGGGAGAATTTAAAAAAGGTGGTTACTATGCTATCCGAAACATCCCCATTTATGAACAAGTTTGGAACTTTTACGCCAACCTGGTTGTGATTGACCATCCTTGGAAAATCCAGGATAAGACCAATCCAAACCTCAAGCGTTACCTTCGCTTTGAAAACGACAAAAGCATTGGCTGGGCCCTGGTTGGTTCAGGGACACAACACCGCTACATGCTTTACTTCAATGGTATCTTTCCTTTTGTTCACCAAAACTTTATCACCTTTAACCTAGGGACCTCTTATCCAAGTTACAAGGATCAAGCTGTTTTAGATGTGATTAACAATGGGCAAGGGGCAGCAGATATTAAAGAACAAACCTTCCCAACCGGTGTGACCAAGCGTTCTTCTGTCGATATTTACACGCGAACCTATCAATCGCCACAATTAGCCGATCGTTTGGCAATCGAAAAATTTGGTAAGGGTGACGCTTATACCAAGACGCAAAGCTACTACCAAGACCCTTCTATGGTTGTCAGCTCAACAATCATTGGCTTGGTTGGCCTCATCATCGCCTATGCGGCAGGGATTCCTTTAGCCATGCTGATGGCGCGTTACAAAAATAAAACCTTTGATAATGTGTCCACGGTAGCCTTGACCTTCTTGATGGCCTTGCCGTCTATTGCCTTGATTTACATCATTCGCTTTTTAGGGTCAAATGTCTTTGGTCTGCCAACAGTCTTCACCCAGTACGGTGCCTTAGACTGGCGTTCTTATGTCCTGCCGTCTCTATCTTTGGGTATTATGTCCCTATCTGGAGTGGCCGTTTGGGTACGGCGCTACCTGATTGACCAGCAATCAAGTGATTATGTCCGCTTTGCGCGTGCCAAGGGCTTGTCTGAGTCTGAAGTCTCTCGCAAACACATTTTCAAAAATGCCATGGTGCCGATTGTGTCAGGTGTACCAGGGGCCATCATTGGCGTTATTGGTGGGGCAACTTTGACCGAATCTATCTTTGCCTTTCCTGGTATGGGTAAGATTTTGATTGATTCGGTTAAGGCCTCCAACAATGCCATGATTATCGGGATTGTCTTTATCTTTACAGTGGTTTCTGTCATTTCCATGTTATTAGGAGACCTATGCATGATGTTGATGGACCCACGGATTACATTTACTTCTGGAAAGGGGCGTAAGTAATGCAAACCTATGATGCGAGCTTATTTAAACGCGTAAAAGTTGACCAAAGCGCCTCGGAAGTCATTGATGCGCCGGCCTATTCTTATTGGCGCTCAGTCATGACACAATTTTTCAGCAAGAAATCAACCTTTTTCTGGTTGTTTATCTTGGTGGGCATTGTCCTCATGAGTTTTATCTACCCGATATTTTCCCGTTATAATTTTAATGATGTGAGTAATATCAACGATTTCTCCTTACGTTATTTGTCGCCAAGTGCCAAGTACTGGTTTGGGACGGATAAGACGGGCCAATCGCTCTTTGATGGGGTTTGGTTTGGTGCGAGAAATTCTATTTTGATTTCGGTAATTGCTACCTTTATCAACCTTCTGGTAGGTGTTATTATTGGGGGGCTTTGGGGTGTTTCCAAATCTTTTGACCGCATTATGCTTGAAGTCTACAATGTCATCACCAATATCCCAGCCCTTCTGATTATCATTGTCTTAACCTACTCCATGGGGGCTGGTTTCTGGAATTTGATTTTTGCCATGTGTATTACTGGCTGGTTGGGAACGGCTTACTTTATTCGTGTGCAAATCCTACGTTACCGTGATTTGGACTACAACTTGGCTAGTCGCACTTTGGGAACGCCAACGCATAAGATTGTGACCAAAAACATCTTGCCACAGTTGATTTCTGTCATTGTGACATCAGCAAGCCAAATGTTGCCGGCCTTTATCTCTTATGAAGCCTTTTTGTCCTATTTTGGTTTAGGACTGCCTTTGACAGAACCTAGTTTGGGGCGTTTGATTTCCACTTATTCGTCCAATTTAACGACGAATGCCTACCTGTTTTGGATTCCTTTAGCTGTCTTAATTTTAGTCTCACTGGCGCTCTTTATCGTTGGGCAAAATCTTGCCGATGCCAGTGACCCACGGTCCCACCGTTAGAAAGGAGGCGTCACATGTCAACTGTTAATGATAAAGTCATTTTAAGTGTTAAAGATTTGGTCGTCGCCTTCGACTCTCGTAATCGTGTTTTGCGAGCTATCCGTGGGGTGACTTTGGACCTCTATGAAAATGAAGTATTGGCCTTGGTTGGAGAATCTGGCTCGGGGAAATCTGTTCTGACCAAGACCTTTACCGGTATGTTAGAGGATAACGGTTGGATTGAATCCGGCTCCATTGACTACCGTGGACAAGAATTGACCCAAATCAAAAGCAATGAGGATTGGGAGCATATCCGTGGTGCCAAAATTGCAACCATTTTTCAGGATCCCATGACCAGCTTGAACCCCATCAAGACCATTGGTAGCCAGATTGCAGAAGTCATCGTTAAACATCAGAAAAAGAGTAAACAAGAAGCGCGTGATTTGGCCATCAATTATATGGAGCGGGTAGGGATTCCCGAGGCTGAAAAGCGCTTTGACGAATACCCTTTCCAATATTCTGGTGGTATGCGTCAGCGGATTGTTATTGCCATTGCCTTGGCTTGTCGGCCAGATGTCCTCATTTGTGATGAACCGACCACAGCCTTGGATGTTACGATTCAAGCGCAGATTCTAACGCTTTTAAAGGAATTGCAAGCGGAGTATGATTTCTCCATCATTTTCATCACCCATGACTTAGGGGTTGTTGCGAGTATTGCTGATCGTGTGGCGGTCATGTATGCCGGCGAAATTGTCGAGTTTGGTCAGGTGGAGGAAATCTTTTATGACCCTCGTCATCCCTATACTTGGGGACTCCTGTCAAGTTTACCGCAACTGGCTAGTGCTGGAGGTGAGTTGTTCTCTATTCCTGGGACACCACCATCCTTGTACACCCCTATTGAAGGGGACGCCTTTGCCCTACGCTCTGACTATGCCTTGGCCATTGATTTTGAAAAAGAACCGCCAATTTTTCAAGTGACAGATACCCACTGGGCCAAGACCTGGCTCTTACATCCCCAAGCGCCTAAGGTAGAAAAACCTGAAGTGATTGATCATTTGCATGATAAAATCAAAAAGAAAATGGTGATTGAGGAGGTGTCTAATGGCTGAGAAAATTGTTGAGGTCAAGGACCTCGAGATTGCATTCGGAGAAGGGAAAAAACGCTTTGTTGCGGTTGAAAATGCGAATTTCTTTATCAATCGTGGCGAAACCCTCTCTCTTGTTGGGGAGTCTGGCTCAGGGAAAACGACAATTGGACGCGCCTTGATTGGTCTAAACGAAATCTCAAAAGGTGAAATTCACTTTGAGGGTGAGGATATCAATGGTCATATGTCTAAGGAAAAGCGTCGGGACTTGGTTCGTCGGGTTCAGATGATTTTTCAAGACCCTGCTGCTAGTCTCAACGACCGTGCCACTATTGATTACATCATTTCTGAGGGGCTATACAACTTTAACCTCTTTACCGATGAAGACGATCGTAAAGCCAAGGTTCGTGAAATGTTGAATGCTGTCGGACTTTTGCCAGAACATTTGACCCGCTATCCGCATGAGTTTTCAGGAGGACAGCGCCAACGGATTGGGATTGCCAGGGCTCTGATAATGAATCCTGACCTGGTTATCGCTGATGAGCCGATTTCGGCCTTAGATGTTTCCGTTCGTGCGCAAGTGCTCAACTTGTTGAAAAAATTCCAGCGCGAAAGGGGCGTTTCTTACCTCTTTATTGCCCATGATTTATCGGTGGTGCGCTTTATTTCAGATCGAATTGCGGTCATCTACCGAGGGAATATTGTTGAGGTAGCTGAAACAGAAGAATTGTTCTTGCATCCGATTCATCCGTATACCAAATCCTTGCTTTCGGCAGTGCCTATTCCAGATCCGATATTGGAACGTCAAAAGCAGTTGGTCGTCTACAACCCAGATGAGCATGACTACAGTCAAGACAAGCCGTCTATGGTAGAAATTCGGCCAGGCCATTATGTTTGGGCGAATGAGGCTGAAGCGGCGGCCTATCGTCAAAAATTATAAGTGACAAAAAGCAAGTATAAGAAAAACAGCTAGGACTTGATCCTAGCTGTTTTTCTTAGGCTTTATCATCACGGTTTTCAGTTTTTTCGTCGCTGTCTTTGTCGGTATCATTGACCGCTTTTTTGAATTCTGAAAACATTTTTCCAATAGATTGGCCTAGCTCAGGTAAGCGTTTAGGGCCAAAGATGAGTAGGGCCCCAAGCACGATAATAATAATGCCAGGTAATCCAATATCACGTAAGATTCCCATGGGAAGACTTCCTTTCTTTGCGTTTGGTGATGGTGTAACTCAAAAGAACGCTTAGTTCATAGAGAAGGATGAGGGGCACGGTCATGGCAATGTCACTAATAAAATCTGCAGGTGTGAGGACGACTGCTAGTACCAGTAAGATAAAATAGGCGTAACGCCGGTAATGGTTGAGCCATCTCGGAGTGACAAGTCCGATGCTGGTTAAAAAGCTGATAAGCACTGGTAACTCAAATAGACAAGCCACAGGGACAGTCGTGTGGAGGACAAAGGCCAGGTAATTTTCTGCGGTCAATTGTAACTCAAATAGCCCTTGTCCCAGTGATAGGAGCACCCTGAGAATTGCAGGGGTAATGAGAAAATAACCAAAGAGGAGGCCACTGACAAAACAGGCAAAGGTTGCTGGGACGTAGAGAATAATCGCGCGGGCTTCGCTTTTCTCCAGTGCAGGTCTCACAAAAGCCCAAATTTGGTAAACGGTAAAAGGGAGAGTGACGACAAAGGCCATCAGGCTAGCCAGAGAAATATAAATCCCTAGAATATCATTTGGTCCGAGAACGATGAGCTTTTGTTGGAAACCTCGTGTTAAAAAATGGTAAATGTCGGCACAAAAGATAAAGCTAAGGCCAAAGGCAAGAAAGAAGCAGATGACCACCGCTATAAAACGTTTACGAAATTCGCTTAAATGCTCAACTAGAGTCTGTTGTTTGTGGTTTCTAGTCATGGTTATCTCGCCAATTCTTGAAGGTGATAAGAGCGATAATCACGACAAAGACCAGTTGTGCGCTAAGCCCTTCAAGGTTGGGGTAAATCCCTGCCCAGTCGATGGTCGGAAAACCATTAACCAGATGGTTGGGAGCGATATTGGTCAACTGCAAGGCGTGGATGCTGACGCCTAACATCTTGAAGGCCAAAGCGTAAATCAACCAAGTCAGCCAGAAGAAGATTTTTTGTGGCTGGATATGGTTGGAGGCGCGCGATAGCACAAGAGCAAGGATAATCAACACCGCCACAGCTAAAGCGATACCGCCATAAAATTGTAAGCTGTCCGTCCGTGGGTATATCCCAGCATAAAAGAGAATGGTTTCAGCGCCCTCGCGGAAGACAGCTAGGAAACTCAGCCCAAACATGGAAACGAAACTACCTGTAGCAGCCACGGCTTTGATTTGCTTATCCATGAATGCTTGCCACTTTTTGGTGTTTGACTTGCCGTGCAGCCAAATCCCAATGAAAATCATCATGACGACGGCGAATAAGCCAACAAAGCCTTCGATAATTTCACGACTGGTACCAGAAGACACGGCGCTAGAGACAGAGGATTGGAGAACGACAGCAATCGCAAGGCTGGCCAAAATCCCGAGGAGAGCACCAGCATAGACCCAGCGCAAGCCCTTTTGCATTCGTGAGGCCTTGAGGGTAGTCACGAGAGCCATAATAATTAAGAGGGCTTCGATACCTTCGCGCAAGAGAATGAGCATGACATCAAAAGCGCCATAGTTTGCACTTGTGTCGATGGCAGAAAGTTCGCTGATGAGGGTTTCCAATTGTTTTTGATAGGCCTTTTGACCGCCCTTGACCATGATAACAGGCGTCTGACTCTCGACACGCGTGTAAAGTGCTGAATCGCGCGTGCTGACTTCTCCTTCAATCGTTGGCCAAATCGTGATGAATTGCTTCATATTGGCCTTGGCTTTAGCCGTCTCACCAGCCTTAAATTGGTTGAGGGCCTTTTGCAAAAGCTTGATACCGTCCTTGAGGGTCAGGTTACTGCTAACGGTGCTGGCTGCCTTGCCTTGAACAAAGTTGTCAATTTCTGTTTGCAGGTCATCAAAGGCAGTTTGAATGTCTGCGAAATCCGTTGGTTCTGTTTCAATAGCGCTACGCAAGAAAGAAATCGCTGTTTCGATGGAGCCGTAATAAGCAGTGCTTTGGTCCCGGACGATGCTTTCATTGGCTGTCCAGGTGCTGTTGAGGGATTTAAATGCGGTGCGTGTGGCGCTTAAATCCTTGGCACTGATGGCCGCCTGCAAGTGGTCAAAATCACTAGAGAGATTTTTCACCAGGCGTTGTTTTTCAGCGGAGGCGTCGACAGGGTTTTGCTCCTTGTCGAAGGCCAGAAGAGCTGCGCTGATGGCAGTCAGTTGTTTTTGGTGACCTTGCCTTTAATCGTCAATGCTTGAGAAACTTTTTTCCCAGCCTTAGAGTCATGGTTGGCCATGGCTTCAAAGCTATCCTTAATGTCTGCTACGAGGTCTTTGGCCTTGGTTTGGTCACCATTTTCAACGGCAGTCGTTGCATCAGTAATCTTGATATAAAGGCTACTATCCACGTTGGCAAAAACAGGTCTGGTCAGAAAACACAGGAGGCTTAGTGACAAAAGGAGCCAAATCTTGAGCCAGCGGTTAGTCAAAGAGTGCTTGTCCAATGTATTCTCCTTTCTTAATACCTCCAAAGCAGGCGAAAAGACCGCTGCCGACATGTTTGGTGTATTCATTCATCTTGTCCAAGTTACCCAGGTTGGTCTGGATTTTGATGAAGTTTTCGGGGTCCTTTTGAAAGGAAATGAACAACAAGCCCGTATCAAACTGCCCTGTGCTCTCGATAATCCCGTCTGAATAGGAGTAGGACCGGCGATAGATGGGAACTCCAGCTTCCTTGGCTAGGCGCACGTGGGCATCTACTGGAATGAGGGGGTCGCCATTGTCATCTTTGAGACTGAGGTCGACCTCGTCGAATTCATTGGTCTTGCCAAATGGTGCGCCACTGTCTTTATAGCGCCCAAAAGTGTTTTCTTGTTCTTTTAGGTTTGTCCGATCCCAAGTGTCTAGGAGCATCTGAACGCGGCGGACGGCCATATAGGTCCCGCCATTGAGCCAGTCAGAGCTTTTCACCCAAATGACATCGTCATAGTCTTTTTCTGTTTTGACATTGGCCGTGCCGTCTTTAAAACCAAACAGGTTCCGCGGTGTTTCTAAACGGTCGCCAATGGCCGCAAAGCCTGATTGGCTCCAGCGCATGGTAACAGCGTATTTAGCCTTACGAACGAGATTTCGCACGGCGTGGAAAGCAACTTGTTCATCGTCGGCACAAGCTTGGATGATGAGATCTCCGCCCGTGTATTTTTCCTGTAATTGTTCACGAGGAAAAGGAGGCATGTCACGAAAGAGTTTGGGGCGTTTTTTTTCGAGGCCCATCTTTTTTAGGAAGTCGGCTGAAACCCCAAAGGTCAGGGTAAGGCGATAAGGGTTGAGTCCGACTGTTTCGCCTGTGTCACTTGGTGGAAGGTAGGCGTTGCTATTGTCTTTTTTGACCAACTCGCCATCCACTAGTTTTTGGCTGTAAGCTGTCCAATCTTTGAACATTTGGATGACGGTATCCTTGTCTGTGTCAATCAAATCAAGGACAACAAAGTAAATGTTTTTTTGCATGGCTGTCGTGACACCGGCTTGATGCTTGCCATAAAAAGAAATGGCTTCATCACCGTCAGCGATTGCTTTCTCATCGGAGGCTTGTTTACCGAAAAAAGCAGATGCACCCGAAAGGCCAATGGCAAGGCCAGCCCCTCCGATACCTGCTTTTTTGAGAAATTCACGACGGTCCATTTTTTTGTGGAAGAATGAATCGTCTTTTGTCATGGCTTTAGTTCCCGTTTAAGATAATGCCCATTTGGGACAGGGGTTCACCGAGTTTTGCTACCGCTTCGGAGAGTTCCTTGGTATCTTTTTGGGTCAACTCAGTGAAAGATTTGTAGTGTTTGTCATCGGTCATGTGTTTGTCTAAGAGACTGTTAACCGTTTTGAATTCACTATCAAGGGTTTTCACCAAACTCTTGTCCTTGTTTTGAATGAGGGGACGGAGGAGTTCGTAGATTTTTTGAGCACCCTCGATGTTGGCGCGGAAATCGTAGAGGTCCGTGTGAGAATAGATTTCTTCTTCACCAGTAATTTTGCTATCAGCGACTTCGTTGAGCAAGTCAACAGCCCCTGTCAACATGGCTTGTGGGGTCACGTCTAGGGTAGCGACCTTGGCTTTAAGCTCTTTAACATCGTTGACGAGTTGATCAGCATAATCAGCCGTTCCGTTTGTGGTGTTTTGTTCCCACAGGATTTGCTCAATCTTGTGGAAACCACGCCAGCCATCCTCAGTTTGGTTGTCCTTTTTGTAGTCAACCAAGCGACTGTCGATACGCTCGTCTAGCTCGGAGAAACTTTCAGCCAAAGGCTCTGAACGCTCATAAGACATCCGGATGAGGGGGTATTGTTTTTTGGCCTCATCAATATTTCCTGCCTTGAGGGTATCGCGGAAGGTTTCGGTGTCGGTTAAGAGTTGCGCAATCTGCTCTTCAACATAGGTCTTGTACTGAGCGGTTGCCTTATCCAACTGTTTTTGGTCTGATGAAGACAAGGTCACTGACGACGAGCTCGAGCTAGCAGACGACGACGGTTGCTTGCTACAACCTACAACGACAAGGGCTGTAGCGATTAGGAGAAATCCTAATTTTTTCATGAAAATATCCTTTCAGTGCGTCCCAAGAGGACACATCCATCTATCAGGGGCATTCTGCAAAGGCTGCAAAATGACGAGTCATAAGCGATAACGAGTACAAGTATACTCCCTTAAATTATACCAAAACTAGGGCTTTTTTGACAATTGCCTTTTGAGATTTCCTGGGCTGAAAGCTTGTCAGGCCGTCAAAGGAGGAGAGGGAGTCAAGCAAGCTTGCAAGTTTGAAGTGACATATTTGAGGTTTCCTAGAGGAAGGGGCTATTGATGGCACAAGGCGGGGGTCCAGCTTCTTCGAATGGCGAAATTCTAGGGACTCCTTCGCTAGCTTATCTGATAGTCCTCTCCCTTTTAGAGCTGATTTGTGATAAAATGACTCTTATGGGAAAAACGAAAAACACGAAAAAGAAAACACAAAGCCGGAGCCAGCGCCCAACGAAGGCAGAGCTAGAAAAACGTCAGGCAGTTAAAAGGATGATTGTGACGGTTTTGACCGTGATGTTACTCTTATTTGCCCTTTTTCGCCTGGGTGTTTTGGGGCTGAGCCTCTATAATATCACCCGTCTGCTAGTCGGGTCTTTGGCACCGCTAGCCATTGTCCTTTTGATTGGGTATTTGCTGGGACATCGCTGGATTAAAGATAGAGAAGGTTTGACTTCTGGTTTACTGACCATTTTCATCGGCCTCTTGTTGATTTGGCAAGCCAACCTTATGGGCAAACCCGCTTTTGGTGGCCAATCTCCTTTTGGGGTGGTCTTGTCACAAGTTTTGCCAGATGTGACGGCGATTAAGGTCGTTCACTTTGCAGGTGGGGGTCTCTTAGGCGCCAGTCTTTATTATCCAGTGGCCTTTTTATTTGCGAATGTCGGCACCTATATCATTGCAGGCCTGCTCATCCTTTTGGGCGCCTTTCTGGCCAGTCCTTGGACCGTAGAGGATATCGGTGATTTTATCCGTTTTTATCAGGAAAAATGGCGCCAAGCTTCAGAAGAGCGGGCCATTCGCCGAGAGGAAAAAGCGCGGGAACGCGCGGCACTAGAAGCCGAACGCCAGGCCCAGGCTGAGGCGGAAGCTGAGGCCCAAGCCCAAGCTCAAGCCGAAGAAGCTAGTCGCTTAGCCCAACTGCCAGTTGACCTTGAAACGGGTGAAATCCTAGAAACTCCAGCTAGCTTGGATGAGGTGTCCCTGCCAGAGCGTTTGGCAGAACCAGCAATTGTTAGTCATGATGAAGACGGAATGGCCCCTCGGGCTTCCTCTGAGCAGGAGGCGCTGGCTGATGAGGACGAGGTAATCGACATGGACGGCTTGCTCGGTGATAAGCCAGCCAGCAAAAGGCCAGTGCGTCAGAGTCATTACCGTCTGCCGGGCATCGGTCTTTTTGCTCCAGATAAGCCAAAGAACCAGTCACGGGAAAAATCGCTGGTTCGCCAAAATATTAGAACCCTAGAAGATACCTTTAAGAGCTTTAATATCCAAGCGACGGTTGAGCGAGCCGAAATCGGCCCGTCGGTTACCAAATACGAAATCAAACCAGCTGTCGGCGTGCGGGTTAACCGCATTTCAAATCTTGCGGATGACTTGGCGCTGGCTCTAGCTGCCAAGGATGTCCGGATTGAAGCGCCCATTCCAGGGAAGTCTCTGGTCGGGATTGAGGTGCCAAATGCTGAAGTGGCCACGGTGAGTTATCGGGAGCTTTGGGAGCAGTCCAAAACCTCACCAGATAACCTCTTGGAAATTCCTCTGGGTAAGGCCGTTGACGGTTCGGTTCGTTCCTTTGATTTGGGGCGGATGCCCCACCTTCTCGTGGCAGGGTCCACAGGTTCAGGGAAATCGGTGGCGGTTAATGGCATTATTGCCAGCATTCTGATGAAAGCACGTCCTGACCAGGTGAAGTTTCTCATGGTTGACCCTAAGATGGTCGAACTTTCGGTCTATAATGATATTCCCCACCTCCTCATCCCCGTTGTGACCAACCCACGTAAGGCGGCCCGCGCCTTGCAAAAGGTGGTTGACGAGATGGAAAATCGTTACGAACTCTTTAGCAAGTATGGGGTGCGCAACATGGCTGGTTACAATGCCAAGATTGCTGCCTATAACGACACAGCAGACGATAAGATGGCGCCTCTGCCCTTTATCGTTGTCATTGTCGATGAGTTGGCTGACCTCATGATGGTTGCTAGTAAAGAAGTCGAAGATGCTATTATTCGCTTGGGGCAAAAAGCTCGAGCGGCTGGGATTCATATGATTTTAGCGACGCAAAGGCCATCAGTGGATGTCATCTCTGGTCTCATCAAGGCAAACGTCCCCTCACGCATAGCCTTTGCAGTATCTAGCGGAACGGACTCACGCACCATTCTAGATGAAAATGGTGCTGAAAAACTCTTGGGTCGTGGGGACATGCTCTTTAAACCAATTGATGAAAACCACCCCATCCGTCTGCAAGGCTCCTTTATTTCTGATGATGATGTCGAACATATTGTAGATTTCATTAAATCGCAAGCTGAAGCCGACTACGACGAGACTTTTGATCCAGGTGAAGTTTCTGAAAATGACTCATCTAGTGGGTTTGGTGATTCAAGTGAACCTGAGGGCGACCCTCTTTTTGAGGAGGCTAAGGCCTTGGTGATTGAGTCGCAAAAAGCGAGTGCCTCAATGATACAACGGCGTCTTTCTGTTGGATTCAACCGTGCCACACGCCTTATGGAAGAACTCGAAGCCGCTGGCGTTATCGGTCCAGCCGAGGGAACCAAACCGCGGAAAGTTTTACAAAAGTAAGAAAAAAAGCTAGGACAGATGTCCTAGCTTTTTAAGCTGTTAAAAAGATTAGGGCCAGTTCGACCAGGTAAAAAGCCAAAGTGGCTAAAAATCCGAGTCGCCAAAAAAGTTTAAAGAAACGTTTGTAGCCAAAGGCTTTTTTACTCCGAAAGAGCAAAAAGAAAGTAACTCCAATAGCCAAAAGGGCTAGCAAAAGCAGGTAGGCTGGCAAAATCAGATGTGTGAAAAAGAGGCTCGATAACCAGACCGCCTCAACAGCATAGAAAACCAAAGCGAGGTCGGTAAAGAGCAGGCCACGTTTGCGTAAACCAAAGAGTTTGGTGAGGATAACGGCAAAAAACGGCGTAATAAAGAGCAGGGCGACAGCTAAAATCTTGTATATCATAGTGTTATTGTACCCCGAAAGTGACCAAGTGTAAATAAAAAGCCTTGAAATTTCATTTAAAATGAGGTATAGTTAATTGGTATGCGTTCTTGCATGCCTGTGGGAGGTAAAAATCTACAATTACCGAGTGAACCACAAAGAGAGGATTTTACACATGGCTAAACAAGTCGAAAACATCGTGAAGCTTCAAATTCCTGCTGGTAAAGCAACACCAGCTCCTCCAGTTGGACCTGCTTTGGGTCAAGCTGGTATCAACATCATGGGCTTCACCAAAGAATTTAATGCACGTACTGCTGACCAAGCTGGTATGATTATCCCAGTTGTTATCACAGTTTACGATGACAAATCATTCGAATTCGTCACTAAAACACCTCCAGCAGCTGTTCTTTTGAAAAAAGCAGCTGGCGTGGAAAAAGGTTCAGGAACACCTAACACCGTTAAGGTAGCTTCTGTGACACGTGCACAAGTTAAAGAAATCGCTGAAACAAAAATGCCAGATTTGAACGCTGCAGACATCGAAGCTGCAATGCGTATCATTGAAGGTACTGCTCGTTCAATGGGATTCACTGTCACTGACTAATCACTGACACCCAAACAACCCGCAGGAACTTCATCTTGAGATGAGTGACGTGGGAGATGCAAATCGTTAGACCACATTACAAGGAGAAATCATAAATGGCTAAAAAAAGCAAACAATTACGTGCTGCTTTGGAAAAAGTAGACAAAACAAAAGCGTACACTGCTGAAGAAGCAATCGCTTTGGCAAAAGAAACAAACTTTGCAAAATTTGACGCAACTGTTGAAGTAGCATACAACCTCAACATCGACGTAAAACAAGCAGACCAACAAATCCGTGGGGCAATGGTTTTGCCAAACGGTTCTGGTAAAACACAACGTGTCTTGGTCTTTGCGCGTGGTGCTAAAGCTGAAGAAGCTAAAGCAGCTGGTGCTGACTTTGTCGGTGAAGAAGACCTTGTCGCTAAAATCAACGGTGGTTGGTTAGACTTTGACGTGGTTATCGCAACACCAGATATGATGGCTGTTGTTGGTCGTCTTGGACGTGTCCTTGGACCACGTAACCTCATGCCAAACCCTAAAACTGGTACCGTAACAATGGATGTTACTAAAGCCGTTGAAGAGTCTAAAGGTGGTAAAATCACTTACCGTGCAGACCGTGCAGGTAACGTGCAAGCTATCATCGGTAAAGTTTCATTTGATGCAGACAAATTGTTGGAAAACTTTAAAGCTTTCAACGATGTTATCGTAAAAGCAAAACCAGCTTCTGCTAAAGGAACTTACATCGAAAACCTTTCTATCTCTACCACACAAGGTGTTGGTATCAAGGTAGATGCAAACTCATTGTAAGCAAAGAGAAAGTCTCTCAGGGAAACCTGGGGGATTTTTGCTTTCTCAAAAAATCGGTATATTTAATTTTTTAAAATAAATATTGGGGAAGCGTTTTAAATTTGACAAAAGAAAACGATTACAATATAATGGTATGAAAAAAGGAAATAGGTTAACCTAAAATAATTGATGAAAGGAGGCGAGTATCATGCGGTTCCTTAAAAGGTTATTTTCACGCCATGAAGTAAACTTAGGTATCGTTTCTTTTGGGTACAGAGGTAAGAAGTGGCACTGGTAATGTAAACCTACTAGTTTACTAGATGTGTTGTCACTATAGTTGTAGTTGAGAGAAAGGTAGTTGCTTCTCTCAACTTTTTTATTAGTGTGAGATGAAGTGATTTATTATGATTAAGGTAAAGAAGCGGTTTGAGGTAATAACAATATCGCTATGTGTTGTGATACTTGCTGGATTATTTATGAATGTTGGGAGTATGATATTACTCTTATTTCAGATAAATAAGAGTTAAATTAGTGAAAATAGCGTTAAATCAACGTTTAAACACTTAACACTAGCCGAGTGGAAACATTTTGGCAACAAAAAGGTAGTAAGATATAATCTTGCTACCTTTTTATAATCTCCGTTTTCGTATAACAGACTTCGCTAGTGATACGAAAGCCGTGATTAAAACTAAAGCGATATTACCCCCTCTAGTTTATCCGCCACCTCTTTCATTGCAGAAGGGCGAAGATGAGAATATACTCCTAAAGTCGTCTGTATATCCGCATGTCCTAGCCTATTTTTAAGTTCTAGGTCATTCATACCCAAAGATAGCAATAGACTTGCGTGGGAGTGCCTTAAATCATGTATACGAATACTTTTGACTCCTGCTATTTCTCCGTGTTTCTTCATGCTATTAGCAAGCATTGTCTTAGTCACAGGTAAACAGTTATAAGAAAAGACAAAACTTATTTTTCCTAGCTGTTTCTGATGTTCTTTCCATGAGGATAGTGCCTTAATCGTCATGGCATCAAGATAGATTTTTCTATTACTTGAAAAAGTTTTTGTGGGGTTAATTTGCCAATTATTTTTATTTTGATAAAACATAGACTTATTGACTTGTACAGCTTTATTTTCAAAATCAACATCTTCCCACGTTAAGGCTTGTAATTCGCTAATCCTCAATCCTGTCATAAAGAGAAATAGAAAACAGGTATATTTCAAATGTTCTACAAGGTCATTTTTTTCAAATGTTTTGATAAATTTTTCAAATTCTTCTTTTGTCCAAAAATCAACCTTTTTTCTAGTCCTCTTCATATTTCCTACCTGCCTAGCAGGATTTTCACTGACAACACCCAAAGTAAGAGCCATATCAAATAATTCTTTTACTGTTTGATGTAAATCTTTTAAGTAGTTATTAGATAAACCTTCTTCCAAGATATCTGTATGCCATTTTTTTATATGAATAGGTTTAACATCAACCATTTTCATAGGATAAAAATATTTCAATCTTTTCAGCTTAGAAGAAAATGTCATAAATGTCCGAGCTGTCACTTTATTCTGATAGTGAGGTACAAAATATTTTTCCAAGAACAACTCAACCGTTAAAGTTGCACCATGTACAATAGCTTTTTTTGAGTGTTTCGCTATAAAATCATCATACCATTTCTTAGCTTCTGCTTGTGTTTTAAACCCTCTTTTCTTTTTCTGCATTCTCTTACCAGTCACTTCATCAAAACCTAGAGAAGCAACCGTATAATAAGATTTACTAGCCTTGTCATAATATACATGAGGGATTTTAGGCATATTCTTCCACTTCCTTAAAATTTAATTTTGTACCCAAAATCTCCTCAACAGCTTCCACAGGAACTTGACCCAATCCCTTAGAATTATAGTAAGCAAAACCCTTTTGTACCATCAAAGCCTTAGCTTGTTTAATCAAACTATATGCTTGATAATTTCCAAAACCCAATTTTTTTAAATCTTCTTTTGTTACGAACATAGCTTTTTTCTCCTTTTCATGTTATAATTACTTTGGTTTTTTATTTTGATGTGTGATTTTTCACGCATCTTTTTTTGCATCTAGTCCATAAATTTTTATCATTCATGAACATATAAATATTATCTAGTTCCTCGCTTATCAACAAACTTTTCCCAAATCGTATTATACGAAAGTCCATTTCTAATCTTTTATCAAAGAAAATAACAATCTTTTTAGTCATTTTTATTCCCCCCATGTAAAATTGTTATTTTGCTCAATCGAAAATTCTTTGACTTCTGTATAATCTTTATCATTCATTTTTTCAAGTCCAATAGCTAACAAATAATTTATATACGCATTTGCAAATTCTACACCTTGGGAACTCTCATAAGCCTTATAAACCTTAGTAAGCGTTCGTGCAACTTGAGTTTCTAGAAATTCTTTTGACTTTAGCAAAGTAGTCTCTTCTCTGATTGTTTTCAATTTTGTACGCTCCTTTGTTTGGATATATTCATTCCACCATGAAACAGTTTCCCTTCTGGATTTTTTTGTATCTATTGAGTATTTATCTGATAAAACGAAACGATAATGACTTGCTAATACAGAAAAAAACAAATCTTTCAATGGTTTCTTCGAAGCCATATTTTGAGCAAATAAAACAGCCTTATCTCCAAATAATCTCAACTCCGATCGAACCCATGAGTTAATTCCAATATCGCTTGCTTTCTCTCCTTGTTCCATCAGCTTATTGTATACTCCCCACTGTTGCGAGTTACTTCCTTTTTTCCCAATATTTATAGTTTCTCCAACAATTTCGCCATCTTCAAGTCTACCAGTTTCGTGATAT
This sequence comes from Streptococcus sp. DD12, assembly GCF_001578885.1. Classification (GTDB taxonomy): domain Bacteria; phylum Bacillota; class Bacilli; order Lactobacillales; family Streptococcaceae; genus Streptococcus. The sequence continues at coordinate 1,209,889 of NZ_KQ969495.1, read as the reverse complement.
TCATATTTTTTTGAATAGCTAATACACAAGCCTTGTTTGCAATATTCGTATATTTTTTGAACAGATAAACTTCCATCATAAATATCATTCGCTACATCTAACCTTGTAAAATGTGCGCAATCATTAAGATACCGACTTATTAAAGCGCTCCAGTTATTAACTGAACCATTCATAAATTGTTCATATTGCCTACACCCTTGCCCCCTCATCTCGGTAAATATTCCCATTCCATAATTCATTGAATTATCATCATTAAGAGAAAAGTAAACCTTAATATCTGCATAGACAAAATGATGGTTATATCGATTTGTACCGTACAACTCAAGAACAAAATCATTAAAATTTAATTTTAGTAATTCTTCAACTACATATTTACAAGACCTAATATAATCAGCATCGTCAACTGGTTTGACTGTGTTAGCAAACCAGTCAATAGTGACTGTATTACTCCTCTTCAAATTCTCTTACCTCTAATTTAATTCCATCAAAGCATTGTCTAGAACCATTCCATTTTGGTTTAATAACATAATCTGTCAGAATGATATAACGAGTTAAACCTTTATCTTTAAACATTTTGACTTTCTCCAAATCACCTGAAATCTCAAATACAAAGTCTTTCAATTCTCCAATCTCAGAAACCATACCTTTTTCTTCAAGGAACTGAGCTAATTCCCCCTCTTTAGAATAAACCGTGTACCGTTCGATTTTATCAGTTTTTGTACTTTCTCCATTAATCTCAGCATATTCATATCTTTCTCTTGCTTTTGAGAAATCAACTCTTAATATTCTTGGAACCTCAAATTGCTCCTTGTCAAATTCAAACTCACCTTTAATAAATTGTGTTGCAGTTATTTTAAATTTTTCCATTTAAATTTTTCCTTTTCTATATGTTTGATAAATTTCACAATCTTTTTTCCTTGCTGAAATTCACTTGTCTTTCGGCAAAAGACATCAAACAGGCCCTGTTCCCTTGTGGCTCTAAGCGCCAAAGCGATTTCGTTCAATAAAATGCACTCCGCACCTACTCTCCCAAGGGTTTAGGGGCTCTTCAATGTCTTTTAGACCTACCTATTAGAGATTGTAGGTCTTTTTTCTACTAAAAGTTTGTGAAATACTATGTTACTGATAGTTACTAGTGCCCGCTAGTGCCCACTAGTGCCCGCAGTCGCTGGCTTACGCTTTCGCTCCTGCTACTAGTTACTAGCTACTAGTAACTATCCCTCTTGTTGCTAGTGCCCGCTAGTGCCCGCTAGTGCCCACTAGTGCCCGCAGTCGCTGGCTTACGCTCGCTCCTGCTACTAGTTACTAGCTACTAGCAACAAGAAACCAAAATTACTAGTCTTTGAGGATTTTTTCTTCAAAGACTTTTTTATACAATCATAGGTTATATACCCCCTTTGAAATTTAATCATCAAAATGATATACTTTGTTAAAGTATCGTTTTGATACTTCTATTTTAGTATCATTTTGATACATTGTCAAGAGGAAAGTGTCGTTTCGATACAAAAAGGAGGACCTATGTCAATTTTCTCAGATAGACTATCCGCGCTTAGAAAAAGACGAGGATTAACACAACAACAAATTGCAGATGAACTTAGTATCAATCGTGTTACATATACGAACTGGGAAAAAGGTAACAGAGAACCTAGTTTTACAAATTTGATAAAGTTAACTGCCATTTTGGGAACAACTTCCGATTATTTACTCGGTAATTCAGATAAAAATATAGATATGCACAACTTTAAAAACGAACTTGATACTCTTACAGAAGAAGAAATTATCGATATAGGAACATCTAACATAAGGGATACTAAAATGAGTTTAGTCATTGCTACCAAAGAAACTGGCTATTCTCTCGACCAACTCGTAGAGTTATTGGCTAAAACTGATAAACAAAAAGAGTGGTTGAATACAATTGTTCAAGATTTAAAAAAAGAATTAAAAGAAATCAGCAGTAAAGTACAGACTGGCAACAATTCGGAAACAACAGAAACAAAATAACCCTATTTTTAGTAACTTAAACCTTATTAGAACCTAATAAAACATAGCGTTTTAGTTAAATCAATAGCTGTATGTTACATCAGATAAATAATCGAATCCTCGTTAATCTAACAATTGCGACTTCTGCAGTTTTCGGCTTTGTCATTATACCCCTTTTAATATTTAAAATATTAGGTTATAAGATCAAAGAGATAAATTTAAATATTTTGGTTGCTGTAATACTTGGGGTAGCAATTGTAGGGTTTTCTTACCTTTTTCTAAATTTCGTAGAAGTTGCACATGCGTTTATAATAGCAACTTGCGAGGAATTGCTGTTTAGATATATTTTATTTTCTGCATTGTTATCTTATTATCCAAGACGACAAGCTATTTTTATTGGTTCGATGCTGTTTGCCGTGATTCTTCACTTAAATGGTGATTTTTTAGCAAATTTACTAATTAAATTTCCGTCAAGTATCATTTTATATTTGTTGGCAGATAGGTATGGAATTCAATATTCAATTGGCCTTCATTGGTTCTACAATGTGCTTATTGGTAGTTTATCTTAAAAGGAGAATTTTTATGATTTATTTGATTACTGCTATATTGATAAACGTAATATTAGTTTTTGTAGCAACTATATTTTTAGATAGTATGTCTATTTTGGGCTTTATTTCTATCATTTATTTTTTTCCTATAATAATGAATATAACGCTGTCTGCTTTGGCCATTGATAAAGGAGGAAAAAAAGGTAACTATTGCTATAGTTTTCCTTCAATGTCTTTGATTATGTACTTGATAATTGGAGTTTTGTTATACCATAGTCAAAGTTGGATTAATTTTATTGAAAATAATGTGATTTCAAGTGGAGAAATGTATATTAGAGTAAATTCGAATTTGCTGGATTTGTCACAGATTATATTTGTTGCCTTGCTATATTTTTTAGTAGAATTCTTATGCTTGAAGTTGATTGAAAGAAGGAACAAGTATGAAAATAATTGAGGTCAAAAACCTTGGAAAAAGATATCGGAAAAACGATTTCTATTCTTTGAAAAACGCTAGCTTTGTCATTGAAGAAGGTGATATCGTAGGACTTGTTGGGAAAAATGGCTCAGGGAAGAGTACATTGCTTAAGCTCTTGGCAAAATCACAACGTCCAACAGAAGGAGAAGTCTTTTTCAGAGGTAAAAATATTTTTAAAGAAGATAATATTCTTAATGACTTTGGTATTATGATTGACCCCGTCTACTTTCCTCAGATTAGTGTGGAGGAAAATTTAAAGTTGTTTTTGAAAATTCATAAAAAGGAAGAGTACCTACCAAATATTGAGAGCACTTTACGCTTGGTAGGTTTGTGGGAAGCGAGAACTAGAAAGCCATCTGATTTTTCTTTCGGGATGAAGCAGCGGACCGCCCTGGCCTTAGCCTTGATTACAAAGCCTAAGTTTGTTCTACTTGATGAACCTTTTGTCGGTCTGGATCCTATTGGTGTGAAAAATCTTTTAACGATTTTGAAAGAGTGGGCACAGACAAATAAAACTTCAATGATCGTCTCTAGTCACCAACTCGCAGAGTTGGAGGACCTTTGTAATAGATACCTTTTCATTGATCAGGGTGTTATTCAAAGTCAGTTTAAGTCTGAACAAAACAGCATTATAATTGAACTGAATAGGGAGGACGAGCGTCAGGATAATAGTGTGTCTAGTATCGATAAATTGGTAGCTGAGTATGGATTGCTTTATTATGAAGATAAAGTTGAAATCACGAATGTAGAAGATAATCGTGCTCTCAATGAAATTTTGGAGCAACTCGCAGCTACTCAATCAATTAAAACAATATTGTCTAAGAAAGAAAGCTTAGAGCGACTCTTTAGCGAGGATTAAATAATGAACTATTTGACTATACCTTTTTTTAAGGCACTACTGAAGAAAACTGAATCCAAAATAGCTCTTGCATTCAGTTTTTTTCCACTGCTTTTGATTGTTGTCGGCTTGTTTAATACGAATTTTATGAGATTAAGTGCGCCGCCAGGCTCAATGAGCTTTTTAGAATTTTTTAGTGCGGTATTATCGACACAATATCAGATTACGCTACCACTCGTGGTCTTTATCTATATATCGAGTACCGTCTTTCGAGATGAAATCACTACAGGAATTATGTATCTCTATAAAGACATTAGTCGTCGTCTAGTCTTAAATGCAAAAATTGGTGCGATTATACTCCTTCAATTCTTGTATATCGGGTTAACGGCGATTATGTCACTGATTACATATTATTTATATCTTATTCATCAGCCTTATACTTCTGGAAATTTTCTGCCAAGGGCTAGTGCTGATATACAGTATACATTGGTTAGCATAACAGGGACGGTATTAGTCTTTCTGCTTTGTTCTATGATTGCTAATCTTGCTTCTATTTCCTTTTCTAACGGCATTACGATGTTGGTTGGGATTGTTTTTGCTCTGTTCTCATTTATAGCACCATCTCTCACACATCTGAGATTCATTTTTCCAAATGGTTATATAAATGTGCTCAATAATTTGTCCTTTGGTTTTGCAATTCTCCTTACAACAATTGTCTTTGCTGTGTATTTTATTAGTATCTACGTGCTTTCGCTTAGATTTTATCGTAAATTGGAGTACTAATGATTGTAGGAGGTTCTTATGGTAAGAAAAAGAATTTCCACAAATCAACTGCAATACAGGCAGTTGATTGTACCATATCAATTATTATTTTTATTGGGTGTTATTTTAAGTATTTGCGGGGCTCTAGGCTCGCTTGTCCTCCCGATGATTTTGGGGAGTCTTACTGACGCTAAAACTATGGCTTATATTTTAGCTCATAAAAAATTGGTAAATATTAGACTACCATTTTTCTTTGGAGATTTTCCTCCATAAATCCTTCTTTCCTCCTAGGCTATCAATGCTTTTTGTGGTAAAATAAATAGGATAACGTGCAAGGAGTGAAATGATGGTTGAAGCCAAATATAAGCGTATTTTGATTAAGTTGTCAGGAGAAGCCCTAGCGGGTGAGAGGGGTGTTGGTATTGATTTGCCAACGGTTCAGGCTGTCGCTCGTGAGATTAAAGAAGTGCATGATTTTGGGGTAGAGATTGCCTTAGTTATCGGAGGTGGAAACCTCTGGCGTGGCGAACCTGCCTCTCAGGCGGGCATGGATCGTGTTCAAGCAGACTACACAGGTATGCTGGGAACGGTCATGAATGCCTTGGTGATGGCCGACAGTCTCAAACAAATCGGTGTAGATACCCGAGTACAAACCGCTATCAACATGCAACAAGTGGCTGAGCCTTATGTACGAGGACGGGCCCTGCGTCATTTGGAAAAAGGACGTATTGTGATTTTTGCTGCAGGTGTTGGTTCTCCCTATTTTTCAACAGATACGACCTCTGCGCTTCGGGCAGCAGAAATTGATGCGGATGCCATTTTGATGGCTAAAAATGGTGTCGACGGGGTCTATAATGACGACCCACGAAAAAATGCAGACGCCTTTAAGTTTGATGAGTTGACCCACATGGAAGTGCTCAAACGTGGCTTGAAAATCATGGATTCTACGGCCAGCTCACTGTCCATGGACAATGATATCGACCTGGTAGTCTTCAACCTCAATCAACCTGGTAATATCAAACGTGTGGTTCTGGGTGAACAAATCGGAACCACTGTGACAAATAAGAACGAAAACGAATAGGAGAAAACAGACACATGACACAAGAAATTATCCAAAAAGCGAAAGACCGTTTCGAGCAGTCTCACCAAGCCTTGGCGCGGGAATTTGGAAGCATCCGTGCTGGTCGCGCTAATGCCAGTCTCTTAGACCGCATCGAAGTGGAATACTACGGAGCGATGACCCCTCTTAACCAACTGGCTTCTATCACAGTTCCAGAGGCACGTGTGCTTTTGGTTTCGCCATTTGATAAGTCAGCCCTCAAGGAAATTGAACGGTCAATCAATGCTTCTGACATTGGTATTACACCAGCCAACGATGGGGAAGTTATTCGATTGGTTATCCCAGCCTTGACGGAAGAAACACGTAAAGAACTGGCTAAAGAAGTGAAAAAAGTTGGTGAAAATGCCAAGGTAGCGATTCGTAACATCCGTCGCGATGCCATGGATGAGGCTAAAAAGCAAGAAAAAGCCAAAGAAATTACCGAAGACCAGCTCAAAGGTCTGGAAAAAGACATCCAAAAAGCGACAGATGAAGCCGTTAAACACATTGATACCATGACGGCCAACAAGGAAAAAGAATTGCTTGAGGTCTAAGCATGACGTGAGCCAGTTGGGAAACCGACTGGCTTCCTTTTGCTAAAGCCTACTCAGCTAGAAAAGAGAACTATGTCACAATTATTGGCAACTCTAGTGACGGGAATCGTCACAGACGAAAATGAAAAATACTACTTTGTCCAAAAGGATGGGCAGACACTGGCTTTGGATAAGGCCGAGGGAGCTTACCGTTTGGGGCAAAGTGTGCGCGGTTTTGTTTACCAAGATAGCCACAAAAAATGGCGCCTAACGACAAAAAAACAAGAAGCACGTTTGGGCCACTACGGTTGGGGAAGTGTGACCGAAGTTCGCAAAGACTTGGGCGTTTTTGTCGACACAGGCCTTCCAGATAAGGATATCGTTGTCTCCTTAGATCATCTTCCTGAGATGAAAGAGCTTTGGCCTAAAAAAGGGGATCAGCTTTACATCGCGCTCTACAAGGATAAGAAAGACCGCTTGTGGGGGCAACTAGCTGACCAAGAGGCTTTTCAACAATTAGCAGGGCCTGCCTATGGTAATATGCAAAACCAAACGCTCAAAGCTATTCCCTATCGCCTCAAATTATCTGGGACCTTTGTTTACCTCCCTGATAACAATATGTTGGGCTTTATTCACCCCAGTGAACGGTACCAAGAACCCCGTCTGGGTCAAGTTCTAGAGGCGCGTGTCATCGGTTACCGTCAGGTTGATCGCACGCTCAACCTGTCTCTCAAACCCCGTTCCTTTGAAATGCTCGACAATGATGCTCAAATGATTGTGACTTATCTAGAGACTGTTGGTGGCTTTATGACCTTAAATGACAAGTCTACCCCAGAAGAGATTAAGGCCACCTTTGGAATTTCCAAGGGGCAATTTAAAAAAGCGCTGGGTGGTCTAATGAAAAAAGGGCGCATTCGTCAGGACGCAAGTGGAACGGAGCTACTGGCTGAGCTTTCAAGCGATAAAGACTAGAGGAGGCCTATGCGCAAATCATTTTATCATTGGCTCATGACGCAACGTCACCATGGGACGGATGCGGGGATGGCAGACTTGGCGGAACATGTTTTTTACGAGGCGGATTTTCCCAAGCAATCTAGTGACTTTGATCAGGTGAGTCGTTTTCTAGAAGAAGAGGCGAGCTTTGCCTTTTCCTTGTCAGAGTTTGACCGGATTTGGGAGGCCTATGAGGCGGCCTTAGCTTAAACAATGCAAAGAATGAAAGGGAGAACTATGTCTCATTACTCGATTGAAATTCCCTTAGCGCACCCGGATGATGTCTTATCCCTGTTTGGGAGCAATGAACGTCACCTGCGTTTTTTGGAAGATGAAGTTGGTGTTACCATTCATGCCCGGAGCGAGCGGATTCAAGTCATCGGAGAGGAAGCTGCGGTTGAATTGGTGCGTCAGATAATTCAAGCCTTGCTGGTCTTAGTCGGCAGAGGGATGGTGATCAATAGCTCTGATATGGTCACGGCCCTCACCATGGCGAGAAATAAGGAAATTGACAAATTTGTTGCTCTTTATGAGGAAGAAATTATTAAAGACCACGCTGGAAAACCTATCCGTGTCAAAACGCTAGGACAAAAGGTCTATGTGGATAGTATCAAGCAACATGATGTCGTGTTTGGTATTGGGCCTGCTGGGACAGGAAAGACCTTTCTAGCAGTGACTTTGGCGGTCACGGCTTTAAAACGTGGTCAGGTTAAGCGTATCATCTTGACCCGTCCAGCTGTCGAAGCTGGCGAAAGTTTAGGGTTTTTGCCAGGGGACCTAAAGGAAAAGGTGGACCCTTACTTGCGTCCGGTTTATGATGCCCTTTATCGCATCTTGGGGAAAGAACAGACGACTCGCCTTATGGAGCGTGATACGATTGAAATAGCACCTTTGGCTTATATGCGGGGGCGGACCCTAGAAGATGCGTTTGTCATCCTAGATGAAGCTCAAAACACGACCATCATGCAGATGAAAATGTTTTTGACCCGTTTAGGCTTTAACTCTAAGATGATTGTCAACGGAGATACCAGTCAGATTGACTTACCTGGCCGAGTGAAATCAGGGTTGATTGACGCCAAAGAGAAATTGCAAGGCATTTCGCAGATTGATTTTGTTCATTTTTCAGCTCAGGACGTGGTACGCCACCCTGTGGTGGCTGACATCATCAAGGCCTACGAGTCAGAACGCGAGGACGCATAGTCTCAGAAAGGACAGTCAGATGGATTCTATTTTTGAAGCAATCAAACAAGACCCTCAAAATGCAGATTTTACTGCACGTGGGATTGACCCGCTTTACACAGCGCCAAAAACGGCAAGAATTGTGATTGTGGGGCAGGCTCCTGGCGCTAAGGCAGAAGCCAAACGCCGTTACTGGGACGACCCGTCGGGTGACCGCCTCAGAGACTGGATGGGGATTGACCGTGAAACCTTTTACCAGTCCGACAAGTTGGCCATCTTGCCTTTGGATTTTTACTTTCCTGGTCATGGGAAATCAGGCGATTTGCCCCCACGAAAAGGCTTTGCAGACAAGTGGCATCCAAAACTTTTAGCCACGATGCCACATGTGGAACTCTTTGTCCTGGTGGGGTCTTACGCTCAGAAATACTATCTCAAAGACAAGGCTCAACGAACCTTAACCGCGACGGTTCAAGACTTTGCGATTTATTTGCCGACTTATTTTCCCTTGGTACATCCTTCGCCACGTAACCAAATCTGGATGTCCAAAAATCCGTGGTTTGAAGCGGACGTTTTACCTGTTTTCAAACAAACCATCGCTGATATCCTAAAAAAATAAAGGAGCATGCCCAAGCAAGGGGCATGTGAGTCCGAGGTCTTTTCCTCGGGCTCTTTTTGAAAATGGGGGAGCGACCTGCTATCAGGGTCTTGAAGTGGTGGAAGCTTATTTTTGTGTTATAATGTAGAAAAGTAAGATGAGAGGTGAGCTATGTACGTCGAATTGATTGATGAGACCAATGAAGTGTCTGATGCGATTAAACAACAGACCTTGGATTTGCTGGACTTTGCTGCCAAAAAGACTGGCAAAGAAGACAAGGAAATGGCCGTGACCTTTGTAACCAATGAGCGCAGTCATGAGCTGAACTTGGCCTACCGGGAGACGGACCGTCCAACGGATGTTATCAGTTTGGAGTATAAGCCTGAACTTCCGATTAGTTTTGATGAGGAAGATTTGGCAGAGGACCCAGACCTGGCAGAAATGTTGGCAGAATACGATAGCTATATCGGCGAACTCTTTATCTCGGTCGACAAGGCGCGTGAACAAGCGGCAGACTACGGCCACTCTTTTGAGCGTGAAATGGGCTTTTTAGCCGTGCATGGTTTTTTACACATTAATGGCTACGATCACTACACGCCTGAAGAAGAAAAAGAAATGTTCAGCTTGCAAGAAGAGATTTTAACTGCTTATGGCCTCACACGACACTAATTCATCGCCACGCAAATGGAAGAACCGGACCATGGTGTCTAGTTTGGAGTTTGCCTTGACGGGCGTTTTCACTGCTTTTAAAGAAGAACGCAATATGCGTAAACACCTGGTCTCTGCTGTTCTGGTATTGATTGCAGGGCTAATTTTTCAGGTGTCTCGTCTGGAGTGGGTAGCACTGGTCTTTTGTATTTGTTTGGTCATGGTGATGGAGATTATCAACTCGGCCATCGAAAATGTCGTTGATTTGGCTAGTGACTACCACTTTTCCATGCTGGCAAAAAATGCTAAGGACATGGCTGCCGGGGCAGTTTTGGTTATGTCAGCGGGTGCTGCTATTGTCGGCTGTCTCATCTTCATTCCGAAAATTTGGCAAATCATTTTTCACTAAAAGGGAGGAAGGCCTCAGGAGAGGTCTAGAAGTTTATGTTTAAATCAGGCTTTGTGGCTATTATTGGTCGGCCCAATGTGGGCAAGTCCACTTTCTTGAACCATGTCATGGGGCAAAAGATTGCTATCATGAGTGATAAGGCGCAGACAACGCGCAATAAAATCATGGGCATTTACACAACGGACAAGGAACAAATCGTTTTTATTGATACGCCAGGGATTCATAAACCCAAAACAGCCTTGGGTGATTTTATGGTGGAATCCGCTTATAGTACCCTGAGAGAAGTGGACACGGTGTTGTTTATGGTGCCTGCTGATGAAGCGCGTGGTAAGGGAGATGATATGATTATCGCCCGCCTCAAAGAAGCCAAGGTGCCCGTTATCCTAGTTATTAACAAAATCGACAAGGTCCATCCTGACCAACTCCTAGAACAGATTGATGATTTTAGAAATCAGATGGACTTTAAAGAAATCATTCCGATTTCTGCCTTGCAAGGCAATAACGTCTCACATCTGGTGGATGTTTTGAGTGAAAACCTTGAAGAGGGTTTTCAATATTTTCCTGCTGATCAAATCACGGACCATCCGGAACGGTTCTTGGTGTCTGAGATGATTCGTGAAAAGGTCTTGCTCTTGACACGGGAGGAAATCCCTCATTCGGTGGCTGTTGTTATCGATGCCATGACACGGGACGAGGACACGGATAAAGTCCACATTCGAGCGACCATCATGGTTGAGCGTGACAGTCAAAAAGGGATTATCATCGGTAAAAAAGGGGCCATGCTTAAAAAGATTGGGACCTTGGCCCGGCAAGATATTGAGTTAATGCTAGGGGATAAAGTCTTTTTGGAGACTTGGGTCAAAGTCAAAAAGAACTGGCGCGATAAAAAGCTGGACTTGGCAGACTTTGGTTACAACAAGAAAGAATACTAAAAGAGGTGGGCCAGTGCCTGCTTCTTCATTTTGGGAGAAAATCCTATAAAGGAGGGGCTATGCCAGAATTACCTGAGGTGGAAACCGTTCGTCGGGGCCTAGAGGGCCAGGTGCTTGGTCGGACAATCAAACAAGTCACTGTGACCTATGCCAAAATGATTCGAATGGACAAGGAGCGCTTTATTCAAGAAGTCACCGGCCAGACTATTTTGGCGGTAAACCGACGCGGGAAATATTTGCTCTTTGATCTGGGGGAAGTCTTATTGATTTCCCATCTGCGGATGGAGGGAAAATATTTCCATTACCCAAGGCAAGCGCCAGAGGATAAGCATGCCCACGTGGATTTTGGCCTAGATGATGGCTCTCACTTAGTCTATCAGGATGTGCGCAAGTTCGGCACCATGGAGTTAGTTGCCAAAAAGGACTTAGAGGCTTTTATAGCCAGTCATCGCTTAGGGCCTGAACCGGTTGCCGAATCTTTTACCCTCGACAGTTTTCAAGCAGGGCTCAAACGCTCCAAAAAGCCCATCAAGAACCATTTGTTAGACCAAAGTTTGGTGGCAGGTTTGGGTAATATTTATGTTGACGAAGTGCTTTGGGCCAGCTCCCTCCATCCGGAACGCCCAAGCCAGTCGCTCAGCCAAGATGAAGTTATCCGTCTACGAGAAAATATTATCCGTATCATGGCCTTGGCTATCGAGAAGGGGGGATCGACCATTCGCACCTATCATAATGCCTTTGGCGAAAATGGGCGGATGCAAGATGAACTCAAGGTCTATGGCCAGACAGGCCAAGCCTGTCCACGCTGTGGGCATCCGATTGAAAAAATAAAAGTAGGAGGAAGGGGAAGCCATTTATGTCCTGTATGTCAAGAAAAAAATCGCACTTGATTGGTTTGACAGGGGGGATTGCCTCAGGGAAGTCCACGGTGAGTCGCTATTTGCAGGAGCAAGGTTACCCGGTGATTGATGCGGATGCCTTGGTCCATGCCTTACAGGCTCCAGGTGGTCGTCTCTTTTTGGTCCTGCAGGAGCACTTTGGAGAGGCTATTTTGACACCTGAGGGAGAGTTGGACCGACATCGTCTGGCAGACAAACTCTTTCAGGATGCGACGGCCATGGCTTGGTCGCAAAAGGTGCAGGGGGCTATTATTCGAGAAGAATTGGCAAAAGCGAGAGACCAGGCGCTTAAGCACCATGCTGTGGTTTTTATGGATATTCCCTTATTGATTGAGCAAGATTATGTGACTTGGTTTGATGCTATCTGGCTGGTCAGTCTCTCGGAAGAAAAACAGCTGACTCGCCTGTTAGCACGTAATCCCCTAACAAAGGAACAGGCTAAGGCCCGCATCGCTAGCCAGATGCCCTTGGCGGAAAAGCGTGCCTATGCAAGCCTTGTGATTGACAATAACGGGAGCAAGAAGGCGACTTTAGCGCAGGTAAAAAAGGCCTTAAAGACTTTAAAATGACACTAGAAAGAAGGAAGCGTTTTGGAGGCTGAATCTTATTGGAAACGTAATTTAAAGATTGCCTGGCTGGGAAATCTGCTGACGGGGGCTAGTTTTTCTTTGGTTATGCCTTTTATGGCTCTTTTTGTCGAAGAACTAGGGGCCCCAAAAGGGATGGTTGAGTGGTATGCAGGTCTGGCAGTTTCGATTTCGGCCTTGGCTGCGGCTCTGGTCTCACCAATCTGGGGAAAACTCGCCGACCGTTTTGGTCGTAAACTCATGATGGCCCGGGCCAGTTTTGTTATGGCCTTTACCATGGGTGGGCTGGCTCTAGTGCATAATGTTTATTGGTTACTCGGCTTACGATTGATTAATGGCTTGTTTTCAGGCTATGTCCCTAATTCGACAGCCTTGATCGCTTCGCAGGTTCCTAAGGAAAAGACGGGCTATGCTTTAGGGACCTTGGCAACTGGTGTGACTGCTGGGACCTTGATTGGCCCTCTTTTGGGAGGGCTTTTAGCGGATATTTTGGGAATTCGGATGGTCTTTATCCTAGTGGGTTGTCTCCTCTTGGCGGTTCACCTCCTGACAGTTTGTTTTGTCAAGGAGAATGTCAGCCCTCAATCTCGCAAAGAGGTCATGCCAACGCGGGAAGTCTTTCGAGAGGTGGCCGACCGTCGGGTACTCTTTGGTCTTTTTATCACGAGTATGATTATCCAAATTTCAGCCCAGTCCATCGCCCCCATCTTGACCTTATATATCCGTCACTTGGGACAGACGCAAAATCTCATGTTTGTCTCAGGCCTCATTGTATCGGCTTTGGGATTTTCAAGTATGCTGTCAAGTTCTGCACTGGGAAAACTCGGAGACCGAATCGGCAATCACCGCTTGCTCTTGATGGCTCTCTTTTATAGTTTTGTCATGTATTTCTTATCAGCCAATGCTCAGACACCATTGACACTAGGCCTTTTGCGCTTTTTCTATGGTTTTGGAGTCGGAGCCTTGATGCCTTCCATCAATGCCCTTCTCAATAAAATCACACCAAAGCAAGGGATTTCACGGATATTTTCCTACAACCAAGCCTTTAGCTATCTGGGGCAAGTGATTGGTCCTTTTATTGGCTCCTTTGTTGCCGTGCAATTAGGCTATCGCTGGGTATTTTTTGTCACTAGTGCCATTGTGTTGACCAACTTTATCTGGTCCTTTGTCACCCTTCGTCAGTATCTATCAGTAAAGGAAATCGTGTGAGAGTTAAAATCAATCTCAAATGTAGCTCATGTGGGCAAAAAAACTACTTAACCAGTAAGAATAAGAAAACCCACCCAGAGAAAATGCAAGTCCCTAAGTTCTGCCCCAAGGAGAGAAAAGTCACCCTCCATATTGAATCTTAGCCAAAATTGTGTTAAGATATTTAGGACTTATACGGAGGAAAAAGGATGTATCGTCTACTACTGATTTTACTTTTGGTCTTATCGGCCATTTTGATTGTGGCTATCTTTATGCAACCGACCAAAAATCCAAGTAGCAATGTTTTTGATAGCAGTGGCTCAGAAGCACTGTTTGAACGGTCCAAAGCACGTGGGTTTGAAGCCTTCATGCAACGTTTTACAGGGATTATGGTCTTCTTTTGGCTAGCAATCGCTCTGGCTTTGGCTATTCTATCAAGTCGGTAAATCAAGCCTTGGCAGTCGCCGAGTGCTTTTTTATTAGGAAAAGGAATAACAAGTATATATGGAATCACAAATTATTACTTATCTCAAGGAGCATCCCAAGGTCAGCATGAATGAATTGGCCGAGGGACTCGATCAAGCAGGGGCACAACGTTTTCCCCAATTGGTTAAAGTGGTGTCGCGCTTAGAATCGACAGGAACCCTTATCTTTACCCGTGATGGCTTGATTGCCTTAGCTGAAAAATCACAGGCCAATGAACCTGTTCGCATCACAGGTGTCTTTCACGCCAATAAAGCAGGCTTTGGTTTCTTGTCTGTCGAAGGTGAAGAAGAAGATCTCTTTGTGGGGCGGACGGATGTCGGCCATGCTGTCGACGGGGATACCGTCGAGGTCGTGGTTAAAAAGCCAGCCAATCGGTTAAAGGGCACATCTGCGGAAGTCCGTGTGGTAGCCATCGTTGAACGGGCCCTCAAGACAGTGGTCGGGAAATTCGTCTTAGACGATGAAAAACCAAAATACGCGGGCTATATCACTTCAAAAAACCGTAAAATTCAACAGCGTATCTATATCAAAAAAGAACCTGTCGTCTTAGACGGAACAGAGATTATCAAACTAGACATTGTCAAATACCCAAGCAAAAAACATGATTATTTTGTCGGAGAAGTTCGCGACATCATCGGTCACCAAGAGGATGTAGGGATTGATGTGCTTGAAGTCTTGGAGTCTATGGATATCGTGTCTGAATTTCCTCAGGCTGTCATGGCAGAGGCCAATAATGTCGCTGATGCTCCAAGTGAAAAAGACTTCATGGGACGGATTGATTTGCGCCAGGAAGTTACCTTTACCATTGATGGCAAGGATGCCAAGGATTTGGATGATGCCGTTCATATCAAATACTTGCCTAATGGGAACTTTGAACTGGGTGTTCATATCGCTGATGTCTCTTATTATGTCACAGAAGGGTCAGCCCTTGACCGTGAAGCCGTCAGCCGTGGAACCTCCGTCTATGTGACCGACCGAGTGGTACCTATGTTACCCGAGCGCTTGTCCAATGGCATCTGCTCGCTGAATCCTAACGTCAACCGCTTAACCCAATCTTGTATCATGGAAATCGACCGTCAAGGGCGTGTTGTGGCCCACCAGATTGCGCCATCGGTCATTAAAACCACTTTCCGTATGACCTACAGCGATGTCAATGCCATGCTAAAAGGCGACCAGGAACTCTTGGAGCGCTACGCTCCCATCACAGAATCTGTCCGCTATATGGCAAGTCTTCACCAGATTTTAGAAGCGATGCGGGTGCGTCGTGGGGCCTTGAACTTTGATACCCAAGAGGCAAAAATTTTGGTTGACGATAAAGGGAAGCCTGTGGATATTCAAGTCCGCCAGCGTGGTATTGCGGAACGCATGATTGAGTCCTTTATGCTGGCAGCCAATGAAACTGTGGCAGAGCACTTTGCCCGTAAAAACCTGCCTTTTATCTACCGGATTCACGAAGAACCCAAGGCTGAAAAATTACAGAAATTCATTGATTACGCCACTATTTTTGGCGTACCGATTCGTGGGACAGCGCAAAAAATCACGCAAGAAGCCTTGCAGGACTTTATGGCTAAGGTCGAGGGCAAACCTGGGGCAGATGTTTTGGCTATGATGCTCTTACGCTCCATGCAACAAGCCCGCTATTCTGAACACAACCACGGTCACTATGGTTTGGCGGCAACCTATTATACCCACTTCACGAGTCCGATTCGTCGCTACCCTGACCTCCTGGTTCACCGTCTGATTAGGGAGTATGCGACGGTTACGCCGGAAAAAGAAGAACATTTTGCACAAGTCATTCCAGAAATTGCCAGCACTGCGTCAACTCTAGAGCGCCGAGCTATCGATGCTGAGCGTGCGGTAGAAGCAATGAAGAAGGCTGAATTCATGGCAAGCTATGTCGGTCAAGAATTCGAGGGAGTTGTTGCTAGCGTAGTCAAATTTGGTCTCTTTGTGGAGTTGCCTAATACGATTGAGGGTTTGATTCACATCACCACATTCCCAGAGTTTTACCAGTATAATGAGCGTACCATGAGCTTGCATGGAGAAAGCACAGGAAAAGCCTTTCGGGTTGGCCAAAAGATTAAAATCAAGTTAACCCGTGCCGATAAGGAAACGGGCGACATTGACTTTGAATACCTGCCAAGCGATTTTGATGTCATCGAAAAGAAACCAAAATCTGACCGTGACCGCAGACGTCGTCGTGATGACACGAATAAAGGTCAAGGAAATGGACGGTTCAAGAACAATCGCAAGCCTTTTTATAAAGACCAAGCGAAAAAGAGGAAGAACTAATGGCCAAACAAAAGCAGACAGACAATGTCTTAGCACAAAATAAAAAAGCCAGACACGACTATACCATTGTGGAAACCTATGAGGCTGGTCTTGTTTTGACAGGTACGGAGATCAAAAGTGTCCGTGCCTCACGCTTGACCATCAAAGATGGGTTTGCCCGTGTGCGTCATGGCGAAGTCTGGCTGTCTAATGTTCACATCACCCCTTATGAACAAGGCAATATCTGGAACGTTGACCCGCTTAGAGATCGTAAATTATTGCTCAAAAAAAAGGAAATTGCAAAGATTAACGAAGCGCTCAAGGGGTCTGGAATGACCCTGATTCCTTTACGCGTTTATCTTAAGCACGGTTTTGCCAAGGTTCTGATGGGCCTTGCCAAAGGAAAACATGATTACGATAAGCGAGAAAGTATCAAACGACGGGAACAAAACCGTGATATCGCTCGCCAAATCAAAGCCTACAATAACCGTTAGCCTCTGCCGAGGTTTGCCTTAGGTTTGTGAGGTGTCAAACTCAAAAGCGCTGAAGACCTGTGCAGGTTTTCAGCGCTTTTTATGTCCTTAGCCCTATCAAAGCTAGCAGTAAGGGCAGGTAAGGCTTGCTAGAGCAAAAGAAAAACGCCCTTAGGCGTTTTTTGTCACTTCAAGAAGCGTTGCAAGAATTCCTTGGTGCGGGCTTCTTGTGGGTTTTCAAAGATTTGAGCGGGGGTGCCTTCTTCGGCGATAAGTCCCTTGTCCATGAAGATGACACGGTCTGAAACATCGCGGGCAAACTCCATTTCATGGGTAACGATAATCATGGTCAATCCAGACTTGGCCAAATCTTGCATGGTCTTTAGGACTTCGTCAACCATTTCAGGGTCTAGGGCTGAAGTAGGTTCATCAAAGAGGACAGCCTCAGGGTCGACGGACAGGGCCCGAGCGATAGCCACACGCTGTTTTTGTCCACCGGAGAGTTGCTTGGGTTTGGCTTGCCAATATTGCTCGGTCATGCCGACACGGTTTAGGTTTTCCTTGGCGATGCGCTCAGCCTCAGAACGCTCTCGCTTGAGGACAGTCGTTTGGGCCACAATGGTATTTTCTAAGACGTTGAGGTTTTCAAAAAGGTTGAAAGATTGGAAAACCATGCCCATTTTTTCGCGATAGGTCGTCAAATCGAACCCTTTTTCAAGAACATTTTTTCCATGAAACAGAATCTGTCCATCGGTAGGTTCTTCTAGCAGGTTAATCGAACGCAAGAAGGTGGATTTTCCAGAACCTGATGACCCGATGATGGAGATGACTTCCCCCTGATTGACACTGAGGGAAATATCTTTAAGGACCTCGTTTTTACCGAAGGATTTTTTTAAATGTTTAATCTCTAAGATGTTAGCAGCCATTAGTTGCCTCCTTCGATGGTGTAGGTGTCTTGGTCAAAACGGCGCTCAACATAGCGCAAGAGGCGTGTGACCGTAAAGGTCAAGACAAAGTAAATCACAGCGATAATCATAAAGGTTTGGAAATATTGGTAGGTCTGTGTCGCCACGGTATTTCCTGCGAAATAAAGCTCGACCACGGAGATAACATTGAGGACGGAAGTGTCTTTGATGTTAATGACGAATTCATTCCCCGTTGCTGGTAAAATGTTGCGGACAACTTGTGGCAGGACAATCTTACGCATGGTTTGGTTGTGAGAAAATCCTAGAGCAGTAGCTGCTTCGAATTGTCCCTTATCCACAGCAAAGATTCCTCCACGGACGATTTCACTCATGTAAGCCCCTGTGTTGATGGAGACGATGACAATAGCCGCCCAGGTGCGGTCGATGGAAATGCCAAAAGCTTGAGCGGTGCCGTAGTAGATAACCATGGCTTGAACAATCATAGGCGTGCCACGGAAAATCTCGATATAGACATTGAGGAACCAACCAAAGGCAGTTTGTAGGCCAGCAAGAAACTTGTTCGCCGCTTTAGGTGCGGTGCGATAGACCCCGATAAGCAGACCGATGATGAGACCTGCGACAGTCCCAATGATGGAGATGAGCAGCGTAATCCCAGCCCCTCGTAGGAATTGACTCCAGTTGCCTTTAAGGATTGTCCACATTTGTTGGACGAAGTTGCTGCTGGCTTTGTCATCAGATGAGTTGTCAGCAGG
Organism: Streptococcus sp. DD12; assembly: GCF_001578885.1. GTDB lineage: Bacteria > Bacillota > Bacilli > Lactobacillales > Streptococcaceae > Streptococcus. The sequence continues at coordinate 1,191,316 of NZ_KQ969495.1, read as the reverse complement.
TTGTTGGGCAATCATACGGTCCATGAGTTTGATGCGGTCTGATTCAGAAATCCCAGCCAAGACTTGGTTAACGGTTTCTAATGTTGCGGTTTCATCCTTACGGAGTCCGACAGCGATAGCTGTATCTGATTCAGAAACGCTGAAGCCCTTACCATCTGAAAAGGCAATCATTTTGAAATCTTTGTTGGCATTTTGGGCAGAGATGGCATCAGGTCGCTCGGAAATGTAACCATCAATAACACCAGAGGACAAGGCTTGTCGCATCTGAGCAAAGTCGCCCATAGCCGTTTGTTTTTTGACGTCGGGGATTTGGCTGATGAGATTATAGAGATAGACCCCTTGTTGTGAGGTGATTTTGGCGTCTTTGAAATCAGCTAGGCTAGTGGCTTTGGCATAGTTACCACTGCGTTTAACGACGATAACAGGATTGGAGGTGTAGTAGCTATTGGAAAAGGCAATTTCTTGACGGCGCTCAGCAGTTGGGCTCATCCCAGCCGCAATCATGTCAATTTTTCCAGACGTTAGAGCAGGAATCAGGCCAGACCAAGACGTTTTGACCACTAAGAGCTTTTTGCCCATCGCTTTGGCAATTTTTTTGGCGATTTGCACGTCATAGCCATTGGCGTATTGGTTGGTGCCATCAATTTTCACAGCGCCATTACTGTTGTCATTTTGCGTCCAGTTAAAAGGGGCGTAGGCTGCCTCCATGCCGACCCGTAGGTAATCGTCAGCTGAGACGCTGGTTGTCTGCATGCCCACTCCAAGGCCAAGGCCGATAAAGAGTAGACAGCTTAGGAAGAATTTCTTCATGGGAACTCCGTTCATTTTTAGGATGTCTAAAGTCAGTAACTTAGTAGCTTGCCTGACAAGCTAACTGATCGTATCTGTGATTATTCGGCGAATAGCCCCTTATTGCCTCCTGCTGAAAAAGTAAGGCTAGAGGAGGCGGGTAGCCGATCACCAAAATTTGACTCGTTTTATATTCTACTAAAAAACGGATAAGTATTCAATAAAGCTAGCTTTAAGATTAGAGCTAGGGTATAATAAAGAAAAAAGTCACGCATTTTAGAAAGGAATACAGGCGATGAAAAAGCAATGGTTTTTGTGGTTGCTGACGACCTTACTGCTTGGTTTTTTATGGACTGGCCAGGGCGTTTTAGCCGATGATGTAGACTACAGCATCCCACGTTACGAGGGCCACCTCATTATCCATGAGGACAATACGGCTAGCTACGTGGAGCAAGTCACGTATAACTTTGACTCCTCCTATAATGGCCAGTATCTGAGCTTGGGAACTGGAGGCAATATGCCACAGGGCTTTGCTATCGGTCGTACGCCAACGGTTCAAGTCCTTCGCAACGGGGAAAATATCACAGACAGTGTCAGAACAGAATTTGAAGACCTGTCTAAAGGCGTGCGATTGAAAATCTATAACGGGGGATCGTCAGGTGACCAAGTGCAAGTGACGGTGACTTGGACCTTGACCAATCTCTTAAATGTCTACCAGGATGTGGCCGAACTCAACTGGGTTCCTATCAGTAACTGGGATGAGACGCTAAGGGATGTACGTCTGACGGTGACGACAGATAAGAGCGTTTCAGAAAGCCAACTCTGGGGCCATCGGGGTGGGATGCATCCCAAGGCATCGGTGACAAAAGACGGGAATTCTTACACGCTCACAGCTAAAGATGTCTCTGGTCTTATCGAATTACACGCTTACTGGGACCGCAGTGTGGTCAGCGTGGCACCGACAAAGGCTGGTCAAGCTAAGGACAAGATACTAGCAACCGAACGAGGGATTGACCACAGGCGTGAGCTATTGATGGAGCTATTGACGCTATGGATTCCTTTAGGAGCTATACTTTTGACTGTTGTAGCAGTTTGGGTCTTTCATCGCGCGAAAAAACGCTTGCTACCTTTTTCTGAGGATAAGGGTTATTCCTTTGCATTGCCATCAGACTTATCGCCACTTTTGGTAGCCAAACAGGTCAATGGCTTGGAACTGGAAGAATTGTCACCGCCAGATGCGATACATGGGGCTGACATCAAATTGGAGAATTACATCCAAGCAGAACTCCTAGACCTGATAGCCCAAGGCAAATATGTCCTATCCTCTGATAAAAAGCAGTTGCTACAAAAGCCCGACAAAGCTTTGACTGCCTACGAGTCAGCGTTTTTGACCTATCTCTTTGGTGAGGTGAGAGAAAGCTATACCTTATCATCTGTATTTGATGACTATCAGGCTGACCGAAAGACTATCCTCGCTTCAGATCTTAAGGGAGCAGCTAAAAAGCATGAAATCACTGCCCGTGGCGCGGCTATCTTACGACGCTTGCAGAATCGCGTTACGAAAGTGGACCGGGCCGTGGCACAAGCCTTCCGAACAGAAGGTTTGCCAAACTACCGTAAGCCCTTGTCAGTTCAGGATAAGTACCCACTGATGCTGTCCAACGCTTTCCTTGTCGGTTCAGCCCTCTGTTCAGTTGGTGCAGCAGCCTATAGTTTATCTCAGGGCTATCTGAAAGGCATGGTCGTCAATGGCTTTATCTTAATCATCACTGCCCTGACTTTCTGGTATGTCATAAGCCAACAACAAATCCTCTCTCATGAAGGAAAGATTAATCTGGCCCATCAAACGGAGTACCGGCTCTGGTTGGGCTTCCGCCATATGTTGCAGGACATTAAGACCTTTGACCGTGCGGAGCTAGAAAGCATCATCGTCTGGGAAAAAGTCTTGGTTTATGCGACACTCTTTGGCTATGCCAAGCGTGTCCAAGAAGCCTTGACGGTGAAAGGTTTGACCTTACCAAGCGAGCAGTTGGCAAGTGTTGATGCCATGGATGTCATCACAACTGCTTACTTCAGTCATTCCCTCCAACGCATCAGTACCTACAGTCAAGCTGCTAATCAAGCCGTAAACTTCAACTTGCCATCGTCAGGTGGCGGAGGAGGCTTCTCTGGTGGTGGTGGTGGAGGTGGCGGCGGTGCCTTTTAAAGCTGCCTAACTTTTGCTATAATGAATCTACTTGTTTGAAAAGGAGACCTGCATGCTGTTTGATTTGCTTAAGGCTATCATCCTTGGAATTATCGAAGGTATCACGGAGTGGCTACCGATTTCAAGTACGGGCCATTTGATTTTAGCAGAAGAATTTATCAAATTTTCCGCTCAAAACCAAACCTTTATGGATATGTTCAATGTCGTCATCCAATTGGGAGCTATTTTAGCGGTTATCGTCATTTATTTTAAAAAACTCAACCCTTTCCAACCTGGAAAGACACCGCTAGAAGTGCGAAAGACCTGGCAGTTGTGGACTAAGGTGGTGATCGCCGTCTTGCCATCAGTTATCATTGGTTTGCCACTAGACGATTGGTTTGACGCGCATTTTTATAACTTTATTTCCATCGCCTGCATGTTAATCCTTTATGGCTTTATCTTCATTTGGGTGGAAAACCATATTGCGCGGGGCGGCCTAAAGCCCAAGGTAACCAGTTTGGCCAAACTCCCTTATAAAACGGCCCTGATTATCGGGCTCTTTCAAGTCTTGAGTCTCATGCCTGGGACCAGTCGTTCAGGGGCGACCATCATCGGGGGGCTTTTGGCGGGGACCAGTCGGAGTGTCGTGACGGAGTTTACCTTCTTTTTGGGGATTCCAACCATGTTTGGGGCCAGTCTGCTTAAAGTTGCGAAATTTGTGCTTAGTGGAAGCAGCTTAGCCTTAGGGCAATGGCTGGTCCTGTTGGTTGCTTGCTTGACAGCCTTTTTCGTGTCCATGTGGGCCATCCGCTTTTTGACCGACTATGTCAAGAATCATGACTTCAAGATTTTTGGGAAATACCGCATTATCTTGGGGATTGGTCTGCTCTTAGTGGCAGCCCTCCAAGCGATTTTCTAAAGATGCTGTCAACCGTTGTATGAGAGAGTGGGTTGTGCTTTTGGCCTGATCACACTCTCTTTTTTGCGGAGACTGAGTGCTTTCTTGCTTGCTTAGCGCTTTTACAGTATAATGAAAAGAACGATTGCTACGAGGTAAAGAGATGAAATTGACACAAGTAAATGATACGACTATTCGCATCACGCTCTCCATGGAGGATTTGGCGGAACATGGTATGGAGCTGATGGACTTTCTAGCGCCACAGGAAAAAACGGAAGATTTTTTCTATACTGTGATGCAGGAGTTGGACCTACCAGAAGGTTTTGGCGAAACAGGCATGCTCAGTTTTCGGGTGACCCCAAAACCAGACCGCATCGAAGTTTACGTCACGCAAGCTGAGGTGGGACAAGACATGGAGGATCTAGAAGAGTATGCGGATTTGACCAAGGCTCTGACTGACCCTGAAAATGTCACGCCGGAAGAAGCTTTGACCATGCTGGAAGACCTGTTGAAAAATACAGGAGCAACAGACGAAGACCTGGATGAACTCGACCGCCTCCGTAAGGAAGTCGATGCCTTCAAGGAAAAATCAGAAGAAACGGAAACCGCTGAATTGCCAGAATTTATCCACTATGTCTTGGGATTTTCCGACATCCCTGAAGCTGTTCGCTTTTCGCAAACCATCCAACTCCCTATCGAAGCTTCTGAACTGTATAAGTTGGATAAGGGGCACTATTACATGACTGTTTTGGTGAATGCCATGGACAAAGAAAAAGACTTTGCCAATGAGGCCCATGGCCTGCTGTTAGAATACGCCAAAGATGCCGATCGGACGAGGGCTTACCTACAAGAACATGCCACTGTCCTGATGACTGAGGGAGCTGTCGACTTTTTGAAACGGCTAAGGGTTGCATAAGATGACAGGCATTCAACAAGCAGCTCCGCTGATGATTGAAATCATCTTGGTTTTGATTGGGACTTTCTTAACCTCGCTCATCTTGACCCCTTTAGTGCGTTTTTTGGCTTTTCGGATTGGTGCCGTCGATAATCCCAATGCCAGACGGATCAATAAGGTTCCCATGCCAAGTGCAGGGGGGCTTGCCATTGTGGCGGCCTTTGCTCTGGCCTGTCTCGTATACATGCCTTGGGCCTTGCAAGGGCATGCGGCGGGCGGCCGTTTTCTGCACTATGTCGCTCCCATCCTTTTAGCCGGTGGCGTGATTGCCCTGACAGGTTTGGTTGATGATGTCAAAGAACTGGCACCACGGATGAAGTTAGCAGGTATTACCCTAGCAGCAGTGTTAATATGGTTTTTGACGGATTTTCATTTTGACAGTTTCAAGGTACCCTTTGGGGGGCCTATGTTGCACTTTGGTCCTTTTGTAAGTTTTTGCTTTACGATTTTGTGGATTGTTGGGATTACCAATGCCATTAATTTGATTGATGGTCTAGATGGCCTGGTCTGTGGGGTGTCGATGATTTCCCTAGGAACCATGGGCTTGGTATCCTACTTCTTCCTCTTTGGGAAAGACCTGATGCTGACCATGACCATCTTTTTACTCTTGTCAGCCATCTTAGGATTTTTCCCTTATAATTATCACCCAGCTATTATTTATCTAGGGGATACAGGGGCACTTTTTATTGGGTTTATGATTAGTGTCTTGTCCCTGCAGGGGCTAAAAAATGCAACAGCTGTGGCAGTCATTACCCCAGTCATCATCTTAGGGGTACCTGTTATTGATACGGCCTTTGCCATCTTAAGACGAAAATTGTCAGGCAGGAAAATCTCCGAAGCAGATAACCGCCATCTGCATCACCGCTTGTTAGCCATGGGCTTTACCCATCGCGGGGCAGTTTTGGTCGTCTATGGCATCTCAATCTTTTTCTCACTGGTTTCTCTCTTGCTCAATGTCTCTAGTCGTGTTGGCGGGGTGCTCTTGGTTATTGGCCTAGTTATCATGGTCGAACTATTCATTGAACAAGTTGAAATCATGGGACCTAATCGGACACCATTACTGAGTTGTCTGAAATTTATCGGAAATTCCAGCTACCGTCAAGAAGTGGTGGCTAAATGGAAGGCGAAACACTAGTTTTCAATCCACAATAAAGCCCTCTGGGGCTTTATTTGTTATAATGAAGAGTAAGGACTGAAAGGAGCTATTATGTCAACGTTAGAAATCAAAGACTTGCATGTCTCGATTGAGGAGAAAGAAATTTTAAAAGGGGTTAACCTGACGCTCAAAACGGGAGAAATTGCAGCGATTATGGGGCCAAATGGGACAGGGAAATCAACCTTGTCGGCTGCTATCATGGGAAATCCTGCCTACGAGGTGACCCGTGGTGAAATCCTTTTTGATGGCGAAAACATCCTGGAGATGGAAACGGATGAAAGGGCACGCTTGGGGCTCTTTTTGGCTATGCAGTACCCATCAGAAATTCCGGGGATTACCAACGCAGAATTTATCCGGTCAGCCATGAACGCTGGTAAAGCTGATGAGGATAAGGTCAATGTCATGGAGTTCATCACAAAATTAGATGAAAAAATGGCCTTTTTGGGAATGAAGGAAGAAATGGCTGAGCGTTACCTCAATGAAGGTTTCTCAGGTGGTGAGAAAAAACGCAATGAAATCCTGCAACTATTGATGCTTGAACCAACTTTTGCCCTCTTGGATGAGATTGACTCAGGTTTGGACATTGATGCCTTGAAGGTTGTCTCTAAAGGGGTTAATGCCATGCGTGGCGAAGGTTTTGGAGCGATGATTATCACCCATTACCAACGCTTGTTAAATTACATTACGCCAGATGTTGTTCATATCATGATGGACGGGCGGATTGTCGTCTCTGGCGATGCCAGCCTAGCGGCGCGCTTGGAGACTGAAGGTTATGCTCAAATCGCTGAAGAATTGGGACTGACTTATGAGGAAGACGTTTAAGCGGTTTTCACCATATAAATGACAGAGAAAGAAGGAGGAAATCGTGACACAAGAAGCTATTAAAGCCTATTCTCAAGCCCACGCAGAGCCAAGTTGGCTCCGTGATTTGCGGCTAAAGGCCTTTGAGCAAATCGACCACCTAGCGCTTCCCAAAATTGAGCGCGTGCGTTTTCACCGCTGGAATTTTGGCCAAGGGGAGTTGGCAGATAATGAGCCGTCAGGTCATGTCCCAGATTTTACGGTCTTGGGAGATGCCCCAAAATTAGTGCAAGTCGGGACACAGACTGTTTTGGAACAGCTAACGCCGGACTTAGTGGCTAAAGGTGTGATTTTCACGGACTTGTACAGTTTTATTGACAGCCATCCTGAGTTGGCAAAGGAATATTTTGGTGCTGCCCTGGCCTTTGACGAAGACAAGCTGGCGGCTTATCATTATGCCCATTGGAATAGTGCAGCTGTTCTTTATGTGCCTGATGCTGTCGAAGTTGACCAACCCATTGAAGGGCATTTCTATCAGGATTCTGATAGCGAGGTTCCTTTTAACAAGCATGTGCTGATTTTAGCGGGTAAAGACGCTAAGTTCTCTTATTTGGAGCGTTTTGAAAGTATTGGCAATGGCGATGTCAAGTCCACAGCAACCATCAGTGTGGAAGTCATCGCTCAAGCAGGTAGCCAAATCAAGTTTTCAGCTATTGACCGCTTGGGCAAACACCTGACGACCTACATGAGTCGCCGTGGGCGCCTAGGTAAGGATGCTCGGATTGACTGGGCCCTCGGTGTCATGAATGAGGGCAATGTTATCGCTGATTTTGATTCAGACTTGATGGGACAAGGTAGCCACGCTGAGCTAAAAGTGGTCGCTCTATCCAGTGGCCGTCAGACTCAAGGGATTGACACACGGGTGACCAATTATGGCCGTCATTCCGTTGGTCATATCTTGCAACATGGGGTAATTTTGGAAAGTGGTACCCTTACCTTCAATGGTATTGGGCACATTATCAAAGGAGCCAAGGGCTCTGATGCCCAACAAGAGAGCCGTGTCCTCATGTTGTCTGACAAGGCGCGAGCAGATGCCAACCCTATTTTGCTCATAGATGAAAATGATGTGACAGCAGGCCATGCGGCCTCTATCGGACAAATCGACGAACAAGATATGTACTATCTGATGAGTCGTGGCTTGGATAAGGAAACAGCAGAACGGTTGGTAATCCGTGGCTTCCTCGGTGGGGTTATTGCTGAGATTCCTGTCAAGGCTGTTCGAGAAGAGCTCATGACGGTTATTGACAAGCAGTTGGACAAACGATAGGAGTGTTTATGCCCTCAATTGATGCAGCAAACTTACGTAAAGATTTCCCTATTTTAGATCAACGCGTTAATGATGAGCCACTTGTCTATCTGGATAATGCGGCGACCACGCAAAAACCAGAGGCTGTGCTCCAGCGTTTGTTGGCCTACTACCACACAGACAATGCCAACGTGCACCGTGGGGTACATACGCTGGCAGAGCGGGCGACTGCTGATTATGAGGCCAGTCGGGAAAAAGTGCGTGCCTTTTTGCATGCTGCTTCGACCAAGGAAGTCCTCTTTACCAGGGGGACGACGACAGGGTTAAACTGGGTAGCTCAATTTGCCCGCCAGGTTTTACAACCAGGTGATGAAGTACTGATTTCGATCATGGAACACCATTCCAACATCATTCCTTGGCAGGAAGCCTGCCGTCTAACAGGTGCCAAACTCGTTTACGCCTATCTCAAGGATGGTCAGTTGGATATGGCAGACTTAAAAGCTAAGCTGAATGCCCGCACAAAGTTTGTCAGTCTAGCCCACGTTTCCAATGTTCTGGGGGCTATCAATCCTGTTAAGGAGATTGGCCAGTTGGCTCACGCTGTCGGTGCCTATATGGTGGTTGACGGGGCCCAATCTGCGCCACATATGCCAGTAGATGTTCAAGACCTGGATTGTGATTTCTACACCTTGTCTGGGCATAAAATGCTAGGTCCGACTGGTATCGGAGTCCTCTATGGAAAAGAAGCCATCCTTGAAGAGATGGCACCAGTCGAATTTGGCGGAGAGATGATTGACTTTGTCTACGAACAAGAAGCTAACTGGAAGGAACTTCCCTGGAAGTTTGAGGCGGGAACCCCTAATATTGCGGGGGCCATCGCTTTTGGCGCTGCCTTGGATTATTTGAACCATCTGGGTATGTCAGCTGTCCACGCCCACGAACAAGAACTGGTCGCTTATGTGTTACCCAAACTGCAAGCCATCGACGGTGTAACGGTTTATGGACCGCAAGACCCCAGTCAGCATGCAGCTGTTCTGGCATTTAATATCGACGGCCTCCACCCTCATGATGTCGCAACAGCGCTGGATTATGAGGGGGTTGCGGTGCGTGCAGGCCACCATTGTGCGCAACCTTTGATTCAGTATTTGGGGATATCTTCAGCGGTGCGTGCGAGCTTTTACCTATACAATACCAAAGAGGATTGTGACAAGTTGATTGACGCCATCCTCAAGACGAAGGAGTTTTTCAATGGCACTCTCTAGACTAGATAGTCTTTATATGGCCGTAGTGACCGACCATTCAAAGGCCCCCCACCACCATGGACGTATTGAAGATGTTAATCATATCAATATGAACAACCCCACTTGTGGAGATGTTATCAGCTTATCCGTGCAATTTGATGCAGATAGAATTGCTGACATCAAGTTTGCTGGTGAGGGCTGTTCGATTTCGACAGCTTCATCTTCCATGATGACGGATGCTGTTTTGGGTAAAACCAAGCAGGAAGCCCTTGAAATGGCAGATATTTTCTCCAAAATGGTGCAAGGCGAGCAAGACAGCCAGCAAAAAGTTTTGGGGGAAGCAGCCCTTCTTGCTGGTGTGGCTAAATTTCCCCAAAGGGTTAAATGTGCGATGCTAGGGTGGAATGCCCTAAAACGTGCCATCTCTGAAGATGATGCGACGAAAGAAAAGTAACCAAATAGAAAGGTAACCATGGCAGAAGAAAAAGAAGAATTATTAGCCAAGGATTTGGACTTTGGTGATTATAAGTATGGTTTCCATGACGATGTTAAGCCTGTTATTTCGACTGGGAAAGGGTTGAGTGAGGCTGTCGTTCGTGAAATGTCCGCTGAAAAAGGGGAACCTGAGTGGATGTTAGACTACCGTCTAAAGGCCCTAGAAGCATTTTACAAGCTTCCCATGCCAGACTTTGGGCCAGATTTGTCAGATATTGACTTTGACGATGTTATCTACTACCAAAAGGCCGCTGAACACGTGACACGAGACTGGGATGAGGTCCCTGAAAAAATCAAGGAAACCTTCGAACGTATCGGGATTCCTCAGGCCGAACGGGAGTACTTAGCGGGTACTGTCGCCCAGTATGAGTCTGAGGTAGTTTACCATAACATGAAGGACGAGTTTGAAAAACTCGGCATTATTTTTACAGATACGGATACAGCTCTCAAGGAATACCCAGAGCTCTTTAAGGAATATTTCTCGACGGTCATCTCACCCTTTGAGCACAAGTTTTCAGCGCTCAATAGTGCGGTCTGGTCAGGAGGGACTTTCATCTATGTTCCTAAGGGGGTACAGTGTGATTTCCCTGTGCAGACCTATTTCCGGATTAATAGTGAAAATGCCGGTCAGTTTGAGCGCTCCTTGATGATTGTGGATGAGGGAGCTTCTATCCACTACGTGGAAGGGTGTACCGCACCAGCTTATACGACCAATACCTTGCACGCGGCCAATGTTGAAATTATTGTTAAACGCGATGCGACTTTCCGCTACACGACCATGCAAAACTGGTCAGACAATGTCTACAATCTTGTCACAGAGCGTGGGACTGTAGAAGAAAATGGGACCTTGGAGTGGATTGACGGGAACTTAGGTTCCAAGGTAAATATGAAGTACCCTTGTTCGGTGCTCAATGGGCCTTACGCACGGACCTCAATCATTTCGATGGCTTTTGCCAATGAGGGTCAGCATTTAGATGCGGGTGCTAAGGTTTTCCACAATGCGCCTAACACTTCCTCAACCTTGATCTCAAAATCGGTTGCCAAGGATGGTGGTCGGACCGACTACCGTGGCCAGGTGAAGTTTGGACGTAATTCTAAAGGCTCCAAATCGCATATCGAGTGTGATACCATCCTGATGGATGACAAATCCAGCTCAGACACGATTCCTTACAATGAAATTCATAACTCCGATGTGACCTTGGAACACGAAGCTAAGGTGTCCAAGGTTTCCGAGGAACAACTCTACTACCTCATGAGTCGGGGAATTTCAGAAGAAGAAGCCACAGCGATGATTATCAATGGTTTCATGGAACCTATTTCTAAAGAATTACCGATGGAATACGCCGTCGAGCTCAACCAGCTGATTGGCATGAGTATGGAAGGTTCCGTTGGCTAACACCTAAGGATGAGTCTGAGACAATGTCTCAGGCTTTTTTCATGGTTTTTAGTCGGGGTAAAACAGGCATTCTCTATTCCCAAAAAGCTCTGTGCCAGTTGGTGTGACATTTTGCAACAATTCGTCAAAAAATTTCCCGGAAAAGTGGCATAAATCTCTCTGATTTGTCTTGAATTTGTTTGGACTTGTCGATATAATATAAAAGCAATATCATCATAAGACAAAGGAGCCTAAGATGGATGTTCTAAAGAGTGCCTCAGGTGGAGCGGTGCTGGGAGCGATAGCCGGTGGTGCGGGTGCACCCTTACTACAGCTGCAAGATTTTGTCTGCGTAGCAGTCGGTCTTGCCCTCGGTGGTTTGGCCGGTTACGCTTACCAAAAGGTCCGTGGTTAAGCTTGAAACTCTTGGAAGATTCACGAGGCTTTTTTGACGGAGAGGCCTATTGCACCATCGTGCTAGCCCGATAACTGACTAGCGAACGATTTGATAAGACACCGAAAAGACGTGATGTTTCATCACGTCTTTTCACTTTATGGTTTTATCAGGCGATGCTCACTCAGAAAAAGCTAGCCATGTAGCGGTTAAGCTGGTATTGACCCAGTTGACAAAATGGTTCCACCACACCTTAAGGAAAATGCTGCGTTTGACGCTTGTCTTGGTGACAAGTTTGACCTGTGGACGAGCGTTTTCTAGGTAGCCAGTCCCCACGAGGTCGCTATCTTCAAAGGTGAGGCTGCCTGCTGAGCTGCCTTTTTTAGCAGGTGCTTCTAAAGTTTTTGTTTTTAGGGTCAGTTTAGGGGCATCTGTGGCGTTCTTGCGTGTGACAACCTTAAAGTCATTTTGAGCGACAGCTGCGACACTGGCTTGTTTGCCATCAGTGATTTTGGCTTGAGACTTGTTGTAGCTAGCTCCTTTTTTGAGGAGGGTTTGCAGTTGCCAGGTGCTGTAGACATAATTCATCAAATCGTTGGTTGCACTAAAACGCGCCATGGTATTGTTATCGGCATCGTCAGCATGTAGGATAACAGTAATGATACGCATACCATTTTCAGTTGTCGTTGCGACAAAAGAAGCGCCAGCTAGTTCTGTGGTACCGGTCTTGAGGCCGTCAACGCCTTCGCGGGTGTAGGACATTCCGGAAAGCATTTCATTATAGGTTTGTAAAGTCGTTGACCCATCAAAGTCCATGCTGGTCTGACTAGTGATTTTTAGGACATCAGGGTAGTCAGTAATAAGGTGACGGGCAATAATAGCCACGTCTAGTGCGGACATGGTATTTTCATCTGAGGCAGAAGACCCCGGATAGATGTTGCTACCCAAATAGCTGTTGTTGAGCCCTGAAGCATTGACCAGGCGCGCATCGGTAATTCCCCAGGATTTGAGTTGAGCTGTCATCATATCGACAAACTTGGTTTCACTACCACCGATTTTTTCAGCGAGGGCAATCGCAGCACTATTGGCAGAGGCAATCATGGCGGCATCGACTAACTGCTTGACGCTATAGGAACGGGCTTCCATGGGAACATTTGAGGCATCGGAGTTGGCTGTCAGATTGTAGGCGTAGTCCGAAATAGCCACTTGGTCATCCCATTTGAGCTTGCCTTCATCAATTTGTTTGTAGACCAGGTAGACAGTCAGTATCTTAGTAATGGAGGCAATGCCAGCTGTACTGGTAGCGTCCTTTTCATAGAGGATTTTTCCTGTTGAAGCCTCGACGGCGATGGCATGGCTGGCTGCAGCATTGAAGTCATCTGCTTGAACAGTCAAACCAGTCAAGAGGAAAGCCAGCGAGGCCAGTAGGGCATAAAGTGTTTTAGACAAATAGTTCATGCCCTTATTATAGCATAAAGACTGCTGGGCTTGGCGGGCATTTTATGAGGACTTGTTCGCTTTTGTCGGCTGCCGTCTCTTTTGCTTTTTGTGGGTCCATAGGACAAAAATAAGGGCGAAAACAAGCGTCAAGAGTATCAGATAGACCTTAGAGAGATGGCTCCAGAGGGATAAGGCCAAAAGACAGAGTAAGAAGATGAGTAAGGTGAGAGTGTAATATTTCAACATCAAAAGCTCCTTAAGTGCAACTAGCTATAGTTTATGTCTAAGTAAAACCGCTGTCAATCCCTGTCTTAGTGACAATTTGGTGCATAATATGTTAAAATAGGTCTATCTTGAGGTATGCTGGTGGCGATTTTGCAACAAGCTGTCAAAAAAAGATGCGCTATTTGTAGTGCCATCAGCTGCTTGTATCTTAAGAGATGTCAAAAGGAGGCAACATGGCTAAAACGACACGACAACGTATTATCACCGCCTTCTTTCGTTTAGCGGAAAAAGAACCCCTACGCTCTAATTTTTCTTTTTCTGAAATTGCTAAGGAAGCAGGTATCGCAAGACAGACCATCTATCGCAACCACTACAATAGTTCTGAGGAAATCATCCTAGACATCCATCAGGAGATTGACCATAAGATTAGTAGTCGTCTGGCGCATTTTGAAGGTAATGGCAAAGAGGCTATCGCTTTTTTTGCCAGCGAGATTATCCCCTTGCTCTATCAGGACAAATTGTGGTTGCGTTACTTGTATTCAACGGCTGCTGACCCGACCTGGCGCCCTTTTTTGAAACGGCATTACCGTCATTGGCTCTCTCAGCACTTGCACATCAACGGTAACATGGCCGATTTAGACCAGCAGCTCGCACTGGATATCGTGGTGACGACCATGCTGGCCATCATAGAATCCTGGATTACACAACCCGTGCCTGTACCACCAGAACTCTTTGGCGAGCAATTTAAAAAAATTGTCGGCCATGCCTTGGTGGATTTTGTCAGTGAGGATGAAAAAGACTCGTGATTTTTTCCTTGAAGGAGCTGGTCTTGTCTGACGCCTTAGTGAGAAGGATTTGTGAATAGAAAAATGCGTTTGGTCGAAGGACCAAGCGCATTTTAGTTTTCGTGTAATTCTAAGGCGTAGGAGATGGCGCTGAGGGCATAAAGCGGTGCAGTCTCTGCCCGTAAGATGCGAGGACCAAGGCCGATAAGCTTAGCTCCCTGGTCTTGGAAAGCTTGGATTTCCTTTGGCGACAAGCCGCCCTCGGGACCAAAGATAAGCAAGATCTGCTGTCCTGCTTGAACTTGCTCCAAGGTTTGGGCCAGTTGACTGCTTTCCCCTTCCTTGGCGGACTCTTCGTAGGCGACCAGGACCTGATCAAAATCTGATAAACTGCTTAGAAAATCCTTTTTTTGATCAAAGAGTCGGACCTGAGGGACCTGGTTGCGTTTGGATTGTTGCGCTGCGCCCAGAGCGATTTTGGAAAATTTGTCTTGGCGTTTAGCCAGTTTTTTGCTGTCCCATTTGACCACAGACCAGTCACCCGGAAAGCCCCAGATAGCGCTAGCGCCCAGCTCTGTTGCCTTTTGGCTAATCAGGTCCAACTTGTCCCCTTTGGAAAAGCCACAGGCAATGGTGACCGCCACAGGCAGTTCATTGTTTTGGTCTAGGGGTTCCAGAAGGTCTAGCTGGCCCTCTTCGGGATTGGTGACGCAGTAGCGCCCCTTTTGACCATCCTGAGCCACCAGGGTGACCTCATCATCAGCTTTTAAGCGCATCACAGTAAACATATGCTTAAAACTGTCCTTGTCCGTGATAGTGACTGTTGTCGTGAGCTGGTCTTGGGGGATAAAGTATTGTTGCATCTTAGCCTCCAATCACACCTGACACGTCATCGGTTTTACGAAAAATGCAGGCGTTCCACTCGCCTTGAATCATATGGGTTTCAAGGAAAAGACCGGCCTTTTCAGCGCTGTCTTTGACCATTGGCCATTTTTCAGAGATAATCCCTGACATAATCAGAACACCTTCATCCTTGAGCAGGCGGTAAGCATCATCTGTGAGGTGGATGAGAATGTCAGCTAAAATATTGGCCACGATGACATCGGCTTTTTGGGTGACCCCACGGAGCA
Source organism: Streptococcus sp. DD12 (assembly GCF_001578885.1). GTDB lineage: Bacteria > Bacillota > Bacilli > Lactobacillales > Streptococcaceae > Streptococcus. Next base: position 1,176,141 of record NZ_KQ969495.1, on the reverse strand, counting down.
GGTCGCCTGTCGCCACCTGGATGTTACCCATGTTAGGGTTCATGGCGATATTTTCCTGAGCGACACGGACAGCGACTTCGTCCAAATCATAGGCGTAGATGTCCTTGGCCCCCAAGAGGGAACTGGCGATAGAGAGGACCCCAGAACCCGTTCCCACATCTAGAAGGGTTTCTCCGCCCCGCAGGACTTGTTCCAGAGCGTAGAGGCTCATCTTGGTCGTCGGGTGGGTCCCTGTCCCAAAGGCCATGCCTGGGTCCAGCGTGATAATCTTTTCCCCAGGGGCTGGGCTGTAGTCCGTCCAAGAGGGCACGATAGTCAGGTCATGGGTGATGCGAGCTGGCTGAAAGTATTGCTTCCAATTTTCTGCCCAGTCTTCTTCCGCTAGGTTTTCCTGTTGTAAGCTGACCGTTCCCGTCTTGAGACCGGCTTTCTCAAAATCCAGGATGGCAGCTCGGACGGCAGTCTCAATAGCTGGTAAATCGGCTGTATCTGGGAAATAGGCGGTTACCGTGACTTGGTCGCTGGGTGTGACCTCGGGAAGAATTTCACCGAAGGAGTCCTTGTGCCCTAAAATGTCCTGACTGTCTGAAATAGCCACCCCCTGAGAGCCCAGCTCAATCAAGCAGTTGGAGAGGGCCTCCTGCGCCTCTCGGTCAATCGAAATACAAAATTCTTGCCATGTGTCCATAAGCTTGCCTCCTAATATCTCGGATAAGGGTAACTATCCGTCTCAACCAGCTCTGCCTTGCCTTCTTCAAAGACAGCCGCATTCCAAGTTAGTTCAAAACTCTCAGCTTCAGGGTCAGCCAAAAAGTCCATCAGGTCGTCTAGACCTTGGGTGGCTGTGTCGTTGAGAAAATTGGCCAAGTAGGCCAAAAATTCACGGCTGAGTCCCTTTTTGCCATCAAAAGGAATGGTGGCTAGAAAATCTTCGCTGACAAAGCGACTCTTGCCTGTCTCGTAAAAGAGAATGGCGTCCTCAAAAGCAATATCCTGACTGTTTTCTTGGCCATCTTCATCGATCAAACTGATGCCTGCTTGGTTTTGCACATCTAGGATAAAACTCAGCTCTAGCGCATGGTTTTTCTTGTCCCATTCAAACGCATAGTCGTACTGGAAATGCTTGTCCATTTCCTCTTCTAATACTGTAAAAAAATCTAATTTTGCCATGCCCTTATTATACCACACCCATAGTCAATCCTTGGGGGCCAGGGCCAAAGGTGATATAATAAAAAGATAAGTGGCAAGCTGTTTGCTGGCCAAATCCGTAATTTCCCCTTGAAAGGAGGGCATAGTGACAGATAATCTCGCCCTGCGCATGCGCCCTAAAACCATCGACCAGGTAATCGGCCAAACGCATCTGGTCGGACCAGGAAAAATTATTCGTCGTATGGTGGAGGCCAATCGCCTGACGTCCATGATATTGTATGGGCCACCCGGTATCGGGAAAACCTCTATCGCCTCGGCTATTGCTGGTACGACTAAGTTTGCTTTTCGGACCTTCAATGCGACGACGGACAGTAAGAAACGCCTGCAGGAAATCGCTGAGGAAGCCAAGTTTTCAGGTGGTCTGGTCTTGTTGCTAGATGAGATTCATCGGTTGGACAAAGGCAAACAGGATTTCCTTTTGCCCTTGCTGGAGTCCGGCACCCTGACCATGATTGGAGCTACGACGGAAAATCCTTTCTTTTCAGTCACTCCGGCCATCCGCTCACGGGTGCAGATTTTTGAACTGGAACCCTTGTCAGTGGCAGATGTCAAAAGGGCGCTGGAGATTGCCCTAAGCGACCCTGAACGTGGTTTTACAGAGGCCGTCACCTATGATGAGGCGGTCTTGGATTTCATTGCCAACAGTACCAACGGCGACCTGCGAGCTGCCTTGAATTCTTTGGAACTGGCAGTTCTTTCGACCAAACCAGATGACAAAAAGGAACGCCATGTTCGGCTTGACGATGCTGAAAATAGCTTGCAACGGTCCTATGTCAGTATGGATAGAGATGGTGACGCCCATTATGACGTCTTATCGGCCCTGCAAAAATCCATTCGTGGTTCAGATGTTGATGCCAGTCTCCACTATGCGGCAAGGCTCATCGAAGCTGGGGATTTACCCAGTCTAGCAAGACGGCTAACCGTCATCGCCTATGAGGACATTGGCCTTGCCAATCCCGACTTGCAGGTGCGGGTGGTGACAGCACTAGAGGCGGCTCAGCGTATCGGGTTTCCAGAAGCACGGATTCCTATCGCTAACATCGTGGTCGACCTGGCTCTCTCACCCAAGTCCAACACAGCCTACCTTGCCATGGACCAGGCCTTGGCAGACTTGCGCTCATCAGGTGCTCTCCCCATTCCTCGGCATTTGCGGGATGGGCATTATAGTGGCAGTAAAGAACTGGGAAACGCCAAGGACTATCTGTACCCTCATCATTATCCCAACCACTGGGTGGCTCAGGATTACTTGCCAGAAAAGCTCAAAAAGGCGCGTTATTATCAGCCTGAGGCAACGGGTCGCTACGAGAATGCCTTGCTAGGAAGATACCAGCAAATTCAAGAATGGAAACGCCAACAAAAAAAGTGAACTTACCTCTTGAAATTTTCAAAAAATAGGATATAATAACAATAGTTGCTGTGGTATACGAATCTACACCAATGTGTTGACCGACTAAATCTTTGTATTTCGGGAGACAAAAGTCATCTAACAGTATGCAGGCCGTTTCACGCGGAGCAACTTCAGTTAGAGCGAGTCGCCCACCTGCTTAATTTTGCGGGTTCAATACAAAACGTAGATCACCGGTACCAATACAGCCTTAGCCTCCTTAGCTCAGTTGGTAGAGCAGTAGACTCTTAATCTATGGGTCGCAGGTTCGAGCCCTGCAGGGGGCATAGAAATAGAGAAGAAAAAGCCTGATTTGACGGGCTTTTTTTGCTTGTTCTGGTAAATTTTGTCACGTTTTACCAAAGAACTTTTAGTCGACACACGTCTTTTGGAAATTTTTCCAAGAAAGGGTTTACAAGTCTGTCATCCTGCGTTATAATAGAGACAGTTAACGCAAGCGTTTGCATAAATTCTAATTCAAAGGAGATGCTCTTATGAAGCAGATGTACAAAAATCTGACCAGTTTTGAATTTTGGCAAAAATTCGGGAAGTGTCTGATGGTCGTGATTGCCGTCATGCCTGCGGCTGGTTTGATGGTTTCTATTGGGAATTCCTTGCCGATGATTGACCCGACCAACACCATTTTAACAACGGTTGGGAATATGATTGCCCAGATTGGTTGGGGGGTCATTAACAACCTGCACATTTTATTTGCGCTGGCTATCGGTGGGAGTTGGGCCAAGGAAAAGGCTGGCGGTGCTTTTGCGGCTGGGATTGCCTTTATCCTCATCAACCTCATCACAGGGAACTTCTACAGTGTAACGCTGGACATGCTGTCTGATGACAAGGCCTATGTGCACAATATCTTCGGTGGGCAAATGCATGTTTCAGACTATTTTGTCAATGTGCTCAACCAACCAGCACTTAATATGGGGGTTTTCGTTGGGATTATAGCAGGTTTTGTGGGGGCTACTGCCTATAACAAATACTACAATTTCCGCAAACTGCCCGATGTGCTCTCTTTCTTTAATGGCAAACGCTTTGTGCCTTTCGTGGTGATTTTCCGTGCCACCTTGGTTGGTCTTTTTATGGCCATGTTCTGGCCTATCGTCCAATCTGGGATTAATGGGTTTGGCATGTGGATTGCCTCTTCTCAAGACACTGCTCCATTCTTGGCGCCATTTGTCTATGGAACGCTGGAACGCTTGCTCTTGCCATTTGGTTTGCACCACATGTTGACCATTCCGATGAACTATACCTCCTTGGGAGGCACCTATACAATCTTGACAGGGGCAACTAAGGGAGCTCAGGTCTTTGGTCAAGACCCACTGTGGTTGTCTTGGGTTACTGACCTGGTTAACTTCAAGAGCGCTGGTAACACGCAAGGCTACAATAACTTGCTGGCTAGCGTGACACCGGCTCGCTTTAAAGTTGGTCAAATGATTGGTTCAACGGGTACCTTGATGGGCTTAACCTTAGCCATGTACCGCAATGTTGACCCTGATAAGAAACAAAAATACAAAGCCATGTTCATCTCAGCGGCGGCGGCAACCTTCCTGACAGGGGTAACAGAGCCTATCGAGTACATGTTCATGTTCTCTGCTTTGCCACTTTATTTGGTCTATGCTGTTATCCAAGGGATTTCCTTTGGTTTTGCCGACTTGGTGTCTCTGCGTGTGCACTCATTTGGTAATATTGAACTCTTGACCAGAACGCCTGTAGCTATCCGAGCAGGCTTGACCATGGACCTGATTAACTTTGTTTGGGTTTCTCTGCTCTTTGGGGTATTGACCTACTTCATTGCAAACTTCATGATTAAGACCTTTAAATTGGCAACACCTGGACGTATGGGCAACTACGATGATGCTGACAACTCAGAAGAAACCGGTGAGCCAAAAGGGGTAACCGATGCGAATTCTCAAGTTGTGCAAATCATTAACCTTTTAGGTGGTAAGGCTAATATCGAAGATGTCGATGCTTGTATGACCCGCCTGCGTGTGACGGTTAAAGACATTGACCGTGTGGGACAAGAAGACCAATGGAAAAAAGCAGGGGCTATGGGGCTCATCCTCAAAGGTTCTGGCGTGCAGGCAGTCTATGGCCCTAAGGCAGATGTCCTCAAGTCTGACATCCAAGACCTCTTGGACTCAGGTGCAGACATTCCAGTTGTCGATTTGGCACAAGCGCCAGTAGCCAACGAAGTTCCTGAAAAGGTTAAGGGTGTGACCGATGAGGTGGCGACTGTTGCAGATGGTCAGGTCCTTCCAATTACGGAGGTGGACGACCCTGTCTTTTCTCAAAAAATGATGGGCGATGGCTTTGCTGTCCAACCAGCCAATGGGAACATCTATGCACCTGTCAGCGGTGTGGTTACCAGCGTCTTTCCGACCAAGCATGCCCTAGGAATTTTATCGGATAATGGCCTAGAGGTTTTGGTCCATGTTGGCTTAGATACTGTAGCGCTCAATGGCGTGCCATTTTCAGCCAAGGTAGCTGACGGGGACCGTGTCCAACGCGGGGACCTCCTCTTGGTAGCTGATTTAGAAGCGATTGTGTCAGCTGACCGAGAAACCACGACCATTGTGGCATTCACCAATACAGCTGAAATTCAAGCTGTCCATCTGGACAAGACGGGCGAGCAAAAGGCCAAGACTGTGGTCGCTCACGTTGATTTATAAAGCTAAAAATGAGAGTGTCCGACCGTTTCGTCACTCTCATTTGTTGTAGCAACACGGAAAGGTACTATGATGAAAATCCTCACCTTAAACACCCATAGCTGGATGGAGGAACATCCTCAAGAAAAGCTGGAGCAGTTAGTAGACACTTTAGCAGAAAAAGCCTGTGACTTGATTTTTCTACAGGAAATCAATCAACTCATCTCCAGTGAACCAGCAGAGGTTACCCCGGGCTATGTGGCGGTGTCAGACAGCCCAGCCATCCATGTCGATAACTATGCCTTGCTTTTGGTCACGGCCCTTCGTGAGCGGGGGCTTGATTATTACTGGTCTTGGGCTTATAACCATATCGGTTATGACAAATATCAGGAAGGCGTGGCCATCTTATCACTGACCCCTTTGCACCCTCGGCTTTTACGGGTGTCAGACAGTACAGATGAGACGGATTACCGCACCCGCTGTGTATTGTTGGCGCAAACGCATCTATCCGGTCACCCTTACCTGGTGGCCAGTGTCCACCTGTCATGGTGGGAAAAAGGGTTTGCAAGGGAATGGCTACGTCTAGAGCGGGCTTTGGAAGAAGCCCAGCTACCTGTCATTGTGGCGGGCGACTTTAACAACCCCGTTGCTGGTCCAGGCTATCAGCTCATGACCTCTGGCCCCTTAGAACTGGCAGACAGCCACAAGCAAGCGCGGGTGGTCAGTGGTGAGCATACCATTCAAGCGGCTATTGACGGTTGGGAAGGCAATCGTCAGCAGCTCAAAGTGGACCATATTTTACTCAGCCAAGGTATTCCTGTTAGTTTGTCGCAGGTAGTTTTTGATGGGGGAAATACCCCGCAAGTGAGCGACCATTTTGGAGTCTTTGCTGTGCTGGATGTGTAGTCAAAAAAACCGTTTAGAAGAGCCTTTCTAGACGGTTTTTCTCTGCTGGCAAACGTCCTATCCAAAATCTGGAGAAAAAAGCTTGGTGGGACTGTTTGACATAGTTGGTTTATGTGACAATTTGATGACAAAAATTTAGCTAAGCCCTTGAAACCCTTGAATAAGCTTGCTATACTTAATATATGGTAAGGTACAAGGCAACCATCGCCTATGATGGCACAGCATTTTCGGGTTTTCAAAAGCAACCAGGCCAGCGAACGGTTGAGGAAGAATTGACTAAGACCTTGGTCAAAATTTCTTCGGGGACTGCCCAAAAACTTTTTGCGGCAGGGCGCACCGATGCAGGGGTGCATGCCTATGGGCAAGTTGTGCACTTTGACCTCCCACAAGCCCGTGATGTGGAGAAATTACGCTTTGCCTTAGATACTCAGTCGGCTCCCGACATTGCTTGTGTGCGTGTCGAGCAGGTTTCGGATAGCTTTCATGCCCGCTATGACAAGCATGAAAAGACCTATGAATTTCTGGTTGACACTGGGCGCCCTAAGAATCCCATGATGCGTAATTATGCAACAGCTTACCCCTATGCTTTAGACTTAGAGGCGATGCAAGAGGCTATTCAGGCGGTTGTTGGACAGCATGACTTCACAGGCTTTACAGCTACAGGGACAGCGGTTCAAGATAAGGTCAGAACCATCAGCCAGGCCAGTGTCACTTATCAAGCAGACAAGCATCTGTATACGTTTCGCTTTACAGGAAATGGGTTTTTGTACAAACAGGTTCGCAACATGGTAGGCACCTTGCTAAAAATTGGGAATGGACGAATGCCTGTTGAACAGATGGCGCGTGTCATTCAAGAGAAAGACCGGCATTTGGCAGGGCCGACAGCAGGACCTCAGGGGCTTTATTTGAAAGAGATAAGATATGATCAATGATAACATTTTAACGATTTCAGGCTCTGATATCCTAAGCGGTGGTGGGGCGCAGACGGATTTATCTGTTTATGCCCACCATGGGCTTTTTGGTTTTTTGGCCTTGACCAGTCTGACGACCTTAGAAGACGAGCAACTAGTTCTCCATCCGGTAGCCAACCGTCTCTTTCGCCAAGAGCTGGATAGCCTGCTCAAAGTCCCTTTTGGAGCCATCAAGATTGGTCTTTTGCCAACTCCCGGGGCGGCTTCTAATGTCAAACGTTTCCTTAAAAAGAAAGTCAATACGCCAGTCGTGCTAGACCCTGTTTTGGTCTTTAAAGAAAATAAGGACGCGACTGTGACAGAAATGTCAGAGAAATTGCAGGAACTCTTTCCCTATGCAGACCTAGTGACCCCTAACCTGCGGGAGGCAGAAATTCTCACAGGACGCACGATTGCAACGGTCGCTGACTTGATTGCAGCGGCTTGGCAACTAAAAGATATGGGGGCTCGGCAGGTGGTCATCAAAGGGGGGATTCGTCTCGGACGAAATAAAGCCATTGACGTCTACTGTAACGGTCTTTTTTGTTACTTGATTGCCCGCCCTGTTTTGGAAAAAAACGCCAATGGTTCTGGCTGTGCTTTTTCATCAGCTCTGGCAGCGAATCTAGCCATGGGACGCGATGTCTACCGTGCTGTCCAAAATGCAAAAGAATACACTTATCAAGCGATTAACGCATCAAATGCCTATGGAGTAAACCCAAAATGAGAAATCAAACGGTTCAACGTATCAGTAGCCTTGCTGTTTTGACGGCACTTTCTGTCGTTCTAGGCTACTTTGTCAGAATTCCAACGCCGACAGGGATGTTAACACTTCTAGATGCCGGTATTTTTTTCACGGCTTTTACCTTGGGGAAAAAAGAAGCAGCGATTGTCGGTGGCTTGTCTGGTTTTCTGATTGACTTGATATCAGGCTATCCGCAATACATGCTGGTTTCTCTCTTGGCCCACGGTCTGCAGGGTTACTTTGCTGGCTGGACAGGCCTGCGTCGTCCTTTAGGTGCCTTCTTGGCCTGTCTTAGTATGGTAGTCATTTACCTGATTGCAGGAGCTTTACTGTATGGCATTGGCGCCTCTGTGGCAGGTGTTTGGGGCAATATTGGGCAAACGGTTTTCGGTCTCTTGGTTGGATTTACCGTCTCAAAGGCCTATGAAAAAGTAGCGCATTAAGGGAGGACAACATGGTGGTTGAAAAGCTAAGGCAAGAAACGCAAGCCATCGTAAGCGATTTGGTGCAACGCAGTGGCCTACAAAAAGGGCAGGTATTTGTCCTAGGCATGTCCTCTAGTGCAGTGGCGGGTGGCGTGATTGGCAAAGCCTCTAGCCGAGAGATTGGCCAGGTCATTGTCAAGGCGATTTTGGATACCCTCAGGCCACTCGGGATTTACTTGGCGGTTCAAGGTTGCGAGCATGTGAACCGCGCCCTGGTGGTTGAACGGGACTTAGCTCTGCGTGACCGACTAGAAATCGTCAGTGTCTTGCCGACACTTCATGCAGGAGGGTCTGGACAACTGGCAGCTTTTGACTATATGGTTGACCCTGTAGAGGTTGAATTCATTCAAGCGCAAGCAGGCCTTGATATTGGGGATACGGCGATTGGTATGCATGTCAAACATGTCCAAGTTCCCTTGTTGCCCCTGCAAAAAGAACTCGGTGGGGCCCATCTGTCTGCACTGGCCAGCCGGCCTAAGCTTATCGGAGGAAGCCGAGCAGCCTACCCAACCGATAGCATTCGAAAATTCTAATCAATTTTAAGGAATAAAACCCCTGAAAGATATGGCTTTCAGGGGTTGTTTGCTTATTGTCCAAAAAGAGAGGGTGAGGTGGCCAGGCTAATGCCCTGTGTCCGGAGGGCTTCTTGGTAGAGCTGGTAAAAGGTATGGTAAGTATCTATCTGCTTACCACTTTCTGTAAAAATAGCTACTCTAAAGAAGAATTGACCTGTTGTCGCTGAGGTTTGCGGTCCTAAAATGTTAGGAAAACCGACAATTTCAGGGTGGTTGGGAACTTCGACTTGGTTGACCTCTGTGATGATCTGGGTAACTTTTTGGAGGTCGACGTCAGCACTCAAGGGGAGGTCGATTAGTGCCCGCATATCGCCACGGGATTTGTTGCTTACGATGGTGATATTACGGTTGGGAATGAAATTCAAGGTACCATCAGCACTGCGAACTTGTGTGGTGCGGATACCGACGGATACCACATTCCCTGAGACAGTTCCGATTTCGACTGCGTCCCCGACATCGTATTGGTTTTCTAAAAGGATGAAAAAGCCATTTACCACATCTGTCAAAAACCCTTGGGCACCAAGGCCGATGGCGACCCCGGCAATTCCGGCACCAGCCAGTAGGCTAGAAACGGGTAGCCCAATCACATCTAGGGTCCAATACAGCAGGAGAAAATACAGGCAATAATTGATGAAACTATTGCTTAAGCGCAAGATGGTTTTTTGACGGCCTGAAGTTTGTTTGGTGAGCTGGACAGATTTTGAGAGGACCTTATCAAAAGAAAAGGTGATGGCGCGCTTGCCTAGAAAAAAGAAAAAGTAGAGAACAATCAGCGAAATTCCTTTTGAAATCAAGCTATTGACCAAACCCTCTAGGTTTAATGATGCGATGTAACGTTCGATAATGGCCATATCCTGCCTCCTTTGTGTAATACAGTTTACACAAAAAGTTAGGACTTGACAATTGCCGAAAGAAAAACTTTCAAACTGCTAGATTTTATGATAAACTAGAGTGAAATTATATTTTTTAAGGAGAATGAGATGTCTACGTCATTTGAAAATAAAGAGACAAACCATGGGGTAATTACCTTTACCATTGCTCAAGACAAAATCAAACCAGCTCTTGACCAAGTCTTCAACCGTGTGAAGAAAGATTTGCAAGTTCCAGGATTCCGTAAAGGTCACTTGCCACGTGCCGTTTTCAACCAACAATTTGGAGAAGAAGCTCTTTATCAAGACGCTTTAAATGCCTTGGTTCCAGAAGCATATGAAGCTGCTGTAGCTGAATTGGACTTGGATGTCGTGGCACAACCAAAAATTGATGTAACGTCAATGGAAAAAGGTCAAGAATGGGTCTTGACAGCAGAAGTTGTGACAAAACCTGAAGTAAAATTGGGTGACTACAAAGACTTGACGGTTTCAGTGGATGCTGTTAAAGAAGTCACAGACGCTGAAGTTGACGAACGTGTTGAACGTGAACGCAACAACTTGGCAGAGTTGGTGCTTAAAGACGCTGCTGCTGAAAACGGCGACACAGCTGTTATCGACTTCGTGGGTTCAATCGACGGTGTTGAGTTTGACGGTGGAAAAGGTGAAAACCACAGTTTGGAATTAGGCTCAGGTCAATTCATTCCAGGTTTTGAAGACCAATTGGTTGGCCACAAGGCTGGCGAAACAGTTGACGTTAAAGTCACTTTCCCAGAAGATTACCAAGCAGAAGACTTGGCTGGAAAAGAAGCCCTCTTTGTGACAACTATTCACGAAGTAAAAGCGAAAGAAGTTCCAGCCTTGGACGACGAGTTGGCTAAAGACATCGATGACGAAGTCGAAACTTTGGATGAGTTGAAAGCTAAATACCGCAAAGAACTCGAAGACCAAAAAGAAGCAGCTTACAAAGATGCTGTTGAAACAGCAGCTATCGATAAAGCTGTCGAAAATGCTGAAATTGTTGAATTGCCACAAGAAATGGTTGATGCTGAAGTTGATCGTGCCATGAACGAAATGTTGGGCAACATGCAACGTCAAGGTATTTCACCAGACATGTACTTCCAAATTACTGGTACAACAGAAGAAGACTTGCGTAAACAATACGCTGATGATGCAGACCGTCGCGTGAAGACTAACTTGGTCATCGAAGCAGTTGCTAAAGCAGAAGGTTTTGAAGCATCTGAAGAAGAAGTCAACAAAGAAATTGCTGACCTTGCTGCAGAATACAGCATGGATGAAGCACAAGTGCGCAACCTCTTGTCACCAGACATGTTGCAACATGACATCGCTGCGAAAAAAGCAATCGAATTGATTACAGGCACTGCAACAGTTGCCTAATGCCTAAATTGAAGGCAGAGAAAAGAAAGTTCAGTTTTCTGGCTTTCTTTTTTTGTCAATTGAAGAAAGTCTTTTGACTATTGGACCAAATTAAAGTAAAATAGGAATAACGACATTTTAAGGAGTAAGGACTTGGAATTAGAAGTATTTGCAGGACAAGACAAAAATGAGCTGTCAATGGTTGAGGTCGCTCACGCTATTTTAGAGACGCATGGACGCGGTCACGAAATGTACTTCAATGACCTGGTCAATGCCATTCAAAACTACCTCGGAAAGTCTGACGAAGCTATCCGTGAAGCTCTGCCAGGCTTTTATACCACATTGAATGTGGATGGAAGCTTCATCCCGCTAGGGGATAACAAATGGGGCTTGCGTTCTTGGTATGCGGTTGATGAGATTGATGAAGAAATTATCACCCTAGAAGACGAAGAGGAAGGCACTCCTAAACGTAAACCTAAACGGGTCAATGCCTTCATGGATGGGGATGAAAATGCCATCGACTACAACGACGATGACCCAGAAGACGAAGACTACACAGCGCCAGCAGCCGATGACAACTATGACGATGAAAATCCTGATGATGAGAAAGAAGAAGCAGAAAGCTACGACTCTGAAATCAACGAAATCATCCCTGAAGAGGCTGACTTAGAAGCGGTAGAGCTTGAAGAAGGCGACGAAGACGATTTAGACGAAGACTAAGCGTTTAGATATGTCACTTATAAAGACTTTTGTCTTTTAGCTGAATCAACAGTTAATCATTGACAAACGGTCTGCTTTGCGTTAATATATTTATCGGGCACCTCTTTAAGAGGTCAAGAAGGCTCCCTAGTTTTTAGGGGGCTGTTTTATTTTTTTGTAGGTAACCAGGGGTTAGCACTTGTTTCTGGCCCGGACCTGCAGGCTTCCCGACTAGTCTTTTCAAGGAGTTTTTGATGACAAAGTATATTTTTGTAACTGGTGGTGTGGTTTCTTCTATTGGTAAAGGGATTGTGGCGGCTTCCTTAGGGCGCTTGCTGAAAAATCGTGGTCTTAAGGTAACCATTCAAAAATTTGATCCCTACATCAATATCGACCCAGGTACCATGAGCCCTTATCAACATGGTGAAGTATATGTCACAGATGATGGAGCGGAAACCGATCTGGACTTGGGTCACTATGAGCGCTTTATCGATATCAACCTCAATAAATACTCTAACGTGACAACAGGGAAAATCTATGATGAAGTCCTGCGTAAAGAGCGTCGTGGGGAATACCTGGGAGCTACAGTGCAGGTTATCCCACATATCACAGATGCCCTCAAGGAAAAAATTAAGCGCGCAGCAACAACGACGGACTCTGATGTCATTATCACCGAAGTTGGTGGGACCGTGGGTGATATCGAAAGCTTGCCTTTCTTAGAAGCCCTGCGTCAAATGAAGGCTGATGTTGGCGCTGACAATGTGATGTACATTCACACCACGCTCCTTCCTTACCTGAAGGCTGCTGGCGAAATGAAGACTAAACCAACCCAACATTCCGTGAAGGAATTGCGCGGTTTGGGTATCCAACCCAATATGCTGGTTATTCGGACAGAAGAACCTGTAAGCCAAGGCATTAAGAACAAGTTGGCTCAGTTCTGTGACGTGCAACCTGAAGCTGTCATCGAGTCCTTGGATGTTGAGCACATTTACCAAGTGCCCCTCAACATGCAGGCTCAAGGCATGGACCAAATCGTTTGTGACCATCTCAAATTGGATGCGCCAGCAGCTGACATGACCGAATGGACAGCTATGGTAGACAAGGTTCTCAACCTTAAAAAGACGGTTAAAATCGCCTTGGTTGGTAAATATGTGGAATTGCCAGATGCCTACTTATCTGTGGTTGAAGCGCTCAAACACTCTGGTTATGTCAATGACTCTGCTATCGACCTCAACTGGGTCAATGCCAACGACCTGACAGCTGACAATGTTGCCCAAGTCTTGGGCGATGCAGACGGTATTATTGTACCAGGTGGTTTTGGACATCGAGGCACAGAGGGGAAAATCGAAGCGATTCGTTATGCCCGCGAAAACGATGTCCCAATGTTGGGGATTTGTCTTGGTATGCAATTGACCTGCGTTGAGTTTGCCCGTCATGTCTTGAACCTGGCCGATGCCAACTCAGCCGAGCTGAACCCAGAAACACCTTACCCAATCATCGACATCATGCGTGACCAGATTGACATTGAGGACATGGGGGGAACCTTGCGTTTGGGACTGTACCCATGTAAGTTGAAACCAGGTTCTAAGGCTGCACAAGCCTACGATAACCAAGAGGTTGTTCAACGCCGTCACCGTCACCGTTATGAGTTCAACACCAAGTTCCGTGAACAGTTCGAAGAAGCTGGTTTCGTCTTCTCAGGGGTATCTCCTGATAACCGTTTGATGGAAGTTGTTGAGTTGCCAGACAAGAAATTCTTTGTGGCAGCCCAATACCACCCTGAATTGTCAAGCCGACCAAATCGTCCAGAAGAACTCTACACCGCATTTGTAACAGCAGCGGTTGAAAATGCAACCAGCAAGTAAGCCCAGGTGGTCTGCTTGTAACTCATTAGCAAGGAAAGTCTAGAAAAAAGTTCTAGGCTTTTTTTGCTTGTCTCAGGGACTTTGTAGCACATCGACAAATTAAGCTCTTGCTCAACTAAAAACTTTATGTTATAGTTAAGGGGTCTTCAGGGCAGGGTGTAATTCCCTACCGGCGGTGACTAGGTTGTCTTCCTAGAAGTCCGCGAGCGCAAGCTGATGTGGTGCAAATCCACAACCGACAGTGATAGTCTGGATGGGAGGAGACGAAGAGTTGAATAACTTGGCGAGTGCTAGCTTTCCTGATTTCAGGATTTTTTGCGTACGCTAAACTAAATTGAACTCCTAGGCTCCTCCAATTTGTTAAAAATTGGAGGATTTTTTTATGACAAACACACGTAAGTTGGTGCTTATCGCCATTCTTTCAGCCCTTTCTTTTGTACTTTTATTTGTGCAATTTCAGTTGATTCCAGGGGCGAGCTTTTTAAAGCTGGACCTCAGTGTTCTGCCTGTTTTAGTGGCTTTGGTTCTCTTTGATTTAAAGAGTGCCTATGCTGTTCTTTTACTGCGGACGGTTCTGAAGTTCTTGCTGAATTTTGAAGGTCCCAACACTTGGATTGGGATGCCGATGAATGTGATTGCCCTGGGTATTTTTGTGACAGCTTTCGCCTACTTCTGGGTGAAAAAGCCAGGGCTAAAAAATTATACTTTGGCTGCGGTAATTGGGACTGTCGGTCTGACTCTGGGCATGATTCTTTTAAATATTGTTTACGCCGTGCCCTTATATGCACAGTTTGCAAATTTTGATATTAATACCTTTATTGGTTTGGGGAACTACATCTGGGGCATGGTGCTACCATTTAACCTCTTGGAGGGGGTTATCCTATCGATTATCATTTACCCCATCTATCTGGCTTGCAAACCTATTTTAGATAGCGTAAAATAGGGAGCATGAAAAATAAACGTTTTTACCATCTACAGGCAAGTTTTGCAGCGCTGATTTTTGTGATTTTGGGTTATGTGGTCAAATTTTACCCTGATGCTTTAAAACCGTTTGACCACATGATTCAAACCGCTGTTCGCGGGCAACTGCCAGCTATGGCAACAGCCTTCTTTAGCCATCTGACCGTTCTGGGAAATACCTCTACTCAGGTGGTGCTCATCGCTCTAATTGCCCTGCTGTTTGCTAGCCCTTGGGTCAAGTGGTATGCAGAGAGTCTTTACCTTCTGGCCAACGGGCTAGTAGGGGGTCTCTTGATTTTGACCTTGAAAAATATTTACCAACGGCCAAGGCCTAGTATCAGCCATTTGGTAGAAGCGTCGGGTTATTCCTTTCCGAGCGGACACTCCTTAGGTTCTATGGTGATTTTCGGAACGCTTGTCATTGTTTTTTGGCAACGTTTTGGCAAAAGTATCTGGGGCAAGTGTCTGGTCTTGTTATTTGCTAGCCTGATTGGCTTGATTGGCCTGTCTCGTATTTATGTCGGTGTGCACTACCCAAGTGATGTGCTAGCAGGCTTTGTTTTAGGCTACGGGCTTCTCTGTTTCGGTTTTCCGACCTATGACAGCTGGCGTTTCAAATGGCGCTTTCAATCAAAACAAAACTAATCAAAGGCTTCGCGATTCGTTTGCGGAGCTTTTTTGGCTTATCGATAGGGAGAAACATTGTGTCACATGGGTGCCCAAGTGATTTAAAATATGCTAAAATAGGACCATGCAAAAACGATACAATACGCTAAATGCCTATTACCGACAGGTTTTTGGTGAGAAAATTTTTAAGGTTCCGATTGATGCCGGTTTTGATTGCCCCAACCGTGACGGGACAGTGGCCCATGGGGGCTGTACCTTTTGCACCGTATCGGGTTCTGGAGATGCTATCGTTGCACCCGAGGCACCGATTCGTGAGCAATTTTACAAGGAAATCGACTTTATGCACCGCAAATGGCCACAGGTGAAAAAGTATCTGGTGTATTTTCAAAATTTCACAAACACGCATGACCGTGTCGAAGTTCTCAGGGAACGCTACGAACAAGCCATCAATGAACCAGGCGTTATCGGGATTAATATCGGTACGCGTCCAGATTGTCTCCCTGATGAGACCATTGCCTACTTAGCGGAGCTGGCTGAGCGCATGCATGTGACGGTGGAACTAGGATTGCAGACGACCTATGAAGACACCTCTGAGCTTATCAACCGCGCCCATTCTTACGACCTTTATGTGGAGACGGTCAAACGGCTGCGGGACTTGGCGCCTAAGGTTGAGATTGTCAGCCATCTCATCAACGGCTTGCCTGGGGAAAGCCATGAGATGATGGTGGAAAACGTTCGCCGTTGTGTGACGGATAATGCTATTAACGGTATCAAGCTCCACCTTCTCCACCTGATGACCAATACGCGCATGCAGCGCGATTACCATGAAGGGCGTCTGCGACTCCTCAGCCAGGAGGAATATGTCAAGGTCATCTGTGACCAATTGGAAATCATTCCTAAGCACATGGTCATCCACCGAATCACTGGGGATGCCCCTCGGGAGATGCTGATTGGCCCCATGTGGAGCCTGAATAAGTGGGAAGTCCTCAATGCCATTGACCGTGAAATGGAAAAACGTGGGAGCTGGCAAGGGTGTAAGGCCTAGACAAGTAGCCTAAGTTTCCGCAACTTTTTCACGAAGCTACCAGGCCTGTCCGCCCCCTTTTGACACACAAAGATAAGGAACATGTTATGATGAAGCGCCCTCTGGAATTATCCCATGATTTTTTGGCTCAGGTCTTAGATGACCAAAGTGTGGCCGTCGATGCGACCATGGGCAATGGCTACGACACGCTTTTTTTAGCCCAGCAGGCCGGCCAGGTCTATGCCTTTGATGTGCAAAAAAAAGCCTTGCAAAAAACGCAAGAACGTTTAGATAAAGCAGGGGTAACCAATGTTCAGCTGATTTTAGATGGCCACGAAAATCTGGGTCTTTACGTCCCCTCGGCTGTGACAGCAGCCATTTTTAATTTAGGCTACCTCCCTAGTGCAGATAAGTCTGTGGTGACGCAAGCGCAAACCACCTTATCGGCTATTGACCAGTTGCTAGAAAGATTGGTTTCTGGCGGAAGAATAGCACTTATGGTATACTATGGGCATCCTGGTGGGGAAAGTGAAAAGCAGGCTGTTTTGGCACATGTCTCAGCCTTGGACCAGCGGGTATTTACCGTGATGACCTATGGGCCCATCAACCAAATCAACACCCCGCCCTTTCTCGTTATGATTGAAAAAAAGTGAGGAAAAAATATGTTTAAAGAAATGTTGGCTTTTGTGCGAGCAGAAGACGATGCAACAGACCATCGAAAACTAGAACGGATGAAGAAAAAACTAGCTAACCTAGAGGTGGAACGTTGCCAACGCAAGCTAGCTCAAAAGGATTTGGCAGCTATTGATGACCGAATCAATAAAACAAAATTATTGTATACAAAATGTTGCGAAGAGACACACGTGTTCGACCAGGATGCTGGTAAATTGGCCCAACTCAAAAAGATTAAAGAGGCTTGCCAAGAAAAAGCACACCAGAAGGCGTGAGGTGAAGTGACATGCATTTGGCTGTCCTGGTATTAACCTATCTATTTGCTTTAATTATTTCTAATATACTCAATCGCATGTTTCCGCGCATTCCTCTGCCCTTGATTCAGATTGCTTTGGGGTCGCTGATTGCCTGGATAACCGCTACAGGGCTTATCGAGTTTGAGTCAGAAATCTTTTTGGCCTTTGTTATCGCCCCTTTACTCTTTCGTGAGGGGGAAGAAAGCGACATCACCAGTGTCTTGCGCCACTGGAAGCTCATTTTGTATCTCATTTTCCCCGTCGTCTTTGTGACGGCGGTCGCTATTGGCTGGTCGGTAGAGCGTCTCAGTCAAGGGGCTTTGCCTTTGGCTGCCTGTCTGGCTTTGGGAGCGGCTTTGGGCCCGACAGATTTGGTGGCCTTTAGTGCGATTTCAGAGCGCTTTAGCTTTCCTAAGTACATTGAAAATGTTTTACAGGGGGAAGGCCTACTTAATGATGCCAGCGGTTTGGTTTCTTTCCAGGTCGCTGTCACAGTGTTGACGACAGGTATTTTTTCGGTCACTCAAGCCAGCTTTAGCCTTTTTATCTCTGTAATGGGTGGCTTTTTGGTTGGGCTAGTGGTTGCTCTGGTCAACCGCCTGCTCTTGTCTGTTTTGGACAATGTGGATGCCGCGGATGTCCGCGGCGCCTTGTTGCTGGAGTTGGCCTTGCCGATTGTGGCCTATTTTTTGGCCGAAGAAATCCATGGGTCTGGGATTATTGCTGTTGTCGTTGCGGGCATCTCTCAGGCCAGCCGGTTCAAAAAAATCACGCTTTTTGATGCGCGGCTCGACCAGGTCACCACGACCATTTGGCGGACGGCAACCTTTATGTTAAATGGTTTGGTCTTCATTTTACTTGGAGAAGAGTTGACCATTTTGGCTCGCCCTGTTTTTGCCAACGAAGCGATTAGTACTTGGCGTATCCTTGGGCTGATTGGGATTGTCACCGTGATTTTGTTTACGACACGCTATCTCATGCTGAGTCTGTTTTTCTTTTGGCGGAGTAAGCGGAGTCATCGGCCTTTTCGCCGTTACCTCAGGGAGATTGCCATCTTGACTTTTTCAGGGGTCAAGGGAACTGTCTCAATTGCCACCATCTTGCTCTTACCAGCCATGGCGACCAACCAGTATAGTATCTTGCTCTTTATTGTGGCGGGGACGACCTTGTTGAGTTTCTTGACAGGGGTGCTGGTCTTGCCACATTTGGCTCAAGCCAAACAAGACGAACGCCCGATTTATGCGGAAATTGGAATTTTGACAGAGGTTGTTCAAGAATTGCACCGCGATATGGCAACAACGCTGGATAAGGTATCGCTTTATGCGGTCATTGATAGCTATAACCGGCGCATTGAGGACCTCATCATCGAACAAGAATCTCGAGAGATTAAGGCAGATATGGCCATGATTCGTTTGATGACCTTGGGGATTGAGAGCGATGGTTTGGAACACGCCTTTGTTTCTCAGGAATTGGGCATCAAGGAGTACCGTAGTTACCAACGTTATCTGCGGTCACTGGAGCGACAAATCAATCGCAATTTTGTCTCTAACCTCACCTATACGGTGGCGGTTGCTTTTCGAGCGATTCCAGCCCTTCTCCATGAGTTGGTGACTTTTGGTGCCAATATCCGCCGTTTCTTTCGTTTGCGAGAGTCAGGCGGTCTGCGCCTGACAGATGACGAACGGTCACGCATTCGTGATCTTTACCTGACCAATAGTCAGTTGATCATCGAATCTTTGGACCAGTTAGATGGGATCTATAACAGTGAATTGATTGCCTATCTCAAACGGGAACGTCGGCAAGAGATGGCTGTTGCGGGTTCTGTCAGCTTTCGTGACCGGATCTTGGCTCGGGTAACGCCACCGCAAAAGACCGAAGTGCTTCGTGGTTTTTACTTGGAGCGTAAGGCGATTGCAGAGTATGAAGCCAAAGAATTGATTTCTCACCGTTACAGTAAAGTCCTGCGACAACAGGTCAATGCTTTGGAAAACTATGCCCTGAGTGAAAAAGCCAACACCCTCACTTATGACATTATGAATTTTGCTCGCCAAAGATAGGCGACTGCTGGGCCTAGGACCTTGTCCTAGGCTTTTTTTTGAGCCAACAAACGGCTGAAAGACATCAAAGGGCCTGTTGACCGCATTAAAGTCATTGTGAGGAATTGGATAATTATGCTATACTAGTAAAAAATATATGAGGAAGCAGTGTATGAAAGAACCATTTATCAGCCGAGAAGCCTTAGCGGAGATTACTGAAAAGTTCCCGACGCCTTTTCATCTTTATGATGAAAAAGGGATTCGTGAGACAGCCCGAGCGCTCAATCGCGCCTTTTCTTGGAACAAGGGCTTTAAAGAATATTTTGCAGTGAAGGCAACGCCCAATCCTGCCATATTGAAAATTTTGCAAGAAGAAAATTGTGGGGTGGATTGTGCCACTGAGGTGGAATTACTGATGGCCCATAAATTAGCATTTAACGAGATTATGTTCTCATCCAACGATACCCAAGGTCGTGAATTTCGATATGCGCGTGAAGTGGGCGCCATTATCAATCTGGATGCCTATGAACACATTGCATTTTTAGAAGAGCAAGCGGGCCTTCCTGAAACGGTCTCTTTGCGCTACAATCCAGGCGGGGTCTTTGCCTTAGGCACAGACATTATGGATAACCCTGAAGAATCCAAGTTTGGTATGACCAAGGCTCAGATTTTGCAAGGTTTTGCGGAACTGAAGGCCAAGGGGGTCAAACGTTTTGGGCTACATTCCTTTTTAGCTTCCAATACGGTTACCAATGCCTACTACCCTGAGTTGGCCCGCCAACTCTTTGAACTCGCAGTGACTATCCAAGAAGAAACGGGTGTTGCTTTGAGTTTTATTAACTTGTCTGGTGGTGTAGGGGTAAATTACTTGCCTGACCAAGAGCCAAATGATATTGCCGCCATCGGTGCAGGTGTGCATCAGGCCTTTGACGATGTTTTGGTGCCGGCTGGTCTAGGAGATGTGGCCATCTTTACAGAGTTGGGCCGCTTTATGTTGGCACCGCATGGCCATCTGGTGACCAAGGTGTTGCATCGCAAAAAGACCTATCGGACTTATATCGGTGTCGATGCCTCAGCGGTCAACCTGTTACGGCCAGCGATGTATGGGGCCTACCATCACATTACCAATATGGACAATCCTGACGGTAGGCCAGAAGTTGTCGATGTGACCGGCTCCTTGTGTGAGAACAATGATAAGTTTGCTATCCAAAGGGAGTTGCCTGAGTCTCGAGTGGGGGATACCTTGGTGCTTCATGATACTGGAGCGCATGGTTTTTCGATGGGTTACCAGTACAATGGGCGTTTGCGGTCTGCAGAAATTCTTTACCAGGAGGACGGCAGTGCCCGCCTCATTCGTCGTGCCGAAAGACCCGAAGATTATTTTGCAACTTTGTATGGTTTTGACTTTGAAAAATAGTTGCAATAGCTAGCAAAAACCTGTATAATAGTTTTTTGTGAGTACACCTCACTTGCCTGCACAAGGGTGTAGGCCATTAGTCCAAAAGGAGGAGCATATCAATGGCTAAATACGAAATTCTTTATATCATTCGTCCAAACATTGAAGAAGAAGCAAAAAACGCTTTGGTAGCACGCTTTGACGCAATCTTGACTGACAATGGTGCCACTGTTGTTGAATCTAAAGATTGGGAAAAACGTCGCCTCGCATACGAAATCCAAGATTTCCGCGAAGGTCTTTACCACATCGTTAACGTTGAAGCAACTGACGCTGTCGCTCTTAACGAGTTTGACCGTTTGTCTAAAATCAACGGTGACATTCTTCGTCACATGATCGTTAAACTTGACGACTAAGAAGGTAGATTATGATTAACAATGTTGTTTTAGTAGGGCGGATGACGCGTGATGCCGAGCTTCGCTATACGGGAAATAACCAGGCCGTTGCAACGTTTACCTTGGCGGTTAACCGCAACTTTAAAAACGCTCAAGGAGAACGCGAAGCTGATTTCATTTCATGCGTGATTTGGCGTCAGCAGGCAGAAAACCTAGCGAACTGGGCTAAAAAAGGCACCTTGGTGGGAATCACAGGCCGTATCCAAACACGGAACTATGAAAACCAACAAGGGCAACGGGTCTATGTGACTGAAGTTGTGGCGGATAATTTCCAAGTACTTGAAAGCCGCACGCAACGTGAAGCGTCTGCTAATTCAGCTGGCTTTGGTGGCAATAGCTACGGCTCTGCTCCACAAGCCAATCCAACATCTGCTCAAAGCACACCTGATTTTTCACGGGATGCTAGCTCACCATTTGGTGGGAGCAATCCGATTGACATTTCAGATGACGATCTGCCGTTTTAAGGGTAGACGAATGACAGAAGAGGGCAATCCCCCTCACCTGAAAACTATAAAGGAGATATACTATGGCACAACAACGTCGTGGCGGTTTCAAACGCCGTAAAAAAGTTGACTACATCGCTGCTAATAAAATTGAATACGTTGATTACAAAGACACTGAATTGCTCAGTCGTTTTGTCTCAGAACGTGGTAAAATCTTGCCACGTCGCGTGACAGGAACATCAGCTAAAAACCAACGTAAAGTGACAACTGCTATTAAACGTGCACGTGTAATGGCTTTGATGCCTTACGTTAACGAAGACTAATCTTTGTTGAAGAAACCAGGCGAACGGTCCTGGTTTTTTTCTTGTTCTCAGCCTCAGCTTTAAGGGCAGTAAGGCTACCCAAGCCCCTAGGTTTGTGGTAAAATAAACAGGATAAGAAGGCTTCATTTGCCTTGAAAGGAATTGGAATTCATGACAGATAACACGTTCTACATTACGACACCGATTTATTACCCATCTGGGAAACTGCATATCGGTTCAGCCTATACGACCATTGCCTGTGACGTTTTGGCCCGCTACAAACGCTTGATGGGTTACGACGTCTTTTATTTGACGGGTTTGGATGAGCATGGCCAAAAGATTCAGTCTAAAGCTGAGCAGGCTGGTGTTAGCCCACAAGCTTATGTCGATGGGATGGCTGAGGGGGTCAAGGAACTCTGGAAACTGTTGGATATTTCTTATGATAAGTTCATTCGGACGACAGATGATTACCATGAAGCAGTTGTTGCAGACATCTTTGAACGGTTGCTAGCTCAAGGGGATATCTATCTTGGTGAGTATACCGGTTGGTACTCGGTGTCAGACGAGGAATTCTTTACAGAAAGCCAGCTTGCAGAAGTTTTTCGTGATGAATCAGGTCAGGTTATCGGTGGGATTGCGCCATCAGGTCACGAAGTGGAGTTGGTTTCTGAAGAGTCCTATTTCTTTAAACTGAGTAAATATGCGGATCGCTTGGTTGCTTTCTTTGAGGAACACCCAGAATTTATCACGCCTGCAGGGCGCATGAATGAAATGATAAAGAATTTCATCGAACCAGGTCTCGAAGACCTAGCTGTCTCTCGGACAACCTTTAGTTGGGGAGTTAAGGTCCCTTCTAATCCTAAGCACGTGGTCTACGTCTGGCTGGATGCCTTGGTCAACTATATCACGGCTCTGGGTTATGGTCAGGACGATGCGACCAAGTTTGAACAGTTTTGGCCTGCAGATATCCATATGATTGGTAAGGATATCTTGCGTTTTCACTCCATCTACTGGCCTATTATCCTCATGGCGCTAGACCTGCCTTTGCCAAAACGCTTGGTTGCCCATGGCTGGTTTGTCATGAAAGATGGAAAAATGTCTAAATCCAAGGGAAATGTGGTCTACCCTGAACCCCTTGTTGATCGCTTTGGTCTGGATCCGCTTCGTTATTACCTCATGCGCAGTCTTCCAGTCGGTTCTGATGGCACCTTTACACCTGAAGATTACGTCAACCGTATCAATTACGAGTTGGCCAATGACTTGGGTAACCTGCTCAACCGGACGGTTGCCATGGTCAACAAGTATTTCGACGGGCAAGTACCAAGCTATAGCTCAAGTGTGACCGCATTTGACGCTGACCTGGAAAGGGTTGTTTCAGACAATATCGCACGCTACCATGCTGAGATGGATGCCGTGGACTATCCACGCGCATTAGAAGCCGTTTGGAATATCATCGCTCGCACCAATAAATACATTGACGAGACAGCTCCATGGTTGTTGGCCAAAGATGAAGAAGAGCAGGAGGCTTTGAAAGCGGTGATGAGTCACTTGACTGCTAGCTTGCGTGTGGTCGCTCATCTTCTCCAACCCTTCATGATGGAAACGTCTAATGCCATTATGTCACAGCTCGGTCTGCCAGAAGTTCTGTCGATGGAAAACCTGGCTCTGTCTGACTTACCAAATGGCCTGCGTGTGGTTGCTAAGGGGACCCCTATCTTCCCACGTTTGGACATCGATGAAGAAGTTGCTTACATCAAAGGGCTCATGGACCCAGAGGAAAACCAAGCGACTGAATGGGATCCAGAAGCTATCGAACTGACGTCTGATAAAGAGACGATCAAATTTGACACCTTTGATGCCGTGGAAATCCGTGTGGCTCAAGTCAAAGCCGTTGAGAAAGTCGAAGGTTCCGATAAACTCTTGAAATTCCGTCTGGATGCTGGAGATCAAGGTGACCGACAAATCTTGTCTGGCATTGCCAATTATTATCCAAATGAACAGGAATTGGTAGGTCAAAAGGTTCAAATCGTGGCCAACTTGAAACCGCGTAAAATGATGAAAAAACACATCAGTCAAGGCATGATTCTTTCTGCAGAGCACGAGGGCAAACTAACCCTTTTAACGGTTGACCCAAGTGTGCCAAATGGAAGCATCATCGGCTAAGCTCTTCATAAGTGATCAGCCTATAAAAATCCGCTAATGCGGGTTTTTATTTTTTTGCGAGGGGCCCGTCCTGTGCCGACAATAATTGGAATCGGAAATAGGTTTCACGGCACCATAGATATGTCAACTTGAAAAACACTTAAAAATCATGTATAATAATACCGTTATGTCAAAAGATTTAAAACCATTAAACGCTTCATCTCAAGAGGATGAAGCACAAGAAAACAACGGCATGGTCCGTGGCTTACAAAACCGCCATGTGCAATTAATTGCCATCGCAGGAACTATTGGAACGGGTCTCTTTTTGGGGGCTGGTTCCTCCATTTCACTCACAGGACCCTCTATCATCTTGGTCTACCTCATAACGGGACTCTTCATGTTCTTTATGATGCGGGCTATGGGGGAAATGCTTTATCAAGACCCTTCGCAACACACCTTTATCAGTTTTATTACCAAACACGTAGGCCAAGGCTGGGGCTATTTTGCGGGTTGGTCCTACTGGTTGTCGCTGATTTTTATCGGGATGGCAGAGATTACGGCTGTTGGAAAATATTTCCAGTATTGGTTTCCGCAGGTGCCGTCTTGGTTGAGTCAATTGGGCTTTCTGGTCGTTTTGACAGGCGTCAACCTCATCGCTGTACGCTTGTTTGGGGAGCTAGAGTTCTGGTTTGCTATGATTAAGGTGGTGACCATTTTAGCCTTGATTGCAACCGCCTTGATGATGCTGGCCACCAATTTTAAAACCTCGGTTGGGACGGTCAGTCTGTCGAATCTGACCAATGGTTTTGGCCTCTTTCCAAACGGTGTTTTCAACTTTGTGGTCGCCTTCCAGATGGTATTTTTTGCCTATCAAACCATCGAGTTTGTCGGCATCACAACATCTGAGACGGCCAACCCACGTAAGGTCTTACCCAAGGCTATTCAGGAATTGCCGACACGCATTATCATTTTTTATGTGGGGGCCTTGTTGGCGATTATGGTCATTTACCCTTGGCGTCAAATTCCATCTAACAACTCACCATTTGTAACGGCCTTTCAGTTGGCTGGCTTCAAGTGGGCAGCCGCAGTTATTAACTTTGTCGTTTTGACAGCTGCAGCTTCGGCTTTGAACTCCACCCTTTTTTCAACGGGTCGCAACCTCTATCAACTGGCTAAAGAAAATCCTAACCGTTTGCTCCACAAGTTCGGTGTGGATAAGCTGTCACGCACAGGGGTCCCAGCCAATGCCATTTTGGCATCAGCGGTCATGATTGCCCTGTCAGCCCTCATCAATGTCATTCCTGGGGTTTCCAATGCCTTTGCCTTGATTACGGCTTCCTCTTCAGGTGTCTATATTGCGATTTATGTCCTTTTGATTCTGGCTCATATGAAATACCGTAAATCACAGGACTTTATGGCTGATGGCTACTTGATGCCAGCTTACAAACCGCTGGACAGTTTGACCATTGCCTTTATGATTTTTGTCTTTGCTATCCTCTTTTTGCAGGATTCGACTGTTGTCGGCGCTATCGGTGCCACCTTGTGGATTGTCGGGTTTGGTTTCTACAGCCAGTGGAAATACCGCAAAGCTAGGCAGTAATCATTCCTTGTAAATGAAAGAATAAGAAAAGGTTGAGATTTTGTCCCAGCCTTTTTTGTCTATTGAAAGCTCTTATGAGATGTGTTGTCTGATAAGCACCAGTAGCAGATGCTAGGGTCGGTAGTCTGGGGCTTTGGGACGTGGGCTAGTCCCGATTTTTGTGGTACAATAAGGAAGACTAACTCAGGAGGGGCTTATGCGTAAATTTCAACTGTTTTTGCTGGCTGAAGCTGTTCTCTTGACCTTGGGATTACTGAGTATTTTAGCGTCACAGGCAACTAACTTTATCATTTTGGTTGTGTTACTGCTTTTAATGGTGCGCTTTTACACTCAGGACCAAAGGGCCAATTTTTTCTTGTCGGTGGGCTTTTTATTCCTCTTTTTGGTCTTGATGCTTAATCCTTACATTATTTCGGCACTTGTTTTGGGGCTTGTTTATGTCATGATTAATCATTTCGCCCAGGTCAAAAAGACCAACCGTTATGCCCTCTTAACCTTTCAACGCACGGGACTGAAGGCGCGACCAATCCGCAACCAGTGGCTAGGGAGCAAGGAGTATACTGGGACAGATACCTATGCTTTTGATGATATCAATGTTTTACGGCTATCGGGTTCTGATGTGATTGACCTTAGTCGTGTGTTGATTGCTGGTCAGGACAATGTCGTTTTGATCAGAAAAATTTATGGCCCCACCAAAATCATAGTCCCTTTGGATGTGGCTGTTTATCTCGATGTATCAGCCTTGTATGGTAGCCTAAGGTATTTTGACCAGCCGATTTACGATTTGCGAAATACCAGTCTGAAACTCGGCCCAGACGATGCCAATCCAGCCCATAAACGCCGTGTTAAGCTCGTGGTCAATGTTTTGGCTGGCTATGTGGAGGTGAGTCGCCCATGAGACGTTCTCAGTATCTGGTCATTATTGGTTTTGCAGTGATGACCATGGGGAGTATTGTGCTCATGCTGCTGGACGGGTTTGGCATGACCTTTGCTGAACTGACTAAAGACCCTGTTCGCCTCATGCGCCTACTCTTTTCGCTTGTATTTTTAACCTTTTCTTTGGTGATTCTGTTGCTCTTTTTGTGTGTCATCATCCAAGAAGGGACACGCCTGCAATTTAATCGAAAGCTTAAGCGGATTCTCAATAACCAATCAATCACGACCGATGAGACGGAGATTGGGAAAAACCTCCAACGTTTATCCCGAAAGCTAAAGGAAACTACTAGCAATTTACAACGGACGCAAAATGAACGCATTGAAGATAGTCAGGTCATCATCGCCCAGGAAAGGACACGTTTAGCGCGTGACCTGCATGATACCGTATCCCAAGAACTTTTTGCGGCGAGTATGATGCTCTCTGGGTTGAGCGAGAACCTTGACCAGGTCCCCTTGGCGACGATAAAAGAGCAAATAACAGTCACCCGAGATGTGCTTGATAGCGCTCAAAATGATTTGCGGGTAATGCTCTTGCACTTGCGACCGACCGAATTGCAAGGGCGTAGCTTGGTTCAAGGCTTGGAGATGATTTTACAAGAACTACGTGACAAAAATGCCTTGAAAGTTTTATTTGAAGCTTCGGTGACGACGATTCCCAAGACGATTGAGGATAATCTCTTTCGGATTGCCCAGGAGTTTATCAGTAATACTCTCAAGCATGCTAAGGCCAGTCAGTTGGAAGTTTATGTGACCCAAGACGCACATCGCCTAACCTTAAAAATGGTTGACGATGGCCAAGGATTTGATCCTGTTAAGGTAGCACATGTGAGCTATGGCTTGAAAAATATTGAAGACCGTGTCAATGATATGGCAGGGCAACTTCGCTTTATCAGTACGCCGGGCAAGGGGACAGCCATGACAATTCAGGTCCCTCTCATAGAAGGAGATGACGATGACAGAGACAGTGACGACCGTATTATTAGTGGATGACCATGAGATGGTTCGCTTGGGCTTGAAAAGTTTTCTGGATTTGCAGCCGGACATTCAAGTCATCGGTGAGGCCAAAAATGGGGAAGAAGGCATTGCTAAGGCCTTGGACTTACGTCCCGACGTGGTGGTTATGGATATTGTCATGCCTGAGATGGATGGCGTCACTGCAACGCTGGCCCTTTTAAAGGCTTGGAAAAAGGCCAAGATTCTGGTGCTGACCAGCTACTTGGACTATGAGAAAATCTACCCGGTCATTGAAGCGGGCGCCAAGGGGTATATGTTAAAAACGTCGAGTTCTCAGGAGATTTTAAACAGTATTCGGAAGGTGGCTCAGGGAGAAGAGGCCATTGAATCCGAGGTAGACAACACTGTCCAATACCACAAAAACCACCCGCAGTTGCATGATAGTTTGACCAATCGTGAAAGGGACGTTTTAGCCCTTTTGGCCAAAGGGTATGATAATCAATCCATTAGCGAGGCGCTTTTTATCTCTTTGAAAACGGTCAAAACCCATGTGTCGAATATCTTGGCGAAACTTGAAGTGGAAGATAGGACTCAAGCGGTTGTCTATGCCTTTCAACATGGTCTTGTTGCCCACGATGAGACATAAGATGGTATAATGAAGGACAAACAGAGAGAGGAGAGACCATGGACGCTAAAACACGATATAAAGCCAAAAAAATTAAGGCTGTCTTTTTTGATATAGACGACACCCTGCGCCACAAGGCAAAAGCAACAATTCCTGCCTCTGTGACCCGAGTTTTTGCTGCGTTAAAGGAAAAAGGCATCAAAACTGGTATTGCCACAGGACGTGCCCCCTATGGGGTCGTTCCAGAAATTTTAGCGCTTAAGCCAGACTATTTTGTCACGATTAACGGCACCTATGTCTATGACCAGAAAGGAGAAGCTCTGGTCGATGAACCGCTACCACAGGAGCTGGTAGAGGCCTACGTTGCTTGGTGCAAAGAAGTCGGTATTGCCTATGGATTTGCGGGCAAGGAAGTAGCAGCAGTATCAGAAGCCTCTGAACTGGTTGACGAAGCCTTAAAGCCCGTCTACCCAGACTACATCGTTGCCCCAGATTTTTATCAGACCCATGCTGTTTACCACATGTGGACCTTTGAAACGGTGGGAGATACCTTGACCTTACCAGAGGATTTGAGTCAGGCCTTGCGTTTTGTGCGTTGGCACCCTCATTCGTCTGATGTTGTGGCCACCGGTTTTTCCAAAGCTTCTGGCCTGGCGCATCTGCTGGATGCCATCGGTTTGACCCCTGACCAAGTCCTCTTTTTCGGCGATGGCCTCAATGACATGGAAATGTTCGATTATGTGGGCTTGAAGGTTGCCATGGGAAATGCCGTGCCAGAAATTAAAGCAAAAGCAGACTTCGTGACAAAAGAAGTCTTAGAAGATGGCATTTTATATGCCTTAGAGGAGTTAGGAATGGTAGAAAAAGAAGTAACATATCCCCAATTAGACATCACCGGTCAAGAGTCGCCACGTGTGATTATGCACACAACAGCTGGTGACATGACCTTGGTCCTTTTTCCAGAAGAAGCACCAAAAACGGTAGCTAACTTTATCGCCTTAGCCAAGGATGGTTATTATGCCGGAATTATCTTCCACCGTGTGATCAATGATTTCATGATTCAAGGTGGCGATCCAACAGGAACAGGTATGGGTGGTGAGTCCATTTATGGTGAGTCTTTTGAAGACGAATTTTCAGAAAGCCTCTATAATATCCGTGGAGCCCTATCCATGGCTAATGCCGGGCCTAATACCAATGGTTCTCAGTTTTTCATCGTTCAAAACAAAACCTTGCCATACAATGCCAAGGAGTTAGAACGTGGTGGTTGGCCAAAACCTATTGCGGAACGTTATGCGGCTGAAGGAGGGACACCTCACTTAGATCGTCGTCATACGGTTTTTGGACAATTGGTGGGCGACGCTTCCTACCAAACCCTTGATGCTATTGCCACGGCTGAAGTAGGTCCACAGGACAAACCTGTCGAAGACATTGTCATCACTGGGATTGAGGTTGTTGAAGCATGAAAATCGGTGACAAAGTAGAGGGCGTCATCACTGGGATCAAGAGCTATGGTGCTTTTGTTGAGTTAGACAATGGCAGTACAGGTTTGGTCCACATATCAGAAATCAAAACAGGCTATGTGGACAATATTTTCGATCAGTTGAAAGTTGGGCAACGCCTGACCGTTCAGGTGATTGATGTGGACGAATTCACCCAGAAGGCTTCTTTGTCTCTGCGTACGCTAGAGGAAGAAAAGCACCGCTTTCATCACAAGCACCGCTTTTCAAATAATCGCTTGCATATTGGCTTTAAACCGCTGGCCGAAGCTATGCCAGGCTGGATTTCTGAAGGCTTAGACTATCTTAATCACCGTGAGACACAGCCCTAAGCCTTTAAACCGCTTGGCGTTTCTGCTGGTTTTTTAGAAAATGAACAAACAAAATGACCTGAGACAATCGTCTCAGGTCATTTGTGTCTTATCAATGATGTATTTTAGACCTCAAAATCATAGAGGGCTGTTGAGAGGTAACGTTCGCCGTTATCAGGTAAGAGGGCCAAGACTTTTTTGCCTTTGCCAAGTTTTTTCGCCAATTCAACCGCTGCCGCAATAGCTGCTCCTGAAGAAATACCAGGTAAGAAGCCTTCATTGGCACCGACAAAGCGAGCAGTCTGGATGGCATCTTCAGATGTCACACGCAGAATACCATCGTAGCTCTTTGTGTCCAAAGTATCTGGAATAAAGCCAGCTGAAATCCCCTGAATTTTATGTGGGCCAGGCTTTTCACCAGACAAGACAGCTGACTCGTCTGCTTCGACTGCATAGACTTGGATTTCTGGGTTGGCTTTTTTCAAGGCATGAGAGACACCTGAAACCGTTCCTCCAGTACCGACACCAGAAACAAAGGCATCTAAACCATCTTTGCCGAAAGCGTCAAGAATCTCAGCACCTGTTGTCGTCTCGTGGATAGCAGGGTTAGCAGGGTTGGCAAATTGCAATGGCACCCAGCCATTTTTTGCTTTGGCAATTTCTTGCGCCTTAGCAATCGCACCGTTCATGCCTTCGCTACCTGGTGTCAAGACGAGCTCAGCCCCATAGGCTTGGATCAACTTGCGACGTTCAACGCTCATGGTTTCTGGCATGACGATAATAACTTTGTAGCCTTTCGCGCTTCCCACCCAAGACAGGCCGATACCAGTGTTACCGGAAGTTGGTTCAACAATTGTATCACCGGGTTTGATGATGCCATCGCGCTCAGCTGCTTCAATCATGGCTAAAGCAATCCGGTCTTTCACAGAAGAACCAGGGTTGAAGGCTTCGATTTTTACGTAAACATCAGCGGCGTCTTCAGGTGCTGTGTGGTGAAGCTTAACGATAGGGGTTTGACCAATAAGGTCTGTGATAGATTCATAAATAGTTGCCATGTAAATACCTCTCTATAGCGTAATTGCTTATAGTATAAGGGTCTCGCATGGTCTTGTAAAATAGTTTTTTCTAATCACTACGATAGGAAAAACGTATCACAGAGGGATTTCGACCTCTTTCTTGCCGACAGAAGTGATGGGGATAGGGCCGTGATAAAGCTCCGTCAAGGCTTGTTTAAAGTCTGCTTCTCGCTCAGGAGAAAGGCTGATAGTGACCTGTACGTCTTGAGAAAAGGTTTGGTCTAGGATGGTCACTTCTTCTTGCTGGGCAAAACTCTCGAAATTTTGGTATTGGGAATAGCTTAAAGACAGCTCTAGGAGCTCTTGTTGCGTAACCATGACTCTCCCAAGGGCTAGGATGCCAGCAGCTAGGCTGCCTGAGTAAGCGCGAATGAGCCCTCCAGCGCCCAGTTTAATCCCACCGAAATACCGCACGACCACTGCGACCACATTGGTCAGCTCTTGTTTTTCAAGGACAGTCAGCATGGGGACTCCGGCAGTTCCACTGGGCTCTCCGTCATCGCTGGACCGCTTGATGTCTGCATTTTCGCCAATAATCATTGCAGAACAGGCATGAGAGGCCTTATGGTGTTGTTTTTTGAGGGTGGCAATGAAAGCTCGCCCCTCTTCTTCTGTTGTAATCCGTTTGAGGTAGCAGATAAACCGCGATTTTTTAATTTCTTCTTCGTAGCTACCGTCTGAGGCAATAGTGAAATAAGTCATACCTTAAGTCTACCATTTTTTAGTGCAGTTGACGAATAGACTAGTATGACAACCTATAATGAAAACCACTATGGCCGTTGGCTGACCAAAAGCGAGTTAGGCACAGCTTCTGGCCCCGCCTACCAGCAACTGAGTGCATTTAAAACGACCAAAAATCAGCTCCTCTGTCGGCGCTGTGGGGAAACTGTCAGTCCTGAAGGTCAACTTCCAGATGGACGTTTTTACTGCCGCCATTGCTTGGTTATGGGGCGATTAGTGTCAGAAGATTGCCTCTATCATTTGCCTCGGAAAGCTTTTGTGGCCCAGTCTTATTTGGTCTGGCAGGGAGAATTGACCCCTTATCAGAGAGAAGTTTCTGAGCGTCTCTGTCAAACTGTCTCGAAAGGGCAAGATTGCTTGGTTCATGCGGTGACGGGAGCGGGTAAGACAGAGATGATTTACCAAACGATTGACCAGGTGCTTAAGACAGGTGGTGCTTGTGCAGTTGTTAGCCCTAGGATTGACGTTTGTATCGAATTGCACAAGCGTCTGAAACGGGATTTTTCCTGTAAGGTAGGGCTCTTGCACGGTCATAGTGAGCCTTATACTCGCTGCCCTTTATTGGTGGCAACGGTTCACCAGCTCTATCGCTTTTATCAGGCATTTGATGTGATTATTATCGATGAGGTGGATGCCTTTCCATTCGTGGATGACGCTTCCCTTTACTATGCTGTGGAAACAGCGCTAGCTTTGGACGGCGTCCAAGTCTTTCTAACAGCAACCTCTACGGATGCTCTGGAAGCCAAGGTAAAAGCAGGTCAGCTCCTTCAGTTGGACCTACCTAGACGCTTTCACGGGCATCCCTTGGTTGTTCCCAGTTTTTCCTGGCTGAACGGTTTGGAAAAAGGGGTGAAAAAAGGCCTTCTCCCCCGCGCATTAGTTCGTGACATCAAAGCACAAAGAGCGACAGGCTTTCCCCTCTTATTGTTTTTTCCTCATATTGCATTAGGGGAACGCTTGGCCCAAAGTTTAAAAACTGCCCTGCCCCATCAAAAAATCGGCTATGTTTCCAGCCAGGAGGCACAGCGCTTGACCGTTGTCGAAGCCTTTCGTAGTGGTCAATTGGATATCTTGGTGACGACGACCATATTAGAGCGAGGGGTCACTTTTCCAGGCGTCGATGTTTTTGTGCTTTGGGCCCATCACAGGCTCTACACCAAAAGCAGTCTGGTCCAAATCGCAGGGCGTGTTGGGCGGAGTTCTGACCGCCCGGAGGGCCTCTTACGCTTTTACCACGAAGGCAAGACCCGAGCGATGGTCCGAGCGAGACAGGCCATCCAGGAGATGAATGCCAAGGGAGGTTTTTCATGAGGTGTTTGTATTGTTTTCAACCCATTAGCAGACCTTGGCGCTTTACCGACCTCTTGACCTTTTCGCCAGCGTCTCCCTCCTTATGCTCAGATTGTCAGGCCAGTTTTGTAAGGATTTCAGATTGCCATTGCCTGCGCTGTTACAAGGAAGGAGAGGCTGACATCTGTGAGGATTGTTCTGATTGGGAGGCAAGGGGCCGAGAAGTGGCGCACCAAGCCCTCTATCACTATAATGAGGCCATGAGGGCATTTTTTAGCCGCTACAAGTTTTTGGGAGACTATGCCTTGGCTCAGGTTTTCGCCCCTGATCTTCGTGAACTGTTGCAAAAAGAAAAGGAATGGACCTTGGTTGGCATTCCAACTAGTCCTGCCACCTATAAAGAACGAGGTTTTAATCAAGTGACGGCCCTCTTAGATGCTGCTGGCCTTGCCCATAAAGAGGTCTTGACCAAAATGGACAGTGCCAAACAATCCTCAAAAAATCGCACCCAACGTTTGGCCAGCCAGCAAGTGTTTGCAGTGAAAGATTCTGTTGATTTGCCAACAAAAATTTTACTGTGTGACGACATTTATACGACAGGAGCGACCCTACAATTGGCCAAGGAAGCCTTGCTAGAAGCGGGTGTAGCCCATGTGCGTAGCTTGTCTTTGTGTCGTTAGGGCGAGACTTGCATTTTGTGTTGAAAAGGTTATAATAATAGTAAAGAAAGCGCTTAGCGTTTAGAAAGAGGATTCTAATATGATTAAATATTACATCCGAGGAGAAAATATCGAAGTCACTGACAGCCTGCGTGCCTATGTCGAAGACAAGACAGCGAAGTTGGAAAAATACTTCAATGCTGATCGTGAGTTGACTGTTCGTGTGAATTTGAAAGTCTACCGTGAAAAATCCGCTAAGGTGGAATTGACCGTCTTTGTGGACTCATCAGTAACCTTGCGTGCTGAAGACGTTTCACAGGATATGTACGGATCCATTGACCTGGTTGTGGATAAGGTAGAACGTCAAATCCGTCGTAACAAGACAAAGATTGCTAAACGCACACGTGCGAAAGTTCCAACGAATCAGGTCTTTACGCCAGAGTTTGAACAAGAAAAAACCGAAGAAATCCCAAGTGCCAAGGTGGTTCGTACCAAGGTGGTTGACCTTGAACCGATGACATTGGATGAAGCTCTCCTACAAATGGAACTTTTGGGACATGACTTCTTCATCTATTCAGATGTTGAAACAACCAAAGCGCATGTGATTTATAAACGTGAAGATGGTGAAGTTGGTTTAATTGAAGCCAAATAAGCCCATTTTCCTTCAGGAAGGCCAGTTTTCTGGTCTTCTTTTTTTGACCTGATATTTGTCACTAAATAGGTCCAGGCATGATTTTTTAGCGTTTTGTAAGGGCTTTTGCTGACAAAAGTCCATTGACAATAATGATGATTATGATACACTAAATGTACCTTTAAGATTAGATTAGGAAAACTATGGTCATCAGACCGAGGAGGAGACAATTCATGAACCAACAAGATTGGCAAGAGTATTTTGAGGCGATTAACGGCCGACCGGCCACTGTTCAGGAAATTCAGCAAGCCATTGCTAGCGGAGAAATTGACGCCCCACAAAGCCAAGCGGTGCAAGGCTCCACAGCATCAGAATATGTTCAGCCACAAGGCCAAGCATTTACGCAACAAGCGCAAGCTAGTCAGACAGTTGCAGGGCAAGAGCCACCTGTTGGTGCTCAAGCAACGTTCGGTGGCCAAGCCTATGCGCACCCCGGTCAAGCAGGTTTTGACTATGCGGCCTTTGCCAAACAACCGAACCCAGTTGGTCAAGCTTTTGTCAATTATTTCAAGTGGTTTGCCAAAGGTTTCTACAAGCCTGAAGCGACGGATACGGAGTCTCACCCAGTCTTTGGGATTATTACGACGGTCATCATTGCTATCATCGGCGCAGGGGTACTACGTAATTTCTTCGTCACTATTTTTTCAGGTCTTTTGACTTCTCTGGCAACGAACTCGGTGAGTCTCTATAGTGGCATGGCCTCCTTGATCGGGCCAAGGGTCTTTGCTAATATTTTTGGTTTTGGGACTTATTTTGCCTTTTTGGCCTTGCTCCTGATTGGTTACTTTGGGCCTATTGCTCTCAGCCGTATTCTCAAAGACGCCAACTACCCAAATGACAACTACTGGCAACGTTTGGGACGTGCTTTTGGTTACTTCCCCTTGATTTTGGCGGTCAACTTCTTAGCCTTGTTGTTTAGTTTCATGGGAACGGCCAGTGTCCTTGTTTACATTTTGATTTTCTTACAGCTGGTTGTTTTCTCTATCTTCATGGCTTCGCTGGCTATTGGGGCCAACCAAGGGGTAGCTAAACTCTCTAAAGGTTTGACAACCTTGTTGACGATGGTGGCTGTTTCGCTAATCGTGACCCTTATTGTCGTCTTAGTCTTGGCAACCGTTGGTGCTTCTATCGGTAACTACCTCAATCAAGCAAGTAACACCTTTGCCCAATCTTTTAGCAGCCTTTTTGGTGCAGGAAACTAAGGAGGAAAACTATGGCAACACAACAAAAATGGACACAATTATTTGAGCAGGTCGTCGGCCGTAAACCAACAGCCAAAGAATTCATTCAAGGGAAACAAACTGGTTTTGATCCAAAATCCATCAAGGCAATTGCAGCGGTTTCTGATGACAGTGTTGCAATTTCTGAGGCGCCAGTAGCGGGCTCTACAGCCACTGTCAGCTATCAAAGCCCTACTTTTAAAGGGCAAGAAATTAATGCCCAGGAAGCCCGTTGGGTGGATGCTTTTCGTCAAGTTGTCGGTCGTGAACCAAGTGCTTCAGAAGTACAGGCAGCACGTTCAACACAATTTGACTTACAAGAAATTAACCTGATTGCTGGGGGTGTCCTGAAATCTTCTACACCAGCCTCCTTTGTGCAAGCTCAACCACAGTTACCAACTAAGAAGAAAAAAGGCCGTCGCCAAAAGCGCAAGGAGCAACAGTTGGCTCAAGAGGCTCAAGCTCAAGGGGCTTCACATCCAACAACTCCTCAAGCAGTTAAGCCGTCCAAAAAGAAAGCGTCTGGCAATTTCATAGTAACGGCTGTAGCACTATTGCTTGCATTTTTGGCCTTGGGAGTGAGTATTTATCAAACATCGGCCCTTTCTCAAGCGCGTCAAGAACTCAAAGAAGTTAAGACCTTACAAGACAACCAAGATAAAATTAATGTCTTTAGCAACTTTTTCTTGAGCACTTACGTCTCATCAAACAAGGTAGATTACCTCTCCTTGTATCTGGATGGTGATATCCAAAAGGATGTGCATCAAGTGATTGTCAAGTCTTATGCAGGTAGCACGCTAGAAAAAATCCGCCAAGATAAAAATGGCTTTGCTGTGGTCTACGTTGTTAGCTATCAAGCGGAAAATGGCACATGGAAAAAAGACCGTGTTAGCTTCAGTGTCAAAGAAGATGCCAAGAGCAACTTTGGCTATGTGGTGACAACTGTGCCAAAACACAGCAATTACTAAATCGAGTAATAGACAAAAAAGCTAGCATAGCTTTACGATTCGTATCAGAAAAGTTAAGCAAAAAGGCTACTTGTTGCATTGAAAACAAGTGGCCTTTCTTGTCAAAAAAGGAGAGAATATGGCAACACAGAATCGTTGGGTAGATTTGTTTCGGCAGATTGTTGGACGCGATCCCAAACCAGAGGAATTTCAGGCAGGAAAGGCATCAGGCTTTGACCCTAAGAGTATCAAACCAATCGCAGGGATTCCCTTTGATGATGCAAAAACGGAAGCCAATGGTGAAGAGCCTCTTGAAGAAGCGGTTTATGATCTGACCGAAGAAGCGGCCTATCTAGCTGAACAAGCGCCTGCTAGAGGATCAGAGACAGTCCCTGCTTCGAGCTCGGAGGCAGACCTTGCAACGACTCCTGAGGAAATTTGGGTGGAGAAATTTTTGACCTTTGTGGGGCGTTACCCAACAGAGGCAGAGATGGCACAAGGCCAGCAAGCGGATTATGCTTTGGAGTCCATTACGCCCTTTCTAGCAGGGACAGGGGAGGCAGCCTCTGCCAAATCAGCAGCCACTTACCAGAACCAAGTGCCCGTTGGTGGTCAAGTGCTACCACCACTTAAACCGAAAATGAATAAATGGAAGAAGCGTGGCCTCATTGCTTTGGTCATCTGTCTAGTGGCAGGTTTTGCTGGCTTCTTCTATGGGAGCTTCTATTTTTCCCGTGAGCAAGTGGCGACGCGTTACCTCAAGGCCGTTAAAGGCACAGTAGAAGACAGCTTAAGCTACGAAGTCTGGAGTGACACGAAAAAGACCATTTCCAGCAAGGAGCTGACCTATCAATCGAAGAAAACCATGGCACGGGTGACTAACAAAAAGCAATTGCTGTCTGGTGACAAGATGCAGGTGGTTGGTCGAGAATTCTTGATTTTTCCTAAGTGGGCTGTCCTTGTGGACCCTGTTGATATTACAGTGACCACTAATACCAAGGACTTGACCGTGTCAGCCAATGACCAAGAAGTTTTCAAGACAAGTGGAACGAATGATAAAAAGGAACTAAAACACCTCTACCCAGGTTCATACGCCTTTAGTGCTGTCGGCACAGTCAGTGGTCAGTCGATTAGCCTATCTCAGGATGTTGTTATCACTCGCAGTCAGACTGTCAAGATGAATGTGCAGTATGTCAGCTTTTCTGTGTCATCAAATATTAGTGACGGTGACCTCTATGTCGGTGCCAAAAAAGTAGGCAGTTTGGTCGACGGCGAAGCAGAAGTGAAAAACTTGGCTGTCGCAGGGGATGCCCTAGTTTATGTGAAGAAAACCTTCCAAGATAAAAGCTCGATTCAGTCAGATAACCAAGTGGCTGTATCCTCCATTACTGACGGGGAAAGCTTGACCTTAGATACTTCTAAGGAAATTTTAGACCGTGATACGGCTGATGACTTGGTTACTGTTGCTTACAGTAAATTAGAATCTTATGCAGACTATGAGGAAACCCCAAACGGCCTGACGGATGTCTTTAAAAACGGCAATCAAAATAAGTTTTACACAGACGTCAAAGCAACTATTGACAGTAATACGACAGGTGCCAAAAATCGTAGCGCTGATTACATCGATTTTAGTGACGTGGACGTGACCAAGGTTACCCAAGTTGGAAAAGATAGCTATCAGGTCGATTTTACGGTTGTCTATACCTTTGGCTACAGCTATAGTTCGCAACATCGGTCTTACGGAACGATTAAACAAAAGCTGTCTTGGTCTTGTACGGTATCGCTCAAAGAAAATCGCGATAAAAAGAAACAATCAGACTCAAACTACTATTACAGCAATAGCTATACTTACACTGACTACTACATCACAGGAACAAATGGTGACTCATCTGTGATATCAACAGAAAATACAGTCAGCTAAAGGAGAGGACATGGCAAACAGAGCTTATGGAATAGACCTTGGGACGACCAATTCTGTTTTAGCCACACGAGATGCCAGTGGGCAAACCGAAATCGTTCGTGTGGGAGCAAATGATGAGATTGTGCTACGTTCAGCCGTCTATTTTTCCAATATTGGTGGCAAAATGCGCGTGAGTGTTGGACGTGAGGCAATCAATAGAGGGCTATCCTCAGGGCATGTGGAAAATTTCCGCATGGACTTTAAGCGGGACATCGCAAAGAACGTTGTGACAAAAACACCAGACAATCGGCAAATTAACTCGGTGATTTTGTCGGCCATGGTTCTCAATGAATTTAAAAAACGCATTGGAAAATTGCAAGAGGAAGAAGGCCACGAAAAAACGGCGCCTCAAGTGGTCATCACCGTACCGGCTTATTTCACCTCCAAACAACGCGCGGCGACGAAAAATGCAGGGCGTTTGGCAGGATTTGAAGTGCTTCGGATTATCAATGAACCGACGGCAGCAGCCATTGCCTATGCGCATGACCGTGGCGTCAATGGCAATATCCTTGTTTATGACTTGGGGGGTGGCACCTTTGATGTGACTGTCCTACAGGTTGCTGGTCAGCATTACGATATCAAGGCAACAGATGGCAATCACCGATTGGGTGGGCTTGATTTTGATAAGCAGTTGGCGAAATTATTGATTCGTCGTTTGGAAGACCAAGGGGTCAATATGACCAAGCTAACAGCCCAACAAGAGACGCAACTCCTCTATGAAGCAGAAAAACTCAAGATTGCCCTATCTGTTAATGATGCGACCTACTTTGAATACATGACCGAAACGGCTGAGTATGAAGTTGAAATCACACAAAATGATTTTCAACGGGAAATTCAACCCTTACTAAAAGACACGCAAATCAAGTTGGAGACGACCCTGCGTTCATCTGGTTTGACTTGGAAGGACATTGACCATATCTTACTGGTGGGGGGCTCAACCCGTATGCCCGTCGTTCGCTTGATGATTGAAGCTCTTTCAGGTAAAAAACCAGAATATGACCTCAATCCAGATATTATTGTCGCTGAGGGAGCAGCGATTATCGCCGACTTGATGGTAAATCACGGGGTCACCTTTAGTGAAACGCAAGCTAGTGAAGATTTGGATGCGAAGACAGATGGTCTGGTGATTCGTGATGTGACTTCGCAGGGGTTAGGGATACTCTTGAAAAAGTCCAGTGCCCAATCCTATCCTTTTGTCGGGGATTACTATAACCGTATTATCGTCCCTCGTAATACGGTCATTCCAGCAACCTTTATCAAGGATGACCTGGTCGCGACGGTTGATGGCCAGACAAATTTTGGGCTGCGTTTGACAGAAGGAAATTATGAAAATCCTATGGATGTTGATATCATTCTCAATCGCGTAGAACCCTTAGCCACACCAAGACAGGCTGGGGAAAAGCTTATCAGCATACGCCTAGATTTTGACGAAGAGCAGATTGTCTACATCACTATTACCGATAGTGTGACGGGAGAAATCATCAACCAGTTAACCGTCAACACAACTTTGAGTCAATTTGTGGATGATGATTTAACCGAGTTACAAGCTATCTTTGACGCCTATACCTTATGATGATTGATTACTATAAAGGGCGAACGACCGATGGGCAGAAACTCGCCTTGCTAGCCCCTCTGGCTGAAAGCCTCAGACCAGATGCGTCGGCAAATGCTAATTTTATTCTCCTCAATCGTCTAAGTGAGGAGCTAAATAGTCGTGATGCGCATATTGGCTTATCAGCAGACGATACTGCTTTGCTGGCCCATATTGCAGAGGCCAAGAAGTGTTTTGTTGATTTTTCGGCCAAGGATGCTTACGACAAAGCCTTGGTGGCCGCCTATCAGGAAGAAGCGGCTAAAAGACAAAACCAAGCCTTTCTGGTAGCGCAGCCTGCTTTCCAAACACAAAGCCCTGACAGTTATCAAGGGCCAAAAAAGGCGGGTCTCTTGCGCTATTTGGGACTTTTAGGGACAGTCTTAGCGACTAGTCTAGTTCTTGTTTTTCACTTGAACCTGGTTTTACTACTCATTATTGCCTTAGTGGCCTTCATTTTGTTTTTACTTTATGCACATGAGGAGAAATCGTGACACCACATCAACTGACCTTTAACCATATTTGTTTTCAGTATAAGGGCAATGACCAAGCGCTCTTTAACCACCTAGATGTGACCATTCGTACAGGTGAGTTAGTCGGTATTCTGGGAGCGTCTGGTAGCGGTAAAACAACACTCACAGAGATTTTGCTAGGGCGCCTCAAACCGACCTGTCATCAGTTTGGCATGATTGAGGATGGCTATCGTGTGTCTCATCGGGAAACCCCTTGGGCATATGTGCCACAGAAAAATTTGTTGCGCGACTATTTGACGGTAGAAGAAACCTTTAAAACCTATGCAGATATCCATCTGAGGGGGCGCTCTCGTGCTGAAAAAGAAACGCAGGTGCACCGGGTGGTTGAGGACTTGGGATTGACCCCTTTCTGGCGCAAAAAAGTGTCAGAATTGTCAGGTGGTCAGCAAAGACGGGTTTCCATAGGCGTTGAGTTGTTGAGTGACTCCCGTTACTTTATCTTAGATGAGCCCTCCAGCGGCTTAGATGCCTTGAGTGACCGCAATCTGCTTCGAACCTTGCGCATTTTGGCACGCTCAGCTAACAAAGCCATTATCGTCATCACGCATAATACTGAGAATTTGAGTATTTTGGATCGTATGATTTTTATGTCACATGGCTTACCAACCTTTGTCGGCACCTATGAAGAATTACTGTTGGAATACAAGACGACTGACCCACATGACATTAGTAAATATTTGGATTTGAATCTAGCAGAGATTTACAAGGAGTTGGACCGTTCCAGCCGCGTCTATCGTATCTAGGAGATTTATGGCAAGTTTACGTTTATCTTTTTACAAGTTTAAGAATAGCTGGACAGACTTTGTCAAGGTATTGTTTGGCATTCTCTTGTTTGAAGTCTTAATTGTTTATATTCAGAAAAAAGACTTCTTGGAGCAATTTGAATCGACACGCATGACAACCTTTTTGTTGCTCTTTTCGTCAGCTCTACTTATTTTAGTCCAAAATGCCATTTATATTTCCAAGGAGCGCTCTGTCTTGGACCGTGATTTCTTCTCGGGTCTGTCGCGAACGGGCTTTGCAGTTGCCACTTTGCTCTTTAATACGGGCTATGCCATTATCGAAGCCCTAGTCTTTGTATTTGGCTACCATTGGGTGGCAAATGTCTTTGATAAGGACTTAAAAGCTAAGGGGATTGTTTTTGGGGCATTTGATAGTGATCTTTTTGTCACAGTGCTCTTAGTTTTCCTGTCGGCGCATTTTTTGGCTCTGGTGATTTCTAGCCTTGCGGGAACGAGTGAAATTTCTTCAGTGATTCTGGCTGTTGTTGTAGGAATTGTTCAATTTGCGCTGTCTGGGACCGTTTTGCAATTGCCCAAAGCGATTAACTGGACAGAAAAGGGCATCTTTTTAGGGGCAGGTCACAAGGCCTTTGGAGCCATTAATGGTTTGCGTGAGATCCCCTCTCAGATGGCAAAGTTTGGACTAGCTTTGCCCAAGGCACAGTTGGACCAATTCACCGCCAAGTCGTCAGCCCTAATGGATGCCTGGCAGGCCCTGTTTTGGCATGCTGTGGTTTACGCCTTGTGTTTTGTGCTTTTGTTACGTTACAAAAAAAGGTAGGTTATGATGAAGCGTTATTTCTTTTTTATCCTGGCGTTCTTTTGTTTCCTTCTGGGCTTAGTAGCAGGTGCCTGGCGACGGACGACAGCCTTTTCTTCCACCCAAGTGGTCTATCGCATCGAAACACAAAAGCTAAAAACGTCGCAACAGGTTTTCTTTGAGGTGCATCGGTTAGATAAGGATGTCTTTCAAATCAAAAATGAGGCTACGGGGGAAGTTTTTCAAGCCAGCCCTCAAATCACGGGAAAAGCCTCTCTGCGCATTGAGTTGCCAGGAAAAGAAGGCGCCTTAGTCCTGACACAAGGCTTCTTGCCTTGGCAAAAAGCCAAACTGACAGTTCAAGGGAATACCTATCGAACAGTGGGGGAGACCCAGTTGCTCAAGGCCAATGAAGATTGGGCCAAGGTTAGCCAAGCGCAGCCTAAGGTTGAGATGAAAAACATCAGTTTGACCGATGATGCCATTCGCCAAATCAACCAACATTTCGCCAACTGGCTGGCGACAAGTCGCTATGGCAAGGGAGCTATGGTCATTCAGACGCCACTTAA
Organism: Streptococcus sp. DD12; assembly: GCF_001578885.1. Taxonomy (GTDB): domain Bacteria; phylum Bacillota; class Bacilli; order Lactobacillales; family Streptococcaceae; genus Streptococcus. The sequence goes on along the minus strand of NZ_KQ969495.1, from coordinate 1,133,335 downwards.
TGTGACGGCCAGCTCCCAGGGGCTGTCCTGGACAACAGTGACTACGCCCGACGGGACCCTATTGGGACGCTTGGTCGGAACGCCGGTTGCTGATAGCTTGTCTGCTAATCAAGGGCCTTTTGCCATTGATCAGCAGACGGTAGACCGGGACCGTTTTGAGACTTACCCGTCAACTGTTGATCTCGCCGCCCTTGGCCTTGTGTTGGGCAGTGATGCTGTCAATGACTATCAGTCGACGTCGGTCTTTCGCGTGTATCATACCAGATCCAAAGAGCATGGAATCTTGACGCAGGAGCAAGAATTTGCGCAAAAAGTTAGCGCTTATGGCAGTTACCAAGACTATTATAGCCAGCAGGTGGATGCCAATCAGGCTTCTTACCAGATGGTTCTTGCAGACAATGGTGTCGTGTACGAAGTCAGCAACTATGGCTTGGAAGGTAAGTTTGATTTTGCACAGTATAAGGAAGCCCCAAGCGATATCCAAAAAGAATACCAAAAACTCTTAAATCAATTTGGACAATAAAAAAAGACCAGCAACCTGTCGTTGCTGGTCTTTGCTGTTGCCACTTGGCTTTTCTTTGGAGCCTTAGACGATGTGGCGTTCAAAGGGCTGGTCAGAAATCCCTTGAGAAAGAATGAGTTTCGCCCATTCTTGTGCAGAAAAGAGGCTGTGGTCTTTGTAGTTACCGCAGGATTCAATGGTTGTTCCTGGGACATCTTCCCAGCGAACGCCATTGGCAATTTCTTCCAGAGAAGATTTAATCACTTTGGCAATGGTAGTGGCGTCAGGTTCTCCCCACATAATCAAGTGAAAACCCGTGCGACAGCCAAAGGGTGAGCAGTCAATCATGCCATCGATGCGCTCACGAATGAGTTTCGCCAAGAGATGTTCGATGGTGTGTAGACCACCAGTTGGAATGGCATTTTCATTGGGCTGAACCAGTCGGACGTCAAAATTGGTAATAGTGTCGCCTTTAGGGCCACTTTCTGTGGCAATGAGGCGGACGTAAGGGGCTTTAACAGCAGTGTGATCAAGTTCAAAACTTTCGACAACGACTTCTTTGGTCATGGAAATCTCCTTTTAAATGGGCCTAAGCCTAAGGTATTTTTTCTTTATGGTAGCAAAAAAAGAAAACTCTGTCAGCTTTTAGATTGAGAAGGGGTCTAGATTATGATAGAATTAAAGATAGGTTTCTTTTAAGAAACTTTAGAATTTAGAGGTAAAAACATGTTCATTATCACTATAGTGGCAGCCCTTGTTTTTGCTCTCCTAGGTTGGATAATTGGATTTGTGCTTTCTAAAAATAGCCAAAAGGCTATCCAAGAAGAAGCCCAAATGACTCTTCAAAATGCGCAGGCTGAGTCCGAATTGTTGCGCCAACAAACGCAAGAAGATTTAGCCCATCAGCGTCGGGTAAACGAGCGTGACAATAAAGCACGCCAAAAAGAGCTCCTGCTCGAAGCCAAAGAAGAGGCCCGTAAATATCGTGTTGAGATACAAGAAGAATTTAAATCCGAACGCCATGAACTAAAAGAAATGGAAGTGCGCCTAACGCAGCGTGAGACTGTCTTAGACCGCAAGGATGAAAATTTATCAAACAAAGAACAGGTACTTGAGCGCAAAGAACAGAGTTTAACGGATAAAGCTAAACATTTAGATGACCGTGAAGACGCTGTAAGCCAGCTAGAAGCAAAACAGCAAGCCGAGTTAGAACGCATTGCGTCCTTAACCCAAGAAGAAGCCCAAGAACTCATTTTGGCTGAGACCAAAAAAGACTTGCGGCATGACATTGCCAACCGTATCCGTGAGGCTAACCAAGAAGTGCGTCGTACGGCAGACCGTGAGGCGAAAGAACTCTTGGCTCAGGCCATGCAACGTATGGCGGGGGATTTTGTTACCGAACAAACAGTGACAACGGTTCACCTACCAGATGATAGTATGAAAGGGCGGATTATTGGACGTGAAGGTCGAAATATCCGTACTTTTGAAAGCTTGACTGGTATTGACGTCATCATTGACGATACGCCAGAAGTTGTTGTCTTGTCGAGCTTTGACCCGATTAGGCGGGAAATTGCTCGCATGACCATGGAACAACTTATTCAAGATGGCCGGATTCATCCCGCTCGGATTGAAGAATTGGTTGAAAAGAATCGTCTGGAAATGGATAATCGTATCCGTGAGGCAGGTGAGGCAGCCGCCTTTGAAATTGGGGCAGTCAACATGCATCCAGATTTGATAAAAATCATGGGACGCCTGCAATTCCGCACATCCTATGGCCAAAATGTTCTCCAGCACTCTGTTGAAGTGGGTAAACTCGCTGGTCTTATGGCGAGTGAGATGGGGGAAAATGTTGACCTAGCTCGCCGGGCTGGCTTCCTCCATGACATGGGCAAGGCGATTGACCGCGAGGTGGAAGGTAGCCATGTGGAAATTGGCACAGAATTTGCCAAGAAATACAAGGAAAACCCAGTTGTGGTCAATGCGATAGCCAGTCACCATGGCGACGTTGAACCAACCAGTGTTATCGCTGTTTTAGTGGCTGCAGCGGATGCTTTAAGCTCTGCACGACCAGGCGCTCGAAACGAATCCATTGAAAATTACATCAAACGGTTACGCGACCTCGAGGAAATTGCAGGACAGTTTGATGGGGTTAAAACCAGTTATGCGCTACAAGCTGGACGTGAGATTCGAATTATGGTTGAACCAAATAAGGTGTCAGATGATGACATGACAATTTTGGCTCATCAGGTTCGTAAACAAATTGAAGACAATCTCGACTACCCAGGTAACATCAAGGTGACTCTGGTGCGGGAGCTTAGAGCTGTAGATTATGCCAAATAAAGGTTTGGGGCCTGACCCCAAACCTTTTTTATTCTCATTTTGAAAACATTAGCTTAGTGACAAGAATCCTAAAACTTAGTCAATGATACACCTTAAAACTAACTAAAAATAGATTGAGTTTTATGGCCGTAAATGCTATACTAATGACAGATTAAGACAAAAGAGGTGGCTTATGGATCGTAAAAGTTGGATTGATGACTTTACAGTATTGCATGGTAGAAAACCTACCGTGGCGGAACTACAACAGGGAGAAACGCAAAGGCTGGCCCCTCATCAAGTTGCGGTGGCGGATTTAGCAAAGAAACAGTCTTTCGCGTCGCAGTCGCAAGGACAGGCCCTTGCTGGGGCTAACCCTGCTATAAACGGTACCAAGCCAGCTGTCTCAAATTCCCGAGAGACTGCAGGGGCTCAAATGTATCAAGCCGGTTTTTCCCAGTCGCCTTTTTTAGCTAGCCAACCAGCGGTGAAAAAGCCCAAGACGCTTTGGAATACGCAGCTAACTGCCTTGGGTCTGCTTAGTCGTGGGGCAATTTTAATCCTTGTAGCCTTTGTCGGCTATGTGGTGGGTTACTTGTTTGCATAGGAGACCATATGATTGCACGATTGAAACAATTCAAATACCTTAACATGTTGATTGTCAGCCTGGTTGTCTTTCTGGCTTTCTTAATCCTTGGTAAGTATACGCAAAGTACAGCCTTGACCAATGCGCAAGTGGTTTATGCGACAGCGGTCGTGGATAAAAAGACCGGTCGCAAGGTACGTTATAAAATTGAAAAACGTAAGGACAATAGCTTTAAAGTCACCAACACGAAAACAGGTAAAAGTGTCGTCTCTCGGCCTCAGACACAGGTTGAAGGGCTCTTGAAAAAAGGCGACTATTACTACTACAGTAACTATCACCGTGAACTGTTTTATGTCAGCCATCATGAGGATGGAAGGGTAACACTTCGCCGAACTAGCAATGGGGCTACTTGGGACTTTGATAATGCCAAAAGCGCCAATGCTTACTTGAAAGATGGTTATGTAACATCTTCTAGCTACACGAATTCGTCTCGCCCTTGGTACCAGTTCTGGACGACTCATTACCATTACCAATACTTGCAAACGCCAGATAGAGGGGTCGTTTCTGTCAACTATACACCAAGTTACCGCAACATTATCCCTCAAACTCAGGTGACCACAAAAGTGTATGACAACAAGGGGCAAGCGTTAGAGACACAAACAGAAGTTCCTAAAGATAGCTCTGTCGTGGTACCCCAAGCTTCTAGTAGTCAAACGAGCGCTAGCGACTTGTCCAAAACCAGTCAGTCTTCCACAAGCACAGAAAACTCTGTGTCGGATGAAAAAGACGGGAAAGACCAGTCCAAGGCTTCGTCTGAGAGCGCTTCTCAATCCTCTAGCAGCGATAAGACAAAGGGGTCATCGTCTCGTTCAACTTCTAGCAGTTCCAGCAGTTCTTCCTCAGAAGAGGCGCCAACCTATACTGCAGCCGGTTTAACCAAGGAAGAACAAAGCCAAGTAATGGAAAGTTATGGCAAGTGGTTATATGACACCTTTAACACGAGTATCGTCGTGCAGGGTCAGTTTAATGCCATCGAAAACCTAGATACCACCAAACCTCAGGTGGTGACCTTCAAAACGGACACTCAAAAAGAAATTTTAGCAGGTGTGGCAGGTGTTAGTGGCAAAGAATTGCCATCTGACTTAGATGTCACCAGTAGCCAATACAAGGGAACTGTCTTGGGACTTGACGTGACAAGTAGAGCGACAGAAGATTACCAACCAAGTTCTAGTTATCGCGTGTATAGTCTGAAATCAGGTGAACATGCGCTTTATACGTCACTGGAGGAAGAAGCGGAAGCGTCCTTTGACGATAAAGCAGTGACCGCTACCAACTACAAAGCTCTTTACAAGGACAAAGTTGATGCCAAAAAGGCCTCTTATCAACTGGTTTTAGGAGCAGATGGTTTTGTCTACTATGTGGACAAATACGGTCTGTCAACTGATAAAAAGAAACAGGAAAAGGTCACCTACAAGAAAGCTGACAAAATCTATCAGGAAGCTTACCAAAAAGCCCTTAAAACAGCTACAGAAACCCAGGCAAGTTCATCATCCAGTTCCTCATCAAGCTCAAGTTCAACGCGTTCGTCTTCTAGTAAACCAAGTGCATCTTCTTCTAGCGTATCAAGGACTGAAGACGATGATTACGCTGACTACGACTATGATGACGAAGATAACTACGCTGAAGATACGCAAGCCAGCAGTTCCTATGACACGTCGACTGACTCGTCTTATGAAAGCTATAGCACAGAAGCCAGCAGTGGGGATTACTAGCCAAAAAACGAGTTATTCTCGTTTTTTTGTTTTAAAATTATTGAAAAACTTAAGCTAACGGAAATATCGCCTTTATGCTATACTAAAAGCATGGAACAAGAAGATTTAGTTTACGGTGTTCATGCCGTCACAGAAGCCCTCAAGGAAAAAAGGGGCAACAAACTCTACATACAAGATGACTTGCACGGTCGTAAGATTGATAGCCTAAAAGATTTGGCTGCCCAAGAAAAAGTGAGTATTTCTTGGACACCCAAGAAAAAATTAACAGAGATGGCTGCAGGTGGCGTTCACCAGGGGGTGGTTTTACGTGTCGCCGCTTTTGCCTATGCTGACCTTCAAGAGCTTCTAGACAAGGCAGGCCAAGAGGAAAACCCTCTCTTGCTTGTCCTAGATGGCTTGACCGACCCGCATAATCTAGGGTCTATTTTACGGACTGCGGATGCTACAGGTGTGACGGGTGTCATTATCCCCAAACACCGGTCGGTGGGAGTTACGCCGATTGTTGCCAAAACCTCAACGGGAGCAATCAGCCATGTCCCCATAGCTCGGGTCACCAATCTGTCTCAGGCGGTTGACCAGTTAAAGGCAGACGGATTTTGGGTTTTTGGAACAGATATGTCAGGAACACCAGCACATCAGTGGAATACGTCTGGCAAGTTGGCTTTGATTATCGGAAACGAGGGCAAGGGCATCTCACCTAACTTGAAAAAACAAGTGGATGAAATGGTGACTATCCCAATGGTTGGACACGTACAGAGCCTTAATGCCAGTGTTGCTGCAGCGGTGCTCATGTATGAAGTCTTAAGGAATCGCTTGTCATGAAGTCTCCCATTTTGCTTGTCGATGGGTATAACATGATCGCTTCTTGGAAGGCAACAGCCCCCTTTTTTAAGGGCCAGCAGTTGGATCAGGCGCGTGAGAAGTTGTTAAGCGCTCTTCATGATTACGCCCATTTCTCTCACATCCCCATCATCTGTGTCTTTGATGCGCAATTTGTGCCGGGGAGCCGCCAACATTATGACCAGTATGGGGTTGACGTGGTTTTTACCCAAGAAGATGAAACAGCGGATGCTTATATTGAACACTTGGCGCTAGAACTAAATGACGGCCCTTACATCGTTTCAGTCGCAACCAGCGATCTCAACGAACAATGGGGCGTCTTTGCCAAGGGTGCCTTGCGAGTCTCTGCGCGAGAACTAGAAGAGCGTGTTGGACAAAACCAAAAGAGCTTGTCCCATTTTGTGGACAAGAATGATTTGGCAAAACCCCCTTTGCGTCCTTGGGACGACCAACAGTTAGCTGACCTCAAGGGGTTGATGGAGGATTTAACATGACATTACGTCTTTTAACAGATTCGACAGCTGATTTGCCACATGAGTGGTTAAACCAGCATCAGGTAGATGTTTTGGGCTTGACAGTCACAGTGGCTGGAAAGACCTACGAGACCACAGGTCCGAATGCCTTGACGGCAGAGGCTTTGTTGGCAGAGATGGCCCAAGGGCAACAACCCACGACGAGTCAAATCAATGTGGGCCAATTCGAAACCTATTTTCGGCAAGTAGCCCAAGCAGGCGACCAAGTGCTTTATATCGGGTTTAATAGTGTTTTGTCTGGCACCTATCAAAGTGCTGTGATGGCGCGTGACCTCGTTTTAGAAGATTACCCAGATGCCTCCATTTTTCTCTATGATACCCTGGCGGCCTCCTGTGGGGAAGGCTACCTTGTGATGGCTGTTGATCGTTTGCGCCAAGAAGGCGCTAGCATCGAGGAGATGCTTGCCTGGTTAGATGATGCCTGTCCTCGCCTGCGCACCTTTTTTCTAGTGGATGATCTGTACCATCTCATGCGGGGAGGTCGTTTATCCAAGGCTTCAGCACTTATGGGGACCTTGGTCAATGTCAAACCCCTTTTATGGATTGACGGCGAAGGAAAACTCGTCCCCCTTGCAAAAAGCCGTGGCCGTAAAAAGGCCATTAAGGAAATGATGGCTCAGGCCACTCAAGACTTGGCAGAAGGGACTATCGTCCTTGCCTATGCCAATGACAAAGAAGCGGCTTTGGCCTTAAAAGAAGACCTCTTAAAGCAAGAGGGGGTAACCGAAGTCCTCGTCATGCCGCTAGGGCCAGTCATTTCCGCTCATGTGGGACCCAATACCCTGGCAGCCTTTAGTTTTGGGAAAAAGCCACGAAACTAAGTAATGTTCGGAATTTGTCCAGATAAAAGCCCAAGCAGAGCCTAGAAAGTTCTGCTTTCTTATGTTACAATAGGTAACAACACATTTTGGAGGCAAAAGATGAAAGCTATTATCACAGTTGTTGGCAAGGATAAGACAGGTATCGTGGCGGGGGTTTCCGCTAAGATTGCAGAACTTGGTCTCAATATTGACGACATTTCACAAACTGTTTTGGATGAATTCTTTACCATGATGGCTGTGGTGTCATCTGACGAGAAGCAGGATTTTACAGCCCTTCGAGGTGAATTTGAAGCTTTTGGCAATCAACTGAATGTCAAAATCAATATCCAAAGTGCCGCTATTTTTGATGCCATGCACAACCTATAAGAGAGGACGTTTTCATGGATATTAGACAAGTCACAGAAACCATCGCGATGATTGAAGAACAACACTTCGATATTCGAACCATCACGATGGGAATTTCTCTTTTAGACTGTATCGATTCGGATATTGACCGAGCGGCTGAAAAAGTTTATACAAAAATCACAACTAAGGCCAAAAACCTGGTAGCGGTTGGGGATGAGATTGCTGCCGAGTTAGGGATTCCGATTGTCAATAAGCGGGTCTCTGTTACGCCGATTGCCCTGATAGGGGCAGCAACCGATGCGACAGACTACCTGCCTTTAGCTCATGCCCTCAACCGTGCGGCGCACGAGATTGGTGTTGACTTCATCGGTGGCTTTTCTGCCTTGGTTCAAAAAGGTTACCAAAAAGGGGATGACATTCTTATCAACTCCATCCCAAGAGCCTTAGCTGAGACTGATAAGGTCTGTGCTTCGGTCAATATTGGTTCGACCAAGACCGGTATCAACATGACGGCCGTTGCAGATATGGGGCGTGTTATCAAAGAAACGGCCCAAGCTTCTGAAATGGGAGCCGCCAAACTGGTTGTTTTTGCCAATGCTGTTGAGGATAATCCTTTTATGGCCGGGGCCTTTCATGGGGTCGGTGAAGCTGACGTAGTCATCAATGTCGGTGTGTCTGGACCCGGTGTGGTCCAACGGGCAATCGAGAAGGTCAAAGGCGAGAGTTTCGATGTATTGGCTGAAACGGTTAAAAAGACAGCCTTCAAAATTACTCGTATTGGTCAGTTGGTCGGACAAATGGCTAGCCAACGCCTGGGTGTGAAATTTGGCATTGTGGACCTTAGTTTAGCTCCCACACCAGCAGTCGGTGATTCCGTGGCGCGTGTCTTAGAGGCGATGGGACTTGAGACTGTCGGTACCCACGGCACAACTGCGGCCTTAGCCCTGCTCAATGACCAAGTCAAAAAAGGCGGCGTCATGGCCTGTAACCAAGTCGGGGGGCTTTCAGGTGCTTTCATCCCCGTTTCTGAGGACGAGGGTATGATAGCAGCGGTTCAAAACGGTTCTCTCAATCTCGAAAAGTTAGAAGCCATGACAGCTATCTGCTCTGTCGGTTTGGATATGATTGCCATTCCAGAAGAAACACCGGCAGAAACAATTGCTGCCATGATTGCGGATGAAGCGGCTATTGGTGTGATTAACATGAAAACGACTGCAGTCCGCATTATTCCTAAAGGAAAAGAAGGGGATATGATTGAATTTGGAGGCCTTTTAGGAGTGGCGCCAGTCATGAAGGTCAACCAAGCCTCTTCAGCAGACTTTATCGGCCGTGGCGGTCAAATCCCTGCCCCAATCCATAGTTTTAAAAACTAGGTTCTCACATAAGACAGTCAAAAAATCTGAGGTTTTCCCTCGGATTTTTTATGTGGTGGGCCCCTTGCACAGAAATGTTTGGAGCGCCTGAGACTAGCTGAGGTCTTTCTAAAAACAGACGGTTTGTTTTTCCCTGCACTTTTAGGCCACAGATGGCATTTTTACAGGGAATGTGGTAAAATAAACCGATAACACTTTGAGAATAAAAGGAGTAATCTTCATGATTGAAGCAAGTAAATTAAAAGCTGGAATGACCTTTGAAACTTCTGATGGCAAACTGATCCGTGTCTTAGAAGCCAGCCACCACAAGCCAGGTAAAGGAAACACCGTCATGCGTATGAAATTGCGTGATGTCCGTACAGGGTCTACTTTTGATACGACTTATCGTCCAGAAGAAAAATTTGAACAAGCTATCATCGAAACTCGTGGGGCACAATACCTCTACAAAATGGATGACACAGCCTACTTCATGGATACTGAAAACTATGAACAGTACGAAATTCCTGTAGCAAATGTTGAACAAGAATTGCTCTACGTCTTGGAAAATGGTGAAGTTAAAATCCAATTTTACGGGACAGAGGTTATCGGTGTGACCGTTCCAACAACAGTAGAATTAACGGTTGCTGAAACACAACCGTCTATCAAGGGAGCTACGGTAACAGGTTCAGGAAAACCTGCTACAATGGAAACAGGATTGGTAGTCAATGTGCCTGACTTTATCGAAGCAGGTCAAAAATTGATTATCAATACCCAAGAAGGAACCTACGTGTCACGTGCCTAATCGGTACTGCCAGAAAGGAGAAGCTATGGCCACAGAATTGTTGGGAGACATTGTCATCTCCCCACGTGTTTTGGAAGTCATCACAGGGATTGCAACGACCAAGGTCGAAGGGGTGCACTCTCTGCAAAATAAAAGCGTCACAGATACAATTAGTAAAGATGCCTTTACTAAGGGAATCTATTTGACCAATGATGAAGCAGCTGGAACGCTGACAGCAGATATCTATGTCTATCTGCAGTATGGCGTAAATGTTCCAGCGGTTTCAATGGCCATCCAGAAAGCTGTCAAAGCAGCCGTTTACGACATGGCTGAAATTGAAGTCACAGATGTCAATATCCATGTTTTGGCCATCGTGCCTGAAAAGACACCTAAGCCTGACTATGAGCACTTGTTTGAAGAGGATTTCCTGAATGACTGAGCGTCAAACCTTTAATTCACGTCATGACTTGCGAGAAAGAGCTTTGCAGGCTCTCTTTGCCTTGGAATTTACAGGGGAACCCTTGGACCAAGCTTACTTCGCCTATACTTATGATAAGGCTACTGAAGCAGATGAGACCTATGATGTGCCTAGCTTTTTGTTGCAGCTGGTGACAGGTGTTGTCGGTGAGCAAAAAGCTCTGGATGAAGCCATTTCTGCTAAGCTCAAAAAAGGTTGGCGACTGGAACGGTTAAGTGTGATTGACCGCTGCCTCTTGCGCCTTGGCCTCTATGAAATTGCCTATTATGAAGGCACACCAGGCCGTGTTGCCATCAATGAAATTATTGAGCTCAGCAAGGGCTATTCAGAAGAAGAATCAAGCAAGTTTATTAATGGGATATTGACCCAGTTTGTAAAAGAGGACTAGCCTAGACAAGCAGTCTGGTAGAGTTGTCTTTTCTTTTACGATAACCTGTCCGTTTTGACAGGCAAAAGCACCTAGGACAAAGGTCCTAGGTGCTTTTCATTTGCTAGGTTACAGGCTGCTAGGTGCCTGTCAAAGACTGCCACCCGGAATCAAACTGATGGGTAAAACATAGTCTCGGTTGGTTTTTTCGTGGTGGATTTCCGCTAAAAGGACATCCACACAGAGGTCTGCAATTTCTTTGAGGGGTTGCTTGATGGTGGCTAGTTGTGGGTAGTAGGTTTCGATAAAACTAGTGCCATCATAGCCGATAATTTTTAAGTCATCGGGGACCTTACGGCCTAATTGTTGGGCGATTTTCATGGTTAGGATGGCTGTCAAATCGTCTGAAGCGAAAATCCCATCGGGTTCACAGCTTGCTAAAATAGAACGGATAGCCATCTCACGTCTCATCGGGGACAAGTTATTAGGCACTTTAACCACTTCGACCGTTTGGCTAGCCCCCTTGGTTTGATAGAGGAAACCTAGTTGCCGTAAGCCGGTTGGACTGTCAGAATTGTCATTTCCAGTCAACATCACAATGTGCTGGCAGCCATTTTTTTGCAGGGTAGCTGCCGCCAGTTTACCGCCCTCGAAGTTATCCGAAGAAATGATGGGGATATGGGGGGCCAAGTTGCGGTCAAAGGCCACAATAGGGGCTTCCACACGTTCGTAGGCTTCGATACCCAGGTTGTGACTGCTGGAAATGATGCCGGTCACTTGGTTGGCACCCAGCATGTCCAAGTATTCTTGCTCCTTTTGGGGGTCATCTTCACTATTACACAGAATAACCTTGTAGCCTTTTTTAAAGAGGGCCCGCTCAAGATACTCAATAAGTTCTGCATAGAAAATATTGCTGGTATTGGGGAAAATCAATCCCACCAAACGGCTGGATTTTCCTTGCAAACTGCGGGCCAGGCTGTTGGGTTGGTAGCCTAGTTCACGCATGGCAGCTTGAACTTTATCGATGGTTTTTTGAGAAAGATAGCCTTTTTTATTGATGACACGAGATACCGTTGTTGGACTGACCCCTGCTAAGGCTGCGACATCGGTTAGTTTTGCCACCATAAGTTTAGCCCTTTAAGTCATAGTAGTAACCAGACGCGTGGCCCTTCTCTGTACGAATACCTGTTTGGTCTGTCTCAGGGAAGACACGGCTGGTAAAGACTTGTTCACCATCGTTGACAAAAATTTCAACCACCGATTTGTCCACGAAAATACGGACTTTGGTTTCTTGTGGGGTGATCTGACAATGACGGCTAGTGCCGAAGTCAAGGGCGTATTGTTTCCCAGCTTTTGACCGATCGACGATTACTTGGCCAGTTGTGGTATCTACTCGAACTAAAAGCCCATTACCCGCTTCATCAGCAAAGAGGCGCAGGTCAAAGACTTGGTCCTTAGCTACCGTTAGGTCAAGCTCATAGCTGTTGCTGGTATGTGCTTTATCCGCAAAAACTTCTTGCTTTTGACGGAGGTCTTTCATGGCAGCGACAGGTGACTGGATGAGTTTTCCGTCACGTAGGGACAATTCCTTAACCAAACTCATGGCCCCTTGGTAATCGTAGCGGTCAGTCGGATAGTCAACATCTGGCAGACCAATCCAGCTAATAATGTAAACCTTACCATCTGGGGCATTGAAACCTTGGGTAGCATAGGCTTCAAAGCCATAGTCAAGGTTGTGGATTTGGGAAGCTCCGACTAATTTGGCTTCCTTTGTGTCAAACGATTGGCAGATTTTATAGGTGTTGGGATAAATGTTGTCATAGTCCAACTCTGCCTTGTCTAGACCTTGTGGGCTATACAAGAGAACAGGATGACCATCCACGAAAACAAGGTTAGGGCACTCAATCATGTATTCAGAACCTGTACCGCCAAAGTCCAGGTCGCCGACGAATTCCCAGTTGGTGACATCGTTATCTAAGGCCTTGTAGAGCTTGACAAAACCTTTCTTATCAAGGCTTTGAGCGCCTACGATAGCAAAATATTGGTCTTCATATTGGAAAATTTGTGGGTCACGGAAGTGCTCTGTAACATCTTCAGGTTGTGAAATCAGAACGTGGTCACATTTTTCAATCTGGCCGTCTTTGTCCATCCAAGCTCCGATTTGCAAGGGGTCACGGACCCAGTTTTCGTCACGAACATTTCCTGTATAAAAGAGGAAAAGCTTGTCGCCAATCTGATAAGCAGAACCAGAGTAGGCTCCGTGACTATCGTGGGCGTGGTCAGGCAAGAGCTTGCTACCTGTTTCTGTGAAATGAACCAAATCCGTACTGGTGGTGTGGACCCACTGTTTCAATCCGTGGGCTGCCCCAAATGGCCAGTTTTGATAGAAAAGTTGGAATTTTCCATCAAAAATTGAAAAACCGTTAGGGTCGTTAAGGAGTCCTGTTTTAGGTTCGAGGTGAAAAGTTGTATGCCAAGGAGATTGGGCCACACGTTCTGCGATAGCTTTCTTTTCTTCTTCGCTCCAATCAGCATACTTGCGGTAACGAATCTCTGTAGGTAGGTTCATAAGTGTCTCCTTTTATCAATTTAGCGCCTCAAGCAGGAGGCATTTCTTATTGTTATACTAAACGTTTCTCCCCTAAAAATCAACGATTTTACGAAAAAAATAAAAATTTCTGCAAAACGCTTGACATACTCTAGGGAAATGTTAAAATAGTGACCGTAAGCAATCATAAAACGCTTTCACGGCGTCTTACAAAAAGAAATTTTTTAAAGGAGTTTTTTTGCAAATGGATAACACTCAAATTGCAAAAGAAGTTGTTGCAGCCCTGGGTGGGCGTGACAACGTCCGCAGTGTCGCGCATTGTGCGACACGTCTGCGTGTCATGGTTGTCGATGAAGATAAGATCGACAAAAAGAAAGTTGAAGGACTTGACAAGGTTCAAGGGGCATTCTTTAACTCAGGTCAATACCAAATCATCTTCGGTACTGGTTTGGTAAACAAAATGTACGATGAAGTTGTCGCTTTGGGCTTGCCAACCGCTTCAAAAGACGACCAAAAAGCAGATGCTGCTAAACAAGGGAACTGGTTCCAACGCGCTATCCGTTCTTTCGGTGACGTTTTCGTTCCATTGCTTCCAGCTATCGTAGCGACAGGTCTTTTCATGGGGGTACGTGGTGCCATTAACAACGACACCATCTTGGGCCTTTTTGGAACAACTTCAGAAGCCTTCCAAGCTTCTAACTTCTATACTTATACGGTTGTCTTGACAGATACCGCCTTTGCCTTCTTCCCAGCATTGATCTCATGGTCAGCCTTCCGTGTCTTTGGGGGTAACCCAGTTATCGGTTTGGTCTTGGGTCTGATGATGGTTAACTCAGCCTTGCCAAATGCTTGGGACGTTGCTTCTGCAGCAGCCAAACCAATCTATTTCTTTGGCTTTATTCCAGTTGTTGGTTACCAAAACTCAGTCTTACCAGCTTTCTTCGTTGGTCTTCTGGGGGCTAAACTGGAAAAATGGTTGCATAAGAAGATTCCAGACGTTTTAGACCTCTTGGTAGTTCCATTCTTGACCTTTACCATCATGTCTGTCTTGGCGCTCTTTGTCATCGGACCAGTCTTCCACTCTGTCGAAAACTATGTCCTTGCCGCAACTAAATTCCTCTTGGCCTTGCCATTTGGTCTGTCAGGCTTGATTCTTGGTGGGGTACATCAGATTATCGTCGTGACTGGTGTTCACCACATCTTCAACCTCTTGGAAGCACAATTGATTGCAGCTGACGGCCGCGATCCATTTAACGCAATCATCACAGCAGCTATGACAGCTCAAGCAGGGGCTACTTTGGCTGTTGGTGTGAAAACAAAATCTGCAAAATTGAAAGCTTTGGCTTTCCCAGCTGCCTTGTCTGCAGGACTTGGTATCACAGAACCTGCTATCTTCGGGGTTAACTTACGTTTCGGGAAACCATTTGTGATGGGTCTGATTGCCGGTGCAGCTGGTGGTTGGTTAGCGTCAATCCTTAACTTGGCAGGTACTGGTTTTGGGATCACTATCATCCCAGGAACCTTGCTTTACCTGAATGGTCAAGTCCTTAAATACGTCATCATGGTTCTGGTAACTACTGCACTTGCCTTTGTCTTGACTTACATGTTTGGCTACAGTGACGAAGAAATGGAAGTAGAAGTTGCCTCTGAAGAAGCAACCACATCTGTTACTACTGCAGCAGCTAGCGAAGTGATGAACGAAGCGACTGATGTGACAAGCAAACCAGAAGCACAAACTATTGTGTCTCCATTGGACGGTGAAGTGGTTGCTCTGGCAGATGTCAATGACCCAGTCTTCTCATCAGGAGCTATGGGGAAAGGTGCTGCGGTAAAACCTAGCGGAAACACAGTTTACGCACCCGTTGACGGTACCGTTACAATTGCCTTTGAAACAGGTCATGCTTATGGCTTGAAGTCTGACAAAGGTGCCGAAATTCTTATCCACGTGGGGATTGATACGGTCTCTATGGAAGGAAAAGGATTTGACCAAAAAGTGAAAGCTGATCAAAAGGTAAAAGCTGGTGATGTTTTGGGAACCTTTGACTCAGCAGCCATCGCAGAAGCTGGTTTGGATGACACAACTATGGTCATCGTAACCAATACCGCTGACTTTGCAGCTGTTGAAGCAGTCGCAACAGCTACTGTCAGCCATGGTGATGCCCTGATTGATGTCAAATAATTCTTAAAAAACATATAGTACATAATACAGCAAGGGGCCTTGTGAAAACATGGGCCTTCTTGCTTTTAGAGGCGCTATTCGCTATAATTTATAAAAGACATATGATAAAACAAGGAGACGATTATGGCAAAGTTGTATGGTAGTTTGGAAGCTGGTGGCACAAAGTTTGTCTGTGCAGTCGGTGATGAGAACTTTAACATTGTCGAAAAGACACAATTTCCGACCACTACCCCTTATGAAACCATCGAACGCACGGTGGAATTTTTCAAGCGTTATGAAGCTGATTTGGTTGGTATCGCTGTTGGGTCTTTTGGACCGATCGATGTTGACCAAAACTCACAAACCTATGGATTTATCACGAGCACACCAAAAGAACACTGGGCGCACGTGGACCTTTTAGGCCTGATTGCTAAGGATTTCAATCTGCCTTTCTACTTTACGACGGATGTTAACTCGTCAGCCTACGGTGAGAGCTTGGTTCGCAAGGGTGTGGATAGCTTGGTTTACTATACCATTGGGACAGGTATCGGTGCTGGTGCCATCCAAAAAGGTGAATTTATCGGTGGTGTTGGCCATACTGAGGCTGGTCACGTCTATGTGGCACCACATCCACAAGATGTTGCCAATGAATTTTCAGGCACGTGTCCTTTCCACAGAGGTTGTTTGGAAGGTTTAGCTGCAGGGCCTTCCTTGGAAGCTCGGACAGGGATTCGTGGGGAAAACATTGAACAAAACTCAGAGGTTTGGGATATTCAAGCTTATTACATTGCCCAAGCTGCAGTCCAAGCGACTGTCTTGTACCGGCCTCAAGTTATTGTCTTTGGTGGTGGCGTTATGGCGCAAGAACACATGCTCAACCGTGTGCGAGAAAAATTCGCTGTCTTGCTCAATGATTACTTGCCAGTTCCTGATGTCAAAGAGTACATTGTCACACCTGCTGTGTCAGGCAACGGTTCTGCGACTCTCGGAAACTTTGCCTTGGCTAAAAAGGTATCTGAACGCTAAACAAGAAAAAAGGAAGCTAGGGCTTCCTTTTTTGCTTGGTCGAATGCTGGGAGCTAGCTATGAAAGCTAGTGTCAGACAAGAGAGGCTAGCTGTCTTGGGTCTAAACTAAACGAAAAAGCCCTCCAGCTAGGGAGCTGAAAAGGCAAGGGTTTAGTGCAAGTAAGTTCTGGCAACTTGAGCATCCCCAGGGTAGGCGACACGCTGGCCATTGACGATTTGAAAGGCATCTGCCCCTTTTCCAGCAATGATGAGGGCATCTTCTGGCTGGTGAAGTTGCGACACCCCGAGTTGAATAGCTTTTTCACGGTCGACTTCGATGGTGACTGGCCGTGTGATGTGGCTGGCAATTTCTTGAGCGATGGCTGCAGGGTCTTCTCTATTAGGGTCATCAGCAGTCAGGATGACAGCCAGCTGGGGATGCGCATTGATGACATCGGCAAAATCCTTGCGGCGACTTTCAGCCTTGTTGCCTGTTGAGCCGATGATGAGGCTGATGCGGCCCTGATGATGTGGCTCGACCACTGAGATAAGACTTTCTAGGCTGATACCATTATGAGCATAGTCAACAAAGATGCGCGCCCCGTTTGTAGCGGTCAAAATCTCCATGCGTCCAGGGACAGTCGTTTTGGCAATGCCAGCTTGAATAGCCGCTTGACTAGCCCCCAGTTTGTGACAGGCTAGGGCAGCAGCGACCGCATTTTCTTGGTTAAAGTCGCCCAATAGCTGGAGGCTGTAAGTACCTGCTAGTGAGCCAGTAAGGGTGAAGGATAAGGCCTGGCTGTCGGTCACGGCATTGTCTGACCCCTTACCGTAAAAAGCGTGTGGTTTCTCCTGGACTTGCTCTTTGAGGAGGTCAAAATGAGCCATCCCTTGGTTGACAATGGTGTAGCGGGCATTCTCTAATAGTTGCCGTTTGTGATAGAAATAGTCCTCAAAAGTGGGGTGTTCGATTGGCCCGATGTGGTCAGGGCTAATGTTGAGAAAAATCCCGACATCAAAGGTTAGTCCATAGACACGTTTGACCAGGTAAGCTTGGCTGGAAACCTCCATAATAAGATGTGTCATCCCGTTTGCGACGGCTTGAGCCATCATGGCAAAGAGGTCTAGGCTCTCAGGTGTGGTCAATTCTGATTTGAAAAAATGTTCGCCATCCAGAGTGGTTTGCATGGTTGATAGCATGGCTGGCTTATGGTTTTCCTTGAGAATATGATAGGCAAAATAAGCAGCGGTGGTCTTGCCTTTGGTACCTGTAAAACCAATCAGTTTTAACTTGTCTTGTGGCCTATCGTAAAAAGCCATAGCAATGAGGCTCATGGCCTGCTTGATATCATTGACCAGGATAACAGGAATAGCGACCTCGTAGTCCACCTCAGACACATAGTAGGTCAGCCCCTGTTCAACTGCCTTGTCCAAAAAAGCCTTCTTGAAATTGGCCCCTTTGACAAAAAAGAGTGTTTCCCCATCACAGGTTCGGCTATCGTAAGACAGCTTGGTAAAGCTTTTACCAGAGGCGTTGAAGTGGTAGTGACCAGCCTTAATCACTTCTCGGAAATTGTGGTCGTCTTTAAGGATTCGCAAAGCGGTTTCAATCGTAATCATACTCTTATTTTAGTCTTTTCAAAAAGGTTTTACAAGTCGCACTGAAAAGTTTATAATAAACTGATACTAAGACAGGAGAAAGAAGGCTATGCCTGAACAAGGACAAACTCAAGAACAAACCATGTTGCGGGGGACAGCCTGGCTGACTGCCGCTAATTTTATCAGCCGACTTTTGGGAGCGCTTTATATCATCCCTTGGTATATGTGGATGGGAAAATACGGTGCCCAAGGAAATGCGCTTTTTGGAATGGGCTACAATATCTATGCCCTTTTTCTACTGATTTCTACCGCTGGAATTCCCGTGGCTGTAGCCAAGCAGGTTTCCAAGTACAATACCCTGGGGCAAGAAGCGACCAGCTTTTATCTGATTCGAAAAATTTTGACCTTTATGCTGGGACTGGGTGCCATATTTGCTGTGATTATGTATCTCTTTTCCCCTGCCCTATCACGGATGAGCGGCGGTGGTGATGACCTCATCCCCGTCATGCACAGTTTGGCCCCGGCTGTCTTGATATTTCCCTGCATGAGTGTGCTGCGCGGTTATTTCCAAGGTTTTAATGATTTAAAACCCTATGCCGTCAGCCAGATTTGTGAGCAGGTCATCCGAGTTATCTGGATGCTTTTAGCCACCTTTTATATCATGCAGATTGGTTCTGGAAATTACCTGACTGCTGTGACGCAATCAACATTTGCAGCCTTTATTGGGATGCTGGCCAGTTTTGGAGTCCTTTTCTACTATCTTTGGCGCAAGGGCATGCTGGTGGCGATTTTTGGACCAAAGCCGGAAAATATCAGCCTGAGCGCTAACCGTCTGATTTTGGAAACCATTCGTGAAGCCATTCCTTTCATCATCACAGGGGCGGCCATTCAAATTTTCCAAATTATTGACCAGCTGACCTTTTCTAATGTCATGTCCTTTATGACGACCTATAGTCAAAAAGACTTGCAGGTGCAGTTTGCCTATATGACCTCAAATCCATCTAAGGTGACGATGATTTTGATTGCTGTGGCAACTTCTATCGCTGGGGCGGGAATTCCCTTGTTGACCCAGAACTTTGTTAACAAAGACTTTCATGCCTGTGCGCGGTTGATTATTAATACCTTTCAGATGCTTTTGGTGGTGTTGGTCCCTGCTATTTTTGGGGCCTTGGTCTTGGCTCGCCCTTTGTATACTATTTTTTATGGCTTGCCATCCGATTTGGCCTTGATGCTATTTGTTGCCTCGCTGGTTCAGGTTATCTTCTTGGCCCTATACTCCATGATTGCTCCGATGTTGCAGGCCCTCTTTGAAAACCGCAAAGCGATTTTGTATTTTGTTTATGGGCTTGTGGTTAAACTGATCTTGCAAGTGCCAGCCATTGTCTTTTTAGAAGCCTATGGTCCCATTTTGGCGACAGCGATTGGTCTGACGGTACCTATTGTGCTCATGTACAAACAGATGCAGCGCGTGACCCACTTTAATCGGCGCCTGATTTGGCGGCAAATTTTATTAATCCTCCTAATGACAGCTGTGATGACGCTAGTGATTTTGCCAATCAACTGGGGCTTGACCTTGCTGTTACCAGCTACGCGTTTGGGAGGTGGTCTGCAAGTGGCCCTTATTGGTGCTATCGGTATCCTTGTGTATGGGTATTTGGCCTTGAAAACACATGCAGCGGATAAACTCTTGGGCAGTCGGGCACAAGCCTTGAGAGACCGTTTCCATCTCTAAAAAGAATGCTTTATGAATAGCGAGCTTGGCTAGTGGTTGGTCAAGCTTGCTTTTTTTGTTATAGTTTCAAACTATAGCTAGCCCTAGTAAAATCCAAAGCCTCGCCCTGTCAAATAGTGCTAAAATAGAGGGAAAGACCAAGGAGGATGTTTATGACTGAGGAATACCAATTAGATACCATTTTGGCCCATGCAGGGATTAATTCAGACGAGGTTACGGGGGCTTTGACAGCACCCCTGTATTTTTCAACGACTTATCAACACCCTGAGTTTGGTAAATCGACAGGCTATGATTACACACGTACGAAAAATCCGACACGAGCGACTTTGGAGAAAACCCTAGCAGCCATTGAAAAGGCGCGTTTTGCTATTGCAACGAGCTCTGGCATGAGTGCCATTGTACTGGCTATGGAATATTTCCCAGTCGGTAGCAAGGTGGTGGCCTGTCGCGACCTCTACGGAGGCTCTTTCCGTTGGTTTAACGATATGGAAAAACAAGGGCGCTTTAGTTTTACCTATCACAATACCGAAGATGAGCTGCTGGCGGCTATCACGCAGGAGACAGATATTGTCTATCTTGAAACACCAACCAACCCCTTGATGGTAGAATTTGATATTGAAAAAGTAGCAGAAAAAGCCCATGCGAACGGGGCAAAATTGGTGGTGGACAATACCTTCTACAGTCCTGTTTACCAAACCCCAATCCCACTAGGCGCTGATGTGGTCTTACACTCTGCGACCAAGTACTTGTCAGGTCACAATGACGTTTTAGCGGGCGTGGTGGTGACAGATGACCCTGATATTCACGCTCAGTTGCTTTATGACCTCAACACAACAGGTCCTAACTTGTCACCTTTTGATTCCTACATGCTGATGCGGGGCTTGAAGACTTTGAAAATCAGAATGGAAAAATCCAGCGAGAACGCCAAGGCAGTGGTTGCTTTTCTAGAGGCTAGTCCTGCGGTCAAGGAAGTCCTTTACACTGGTAAGGGGGGCATGATTTCCTTTAAAGTTGCTGACGAGGGGCGGATTCCAGATATCTTGAACCGTCTGCGGGTCTTCACCTTTGCAGAGAGTCTTGGCGGGGTGGAGAGCTTGATTACCTACCCAACGACTCAAACCCATGCGGATATTCCAGCAGAGGTGAGAGCTTCGTATGGCTTGACCGATGATTTGTTGCGTTTATCCATCGGGATTGAGGATGCCAGTGACTTGATTGCAGATTTACAAAACGCCTTGGAAGCTTAGGAGGTAGCCTATGGGAAAATATGATTTCACAACCCTACCAGATCGTATTCGGACCAATTCTTACAAGTGGCAAGAAAGTCAAAAGGATGCGGAAGTTTTGCCTTTGTGGGTAGCGGATATGGATTTTGAGGTCTATCCAGAGTTCAATGCTGCCCTCGATGAATTGCGGTCCTACCAAGTGTATGGCTATCCTGTCGCCAGAGAAAGCCTTTATCAGGCTGTTATTGACTGGGAAAAAGAGCAACACGGTTACGAGGTCACTAAAGAAGCGATTGTCTTTATCTCTGGGGTTGTTCCAGCCATCGGAGTGGCAATTCAGGCGTTTTCGAAACCTGGTGAAGCCATTTTGATCAATACGCCTGTTTACCCTCCTTTTGCTCGCACGGTGACCCTCAACCAACGTCAGTTGGTGACGAATTCACTAGTGGAAAGACAGGGGCATTTTGAGATTGATTTTGACCAACTTGAAAAAGATTTGGTGGAGCAGGCCGTTAAAGTTTATGTTTTGTGTAGCCCGCATAATCCTGGAGGACGTGTCTGGTCGGAAGAGGAATTAAGACGCATCGGTGACCTCTGTCGCAAACATGGGGTTATCTTGGTCTCAGATGAGATTCACCAAGACTTGGCCTTGTTTGGGCACAAACACCACAGCTTTAATACCTTGTCTTCTGACTTTAAAGATTTCACCATTGTCTTATCGAGTGCGACCAAAACCTTCAATTTAGCAGGCATTAAAAATAGTTTTGCCTTGATTGAGAACCCTGACTTACGGGCGCGTTTTCAAAAGCAGGTTCTGGCTAATAACCAACACGAAATTTCAACCTTGGGGCTTTTAGGAACGGAAAATGCTTTCCGAGAAGGGTTGCCTTGGCTCTTAGAGTTTAAGGAATTGGTGGAAAAGCATGTGGACTTGGTGAGTGACCGGCTAAAAGACACCAAGATAGCTGTGATGAAACCAGAAGGCACCTACTTGGTTTGGCTGGATTTTTCAGCCTATGGTCTAGACCATCAAGACCTTCTCGAGAAGGTACGTTATGAGGCCAAGTTGGTGCTCAATGATGGGGCTACCTTTGGTAAGGAAGGGCGCCAACACTTGCGCCTCAATGTAGCCACTCCTACGCGTATTCTGGACGAAGCACTGAATCGCTTGGTGCGTGTTTTTGAAAATACCTGAGCTGACTAGCATAAAAAATAGCAAAAACAAGGAGACTGCCCATGAAAGGGGCAGTCTCTTTGTCATTAGAAAACGAAGGTCCTGAGGTAAGGGATAAGTGGCTTTTTACCGCTATGAGGGTATAAAAATAGATATTAAGATTATTTTTTTACTTTTCATGGTATACTAGTAGGAAGACAAAAAGAAAGAGGCAAGACATGGGGCACCAGCGTATCGTTTTTAAAGTAGGGACATCTTCTTTGACCAACCCCGATGGGAGTATCTCTCGGCAGAAAATCAAGGCCATCACCAATCAGTTAGCGGTCTTGCATGAGGCGGGGCATGACTTGGTTTTAGTGTCGTCAGGGGCCATTGCAGCAGGCTTTTCTTCTCTGGGGTTTAAAAAGCGACCGCTCAAAGTGGCCAATAAGCAAGCGGCGGCAGCTGTCGGTCAAGGACTCTTGCTGGAAGAGTATACCACCAACCTCCTGTTAAGAGAGATTGTTTCGGCGCAGATTTTGCTGACCCAGGATGACTTCCATGACCGTAGACGTTATAAAAATGCCCATCAAGCGATGGAAGTTTTGCTGAGCCGTGGCGCCATTCCTATTATCAATGAAAATGACAGTATCGCTATTGAGGAAATCAAGGTCGGAGATAACGATACCTTAAGTGCGCAGGTTGCTGCCATGGTTCAGGCGGATTTGTTGGTACTTTTAACTGATGTTGATGGTCTCTATACGGCAAATCCAGCCAAGGACCCGACAGCCAAACGATTGGATAAGGTCAAGGAAATCGATACTACCGTGGTGGCTATGGCTGGTGGGAGCGGTTCTGCTAATGGAACCGGTGGCATGTTGACCAAGCTAAGGGCAGCTGTTATCGCCACGCAGTCAGGCGTTCCGGTCTACATTTGCTCGTCCTTAAAGCCCGATGCGCTCATCGAGGCTGCCACACAACAGGGTGATGGCACGCTGTTTGAAGCCCGAAAAAAGGGACTAAAGACCCAAAAGCAATGGCTGGCTTTTTATGCACAAAGTCAAGGGCAAGTCGTGGTTGACGAGGGAGCCGCGGATGCCTTGGTGGGCCACGGCAAGAGCTTACTGTTATCGGGGGTCAGCCAAGTCTCAGGTGGTTTTAGCTATCACGATATTGTGACGGTGTGTGATAGCAAGGGCCGGATTCTAGGGAAAGGGCGCGTGCAGTTTGGCCAAGCAGCGATCAAGGATATGCTCCAGTCGGCTAGCCCAAAAGGCGTCTTGATTCACCGAGATGACTGGATCTCAATGACGGATGAGCTTCAGTCCATCTTTACAGATTTTTAGGAGGTAGGCATGTCAGAAACACAAGAACAGTTCAAGCGCGTTCAAGCTGTGAAACGCTCCATCAACACAGCGAGCGAAGAAGAGAAAAACCAAGCCCTGCTAGCCATAGCCGATGCGCTAGAAGCTCAAGTAGAGGACATCTTAGTAGCGAATGCTCAGGACATGGCTCTGGCCCGTGGGCATATTTCAGAAGTCATGCTAGACCGTTTGTACCTAGATCACGAGCGTGTGATCAGTATGGCGGCAGGTATTCGACAAGTAGCTCAACTGCCGGATCCCGTTGGAGAAATCTTAGATGAAACGACGCTAGACAATGGCTTGGTTCTGACAAAATGCCGAGTAGCAATGGGGGTTGTCGGGATCATTTACGAGAGCCGTCCCAATGTGACCTCTGATGCGGCGGCTTTGGCCCTCAAGAGCGGGAATGCGGTGGTTTTGCGCACGGGTAAAGATGCCTATCAATCGGCTTTTGCCATTGTACGGGCTATTCAATCTGCTCTAGCTCAGACGGCTATCTCGCCTGAGGTCGTTCAGCTCTTGTCAGATACCAGCCGTGAGAGCAGTTATGCGATGATGCGAGCCAAAGGCTATCTGGATGTGCTGATTCCACGAGGTGGTGCAGGACTTATTCAAGCCGTTGTGGAAAATGCTCTGGTTCCGGTCATCGAGACAGGGACAGGTATCGTCCATGTTTATATTGATGAGCAAGCTGATTTGGATAAGGCTCTAGCGATTGTGGCCAATGCTAAAACGAGTCGGCCCTCCGTCTGCAATGCCATGGAGGTCCTCTTGGTTCATGAAGCAGTGGCAGAAGCGTTTCTGCCAGCCATCTACCAGCGTTTGGTAAGCCAACGCCAAGCTCAAGGTTTAGAGCCGGTAAGGTTAAAATGTGATGCCAAGGCCCAAGCAATTATTCCAGGGCAGCTGGCCGGTCCAGACGACTTTGATACCGAATTTTTGGATTATGTCCTAGCTGTCAAAGTGGTTTCAAGTCTTCAAGAAGCGATTGACCACATTGAGCAACACAGCACTCACCATTCAGACGCTATTGTGACAGAGGATAAGGCACATGCGGCAATATTTACCCGTCAGGTTGATAGTGCTGCAGTTTATGTCAATGCTTCAACGCGGTTTACCGATGGTGGGCAGTTTGGCTTGGGTTGTGAAATGGGCATTTCCACCCAAAAACTGCATGCGCGTGGTCCAATGGGGCTAAAAGAGATGACGACTTACAAGTACATCATTCAAGGGAATGGACAAATAAGGGAGTAGGTATGGCAATTGGATTTATTGGTTTGGGGAATATGGGAGCAAGTCTGGCGCGTGCTGTTCGTCGGTCGCTTCCCGATGAGCGCTTGCTTTTAGCCAATCGTAGCCCAGAAAAAGTGACCCATTTCGTGGAGCAATATGGGGGAGAAGCTGCCAGTGTGGCCACTGTCTTTGAGGAGGCAGACTTGGTTGTGATTGGGGTGAAACCTCATCAATTTGAGGCCCTTTTGGCGCAAGCCAAAGACCTATTAAGTCATCGCCCGTCACTTGTGTTAGTCTCAATGGCGGCAGGCTTGGATTTAGAAACCTTGCGGTCTTACACAACGGATGCGACCCGCTGGATTCGCATGATGCCGAATACCCCCGTAGCAGTAGGGGCTGGTGTCGTAAGCTATACGGTAGGGCCAGGTGTGTCTTTTGACGAACAGATGTACTTTGAGCGTGTGTTTGCACAAGCAGGGGACTTGGTGCCCTTGGCTGAAAATCTGATAGATGCGGCTACTGCTCTGGCGGGTTGTGGACCGGCTTTTGTTTTTCGCTTTGCTGAGGCCTTGGCGGATGCGGGTGTCTTAGCAGGCCTGCCACGACAATTGGCCCAAGATATGGCCACTCAGACGCTTTTAGGTTCGGCGGAACTCTTGCGTCAGACCAAGGCGCATCCTGCTGTTTTAAAAGACCAAGTCACCAGCCCAGGTGGGTCGACTATCCTAGGGACTGCTACTTTGGACCAGGCAGGATTTTCAGGCATAGTCATCTCAGCAGTTCAAGCAGCCTTTGAGAAAACGCAGTCTCTTCGTCCTTAACGAGTGAGCGATTTTCCCAAGATTTGAAAATACTTGTGGAGCCTTTGGCCCGTTTTAACGGCTTGCTGAGGGCTTTTTACTTGCGTGAATTTGGGATGATGCGCGATGCAGGCGCTGTAGTATCTATACAAACAAAAGAACCTATCAGTCTTTCCTCAGATTAGGAAAGCTGATAGGTTCTTTGTGATGCCTTGTCAGCGGGATGTCCTAATGGACCTCTCACTGTTGCTTTTGTTTGCCAGCATTACGGCCTTGCTTGTTTTGCCCACTGGCTTTAGGCGTTGGCGCTAGATTCTTTTGCCCCTCATTGGTTTGTGGGGTCACATCTTTACGGGCACCTTGTGTGAAATCAGGGATTTTAGGCGGGTTTTCTTCGAATTCCTTGTCAATCCGTTCTTTCATGATTGGACGAATCCAGTACATGGTGATGACTTGTTGGATAATTCCCATAGCCCCACTGACCAGCCAGTAAATGGCCCCTCCGGCCGGTGCTGACCAGGTGAAGAAGACCATCATGATTGGCATGAGGAACATCATCTGGCGCATTTGCTTTTGCTGTTCCTCAGGAACCGTCAGCGTTGATAGCCAACCTTGGAAGAGGTAGAGTAACCCTGTCAAGGCCACTAAAACCAGGCTTGTTTCCCCGAGGTTCATCCCGAGGAAGCTATGTCCAGCAATCCCCTTGGTGTAACGGGTGGCGTAAAAAAGAGCAGAGAAGAATGGCCACTGGATGATGATGGGTAGGCAACCGATTCCACCGAGGAGACTGACCCCATTATCACGCTGAATTTGCATGATTTGCTGTTGGATAGCCAGTTTCTCTTCTTGAGCCTCGGCATTGCGCATCTTTTCGTTGAGCGGTTCGAGATGGGGTTGCAAGTAGTTGCGTTTTTCAGCTTGGTAAGTTGATTTCCAAGACTGAGACAAGCCCAAAGGCAAGATAATAACCACGCGCACCAAGAGGGTCACCAAGATGATGGCCCAACCATAGCCCAAGTGCCAGTCAAGGGCTAGGAATTGGATAACGTTCCCCATCGGACGAACCAAGAGGTTGTAAACCCAGCCGTCACCGGTAGGAACGCCATTTTTCGTCTGGACACAACCTGATAAGACGAAAAGAGATAAGGCTGTCACCAAGGACAGCAGGAGGTATTTGCTTTGTTTTCTCACAAGATTCTTCCTTTGTTAATTTTTTGAAAATACCAGTTTACTCTATCATTTTTGAGGCAATTACACAATAGATAACCCTAATTTGCCATCTTAAAATCATGATAGTCTTTGAAATTTCCAATATGGGCATCGACATAGGTCACCTTGGCAAAAGGTGTAGGCCCTTTTCGAATTTCTTGAACGAATTGGGCTAATTTGAGGCTGTCGGAAGATTGGGCGTAAATTTCAACCGTGCCATCATCATTGTTCCAGACACGGCCATAAATCTCTCCGATGTCCTGGGCGACCTGCATAGTTCCATAGCGAAAACCGACTCCCTGAACGCGTCCTGAAACGATTAAGTGAAGCTTTTTCATCCGAAGTCCTCCTCTTTTTGATATAATATTACCATGACCATTATAACCTCAAAAGACAATAATCGGATAAAAAAAGCCAGAAAATTACTGAAAAAAAAGTATCGGACAAATAGTTATTTGGTCGAGGGCTGGCATCTTTTAGATGAGGCGCTCGCACAAGGGGTAGAGGTCCGTCAGATTTTTGTAGAGGAGGCCTACCAGGAAAGGGTGGCCCATCTTCCTCATGTTTTAGTGGTCACACGTGAGGTCTTGGCTAGCTTGTCAGAAGTTCCAAGTCCGCAAGGTGTCATTGCAGAGCTGGCTTTTTCGCCTGTCGAAACCTGTGATTTATCCAAAGGGCGGTGGTTGCTTTTAGAAGAGGTCCAAGACCCGGGAAATGTTGGGACCATGATTCGTACGGGGGATGCTGCGGGCATCACGGGGGTTCTCTTGACCTCGGGTTGTGCGGATATTTACAACCAAAAGACCTTACGGGCCATGCAGGGCAGTCATTTTCATTTGCCTATTTATCGCATGCCACTTTCGGATATTTTAGATGGTTTGGCCCTGCCCCTTTTAGCGAGTACCTTGAGCCAAACATCGGTGGACTACCGTAACGTGTCACCTGGGACGGATTTTATCCTAGCCATGGGAAATGAAGGACAAGGGATTTCAACGAGTTTGGCAAAAGCCAGTAGCCAGCTGGTCCATATCCCTATGCCAGGTCAAGCGGAAAGTCTCAATGTGGCTATCGCCTGTGGTATTTTGCTTTTTAGCTATCTTTAAACTGCTTGTGAGATAATGGGGTGTTAAAAGTAGGAGAAGACTTATGACATACCGTAACGATAAAGAATATATGGCTATTGTTGGGCATTTGATTCGTCATCCACGCTTTCAAAAGCTAGAAGGCATTGTCCAGCATCACAACTCGACCCGCTTAGAACACTCGATTCATGTGAGCTATACCAGTTATCGTCTGGCCAAAAAATTAGGTTGGGATGCGAAAAGCACAGCACGTGGCGCCCTCCTGCATGATTTCTTTTATTACGACTGGCGAGAAACTAAGTTTAATAAGAGCCACGCTTGGGTGCATCCACGCATTGCTGTCAAAAATGCGCGAAAGCTCACGGCGCTTAACCGTCGTGAAGAAGACATCATCCTTAAACATATGTGGGGGGCTACCATTGCACCCCCACGCTTTAAGGAAGGCTATATTGTGACCTTGGTGGATAAATATTGGGCTGTCAAAGAGGCCAGTCTTCCGCTACGGTCTAAGTGGCAACGCACCCGACGTAAGTTTTTAGGAAGCCACAATCACTAAGTTATTTTTAAATAAAGGAGTTTTTATGTCATATCAAACGATTGAAAGTCGCACAGATGCGGGATTAAACCGCTTTTATGCCAAAATTTATAGCCTGGTAGGGATGGGAATCGGCTTGTCAGCCTTGATTTCTTTCTTGATGCTGACGGTATTTGTGCAAAATACCATAGCTCTTTTGCAGGCACCCATGATGATTTACATTGCTCTATTTGCAGAAATTGCCATTGTTTTTATGGCAGGACCAGCAGCAGCCAAAAATAGTCCGGCAGCCTTACCTCTCTTTCTGGTCTATTCGGCCTTGAATGGCTTCACCTTAACCTTTGTGATTTTAGGCTATACTGCACAAACCGTTCTATCAGCCTTTATCTCATCAGCGGTTCTCTTTTTCGTCATGTCAGCAGTCGGCATCATGGTTAAACGGGATTTATCTGGTATGGCCAAGGCCTTGATTGCTGGCGTAATTGGTATCTTGATTGCATCAGTGATTAACCTCTTTATGGGGTCATCAGCCTTGTCTTACTTGATTTCTATCGTAACTGTTCTTATCTTTTCAGGACTTATCGCTTATGACAATCAAGTCATTAAAAAAGTCTACTACCAATCGGGTGGTGTGACCACTGATGGTTGGGCAATCTCTATGGCCTTGAATCTTTATATTGACTTTATCAATATTTTCTTGAGCCTTTTGCGTATCTTTGGAAGTCGCGATTAAAACGGCAGTGCCCAGGGCACTGTTTTTTTATGACTAAAAGTGTCTGGTCTATCGGTGCTTTTGGAGAATCTCTCTGGGGCCTCTTGCCTAAATGACGCTTTTAGGTTAGTATGAAAGATAGAAAATCTAAAGGAGAACTTATGTCTTTACCAAATTGCCCAAAATGTCAATCAGAATACGTCTATGAGGACGGCATCCTCTTAGTTTGTCCAGAATGTGCCTATGAGTGGGACCCAAATGCTGCTGTTGAAGAAGAAGGACCGGTAGCTCTTGATGCGAACAGTACCCGTCTGGCAGACGGAGATAGCGTGACCTTGATTAAAAACCTAAAGGTAAAAGGTGCGCCAAAAGACCTTAAGCAAGGGACACGTGTCAAGAATATCCGCATCGTTGAAGGTGACCATAACATCGATTGTAAAATTGATGGTTTTGGGGCTATGAAACTGAAATCTGAATTTGTAAAGAAAAACTAGATGGCAGGTTGATGTCCGGTATCTTTCTGGCAAGCGAGTCCGTCGTCACAGAAAGGCATACAAAAAACAGAAGAAGTCTTCTTCTGTTTTTTTGTATGCTCTCAGTTAGTCGTGTTAATTGCTGACATTTAGGCTGATGGTTGCGGGTTCTTGAGACAAGTCAACCAAAGGAACAATCTGTAAGCTCAAACTACCAGAACTTGTCACGTTAAAATATTGGACAGCGCCTTGGTAGCTAGCTCCAGCATCTAGGGTGTCGATGGTACTATCGCTACCGTAATAACTCATCTTGGTACCACCAGCATAGAGGTCCATATCTGTTCCGATTGGGATTTCTTGACCAGAGAGGTTGGTCACGTTGTAGGTGACTTGAAGCACCCGGTTACCATCACCGGTATCGATAAATTGTGCGCCTGTAATGGTATAGGTTGCCGCACCTCCAAAGGTTGCAGTCTGTGTGCCATCGCTGTTGTCTGTGGTCGCTGTCGTCCCTGCAGGTACAGAAGCAGGGTCTGAGCTACTTGTGCTTGCATCGGTACTAGTCGCTGTATTTGTTGCATCAGAGCTAGCGTCTGTTGAGCCTGCCTGGGCTTGTGAGCTACTGCCAGAGACTTGACTGGAGCTGCTAGAAGACGCTGTACGTTTGCCTCCTGTCTCAGGGTCATAGTTGTTGATGCTGGTAGCAATCCAAACGATAACAGCTAAAACGATGGCAAGGCTACCAAAGACCATCAAGCGATTTTTGTGTTTTGCGTGTTTCATGTAAACTCCTTTTGATGACAAAACGTTTCAATTTCATGTGTAGGTCAAATTATACAGAGCCAAAGACCACTTGTCAATGTGAAAGCGTTCTGCAAAAAAAGAATTTATCCACCTTTGCGCCTTTGCCTAGTGGGTGTTGAGTTCGGGAAATAGTTTGTCCAAAATGCGTGGGGTAATGGCCTGTCCGGGACCCTTGGCACAATAGGTGTGCATGTACATCATAGGGTTAAAATTCAATTCGAGACAAACGGCATTTTGCCCATCATAGGCCTGACTGGCCTCTGGGATAATCAAATCAACACCGCAGACCCAAGCATCAATACTTTGCGCCATTTGTGCTGCTAATTGTTTGTAGGAAGGATGCATCTGGTCGGTCACATCGATGGAGTCGCCACCGGTAGAAACATTAGAATTTTCCCGCAGGTAAACGATTGCCCCTGGTTCTGGGACGCTGTCGGGGTTTAAGCCTGCCTGAGACAGGGTCAAGCGCTCAATGTCGCCTAGCTGGATGGTCTCTAGTGG
Organism: Streptococcus sp. DD12; assembly: GCF_001578885.1. GTDB lineage: Bacteria > Bacillota > Bacilli > Lactobacillales > Streptococcaceae > Streptococcus. The sequence continues at coordinate 1,102,507 of NZ_KQ969495.1, read as the reverse complement.
TGAGCGGTGACCGCTGCTCCGTAGTGGGTTAGCATTTTTTTGGGCAACCAATTGGGCGATGGTCTGTTTGCCGTCCCCCACAACATTGGCTGGAACCCGTAGAAGGACAGCAATGGTCTCGCCGTCTAAGACAAAGAAACGGTATTCGGTGCCGGGATGATAGGTCTCGACTAGGATGCTAGTGTCTTCAGCAAAGGCGATATCGCAAGCTTTACGGTAGTCTTCCGGCTTGCTGCCATCCTTAAAAATGCTGATACCGAGTCCATAATTTGTGGATTTTGGCTTGATGACGATGCCTTTTTGCGCGACTTGTTGATGGTATGCATAGGCCTCATCTGGGGAGTTGAATTCTCGCCCTGCAGGCACAGGAAAACCTTGGGCGGTCAGGAGTTTTTTAGTGACGACCTTGTTTTCCATGGCAAGAGGGGTGACGTAATTGTCTTTGCTGGTCATGTTGCCATTTTTGACTAGCTCTGTGTGTTTGCCATAGCTGAGTTGGACAAATTGGTCCGTTTCGTCTAGTAGCGTCACTGTCAGCCCTTTTTGGATGGCGTCAAAGAGAAGCATCTGCGTGGAGAGTTCCATGCCCTCAAAGCCTTTGAGGCCATATGGGCGTGCTTGGTTTGCTTCATAGTTTTCATTGGCCAACTGCAGGGCTAAGCTTTCTTGACTGTCGGCGTCTTGCAGTTTTTGGAAATAACGGCCACCGATCGTTCGTTTGGGATCAGCGAGACTGGCTTTGATTCGGTCAAGGGCCGTGCTAAAGGCTTGGGGCAGACTCATTTTTTGAGCCAAGCTGTCGAGACTTGCTAGGAGCTTGTGGCTTTCCAGTTGAAGCCTATCAGGCAGTTCAGCCAAGGGATGGCTAAGGGCTACGCCTTCATTCCACTCTGCCCAAGTCTGGGTATCTGTCGGACTTTCTTCTAAAAAGAGAAGGCCTAGTAAGAGCGCATGAACGCTATCGAGCGTGTCTTGGTCAATGCCCAGTGGGTTTAGCGGGTCAATGTCAAAGGTGCGAAATTCCAGGTAGGCTACGCCTTTGGCGAGGTAATCCCGGTTTTTAGGACAACCACGAAAACGAACAGGCGCATAACATTCCTTTTCAGCGATAAGCTGTCCTTGGGCGATGGCTTCCTCAACAGAAGTAACAAAAGCTTCTAAACTGTCATAAGAAAAATGGACGTCGTCTTTATTGACATAACCGTAGGAACTGGACCGCAAACTACGGACAGGATGGTCTAGCGGAGAAGCATAGAGGCCGTCCTCAGCGAGAGGTGTTGCCCCAAAAAGGTAGGTGAACAGGTAGCGATAACGAAGAAATTGCCGAGCCAACTTAAAGTAGAAAGCGTTGCGCAAAGTCCTTGGGTCTGAAGTACTGTCTTGGGCCAGGAGATGGTTAATCAGATGGTCAAAACCGATGTTGACATGGATGCCTGACAAAGATTGGATACGCTTGCCGTAGACGGTTGCAAGGTGTTCCCTATAATGGCGCTCAAAGTCGCTGGCGAGTTTGGCGACATGGATATCTGCGTCGGTCAGTTTTGGTGGCATGGACAAGGGCCAAAGCCGTTCGTTTTCAGCTAGGGAACGCAGGGTCACATCAGTCAGGGCACGCAAATAACGGATGGTTTCTGCACTGCTCTGGCAGACAGGCGTAATGAGCTCCAGCTGAGCCTCGCTAAAGTCTGTTTGGATGTAGGGGTGAAAACTTCGATTTCCCAAACTGGCAGGGTGGTCGGTTTGAGCGATACGCGCCTGGTCGTCTTGGATACGGAGCGCTTCACGCTCAACTCCGAAAGAAGCCTCCCAGAGAGGCAGAGAGTCTATCGTTTGTTGCAAGATGTTGGTGAGATTCATGGCCAACTCCAATCTATCTAAAGGCAGGGAAAGTCTCTTTTGAGAAATTGTCGAAATATTTGTACTATTGTATCATGAAAGCAGTCGCTCGTCTGTTTTTTGAAATGGTTTGGGAGGACTTTTCTGTAAAAGGTTTGAAATTAAAGGGCATTTCTCCTATAATAGTAAGGTAAGATACACTAGCAGGTGAAACTCCTGCCTTGTTTGTAAGAAAGGATGCGAAGCGTCTGCTTCCAAGTTCGATATGACATCAGTAGTAGTTGTAGGAACCCAGTGGGGAGATGAGGGAAAAGGGAAAATCACCGATTTCCTCTCTCAAGATGCCGAAGTTATTGCACGTTACCAAGGGGGTGACAATGCGGGTCACACCATCGTTATCGACGGAAAAAAATTCAAGTTGCACTTGATTCCATCAGGGATTTTCTTTCCTGAAAAAATTTCTGTCATCGGTAACGGGATGGTCGTTAACCCCAAGTCTCTGGTAGAAGAACTAGACTATCTGCATGGAGAAGGGGTGTCAACGGATAACCTCCGCATCTCAGACCGTGCCCATGTCATCCTGCCTTACCACATCAAGTTGGACCAACTGCAGGAAGCTTCCAAGGGAGCGAACAAGATTGGAACCACCAATAAAGGGATTGGTCCTGCCTATATGGACAAGGCTGCCCGTGTCGGTATCCGGATTGCGGACCTCTTAGATAAGGAAATCTTTGCAGAACGCCTTAAAACCAACCTTGCCGAGAAAAACCGCCTCTTTAGCAAGATGTACGAGTGTGATGAGCTAGCTTTTGATGATATTTTTGAAGCTTACTATGCCTATGGGCAACGCATCAAGGATTATGTAACTGACACATCAGTCATCCTCAACGATGCCCTCGACCAAGGCAAACGTGTCCTCTTTGAAGGAGCCCAAGGGGTGATGTTAGATATTGACCAAGGGACCTATCCTTTCGTGACTTCTTCAAACCCTGTAGCTGGTGGGGTGACCATCGGTTCAGGTGTTGGGCCAAGCAAGATTAACAAAGTCGTCGGTGTCTGCAAGGCCTATACGAGCCGTGTTGGAGACGGGCCTTTCCCGACAGAATTGTTTGATGCTGTCGGCGACCGTATCCGTGAAATCGGGCATGAATATGGGACCACGACAGGACGTCCGCGTCGTGTCGGTTGGTTTGACTCTGTGGTCATGCGTCACAGCCGTCGGGTATCAGGGATTACCAACCTGTCGCTCAACTGTGTCGATGTTCTGAGTGGTTTAGAAACTGTCAAAATCTGTGTCGCCTATGATTTGGATGGTCAACGTATTGACCATTACCCAGCTAGTCTGGAACAACTCAAACGTTGCAAACCGATCTATGAAGAGTTACCAGGTTGGTCTGAAGATATTACGGCTTGTCGTTCCTTGGATGAATTGCCAGAAAATGCACGCAATTATGTTCGCCGTGTGGGCGAATTGGTTGGTGTTCGCATTTCAACCTTTTCTGTCGGACCAGACCGTGACCAAACCAATATCTTGGATAGCGTCTGGGGAGTTTAATAGCACAACACAAGAGGCCTTGGTGCCTCTTTTTTAGAAGGAGAGCTTGTGTTTTATCAATCAATATCAGGTGTTTTGGTGATTTTGGGGCTCATTGCTGTGGGCTATGTCTTGGCTTTGCGAGGCTGGTTCAGTGCGGAGACGAGTCAATTTCTCTCGCGTCTGGTGACGCAGCTGGCCTTACCCTGCTACATGGTCGTGACCATTGTCGAACGCTTTTCGGCTCGGGACTTGCTTGACATGTTGCCTAATCTGCGCTTTCCTGTCTTATCGATGGTTATTCTCTTGGCATTAGCCATGGCGCTGGCTCAAGTCTTTGCGGTTGACCCTTCCCATCGGGGGCTTTTTGTCTCCATGTTTTTTAATTCCAATACGGTTTTTGTTGGACTGCCCGTCAACCAAGCCTTGTTTGGCGACCAGAGCATTCCCTATGTCTTGGTCTATTACATGTGTAATACAACCTTCTTTTGGACCTTAGGGATTTACCTGATTCAGCGAGATGGGCAGGGGCAGGCTGGGCTAAAATTATCCGACAGCCTAAAAAAGATCTTCTCGCCACCCCTCCTGGGCTTTTTGCTTGGTTTGCTCCTGGTCCTTCTGGGCCTTGAGCTTCCCAAAGTCTTGCTGACGGATTTGACCTATTTGGGCAATTTGACCATTCCGCTATCCATGCTTTTTATTGGTATTGCCATCGCGCGTGCGGGAATGCGCAACCTTCGTCTGGGTAAGGACCATATCCTCATTCTTTTGGGCCGCTTTGTCATGGCTCCGCTAGTTATGGCAGCTATTTTAGCCCTAGTGGATGCACCAGCCCTCATGAAGCAAGTCTTCATCGTTCAGTCGGCCATGCCCGTCATGACCAATGCCCCAGTCGTAGCCAAGCTTTATGGCGCCGACAGCCAGTACGCCGCCATCATGGTAGCCGAAACCACCCTAGGCATGCTTGTCGTGGTGCCCCTGCTCATGGGGCTCATCGGGTGATTGTTTATCTTTACAACCTAGATGAAAAGCGTTGAGCAGGAAAAGTAAAGCATTATGGAAGGGTCATGACAATCGGCCGGGTTTTACGCGTATGTGAGTGTGTGGTTCGTCTCGTTTTGACTGACTTCAGGTGCTACAGTTGGCTCAAAATTCTATTTGCTGGTGCCTCCAGTGACGCCTTGGATGGTTTTCTGGGATGGCAGGACATAAATAAGAATGGCCTTGTAGCTAAGCGGGAACCCTACTCGCTCTTACGGGTGGGGAACTAGTGATTGCAGGGACTTACTTGATTTGATGGCATTTTGTGGGGAAGATTTGATGGTAAAGATGGTGGCTTAGTCCCTTCTATCTAGGAACTTTGAAAAAATGTCGTCAAGCAAACGGATGGAAAGGGAAGTTTTAGGACTTCCTTTTTGTCGTCCTAGCGTCGATAAGGGAAACCCATTTTGTCATTTAAATGGGATTTTGTGATGGCGAGTCTTGAAATCTTATTAAAGCGTATTGACAGCCTTGCTGTCATTTGATAGGGTAAAGGCATAACCTTCTTGAAGACTACTTTAAGCTTTCGCTTGGCTAAAGCTAGGGAACTTCTGGAGGGTTAATCGGTAACTAAAAGAGGTTGTATGAAGAAAAAGCATATCTTATGGGGGCTTTTAGCCCTGCTGATTTTTTTATCCTTATCAATTGGCTCCAATAACCAGTTTTCTTGGTTGGGCTTATTTGAAGGGCAAAAACAATCTCTAGAGCTCTTTGTCGAGTCACGCCTTCCAAGGACATTAGCCATTATCTTGGCTAGTTCGGCGATTAGTCTGTCGGGCTTGCTGATGCAAACCATCACGCAAAACCCTTACGCAGCGCCATCGACAACAGGGACAACAGAGGCGGCCCAACTGGGAATTTTAACTTCTTTGTTTTTCTTTAGTAAGGCGACTTTGTTTCAAAAGATGAGCTTTGCCTTTGTATCGGCCCTCTTATTTACCGGCATTTTCATCCAGGTTATCCGTCGTCTGCAGTTTAAGGAAAAATGGATTCTGCCTTTGGTAGGACTCATTTATAGCGGTATTATCGGTTCTTTTGCTCAGATGATAGCCTATCGTTTCAACTTGATCCAATCCATGACCTCATGGAGTCAAGGGTCTTTTTCCATGATTCAACGACACCAGTTTGAATGGCTTTTTTTGCTGATTCTCGTTTTTGTTGGTGTCTGGATATATTCCAATACTTTTTCCGTCATGGCCCTAGGTGAGGATACCAGTAAAAATCTGGGTCTTCCCTATCAGACTATGGAAAGCCTTGCTTTGGTATTGATTTCGCTAACCTCAGCGGTCACCATGATTACAGTGGGAGCTCTGCCTTTTTTAGGGGTGATTGTCCCCAATCTCGTCCGTCACTATGCGGGAGATTATTTTAAAAAGACACGGAGCCTGGTTGTCTTGGTGGGGGTGCTTCTGGTCTTGGCCTGCGATATCCTTGGACGGCTAGTGATTTGGCCTTATGAGGTATCGGTTTCCTTGATTTTAGGCATCGTGGGAACGATTGTCTTTATCAGCATTATTTGGAAAGGGGAACACGCATGACACTTGTCAAACGGTCGACTGTTTTCCTTTTCGTGACCTTAGGGCTTCTGGCTCTTCTTGCGACAGCTTTTTACCTTTTGGGCGCTGAGGGTGTGGTCAATAGCTATATCCTCAATCTGCGACTGAAAAAGCTCCTAACGTTTGGGATTGTAGCTGTTATCGCCAGTTTTGCAACCTTTAGTTTTCAAGCTGTCACGGGCAATCGTTTTTTGACACCGTCTGTCTTAGGTCTAGAGAGTTTTTATGTGCTCATGCAATCTCTTTTTCTGGCCATCTTTTGGCGGTGGTCACAAGGCGTTGCCCCACGGTCGGTGACGGAGTTTTTCATTGTCATGGGCTTGCAGTGTGGCTTCTTTTTGCTTTTGCAACCTGTGATTAAACGCTTGCTGGGAAAAGGCCTTGGGCTTATTCTGCTCATCTGCATGACCCTAGGAACCTTCTTTAGGAGTTTATCGACCTTTTTGCAGGTCCTTATGGATCCAAATGAGTACGACAAACTGCAATCGCGCCTGTTTGCTTCCTTGCAAAATGCCAATCAAGAAGTGCTCTATCTGGTGCTTGCCTTAACTTTGGTTCTTTGTCTGGTCTTGTACCGTAAGGGCAAGGTGCTAGATGTTTTTTATCTGGGCAAGGACAATGCCAGATTGCTGGGTATCCAAGTGGAAAAAGAACAACAAGTCATCCTGTGGCTGGTCGTCATCCTAGTGGCTGCGTCTACAGCTCTAGTCGGTCCCATGTCCTTTTTGGGCTTTATCTTGGTAAATCTCACCTATCAGTTGGTCAAAGATTACCGTCATCAAACCCTCTTTTTGGTGGGGAGCTTGCTGGGCTATGTGATTTTACTAGTGGCCCAGACTGTCGTTGAGCGTGTCTTTAACTTTAATGTTAGCATCGCGACGATGATTGAACTTGGCGGTGGGATTTTCTTCTTCTATCTCTTGTACAAGGAGCGTCGCACACTATGATTGATATCAGCAAGGTTTCAAAGACTTATGGGGACAGTCCTGTTTTGGATGGTGTTGATTTGGCTATCGCGCCTGGAAAATTTACGGCTTTTATAGGCCCTAATGGTGCAGGTAAATCGACCCTTTTGTCCTTAATTAGCCGTTTGATGCCCAAAGAAGATGGTTACTTGTACATCAAGGGGCAAGAAATCGATAGCTGGGATTCTGTGGATTTGGCCAAGGAACTTTCCATGCTCAAACAAAAAATTGATTATCAGGTCAAACTGACTGTGGAAGAATTGATTTCGTTTGGGCGCTACCCTTATAGCAAGGGACGGCTCTCAACTGAGGATTACCAGAAAATCGATCGCGCCATCAGCTACATGGATCTAGAGGCCTTTCGCCATAGACGCATCGATCAGCTTTCTGGTGGGCAGATGCAGCGGGTCAATATCGCTATGATCTTGGCGCAGGATACGGATATTATTCTCCTGGATGAACCGTTAAACAACCTAGACATCAAGCAAGGTATTCTGATGATGAAGACCTTGAGACGCCTAGTGGATGATTTGGGGAAGACGGTTGTCGTTGTTATTCATGACATCAACATAGCTAGCCAGTTTGTGGATGCCATGGTGGCTTTTAAAGACGGCAAGGTCTTTCGTCAAGGGACCCCAGATCAGGTCATGACAGCAGATGTTTTGGGAGAACTTTACGACATGACACTGACAATCGCAGATATCGATGGCAAGAAAATCTGCTTATATAGATAAGGATGGTTCCTATGAAAAAGAAACTGACAAGATTTGTCCTAGCCTTTGTCGCAATTTTTGCACTTGTTAGCCTAGCCGCTTGCTCAACAAATGCAACGAATAAGAGCAAGAGCACGGCTGATACCGTGACAATCAAAACTTCTACAGGTAAGACAAAAGTTCCAACAAACCCTAAGAAAATCGTGGTGCTAGACTATGGTGCTGCAGATACGATTCGTGCCCTGGGTAAAACAGACAGCATCGTTGGGATGCCAATGGACACTTTGCCTAGCTACCTCAGTGGCCTCAAAGACCAAAAAGGCATTACCAATGTGGGTAACCTCAAAGAAGTGGACTTGGAAAAAGTGGCTTCCCTCAATCCTGACTTGATTATCCTATCAGGACGGACACAAGCTCAGTTGGATGAATTCAAAAAAATTGCGCCGACAGTTTACTTTGAAACCAGCTCAACGGACTATTGGGGTTCTGTTAAGACCAACATTCAAGAGTTAGCTAAGGTCTTTGGTAGTGATGCTGAAAAAACAGCCCAAGACAAGATTGCAGACATTGATAAGATTGTTGAAAAAGCTAAAACAGCTAACAAAGACACCAAGTTGACCACCTTGACTGTGATGCTAAATGAAGGTAGCTTGGCAGGTATCTCCCCTGAAGGCCGTTTTTCATTCATTTACAATAGCCTTGGCTTTAAACCAACAAGCCTCAACATTCCAAATGAACAAGGCGGTGGCGGTAAGAAAGCCTCTGGTCAAAAGGACAAGAGCGCTCAAGGACAAAAATCAGGTGGCAATCACGGTACCTCACTGAGCTTTGAAAGCATTAGCCAGGTCAACCCTGATATTATCTTTGTTGTCGATCGTACCCTAGCTATCGGTGGGGATGACACGAAAAATTCTGATATTTTGAACAATACCCTCCTTCAAGAAACCAATGCAGGGAAAAATGGTCGTATCGTGACCTTGACACCTGACCTGTGGTATCTTTCAGGTGGTGGTTTGGAATCTACCAAACTCATGTTTGAAGAAGCGTCTAAATACGCTGGACAATAAGACAAGAGCCTAGAGTTAAAGACCCTCTAGGTTTTTGTTTTCCCCCTGCCTAGCCCTAACAAAGACCGAAACCTTAGTCTTGAAAGAGTGGGGAAATGCTCTTAAGCCTTTTGAGGAACTAAGCAGAAGAAGGGCATTAAAACAGTGTTTGACGCTGTCCTACAAGAAGTGCAAGCTTCTTTTTTTGTGGGCAAAACTAGAAAAAAGAGTTTTTTTCCAGAACCCTTACGAATAGAAGAAGTGAAGAGGCTTGAAGGCCTTTAAAAAAAGGAGAAGGAGTTGTAATGGTCGGCCACTGAGGGTCGCTTTTAGAAGAAATAAATTTTAGACTTTTTTATGGTAAAACGAGACTGTCTTTTAGGAGGCAGTATTTGTAGGAAGGAAAACATTATGGTTCAAATTAAATTAACCCCTGAAGAGCTACGTACCTCTGCTGTGAAATACACAGATGGCGCAACAGCAGTCCGTGACCTCTTGGCGTCTCTGACGACAGAACAAGGAATCATCTCTGAAAACTGGGATGGTACAGCCTTTGATGCCTTTGAACAACAGTTCAACGAGCTTTCACCAAAGGTAACCCAATTTGCTGAGCTCTTGGATTCTATCAATACCCAGCTCAATGGTGTCGCGACTACCATCGAAGATACCGATGCTTCTATCGCTTCACAAATCGGGTAAAGGAAAAGACACAAAGACGGGAGGAGGCTGAGATTTTCTCCCGTTTTTGCACGCCCCTAAACATTTCTCATAAGGAGTAAACATGACAGAGACCAGACGTGGCTGGCTTTCCCTTATTGTCCTAGTGGCCTTTTTGGTAGGTATTCTAGGGTTATCACTAGGTCTAGAAGAAAACCAGCGCCAGACGGCTGAAAATCAGAAATTATCGGTTGCCATTGTCAATGAAGACCAGCCGGTGAAAAGCGACGGTGAAAGCATCGCCCTAGGTGAAAGCTACATCAAGAGTTTAGAACAAGAGGATGACCAGAACTATAGTGTGGTCTCGCGCGCTCGCGCAAGTAGTGGGCTCAATCAAGGGGATTACCAGCTGATGCTTATCATCCCCTCAGACTTTTCAAAAAAAGTTCTAGCGGTCAATGACATTAACGTGGATAAGGCCACCATCACCTACAAGGTCAATGCCAAGGGAAACCAAGCCATAGAGACCGAAGCGACTAAGGTGGGTAAGGACATGGTGGCTTCCCTCAATAGCCGCTTAGTAGACATGTATATGGCATCTATCTTGTCCAATCTCTATACGGCTCAAGAAAATGTCAAGACTATGGCAGGCCTTGAGGCCGAAAATATCACAGCTTATAGTCAGAAAGTTCTGGGTCAAGCAAGCGATTTTCGCGCCAACCTGCCAGGCTTCGGTAGTTTTGCCTCTAATCTGCTCTCCCTCAATGACAGCTTGACAGCTTCTATCGACGGGACCACCTCCAGCCTGTCCTCTCTTTCAAGTGCCACCACAGACACCGCAACTAACCTGTCAGAACTCATCTTGGCCCGCCAGTCCGCTGACCTGAGTTACGGCGAATTTATGACTGGGCTCATGGGTTTAAATAGCGACCTGCTTTCTGGGGAGCTTGCGACCCTGACGGATTCACTGGCCACAACGCAAAAGGAACTTTCTGAAAGTCTGGCACCGAGCACAGAGAATGCCTCTACAGCTGAAGAAAATTACCAGAAAGAGATTGAAGCGCTGGATAAGCAGATCGCGGCCTTGGAAACGGCTGCTAAGGCACAAGAAACCGCACTTGCAAATCAGATTTCGTCAACGACAGATGGCGTGACGACTAGCTTAGAAACCTACTATGGCAAGGAAGTCAATAAGTTGACCTTGCGGGACTTTCTAGCCAAGGACCCGACCCTAGCAACAAGCATGACGGCCTATGAAACGACCATCAAGACCCTGGTCCAAAACAGCCTAAATGCTCTGCCACAAGCCAGCGCCAGCCAGGTGAATAGCCTTCTCATGACAGGTAGTGTCACCGAACCAAACCTTCCTGCCGGCTTTACTGGTGGGACAAGTAACCTCTACGCGGATTTGTCTGCCGCCAAGTCTGCCTACGATACGGCCCGCTCAACGGTGGTCACCGCCAGCAGTTCGACTCCCTCTACCAGCCCAGCCAGCGCTAGCCCCCTTAGTGTCACCGTCACCGTCAATGGCACAGAAACCAGTGACTACACCATCAATGGAAACGCCACCAACACCTTGGACCCAACGGTTTCTAATACCATAAGTTTAGGGTCTGATGTTCTCGCTAGTCAGGACGGGGCGTCGGCTAGTGTGACCATCCAGACATCGGCGGCTAACTCGAGCGCCAGTGGCCAAACCACCAGTGAAAGCATTGATTTAACCGACTATGCGACCAAGGCTGCGACCTTCGCCCGCCTCTCTCAAGAAGTGGTGGATGCCTATGCCCACGCCAACCAGATGCTAGACAGCCTTTACCCTAGCGGCCTGTCCTTGTCAGACAGCCTGCTCAATGCTTCAGTGGGCTCAGCCTTGACAGATTTGGTATCAGCTAGTGTCACGTCAAGTCTGACCAGCTATAGCGATGCCGTTGCTGCCAATACAGAGATACAAACCCAGTTGACGAAGCTTAAGGCCAACCGAGACCAGATGGCTAAGACTCTGGTCAGTCTTCAAACCTCAAACACCAAGCTAGCGACTCAGTTGGATAGCCAAATGACAGCTCTGACCAAGCTACAGGCTACAGCCAGTGACCTGATAAACCAAGGGAACCGTACATCGGAGGCTAATAGCCAGACCAGCACGGGGCTTTCTAATCTTTCTAGCCAATTGGCGAGCCTAATCAGTCAGTCGGATAGCACGCGGTCGGCCTCAGAAAGCAATGCCAGCCAGTCAGCCAGTGTGCGTCAACAGTTTGAGAGCTTTGACCGTAGCTTAGCCACTGCTCAAAGTCAGGCGGATGCCCTTGCCAACGATGCTCAGGGCCTCATGACTCAGTTCAACCAGGAGTTGGCATCGTCTCATGACTTTGTGGCGAGCTTTTCTAAAGTCTTTAACAATGCCTACCAAAATGGGGTGGCTAATGATGTTCTCATCGCCTTCTTATCTAGCCCTGTGGCTCAGGAATCCTCCTCCATTCAAGCGGCAGCCTTGTCCTATCGTCCCTTTATTTGGGTCTTGCTTTTAGCAGGTGTGGCCTTCTTTAGCGCTTATGTCTTTGAGAGTCACCGCTTTATCAAGCGCACAGTAGATAAGCTGACTCGGAAAACAATCTCATCAGAGCGTTTGATGGAGACCCTGCTTTTGACAGGTGTGGGCCTGCTTGAAGGCCTTGTCATTGGCATTCTTTCTGCTCGTCAGTTGGTGGTTCGCGCAGACTTGGTTCCAGTCTGGGTGCTTCTTATCAGCCTATTTGGTAGCCTTTTGGTGCAGGGGAACTTCCTCCTTATGCGTCAGCTCAAAACCTTAGGTCTTGGTTTGATCCTATTTGGTCTTTTATCCTATGTTTTTGTGACCAATTCCTTTGGGACTAGTCTGGTGCTTTCTGGATTTCCTGCCCAGATAAAACGCCTCAACCCACTGGTAAGCCTAGAAGCCCATCTCACCAGTTTTCTAGAAGGGCTTGCGACACGTGGGCATTACTATGGGCTACTTATCCTAGGGATTAGTCTACTTTGTGCCTGCAATGCTCTCTTTGACTGGAAACAGATCAGTCGTCTCTTGACCAGAAGACGTGAGGCCTAAGCCATGCGAAAATTCCTTCTGATGAGTTTGGTGACTTTGAGCTTTTTGATGGGTCATTCTGTTGAGGCCAAGGGTGTCGAGGATAATAGGCTGACCCTTAAAACCGACCGCATCACCCAGAAGACCGAAGCAGACACAGGCAGCTTGGACACTCGCACAGCCCACCTCTTTGACGCGGATGACCAAGCTGTGATTAGGGATAAGAGGGCCCAAAAGTTCAAGCAGGCAAGGAGCGAGGAAGCTAGCCTTTTTACCCGGGGGCAGGTTTCTTTGACTCAGCTGGCTTCGACACAGGACATTTTTGAGGAGGCAGATGGAACTTTTTTAAAAAAAGTCACCCAGCGCACGGCTAATTCTGATACAAGTCAAGACTGGACGGTGCTTTATACCTATCTGGCCTTGGTGGCCCTAGTGTTCCTTGGCTTAGCCTATGTATCTAGACTAAAAGGAGAAGACGATGACTGACCATATCCTGGTAACCCTAGAGATGCAAAAAGAAGACTATGATTTGAGTTTGCCCAAACACCTAGCCTTGTCTAAACTATTGGACAAGCTGGCTCAACTTTATGACTGGCAGGCCAGTGACCGGCTTGAGCTAAAGAGTAAGCAAACAGGCCAAATTTTGGATAAGGCAAAAAGCCTCGCCCAGTCAGGTATCGCTGATGGTGATTGCCTATTTGTCTTGATTAAAACACCTTAAGCAAACGAGTCTGGGACAACAGTCTCAAACTCCTTTGTTTTATCTTCTTTCGCTACATGCGCAGAGCCTTAGGCTTCGAGACATTTTCCTAGCTACATCATCCTATGACCGAAAAAGGAGACCTCATGACCTCAAAAAGACAAGAAAGTCTGATGCTGGGAGATGCCCAGCTGACCTATGACAAGACCCCTCATATCTGGCACTTACGCCTGTCACGGTCTTTTGTGAGTGCCCCGCTAGATAGTCTGCGCCTTTTGACCAAGCCCTACCCAGGCTTTTTGGAGGTAAGCTTGACAGAAGATGCGGATGACGTGATTTTGAAAGCCCAGCTGCCTGAGAAGGGCTATGACTTTGACCAGGTCAAGGCTATGGCGCCTTCAGACAAGCTTCGTTTTGCCTTGAATACCCTGCATTTGTCCAGCGCCTTGCGTTTGTCAATCAGCTTTTTTATGGCTCCTGAAAATATTTTCATCACGAGAAATTTAGAACCTCTTCTAGCCTATCGTGGGCTACCTGGGTCCATGCCGACAGAAGCGCTGACACCAGAGGACTTTAAGCGACAACTGACCTGCTTGATTGTGGCCCTCTTTAGCGAGCACGCTTATGCCGACCTTTATCAGGGCGGACTAGAGAGCAAGCAATTAGCGCCTCTCTTAGACCAGATAGGTCAGGCAGAAAGCCTGAAAGTGATTCAAGACCTCTTAGAAGAAGCCTATGAGGAAGCAAAGGCCAAGGAAGAAAGCACCCTTGTCCTTGTGCCCAAGCGGCGTTTTCGTTTCTATCGTCTCTTGTCCTGCTGGGGCTTGGGCCTGGCCCTTTTGGTTTTGCTTCCTTTGGGTTACTTGCTTTTCATTCGTGGCCCTCACCAGACCTTGTTACTTTCGGCGGACAGTCGCTATGTGGCTCAGGATTACTCCGGAGTCATCAACCAGCTGGAACATGTCAGCCTAAAAACTCTTCCAAGCACACAGAAATACGAGCTGGCCTACAGCTATATCCAGTCCTTGGACCTGACGGATAAACAACGCGAGGTCGTGCTCTCTGCCCTCTCTCTCAAGTCAGATGAGCGTTACCTAGACTATTGGATTCAGATTGGCCGTGGTCAGGGGCAAGAGGCCATTGACCTAGCCAAGCAACTCGACGACAGCGATCTGGTTCTTTATGCCATCAGCCAACGCATGGCAACTGTCCGCAATGACACGACTTTGTCAGGCGCTGAGCGAGAAAACACCCTGTCTAGTCTACAAAAAGACTACGATGACTATTGGAAAAACCGCAGTTCTGCCCTGTCAGAAGACAGCAGTAGCTCAATCAGCAAGGAGACCCCATGACCCTGATTTATTACCAGCAAGGGCATCGCTACAGCCAGTCACTAGAGCCCAAGAAAGTCTTCCAACTCAAGGAATCTGCTCCTCGTTTTTGGCAAGAGGGGGAGGCTATTTTTTATGAAAGTGACGGGGATAAAAAAGAGCTAACCGACCGTTTGACCCATGAAGGGGTCAACTATTATCCCGGCGGTCAGGACAGTCGCATCTACAGTATAGCGGGAGAAGAAGCCCTTTATCTGGCAAAGGCCAAGGGAGCAGACCTCTTTGCCTTTGACCTGACAGGTCAGGCCCTGCTTGAGCGCACTGGTAAGGGGTTTCGCCTTTGTATCCTATCGGGTTACCTCTATGTCAATAATTTCGAGTGTCAGGTGGGGATCTATGATTTGACCAAGGGCGATGAACTGGCCTTTGGAGCCAGTCTTTTGTCCCTCCAGCCTGAGGAAATCTGGGTCAGCGGTCAGGTGGTAGCAGGCCCTAGTCTGGTTCAGTTAGACCAGAGTGCCTACCAACGGCCGGTTGATTTTCCTGATTATCACCGCTCACCTCGCCTCATCTATCGTCCTGATGCAGCCAAGTTTGCTGTCACTAGCCCACCTGCCGAAATCACCAAACCCAAGGACGAACTCCTACGCCTTATCCTGCCCCCTCTGGCATCGGTGGGGCTGGTCGTCCTCATTTCCATCCTGCAACCCCGTGGCCTTTATATTCTTGTCACCATGGGCATGTCTGTCGTCACCCTATTTTTTTCTGTCAGCAATTATTTTAAAAATCGCAAGCAGTACGGCCTTGATGTCAAGGAACGTGAAAAGAGTTACGAGCGCTATTTGATGGACAAGGCTATCGAACTGCGCCAAGCTGACCTAGCTTATCAAAAGGGGCAGACCTATCACTACCCCGCTATTAGCGAGTTAGATAAGGCTGTGGATACCTATTCGCCACGTGTCTATGAGAAAAGGCTGTCAGACTTTGATGCGCTGACCTACCGCATTGGTCTTGCGGAACTCAAAAATCCTTATAGCTTGACCTACAACCAGATGGAGCGTTCAGGTCTTGTCGACCCTCTAGAGCAGCGGGGCTACCGCCTCTATCACAGCCACCTGACGCAGAAGGACTTGCCCTTGTCTGGTAGTCTGATGGAAGGTCAGGTCGGCTATGTGGGCGACCGCAAACTCGTTACCGAGCAACTCCAGCTCTTGGTCAGTCAGCTGGCTTTTTTCCACTCTTATCATGACCTCAACCTGATTGTAGTCCTACCTGAGAGGGAAAAAGACGATTGGGCCTGGGCTCGCTTTCTCCCTCATCTCAGACTCACTAACATCAATGTCCGAGGCCTAGTCTATAACCAGGCCACCCGTGACATGGTTTTGACCAGTCTGACGCAAATCCTCAAGGAACGCCAAAATCGTTTGGACCAAAAGGAGAAACTGCAGTTTTTGCCTCACTTTGTCCTCTTAGTCCTAGACGAGACTCTCATTCTTGACCACACCCTTATGGACTTTCTAGACCGTGACACGACACCGCTAGGGCTATCTGTCGTCTATGTCCAGGATGACCTGTCGGCTTTGTCAGAGGAGGTGACCACGGTCATCACCCTCAAGGACAAGCGTCTGGGGCAACTGGTCATGCGCCAAGGGGTGCTTCTTAATCAGATCTTCACATTGGACTATTTTCCAGAGGGTTTTGACAAGGAAAAGCTCCCACGCTACCTGGCAGGGCTCAACCATCTAGAAACCCTCAAATCCTCCATCCCTGATAGTGTGTCTTTTCTAGAGATGTATCAGGCAAAGGCGGTTGAGGACCTAGATATTCGTAATCGTTGGTCGAGTCATGCGCCCTATCAGAGTCTGGCGGTACCACTGGGTCTGAGAGGTAAGGACGACCTGGTCGAACTCAACCTCCATGAGAAGGCCCATGGCCCTCACGGTTTGATTGCAGGGACCACAGGATCTGGGAAGTCTGAGCTCATCCAGTCTTATATCCTATCGCTAGCAGTTAATTTCCATCCCCATGATGTAGGCTTTTTGCTTATCGACTACAAGGGTGGGGGCATGGCCAATCTCTTTAAGGACCTGCCACATCTTTTGGGGACCATTACCAACCTAGATGGCAACGCCTCCCTGCGTGCGCTGGCTTCTATCCGAGCAGAGCTGGCACGCCGTCAGGCCCTCTTTGCGGAGCAGGAGGTCAACCACATCAATCAATACCAGAAGAAGTTTAAGGAGGGGCAAGTCACAGAACCTCTGCCTCACCTTTTTATCATCTCAGATGAGTTCGCAGAACTCAAGGTCAACCAACCTGACTTTATGGCAGAACTAGTGTCAACGGCTCGGATTGGGCGCTCTCTGGGGGTACACCTGATCCTAGCCACCCAGAAGCCTGCAGGGGTTGTCAGCGACCAGATTTGGTCTAACTCTACCTTTCGCATCGCCCTTAAGGTGGCCGACCGTCAGGACTCCTCTGACGTCCTTCACACACCAGATGCGGCAGAAATCACCCAGACAGGGCGGGCCTATCTCCAAGTCGGCAACAACGAGGTCTATGAACTCTTTCAGTCGGCCTATTCAGGTGCCGACTATCAGCCAGACAAGGATTCCCAAGACATCCTAGATGAGACCATCTATGCGGTCAATGATCTGGGTCAACTCCAGCCCTTGACCCAGGACCTGTCAGGGCTAGACCAAGCCACGGCCATCAACCAAATCCCGACCGAACTAGAAGCCGTCGTCCAGGCCATCAAGACCATCGTCACTGACGACCAGATTACCCCAGTCGCCAGACCGTGGTTGGAGCCGTTGGGGGAGGAAATCTACCTTCAGACTATTTCACAACCATCAGCCAACTGGTCAGAGTCTGTTGATTATCAAGCCGTTTACGGTGTGGTAGATAGTCCGTCTAAGCAAGAACAATACCCTTTGGTGCATGATTTTGAAGACCGAGGCCATATCGCTCTCTTTTCTGGGCCAGGTATGGGGAAAACCACTTTCCTTGAGACAATAGTCATGGACATAGCGCGAAAGAATAGCCCTGCCCGAGCTCAATTTTATTTGATGGACTACGGTGCCAGTGGCCTCTTACGTTTGTTAAATCTCCCGCATGCTACAGATCTTGTATACACCGATGATATCGCTAAGACACGTAAACTTATCGAACGCATCCAAACAGAAATCAAGAAACGAAAAGCTCTTTTCACGCGTGAGATGGTATCTTCCTTATCAGCGTATGAATTTGCGACTAAGCAAAAACTTCCTCGTCTTTTCTTTGTTATTGACAGCTATGAGGGGATTAAGGGGACTGCTCTGGAAGCAGAAGTCGATAGCTTTTTAGCGACGATATCTCGAGATGGGACGAGTTTGGGGCTTTATCTGGTTATCAGTACAGGACGTTTGTATGGACTCAAAACGCCTATATCGTCAAATATCAAGACCAAGATTAGCCTTCTCTTTACCGATGAGACTGAGTCTCGTAATATTGTAGGGCGTCACGCCTATCCAATGGAGGATTTACCTGGTCGTGGGCTTATCAAACTGGACCAGGTAGAGGTGCTACAGATTGCTCTTTCTGTCTATGGAGAAAATGACTTAGAACGTCTGGCGAATCTTCGTCAGGAAATCAGTCAGATGGATGAGAACTGGGATGGTGCCCGACCTGAAACAGTTCCTATCGTCCCAGAAGTCTTGTCTGTCAAAGACTTCCTCAGCCGGTCACAAACCAAGGGGGCCATCAAACAAGGAGCTTTGCCATTGGGGCTCGAGTACGAAGAAGTCTCAACAGTTTCTATTGCAGCGTCTCTCCTTAAGCATCTGCATCTAGTTTGGGAGAAAAAGGTTGTTCGCCGTGGGACATTTTGTCACTTGGTTGAGATGATTGACGCTGTTTACCCTCAAGCAGAGATAGTAGTCTATGACAATGACCAAACTTTTGATGAAGACCAACAATGGGCGAGCTCTTTTATCACAGAAAGTCATGATTTAAAAGCTTCGCTTCATGGCCTAAAAAATCAGATGATACGAGAACGGCAACAAGGAAACTTTGAGCGACGATTTATCTTCTTTACAGATTTGGTTGGTCTTATCGAGCAGACAGGGCTTAGTGAACAAGAATTTGCCATGATGTATGAGGAAGGCCTCAAGGTTGGCATGCACTTTATTTTTGCGACAACCAGAGCCTATACGCACAAGCGTGACACACTGGCACGATACCTCCTTGACCGTCAAGACATGGCCCTCATCACCTGCAAGATGACCGAGCAGAGTTTCTATCAGCGCTCGCAGACAGGTGCTGAGCCAGTCTTCCAGCCTGACCAGATGTATTTCCATGCAAATGACGAACAAGTCATTATCAAAATCACTAAATAGGAGCATTTTATGGATTATGAACAATTAGAACATGAGCGCAAGCGCCTTATCATCCCATCGGTTGGGCTGATGCTTTTAGTATGTGTGGCGATTGGCCTGCTTTTTGTCCTCTACAGCCGACAGGCTTCTTATGGCCATGTTGGCAGTTACATCATGTTAGCCTTTATGGCGCCTTTTCCGCTGTATTTACTGATGATTCTCCCCTACCTCAAAAAATTTGACTGGGTACGGAAAAACGGCGACGTCCACTGGCGTCAATCCTTGACGAAAAAGGTCTCTTTGACAGGTTTTGATATTCTGTTGGGGCTGGCTATCGTTGCCCTTTACGCCGGCGTGCTTATCTTTGCCTTTAGCAGCAACAATGTCCCCAATACTGTGCCAAGCACAGAGAGGACCAGCATCCAAAAGCTCCCAAGTGCATTCTACGACCCGTCAGTCTCTAACGCCTTGACAGAGTCGATGCAATCAGGGACACAAAACAAAGGAGGTCAGTAAATGAGTGATGCCAGTTTGCGTGCCAGTGTCCAAAAGAACGAAGCTTTAAAAAGTAAGTATCAATCCGTGCAAAATAGTATTGCCTGGAATGGTCTGAGCACAAAAAGAGGCCTAGCCTCAGCCAACGCCTTGGTTGATAAGTGTAAAGACTATCTAGACAAGATAGATGGTAACGATGGTTACGGTTATTTATCAAATTTCCGTGACAAGCTCAGTACTGACTACGAAACTCTAAAGGGCTATCGGGACTTTGTTCGTGATTCCAATAAGGCTTTCATGGCTATGTATGAGGAATTGGGTAATCATATAACGGCACTAAATAGCGCGATAAGTCGGGATAAGAATGCCTATAATAAAGGCAAGAAATTCTGGGAAAGAATTTAGCGGAGGACAGCCATGGCTGAAGACATAATGAACTCAGAGATTAACTCGTCTAGTGGCGAGTGGCACGGTAGTGCTGACACCATAACACTGGATGATAGTGCGATTTCAGGGCTTAAGACCAATCTGTCACATGCCTTGACAGCTTTGAGAGATATGAAAACTTATATGACTGAGATGGACTCTTCTTCTGTATCTTGGTCAGGCAAGGCGAAGAAGACTTACGAAGATTTGATGACGATCATGACGACCTACCAAAAGGATTACTACCGAGCAGTCAAAGCCCTTGGAAAAGTGGTGGAAGGTTATGAAAAATTATTAAACGATACTCCCAATGCCAAACCCCTAAAGGAGATTGATGAAGCATGACGGCAATTAGTTTAGAAGCCTTGTATACAATTTCTCTTATGAATAATCAGGCAAAGCGTGATGATATCCCTCTCATCCCCCTACCAACTGACCTTAAACTTGGTCGAAAAGAAACCTTGAAAGTTGCCCTTACCAAGGGTTATAAGGAACTAGAGGCGTTAGGTTTTCTCACAGATGAGGTTCCTAGTGAAGCCTTTATAGCGACGGGGTTGAAACTGGATGCTTATCTGACGGCTGACTACCATGTGGTCGTGGATGAACGGCATTTCATTGCCCCTGCAGTTGACACAAACGGTTGGTGTTCTGTGGTTATCACTCTCTTGGATGACGGAACTTACGTCCTTGACTACCTCAACTCTGTTTTTCTTTTGGGGTATCTCATCCGAGATAATCCTGTTCTTGAAAATCTGGATAAGCAAGAAAAAAATTATCTCAAATCCCTCTGGTCGCCCTATATGTTTAGTCGCCTGATGGCTTTTTATGGAGACAAGCCAAGTTTACGCATCTGTCGGGAAGAGGCTGGACGTCTCCTAAGTGATGAGATTTTTATCCAGACGGACAAGAGTGGCCTTCTCCAGTATGATCTAACCGGTGAACGCATCCGTTCTTTGTCTCCTGATGAAATCAAGGAATATATTAATGACTACCTCAAGGTGAAAGTAGAGGTGATTTCATGACCAAAGAGACCATCAAAATCGATTTGACAGCGCATGAAGGGCTCATGGTTTCGGCCAGCAATGCGACGCTAAATGCGCAGCTAGCGATGCAGTCCATCAGTTCAGTTGTCTCTAGTATCACGGAGATTTCTAGTCAGGGTTTGACTAATGACTATATCACTGATGAAGACTTCCAGATTTTTGATATCAAGGCTCAGGAGCTTTATACCCTATCATCGGTTATCTATCAACTCATCTCGGATACCTATAGCGCGCTTATCGATGCGGATAAGGTCTCAGCTGTCGAGGTAGCCAATCTCTTGCTTAATAGTTCAGGCGTCTCACAAGAGGATAAGGAGGCTATCAAGGCTGACCCCAACCAGGCAGTCTCCAACATCCAAAAGCATATGAAGGAGTCAAACCAATGACTAAATTCTATACGAACAAGGATGATTTTGATGCAGGAAACTTGGCGACTTGGGGGAATGAACTGACTTCTGACAATGGTAGTATGGTGACAAACCTGCTTACGGCCATTACCAATGTGACTGAGGTTGTAAATGACAATGACTGTTCTGATTTTTACCATCAGGTGGGTGATGCCAGTCTAGGTAAGGAAATGCCTGGAAAGACTTACATGGAGGCCTATAATCGTGTTCACAAGATGATGGCCTCTGCTCGTGTTATCCACGAGAAAGTGGTTGAACGGATAGATCGAAAGGTGACTCAAGGCCTTGACAATGCCTTGAGAAAAGCTGACAATGTTAACGGGAAGAAGAACACCTACAAGACTCAACAGCTAACTTATACAAAAAGCCACAAGGGCCAGACGTCCAATAGTGGCTACAGTCAAGAGTATAGCTATACGACCCAAGAACACTATACGCTGGCGGAACTGCTAGATAACCAGAAGTCTCCCATCCAGTCAACCAAAAACTATTATGATAAGGCTCTGAGCGCCCTCAAGTCTCGTATTGCCAATTTGAGTGAGGAAGAGGTCAATCAAGTTCAAGACATGAAAAACATGTCTGATCAGGAGCTGATAGACACCTACCTCAAGCCACATCAGCTGTCTTATGAGGGGCTCAAATACACCCAGTTTCAAGAGGACAATAAGGAAGTCCTGAGTTATGTCGAGACAGGCCTAGCCATCGGGCTTTTTGCGGTCACGGTCGTGGCAGGGACAGCTCTGGCTATTGGCTCAGGAGGGACAGCTGTTCCCCTGGTGGCAGGCCTTGCGCTCAAGGGTGCAACAGTTGTAGGAACCACCTACGCTGTGGGGGAGGGGGTGTCTGCGGCGACAACGGGTTCTAGTCTCATCACGGGGACTCGGATGACGGAGAGTCAGAAGAACTTTGCGCTAGCAAATGCGGTTGTCTCCGCAGCTAGCTTTGGGCTTAGCTCGAGGCTGTCTAGCGCCAAGGATACACTGACTAGGATGGCTCAGGGGGCTGAAGGCTTTCAGGTAGCCAGCGCTAAGGTCAAGAACTTGAGTACTGTGACACGTGGTCTCAATTATGCCGATGATGCCCTAGCCGCCACTGAACTCAGCTACAACACGGTGGTCAAGGGTGAGGACCCGACCATGGCTATCGCCAGCTTTGCCATGAGCAAGCTTGCAGGTAAGATAGCCGATGTCGGCATGGCCCGGCAGAAGAGCCTTTCCGGCGTCGCTACCGATGTAGACTTCTCTGCCAAAGGTAGCGACCTTGACAGTGCGGTTGTCGAAGTGCCCAAGTATAACCGTGATCAGGTTCGGAAGAATCTGGAAGAAAGCAGGCTTGCGAGGGAGTCCAGTAACTTTGGCCAATATTTGGCGAAGGAGAAATTCCAGCAAACCTTGAATAGTATGGATTCTATAGATCGTCAGAGATATCTTCAATGGCATGACTACACGGAGTCGGGGCTAATGGCTGAGGATCGAGTAAAACTGTTATTTTGGGATAGGTCAGTTAATTCAAAACTATATCTTGAAAATAAGACAGTGTATGATAATCCAAAATATTTTGATCAACTAACAGGTAACGAGAACTGGCCAGGTCAAAAAGGCGATTCAAATATTGATGGCTTTGTAGAAGGTGAATATCAGAAAACAACGCTATCCCCTGGAAATAGAATTGACCGATTTGGCTCTGACTATGGACATTTTTTTGGAAATATCGGTGAATCTAAAGAGATGAGAGCGATGTCTCCAAACTCGGATTTTAAGAACTATAATCAATATGAAATATTGGTGGATTTACCTGTTTTAAAAGGAGAAATAGCCCCATGGTTTGATCAACCAGGTGGAGGAATACAGTTTAAATTAGATTCACTCTTTGCTAAACAGGTAATGTCTATCCCTTCTGATGAGACAGCTATTATAAAGAAACTAATTGAATTTGGTTATTTGAGGAAAATATAATGCTTGATAATGAATATATTGTAAGTTTGAAAAAGTTTATCAGTAATGTCGAAATTGTTTCAAAAAATAACAAGATACAGGCATATGACAACGTGGATATTATTTATATTCTAGAAAAAAGAGAGGGTGAATTTTTTATTTTACTAGATGAAAGAGGTGCCATTTCAGAGTATTGTAGAATTAGTAACAAGGAGTTGGCACAACTCTATTTTGCTATATTTGTTAAAAGAGGGGTTACAGATTTTGAATTCCCGTTGATGACTCTAATAAATGATATAGAGGATGTTGAAATATTAAAAGAATACTTAACTAGAGAAAAATTCGATAACTTTTTTTCAGTTGATTCCAGGACTAAAGGAAAAATAAATTTTTTTTCAGAATTAAACAAAATTTGTTACATAGATGCAAATGATAATGAATACAATCTATTCTTCCTACCAGAAAGAATATTTCAAACCTTCTATGCATCAATCGTAAAATTAAAAACAATAAGGGAGTGGTTGATTCAACTAAATGATGCTAATGGATTTGGATATGAATATGACGCTACTTTGTTAGGATATAGTTCAGAGGGTATAGAGAAGTTTTAAAATGAAGCATCTTGCTGTAAAACGGGAGTCATAAAGGAGGTTGTCAAATAATGGTTAGCTTAGAAAAAGAGCGATTGGAACTTTTATCAGATATTCACAATCTCTATTAAACTTAGATACAGGTAAATGGATAAAACTTGCTTTAACATATTAAAGTGAACACTAGAGACATCAAGTTCAATTTTATAAAATTTTCACCGTAGAACTTCTATCATTTGAAGATTAAGGGGAAGGTGAAGTCGTACAAAAACCAATAGAGAAAAAATGTGGTAATAGATAGTTAGCACATTTTTTTGCTAGGAAATAAGGGTTTTAGTAAGAAACTTACGAATAAAAAAGATGATGTGCTAGAGACGGTAAACACATGTTAAGTATGATGGCTTTAAAGGGGTTGAAGACTATGGCTTTGGTAGCTTCTCGTTCGGCGGATGATCTATCTAAAGCAAGTCTCTATCTGGAAAAATTATCAGTAGCAGGGACGACTATTGCGGCTGCTATTTCAGCGGGGGCCACCCAACTGCTGCCAGAAGTTACCTATGACGAAGACAAATACAAAAGAGAGTGGAAGGCATTAAAAGACTCAGGCACACTTGAGGAGATGAGGGAAAAACTTGTTAATATGGGTCACCTTAATTCCTTATTTGAAGCGGCAATGATTGCTGGGATTGGCGTTTACGCTGATTCACACAATGAATCTGTCGTTACGAAGATGGAAAAGCTGACAAAGGAAAAAGGCGGAGGGTACAGCTGGGAAGCTGCCACCTATCAGACATGGGATAATAGAGAGAGGAAGCGTGAAAGGGTCAATGACTACTATACGGATTCAAAAGTAGAAAATGATTTTAATCAATCTTCCGAGAAATACCGGCAATTAGAAAAGAAAAAACGAGAAGTGCTAGACAATCTTGCAAAGGATGCCCTAGTATCGGCAACCAATATAGTGGTCCCGGGTTTCTCAAGTGTTGCTTCGCTGGCAAGTAGTATTTTTGAGTCCGGTAAACTGAGCTCAGTCGTATCATCTGGAAACGATTTGTCCGCTACGGTCATCGGAGAACAATACAGTAAGGTATTGAGTGGTGGTGCCAAGGCTACGAGCAGATTGGCTAGTTATTTTGAAACATTAGGAGATATTGATGATGAAAAGATGGGGCTTTCCAATCAAGCAAAGGGAGACCTGTTTGGTGTTGGTGGTAGTAGCGTTATCGTCGATGATACGACCACTAGTTCTCAAAGTAATATCGCTTTTGACTTGTCTGCTAGCCTACAATCCTATGACTTCCAAGAAAATGGGGTTAGGGGTTATATCTTGAGGCAGTATGATGGAGAAATATTAAAGAAATTTGATGACGGAATAAAACGATCTGCCATGTCTCAAGATATGCGGGATATCTTAACAGGAGATAGTGATAAACCCATCACTGAGATTGAGCCAGATGTTATTAGAGATGCTTTAAATAAGGTGAATAGGGTTGCCTGTGATTTGAATACGAATGACGGATTAAGATGGGTAACTCGGTATTATGACAATAATTACCGTGACTTTGATGGATTGACTGGTAATGCAAAGACAAGTCATGTGGAAGGGAGCGCAGAATGAAAGGTAAAAAGTAAAAAAGATTCTCGGAAGTGTTTCTGTATTTTTGATACTGAGTGCGATTGCCTATACTGTCTATTCCCAGTTCTTCGCGTATCGTTTTGAGGAAGAACATGCGGCTAATATTACATCTATGGAGCTATTTGGCGACCAAAAGCAGTATCTCTCGGTCGTTGTAGAAGAAGGGACAACTGATGGTTGGAGAAGCGGTATCACGGTTTCGCAGAATTACTTAGTATCGGTGGATTCTAAGAAGCGCACGGATCGCTTGTCCAATCCCTACCAAATGGATGAGGGAGAGTCCGTCATGGTGACTACCTATGATTTAAATACAAGTAATTTTGCCCGAGAGTCAATTGATTTGGCCGATAGATGGCGTAAAGCCAACTATACCTATCAAATTGTGAACGTCTATGCCATAACCTATCAAGGGGAAGACTACCTCTCCATCGGATATGATGAAGATGAGTATTCTTCTGGTGTGGTTTGGTATAACCTGAAGACAAAGGCCTTTACCCAATACAAAGGTAAGGGTTCTCAAAGCAGTCTGCAAGTTTTGAGGGGGGGATACTACACTGGTATTGATGATAAGTTATCTGAATTGAATATGGATCTAAGGCAGTATTCGTTAAATTACAATTTTCAGAAGGCAAAAGGTATAAAAGACTTAAATATTTCAACGGAGTATCCTCAGATCGCCAAAAGGTTGACTGACGGCGGAGCTATCTATGCCCGCCCGACCATGGTCGATAAGGCTACCTGGTTTAACACGCTTATCCATTGGTTTGCGCCAGAAGGGCAAGAAGTCATGGAGCTCTATGCGAAGGATAATGAAACTGGTAAAAAGACTCCAATCAGAAGTTATGCGGACTATGAAGCGTGGAAAAAAGAATATTCAGAAAGCATGAGCAAATAATTTATGGGAAAGATAAAAATTAAAACCAACCAATTAAATATGTCTACTTCCAGCATCTTGACCATGGAAAGACTTCAAGGAGCCTCAAATGGGACAGATGCCTCGGTCAAAGACACCTCTAAAGTACCGCTCGATGATTGTCTGTTGTTGGCAAATCAAGGTGCAAGTAAAATAAGCGAGACGGTCCAAAAATACAGCAATTTTCTAACATCACTGGCCGATGCCTTTAAAAAACAAGACGAAATGCTTTCTGAAAAGTTTGGTTTTACACCAACAATAAAGCACGCGAAGCGAAAGAAGACAGCTAAGTCCGACGCAAGGCAGAGCGATGTCTACTTTAAGTGAGTATGAAAACGAGTTCGCCCGTTTTTTATATAGTAAGAAGAAAAAAACGGCTAGTGATAGGTCTCGTCTAACTGAGCTACATAGTCAGCTAACTCAAGCCGAAGTCCAAAGGGAGCTTGGTAGCAGGTGTGCGATTAATTCTGGCAACAAAGAAAGTTTCTGTGCAAAAAAATACGACAGGAAATTCTCAGATTAATGTGTCAAATTAGCAAGGCCTTTGGAACTCTCTATTTGAATCTGTGGAACAAAACATTAACATTCAAAATTGAGGATTTCTTTATTCCACATACAGTAAGAAAAAGGTAGCAGGAAGTAGGGGAAAAATCAGGGGTATTTAATGACAAAACGAATAATGGCGCATTTTCAGGAATAGGAATCACTCTTGGTTTTGTCAGCTATGAAATGAAAGTTGGTGATTGGCACATTAATTCAGGTAAAGAGTTCAATATTATGTGCCATACGTTTGGTTCGAAAACTTTTGGATGAGGGTAAGGGATAAGTATGTTACATTCAGTCATTAAAGTAGAGCAGCGTGTCTAATACAACCTTCAAGGGTATGGAGCATGAGTGAATGAAGGGCACTTTGTCCTCTGTTGTGGGCGATAAAAAGCCATTATTTTAGAAGGCCTAGGTCTTCTTTTTTTGCTGGTCTTGACAATACCCTGAGAAAATCTGACAATGTTTGAGTAGCAGTTTCTCCTAACCGCCACTGAACTCAGCTACAACACGGTGGTCAAGGGTGAGGACCCGACCATGGCTATCGCTAGCTTTGCCATGGGCAAGTTTGCAGGTAAGATAGCCGATGTTGGCATGACCCGGCAGAAGAGCCTTTCTGGCGTCGCTACCGATGTAGAGGTCTCTGCCAAAGGTAGCGACCTTGACAGTGCAAACGTCGATGCCACTATCGCTAAGAAGCTAACTGATGTGGACCTGACCGCTAAAGGTAGAGTCACCGCCGAGACCGCGGGAGCTGTCGCAGGGGCGAAGGTTGCGGACTTGGATGTGCCGAAGGTGACGGAGACCCAGGATATCGAAGCGCCTAAGTATAACCGAGAACTGATTCTAAGAAATCTGGAAGAAAGCAGGCTTGCGAGGGAGTCCAGTAACTTTGACCAATATTTGGCGAAGGAGAAATTTCAGCAAACCTTTATGGGTATGGAATCGATGGACCATCAGAGCTATCTTCAATGCCATAAATTTGCCGAGGCAGGGATCGAACCATACGATAGAGTTAAATTAAGAAATTGGTCCTATCCACCTGAGCCAGAATTTTACCTTAAAAATAAAAATGTATATGATAATCCGGATTATTTTAATCAGCTAACAGGTGATACAATTTATCCGGGAAGTCCCGAGAGTTCCATGGGTAGAGTTGATGGAAGTATACATAAAAATGGATTTTTGAATGGCGAATATGTAGAAGACATAATAGAACCAGGAGCAATTCTAGATCGTTATGGAGATAATGATTCTGGACGTTATTTTTCTCCTTCGGGCGCTAGTTTTGGAGAAAGAGCGCTACCCCCTTTCATGAAAAACAAGCCTAAGATAACTTATATCGTATCAAAACCAATCCCTAATAAAAAAGGATTAATTGCTCCATGGTTTGACGAGCTTGGAATGGGCATTCAACACTTTACAGATATGGAAGTGGGGTATTTGGTGAATAATGGTTATCTAATAATAATAGAGTGAGGTAAAAATAATGCAGTTAAAGCAAGAATTAATGGAGTTGCTAGTAAAAATAGGAGAGACAAATCTTAATCAGTCAGATTTATTTACAGAAAAAAAACCATCTCTATTCCTACCGGAAGGACGTACTATTTATTTAGAGGGCAATTATTACTATGTTGTTGGTGTCGAACGTGGAAAAATAAATTCTGAGAAGAAATTTGATAATAAGGAAGATATTCTTTATTATCTTTTGCAATCATATGTTACTAGAATAGCATCAAAGAACGCATGGACTAATGCCAATGGAGATTTTGAACGTTATAATAGCTTTCTACAAAAAGAACAAATTCGCTTATTTAGTATAATTAATCCTAAGTATGGGGAGAGAAGAAGAAAGGAAATTGAAAGAAACTAAGTTGAAGGGAAAAATAAATAATTTGATAGCATCTACAGGTAGAAAATGTTGAAGATATTCTACGTGGAGATAAAATAATATGGTATCAAAAGAATTGATTGAACAGTATAAGCAGGAAATAGAAATACTAATTAGAAAAAATAACTTTCAAACGTTGAGATATGAGTTATTTAATGAACAGAGCAATCTTCCGTGGGCGACACATCTATTTTATAGGGATAACAAGTTTATGATAAATAAGTAGAGATGAACGCTCATATGTTGTTGGAGTAACTTGGGAATACGATACTATTAATGGAGCTATAGACAAGTCCATGAGTATACTGAAACAAACCATTAACGCTGAGCATTTAGCACCAGAACTAGGATTTTCTCATCCATACTCGTCACCACTTTGGAATGAGGATTAAAAATGATGTAGCCTGAAGGCTACAGTGGAATGCAAAATTAGGCTTGTTGGGAGAGGTAAAATAATGGTAAATTTAGATAAAGAGAAACAAGAACTGATGGAAGAAATTAAATTGCCCTGTTGCACTTCATTTTACAACAGGGCGAGGAATTCAGTCCCTAATAATTTGTTTTTTAACTGTAGTAAAACACCCCTGTCTCTAAAATACTAGAAACCGAGGTGTTTTTCTTGTGTGTTAAATTTGAAACTAAATCCAACAAAGCTTCTTTTTACGCTGAAGGCGAGGAGCTTGGTAGCTTACGACAGTCAAATGTCATGTTTGATGGGCTTGTCTGGGGTCATTAGGATGCCTAGAAATGGGTGGTGTTTCACAGGAAAGGATGGCTACCTGTCCTTGTTTTTACGGCTTCCAAAACCTTGCTATTTTATGGGGTGCATGCTATAATAGGTAGACTAATCTGAAGGAGTGTGCGATGGCAGAACGTGGTTTGCTGATTGTCTTTTCGGGGCCGTCTGGTGTAGGTAAAGGGACGGTGCGTTCCGAGATTTTCAAGGATGATGCGCATAATTTTGAATATTCGGTGTCGATGACGACACGTCCGCAACGCCAAGGTGAGGTAGAAGGTAAGGATTACTTCTTTCGGACACGTGAGGAGTTCGAGGATTTGATTCGCCGGGGTGAGATGCTGGAATATGCAGAGTATGTGGGCAACTATTACGGAACGCCTCTCACTTATGTCAATGAAACCCTGGACAAGGGGGTTGACGTCTTTTTAGAGATTGAGGTTCAGGGAGCTCTTCAGGTGAAAAAGAAAGTTCCAGATGGGGTCTTTATCTTTTTGACACCTCCAGATTTGGCGGAGTTAAAAGAACGACTCGTAGGTCGTGGAACTGATAGCGCCGAAGTGATTGCGCAACGGATTGAGCGTGCTAAGGAAGAGATTGCCCTCATGCGGGAGTATGACTATGCGGTGGTCAACGACCAAGTGCCTTTGGCAGCAGAGCGCGTGAAACGGATTATCGAGACAGAGCATTACCGTGTGGACCGTGTGATTGGTCGATACACCCATATGATTTCAGAAACTGATGCAGCAAAAGCTGCTGTAAGAAAGTAGGACGAGAATTATGATGTTATACCCTTCTATTGACACTTTGACGGATAAGGTACCTTCTAAGTATTCTTTGGTCATGCTTCAAGCAAAGCGTGCCCATGAGCTAGAAGCTGGTGCGACAGCAACGAAAAACTTTACGTCGGTGAAGTCAACGTTAAATGCACTGGAAGAAATTGAAGCAGGGACGGTGACAATTCACCCAGAACCTGAAGCTAAACGAGAAGCAGAACGTATCGAAAAAGCTTTGGAACGCATTGCCAAAGAAGAAGAAGAACGTAAGATTAAGGCGCAAATCGCCAAAGAAAAAGAAGAAGAAGGCAAACGAATCTAAGGTATCTATCTTAGATTTTTCGTTTCATAAAGGGGGTGCAGGTATGCAAGCACAAGTTATCGTGGATCTGCCGGTCATGAAGACTGACCGACCTTTTACCTACGCTGTCCCAGAAGATTTGCAGACCATGGTGGCGGTAGGGTCACGGGTACATGTGCCTTTTGGGAAAGGCAACCGTCTCTTGCAAGGCTTTGTGGTGGGATTAAGTAAAGAAGAGGAAGATACCGGTCTCAAATCTCTGGTGCAAGTTCTGGACGAAAAACCTGTCTTGACCAAGGAACAGCTGGCGCTTGCAGATGCCATGCGCCACACGGTTTTTTCTTACAAAATCAGTCTCTTAAAAGCCATGTTGCCCAATTTGCTTAATTCTCGCTATGACCGTTTGTTGACCCCGCTGGATGAGTCTGACGCTGACGTCCAATCTCTGTTTGCCGGTCAGGCGCAACTCTTGTACAGTCAGTTGTCGCTGTCTCAGCAAAATCTGGCGCTAGCTCTAGTGAAAAAGGGCCTTCTTGCAGCGAGCTATGAAGCGCAAGATAGAAAGTCTGTCAAAAAGGAAAAACATTATCGCGTTTTGACGGAAGCTTTAGCAGGCCTAGCCATCAGCAGTCGGGCCAAAAAACGTCAGGCTCTAAAGGCTTATCTGGAGGCGCAACCCGAGCCGGGGCTATTTTCGGACTTGGTCTCACGTTTTTCCCGGCCTGTGGTTAATTTTTTTGTGGAAGAAGGGGTCATAGAGGTGACGGAAGTCGCTTTGAATCGCAGCCAAGGCTACTTTGATCAGGTGGCAAAGAGTGACTTTCTCCCACTCAATGCGGAGCAAGAGGCGGCTTCTGCTGCGATAATGCGTCAAATTGGCCAAGAAGGGCCTCCTTTTTTGCTGGAGGGCATCACGGGTAGTGGAAAGACGGAAGTTTATCTGCACATCATCCGAGAAGCCTTGGAGCAGGGGAAAACAGCTATCGTTTTAGTGCCAGAAATTTCCCTGACCCCACAAATGACCCACCGCTTTATTTCCCGTTTTGGAGAGCAGGTGGCTATCATGCACTCAGGACTGTCGGATGGGGAGAAGTTCGATGAGTGGCGCAAAATTAAAGAAGGCAAGGCCAAGGTAGTGGTCGGCGCTCGGTCAGCGATTTTTGCCCCCTTGGAGAATATTGGTGTTATTATCATCGATGAGGAACACGAAGCCAGTTATAAGCAGGAGTCCAATCCGCGCTATCATGCGCGTGATGTAGCTGTTTTGCGGGCTAAGTCCCATGCGGCTGTCTTGGTTTTGGGGTCTGCTACACCGAGTATCGAGAGTCGAGCGCGGGCTCAAAAGGGTGTTTACCAGCTCTTACGCTTGACCCAACGAGCCAATCCTAAGGCAAAGATACCTCAAGTCACTGTGGTGGATTTTCGCCAACAGCTGGGGGAGGAAGCTAGCGGTAACTTCACGCCTATTCTCTTAGAAAAAATCAAGGACCGTCTGGCTAAAAAAGAGCAGGTCGTCCTCATGCTGAATCGGCGGGGCTACTCCAGTTTTATGCTGTGTCGTGACTGTGGTTATGTGGACGAATGCCCAAACTGCGATATTTCCTTGACCTTACACATGGACACCAAAAGCATGAATTGTCACTATTGTGGCTACCAAAAAGGGATTCCTCAAGTCTGCCCGCATTGCCAGAGTCGAGACATTCGTTATTACGGAACAGGGACGCAAAAGGCTGAAAAAGAGTTGCTAGAACGTCTCCCAGAGGCCCGTGTGCTCAGGATGGATGTTGACACGACACGGCGCAAAGGGGCGCATGAAAAGATTTTGACGGCTTTTGGACAGCATGAAGCGGATATCTTATTAGGAACTCAAATGATTGCGAAGGGATTGGATTTTCCTGATGTTACCTTGGTCGGCGTTTTAAATGCTGACACGGCTTTGAATCTGCCCGACTTTCGGTCGTCAGAACGCACCTTTCAGTTATTAACCCAGGTTGCAGGTCGGGCTGGTCGGGCTGACAAGGCAGGTGAAGTTCTGATTCAAACCTATAATCCAGGGCATTATGCGATTGCACTGGCCAAAGAGCAAGATTACGAAAAATTTTACCAAAAAGAAATGGCCATTCGCAGACAGATGGCTTACCCTCCTTACTACTATACGGTGGGGATAAGCTTGTCGCATGCAGACGCTGATTTTGTGGTTTCTAAGGCCTATGATGTTTTGACACTCTTGCGTCGGGGCTTATCTGACCGTGTGGTGATTTTGGGGCCGACCCCTAAACCCATTGCGCGAACGCACAACCTGCACCATTACCAGATTTTGATTAAATACCGTTTTGAGGACCAGTTGGAGGCTACTTTAAATGCCTTGCTCAATTGGTCACAAGAAGATGGGCAAAAGGGCCTGCGCTTGGCCATTGACCACGAACCTCAAAATTTTGTATAAGGAAAGAATGAGATTAGTATGACAAAACTTATTTTTATGGGGACACCAGATTTTTCAGCGATGGTCTTAGAAGGCTTGCTTAATGATGGTCGCTATGAGATTGTCGCTGTTGTGACCCAGCCCGATCGGGCCGTCGGACGGAAAAAAGTGCTCCGTCAAACACCGGTTAAGGAGCTTGCCCTGGCCCATGATTTACCTGTGTATCAACCTGAAAAATTATCAGGGAGTCCTGAAATGGAAGCTGTGATGGCTTTGGGGGCTGATGGGATTATTACAGCAGCTTTTGGGCAATTTTTGCCGGGGAAATTGCTAGATAGCGTGTCTTTTGCACTCAACGTTCACGCTTCTTTGTTGCCTAAACACCGTGGTGGGGCGCCTATTCATTATGCTCTGATACAAGGAGACAAGGAAACAGGGGTTACCATTATGGAAATGGTCCGCCAAATGGATGCAGGCGATATGGTTGCCAAGGCGTCAACCCCTATCACAGATGAGGACACTGTCGGCACGTTGTTTGACCGTTTGGCTGTGATTGGTCGCGATTTACTTTTGGAAGCCTTGCCCTACTATCTGGCAGGCAAACTGACCCCTAGTCCGCAAGACGAAGCTGAAGCGACTTTTTCGCCCAATATTCAACCAGAAGAAGAGCGTATTGATTGGACACAATCTAATCGTGAGATTTTCAATCATGTTAGAGGCATGAATCCTTGGCCTGTAGCGCACACACTCTGGCAGGGGCAACGCTTCAAACTGTATGAGGTGACACCAGAAGCCGGCGAAGGGGAAGCTGGCCAAGTTATTGCAAAAACCAAAAAAGACCTCTTGGTGGCAACGGGTGATGGCGCACTGCGCTTGAAGGTCGTCCAGCCAGCTGGCAAGCCCAAGATGGCCATTCAAGACTTCCTAAATGGTGTCGGAAGAAAGATAGAAGTAGGAGATAGCTTTGGTCACTAAAGAAGCTAGTGCACGGTCTTTAGCCTTGGATATCTTAGGGCAGGTACTAGGGGATGGGGCCTATGCTAATCTTGCCTTGCAACAAAGCTTGGCGACAAGTTCGCTGTCAGCAAAAGACAAGGGGCTGGTCACTGAGTTGGTCTATGGAACCTTGACTCGTAAAATACAGCTAGAATGGTACCTGTCTCATCTGATTGCAGACCGAGACCAGCTAGAGCCATGGGTTTACCACCTCTTGCTCCTCAGCCTTTATCAAATCTGTTACCTCGAGCGAATCCCTGACCATGCAGTGGTCAATGAAGCGGTGACGCTTGCTAAAAAGAGAGGGCATAACAGAGGAGCTGAAAAACTGGTAAACGCCGTCCTACGTCGGATTTTACGAGATGGGGTGGCCGATGTGACGACCATCAAGCGTAAAAACAAGCGCCTGTCCATAGAGTATAGTCTTCCTGTCTGGCTGGTGAAAAAACTGCTTGAACAGTACGGAGAAAGCCGGGCTCAAGCCATCATGGCAAGCTTATTAGAAAAAAGTAAGGCCAGTATCCGTGTGAGTAAGGGGCAAGATTTGGCTCGGATTGCCCAAGAAACGGATAGCCAAGTCTCCCGTTTGTCTCCGGTTGGATTGGTGAAGACAAGCGGGCATTTTGCAGCCAGCCAGCTCTTCCAGAAGGGGCAAATTACCATCCAGGATGAGTCCAGTCAATTGGTCGCTCCGACCTTGCGACTGACTGGAACTGAGAGGGTCTTGGATGCTTGTGCGGCCCCTGGTGGGAAAACCTGCCACATGGCTTCTTATTTGACGACAGGAGAGGTTCTGGCTTTGGACCTGCACGAACATAAGCTGGCTTTGATTCGGGAAAATGCAGAACGCTTGGGCGTGGCGGACCGTGTCAAAACCCAGCAAATGGATGCGAGCACGGTCCACCAGCACTTTGCACCAGATAGTTTTGATAAAATTTTGGTGGATGCTCCCTGCTCAGGAATGGGACTTTTGCGTCGCAAGCCAGATATTCGCTTTCGTAAAGAGGGTTCAGACTTTGCTCAATTAGCCGATATTCAACTGGCCATCTTGGACAGTGTTTGTCAAACCTTACGTAAAGGTGGTATAATAACCTATAGTACCTGTACACTTTTTCAGGAAGAAAATCAAGGCGTGCTCCAACGGTTCTTGGAAAAACATAGCAATTTCGAGTTGGTACCTTTGGAACACCCACAAAAAGATATTGTTGTTGATGGTTGTTTGGTCATTACGCCTGAACTCTATGGTTCAGATGGCTTTTTCATCGGTCAGCTCAAACGGATAAACTAATCAGGAGGAAGAAACCTTGTCTGAAACACACCAAGCTGTGCAGATTGCTGTACGGACAGATATTGGTCAAAAACGTACGGAAAATCAAGACTACATCTCTAGTTATACCAATGAAGTGGGTCTGCCTCTGCTCGTCTTAGCAGACGGCATGGGAGGTCATCGTGCGGGGAATATTGCCAGTCAGATGGCAGCGACCCTACTGGGTGAAAAATGGCGCCAAAGTTCACTGACAGACTTGTCGGCTATTCGTCGGTGGCTCCAACAAGAGATTGAGACGGTCAACCGTTTGGTGCATGAAAAGGGCCTCGAAGAGCAATACCGTGGGATGGGAACGACCATTGAAGCGGTTGTAGTGGCTGGTCATGTGGCGCTTTATGGCCATGTTGGCGATTCTCGTATTGGTCTTTATCATGAAGGCAGTTACCAGCAGGTGACTAATGACCATTCTTTGGTGAATGAATTGGTGCAAGCGGGTCAATTGACCGAAGAAGAAGCCCAACACCATCCGCAAAAGAACATCATCACCCAGTCTATCGGTCAACCTTCACCTGTTGTGGTTGACGTGGGTGTTGAAACCTTGGTTGCAGGGGATATTCTGGTGGTTAACAGTGATGGTTTGACCAATATGATTTCAAAGGAGCAACTCGAAGAGGTCTTGTCACAAGCAGATAGCTTGGACGACAAAACCAAGGCCTTGATTGGACTTGCCAACCAAGCAGGTGGATTGGATAACATCTCTGTTGGACTGATTTTGGCAGAGAGTGAGGGGTAGGCATGATTGAAATCGGAAAACTCTTTGCCGGTCGTTACCGCATTCTCAAGGTTATCGGTCGTGGGGGGATGGCAGATGTCTATTTGGCCAATGACCTCATTTTAGATAATGAAGAAGTCGCCATCAAAGTCCTTCGCACCAATTACCAGACCGACCAAGTAGCCTTGGTGCGCTTTCAGCGTGAAGCGCGTGCCATGGCAGAATTAAATCACCCCAATATCGTTAGTATTCGTGATATTGGTGAAGAAGATGGCCAACAGTTTTTGGCCATGGAATATGTTGATGGGACGGATTTGAAACGTTACATCAAAGACCGTGCGCCTTTGTCAAACCAAGAGGCTATTCGGATTATGTCAGAGATTTTGTCTGCCATGACCCTAGCCCACCAAAAAGGTATCATTCACCGCGATCTTAAGCCACAAAATGTGCTCCTCACGCGAGACGGTGTGGCCAAGGTGACTGACTTTGGGATTGCTGTGGCCTTTGCAGAAACCAGCTTGACACAGACAAACTCTATGTTGGGATCTGTGCACTACCTATCGCCTGAACAGGCGCGTGGGTCGAAAGCTACGGTGCAAAGTGATGTCTATGCCATGGGGATTATGCTGTATGAGATGCTGACTGGGCATGTCCCTTATGATGGTGATAGTGCGGTTACGATTGCGCTTCAGCATTTTCAAAAGCCTCTGCCATCGCTCATGGCTGAAAATCACAATGTGCCACAGGCGCTGGAAAATGTTGTCTTAAAGGCGACTGCCAAGCGTTTGGACGACCGTTACAAGTCAACCATGGAAATGGCCAATGACCTGATGACTGTCTTAGACCCTATCCGTAGCTATGAGCCACGTTTAGAATTTGCACCAATGACACCACGCTCTCGGCCTAATCAGGTGACAACCCAGACACAACCCATCAAGACGGAAAATCTGAGCAAGCCAGTCCCTGTCGCTGAGAAAAAAGAGGAAACCTCTAAGGCAACCTCATCTGCTACGGAAAAACCGTCAAATCCAGCCACTGACCGTCAAAAGAAACGGCTCAGCCGTCGTCGGAAGGTATTTTATGCGGTCGTGGGACTCCTCGTGGGGGGAATCGTCCTTGCCCTATTGGCAAATATGTTTACCCAGACCAGCAATGTGACGGTACCAGATGTTGCGGGACAAGACCAGACCAGTGCGGAAAAAACGATACGAGATGCCAATCTCCAAGTCGGTAGTGTCAACAAAGTTGAAGATAGCACAGTAGAAGCGGGTAAGGTCATTCGGACCAATCCAGCGAGCGGTAGCAGCAAAAAGTCTGGTTCTAAAATTGACCTCTATATTTCGCGAGGTCAAGCGGTGACCCTGTCAGATTATACAGGCCAAGATATTGATAATGTCCAAAGTTCTCTGGCTGACCTTGGTATCACAAACATTGAAATAAAACGCGTGGAATCTTCTGATTATGACAGTGGCCAGGTCATTAGTCAAAGCATCAAATCAGGCACCAAGTATTACTTGGCTGAGGGTAAAAAGCTAACCTTGCGGGTGGCGAAGGCTTCAACAGCAACCATGCCCAACCTGGTAGGAGACAGCTACGAAGACGCCATTAACACCTTAACCAACCTTGGTGTTGACAAATCACGTATTCGTATCCATGTCAATAATACCGTGACACAGACTGCCTTAGGTAACAATTATCTGGTTTCAGGGCAATACCCTTACTATGGGTCAACCATTAACCTTAATGAAGACACCATTGACCTGTACTTCTATGATAGTACGGCAAATACTGAGACAACAACCAGTTCTTCAACGACTGCTTCAAGCAGTGTCACGACTAGTAGCGATAGTTCGGAGTCCACTAGCAGCACCTCATCGGAAAGCTCTTCAAGTAGTTCCAATGAATCAAGTGCGAGCAGCGGTGGTTCTTAAATGATTTCCTCAGTCAACCCAACAAATAGCATCCTCTTATGGGGTGCTATTTTTGTAATGACTTGGAACTATCACCTGAGTGATTTTTTTGGTACACTAGTAGAAATAGAAAAAGAGGAAGAAGATGCAGTTAGAAATTTTGTCTCTTGCAGACTACCAACGTTTTTTAAAGAAAGCGCGTCAAGCGTCCTTTACCCAAACACCTGAGATGGCTGAATTGCTAAAAAAACGTGGGTTTACCGTGGACTTCGTGGGGCTTCGTGTGGACGGGGTTCTTCAGGTCGCAGGTGTCCTATATAGTAAGCCGATGACAGGTGGCCTGCATATGGAGATGAACTCGGGACCAGTCTCTCTGAATAGGACCTATTTGGGAGATTTTGCGCAGGCCTTGGCTCAGTATGCCAAAGCAAACGGGGCCTTGGAACTGCTCCTAAAACCCTATGATACCTACCAAACTTTTGATGACATGGGGCAGGCGACGGGACCTGCTCATGAGGAACTTATTTTAGCCTACACATCTGCTGGCTATCAGTTTGATGGCTTACAGACTGGCTATCCAGGTGGGGAACCAGATTGGCATTATGTCAAAGATTTGACAGGTTTAACGAAGGCCAACCTGCGCCAATCCTTTAGTAAAAAAGGCAAACCCTTGGTGAAAAAGGCGGCTAGTTTTGGTACCCAGCTTCGCCCACTCAAGCGTGACGAATTAGCCATTTTTAAGGCAGTAACAGAAGCCACCTCAGAACGGCGAGACTATGTCGATAAGCCTTTGGATTACTATGAAGCCTTCTATGATAGCTTTGGTGATAAGGCTGAATTTATGGTTGCTACGCTCAATTTTCAAGCCTATGCGCAACACCTCGAAGAAGACCAAGCCAAATTGCAAGACAAGTTAGCCAAACTGGAAGAACGGTTTGTTGGCCAAGAAAGTTCCCCAAAATTTCAAAACCAAGCGCGGGAATTAAAGGCCCAGCTAGCTACCTTTGCCAAACGTATCGTAGAGGCACAGGAACTCATCGAACGCTATGGGACCAAGGACCAGGTGCTGGCAGTCAGTCTCTTTATCTACACGGACCAGGAGGCT
The DNA here is from genome assembly GCF_001578885.1 of Streptococcus sp. DD12. Lineage (GTDB taxonomy): Bacteria > Bacillota > Bacilli > Lactobacillales > Streptococcaceae > Streptococcus. The sequence goes on along the minus strand of NZ_KQ969495.1, from coordinate 1,063,552 downwards.
GTCTATCTCTTTAGTGGGTCTTACCCAGAGTTCAATCGCTTTTATGCGCCAGCTCTTTTGCAAGAACACGTGATGACCCAAGCCATTCAACGGGGCATTAGCTTTTACAGCTTTCTGGGGATTATGGGTGTCTTTGATGGGTCAGATGGTGTATTTCGCTTCAAGCAAAACTTTAAGGGGTCAATTGTCCGCAAAATGGGAACCTTTCGTTACTACCCAAATCCCTTGAAATACAAACTGATACAAGGGCTTAAGAAACTTTTAGGCCGTTAGCAAAATGCAAAAAAAGTCTAAAAGATTGGGTTTCTTATTTCTCCTTACGAATAGATAGGTAAGGAGGTGAGAACATGAACTGGTCTTTTATTGCTTGGTGGTTGTTCCGTATGTAAGTTACGGATATATTTTTGAAGGCATGAAGAGGTTAAAAGATTGCAGTCACGGATGCAGTCTTTTGTTTTTTTAAGTCTTTGAAAACCCTACCAAGAAAGCCCCAAATATGCTATAGTAGATAGAAAAGGAGTGAAAACATGCAGTTAGCTATCTTTGGAACGGGAATGATCGTGCAAGAAGTTCTGCCAGTCTTGGCGGGGCTAGAAGACATTTCACTAGAAGCCATCCTATCGACCCCTAAGAGTTTGCCTCAGGCAGCCGAATTAGCTGAACGTTATGGGATTAAGCAGTATACTGCTACGTTAGAGGACATTTTAACCAATCCAGACGTGGATACGGTTTATGTCGCCTTGCCCAACCATTTGCACTATGACTACAGTCGTTTGGCGCTATTGGCAGGAAAGCATGTCATCTGTGAAAAACCCTTTACCTTGACCTTGGCAGAATATGATGACTTGGTAAACTTGGCCCAAGCTCGCGACCTTTTTTTGCTAGAAGCAATTACCAATCAGTACCTGCCTGCTTTTTTTGAGCTGAAAAAACACCTAAGTGCTTTAGGTGAGATAAAGCTTGTCACAGCTAACTATTCTCAGTATTCTTCACGTTATGACCGCTTTATGGCAGGCGAGTTACCCCCAGCTTTTGACCCTCAAAAAGGTGGTGGTGCCTTGCGGGATATCACAATCTATACGATTCATCTGCTGGTGGGGCTTTTTGGTCGTCCACAGGCAGTGACCTATCACCCGAACCTTTGGCGTGGTGTCGATACCTCAGGGATTTTGCTCTTGGATTACCCGAGTTTTAAGGCGGTGGCTATCGGAGCCAAGGATAGTTGGGGAAGAAATGGCCTCAGTATCCAGGGAAATCAAGGCAGATTAGACATGCGAGGGGCTGCCAATAGCTTGGGGCCAGTAACCTATCAAGCCTTGCAAGGGGAGATAGAGACCGTGTCTTTAGCCTCAGAGCAACACCGCATGGAGGCAGAATTCCGTCACTTTGTAACGATTTTAGCCCATCAAGATAAAGAGGCGGCAGCCAAGGCTATCGCTCACAGCCGTGATGTCATGGCGATTCTTGAAGCAGCTGCTAAGGATATGTCAGAGTTAACAATTTCTTTACAGTAGGTCTAAGATGGTAAATTTATGATAAAATAAAAAGGCATGACTTCTGCTGGCCCTTGCTTTTTCCTAGCTCAGGGACCTAAGGGAGCTTGAATACAGAAATGGAAAGAAGAAACCTATGTCAAACTACGCAATAATTCTCGCGGCCGGAAAAGGGACCCGCATGAAATCCGACCTTCCCAAGGTCTTGCACCAGGTGACGGGGCAAAGTATGTTGGAGCATGTTTACGATGCGGTTTCCGCTATCTCTCCAGATAAATATGTGACCGTCATCGGGCACAAGGCAGAGCTGGTTCGTGATGTGCTGGCTGGAAAATCTGACTTTGTCCTTCAAGAAGAACAATTAGGGACGGGCCATGCGGTACAGATGGCTGAAGGGATTTTAGGCGACTTAGAAGGGCATACCTTGGTGATTGCAGGTGATACGCCACTGATTACCGGAGAAAGCCTGAAGGATTTGATAGCCTTTCATGTCAACCATAAAAATGTGGCAACGATTTTGACCGCCCAAGCCCAAGACCCATTTGGCTATGGACGTATTGTTCGCAACGCCCATGATGAAGTGGTGAAAATTGTTGAACAAAAGGATGCCACTGATTTTGAAAAACAAATTCAAGAAATCAATACAGGTACCTATGTCTTTGACAACAAGCGTTTATTTGAAGCTTTGAAGAACATTACCACCAACAACGCTCAGGGCGAATACTATGTGACTGACGTGATTGGTATCTTTAAGGAAGCTGGTGAAAAGGTCGGCGCCTATAAATTGCGAGACTTTGATGAAAGTCTTGGTGTCAATGACCGTATCGCTTTGGCGCAGGCTCAGGCCATCATGCAGGCTCGTATCAATCGTCAACATATGGTGAATGGTGTTAGCTTTACGAATCCTCAAGCGACCTATATCGATACCGGGGTGACCATCGCAGCGAATGTGACCATTGAGGGCAATGTCACCCTGAAAGGGAAGACAAGCATTGGTTCTGGTAGTCTCTTGACCAATGGCACCCGTATTGAAGATTCGGAAATCGGTGACAATTGCGTCATCACCCAATCTGTGATTGAATCTTCTCGCTTAGCTGATGCGGTTACCGTTGGGCCTTTCGCTCATATCCGTCCGGACAGTCAGCTGGCAGATAATGTTCACATCGGAAACTTTGTCGAAGTTAAGGCAAGCACCATTGGGTCTGGCACAAAAGCAGGCCATTTGACCTATCTGGGAAATGCCAGTGTGGGACAAGAGGTCAACTTTGGCGCTGGAACGATTACGGTCAACTACGATGGCCAATCCAAATTTGACACGCAGGTGGCCGACCACGCCTTTGTGGGCAGCCATTCAACGCTGATTGCGCCTGTAACAGTCGGCGAAAATGCTCTGACAGCTGCAGGTTCAGTCATCACAGAAGACGTCCCTAAGGACGCTGTTGCCATCGGTCGTGGCCGTCAGGTCAATAAAGCAGGTTATGCCCTGAAAAAACCTCATCACCCATCTCACCGAGGATAACCTTATGGATTTTGAAGAAAAAACAATTGCGCGTGAGGAAATTTTTCAAGGTGCCGTCGTACACTTGGTAAAAGACAAGGTTGCCCTGCCAGATAAGAAGGGGGAAAGCTACCGCGAAATTATTCTCCATAATGGCGGTGTCAGTGTCTTGGCCATTACGCCAGAAGGTCGCATCGTCTTGGTCAAGCAATACCGTAAGGCTGTTGAAGAAGTTTCTATCGAAATTCCTGCTGGGAAACTTGAACCTGGTGAAGCGAGGGATAAAAAGGCTGCGGCCTTGCGAGAACTCGAAGAGGAAACCCACTACACAGGAGACTTGCGACAGATTGCTCAGTTTTACTCAGCCATTGGATTTTGCAATGAGGAGATAACACTCTTTTTAGGGGAACAGTTGACCCGGGTGACCAACCCACGTCCACATGACCCTGATGAAACCTTGGAGCTGTTAGAAGTGACTTTGGCTGAGGCTTTGGAGTTAATCGCCCAAGGGCACATTAAAGATGCAAAGACCATCATTGCGATACAATACGCCCAGCTCAACCTCGCTGAAACTTTAGGTCAGTCTGAGTCTTAACCCCGTCTGAAAAGGAGGAAATGCTATGGGAAAACCCTTATTGACAGATGAGATTATTGCCCGAGCCAATCGTGGTGCATACGATGAAGACCCTGAGGCGACCAAGGTCATGCCAGGGCAACTGATACCGGATGAGCCAGTAGACTTGGATGCGACTCGGACCTTTGTCTTGGACGACAGGCAAGAGGATTGGGCAGAAGAACCTTCGCATGAGAAAGTCTATAAGAGTAGACGAATTGAAAATGAAAAACGCAATGTCTTTCAGAGCAAACTCAACCGCTTTTTCGTGATTGTTTTGGTTTTATTGGCTATTTTAATTTATGCAATCTTTAACTGGTAAGGAGACGAGATGACAATTGGAATTATTGCAGCTATGGCTGAAGAACTCGCCTTTTTGCGCTACCACCTAGAGGAGCGAGAGGATCACGAGGTTTTGGGCGTGACCTATTCTCAAGGGCGGTTAGGTCAACAGGATGTGGTACTTGTGCAAAGTGGTATTGGTAAGGTTATGTCGGCCATGAGTGTGGCTGTTTTAGCTGACCACTTTGGGGTGCAAGCCATCATTAACACGGGTTCAGCGGGAGCTGTAGCACCCGGAATTGCTGTCGGGGACTTGGTCCTTTCAGAAAAGCTTGTCTACCACGACGTGGACGTCACCGCTTTCGGCTATGCTTATGGGCAAATGGCGCAACAAGACCTGTATTTTTCTGCCGACCAGACAATGCTGGACTGTTTTCGTCAAGTTGCTCAGGCAGAAGGGATGACCTGCCACCAAGGCTTAATTGCTACAGGCGATAGTTTTGTGGCTGACCCTGAACGGGTAGCGGCAATCAAAGAACATTTCCCAGACGTTCTGGCGGTCGAAATGGAAGGTGCCGCCATCGCCCAAGCAGCTCAGGCGGTCGGACTACCCGTCATGGTGGTACGGAGCATGAGCGATACGGCTGACCATGACGCTCAGGTGTCCTTTGATGATTTCATCTTTGAAGCCGGCAAGCGTTCTGCCCAACTGGTTTTGAATTTCCTCAAAGCTTATCAATCCTAGAAGGAAGCCCCCACCCCTTGTTTTGTAACTACTATTTTATATTAAGGAGATAAAATGACCCCAAAAGAAAAGTGGCTTAATGCCTTTGAAAATCGTCACGGCCGTAAGCCGTCTCCACAAGAATTTCAAGCTGCTAAGGCAGTTGATTTTGACGTAACTGATCTTGTGACGCCAGAAACTCCCCAAGCACAGGAGGAGCCAGTCACTCAAGCCCCTCAAGCCATTGCAGAAGCAAGTCAGCTTGACGCTCCAGAAGTACAGGAAAAAACAAAAGCAACAGCGGTTGAAGCAGCTCAGCCTGCTTTCCAAGGCCAGCCTGAGCCGGTAGCTGCGGCCAGCCAGCAAGATAAGGCAAGCATCATTCCACCGACAATTATCTTAGTAGGTGCTGTGATTTTCTTGGTTGTCGCTTTGGTTGTGCCAGTTCCCCTCGCTTGGCTTTTTGTGGCTTTGTCATTAGCGACAGCTACTGCAGGCTTGGTATTCTTTATCCTAGATTTGAAGAAATCCAATAAAGTCCTTAGTATCATTGCCTTTGCTGTGTCTTTGGTCTTGTTTATGGGAACAGCAGGAACCGTTTTGACCAAACAGCTTTTAGCTGTGGGATCACAAGCCCAAGAAGCCATTGAAGTCATCGAAGAAGTGGAGTCCAATGATTCGGGTAAAGACAGCTCTGACATTGATAATTATGTCGATGAAGATGCTGCCTTCAAATGGACTGAAAAAGATTTTAGGGCATTGAAGTTTAGCAACAAGTATGCGGGAACACGTCTGACAACTATTGTCAAAAAATATGGGAAAGCAACAAGAGGGACGGTTGGTACAGAGAGTCTGACTCTGGATTATTCAGGGAAGTCAGGCGATACGACTAAGAGTGTCAGTTTGACCTTCCGTAAGGATGATGAAGGGCACTATGTCTTAATGACTGGTTATGCGACCAATATCAGCAAAGCTCCTGTTGAAGCCCAAGACAGCGACAGCTACACGTCTAACTGGACCAAGTCAGACTATGAAGCTTTGAAGGTTCAGGAGTCTGGTGAAGACAGCAAAACAGGCACCACATTAAAGGATATCGTGGATAAACACGGTAACCCAACAGACGTCCAAATGGTAATCAACAATAGTGGGAATGGTTTTGGAGAACGCTTGTCTATTACTTACTCTGACTATGATACCGAAGACAAGTTGCAATACGTGAGCCTTGATTTTGAAAAAGTTGACGACAGCTTTTACTTGACCTATAAATACGGTTCTGATGACTAAGTGTTCTACCAAATAGAAAAAGTGCTTGACCAGTCGCTTTCTGGCAGGCATTTTTTGTGACAAAAGGAGATGAAATGACGCCTAAAGAAAACTGGGCATTGGCTTTTGAAAAACACATGGGGCGAAAACCTAACCCAGATGAGTTTTTAGAGGCCAGCCGCCGAAACTTTGACCTGGCTACTATCAATGACAGCGCTCATCTTGAGGCCGAGCAGAGGCCCCTTGGTTACGTTTGGCAACCTCAACTCACACCCCTTACCAGCCCACAGTTTCATGAGCCGGATTTTGCTGACAAGGGGCTTCCCTGGTCTTGGATTAGTTGGCTTGCTTTAGGGCTTGGGTTACTGCTTCCTTTTTCCTTTTTGCTTTTGCCTTGGCCCTGGACTTGGGGAAGCCTTGCTTTTTCCTTTGTCCTTTTTCTGCTTTACTTAGTGGGATGCTTAAAAGTAGGGGGCAAAACCTGGTTAGCTTGGTTGACCTTGGCTCTTGTGAGTCTTAGTTTAGTCCTAAATAGCGGAATTTTGCTCTATCAAGGCTTAGAGGTGGCTAATGTTTTCCCAGATAGCCGTGAGCCGTCACACTATGCCCAAGAAGATGCAACCTTCAACTGGACGACCAAGTCTTTTAAGCAGTATCGTTTTGAGGGGAGCCATCCTACGCCACTTAGACAGGTGATACGTGAACGTGGTTTGGCTTCTCAGAGTCAGATGGTAGCTGGCGACCTACAACTGGTTTATGTTAATCTAGCAGATACGTCACAGACGGTCACCTTAGTTTTTAGTGAGGATAAGGGGCATTTCTACCTCAAGGCAGGGCAGGCTGACAATCTGGATAAATCGGTCAGGACACAGGCGACTTATCAGTCAGATTGGACTAGGGAATCTTTTGAAGCTTTAAAGGTAGGGATAGGTGATGGTAGGGGCAGCTCTTGGTCACGTATCCAGGCGCAGCACGGCTTACCTTCGTCGGCCAAAGTAAGACTTACTAGTACAACAGACGGGCAATTTGACCAGGTCTTGACGGTCACCTATCGGGATAATGACACACCTGAAAATAGGCTATCTTCTGTTTATTTGACCTTTATCTGGAAGCAAGGGCAGTATACTTTGCAATCGAAATCATCTTTGGATTAATTTTCTGCTACTCTTTTCGAATAGAAAGGTAGGAGGAAGATAAATGTATAATAGAGTTGTATTGATTGGGCGTTTGACGGCCCAACCTCAGGTGCGTAAAACGGTTAAAGAGCGGTCGGTCTGTCAGATTCGTCTGGCTGTTAATCGCCGCTACAAGTCTGCTGATGGCAAACAAGAAGCGGATTTTGTGTCCATTACCTTCTGGGGACGTCTGGCAGAAACTCTGGGGTCTTATGGGAGTAAAGGGAGCTTGTTGACTGTTGAAGGCGAGTTGCGGACAGACCGCTACGAAAAAGACGGACAACAGCATTACACCATGGAAGTGCTGGGGCAAAGCTTTCAATTTCTTGAAAGCCGTAGCCAGCGAGAACAGCGGCAACAAGATAAAGGCGAAGCCTTGTCTGACCTTGTTTTAGAAGCAGAAAGCTTGCCTTTTTAAAGGGATTAGCACTCTAGATGAAAGAGTGCTAATTTTTTAGGTTTTTTGCTTGACTTGCTGTCGAAAGGTGGTAGAATAAGAACATACCGTTAGCAGACAACTCTTTAGAGTGCTAACGTCTTACTCGGAGGATAATCAGATGTTAAAACCTATTGGAGACCGTTTGGTCGTTACATTAGAAGAAGCAAAAGAACAAACTGTTGGTGGTTTTGTCTTGGCAGGTGCTGGACAAGCCCAAACACGTACCGCCCAAGTCTTGGCTGTCGGTGAAGGAAGTCGCACGCTCAATGGCGATCTGATTGAGCCAGCTGTTAAGGTCGGCGATCGCGTCATTGTTGACCAACACGTTGGGATTGAAGTGACAGATGGGGATGACAAGGTTTTGGTCATCCGTGAAGCAGACGTGATTGCTGTTTTGGTCTAAGATTGTAAGGAAAGAAGGACGATAAGTTATGGCAAAAGATATTAAATTTTCAGCAGATGCCCGTGAAGCAATGGTTCGTGGTGTGGATGTCTTAGCAGATACGGTTAAGGTCACCTTGGGCCCTAAAGGACGCAATGTCGTTCTAGAAAAATCCTATGGTTCCCCTTTGATCACGAATGATGGGGTGACCATTGCCAAAGAAATCGAATTAGAAGATCATTTTGAAAATATGGGAGCTAAGTTGGTTTCTGAAGTGGCCTCTAAAACCAATGATATCGCAGGTGACGGTACAACAACAGCGACAGTCTTGACCCAAGCGATTGTTCGTGAAGGCCTTAAAAATGTGACAGCTGGTGCCAACCCAATCGGTATCCGTCGTGGGATTGAAGCAGCGGTTGCAACTGCCGTTGAAGAACTCAAAGCGATTGCGCAACCTGTTTCTGGAAAAGAAGCCATTGCGCAGGTTGCAGCTGTTTCTTCTCGCTCTGAAAAAGTTGGTCAATACATTTCAGAAGCCATGGAAAAAGTAGGCAACGACGGGGTTATCACCATTGAGGAATCTCGTGGAATGGCGACAGAATTGGATGTTGTCGAAGGGATGCAGTTTGACCGTGGTTACTTGTCCCAATACATGGTGACAGATAACGAAAAAATGGTGGCAGAGCTAGAAAATCCCTTTATCTTAATCACAGATAAGAAGATTTCGAATATCCAAGATGTTCTGCCTTTGTTGGAAGAAGTGTTGAAGACCAACCGTCCGCTTTTGATTATTGCAGATGATGTGGATGGTGAAGCCCTACCAACTCTGGTACTCAATAAAATCCGAGGCACCTTTAATGTCGTAGCTGTTAAGGCACCTGGTTTCGGGGACCGTCGCAAAGCCATGTTGGAAGATATTGCAATCTTGACTGGTGGTACCGTGATTACAGAAGACCTTGGCTTGGAGCTCAAAGATGCAACTATTGAAGCCTTGGGACAAGCTGCCCGCATCAGCGTAGACAAGGACAATACAACAATCGTTGAAGGCGCTGGCTCACCGCAAGCTATCGCTGAACGCGTGGCTGTCTTGAAAGCACAAATCGAAGACACCACTTCTGAATTTGACCGTGAAAAATTACAAGAACGTCTGGCAAAATTGTCTGGTGGTGTGGCTGTTGTTAAGGTCGGTGCTGCGACAGAAACAGAACTTAAGGAAATGAAACTTCGTATCGATGACGCTCTAAATGCCACACGTGCCGCTGTTGAAGAAGGTATTGTGGCTGGTGGGGGAACAGCCTTGGTAAATGTCATTGCCAAAGTTTCTGCTCTAGATATGACCGGTGACGAAGCTACTGGACGTAACATCGTCTTGCGTGCTCTAGAAGAGCCTGTTCGCCAAATTGCGAAAAATGCAGGCTACGAAGGTTCTGTGGTGATTGAGCATTTGAAAAATGCCCCAGTCGGTACTGGTTTTAATGCCGCTAACGGCGAGTGGGTTGACATGGTGGCGTCAGGAATTATCGACCCTGTGAAGGTGACCCGTTCTGCCTTGCAAAATGCAGCATCTGTTGCTAGTTTGATCTTGACCACAGAGGCTGTTGTTGCTGATCAACCTGCGCCAGAAGCCCCAGCTGGTCCTGCCATGGATCCTTCCATGATGGGTGGGATGATGTAAAGGCAAAACCCACAGTGTTTGAAAAGTTTGTCCCAAGGGGGCAAGCTTTTTTGTTTTAAAGGAAAAACAAGTGAGACTTAAAGAACTTGCGCTTTTATGGTACAATGGCTAGGCAAGTAGGATGAGTTGAGAGGAAGGTAATAGGATGAGTCAACCACTCGCTATTTTTGATACCCATACGCATTTAAATGTTGATAACTTTTATGACCGTGTGCCAGAAGAATTAGAACTGGCTGCTGAAATGGGCGTCACCCAGATGAATATCGTTGGTTTTGATACGGAGACGATTAGCCGGTCTTTAGCGCTGTCAAAAACCTATCCCAATCTCTATAGTACGATTGGTTGGCATCCAACAGAAGCTGGGTCTTATAGTGATGCCGTTGAGGCGGAGCTGGTCTCGCATTTGCAAGATGATAAGGTCATTGCTCTGGGGGAAATCGGATTAGATTACCACTGGATGGAGGACCCCAAAGAGGTTCAAGAGAAAGTCTTTCGTCGGCAGATTCAGCTGTCCAAGGATTTTGATCTGCCCTTCGTTGTCCATACACGCGATGCCCTCGAAGACACCTATGCCATTATCAAGAGTGAGGGGGTCGGCCCACGCGGCGGTATCATGCATTCTTTTTCGGGCTCGTTGGCGGATGCCCATCGCTTTGTCGAGCTTGGGATGAGCATTTCCTTTTCGGGGGTTGTGACCTTCAAAAAGGCCCTCGATGTCCAAGAAGCTGCGACTTACCTCCCCTTGGACAAAATCCTTGTAGAAACGGATGCCCCTTATTTGGCCCCAGTACCTAAACGTGGCAGGGAAAACCATCCAGCCTATGCCCGTTATGTGGTCGATAAGATTGCTGAATTGAGAGGATTATCTGTCCAAGAAGTCGCTCAAGCCACCAGAAACAATGCCCTCAAACTCTTTAGGCTGGATGTCTGAGGCTGTGACAGCTAGCTGTTTTTAAAAAAGGGCAGGTATGTTCAGACAGGCATAAAGGTCCCTTCCCATGTAAAAAAGAAACGACTCAAACAAAGAATGATGGAAAAACAAAAAATTCAAGAAGTCGTTGTCGTCGAAGGTAAGGACGACACGGCCAATCTCAAACGTTACTATGAGGTGGACACCTACGAAACCCGCGGTTCTGCCCTAAACGAGGATGATTTGGAGCGAATTGAGGCCCTCAACGACTTGCGTGGGGTCATTGTTTTCACCGACCCCGACTATAATGGGGAACGCATCCGTAAGCGCATCATGCAGGCTGTCCCTAGCGCCAAACACGCCTTTCTCAACCGAGGGGAAGCCGTGCCCAAGTCCAAGACTAAGGGCAGGTCGCTGGGTGTTGAACATGCTAGTCAGGCGGATTTGGACAAGGCCTTATCAGGCCTTCTGGGGAGCTATGACGATGAAAACACCTTTGACATAACACGTAGTGACCTCATGCGTCTGGGACTTCTCATGGGGAACGATAGCCGCAAGCGACGTGAATACCTGGGCGAGCACCTACGTATCGGCTATACCAACGGCAAACAACTCCTCAAACGCCTAGAACTCTTTGGAGTGACCTTGGCGGAGGTGGAAACCTGCATGGACAGGTATGAGGTATAGCTTGTGTCTTAGTTGCCGACGCATGCCTGTGTTGCGCAAAACTAAGGGCTGTATTTTTGAAGGACAGGCTATGGATAGAATGGGGAAGGGCCTATATGCTAGCTTCCTTCGAGACCTCGGGTTTTGACAATGCCAAAGCGACCGGGGCATAACCATAAGAATAACACGAAAAATTACTAGACATTTACAAGAAATTTCGAATGAGTAGGGAAAATAGACACATGAAAATCGCAGACAAAACCGTTACCCGTGCTATTTTAGAGCGTCATGGGTTTACGTTTAAGAAGTCCTTCGGGCAGAACTTTTTGACCGATACCAATATTTTGCAAAAAATTGTGGACACAGCTGAAATTGATGACCAGGTCAATGTTATCGAGATTGGTCCTGGGATTGGCGCTTTAACCGAGTTTTTGGCGGAGCGGGCAGCTGAAGTCATGGCCTTTGAGATTGATGACCGCTTGGTGCCGATTTTAGCGGATACCTTGCGGGATTTTGACAATGTCACCGTGGTCAATGAAGACATTCTTAAGGTCGACCTAGCCAGTCACATCCAGAATTTCAAAAATCCCGACCTACCCATCAAGGTGGTGGCCAATCTGCCTTACTACATCACCACGCCCATCCTTATGCACCTGATTGAGAGCAAGATTCCTTTTGCCGAGTTTGTGGTAATGATGCAGCGGGAAGTGGCTGACCGTATCTCAGCGGCGCCAAATACTAAGGCCTACGGCTCGCTTTCGATTGCAGTGCAGTACTACATGACAGCAAAGGTCGCCTTTATCGTTCCAAGGACGGTTTTTGTTCCTGCACCGAATGTGGACTCGGCCATCCTAAAAATGACGCGCCTACCCCAGCCGGCTGTCTTAGTTGACGATGAGAATTTTTTCTTTTCCGTCGCTAAAGCTATCTTTGTCCAAAGGCGCAAGACCCTGTGGAACAATCTCCTTGGGCGTTTTGGCAAGTCACCTGAAACCAAGGAAAAATTAGAAGCGGCTTTAACTGCAGCAGGCATCGCCCCCAATGTCCGAGGGGAATCTTTGGACCTTTCAGCTATCGCCCATTTAGCTGACTGCCTCAAAGCTCAAGGTCTCTCGTAAATAAAATCCTAAGAGACCTTGACATTTGTCGGTGGAGGTAGTAAACTAGTAAGGTATGTTTAGTATCTTAGACAGATAGCCGGCTAAACCTATACGAAATCTAAGAGGAGGTAATTCACGTGAAACGCACTTTCCAACCAAGTAAAATCCGTCGTCAACGTAAACACGGATTCCGCCATCGTATGGCAACTAAGAACGGACGTCGTGTCCTCGCAGCTCGTCGCCGTAAAGGACGCAAAGTTCTTTCAGCCTAAGACAAAAGCACCCAAGAAGAACTCGAGCTTCTTGGTGCTTTTTTATTTTGGAGAAATTCTGTAGGGGGATTAGCCTTTCATGGTGGGGGTAAAAAGGCATTTCCGAATTTCTATGGTTTCTTGACAGAATTTTTGGTATAATCAGACTATGTTTTATAGTGAATCAGCGGATACTTTGATGGCCTTTGGTCAAAAGTTAGGAGAAAAGCTCGTGCCCGGCACGGTTATTGTCTTGACTGGAGACCTTGGGGCTGGTAAAACCACTCTGACCAAAGGTATCGCTCGTGGCTTGGGAATTGACCAAATGGTCAAAAGTCCAACCTATACCATTGCACGTTCTTATGAAGGACGCTTGCTCTTGCATCATTTGGATGTTTACCGCATCGATGGAGACACTGACTCGATTGATTTGGATGAGTTTCTCTATGGGGATGCGGTGACAGTCATCGAATGGGGCAATCTTCTTGAAGAGGGTCTCTTAGAAGATTATTTAGAGATTGTTATTGTGCCAAAGGGTGACGGGAGACAGCTAACCTTGCTTGGTCATGGGCCTCAAAGCCAACAACTGGTAAATGAGGTAGCCAATGGCTAAGGCGCAGGTCGTTGACATTCGTGAAGCACTTGCGACGGATAGTGAGGCCTTGCTTGCTTTTATGGCGCGTGTTCAGGAGCAGACTTCTTATATTTCGGTAGCAGACTGGCAAAATTTTCAGTCAGATGCGCTAGCCCACTTTTTAGCTGAAGATTGTGAGCGCTTGGGGCAATTCTGCCTGGTCGCCTGCTTGGGAAAACGCGTGATTGGCCTTTGTCACCTCAGTCGTGATCAAGACCCTATGTTGGCCCATATTGGGGACTTGTTTCTAGTCGTAGATGAGGACTTCTGGGGACAAGGTTTAGGACAAGCCTTGTTAGAGACAGTTATAGATTGGGCTGTGCATACGCCTGAGCTTGCCAAACTATGTCTGACCGTTCAGGCGCGTAATCAGGCAGCTATCCATATCTATGAAAAGAATGGCTTTGTCATTGAAGGCAAACATCCACTTGGGGTAAAAACGAGAAAGGGAGACTTTCTTGACACCTATTCGATGGGTAGGTTGATAGACGAAAGACGATAAAAATAATGAAGCTTGGAAAAAAAATCTTAATCATGGTCTTGGCCATTGTTGCCACAACGGTTGCTGCTGGGGTTATCTATATCACATCAGCATTTAATTATGGGACGTCAGCCTTGTCAAAAACCTATAAGGACTATGGCAATGGCGCCTCTAGCAAGGTCATTCAACAAACGCAGCCGATTTCCATCCTCTTAATGGGGATTGATACAGGGGATTCGCAACGGACGGATGCCTGGGAGGGGAATTCGGACACCATGATTCTCATGACGGTGAATCCCAAGACTAAAAAAACGACCATGACCTCGCTCGAACGCGACACGATGGTGAATATTACAACCACAGATGCAGGGACCTACCAGGCGAAGCTCAATGCAGCTTACGCGACTGGGGGAGAAACCTTGGCCCAATCAACGATTGAGAACCTCTTAGACATCAAAGTGGACTTTTATGTGCTCATTAATATGCAAGGTCTGGTGGATTTGGTTAATGCCGTTGGTGGAATCACTGTCACCAATGAATTTAGCTTCCCAATTTCCATTGCTGAAAATGAACCAGAATACACAGCGACAGTCGAACCGGGAACACACCATATCAACGGGGAACAAGCTTTGGTCTATGCCCGCATGCGTTACGATGACCCTGATGGCGACTACGGCCGTCAAAAACGTCAACGTGAGGTCATCTCCAAAGTTATGAAAAAAATCCTGTCAATGGATTCAGTTTCAAACTACCAGAAGGTTTTAGATGCTGTTTCGAATAACATGCAAACCAACATTGATGTGGCCAACAACTGGTCAAATCTATTGGGTTACCGCGATGCCTTAAAGAGCGTTAAATCTTACCAACTAAAAGGTGAAGATGCTATGGTGGATGGGGTTTCTTACCAGCTGGTGACCAATGACAGTCTGTTGCAGGTGCAAAATCGCATCAAAAAACAATTAGGGCAAGCCGAAAGTGATACTCTAAATAATGACAACAGTGTCATTACCTACGAGGACTACTATGGGACAGGCACCTATTACAATGGCTACGATAGCACAACTACAGGTTATGCTGATACCAGTACCTATGGCTATGATACAGGAACTGGAGCAGTTGATACGACCAATGGCTATAGCGCCTATTAAGACATAACGCTTGAGGTTACCTCAGGCGTTTTTTCTAGGGCTAGACCTAGCTTTTTTACGGCATTGTTTTGGACAACAAAGGCAACAAAAAAAAGTCCGTCCTCTAGCATCAGGCTAAGAGAACGAACTTTATGAGTTATTAGTCTTGAGGGGCAATTACTTCGACGCCTCCCATATATGGGCGCAAGACTTCTGGGATGGTAACTGAACCATCTTCATTTTGATAGTTTTCCAAGATAGCAGCGACCGTGCGGCCTACGGCCAAACCAGAACCATTCAGGGTATGGAGGAGTTTGACCTTGCCGTCTGCTTCATCACGGTAGCGGATTTGGGCCCGACGGGCTTGGAAGTCCTCGGTGTTTGAACAACTGGAAATTTCACGATAGGTTTCTTGAGCTGGAATCCAAACTTCTAAGTCGTAGGTCTTCGCAGCAGAGAAGCCCATATCTCCCGTAGACAAGGCTACAACACGGTAAGGCAGGTTGAGTTTTTGGAGAATAGATTCTGCATTTGCGGTCATTTTCTCTAACTCTGTGTAGGATTCTTCAGGTTTTGAGAATTTAACCATTTCAACCTTGTGGAATTGGTGCAAGCGGATAAGGCCACGGGTATCACGTCCAGCAGAACCTGCCTCAGAGCGAAAAGATGGGCTCATCGCTGTGAAGTAGATGGGAAGGTCCTTGCCATCAAGGATGTCACCACGATAGTAGTTGGTCAAAGGTACTTCTGCTGTCGGAATCAAAACATAATCCGTATCAGCCAATTCAAAGGTATCTTCCTTGAACTTAGGGTATTGACCAGTCCCAAACATGGAATCATGGTTGACCATATAAGGAGGAATGACCTCTGTATAGCCCTCTTTACCGTGTTCGTCAAGCATAAAGTTGTAGATAGCGCGTTCTAAACGAGCACCGAGTCCCTTGTAAAACAAGAACCGTGACCCTGTAACTTTTGCGCCAGCTTCCCAGTCGAGAATTCCCAAGTCTTCGCCCAAGTCCCAGTGAGCCTTAGGAGCAAATGCAAAATCACGTGGCGTTCCCCAGCGACGAACTTCCACATTATCATCCTCATCAGCCCCAACTGGGACATCGTCAGCTGGAATGTTTGGCAAGGTCGTTGTAAAGACGGTTAATTGTTCATCAAGATCGGCCAACTTGGCGTCAAGGGTTTTGATTTCTGCGGAAAGTTCTTGCATGGCAGCAATTTGAGCAGAAGCGTCTTCTTTGTTACGCTTGGCCTGAGCGATGGCAGCAGAAGCCGTGTTACGTTTGGCCTTGGCTTCCTCGACGGTAACAAGAACTTGGCGGCGGTCTTGGTCAATGGTGCGCATGGCTTCCAGTGTCTCTGCTGGGACGCCTCGTGTCGCTAATTTTTGCGCCACTTGATCAAAGTCATTGCGAATACGTTTGATATCTAACATAATTTCCTCCTACAAAAAAAGATTGTGAACTGTTGGAGTGCTCTCGCACGGTTCCATCCAACTTCACAATCTTTGTGCACTTAATCTGTCTATCTCAAAATATCACGGTAGAATTTCATCGCTTTGGCTTGCCTACTCGCAGCAACCGTAGGCTTTCTGGAAAGCACGCCGAGACTACTTATCCGTTAGCTTCATTATACACCAATTACTTTTTCTTGGCAAATCGTGTCTTTATCCAGCGACTGATGGTTTGTAAAAGTGTCGGTAGTTTGACGACTTTTTCATCACCTAGGTGGTCGCGGGCGATTTTGAGTATTTTTCCTGAATCTGATGAGGCAAAAAGAAATTTGCCTTTATCGGTAAAGACTTCGAAGTGGCGACTGATGTGTTTTCCTCGGGTTACATTAGCACCGATTTTGTCAATGCTTTCCCAAGGAATTTGGATAAAGCGCTCGACATTGTTATCATTGTAAAATTCAAAGCCCCTATCACCAATTAAAAAAGAACCGACATTGCTTCCCATAGACAGATAGGAACGTCCTTTTCCAGTGTATTCGACAGTAGTGTTGATGGATTGTGCCATGCGTCATCTCCTAACTCGCTCTTTTGTAGTTTATCGCTGTTTTTTATTATAACAAAATTTCCATCTGGGCACGGAGAAATGCTCTAGTCCTTAGTCTCCCTAATCTGAGAAAAACAAAAACGATTGAGACAGCTGTCTCAATCGTTTGACGATTACATCAAGCCAAGCACGTGGAATACGATACCCACGATGAAGAGCGCGATGATGATTGTGATAGGTGAGACTTTTTTCTTGAGCAACCACATACACAAGAAGGTCAAGAGCAAGCCCATTAAACCAGGGATTAGGGAATCCAATTGGCTTTGCAGGGTGTTAGCCTTTTCAGCTGTCAAGCTCAAACCGTCTTTGTATTGTCCCAAGATAGTTTGCAATTGTTCGCCAGTGACAGCATTTTTAGGGAATTCGATGAAGGCACCTTTGGACAGTTGTTGAGATGGCAAGTTAACAGTGAAATTAATGCTTACCCAACGTTCAACCAAAGCTGCCAAGATGAACATCCCAAGGATAGAAGCACCTTTGGTGATGTCTTGTAAGATACCGCCTGAGAGGTCTTTAGTGATTTCAGAACCTGCTTTGTAGCCCAATTCTTGGGTGTACCACAAGAAGGCCATACGGATGATGTTCCATCCGAGGAAGAAAATCAGTGGGCCTAAGATATTGCCGGTCATAGCAATAGAAGCTCCTAGGGCACCAAGGATTGGACGAACTGTAAACCAGAAGACTGGGTCACCGATACCGGCCAAAGGTCCCATCATACCGATTTTAACCCCTTGGATAGCCGCATCATCGATTTCAGCACCGTTTCCACGTTCTTCTTCCAAAGCCAGAGTAACCCCTAAGATAGGAGAAGCGATGTAAGGGTGCGTGTTGAAGAATTCCAAGTGGCGTTCCAAAGCTGCTGCTTGGTCTTCTTTTTTGGTGTAGAGGCGTTTGATAGCTGGGATTAATGAGTAAGCCCAACCCAAGTTTTGCATCCGTTCGTAGTTCCATGACCCTTGAAGGAAGGTAGAGCGCCACCAAACTTTACGACGGTCGGATTTTGTAAGTGTAATACGTTCTGACATAAGATAGTGCTCCCCTTTCTAGTAGTCTTCTAAAATGTCGCCGATTGGGTCACCTGAACTAGAACCGCCACCAGCGTTTCCAGAACCACCTTGTTTAGACAAGTTCAGGTAGATGAGAGCAATGGCTACACCGATAGCTCCAAGGGCAATCAAGGTGAAGTCAGTCACAGCCGCGAAAACAAAACCAAGAGCGAAGAATGGCCAAACTTCACGAGAAGCCATCATGTTGATAACCATAGCGTAACCAACCGCTACGACCATACCACCACCGATGGTCATACCGTCTTTCAGCCAAGCAGGAATAGCATTAAGCATAGCTTGTACAGTTTCTGTTGGCAAGGCCAAGAGCAGTGCGATTGGAATAGCAATACGCAACCCTTGAAGCAAGAGTGCCAAGAAGTGAGCACGTTCGACACCACCGATATTACCGCGTTTTGCAGCTGCATCAGCTGTATGAACGACTGCGACAGAAAGTGTCCGTACAATCATGGTCAAAGCAAGACCAGCAACGGCCAATGGGACAGCGACAGCAGTTGCGACACCGATACCTTGAGTGGAGAAGTCCCCACCTTTTACCAAGATGACAGCGGCAGCTGTGGAAGCTAGGGCAACGTCAGGAGCTACTGCAGCACCGATGTTTGCCCAACCGAGCGCGATAAATTGCAAGCTACCACCCAGGATAATTCCAGCGCTAGCATGCCCTGTTGCAAGACCAATCAAGGTACAAGCAACCAGTGGTTGGTGAAATTGGAATTGGTCCAAAATCCCATCAAGCCCTGCCAAGAAGGCTACGATAAGGACCAGAACAATGGAAATAACTGACATGTTATTTGTCCTTTCTCTTTATTTGAATTATTGAACGTTGGCTTTTTTGATCAGTTCCCAGAGATCTTTAGGGGTATCGTTGGCAACCTTACGGACGTCAAAGTCAACACCGAGGTCGCGAAGTTTTTCAAAAGTAGCGACGTCTTCTTTGTCCATAGACAGAACGTTGTTGACCATGGTTTTACCAGTTGAGTGTGCCATAGAACCAATGTTGAGTGAGGTGATTGGCACACCGCCTTCGATAGCGCGCAAGGCATCTTGTGGGGTTTCGAACAAGACCAAAGCATGCGTGTTTCCAAAGCGAGGATCTTTAGCGGCTTCAATCAGTTTAGCGATAGGAACAACGTTGGCCCGGACACCGTTTGGTGCCGCTTGTTTGATCAATTGCTTACGCAAGTCATCTTGGGCAACGCTATCTGAAGCAACGATGATACGGTCTGCTTTAGAGTATGGGGTCCAGTTGGTTGCAACCTGACCGTGCAAGAGACGTGTATCAACACGTGCCAAGTTGATTTTAAGTTTACCGTCTCCGATGACAGTTCCCTCAGGGATGGCACCTTGTGGGGCAGCTTCTTCACTAGTTGCAGCAGGGGCTTCTGCTTCGGCAGGGTTAAGCTCTTCAGGCAAGGCTTTGACACCGTCCTTAGCTTCCTTGATGATGTTTGCCGCCACTTGCTCAACGCCTGCATTGGCATCCATCAACCGTTCGGTGTAAGCTTGGATCAACATCGGCAAGTTTAATCCGGTGATGATTGCCATCTTACGGTCAGGGTTTTCCCCCATGACACGACTGGCTTGGTTAAAGGGCGAGCCACTCCAAAGGTCCGCAAGGACAAGAACTTCATCGTTAGCATCAAATGTTGCGATGGCATCGTTGAAGTGGGCGTAAAGGTCGTCTGGGCCTTCATTAGGCATGAAAGTAACCACTTGTACTTTCTCTTGATCGCCGAAGATCATAGAGCCTGATTGGTGAATCCCCTCAGCGAACTTGCCGTGACTGGCAATCACAATTCCGATTCCCATTCGTGTTCTACCTCCTTGATAAATTTTGTCTGAAACCGCTCTCTTTTTTCTTGAAAAAAAATGAAATCGGAAGCAGATGCTTTCTAGAACTCATTTATTGTAAAACGGTTTCATAAAATTGTCAATAGGTTTTTAGGGAAAATTCAGAAAAATAGCTCAAAAACAGGCAAAAAGCACCAGAATGTGTCACTTCTTGGACGTTTTCAGGTGCTTTTTTATCATAAAAAGAGATTTTCCAAGGTACGGGCTACCCCGTCCTCATCGTTGGTCCATTGGGTTTGGCGGTCAGCATGAGGCAGTAAAACAGGGCTACAGTTTTTCATGGCGTAACCAAGGCCAGCAAAATCCAGCATCTCGGTGTCATTGTGCTCATCACCAAAAGCAATCAGGTCCTTGCGGTCTTTCTGATAGATGTCTAAGAGGTAGTTGAGAGCGAAAGCCTTGTTGATGCCTTTGGCAGAACATTCTAAGATATTGAGGGGTCCACCCCAAGTATTGATTTCAATTTCATCCTTATAATAGTGACGCATGCTGTCACCGAGGGCATACTTATCCTCGGCATGGGTTTGAAAAAGGATACCATTTGGGTCGTCTGTGATTTTGTCGCGTTGCAGTTGCATTTGCGAGATGAAACGTTTAACCCCGAACAGCTCTGGGGCAATGACTTGGTCATCTAAAGTGGTCAGATAGAATTTTCGACGGTATTCGCTAGCCAGCGCATCCACCTCAAAGGCCTCAAGTTGATCAAGCATGCTAAAAAGGTAATGTTTATCAATGGTGATACTGAGGGTTTTATTCCAGTTTTGATGGGGGAGATGGGTCAAGGAGCCATTAAAATTAATCATGGGGGTGCTTAAGCCCAGCTCATGGTAATAATCCCAAGCCATGCGATAGGGGCGTCCCGTCGTAATAATCGGTAAATGGCCTTGTTTCTCAAGGGCTTTAAGTGTTTTTTTGGTGTAGTCAGAGATGGTGCCATCGCTATGGAGCAAGGTGCCATCCAAATCTAGGGCGATTAGTTTTGAAGTCATAGCTTTATTATAGCATAGGCAAGTGCAATAAGGGGCTGATAAAAAAGCCGAACGTTTTTGGTTGATTTCGACCAATACAAGAGAATAATAGGAGCGTTTTGTAAGAATTTGACTGAAAAAAGCTTCTTAAAGCGAGTTTTTACGAAAGATAACGCATACATTTGGGCAACGAACTTGCCAGTGTTGGAAATTTTAGTTAAAATTAAGAGTATTTTTATTTTAAAGGAGTTTCATTAGACCTAATGGACAAATTTTTCAAACTTAAAGAAAACCAGACGGACGTTCGCACAGAACTGATGGCTGGTTTGACAACTTTCTTTGCCATGAGTTACATCCTCTTTGTCAACCCTTCTATCTTGGGACAGACAGGGATGCCTGCTCAGGGTGTTTTCCTCGCAACGATTATTGGCGCTGTTGCAGGGACTCTTATGATGGCCTTTTACGCCAACATTCCTTATGCCATGGCACCTGGAATGGGACTCAATGCCTTTTTCACTTATACCGTATGTTTTAGTTTGGGCTATACATGGCAAGAAGCGCTGGCTATGGTCTTCATCTGTGGGCTGATTTCAATTGTGATTACGCTGACACGTGTGCGTCGGATGATTATTGATGAAATTCCTGATGGTCTGAAAAAAGCTATGTCTGCTGGTATTGGTGTCTTTTTGACTTATGTTGGGTTGAAAAATGCCGGCTTGCTCCAGTTTGCTATTGACGCGGGTACTTATACTGTGACAGGTGATGCCAATAAAGGGACTGGCTCTATCACGGCTAGTGCCAGTGCAACCCCATCTTTGGTACACTTGAATACGCCAGCCGTCCTCTTGGCAGTTGTGGCTATCTTTATTACCGCCTTTTTCGTAATCCGTAACATCAAAGGCGGGGTATTGATTGCCATCGCTTTGACAACCATCATTGCGATTTTTGCAGGTGTGGTCGACTTGTCGGCCATCAACTGGGCAGCAAGTAGCCCTGTATCTGCTTTCCATGACTTGGGTAAAATTGCAGGACAGGCCGTTGGAAGCAAAGGGATTGTGGCCCTCTTTTCACAAAGCGGGCGTTTGCCTGAGGTCTTATTGACCATCTTGGCCTTTGTCTTGACCGATGTCTTTGATAATATCGGAACCTTGGTAGGAACTGGCGCTAAGGCTGGTATCTTCAACATTTCCAGCGATAAGGAAGTGGCTCAGACGAAAGGGCTTCAAACTAAAATGGATAAGGCGCTCTTTTCCGATATGGTCGGGACAACAGTTGGTGCCTTGGCCGGAACATCAAATGTGACGACTTATGTCGAATCAGCAGCCGGAATCGGAGCTGGTGGTCGGACAGGTCTGACAGCTCTCGTTGTGGCGGTGCTCTTTGCTCTGTCAAGCTTCTTTAGCCCACTCTTATCTATTGTGCCAAGTCAAGCAACTGCTGCAGTGCTGATTATGGTTGGGGTCATGATGCTGTCAAACCTCAAGGAAATCGATTGGGACGATTTGGGTGAAGCCATTCCTGCCTTCTTTATGACTATCTTTATGGGATTTGCTTATAGTATCACCATGGGAATTGCGACAGGCTTCATTGTATACACCTTTAGTAAAGTGGTTCAAGGCAAGGCCAAAGATGTTCATGCCATCATCTGGGTTTTGGATGCCCTCTTTATTCTCAACTTTATCAGCCTAGCTGTTTTATAAAAAAGAGACAATTACCCCCAAGTCGCTAGCCGGCTGGGGTTTTTGTTTGCCAAGCTAAAGCAGGATATGTTGCTAAGCCTTCCTTAAAAAATCTTTAAAAAACCTTGTAGGTCTGCTATAATAGAAAGTACTTTGATACTCAAACAGGTATTTATGAAATAAAGGAGAGGTTTATGCTAGAAGTCAAAGAGCTCGTCAAGCGCTTTGGGGACAAAGAAGTGCTCCATGGCTTGAGTTTTCAAGCGAGTGCCGGGCATATTGTTGGAATCATTGGAAAAAATGGTTCTGGGAAAACAACACTTTTTCACTCCATTTTGCGTTTTCTACGCTTCGAGGGTGAAATTCTTTTTGAGGGACAACCCATTCGTCAATCTCTCTATTCTCGGATTGGTTATTTGCCAGAAGAACGGAGTCTCATGCCCAAATGGACTGTCTTAGAGCAGGTGCAGTACTTGGCCCAATTAAAAGGGTTATCCGCTAGCCAGGTCAAAAAGGACCTTCCCGAATGGATGGAACGTCTGGCTGTCAAGGGACGAATGACCGACAAAATCAAGTCCTTGTCTAAGGGAAATCAGCAAAAAATCCAACTCATCATTACCTTGATTCACCAGCCAGATTTGATTATTTTGGATGAACCCTTCTCTGGGTTGGACCCCGTTAATACTGCCTTACTCAAAGAAGTCATTTTAGCCGAGAAGCAACGGGGGGCTTTAATCCTTTTTTTCAGACCATGTGATGACCAATGTCCAAGAAATCTGTGACGATTTACTGATGATTCGAGATGGGGATATCGTTTTAAACGGAAGTATCCAAGAGGTGCGCAATCATTTTGGTAAGACCCGGATTTTGACTTCTAGCCAGAAAAGCCAAGAGCAACTGGAAGCCCTTCCCCATGTGGAGGCCGCTGATTTGCAAAAAGATGGCAACTGGTTGTTGAAAATTGATGATGAAGCAGCAGGTCCAGCTTTATTTGACGCATTGACCGAGGGGCAATATGTGACGACCTTTGTTCAGGAGGCCCCAAGTTTAGATGAAATCTTTAAGTGGATTGCACAAGGAGGAGACAAAGCATGACAAAAGTATGGACCGTTTTTAGCAGTGGCTACAAGCGCCAAGTGCGTTCTTGGAGTTTTGTCTTTATGGTGTTGTCCCCTTTTCTCTTCATTGGGATTAGCTTTGCTGGGAACTACTTTGCTAAAAATGCGCAATCGGACACCATCGCCGTGGTCAGCCAAGACAATCAGGTCAATCAAGTCTTCAAGGAAAAGGTCTTTAAGAGCTACACCAGCCAAGAAAAGGCTAAGGATGCCCTTGATTCTGATGACATTATGGGCTATCTCCTGATTACACAAGATGAGGGGCACTATCAGGCGACTTACCGTGCCAAACAAAGGTTGTCAGCTAATGATAAACTTCTTATCAATGGGCATTTGCAGACGCTACAGGTGGCCAGTAATGTAGCTAGGGCGCAACTGTCTGTTGACCAAGTGACAACCTTGCAGGACCAAGCCCAATTGGTTGAAAAAGTATCTGCCAAAGAAAACACCGATAGTTTAGCCAAAACGATTTCTTTTTATGGAATGGTTGCCGTTCTCTATATTTTATTGCTCTTTTATTCGGCCAACACAGCCCAAGAAATTGCCAGTGAAAAAGGCACCAAAATCATGGAAGTGGTCTTTTCTAGCATGAAGGCTTCCACTTACTTTTACAGTAGGCTCTTGGTGGTGGCGGCTGTTATTGTGACCCAGTTGGTTATCTATGCGCTAGGCGCTGTCTTGACCTATCAAGTGGCGAGTCGTCTTCCAGAAACCAAGGATTGGTTGCAGCAATTTCAACCTCTCTTGCAAGCTGTTTTAAAACACTTTGACCTGATTAATCTCTTGTTTATCATCTTTGGGTTAATTATTTATGTAGCTTTGTCAGCCCTGTGTGGGGCTATCGTTGCAAGACCTGAAGATGCTAATAAAGCTTCCCAGCCTGTCCTCTATCTGGTCATGCTTGGCCTTTTTGGCAGTATCTACCTTGGTCAATCGAATAGTCTTATTGTCAGCCTGGGTTCTTTTGTTCCCTTCTTGTCAAGCTTTTTTATGCCTATCCGAGTTATCAATGGCTTTGCCAGTCAAGGGGAAGCATTGGTCTCCTTGGCTATCCTGGTCCTCGCCACCTTTGCTTTGGTGGGCTTCATCGGTCGTTCCTACAGCGGTCTTATCTTACAAACGGATGACCTAGGGCTCTGGCAAAGTTTCAAACGGGGGCTCACCAGACGCTAAGCGCTGGCGACCTCTCTTATAACGCACGAAAGAAGAGCCACAGAATCGTATTCTGTGGCTCTTTTTAGGCTAGTTATCTTCTTTGGGGCTGTATTTTTGGGCAATGTTTGCGATGGTTTCTAAGCGGTAGGCTCTTTCAGTCTGGTAGTGGGCTAAGTGGCGCTGTAAATCACGTCCTGCCTTCTCCAAGGTCGGTGTCATCGCTTGGATGTCAGCCAGTCGATCCGTGATGTTTGCGAGATCCGCTTGGATTTTCGGCAATCGTTCTTGGCTTTCGGACAGCAAGTCAGCGATGGCCTGCCGTTTTTGATAGAGGCGATAAGCGCCGTAACCAAGGAGACCGACGGTTACAAGAGTTCTTGTTTTCCAGCGCATCTTAGACCTCCTTGGCAATGCTTTGAGCCAGTTGTCCTAAAGCTTCAAAATCAGGGGCGTGTTCTGTAAATTGGATGTTGATGCCATCTGTATTACCATAGCGGGGAATCAGATGGACGTGGGCGTGAAATACGGTTTGACCAGCAGCTTCTTCGTTATTATTGAGGATGTTGAGACCACTAGCCCCAGTGGCCTTTTGAACCGCACGCGCTAACTTGGGTAAACGTGAAAAGAGGTCTTGGCTCGTGATGGCATCCATGGCCAAGACATTTCGGACGTGCTCTTTGGGGATAACTAGGGTGTGGCCCTTGGTGGTTTGTGAAATATCCAAGAAGGCCAGAACCTTGTCATCTTCGTAAATTTTTGAGGCAGGAATGTCACCTGCTACGATTTGGCAAAAAATACAATTATCCATGAAGCCTCCCTCATTGTGCTTAATTTGGTATAATAAACTAAGTATATCAAAAAATGGTGAGAATATGTTAAAAGTAGAACAATTGGTCGGAGGTTATGCCAACACTCCAGTCCTCAAACAGGTTTCTTTTGAAGTGGCGGATGGGGAATTGGTGGGGCTTATCGGTCTGAATGGAGCCGGAAAGTCAACGACTATTCATGAAATTACCGGGCGCCTGCGTCCCTATAGTGGTCAGATTTTGTTAGATGGCAAGAGCCTGGAAGAGGACAGGGCTGGTTTTCGTCGGCAAATTGGTTTTATCCCAGAAACCCCTAGCCTGTATGAAGAACTGACCCTTCGGGAACATCTGGAAACCGTCATCATGGCTTACGATTTGCCAGCTGAAAGCACCTGGGAGACAGTTCAGGGGCTCTTAGAGCGCTTTCGCCTGAGTGAACAGTTAGATTGGTTCCCGACGCAATTTTCTAAAGGGATGAAGCAGAAGGTGATGATTATTCAGGCTTTGATGCTCCAGCCTCGTTTGCTGATTGTGGACGAACCTTTTCTGGGGCTAGACCCTGTTGCCATTCATGACCTGGTAGACCTCCTGCAAGCTGAAAAAGCCAAGGGGACGGCTATCCTTATGTCCACACACGTTCTTGATTCGGCTGAAAAAATCTGTGACCGTTTTATCGTTTTAGATAAGGGGGAAGTTAAAGCCTTTGGTGATTTAGAGGACTTGCGTCGTCAGTTAGATAAGCCAAATGCGGATTTGACAAGCCTCTACTTGTCCTTGACCCAAGGAGTGACTGAGAGATGAATGCCTTATTTACCCGGAGGCGACTGGCCTTTTGGCAAAGTTCCTTGCGTTATTTACGTTTTGTTTTCAACGACCATTTTGTCTTGGCCTTACTGTTTCTTTTAGGTCTTGTGCTCTATCAGTATAGCCAACTCTTACGGCACCACCCCCAAAATCCTCTTTTTTTGCTAGGGGCTAGTTTTTTGTGGGTGGTGGCATTTGTTTGGATGGGCAACATAGCCACTTACTTAGAGCCTGCTGACAGGCACTATTTGTTGGTTCAAGAGGCAGCTGTTTTAAGCCATATCAGGAAAGCCCAATTACGTTCGTGGGTCTCAGGCGCCTTTTTACTCCTGCTAGCCAATGCCTTTGCTTGGCCACTTTGGTTGGCTATGGGGGTTAAGGTCTGGC
The DNA here is from genome assembly GCF_001578885.1 of Streptococcus sp. DD12. GTDB lineage: Bacteria > Bacillota > Bacilli > Lactobacillales > Streptococcaceae > Streptococcus. Next base: position 1,036,944 of record NZ_KQ969495.1, on the reverse strand, counting down.
AACTGGTGGTGATTTTGCTTGCTTCGTTCTTGGGCAAGTGGGGTGCTTTGGCATGGAAATCGCGTCACCTTTATCAAAAAGATCGCGTGCTTTGGGACCAAGCCATCGCTCAGGAACAAAAGCGCCAACAAGGCTGGTTGCGGTTTTATGCTCTTTTTACCCGAGTAAAAGGTTTAAGTAGCTCGGTGAAACGGCGGGCCTTTATGGATGCTTTTTTGAGGCTGCTTCCCCTCAGGGCCAGCCACCTGTGGGACAATCTATATGCGCGTGCTTTTTTTAGAGCTCAGGACTACCTAGGTTTAACCCTGCGTCTGTCAGTCCTATCTTTCGTTGGTCTCGTCTTTTTGCGGCAACAAGCCTGGGTTGCCCTTGGTCTTTGTTTACTGTTTAATTACCTCTTGTACTTTCAACTTTTGGCCCTAGCTAACCACTACAATTACTACCCCTTAGCCTTTTTATACCCTCAGCCACCGGCAATCAAGTACCGACGGTTGAGAGGGTTTTTGGCAAAACTCATGGGAATTGTCGCTTGTCTTCAGGTCTTCTTGGCCCTGCTTTTGGGGCTGTGGGTGCAAGCGGTCGTGCTTGTGCTGGGAACCGGTCTTATGGTTACGGGTTACGGTTATCTTCGTCAAAAAAAGTGGATTGACGTTGACAGATAAAATGATACAATTAAAAGACAAAAAACAAGGAGAAATGACGTGTCTTTGGAAGATAAAGATTTAGTGTTAACACCCTTAAAAGGGGAGAGCGGTCGTGCTTATTTGGGCACTTACCCAGATGGCCAAAAAGTATTCATCAAATTGAACACGACCCCGATTTTAGCAGCTCTGGCTAAGGAACAAATTGCGCCACAACTTCTTTGGGCAAAACGTCGTGAAGATGGGGACATGATGAGCGCCCAAGAATGGTTGGACGGCCGTCTCTTGACCAAACAAGATATGGGGGCCAAGCAAGTGGCTCAGATATTAAGCAACCTGCACAAGTCCCGCCATTTGGTTAACCAATTGCGTCAACTAGATTCCAAGGTTCAAGGGCCTTTGGATTTGCTCAATCAGTGGGATGCACAAGCCCCTATTCAGCTAAAAGAAAACAGCTACCTTCAAAGCATTCTTCATCAATTGCGTAGCGATCTGCCTGACTTTGATGCAGATATTGCGACTATTGTCCACGGGGATGTGCGTCACAGCAACTGGATTATTACAACTAGTGGCTTGATTTACCTTGTGGATTGGGATGCTGTTTTGATTACAGACCGCATGTATGATGTGGCTCACGTCTTGAGCCACTATATCCCGCGTATGGGTTGGGAAAAATGGTTGACTTACTATGGCTACAAGTACAACGAAAAAGTGCTTCGCAAGGTGGCTTGGTATGGGCAGTTGTCTTATTTGATGCAAATATTGCGTCTCTACAACAGCCGTAACATGGAAGCTGTCAATCAAGAAATTTACGAATTACGGCAGTTTCGTGAGGTTATTTTATGAGGGTGAGAAACCGTAAAGGGGCCCAAGAAATGCTGGATGCCCGTCCTGATTTGGTGTTGACGGATGCGCAAGCAGTCAAGGGACACTGGGCAGACATTTTTGGTAATAGCCACCCTATCCATATCGAAGTCGGTTGTGGAAAGGGTCAGTTTATTACTGGCATGGCCCAGGCCCATCCAGATATCAACTACGTTGCCATTGATATGCAAAAATCAGTTCTCAGCCATGTCTTAGACAAGGTGGTTGAACAAGAACTCCCCAATGTTCGCTTGCTTTTAGTAGATGGTTCTGAATTGACCCATTATTTTGCCCCAGCTGAGATAAGCCTCTTGTATCTTAACTTTAGTGACCCATGGCCGAAAAAACGGCATGAAAAGCGCCGTCTAACCTACAAGGACTTTCTAGCCACCTATCAGACGATTTTACCGGCAGGTGGGGAAATTCACTTTAAAACGGATAATCGCGGACTCTTTGAGTACAGTTTGGCGAGCATGAGCCAATATGGGATGACCTTACAAGAGGTTTTTCTGGACTTGCATGCCAGTGATTTTGAAGGCAATGTCTTGACGGAATATGAAGAGAAATTTTCCAAACGCAATCAAGTGATTTATCGCTTAGAGGCGAGATTTGAGGATTGACGGCGTCAAACTTTGTGTTATAATATAACGGTAGCCCAAAAGGCAACCTATTTAGGAGAGGTCGCATAGTGGCCGAGTGCGCACGCTTGGAAAGCGTGTAGTCCTTAACGGGGCTCGGGGGTTCGAATCCCCTCCTCTCCTTAAGTTCAGTGGACATCTAGCTTAAAAAGCTAGGTGTTTTTTTGAACCATTGCCTGAAAGTAGCTTTGGCGACTTGTAACGGTTAAAGCTTGCATTTTGCAAAGTATATGCTATAATGATAACGATAGATAGTAGAAAGGAGGCGGAGTTGAGAGACTTCGTCTCTTGTTTATGTCGGAAAGGAGGTAATCATGTCAACGATTACAGATGCGGTGACAGCCTGTGTGGCTCCCTTGATAGAGGCGCCCTTTGAGCTGGTTGATGTCACCTATGAAAAAATGGGGAAAGATCAGCTGCTTAGCATTTTTATCGATCGCCCGGGGGGGATAACGGTCAATGAAACGGCTGACCTCACCGATATCATCAGTCCAGCTTTGGATACCATTAGTCCAGACCCCTTCCCAGAGCAAGGGTATCTCTTGGAGGTATCTAGCCCTGGTTTAGAGCGTCCTTTGAAGACCAAAGAGGCCTTGCAGGGAGCGCTAGGGCAGTATATCCATGTCAAACTCTACCAAGCCATTGATAAGCAAAAGGAATTTCAAGGGACCTTGGAAGCATTTGACGGCCAAGAACTGGTTTTGACATACAAGGACAAGACACGTGACAAAACAGTTACCATTCCTTATCAGAGCGTGGCTAAGGCCCGCCTAGCGGTAAAGATTTAGAAAGGAAGGGCATAGCCCACAAGTATGAGCAAGGAAATGCTACAAGCCTTCCAAATTTTGGAAGAAGAAAAACAAATCAATAAAGAAGATATCATCCAAGCTGTCACAGATTCCCTCAAAGCGGCTTACAAGCGTCGCTATGGGCAATCAGATAGCTGTGTCATCGACTTTAATGAGAAAACAGGAGATTTTCAAGTCTTTACTGTCCGCGATGTGGTTGATGAAGTCTTTGATAGTCGTTTAGAAATTTCTTTGGAAGATGCCCACAAGATTAGCGATGCCTACGAGTTAGGCGACAAGATTCGTACGGAAGAATCCGTCAAAGAATTTGGTCGTGTGGCAGCCCAATCGGCTAAACAGACCATCATGGAAGTGATGCGTCGCCAAACACGTGAAATCACCTTCAATGAGTACAAACAGCATGAAGGTGAGCTCATGCGTGGGACAGTGGAACGTTTTGATAATCGTTTTATCTATGTCAACCTCGGCAAGATTGAAGCGCAATTGTCCAAGCGGGACCAGATTCCTGGAGAGACTTTCCAGTCACATGACACGATTGAAGTTTACGTCTACAAAGTTGAAAACAACCAACGTGGCGTGAATGTCTTTGTTAGCCGCAGTCACCCTGAATTTATCAAACGTTTGATGGAACGTGAGATTGATGAAGTCTACAAGGGGATTGTTGAAATTGTCAGCGTTGCTCGTGAAGCTGGTGACCGTACCAAGGTAGCTGTGCGTAGCCATGACGATTCTGTGGATCCAGTCGGAACGATCGTAGGTCGCGGTGGTAGCAATATCAAAAAGATCACGAGTCAATTCCATCCTAAACGCTTGGATCAACGGACAGGTCTTTGGGTACCAACAGAAGAAAATATCGATGTTATCCCATGGAGTCCAGATGAAGCAGAATACATTTACAATGCGATTGCTCCAGCTGAACCCGATCAAGTCCTCTTTGATAATGAAGATGCCAAACATGCCGTTGTTGTTGTGCCAGACAATAAACTGTCCTTGGCCATTGGACGGCGGGGACAAAATGTTCGCTTGGCTGCTCACTTGACCAACTTCCGCATCGACATCAAGGCGGCTTCTGAGTTTGATGAAGAAGAGGCTGCGCAGTATGATATGCCGGATAGCATCGACGTTGCTACAGAGGATGAACTAGAGCCTGTAGACTACACCAAAGTTGAGGTGGATGATGATTTGGCTGCCGCAGCCAGTGCTTTTGGCCTGACTGAGGAAGACAATCTGGACGAATAGGGGGTAGCTTATGGCTAAAACCCGAAAAATTCCGCTACGCAAGTCAGTGGTTTCTGGAGAAATGATTGATAAGCGAGACCTCTTGCGGATAGTCAAGAACAAGGAAGGGGAGATTTTTATCGACCCGACCGGTAAAAAGAATGGCCGTGGGGCCTACATTAAGCTGTCCAACGAAGAAGCCCAAGAAGCCAAAAAGAAAAAAGTCTTTAATCGCGCTTTTCAGGTGGAAGTTGCTGATAGTTTTTACGATGAGCTGATTGCCTTTGTGGCACACAAGGTCAAAAGAAGAGAGCTTGGTCTTGACTAATAAAGAAAAATACCTGCAATTATTGGGCTTGGCCCAACGGGCTGGAAAGGTTATTTCTGGTGAAGAACTCACCATTAAGGCCATTCAGCAACACAAGGCTCATTTGGTTCTTGTGGCTAGCGATGCCAGCGCCAACTTGCAGAAAAAAATTAGTGATAAAACAACCTACTATAAGATAGAAAGGTCCACTGCATTTACCAGTCTCGAGTTAAGCCTTGCGCTCGGTAAGAGTCGCAAGACTGTGGCTGTGTGTGATGCGGGATTTGCAAAGAAAATGAGGACTCTTATGGACTAAGGGATAGGAGGACAAGATTTGTCTAAAAAACGATTATACGAGATTGCCAAAGAATTGGAGAAATCCAGTAAAGAAGTTGTTGAACGGGCCAAGAGCTTGGGACTTGACGTGAAGAGCCATTCTTCTAGCGTCGAAGAAGAAGCTGCAAGCCGTATTAAAGCCAGCTTTCAAAAGGCATCTTCCAAAGTAGCTGAAACGGCTGAAAAAGTTGAGAAAAAAGCACCTGCCAAGGCTCAAGCAGCCAGCGGGCCTGAAACAAAAGCAGCCCCTGAAAAGACGGCACCTCAAGCAGAAACAGCGGCTCAGGCAGAAGCTCCTGTTAAACGCCCAAAAAGTCGTAACTTTAAGGCAGAGCGTGAAGCCAAGGCCAAACAAGCTGGACAAAAGGCTGGCCAGCAAAATAAGGCTGGGGCTCGGAATAAAGACCGTGACCGTGGTGCTAACACCAATCGGGACCGTCGTCAAAATGACCGTAACCGCCAGAACAATCGCAATGACCAGCGCAATCGTCAAACAACGCCAAACCAAAAGGCAGCCCGTGCTGGTGGCCGGATTGACTTCAAAGCACGAGCGGCTGCTCTAAAGGCAGAACAAAACGCAGAATATTCTCGTCAGAGCGAGGAGCGTTTCTACCAAAAAGAAGCGGCTAAAAAAGAAAAGGCCAAACAGGCTGAACAAGCGCGTGAGGCCAAACGGCAAGCCAAGGAAGAAGTCGCAAAGGCAACGGCTCAAGCAGTCGCTAAACCTAAGGCAGCTCCTGTGGCTGCTGCGCCAGCGACCAATCAAGCAAGTGATACGCGTCGTAAAAACAAAACCGACCTGAAAAGAGTCGAGAAGATAATCGCCGTACAGAAGATGGCCCTAAAGGTCGCAATAAGAAGAGTTGGAATAATCAAAATCAAGTGAGAAATCAACGCAATAGTAACTGGAACAAAAAGAAAAACAAGGGCAGAAATACCAAAGGCCAAAGTCAAGCGCCTGTTACGGAACGTAAGTTCCATGAGTTGCCAAAAGAGTTTGAATACACTGAGGGCATGACCGTTGCTGATATCGCTAAACGTATCAAGCGCGAACCTGCTGAAATCGTCAAAAAACTCTTTATGATGGGAGTGATGGCTACCCAAAACCAATCATTGGACAAGGAAACCATTGAACTCTTGATGATGGATTATGGGATTGAAGCCCATGAAAAAGTTCAGGTGGACAATGCGGATATCGAGCGTTTCTTTGCTGAGGAAGGCTATCTGGATCCTGAAAAAATGGTGGAACGTCCACCAGTTGTGACAATTATGGGACACGTCGACCACGGGAAGACAACCCTTCTAGACACCCTGCGCAACTCTCGAGTGGCGACAGGCGAAGCTGGGGGAATCACCCAACATATCGGTGCCTACCAAATCGAAGAAAATGGCAAGAAGATTACTTTCTTGGATACGCCTGGACACGCGGCCTTTACCTCAATGCGGGCGCGTGGTGCTTCTGTAACGGACATTACGATTTTGATTGTTGCCGCAGATGATGGGGTTATGCCACAGACCATTGAAGCTATCAATCACTCCAAAGCAGCTGGCGTGCCGATTATTGTTGCGATCAATAAAATTGATAAACCAGGGGCAAATCCTGAACGTGTCATCGGTGAATTGGCTGAACATGGTGTCATGTCAACGGCTTGGGGTGGTGACTCTGAGTTTGTGGAGATTTCTGCTAAATTCGGTAAGAATATCAATGAACTTTTAGAAACGGTTCTTTTGGTTGCTGAGTTGCAAGAGCTCAAGGCAGATCCGACAGTTCGTGCGATCGGTACCGTTATCGAGGCTCGCTTGGATAAAGGAAAAGGTGCAGTGGCAACCCTCTTGGTGCAACAAGGTACCTTGCATGTCCAAGACCCAATTGTTGTCGGCAATACCTTTGGACGGGTTCGTGCCATGACCAATGATCTGGCACGTAGAGTCAAAGAAGCTGGTCCATCCACACCTGTGTCTATTACAGGTCTAAATGAAACGCCAATGGCTGGTGATCATTTCGCCGTTTACGCAGACGAAAAAGCAGCCCGCGCAGCTGGTGAAGAACGTGCTAAACGTGCCTTGATGAAACAACGGCAAGCGACGCATCGTGTTAGCTTGGAAAATCTCTTTGATACCCTTAAAGATGGTGAGATGAAATCCGTTAATGTCATCATCAAAGCCGATGTGCAAGGGTCTGCTGAAGCCTTGTCGGCTTCTCTGCAAAAGATTGATGTCGAAGGGGTTAAGGTGACCATTGTTCACTCAGCTGTAGGTGCCATCAACGAATCCGATGTGACCCTGGCAGAAGCTTCTGATGCCTTCATCGTCGGCTTTAACGTTCGCCCAACACCACAAGCGCGTCAGCAAGCCGACAGCGATGGGGTTGAAATCCGCTTGCATTCTATCATCTACAAGGTCATCGAAGAAGTCGAAGATGCCATGAAAGGAATGCTGGACCCTGAGTTTGAAGAAAAAATTATCGGAGAAGTTACGATTCGAGAAACCTTCAAGGTCTCCAAGGTCGGAACTATCGGTGGTTTCATGGTGTCTAGCGGTAAAATTACCCGTGATGCCAAGGTCCGTGTTATCCGTGATGGTGTCGTTATCTACGATGGCGACTTAGCCAGTCTGAAACATTACAAGGATGATGTGAAAGAACTTGGTAGTGGTCAAGAAGGTGGTCTGATGATTGATGGCTACAACGATATATCTGTAGATGACGTGGTTGAAGCCTACATCATGGAAGAAATCAAGCGTTAAAAATCTGCTAAAGACAGAGAGGAGATAGCATGGGACGTTCATTTCGTGCTGATCGAGTGGGGATGGAAGTTAAGCGTGAGCTCAATGACATTCTCCAAAAGAAAGTCAGAGACCCTCGTGTACAGGGGGTGACCATTACAGACGTGCATATGCTGGGAGACTTGTCTCTGGCCAAAGTTTACTACAGTATTATCAGTGATTTGGCTTCAGATAATGAAAAGGCACAGGTTGGTCTAGACAAGGCCAAGGGGACGATTAAACGTGAACTTGGCCACCAGCTGACCCTCTACAAGATTCCAGACTTAGAGTTTATTAAAGACGAATCCATCGAATATGGCAATAAAATCGATGATATGTTGCGTCAGTTACATAAGGATTAAAAAAGAGCCTTCGGGCTCTTTTTGTGTGATGACAGGGGCAGTTGTTAAAGTTGATCTATTTTGTTAAAATAAGCTTAAAAGTTTACAAAAGGAGTAAAAATGTCAACATCACAATTCTGGAAAAAGGTTGGTTGGGTTCTCGCTACAGTGGGGATTCTTGCCCTGGATTTGATCCCAAGTGAACTAACGGTCTTCATCTATGGGCTGACCAAACAAGGAATGCTAGCGCAAGTGATTGGTCTTATCACTATGGCTGGCCTTGTGACCTTGATCGTCTGGCTCGCCTATCGTCATCAGGTATTGGCAAAAGATAACATTTCGTTCAAGCGCTTTGTGCTAACGCTGGTCCTAGGCTTTGTGGCTATAACCCTTTGTAGCCTTGTGGGGCAAGTGGTGATGCGTTTGACGGCTAGTACCCAAATGATTAATCAAGATGCGATTCGTTCGAGTCTAAGAGCCCTGCCGGTCTTTACCCTAGTTTATACGGCGCTTGTTGCTCCTGTGATAGAAGAGATTATTTTCCGAGGATTTATTTTTAAGAAATGGTTCCCTCACCATGATTATTGGGCCTTGGCGGTTTCGACGATTCTTTTTGCCCTTTTGCATCGAGCGTTTACGCCAGGTAGTTTTATCACTTACGGAGGAATGAGCTTGATTTTTGGACTCGTCTACCTCAAAAATGGGAAAAACCTCAAATACAGTATTGGGCTACATTTGTTCAATAACTTCTGGGCGCTTTTGGCCATGCTCTTGCTCTTGTTGCACTAACATTCAGCGACTAAGTTGACAAAAAAGTGTTTCTAGAATGGCATTCTAGAAACACTGAGACTAAAGACAAGGTCTTTTTAAGACTTCCCTTAGGTGAGGGGTGGACGGTAGCGACTCCTATCGAACGCTATACCTTAACCTTGAGCCTAAGGTTTCAACCTTATCGAACGCTTGAAGCAGAGATGCTTCAAGCGTTTTTCTCATGTCGGGAAGTCTTGGTTGGTGCTTGTGAGCACTGGTGTTATCAATTCTCATGAGGATGAGTTGGTTTTTGAAGAACAATTAGTGACTGAGGTGAGAGGGGAATATTTTCCTTGACTCCCTGATCGTTGAGGTCGGGGTACTGCAGGATGAGGTGACGCTTGTCATCGTTAGGGTAGACATAGTGTTCGGTAGAAAAATTGATGACGATTTCCAAATCACGCTGGTCTTTGTAAAGATTGTAGCGCAAGACATAAGGATTTAGCCAATAAAAGTGACTAGCCTTTTGAATCGCTTCTGTCTGGTTAAGGGCAAGAAGGGGTTCACTCTTACGAAAGGCAATAAGCTCGCTGATGAATTGGGCGTTTTCGGCGTAGGTTTGTCGCCGTTTCCAGTCCAGACGATTGATGGAATCGGGACTATTGTAACTATTTTCTAAATGATTTTTGGTGCGGAAAAATTCTTGCCCACTGTGGATAAAACAGACACCTTGTGACAACAATTGCAGTTGGAGACCAAAGCTGGCAATGTGTTCTTGCCAACCCCGATGAATGGTGGGCAGTTTCAGGCGAATGTAGTCAAAAAAGGTGGCATTATCATGGCATTCAAGATAGTTGATGCTCTGGTCAGCTGTCAGATAGGCGGGTGTTTGCTGACTGAGGCCAATGCTACCTGAGAGGAGGTTTTCAATCTTTTGGTGGAGATGTTCATCCAGAAGGCGTTGCGGTTGCGTCAGAACCTTCTTAAAGGTGTCGCGGTAACTGTCGTTAAAGAAACCGATTTCTGGCAAGTATTTGGCATTATTTTGGTGGGCTAATAATTGGGTGTCTAGGCCAGTTCCCATTTCCCAGCCTTCGCCATAGAGATAGGCATTGGGTTTGATGGCCTTGAGCTGGGTGGCGATGTCACTGATGGTTTGGCGGTCGATGAGTCCCATTAGGTCAAAACGAAAGCCATCCATGTCAAAGGTCTGTGCCCAATAACAGACGGATTTGACAATGTAATCACGCATCATCAGGCGTTCGGTCGCCATGTCGTTACCACACCAGCTCCCATTACTCTTTTTGCCTGCCAAATCAACTCGGTAGCAGTAGCCGGGAACAATTTTCTCAAAGGCGTACTGGTCGATATCGTAGACATGGTTGTAGACGACGTCCATGATGACCCCAATGCCTGCCTGGTGGTAAAGAGAGATGGCATCTTGAAGGTCAGTCAGACGGTTGTAGGGGTGGTCAGGGTCGCTAACAAAAGAGCCATCTGGGACATTGTACTGAACAGGGTCATAGCCCCAGTTGTAGCAGAGGCGCGGATGCTCTTCATCGACGCTCCCAAAATCATAGAGGGGCATGAGTTGGATGTGGCTGATTCCCAGTTCTTTGAGGTAATCAAATCCCTGACTAGCTTGACCGGTTTTTGGTGACTCCGTTAGTCCCTTGAATTGGCGCTTGTGGCTAAAACCTGCACTGTCTTGGGCTGAGAAGTCACGCACACTCATCTCGTAGACGATAGCTTGGGCCTTGGGGAGTTCTTTTTTAAGAGGGCTAACGGGGTGTAGCCGTGAGGGGTTAATCACATAGGATGCGCCAGAGTTGCTGGTTGAGGAGATAGCATAGGGGTCGTGTACCTCTTGCCATTGCCCATTGACCAGATGGAGGTAACGGTAGCTGGCACCTTCCCAGTCGCCTGTGAGGCGCAGTTCCCAGACCCCTTTTTCACGGTAATTGAGCGCTAAACTTTCCTTATGACCGTCTTTTTCAATCTGTAACCAGACCTCATCAGAAATGGGGGCCCAGAGTCGAAAAATGGTTGCGGTTTGTTGGTAGCTGGCTCCTAGGCGAAAGTTTCTCGCATCGAAGGTTTGATCAAAGATTGGCGTGCGGACAATATGGCGATAGGTCAAGGCTTGAACATTACGATCTGAATCATAGACAAGGTACCGTTTTTCTAAGTCTAGGGGACTTTGAAGGGACAGACGGTAGTAGATGGCATCATCGTCAGTATACTCTTGCTCAATCCAGGTGTGGATCTTCTGATCATGCCTGTCTTTTTCCTCTAAGACAAAAGCAATCTGCTGGTGAGGGAAGCGCTTGGGCAGACAAATGGTTAAGGATTGGAGGTCATCGAGATAAGCCTTGAAATGTCTAAGTGTCATAACAACTCTCTTTTCTAAAAAAATGTAACTGCTTTCATTAACTATTATACGCTAAAAAAAGATAAGAACAAGTATTGTAATTTATGGTCAAGTAGGGTAAAATATAATAGTAAGCGTTTTCAATTATTCATCAAAAAGATTGCTAAAATAATTGGAAAATGTTCAGATAATTCACGAAAATATTATTTTTTGAGAAAAGCATGGCAATTGTAGGTTAAATAGCGTACAATGTCAGTAGGGAATTCCGAAGCCGTTCGGGAAATGAATGTTCAAGAGGAGATTGTTCATGATTAATTTGCAAAATTTCGTTCAAGCCCAATATGCCAAACGTATTGAAGATTGTTCGGATAAGGAGCTTTACTACGCGCTCTTGGCCTTTACCAAGCAACGCAGTGCTTCCAAGTGTACCAATGACCAAAAAAAGAAACTGTATTACATTTCAGCTGAGTTTTTGATTGGGAAGCTCTTGTCCAATAACCTCATCAATCTGGGGCTTTATGACGAAGTCAAAGACCAGCTAGCTGCTGCTGGTAAAGACTTGATTGCCATCGAGGATGTGGAGCTAGAACCATCACTTGGAAATGGGGGTCTGGGACGTCTGGCAGCCTGTTTCTTGGATTCGATTGCCAGCTTGGGCCTCAATGGAGACGGAGTAGGTCTGAATTACCATTTTGGCCTTTTTCGACAGTTGTTTGAGTACCATCAACAGTCCACTCAGCCTAACAACTGGATTACTCCTCAGTCATGGTTGACCGAATCTTCCATCTCTTATCAAATCCCATTTGCTAACTTCACCTTGACGTCAAAACTTTACGACATTGACGTTCCAGGCTACAAGACAGAACGCAAAAACCGTTTACGTCTCTTTGACTTAGGCTCTGTAGACAATAATATCATCTATGACGGTATTGAATTTGACAAGGAAGACATTTACCGTAACCTTACCTTGTTCTTGTATCCTGATGACTCAACTGACCAAGGTAAGATTCTCCGAATCTTCCAACAATATTTCATGGTGTCAAATGCGGCGCAACTCTTGATTGACGAAGCCATTGCCAAAGGGTCTAACTTGCATGACCTAGCAGATTATGCTGTGGTCCAAATCAATGACACGCACCCGTCCTTGGTGATTCCTGAATTGATTCGCCTTTTGGAAATCAAAGGGATTTCATTTGATGAGGCGGTGGACATCGTCAAATCCATGACAGCCTACACCAACCACACCATCTTATCGGAAGCCCTCGAAAAATGGCCTTTGGACTTCTTGCGTAAGGTCGTGCCTCACTTGGTGCCATTCATTGAAGAATTGGACCGCCGTGCTAAGGCCATCAAGGATGACCCTGCTGTCAATATTATCGACAATGAAGGGCGTGTTCACATGGCGCATATGGACATCCATTATGGCTACTCCATCAATGGTGTGGCGGCTCTGCATACCGAAATCCTCAAGAATTCGGAACTTAAGGCATTTTACGACCTTTATCCTGAAAAATTCAACAACAAGACGAATGGGATTACTTTCCGGCGTTGGCTTATGCACGCTAACCCACAGTTAGCTGGTTACTTGGATGAGCTTTTGGGTCACGGATACCACCATGATGCTAGTCAGTTAGAAAATCTCCTTACAATCACAGGTACCAAAGACCTTAAGGCCCATCTCGAAGACATCAAGGCCCATAACAAACGCAAACTGCAACGCCATATTCAAAAAACGCAAGGGGTTCAAGTTAATCCCGAGTCCATCTTTGATGTGCAAGTCAAGCGTCTCCATGAGTACAAACGCCAACAGATGAATGTCCTCTACGTCATTTACAAGTACTTGGACATCAAGGCTGGAAATATTCCTGCGCGGCCTTTGACCATCTTCTTTGGTGGAAAGGCAGCTCCAGCCTACACGATTGCTCAGGATATTATTCACCTGATTTTGGTCTTGTCTCAAGTCATTCAAAATGACCCAGATGTCAGCCCATATCTGCAATTGGTCATGATTGAAAACTATAATGTGACTGAAGCGAGCTTCCTCATCCCAGCAACGGATATTTCGGAGCAAATTTCCTTGGCCTCTAAGGAAGCTTCAGGAACAGGTAACATGAAATTCATGCTCAACGGAGCGCTTACCTTAGGTACAGATGATGGCGCTAATGTTGAAATTCATGACTTGGTTGGAGATGATAACATTTATATCTTTGGTGAAGACAGTCAGACTGTGATTGACCATTATGCAAATGGAACTTACAACTCTTATGACTACTATCAACGTGAACAGATTAAACCATTGGTTGATTTCATCACGAGTGATGTGGTTCGTAACGCAGGCGGGATTGATGAACGTCTCTGGCGCTTGCAAAGACGTTTGCAGCATGAAGACCATTTCATGACCTTGCTCGACCTCGAAGATTACATCCAAACCAAGGAAACTATGTTGAAAGACTACGAAGATCGTGACAAATGGCTGGATAAGGTCATCGTCAATATCGCTAAAGCTGGTTTCTTCTCATCAGACCGTACCATCGAACAATACAACGAAGACATCTGGCATTTGGAAAAATAATAAGAAGAAACACCTGCTCTGCAGGTGTTTTTTTGACTAGTGACAAACGGCATTTATTTTTTAACGGCGCTCGGCCAATAAAAGGGAATGGCAGACTATTCAGCAAAAACCAAGACTTCCCACCGTAAGAAAAGCACTTGAAACAGAGGCGTTTCAAATGCTTGGGAACTTTGAGACCTTAGGCTCAAGGTTAAGGTAGGCAATCCGTCAGGACATGCGACTGTCTGTCCGCCCCTAAGGGAAGTCATAAAAAGCCTTTGGCTTTATCATCAAAACACCTGCCTTGCAGGTGTTTTGGTGAGTTGATTAAGCTTTCTTTTTTGGCTTAGGATTCTTCTTAGGTTTTTCTTCTTTGACTTTCTCCAGATAGAAGGTCGTGTAGCGTGGAATGGTCACTTTGGCTTGGCCGTCTGTGGCAACGAGTTCAAAGTGCTCAGTCGGCAGGCTATTAGATGAAAAGACAAGTTTATAGCGGTTCTTGTCAGGGAGGTCCAAGACGACATCGTAAAGCTCTTGGTCATTGAAATTGTTGAGAATCAAGAGTTCCTGGTCATCAGAAAAGCGTCTAAAGGCGAAAAAGTTGGCTTCCTCGCTAATCTTAGTCCACTCAAAGCCTTTATCATAGGCTTGGAAATCGTATTGCCAGAGGGCGCTATTGTCATGGTAAAAACGACTGAGGGTTCCCATCATCTGATAAAAAGCATCATGGATAGGATAAAGTTTGAGGACCCAGTCCATCTCTGTGTATTCATGCCACTCACGGATGTGACCCCACTCATTTCCCATAAAGAGCAACTTTTTGCCTGGATGGGCGAAGAAGAAGCTGTAATAGGCGCGTGCCTGATGAAACTGGTCTTCGTAGTTGCCATTCATCTTTTCGACGATGGAGAGTTTGCCGTGAACAACTTCATCATGCGACAAAGGCAGGACATAGTGTTCGTTTTGATTGTAGAACATCCCAAAGGTGATTTCCTTGCTGTGAAATCTCCGATAGATAGATGGGCGACTGAAATATTTGTTGGTATCATTCATCCAGCCCAAATCCCACTTGAGGTCGAAGCCTAGACCGCCATCTGCCAGGTCATGGGTGACGCCAGGATAGCTCGAAGAGTCTTCAGCAATCATAAGCACACCTTTGAACTCGGTATGCACAAGCGCATTAACGCGCTTGATGAAGTCAACAGCGCCTTGGTTGATCTTGCTGTCTTCGGTTTCCCCCCGCCAGTAGAGTAGGTAAGAAAGGGCGTCAACGCGGATACCGTCAAAGTGAAATTCTTTGAGCCAATAGTGGATGTTTGACAAAAGGAAGGAACGTGTCAGGCCTTTTCCGAGGTCAAAATTGACGGTTCCCCATTGGCTGTTATCCCAGTCTCTCTCATTGGGGTACTCGTAGAGAGTTGTCCCATCAAACTGCATGAGTCCTTGCGCATCCCGACAAAAGTGAATTGGCACCCAATCCAAGATGACACCGATACCTGCTTGGTGGCACTGGTCGATGAGGTATTTGAGGTCGTCAGGTTTGCCATAGCGACTGGTTGGGCTATAGTAACCTGTAATCTGATAGCCCCATGAGGCATCTAGAGGATGCTCCATGAGTGGCATCAGCTCGATATGGGTGTATTTGTTTTCTAAGACGTGTTCAATCAGTAAGGGGGCCAGTTCACGATAGTTGTAAAAGTTCGAAATCTGAGCCCCAGCCTCGTCTTTGTTGACGACTTTTTGTTTCCAAGACCCCAGGTGAACTTCATAGATGGACAAGGGTTTTTCCTTAAAATCATAGGAAATACGGTCGTACATCCAGATAGCGTCTTTAAAGGCGTAACGTGAATTGTAAGTCTTTGAAGCGGTCGCTGGACGGACTTCGCTAAATTGCCCGTAGGGGTCGGCCTTATAGAGTTTACGGCCATCAGGGGTTAGGATGACGTATTTATAAGAAGCTTGGGATGGAAGACCTTCGAGATAAAGGGTGTAAATCCCATCTCCTTGATGGGTGAGCGGGGTGTCTTCTTGCCAATTATTGAAGTCACCAACCAAATAGACAGCTTGCGCATTGGGGGCGTAGACACAAAAGGTATAACCGAGGATTTTATTGCCTTTTTTGACAACATGAGCCCCGAATTTTTCATAGAGACTGGTATGCTCACCAGCATTCATGTAGTACAAATCCAAATCGCTAAACGGAGTGGTCATAGGACCTCCTTTCTAAAACCAGGTTTGGGGGTGCTGGTAAAAAAAGAGCGGACAATGCAATGTGAAAACAGGGCAGGGTCACACTCTTTTTCCTTAATCTATAAGAGCCTTGTAGAGGTCTAGGTATTTTGCAGCAGAAGCAGTCCAGCTGACATCTTTGGCCATGGCTTGGTCAATCAAAGCCTGCCAATCCTCAGGGCGTTCTTGATAGGTTTCTAAGGCCCAGTTAAAGACGAACATCATGCTGTTAGCATCCTTGCCTCCAAAGCTAAAGCCAGTTCCTGTGCCAGTTTCAATATTGTAGGCTTCTACGGTATCGACGAGACCTCCTGTCTCGCGAACCAAAGGAAGGGTACCATAATGCATGGAAATGAGCTGACTGATACCGCAAGGTTCAAAGAGAGACGGCATAAAGAAGAGGTCGCTGGCTGCGTAAATACGATGCGCTAAAGCCTCATTGTAGCCTTGGTAAAAGGCAAATTGCTCTGGATAGGTGGACTTAAAGTAGTTGAAACTATCTTCGATGGCAGCCTCACCACTCCCTAAAATGACAAACTGAACAGGTGCTTTTAGCATGTCATTAAGCTTTTCTACCATGAGATAGAAGCCTTTCTGGCGGGTTAGTCGAGAAACCACCCCAATCAAGAGGGCATCTGGGTCCTGTGGCAGGGCAAATTCTTTTTGCAAGGCGGCTTTATTTTTGGCTTTATTGGCCAGATTTTTGCGACTGTAGTGGGCAGGAATATCTGTATCAGTCTCAGGGTTCCAGATGTCCGTATCGATGCCATTGACAATTCCTAGCAAGTCAAAGTAGCGGCTACTCAAGACATACTGCATATTTTCGCCAAATTCATCGGTTAAAATCTCTTGGGCATAGGTTTCTGAGACAGTAGTCACCTTATCAGCATACTGAATACCAAGTTTCATGTAGCTAATGCTATTGTCATGAAAACGAGCGGTGCCATCTAGGTAATAGTTGTAGTTCATCCCCAAAGAAGCCCAGAGTTCCTCTTTGTTGAAAACCCCTTGAAAGGCGAGGTTATGGATGGTAAAGACCTGACGCATGCGCCGAAACTCCTCACGATAGCTGTAAAAAGTGCGACATAAGAAAGGAATTGCCGCTGTGTGCCAGTCATGAGTGTGGATGACATCTGGGAAATAATCCAGCGCTTCTAAAAGGCGGCAGGTGGCATGTTGGAAGAAACCAAAACGATAGGCATCATCGTCGTAACCATAGAGGGCATCCCGCTCAAATAGGTCACGGTGTTCGATGAAGTAAAAACGGACACCGTCACGTTTTTCTGTGTAGACATTAGCCAGTGTGTGGATATTCCCTGCATTGACATCATAGGTTGACACGTAGTCAAAGCGGTCATGGTCCTTTTCGGCCATTTTCTTGTAGAGAGGAAGGACCACGCGGACCTCAGCGCCTTGTTTGACCAGCTCTTTTGGAAGAGAACCGATAACATCGGCAAGGCCACCACTTTTAATATAAGGAAGCCCTTCTGAAGCCACAAAGAGGATAGAGGGCTGTTTTTTTGCGGTATTTGTTTTAGACATGGGGCCTCCTAGATGATTTCGCTAGCCTTGATGTATTCCGGTTTGTCTGGTTGCCCTTGAATATCAATAGGGTGCTTGATGAAGGCATGCTTGTCAATAATAGTGTTTTCAATATTGGCACCGCGTTTGACTGTCACGCCACCCAAGATGATACAGTTTTTGACCACAACCCCTTCTTCGATAGTGACATCACGGTCAATCACGCAGTTTTCGACCTGTCCATCAATATTGCTACCGTTAGAAATCAAGCTTCGTGTCACCTCGGCAGAGGCGCCGTAAAGGGTTGGTGAAGAATCGTTGCTTCGGGTGTAGATTGGCCAGTTGTTCTTGAAGAGGAGGCGACGTTTGCTAGCGTCAATGAGCTCCAACTGTGTTTCAAAGAAGGCTTTTACATTGTTGATGCAAGCGACATAGTCCCGATGCACATAGCCATAAATCTTGTATTCGTCAACGACGTCACGCAAGATATCCTTGAACCAGTAAAGGGAAGACACTTGGTTAGCCCGTTTAATCAACTGCACGAAGAGTTCTCGTTTCATAAAGTAAGCTTCGAGTGAAATCGGACGGTTTTTGTATTTCCCGTGGTTTTCTTCAAAGGCTGTGATGCGACGGTTGTCATCCAACTTAATCGTGTTACAACCGATATAACTGTCTTTGGCGTTTGTAATGTTTTTGTAGAGGACGGTGATGTCGGCACCTGTTTCCTGATGCGCTTCAGCCAGTTCTGTGAAATCTTGGCTGTAGATGAAGTAGCTCGGCGCAATCAAGACATACTCTTTTGTGGAGGACTCGATATAGCGGAGGTTATCCGTAAAGGCCCCGACATCGTGATTGTAGATAGGGGAAACATCACTTTCACGGTTGAGGAGGCGGAAACTTCCACGTTTACTGTTGATGTTGTAGCTTTTTCCAGTCCCCACGTGTTGGATGGTGGAACGGCTTTTTTCTGGCATGTAAACTTGAAATTCTGTGATGCCAGAATTAGACATATTGGACAAGACGAAGTCAATCAAGCGGTAGCGCCCTAAAAAAGAGAAGGCTTGGATGCCGCGATGGGCCATGACGCTGTCAAAATCAACATTTGTACCTTCGATATTGACGATCCCTAGTGTATTTCTTAGCATGAAAACCTCCTATAATGTTGTGTTTTTATCAATGAGCAAGATGTCGTCCTCGCTACCAGAAAGGATAACGTCTTCACCGATGTGGACATCTTCGGCCACAATGGCATAGTCAATCTTGGCACCAGCTGCAATATTCGCTCCTGGTAGCAGTACGGTATTGGTAACTTTAGCGCCTTCTGCAATCTTGGCATTGGTAGACACGACCGTGTGTTCAGCATGGCCCTCAATGACGGCTCCCTTGTCGACATAGACACTACGAACAAAGGCATTTTCACCGATGACTTGAGCAGGGGCACCAGAATCATCAGAGTAGACACGCCAGCTCGGGTCAAACAAATTGAGTTCGTTGGTAGGGTCTACCAAGTCCATATTGGCCTCCCACAGGCTGTTGACCGTACCCACATCCTTCCAGTAACCTTTGAAAGGATGGGCTTGTAGGCGAAGACCGTCTTCGAGGTATTTTGGAATGATATCATGGCCAAAGTCATGGGAAGATTCTTCATTTTTCTCGTCTTCGATCAGGTATTTTTTGAGGGTTTTCCAAGTAAAGATGTAAATCCCCATGGAAGCCAGGTTGCTCTTAGGGTTTTCAGGTTTTTCTTCGAACTCTTCGATGCGTAGTTTTTCATCGGTGTTCATAATCCCAAAGCGTGACGCTTCTTTCATCGGAACTTCGATGACGGCAATCGTAGCATCAGCCTTATTTTTTTCGTGGGTTTCTAACAGCCGATCATAGTTCATCTTGTAAATGTGGTCACCTGAAAGGATGAGCACGTATTCGGGCTCATTGAGGTCCAAAAAGTCGATGTTTTGTGTGATGGCGTCGGCTGTTCCCTTATAGAGGCCAAAACCTTCGATTTTTTCACGAGGAGGAAGTACAAAGATACCGGATCCTTGCACGTCGAGCCCCCAACGTTGGGATTGCGAAACGTATGAGTTGAGCAAGACGGATTCGTACTGGGTCAAAACACCGACCGTGTCGATGCCTGAGTTAGCGCAGTTACTGAGCGGAAAGTCGATAATACGGTACTTTCCTCCGTAGGCTACAGCAGGTTTGGCGATTTTCTTGGTCAGGCTTTTCAGCCGTGTGCCACGCCCTCCAGCTAGAATCATTGCTACCATTTTATTACGTGCCAAATGATTGTCCTCCTTTAATAATGAATGAATTTACCATCCTTAGTATAGCATAAAGTCGTTCACATTGAAAGCGCTATCTGATTAAAGATGTGACTTTTTTCAAAAGAATTGTTCGGTTTTCCCGAATTTTCCAGGATTTTAGAAAAATAGGCCTTTTTTCAAGAAAACAGACGCAAGCTTCTATAAAAGGTTCGATGCTAGAAGAAATGATGGCTGTGGATTTGAGAGGGGAAACAGTCTTTTTCCAGCGGAAAATTGTCATATTTTTGTCATGCGCTTGCAAGTTCTGCGACAGCTCTTTTACAAGTTTCTAACACTTGATGATAAGATAATGACACTTATTGAAAACTTAAACGGCTTTGGGTAGAATGACAATTGGAATAATAGTATTCTTAGAAATCACAGTGGAGTGAGATAGGAATGACAGATAAGATCTTAAAGCATGATAATAAACAGCGGTTTTCCTTGCGAAAGGCCAAGACGGCTGTGGGGGTAGCCTCGGTTTTGGTGGGCTTGACCTTTATGGGAGGACAAGTGTCCGCTGATAGTGTCACGACTAGTCTACCTGAAGGAGACACGAGCGCTAGCGCTACGCCTGTAGAGACTTCTCAAGAGACGGATATTACGCCAGAAACGACAAGAGAGGAAGCGACGACCCAGGAAGCACAAGTGGATCAAACAGCAGGGACCTCTGATTCATCGCAGCAAGAAACGGCCCCTGATACGGCTAGCACGGCTTCTGCTGAGACCTCAACCTCAGCGCAAACGAGCCAGCAGGCTGTTACCAGCACGGCTAATTCAGCTGAAAAAGCAACAAGCTTGACTAGTAGTAGTCAAGGGCTTTCAGCAACTAGTCAGGCTCAGGCGACTATTTCAAGTCCAGTCCAGGCAGAAGATAAGTCAGCGCCAGCACCTGCTTTGCCCGCCAGCTTGTCCCAAGAGACTGCTAAAACGGATACGCGAGACAATAGCGTAGCGAGCCCTACCACGCAAGCAGTCAATCGCAGCAAGCGTTCTTTAGCAAGTTCCGAAAGCTCTGTAGCCATCTGGGATGAGGCTGAAAAATCAGACCGTGTGACGCTCAATCACGGGGACAACCAACAACGCCAGGTTGCCATTTCCCTACCGACACAACTCGGTGACACCATCACGGTTACTGTCCCAAGTATTTTTACGGCCTCTACTGACCGAGATGCCACAGGGACACTCTATACCGTCACGACCAGCACACAGGCAGCAGAAGCTGGTTATGTGACCAGCAAGGGGCATTACCTGACAACCTACACTTATCGGGTCAATACAACGGCTAGTTTGTCTTTCACGCTGAATCTGACCCCTGCAGTGTCTGATTGGTCTTTCTTGAAGACCGGAGATAATTATGCGCTAACAGTCAGCCAAAACGGCCAGTCGGTTGGGCAGGTGACCTATACCATCGGTCAAGCCGCTAGTATGGGAGCAGTCAGTCTCTTGAACGATAGCAATCAATACGCTAACGGCAACATGATGACTGGGCAAAAGTACGCTTTTGGCATACAATTGGCCAATGACGGCAGCCGTGACGGGGACCAGTTTGCAGGGCAGGTGACCATTGCCGTGCCCAAAGGTTTTGTTTTGGACACGAGTGAACAGGCAGGCTTTGGTCTGGTCAGAGATAGCCAAACCATCGGAGACAGTGCGGAAGCCTTTCATCTTTTGGCAGATGGTTCAGGTGTGACTGTCAGCCAAGCTGGTGGTGCAGGTCATCCTATTACCATGACCTTCCAGACAGATAAAGCCCTCCTTGACAAGGGCAGTCTGATTTTTTGGGGGACTTATCAAGAAAGTTTGTCGGCCCAAGATAATCATTTCTCGGCTAAAGTGGCTTACTATTCGACCAATGCGCAAGGCGAACGGTCGCTGGCTGCAGACTTGACAACCGCGAGCGATTTAGTGGTTGCCATACCCGTCACGCGAGAAGCGCAAGCAAATCTGACAGCAAGTTTCACCAATGCATCTGATTATGTTTACCTCGACCACGGTCAGGTGGATGGCCCGCATCAGTCCGATGATAAAGCCTTAGATTATGGGCAGTCTCGTGGTTTGATGGTCTTTAACGAGGGAAATCAGGCGCAGACCAATGTAGCCATTCAACTAACGCTAGAACCTGGTAGTGTTCTAGTGGATCAGTCGGGCACCTTTGCCTTGGGGATTGTGACCACTTCTGAAAATGAACCTGGTGACATCGTTGCGACGCTGACGGATGGACGTCGCGTCACCCTGGCGACAGCTGTGCGCCATCGCAGCAATCAAAATGCGACTGTAGTTGCTATCACAGAAGAACAAATTGCACAAGGGGTTGCACGTGACGGCTCCAACATCGGTGGGCTGAGCCTCCATTATCGGGTCATCCAAGCGGGCTCCAAAGTGCAAGTGACTTTTTCTAAAAATGCGCTCTTAGCTGCCGCTAGCAGTAAAAAAGCCGGCGATAAGGCCCTCTATAGTTACAGTGTGAGCTCAGACCAGTCAGCTAACCAATCGGATGTGTTGCAGTTGACCATTGCTGAACCTGTCCAAACGCGGGTGCAGTTTACAGGGGTGGTAGAGGACTTTAAAAATACCAGCTACCAACCAACTTCAGATGAAGGGGGTAACCGT
Source organism: Streptococcus sp. DD12 (assembly GCF_001578885.1). Lineage (GTDB taxonomy): Bacteria > Bacillota > Bacilli > Lactobacillales > Streptococcaceae > Streptococcus. Next base: position 1,014,689 of record NZ_KQ969495.1, on the reverse strand, counting down.
GCGCAAATCACTTACAATTTCCGTAATTCGGTTTCTGGTGCCACAACAACAGCGACGAGTTATCTGGTGACTGTGCCACGAGGCTTTGATGTCGTGTCCGTAGACGATTTGGCCCTATACAAGGATGAAACCCTTTATGAACAAGGAAGTATCACAGATTTAGGGCGTGTCGGTCTTTCAGGTGAACGGATGTTCCGTATTGACTTGGCTGAAACACCATCTTATCAGCACCCTATCTACCTCAAGAGCAAGACCTCTTATCAAAGGCCTGTGCAATTGGTGGCTGACCGAGACCAACTGCCAGCAACCTACACCTATCGTTACGGAAATTATCATGATAACAGCGCCCAATCCCTTATTATGGCCATTGACCAGCTGGGGCTTTATGCAGACAATGCCTTTTATGATAAAGAGACACTAACCTTAAAAGACGGTAGCTCTTATGCGGTCATCTTGTCTGGGACAGGCTGGTATCCTGATTTTCAAGAGGCTCATTACCAGTTTACTTACCCATCAGCTTATGGGCAACTCAACGCGGTGAAATCATCGGACGAAGAGCGCTATAGCGGGGCTTGGTCTAGTGGTAAGCCGACTGAAAATGTCGCCACTAACAATTATTCTCAAGGCCACGAGGTTGCAGATACCAGCGGTACCATTCGTTTGGTGACCCTTCTGACCGACAAGTCTTCATCCAATTATTCTTATAATGTCATCAATCTTCCGAGTCAAGCAGCTGGGGATAAGGCGGATTTGCGTTTGACGGGACCTGGAGAGGTTTCTCTTTCTGGTGACTTGGCCAATGGCACCCTCTACTATGCCATGACGCCGTTAGCAAGCCCTCAGCAGGCTTTGACCGAAGCAGACCTGTCTGCCTATGTCTTGGCCGACCAGGTGACGGACTGGAGTCAAGTGCGGTCTGTCCTTCTGAAATCAAACCTCATGCGACCAGGGGCGACAGCGGTGGCCTACTTGCCTTATGTCGTGACAGGGATGGCAGATGGCCAAGGTCAGGTGGATGTTGATGTGGTGACCTACTTTACGGGAGACCATGGCGGCAACACCTATCAGGCTAGTCAGGTCAATAAAGTCGCTATCCAACGCTATGTCGGGGTGATAACAAAATGGCAAAAAGAGGAAACAGCTGGACGTTATACAGATTTGCAAGAGGCGAGCACGCTTGTCTTGGCTTCAGGCCAACCCTACGCAACGAGTGGTCTTTCAGCAGCAAGCATCCCAGCTAGCTACCATCTCGAAAGCGCACCATCTAACGCGACAGGCATTGCACCGACAAAGGATGTCACGGTTACTTATCGTTATGTCAAAGACATCCAACAAGCCTTGGTGACTATCTACGATGCGACCGAAGGACGCATGATGTCAAACCTGCTTTTTGAAGGAAAGTCTGGTGAGGCCATTGACTTTGCTCAGGCAAATGCGGTATTGAAGGGCGCCTTAGCTTCTGGTTATGTCATCGATCCAACAAGAGGGGATAGTAAGGATGGGCAAATGCTTCCTGCAAGCTATGATTGGAACACTGAGCAACAACAAGCTTTCGTGGTCTACCTCTTGCATACCTATGTAACCAGTCAAGACAAGCGCCAGATTGTGAGAGATATTCGCTTGCATGACCTGGATGGTCAGGTCTATACGACCCGTCAAAGCGCTGAGATCAGCCGTCGTAAGCAAAGCGATAATGTCACCAATGAGGTGACCTATGGCCCTTGGTCGACGGATATCTGGGCGGATTATCAAACGCCAGAGCGACCAGGTTACACCCCAACGCCTGCAACTGTATCGGCCCAAACGGTGACAGCTGACCAAGCGGATGTGGTGGTCGATATTAGCTACTCAGCCAATAAACAGCAGGCAAGAGTTGACTTTATCGATGCAGAGACCAAGCAGGTTTTAGAAACCGTTAGCCTAACAGGGCTTTCGGATCAGCCATCTGACTATGACCCAGCTAAGACTATCGCTGCCTTTGAAGGAAAAGGGTATCGCCTCTTGACTAGCAACTTCCCTGAAGCAGGCCTTGTCTTTGATCATGAAGATGGTCAGGATCAGGTTTATCTTATCAGCTTCAACCATGGCTTTGTAGACGGAAGCGAAAGCAAGGAAGTCAACTCAACGGTGCGTTACCTGGATAAGGATGGCCAAAGCCTCTTGGCTGACCATGTTCAAACGGCTACCTGGACACGTTCGACAAGGACAGACCAGGTAACAGGCCAAGTGACCTATGGCGATTGGGCTAGCGACAAAGCGCAGTTCCAAGCAGTGAAAACGCCTGTGGTTATCGGTTACCTAGCCGATGTCGCAGCGGTTCCAGAGACTGCAGTGACTTTGGCTGACCAGACGCAAGTTGTTCGCTATCAAGCCTTGGGACGCATTATCCCTGTACGCCGTTGGGGAGAAGCTATTCCAGGAGCCGACAGGCCCTTTTACACCAATGACCCTGAGGATGCGACTAAGGTTTTAGAAACCCAAACGCCTGAAGTTGACGGTTTTACAGCGACGGTAGCTAGCCTGCTCCCAGGTGACCCGTTAGTGGATACACCAGTCGTTTATACCCGCGAAACGTCTCGAACCATTTACTGGGAAGAAGGGTCAACGATTTCTTGGACAGAATACTATGCGAGTCGTCAAGGACGCCGGATGCGGATGACAGGCGGTGAATGGACTACCTACTGGACACGTCGCAACCAAGGGCAAACGACCTATGCGACTAGAGCAGTTGTTCTGCCACGCACAGGCGACAGTCAAACCACAGGGGCCGCCTTGCTAGGGATCGGTCTGATGGGCTTAGGCCTGTTAGGGGCAAGCCCAGGAAAAAAGAAAGAAGTAGACTAAGGTCATCGACTAGTCACTTCCAGTAAAAGTCTAGAACGAAAGTTCTGGGCTTTTTTGTATGGGCAATGGAAAATGATTTTTATACTGGAATAGCTAATAAAGCGGTCTACTTAGAGGAAAAAAGCTGGAAAATTTCTGGATTTTTATAAAAACTTTGAAAAAACCTTGACAGGAATCAAATAAAGAGTATAATAATTCGTATAATTATTCAAAAGGAGATAAAACATGAAAGTTTCGATTGTCGGCGTCACAGGCTACAGCGGTTTAGAATTAGTCAAGTTGCTCTCTCAGCATCCTCAAGCAGAATTGGTATCCATTCATGCGACGCGCGATGTCGGAAAAGCTTTATCAACGATTTACCCTTACCTATCCGGTGTCTGTGACTTGCCTATTACAGCAGTTGACCCTGAGGTGATTATGGCTGAGGCGGACCTGGTTTTCTTGGCAACGCCATCGGGTGTAGCCAGCAGGTTGAGTGCTCCCTTTGTGGCAGCCAACTTCCCTGTGATAGACCTTTCTGGGGACCACCGCTTGCCAGCAACCACCTATGCCAAATGGTATCCTAAACCACCTGCCGAGCAAAACATTATTGATCAATTTGTCTATGGGCTGTCAGAGGTCGGCATCCCCAAAGGAAGTCGCTTTATTGCCAATCCTGGCTGCTATGCGACAGCGACGGAGTTAGCCTTGTTACCACTGGTCAAGGCTGGTGTCATAGACAACCAACACATTATCGTTGATGCCAAGAGTGGTCTGACAGGGGCTGGCAAGGCCCTCACAGAAACCAGTCATTTTGTTAATGTCCATGATAATTATGTGACCTATAAGCTCAATCGCCACCAACACATTCCAGAAATTGTTCAGTTGTTGGCGCGCTACGATAAGAGCCTTGATAGCTTGCAATTTTCAACCTCCCTCCTACCAATCAACCGTGGGATTATGGCGACGGTCTATGCGCCTTTAAAAGAGCCCTTGTCTGAAGAGGAAATCTTTGCCCTCTATCAGACTTGCTATCAGGACAAGCCCTTTGTGCGTTTGCAGACGGATTTGCCAGAATTGCATAATGTGATTGGCTCCAATTTTTGTGATATTGGCTTTGCCTACAACTCGGCTACTAATGTGCTGACGGTTATTTCAGTTATTGACAATCTCATCAAGGGGGCAGCTGGTCAAGCCATGCAGAATTTCAATCTCATGTTTGGCCTTCCTGAAGACATGGGCTTTGTCAAAACACCGACCTACCTTTAAAAACGAGAAAATAAGAAAAGAGATAATATGAAAATTATAGATGGAACTATTGCTAGCCCGCTAGGTTTTTCAGCGGATGGCTTACATGCTGGCTTTAAAAAGAAAAAATTGGATTTTGGTTGGATTGTATCGGAAAAACCTGCCAGTGTGGCTGGGGTTTACACGACCAACAAAGTTATTGCAGCACCACTGGTTTTGACGCGGCAGTCGGTTCAAAAGACTGGGCAGATGCAAGCTATTGTGGTCAATTCGGGAGTGGCTAACTCTTGTACGGGTATTCAAGGGATGGAAGATGCCCAAACCATGCAGGCTTGGACAGCGGAGAAATTGCAAATTGACCCTGATTTGGTAGGCGTTGCCTCCACCGGTGTCATTGGGGACCTGATGCCCATGGATACGCTGAAGTCAGGTTTGGAAAAACTTGTCGTCAATGGCAATAGCGAGGATTTTGCCAAAGCCATTTTAACCACTGATACCATGACTAAGACTATCACTGTCCAAGAGACTTTTGGCAAGGATACCGTCACCATGTCAGGCGTGGCTAAGGGGTCAGGCATGATTCATCCTAATATGGCAACCATGCTGGCCTTTATCACCTGCGATGCTGTCATCAGTAGTGAGGTTCTCCAAACAGCCCTATCTGAGCTGGTGGAGACGACCTTCAATCAAATCACGGTGGATGGGGATACCTCTACCAATGATATGGTCTTGGTTTTGGCTAATGGTTGCACCCTCAACCAGCCTATCGAACTTGGCACGCCCGAGTATGATAGCTTTAAAGCCATGCTGGCTTGTGTCATGGAAGATTTGGCTAAAAAAATCGCCCAAGATGGCGAAGGAGCGACCAAGCTGATTGCTGTAGAAGTAACTGGGGCGCCCAATGCCTTGGATGCGCGGATGATGGCAAAGAGTGTTGTTGGTTCTAGTTTGGTCAAGACGGCGGCTTTCGGGGAAGACCCCAACTGGGGGCGGATTTTGGCAGCCGTCGGCTATGCCGGAGTGGATGTGCCGGTGGACAATATCGACATTTCCCTGGGTGGCTTGCCGGTTATGCTGGCTTCAAGTCCCGTCTCATTTGACGATGAAGAAATGCATGATATTTTGCAAGAAGGGCAGTTGACAATCAAGGTTGATTTGCATGCCGGAAAGGCTTCTGGTAAGGCCTGGGGCTGTGACCTCTCCTATGATTATGTGAAAATCAATTCCCTCTATCGGACCTAAGCGAAAGGAGCTAAGCATGGCAGAAGTCATTGTTATTAAAATCGGTGGGAGAGCTAGTCAGCAACTGACGCCAGCCTTCTTGGAGCAAGTGCAGGCTTGGCATGCGGCCAATAAACAGCTTGTTCTCGTCCACGGGGGTGGTTTTGCCATTACAGAAGCGCTCCAACAGGCGGGGGTTAACAGCAAAAAAGTCGATGGGCAACGCGTCACAGAAAAAGAGCAACTGCCCTTGATAGAATCAGCCCTTCTTGATAAGGTCGGTGTTAGTATCAAAAAGACCTTGCGCCAGGCAGGTTTGCCCGTGATTCAACTAGGCAGTGATTTGGAGCAGGTTGTTGCAGCAAGTTTTCTCGACCAAGAGCGCTACGGGTATGTGGGAAAAGTCGATAAGATTGAACGCGCATGGCTGGACCATCTGTTGGATTTGGGCAATATCCCCTTATTAGCGTCATTAGGCTACAGTGCCAACGGCCAATTGCTCAATATCAATGCCGACTACCTAGCAACAGCGGTTGCTGTGGCCCTACAAGCAGAGGAGTTAATCCTCATGACGGACGTGCCAGGTGTACTGCTTGACGGTCAAGTTGTCGCAAAATTGACCTCTCAAGACCTTGACCACTTGAAAACGAGTGGGCAAATTACAGGGGGCATGATTCCTAAACTAGAGAGCGCCTGCCAGACAGCGGCGGCTGGTGTAGGTCAGGTGCGTATTAGCGACCAATTGACCGGAGGCACCATTATTCAGAAAGGGTAAAACATGAGTCATCTATTTCAAAACTATAATCGGGCGGCTATCGAGTTTGTCAAAGCTGAGGGCAATACGCTCATTGATAGCCAAGGAAAGGTCTATCTGGACTTTTCAACTGGTATTGGGGTTACCGGTCTAGGTTTTCATCCACAGGTCGTTACAGCTCTAGAAGAACAAGTGGCGGCTATCTGGCACACACCCAATCTCTACCAAAACAGTTTGCAAGAAGCGGTCGCGGAGCAGTTGACCCTGACCCATCCAGACTATTTAGCTTTTTTCTGTAATAGTGGGGCGGAAGCCAACGAAGCAGCCATCAAACTGGCCCGTAAGGCTAGCGGCAAAGAAGACATTATCAGTTTTAACCAGTCCTTTCACGGGCGGACCTTTGGGGCCATGTCAGCGACTGGCCAAGACAAGATTAAGCAAGGTTTCGGTGCTGGGGTTCCTCATTTTCACTATGCGACCTATAATGACTTGGAGAGTGTCAAGGCCTTGGTAACCGACCAGACGGCGGCTGTGATGTTAGAACTGGTACAAGGGGAGTCGGGCGTGGTTCCGGCGGATGCGGCTTTCGTCTCGGCGCTGGCAGATTATTGTCAAAGCCAAGGGATTTTGCTGATTGTGGATGAAGTGCAGACAGGGATGGGAAGAACAGGACATCTCTATGCCTTTGAACACTATGGCATTAGCCCAGATATTTTCACCTTGGCTAAAGGTTTGGCTAATGGGGTACCGGTTGGGGCCATGCTAGGTAAGCAGGAACTGGGCTGGGCTCTAGATTATGGCAGTCATGGGTCAACTTTTGGGGGCAATAAACTGGCTATGAAGGCAGCTCAGGCGACGCTAAACCTGCTGCAGGCACCAGGCTTTTTGACCCAGGTCCAAGAAAAAGCCAGCTACCTCATGGGTCAATTGCAGGAGCAATTGGGCGACCTTTCTTCGGTGGTTGAGATTCGTGGGCTTGGGGCTATGATTGGTATTCAAACAAAAGCCTCCCTACAAGCCATTGTCAGTCAGGCGCGTGAGCAAGGCCTGATTGTTTTGACAGCTGGTTCTGATGTTATCCGTCTCTTGCCACCCTTAACCCTGACAACTCAGGAAATCGATCAAGGAGTCAGCATTTTAAAAAGCATTTTTGAAGCCATTGATTAAGGTCCCGAGAAGTCATCTCAGCCTGAGATTGAAGATGAAATCTTTTTAAGGCTACCCTTAGGCGAGGGCGGACAATAGCGCCTCCTGACGGATTGCCTAGCTTAACTTTTGGCTTAAGCTCTCAAAATGACAAAACGTTTGAAACACTACTGTTTCAAGCGTTTTTCTCACGACGGGAAGTCTTGGTTCTTGCTCGACTTAACGGAAAAATTTTTTTAGTGGCAGAGTTCTGTAGCATCTAGCAATAAACAGTTTTCTAGGGTCTAAGGCTGAGAAAATTTTCTCGGCCTTTTTGGAAGGTTATCAATATGAGGAAGAAAAACAGCAGAAAATGCCAGAAAGAAGTCAATTTATGACGTTTTTTTTTTTTCGGAAATTTAATATAGTAAAAGGCGGTATTAAAACTTAAAAGAAACTGAAAGGAAGGCTTGAGATGCATAGATTTATTATTCCCAATGTAGCTCTTGTTTTAACGGCGGTATTTTTATTTTTAAACCCCTTTGTGGCGATTGTCATTGCGGTTGTAGGGACTGCTGCGACATTTTTGATTAAATAACTCGTAATACTTATTTGAAAGGAACTGAATGCATGTTTGCGATTAAAAAAACTTTTTCTTGGTTAAAAAATACCAGGGTGTCTCTTCTTGTTTTGCTGATTGTCTTTTTAGGGCTGGTAGGTGGTTATTTCTACGCCTATACTAAAGGCTTTAGATTTGGTCAACAAGCCGCCAATGGCACGCGTCAGAGCACGCTAGTCACAAAAAAATTGGAAAGCGCTAGTGAAGTTGTCTTTTTAAATGTTGGGATTCAGCGTGTGGATAAGATTGAAAAGAATTCAAAAATCCCTGGAACCAACGTGACGGTACCGATGTCTTCTAAAAAAGCCATTATCATCTTAAACTACACGGCTAAGTTTGGTATCAAAGAAAAGGTTTCTGTCAAACAAGTTGGCCAACACAAGTATCAGGTCACCATTCCTAAGTATCAAGTGATTGGTTTCCAACTGGATGAAAATAGCCCTTATGAGCTCTACAGTGCTTCTGGTGAGTTTTTGAGTTACTCAACAGAAAATATCGACACAGGTAAGGCTGTCACGGATGCCCTGTCAGACAAAGAACAGGCCAAGTACCTGGAAGCCTATAAGGAACAAATCACGCAATCGGCTAAAGACTACTACACCCTTTTAGCTAAAGGATTTGACAGTAAGGCACAGCTCGTTTTCACTAACCGCAATTAAAAAAAGAGAGTCACGCGATAACCGGATACCTTTAAGGGGTTATCGAGAGGACTCTCTTTTTATTTTATTGGGCCATGAAAGCTTTAGGTATTGCTTTGTGACATCAGCCAGAGGAAGTAAGGGGCGCCGATAATAGCGATGACAAGGCCAGTTGGGATATTGGTACCAACCAGAAAAAGTCTGTCAAGGCTATCCGCTAGACTGAAAATGAAGTGTGTGGGGGTGAGCGGGCGCCCTTTTTTCGTTAAAGGATAGAAAAAATCAAAATTCTACGATACAATAAATTGTAGTGTAAGCGCAATAGATGTTACCACAGCAGAGGAGAGTCGGAATGCTGAAGAATATGGTGGAAGTCGATGTGAAAGTGAAATGTATAGAGGATGATGTTACTCAGGCAAAACTGTCAGAAGAAATTGGCACTTCGGCACCGTATATCAGTCGACTCATAAGGAATAACGAAAGAATCGTCAATAAAACTTTTCTGCAGCTGATGGAAAAGCTGGGTTACGATGTTGAGTTGACCTATCTAAAGCGAGAGGAGGATTAAGACGATGGTGAATTTGAGCAGATTGAAAGAAATAAAAGATTTGCGTACCGTGTGGCCACATGAAGCCCTGGACTTCACTCCGTGGCTTTCGCAAGACGATAACATCTCTCTCCTCGCCGATGCGATAGGTCTTGATGTTACCGTGGATGAAACGGAATCATCCGTGGGCGATTTTAATGTTGATATCTTTGCGTCCGAGACGGGGACGGACAGAAAAATCATCATCGAGAATCAGCTGGAGGATACCAACCATGACCACCTCGGTAAGCTGATAACTTATGCGTCCGGCAAGTCGGCGGATGTTATCGTTTGGGTAGTGAAACACGCTCGTGAGGAACATAAGGCCGCTATCGAATGGCTGAACAACCATACCGATGAGAAAATCGGATTCTTTCTTTGCGAAATAAAATTATACCGAATCGGCACTTCTGAACCTGCCGTGAAGTTCGAGGTCATTGAAAAGCCGAATGACTGGACTAAGGAAGTAAAAAAGAGCGAGTCCGCAAGTAAAACTCAGCAGCAGAGATATGACTATTGGGTGGCGTTCCAGGAATACGCTTTCCAGAACGCACAGTTTGCAAAGAACTTCAATCGCCGAAAGCCGTCTATGGATCATTGGATGAACTTCAGCGTGGGTTCTTCTGCCTGCCACATCGCCGTATCACAAATTCAAAAACGGAACGAACTGGATGTGGAACTGTATATCCGTGAGGATAAAGATTTGTTCCACTCCCTCTTTGATAATAAGGATGCCATCGAATCAGATGCCGGTTTGACCTTCGACTGGCGAGAACTGCTGGAACGCAAGGCAAGTCGCATCGTTATCGAGAAGGGCGTAACCTTTGCTGATAAAAACCAATGGAATGCACAGTTTGACTGGATAATCGAGGTCATGCTCAAAATGAAGAAGGCTTTCAAAAAATTCATATAGTGACAGGGGGGCAATCTAATGCAGCGCGAATGCAGAATAATAGTTCTGAAAATAAAGGTATTCTCGGAACTGCAGGAAAAATATCTGACTGTTCCAAAGTAAGGACTACGTCCCTGCTACAAGGTCTTATTGAAGAAGAACAGGTCTATCTGGAATGCGAGGTGCAGAAATGAACAAACTTGGGCTGATCGGCGGTACAGGGCCGGAATCCACCATCGAGTATTACAAGGGTATTGAATACGGCGTACAACAGAAGGTGGGACGCAGCTTTTTCCCAAATCTGACCATCGAAAGTCTGAGTGTGTTTGATGTGCTGAACTTTTGCGGGAAACAGGACTATGCTGGATTGATGGAGTATCTTCTAAAAGGCATCCGCAATCTGGCAGCAGCCGGGGCGCAGTATGCCACGCTAACAGGCATCACGCCACATATCGTATTTGACGAGCTGTCTCAAGCATCGCCTATCCCGCTTATCAGCATGGTGGACACGGCAGGGGACTACGCCTTGCTGCACGGCTACAAGAAGATCTGCTTGCTTGGTACGCTGCCCACTATGGAGGGGAAGTTCTTCCAGAACTCCTTTGCAAAAGGCGGTATTGAAGTGATAACACCCGATGCGGAGGAAAGGAACTACATCGGGACAAAAATTGAAACAGAGCTGGAATTTGGCAAAGTACTGCCGGAGACACAACAGGCGTTCAAAGAGATTGCAGAGCGCATTATCCGAGAGGAGCGGGTGCAGGCGGTTGTGCTGGGTTGCACAGAACTGCCGCTGATCTTTGACGGCGTGGAGTTGCCGGTGCCCTACATTGACGTGATGCAGGTGCATATCAACGCACTTGTTGACTTGATCATGCATGGCTAAGCGAATCGACAACTTCTAGCTTGCAACACAGAAACTCCAGGAAAGAAGGTGTAGCCGATGGACGTACAAGCCGCTATAAAATGGAATCCCATACGCCGTCACGGTGCAATCGATACCGTTATGAGGGGTGTGCATCGTTAAGGGGTGGAAAAAGGCTGTCACGGATGCCCTGTCAGACAAAGAACAGGCCAAGTATCTCGAAGCCTATAAGGAACAAATCACGCAATCGGCTAAAGACTACTACACCCTTTTAGCCAAAGGATTTGACAGTAAGGCACAGCTCGTTTTCACCAACCGCAATTAAAAAAAGAGAGTCACGCGATAACCGGATACCTTTAAGGGGTTATCGAGAGGACTCTCTTTTTATTTTATTGGCCCATGAAAGTTTTAGGTCTTGCTTTGTGACATCAGCCAGAGGAAGTAAGGGGCGCCGATAACAGCGATGACAAGGCCAGTTGGGATATTGGTACCAACCAGAAAGAGTCTGTCAAGGCTATCCGCTAGACTGAAAAAGAGCAATCCTATCAAGGCGCTGGCCGGCAAGGTCCAACGATGGTCCTGACCAAAGATACGCTGACTCAAGTGGCCTGCCAAAAGGCCAATAAAGCTGACGTTGCCGACTAAGACGACACTGATAGCGGTCAAGCCAGCGGCTAGGAATAATGCGTATAGGCGCTCGCGGTGCAGATGGAGGCCCAGCCCTTGTGCGGTTTCTTCAGGGAGGGCCAAAATATTGAGGGCCTGGCTGCGGCAGTAGGCTAAATCGAGAAGAATACCGATAAGGGGGCTAAAAACCGCTAGACTGGTCCAGTTGTCACCTGTTATCTGACCACTTAACCAATTGGTTACCAAGCTGGTTTGGTTATCATTTAAGCCAGCCATCAGAGCAATCATCAGCCCTGAAATAAGGGTAGCCAAGCCGACACCTGTGATAATGAAGCGCGTGGGATTGAGCGGACGCCCTTTTTCTTTGGCTAGAAGAAAAATGAGGCTGATAATAGCTAAACCGCCTGCTAAGGCAGCCAGAACCATGAGCGCTTGGGTGGCAATCAGGCTACTGTCTGCAAAGGCCACTACCAAGGTGATGGCAAGTCCAGCTCCTGCATTGATGCCTAAAACACCTGCATCAGCCAAAGGGTTTCGAGTCAGGGTTTGTAGCAATTTACCTGCTACTGCTAGGGCGCAACCGACAACCAGTGTCACTAAAAGGCGGGGAAGTCGAATTTCTGTCAGGATAAAGACTGAAGCGCTATCGGCCTGACCTGTCAGGACAGCCAAAGGCAAAGTCAGGTCTTGACTGCTGTCTCCAACGGCCAAAGCGCCATAAGCTGCTAGCAGACAAAGGCAAATCAGAAAGCTGAGTTTGATTTTTTTGGCTTTAGAGGTCATAGGCGCTCCCTTCTGACTAACCATAAAAAGCAAGGCAGACCGACCAAGCTAATCACCGCACTGATTGGGGTTTCCTTAGGTGCTTGAATAAGCCGACAGACCAGATCTACCCAAATCAAAAAGACAGCTCCAGCCAAAGCTGTTAAAGGCAATAACTGTCGGTAATCTTTTTTGACAAGGCTAGCGATGGCGTGGGGAATGATGAGGCCCACAAAGGCAATGGCTCCCACCAGAGAGACTGCTGTTGCCGAGAGCAAGAGAACGGTGGCTAGCGCACGCAAGCGGACCTTCTGTGAGGATTGTCCCAAGGCTTGAGCTAACTGCCCATCCAAACTGAGAATATTGAGCTGATGAGCCTGTAACTGCGCCAAAACAAGCCCTAGCAGGATGAGTGGTGCAATGATGCCCAGCATGGACCAATTGGTCGCTGCTAAACCGCCAGCCTGCCAGCCAATCACTCGTGTAGAAAGATTAAAGGCTAGGGTAATGGCCTGTCCAAGGGCAGTGAAAAAACTGGCTACCATGACGCCGGCTAGGAGTAGGCGAAGTGGGGGAAACCCCTTTTGTCTTTGATAAGCTAGTCCAAAGACCAAGAAGGTCGCTAAAAGAGAACCTAAAAGGCAGACCAGTATCAGGCCTAGATAGGGAATTGACCCCCAAAAGGCATAGGTAAGAATAAGAGCGAGCCCAGCCCCTGCATTGATGCCTAGTAGCCCTGGGTCAGCAATGGGATTTTTAGTAACCCCTTGCATGATGGCGCCGGAGCTAGCCATGGCAGCCCCCACTAAGGCAGCGGCGATGACCCGTGGCAGGCGCAGGTCGATGATGACATCGGATAGGGCATTTTGACGGAAAGGCTCTTGCAAGGTTGTCCAAAGGTCCTGTGTGCTATAAGCAATGGCCCCAAAGCGTAAAGCGAGATAGAAGCCTAAGAGCAATAAACAAAACAAGGTGAAAAAAACAAGCCAAAAAGCTTTTGGCTGTTTTTTGAGACCTTTTTGTGGAAATAAACTTGCCATAAAAGGCCCCTTGCCTTAGTTAGCTTGGTCTTGCGCTAGTTTGATGAAGGCCTTCAATTGACTTTCTAATGACAGAGGGTCAGAAAAGTAAAAGAGGGCTTCGTCAACTTGGAAGACATGCTTGTTCTGGTAAGCGCTCGTGTTTTTCCAGACGTCGCTTTCGGTTAAGGCGTTGACAGAATCAGCACTAGCTTTTGTGCTATTTAAAATAGCATAATCGCCGATGTAGTCACCGATGGCTTCTTGTGATACGCCAAAGTAGCCCGTCTTAAAGACATCGTCTTGAACTTTTTGAGGGGCTTTATAACCTAGGGCATCGTAGACCAGTTCGCCACCACGGCCCCAGTTGTTGCCGTAGAGGTAGATGTTTTTATCATAAAAGTCCATGACGGTAAAGGTTGCATCGCTAGGGATGGTTTTGGCTAAGGTTTTCTTAGCAGATGCGACTTGTTTTTTCCAACTGCTGAGCCAGTTTTGGGCTTCTTTTTCCTTGCCAAAAACCTTGCCGAGTTGTGTCATCATATCCAGGTAGTCGTGTTTTCCGTAGGTGATCACAAGGACGGGTGCAATTTTTTTGAGCTTGTCCAGGTTTTGGTCAGTCGAAAAAGCGATAATCAAGTCAGGTTTTTGTGCCGCAATGGCTTCTGTATCGCTAGATTGCAATTTCTTAGCCTTTTTGAGTTGGTCGCCAAAGGCTGGGCTGTCTTTTTCATAATCAAGGGAATAGCTAGACACATTGACCCCGAGTTTGAGCAGATAACCGGTGTAAGAGTAGGCGAAGTTCACAACTTTTTTCGGATTTTCAGGGATTTTACCAGAATAGCTAAAACCTGAAATTTTTGGCATGCTGGATGTCTTGCTTTGGTTAGTGGATGAGGCTTGACAACCCGCTAAAAAAAGCAAGAGGGTGATGAGGCTAGCAAGACCTAGCCAGATTTTTTTACGGTGCATATAAAACTCCATAATCTATAGGGACTATACTAACCGATAGGTCAGTAAGATAGGGCGATGGGTGATAGGGTCTTGGGTTAGCTCCGCTTGGATTTGGAAAATGTCTTTCAAATGGTCAGCAGTCATCACATCCCAAACAGACCCTTGGGTGATGATTTGGCCGTCTTTCATGGCGATGAGATAATCTGAAAAACGGGCCGATAAATTGAGATCGTGCAAGACCATAACAATGGTCTTGTGCGTCGTCTCGTTGAGCTCTTTGAGGAGCTCAAGGATTTCGAGCTGATGGTTCAAATCGAGGTAGGTGGTCGGTTCATCTAAAAAAATGGTATCCGTGTCCTGGGCCAGAGCCATGGCAATCCAGACCCGCTGACGTTGGCCACCCGATAGGGCGTCAACTGGCTGGTCTTTTAAAGCTTGTGTGCCCGTCACGTCCAAAGCCCAGTCAATGCAGGCCTTATCCTTGTCGGACAAAGACCCTAGAAAAGACTGGTGCGGGTAGCGGCCGTAAGCCACTAAATCGTAGACCTTGATGTGTTCTTCTTGCCCTAAAACTTGGGGCAAGAGAGCGATTTTCTTTGCGACGGCCTTGGTAGGCAGTGTGGCAATGTTTTGACCATCTAGGATGACCTGCCCATCCGTCAGGGGTAGGAGTCGGGTAAGTGCCTTAAGCAGTGTGGATTTTCCACAGCCGTTGGCCCCGATGATCGTCGTGATTTGTCCTTGGGGGATGGTCACACTCAGTTGGTCCAAGATAGGCCTGGTGTCGTAACCGACTTGAATGCCATCAGCTTGAAGATGTGTCATATCTATCCTCCTTTCTATTTGTGGATTAAAAATCATTATAACATAAGCCAATCTTAAAATATAGCGCATTCAAAGCTTGCTTGGCTGGTAAGGGACCATGGTTTTGCTTGGGGTTTGGCAGGTCTAAGTCAGTTGGACGGTCGCTGAGGAAATATGGCTGGCCCGTCTTGGGTGGGGCCATGAGCAGGGGATTTAAGGCCAGTAGAAGGCGAAAGCAATCTGCGGTCACATCTTGAAAGTAGCCGTTTTTTGTGCTAAAATGGAGCGATAGATTAGCGAAAGGAAACATTATGGCCAACCTATTAAAAAGTGTCATTGAAAATGATCGTGGCGAGCTCAGAAAATTGAGCCGTACGGCCAAAAAAGTCGAATCGTACGCCGAAGAAATGGAAGCCCTGACAGATGAGCAACTGCAGGCAAAAACAGAGGAATTTAAAGAACGTTATCAAAAGGGTGAAAGTCTAGATGCCCTTTTGCCCGAGGCCTTTGCGGTTGTCCGTGAGGCGGCCCGCCGAGTGCTAGGCCTCTACCCTTATCATGTGCAAATCATGGGAGGGATCGTCCTTCACCATGGTGATGTCCCTGAAATGCGGACGGGTGAGGGGAAAACCCTGACTGCGACCATGCCTGTGTACTTGAATGCTTTGGCAGGTGAAGGTGTGCATGTTATCACGGTCAATGAATACCTCTCTACACGTGATGCGACAGAGATGGGTGAGTTATATAGCTGGCTGGGCCTATCTGTTGGGATTAACCTAGCGGCCAAATCGCCACAAGAAAAGCGTGAAGCCTATGCTTGCGACATTACCTATTCGACCAATGCCGAAATCGGTTTTGACTACCTACGTGACAACATGGTTGTCCGCAAGGAAAACATGGTGCAACGGCCTTTGAATTTCGCCTTGGTGGATGAGGTGGACTCCGTTCTTATCGATGAAGCACGGACCCCTTTGATTGTGTCTGGTCCTGTCAGCTCTGAGACCAACCAATTGTATTACCGTGCCGATAGTTTTGTAAAAACCTTACACCAGTCTGATTATGCCATTGATACACCGACCAAGACCATCGGTTTGACAGATTCTGGGATTGATAAGGCCGAGGCTTTCTTTAACCTAGATAACCTCTATGACTTGGAAAACGTTGCGCTGACACACTTTATTGACAATGCCCTTCGAGCAAACTACATCATGCTCTTAGACATTGACTACGTTGTTAGTCCAGATAAGGAAATTCTCATCGTCGACCAATTTACTGGACGGACCATGGAAGGGCGTCGCTTCTCAGATGGCTTGCACCAAGCTATCGAAGCCAAAGAAGGGGTACCAATCCAAGATGAGACCAAGACGTCAGCTTCGATTACCTACCAAAACATGTTCCGCATGTACAAAAAATTGGCTGGGATGACAGGAACGGCTAAGACGGAAGAAGAAGAATTCCGCGAAGTCTATAACATGCGCATCATTCCTATCCCAACCAACAAACCCATTGCGCGGATTGACCATGCAGATATTCTTTACCCAACCCTGCAATCAAAATTCCGTGCGGTTGTAGATGAAGTCAAACAACGCCATCACCGTGGCCAACCGGTATTGGTGGGTACCGTGGCGGTTGAGACCTCTGACTTGCTTTCACAAGAGTTGGTCAAGGCAGGCATTCCTCATGAAGTGCTCAATGCCAAAAACCACTTTAAAGAAGCACAAATCATCATGAACGCCGGTCAGCGTGGGGCGGTTACCATCGCAACCAATATGGCAGGTCGTGGAACCGACATCAAATTGGGCGAGGGGGTTCGTGACCTGGGTGGCCTTTGTGTCATCGGGACAGAACGCCATGAGAGCCGTCGGATTGATAACCAATTGCGTGGACGGGCGGGTCGTCAAGGGGACCCGGGGGAATCTCAATTTTACCTGTCTTTAGAAGATGACCTCATGCGCCGCTTTGGTTCAGACCGCATCAAGGCCATCCTAGAGCGGATGCGTTTGGATGAAAACGACACCGTTATCAAATCACGGATGTTTTCTCGTCAGGTCGAGTCCGCTCAAAAACGTGTGGAAGGGAACAACTACGATACCCGTAAACAGGTCTTGCAGTATGATGACATTATGCGTGAGCAAAGGGAAATTATCTACGCTGAACGCTACGATGTGATTACCGCCGACCGAGACCTGGGCCCTGAAATCAAGGCCATGATTGGTCGCACAATCGACCGCACAGTCGACGGCCACAGTCACTCAGGCAGCAGCCGTGAGGAAACGCTGGAAGCCATCTTGACCTTTGCCAAATCAAGTCTCTTGCCAGAAGATAGTATCTCAATGGCGGATTTGACAGACAAGTCGGATAAAGAGCTAAAGGCAGACTTGTACGCACGGGCTGAAAAAGTTTACGACAAGCAAATCGCTCGCTTGCGAGACGAAGAGGCTGTTAAAGAATTCCAAAAGGTTCTGATTTTGATGGTTGTCGATAACAAATGGACAGACCATATCGATGCTTTGGACCAATTGCGCAATTCTGTCGGACTACGTGGTTATGCACAAAATAACCCAGTGGTCGAATATCAAGCCGAAGGTTTCCGTATGTTCCAAGATATGATTGGCTCAATCGAATTTGACGTCACACGGACCATGATGAAGGCGCAAATCCACGAACAAGAACGTGAACGGGAACCAGAACATGCGTCGACAACCGCTGTGCGCAATATCAAGCCAGCCCATGTTGGAAAGACGCTAGCAGAGATTGAAGAGTCTGACATCGACTACAGCCAGGTCAAACGCAATGACCCATGTCCATGTGGCTCAGGCAAGAAATTTAAAAATTGCCATGGAAAAAAACAGTATTAGGATAGAAAAAGGGGATAACCATGACATTCACACCAAAAAGTGAAAAAATCGATATCGATGCCGTACGCAAAGAGTCACAATTAACCGGCCAAGCCTTGGCAAACAAAGAGGCGCGTGACCGTGAACTGGAAGCTATCATCAAAGGAGAAGATGACCGTCTGCTCTTGGTGATTGGCCCTTGTTCATCTGACAATGAAGAAGCTGTCTTGGACTATGCCCACCGTTTGGCCAAATTACAAGAAGCTGTCAAAGACCGGATTTTCATCGTCATGCGGGTTTACACCGCCAAACCACGGACCAATGGTGATGGTTACAAGGGACTGATGCACCAACCAGATACCCAACAAGCACCAAGCTTGATCAATGGGATTAAGGCTGTGCGTAACTTGCACTACCGTGTGATCACTGAAACAGGGATGACAACGGCTGATGAGATGCTGTATCCAGAAAACCTGCACTTGGTTGATGATTTGGTGTCTTACATCGCTGTGGGGGCACGTTCTGTTGAAAACCAACAACACCGTTTTGTCGCTTCAGGGATTGATGTGCCAACAGGGTTGAAAAACCCAACTTCTGGTAATCTGAATGTGATGTTTAATGGGATTTATGCGGCTCAAAATGAGCAGAATTTCCTGTTCAACAACGAAGAAGTTGAAACATCAGGCAATCCTTTGGCCCATGCTATCTTGCGTGGTGCAGTCAACGAACATGGGGAGAATGTTCCAAATTTCTACTATGAAAATATTTTAGAAGCGATTGCCCACTATGAAAAAATGGGGCTTAAGAACCCATTCATCATCATTGACACCAACCATGATAACTCTGGTAAGCAATACATGGAACAAATCCGTATCATTCGTCAAACCTTGATTAACCGTGACTGGAACGAAAAAATCAAGCAGACGGTACGTGGTTTCATGATTGAGTCTTACCTAGAAGACGGTCGCCAAGATGAACCCCTTGTCTATGGAAAATCTATCACCGACCCATGCTTAGGTTGGGACAAGACCCAAACATTGATTGAAGATATTTACGAAACGTTAGGAAAATAAGATGGCGATTCACGAACAAGGACTTCCCTTGGATATCCAGGAAGTGAAAGCTTACTCCAAACTCTCTGGACAGGCTTTGGCAACTAAAGAAGCGCGGGACAAAGAGTTGGCGGCTATTATCCGTGGTGAGGATGACCGCTTGCTTTTGGTCATCGGCCCTTGCTCTTCGGATAACGAAGAAGCTGTTTTGGATTATGCTCACCGTTTGGCGGCCTTGCAGGAAGCTGTTAAGGATAAAATTTTTATCGTCATGCGGGTTTACACAGCCAAACCACGGACCAATGGGGATGGCTACAAGGGCTTGGTTCACCAGCCAGACACCTCCAAACACCCAGATTTGATTAATGGCATCAAGGCTGTTCGTCACTTGCACTACCGCGTGATTACAGAGACGGGCTTGACAACGGCAGATGAAATGCTCTACCCTTCAAACCTTCGCTTGGTGGATGACCTTGTGTCCTACCACGCAGTAGGTGCACGCTCTGTCGAGGACCAGGAACACCGCTTTGTCGCTTCTGGATTAGATGCCCCAACTGGGATGAAAAACCCCACTTCAGGGAATCTCAATATTATGTTTAATGCCATTTATGCGGCACAAAACAAACAACATTTTATCTACAATAATTCAGAGGTGAAAACCGACGGGAACCCATTGGCTCATGCCATCTTACGGGGAGCTCTGGACGAATATGGGGTTAATCAGCCTAATTATTATTACGATAAAGTCGTACGTGCCATTGCTAGCTATAAGCAAATGGGCTTAGAAAATCCCTTCATCGTCATTGATACCAACCATGACAACTCTGGGAAAAACTACCTGGAACAGGTTAGAATTGTACGGCAGACCTTGATTAACCGTGACTGGAACGAGGACATCAAAAAGGCTGTGCGTGGCTTTATGATTGAGTCTTATCTCGAAGACGGTCGTCAAGATGAACCGGTAATTTACGGGAAATCCATCACCGACCCTTGTCTCGGTTGGGACAAGACCAAGGCCATGATTGAAGACATTTATCAACAATTATAGAAAGGAGTGAGTGGACTCGTCAGACCAACTGACAGGTTCACTCACTTTTCATCAGGTATGATTAGAGGACATGGGATTGATTTGCAGGCCATTTCAGCTATCGCTAAAGCTCAAGACAAGCACCCGCGTTTTGCCCAGCGGGTCTTGACTCCTGCTGAGTTAGCCGTTTTTCAGCAAAAACCGAGACAGGCTCAACTGACCTATCTGGCAGGACGGTGGGCGGCCAAGGAGGCTTTTTCAAAAGCCTTAGGAACTGGCATTGGAAAAACAGTAGGTTTTCAAGACCTAGAGGTTTTGTCGGATAGCAAGGGGGCTCCTTACTTTTCACGTTTGCCTTATGACGGGAAAGCTTTTGTGTCGATTAGCCATAGCGGAGATTTTGTGCAAGCCAGTGTCATCTTAGAGGAGGATGTATGATTCCAAGTTTACACCGCCCCACGCAAGTGGTGGTAGAAACCGATAAAATCCGAGAAAATATTGCGACCATTCAGGCGCATTTGCCCAAAAAGACGCAGACTTTTGCGGTTGTTAAGGCCAATGCCTATGGGCATGGGGCCCAGGAAGTCGCACAAGCTGTTGAGGATCAAGTAGATGCTTTTTGCGTTTCTAATCTGGATGAAGCCTTGGAATTACGGACAGCTGGGATTGCGCAGGATATTCTCATTCTAGGGGTGGTCATGCCGGATAATCTCCGATTGGCAAGGGCCTATCGCATCACCCTAACAGTGGCTAGCTTAGAATGGTTGGACCAAGCTCAAGCTTTTGCTAAGGATTTGCGTGGTCTTCAAGTTCACCTCAAGGTCGACTCAGGTATGGGGCGGATTGGTTTTCGTGATGCCGAAAGTCTCAACAAGGCCATGACAGCTTTAGAAGCGGCAGGTTGTGAAGTGGCTGGTATTTTCACCCATTTTGCCACGGCTGATGAAGCAGATGTTAGCTTTTTTGAGCAGCAGTTGACCCGATTTAAGACTATTCTAGCCGACCTAGACAAGCTTCCTCCCCTCATCCACAGTAGTAATTCAGCAACTAGTCTTTGGCATGCTGACACGGTTTTTAATGCTGTGCGGTTAGGGGCCGCCATGTACGGTATCAACCCAAGTGGTCAAGCCCTAGACCTGCCCTATCCCTTAGAGCCTGCCCTGAGCATTACCAGCGAATTGGTACACGTCAAAGAGGTGCCAGCGGGTAGCCAGGTAGGCTATGGGGCGACTTATGTCAGCTTGTTTGACGAAGTGATTGGGACCTTACCCATTGGTTATGCGGATGGCTATACCAGAGATATGCAAGACTTTTATGTGCTGGTCGATGGGCATTTTTGCCCTGTGGTTGGCCGGGTCTCCATGGACCAGATTACCATTCGCTTGCCCAAAGTTTACCCTATCGGGACACGGGTTACCCTTTTAGGGACAGATGGGGCTAACCAAATTACAGCGACAGATATTGCGGCCTATCGGCAGACCATCAACTATGAAGTCTTATGCTTGCTGAGTGACCGCATCCCAAGGGTTTACCGTTAGGAGGCTTATGCAGTTACAAGATTCTCTAACGGTTCTCAAGGGGGTAGGGCCAAAAAGTGCAGAGGCCTACACCAAATTAGGCCTCTTTACCCTTGAAGACCTTCTGACTTATTACCCTTTTCGTTATGAAGATTTTTCGCAAAAGTCTGTGGCCGATTTGGGTGATGAGGAAAAGGCGGTTGTGACAGGGCGGGTTGTGACCCCACCCCAGGTGCAATATTATGGCCGAGCGCGCAATCGGCTATCCTTTAAAATCAAACAAGCAGATCTGGTGATCAATGTTAGCTTTTTCAATCAGCCCTATTTACAGGATAAGATTCAGCTAGATGAGGAGGTGGCCATTTTTGGAAAATGGCAGGCGGCTAAAGCCTCGCTAGTGGGAATGAAAGTCTTAGCTCAAGTGACTGACGACATGCAACCGGTTTACCATCTGGCTAAGGGTATTAGTCAACAAAAATTGGTTGGCATGATTCGCACGGCTTTTGAGGCTGGCTATTTGGCGCTTGTACCAGAAAATCTGCCTTCGCCTCTCCTAGAGCGTTACCGCCTAGTCGACCGGCAAACAGCTATTCACGATATGCATTTTCCAGCTGACCAAGCCAGCTATAAGGCTGCCCTACGCCGGGTCAAGTTTGAGGAATTGTTTTACTTCCAAATGCAACTGGCTCAGCTCAAGGGGCAAGAGATGGCTGTTCCAGGCATTCAAGAAAACTATGATCTTGAGCAATTGAATGCCAAAAAAGCCCAGCTTCCTTTTGCTTTGACAGCCGCACAGGAAAACAGTTTGTCAGAGATTTTAGCGGATATGGCTTCTTTTCGCCATATGAACCGTCTTTTGCAAGGGGACGTGGGTTCTGGAAAGACTGTCGTGGCTAGTCTAGCCATGTATGCCAGCTATACGGCGGGCTATCAATCGGCCCTCATGGTCCCGACAGAAATCTTGGCTGAGCAGCATTATGAGAGTTTGCAAGGTCTTTTTCCAGACCTGTCCATTGCCCTTTTGACATCGGGGATGAAAACCGCTGTCAAAAAAGCAGCCCTTGATGCCATTGCCTCTGGGCAAGTGGACATGATTGTGGGGACTCATGCCCTCATTCAAGAAGGTGTTGTTTACCAGCGTTTGGGACTAGTCATCACAGACGAACAGCACCGCTTTGGCGTTAAGCAACGTCAGGCCTTTCGTGAAAAGGGCGACAATCCCGACGTCTTGATGATGACAGCAACCCCAATCCCCAGAACCTTAGCCATCACTGCTTTTGGGGAGATGGATGTTTCTGTGATTGACCAGTTGCCGGCGGGGCGTAAGCCCATTGTCACCCGCTGGGTCAAACACCAGCAGTTGGAGACAGTTTTGGATTGGGTCCAAGGGCAAGTCAAGGAAGGGGCTCAGGTCTACGTTGTTTCTCCTTTGATTGAAGAGTCAGAAGCGCTAGATTTGAAAAATGCCATGGCGCTCAAAGAGGAATTAAGCACCTATTTTGGGCCGTCCATTCGTCTGGACTTGATGCATGGTCGGATGAAAAACGACGAAAAAGAGGCGGTCATGACCGCTTTCAAAGCCCACGAACTAGATGTTTTGGTCTCCACAACCGTTATTGAGGTTGGTGTCAATGTGCCGAATGCCAGTATTATGCTGATTATGGATGCGGACCGCTTTGGTTTGAGCCAACTCCACCAGTTACGTGGCCGTGTCGGTCGGGGAGACAAGCAGTCTTATGCGATTTTGGTGGCCAATCCTAAAACAGATTCAGGCAAACGCCGCATGCAAATCATGACGGAAACGACCAATGGCTTTGTTTTAGCAGAAGAAGATTTGAAAATGCGAGGGACGGGTGAAGTTTTTGGTGTCCGTCAGTCTGGCATCCCTGAGTTTCGGACGGTTGATTTGGTTCAGGATTTTGCCATCGTTGAGGAGGCGCGAAAGGTCGCCCAAGAGATTGCGGCTATCCCAGATTGGCAAGAAACTGCCCCCTGGTCACTGGTAACCAATTTTCTGTCAAGGCCAGACCATCTGGACTAAAGCGCTCCCTCTTTCTAGGCCTTTCAAACAAAAAACGAGATGGGAGTTCAAAAATATGGGGCTATCAAGCGCATTGCGTGTGATGATGCCTGATTTTTTTAGAAGGAATTAGAGCTAACCTAGACAAGATGGCGTCAGCTGGGGGCTCTTTTCTTTTTGCCCTTGCTTAAGTCATCTGGCTTGAAAATATGATACAATAGTAAGGCTATGGGAATGGACTTTAATCACACAACAGTACTTTTAAAAGAAACGGTGGATGCCTTGGCGGTAAAGCCAGACGGTATCTATGTTGACGCCACCTTAGGTGGGGCAGGACACAGCGCTTACCTCTTATCTCAACTGGGAGAAGGGGGGCACCTTTATTGTTTCGACCAGGATATGACGGCTATTGCCAATGCTCAGCAACGCTTGGTTGAGGCAGTTGATAAGGGACAGGTGACCTTTATTCATGCCAATTTTAGAGACCTAACCACTGCTTTGGCGCAAGAAGGCGTCTCACAAATTGATGGGATTCTTTATGATTTAGGGGTGTCTAGCCCTCAGTTAGACAGACAAGAAAGAGGGTTTTCTTATAAGCTGGAGGCCCCTCTAGACATGCGGATGAACCAAGACCAAGCCCTGACCGCTTATGATGTGGTCAATACCTATAGTTACCACGATTTGGTCACAATTTTCTTTCGTTATGGGGAAGACCCCTTTGCAAAGCAGGTCGCACGACGCATTGAAAAAGCCCGTGAGATTAAGCCGATTGAAACAACGACAGAATTAGCCGAGCTCATTAAATCCGCTAAACCAGCCAAGGCTTTACGCAAAAAAGGGCATCCCGCCAAACAAATTTTCCAAGCCATTCGCATTGCGGTCAACGATGAATTGGGGGCGGCTGAGGATTCCTTGGAACAGGCGCTGGACCTTTTGACGGTTGATGGGCGTTGTGCGGTGATTACTTTTCATTCTTTAGAAGACCGCCTGACCAAACAGTTGTTTAAAGAGAAATCTACGGTGGATGTTCCAAAGGGTCTCCCATTTATCCCAGAGGACATGCAGCCTCATTACCGTTTGGTGAATCGGAAACCGATTTTACCGTCTGCATCAGAACTAGCAGCCAATAATCGGGCACATTCTGCCAAGTTGCGGGTGATTGAAAGGGTAAAAGACGATGGCCAAAGAAATTAGAAGAGAACGGGAACAATTAACCCAAAAAGCTGTTGCACGCCATGTGCACCGCTTTACACGCTTGGAATTGGCCTTTTATGGCACCATTATTTTGACAGCGATTGTCATGGCTGTATCGACGATCTACCTGCAAAGCCGTAGCCAGCAAGTCCAGCAACGCATCACCAAACTGAATGCAGATATCAGTGATGGCCAGACCCGTTATGAAAATGCCAAGCAACAAGTCAACGAATTATCAGCCTATGACCGCATCGCTCAGATAGCGCAAGAGGCTGGGTTGACCATTTCCAACGATAATATCAAGAAAGTCGAGTAGGGTATGTGAAAAATCTCAGAGAACGCCTTCTCCGCTATATCTTAAGCGGACGAAAAACGCCTCGTGGCAATCGAGAACGGGTCGGCCAGAATCTCATGATTTTAGCGGTTGTTCTGTTTTTCGTTTTTATTATCAACTTTATTATCATTATTGGGACGGATAGCAAATTTGGGGAAAACCTATCCGCAGGTGCCAAGGCAGTCTATCAAACACGCCAGACCCTGCAAGCCAAACGTGGGACGATTTATGACCGCGATGGCAATGTGATTGCCGAAGATTCGACCACCTACAGTGTCTATGCTGTCATTGATAAGACCTACAAGGACGCGACAGGTAAGAAGTTATTTGTCCAAGAGTCCCAGTACGATAAGGTTGCTGAAATTTTCAACCAGCTATTAGGCATGGATACGGCTTATGTTAAGAGCCAATTGCAGCAACAAAAGTTAAAACAAGTCTCCTTTGGAACGCAGGGGACGGGCCTTAGTTATACGACTATGACCGCAGTGCAAAAAGCGGCGAAAGAAGCAGGAATCGAGGGCATCAACTTTACCACGACGCCTGGACGCTCTTACCCAAATGGGGTTTTTGCCTCCCACTTTATCGGCCTGGCCCAATTGCACGAAAACAAGGACGGCACGTCTAGTTTGCAGGGAAGTACGGGTCTGGAGTCTTCGCTAAATAGCATCTTGTCTGGGACGGATGGTACCATTGTTTATGAAAAGGACAAAAATGGGAACACGCTCTTAGGAACCGGGACGGTGACCAAAAAAGCCGTCAATGGGAAAGACGTTTACACCACCTTGTCAGCGCCCTTGCAAACTTACCTAGAGACGCAAATGGATGCCTTTCAAGCTCAGGCCAATGGGGTCTTAGCGGCAGCGACTGTGGTCAATGCTAAAACAGGGGAAATCCTTGCCACCACTCAGCGGCCGACCTTCAATGCGTCAACGCTAGATGGCATGACCGCCCAAAACTTTACCTGGACGACGGCCCTTTATCAGGGCATGTACGAGCCAGGGTCTACCATGAAGACCATGCTTTTGGCTTCGGCTATTGATAATGGCACCTTTAACCCCAACGAAACCTACACCAACAACGGGGTGACGGTCTACGATACCACCATCAATGACTGGACGGTCAATGAGGGGCGTGATGCGCAAACCTTGACCTTTGCCCAAGGTTTCTCCCTGTCGAGTAACGTGGGGATGACCCTCTTGGAGCAAAAAATGGGGAACAGCAAGTGGAGTTCCTATCTTGAGAAATTCAAATTTGGCTTCCCGACACGTTTTGGGATGTCCAATGAAGATTCTGGTAGTATCTCTGATAATGCCGTCAACGTGATTATGTCAGCTTTTGGGCAAGGGATTTCAGTCACTCAGGTTCAAATGCTGCGTGCCTTTGGGGCTATCGCCAACAACGGCGTCATGCTAGAACCACAATTTATTTCAAAACTCTATGACCCCAATACTTCGACCACACGGGTAGCCAGCTCAGAAGTTGTCGGAAACCCCGTTTCGGCTGATGCAGCCAGTCAAACCCGTAACTATATGGTCAATGTTGGAACCGACCCTTATTATGGGACACTTTATGCCAAAGGGGCACCCGTTATTCAGGTTGGTGATTTATCTGTCGCGGTCAAGTCAGGGACAGCCCAGATTGCCGGCGATGGCGGCTATTTAACCGGCGCTCATGATTATGTCTATTCTGTTGTTGCCATGGTTCCGTCAGATAATCCTGACTTTGTGATGTACGTCACCATTCAACAGCCTGAAAATTTCCAAATTAGTTTTTATGCGACCGTTGTTAACCCTGTCTTAACTGAAGCAGAGCAGATGAAAGATAGCCTGATGGCCACGCCAACCGCAACCAGCGAAAGTAAGGGAGAGACCAGCTATGAAATCGGAAATGTCATTGGCAAGGCCCCAGGTGAAGTGGCACAGACGCTTCGGAACAATCTGATTCATCCAGTCATCGTCGGTAACGGTAGCAAGATTGCTAAAATCTCTGTCGGTCAAAAGGATAAATTGTCTGCCAACCAGCAAGTCTTGTTGCTAACGGACCAGGTGACAACCGTGCCAGATATGTATGGTTGGACCAAGGAAAATGTCAAGACCTTCGCCAAATGGCACAATCTCAAAGTGAGTTTCAAGGGGAGTAGCAATGGACGTGTCACTGCTCAGGACAAGGACACTACGACCAAGCTCAAAGATACCAAGAAAATCACAGTTACTTTAGGAGAATAAAATGATAATGTTTAGCTTGGCAGGTCTAACTGCCTTTATCCTCACCTTAGTGGGCGTTCCGGTATTTATGCGTTGGTATCGTCGAGCGCATATTTCAGGTCAGCAGATGCACGAAGATGTAAAGCAGCACCAAGCCAAGGCTGGAACACCGACCATGGGTGGGACAGTTTTCCTGCTGGCCATGGTGGTGGTGACCTTGATTTATTCTTTCTTGGTGCAAACCCTCCACGGCGGTATTTGGGCCATGGTTTCCGTTCTTCTCATTTACGGCCTGATTGGCTTTTGGGATGACTTTGTCAAAATTTTTCGCCAAAAGAATGAAGGATTGACCCCTATACAAAAATTCAGTCTTCAAGTGGTCGGTGCGCTCTTCTTTTATTTCTTGCATGTCCGTCCGAGTGGCATTGATAGCATTAACTTTTTTGGGATTGCCATTCATTTGGGAATCTTCTACCTCCTATTTGTCGTCTTTTGGCTGGTTGGTTTTTCAAATGCGGTCAATTTGACTGATGGGATTGATGGCCTGGCAACCATTTCGGTGGTTATCAGCCTGGTGGCCTATGCTTTGATTGCTGTCAAGGAACAAAATTTTGATGTCTTGTTAATGATTGCCGCAGCTATCGGCGCCTTGCTCGCCTTCTTTGTCTTCAACCACAAACCCGCCAAAATTTTCATGGGAGACGTGGGCAGTCTAGCCCTGGGGGCGCTTTTAGCAGCCATTTCAATTTCCCTCCATCGGGAGTGGACCTTGCTCTTGGTTGGGCTAGTCTACATTTTGGAAACAGCTTCTGTCATGCTTCAGGTGCTCTACTTCAAATGGACCAAAAAGCGGTATGGAGAAGGGCGTCGCATTTTCCGTATGACCCCTTTGCACCATCACTTTGAGCTGGGTGGTTTCACTGGACATGGAAAAACATGGTCCGAGTGGCAGGTAGACGGCCTCTTTTGGACAGTCAATGCGATTGGTAGTGTTCTGGCCCTTTTGATTGTCTTTCTCAAATAAAAGGACACAAACAAGCCCTGTCGCTGCCTAACAGCTAGGACTTGTTTTCTTTTGGAAACCGCAATTGCCCCAAAACACTCTTGTCGCACCTTCAAAGAATCGAGACTATTATGAAATTTACAGAATTTACGTTAAAACCTTACCTTCAGGAGGCCCTTCAAGCGATTGGCTTTAAGGAAGCAACCCCTGTTCAGGAAAAACTTATTCCCCTTGTCCTGTCTGGACGCGATTTGGTGGGGGAATCAAAAACAGGGTCTGGTAAGACCCATACCTTTTTGCTGCCGATCTTTGAGCAATTAGACCCTACTATCGAGGCTGTTCAGGCAGTTATTACGGCCCCTAGTCGCGAATTGGCCCGTCAGATTTCTGAAGCGGCCTTACAATTGGCTCAGTTTTCGCCACAACCCTTGCGCATCATGACCTTGGTCGGAGGGACAGATAAGCAACGCCAACAAGCAAAGATTGACCAACAGCAACCCCATTTAGTCATTGGGACACCTGGCCGTATTTATGATATGGTGGCTTCAGGACACCTAGCCATCCACACGGCAAAAACTTTGGTCATTGACGAGGCAGATATGACCTTGGACATGGGCTTTTTGACGACTGTGGATAAAATCGCTGCCCGTTTGGGGAAAGACGTGCAAATCCTTGTCTTTTCAGCGACCATTCCGCAAAAACTTCAACCTTTCTTGAAAAAATACCTGCAGTCGCCTGTGATGGAAAAAATCAAGAACCAGACGGTTATTTCTGATACGATTGACAACTGGCTGATTTCAACCAAGGGTCAGAATAAGAACCAGCTCATCCTAGAAATGACCAAGGCCTTGCAACCTTATCTGGCCATGATTTTTGTTAACACGAAAGAGCGCGCGGATGACTTGCACCAATTCCTCCTGGCTAATGGCCTCAAGGTAGCTAAGCTCCATGGGGGAATTAGCCCTCGGGAACGTAAACGCATCATGGGACAAATTAAAAAATTGGATTATCCTTATATCGTTGCGACAGATTTGGCAGCCCGTGGTATCGATATCGAGGGGGTTAGCCATGTCATCAACGATGCTATTCCGCAGGACTTGTCCTTTTTTGTCCACCGGGTGGGTCGTACAGGGCGCAATGGCCTGTCTGGAACTGCCATTACCCTTTACCAGCCAAGTGATGACTCAGATATTCGAGAGTTGGAAAAGTTAGGCATCAGTTTTGTGCCAAAACAGCTCAAAAATGGGGAATTTAGCGATACTTATGACCGTGACCGTCGGGAAAATCGTGAAAAGGGCTACAAAAAGCTGGACACTGAAATGATTGGCCTCGTGAAGAAGAAAAAGAAAAAAATCAAACCAGGCTATAAAAAGAAAATCCAATGGAAAGTGGACGAAAAACGACGTAAGGAACGGCGTGCTGAAAACCGTGCCAGAGGACGGGCAGAACGAAAAGCCAAACGTCAAAGTTTTTAAGTTGATAAAAAAGACCTATCACAGTGATAGAAAGAAGCTAATGGTCTTTTTTTTTTACCCGTGATATACTAGTCCAATAATATGAGGAGTATGCTATGAAAAAGTTTAAACACTTATTATTGGCTCTAGTTTTGGGCTTGAGCTTTGTGACGGGGCAGCGTGTCTTGGCAGCGCAAACCACAGTGACTGTCGCAACCGATTCGGACACCGCCCCTTTTACCTATAAGGAAAAAAATAGTTTTAAGGGTTATGATATTGACGTTCTTAAGGCAGTTTTTAAGGGGTCAAAAGACTACAAGCTTTCCTTTCAGACGGTTGGTTTTTCATCCATCCTAACAGGTGTGGATGCAGGGCGCTATCAGATTGCGGCCAACGACTACAACTATAACGATGAGCGGGCTAAGAAATACCTCTTTTCTGATCCGGTATCCAAGTCCCACTATGCCATTGTCTCAAAGAAAGGGACCTCATATGCGAGTTTGGATGACTTGGCCGGCAAGACTACCGAAGCCATGGCAGGCTCCAACTACGCACAGGTTTTAGAAAATTACAACAAAGACCATAGCGATAAGCCAATTACCATCAACTATGTATCCAGTCAAACCGGTTTAACCTCACGTTTGCAGAATATTGAAAGTGGTAAGATTGATTTTATCCTCTATGACCAGATTTCTTCAGCTTACGTTGTCAAGGATCAAAAACTTCAGCTGACAGTCACCAAACTAAAAGACCAGCTAGATGATGATGACAAAGCTGGCAAGGAATACTTCCTTTTTGCTAATAGCAAAGAGGGGAAAGCCTTGCAAAAATTTGTTAACAAGCGTCTGAAGGCCTTGAAAGCGGATGGCACATTGAAGAAAATTAGCCAAAAGTATTTTGGTGGTGACTACGTTACCGAGCTTAACTAAGGGGGACTGACATGACGATATATTTAGCGGCATCTTGGTATGATAATTTTTTAAAGTTAATTCCAGATGGTACAAGTTTTAGCTGGCGGGCTGTCTTTGATGCTTTTCCGAGTATTTTAGAACGCTTACCCATCACACTAGGGTTAACGCTAGGTGGTGCCTTCTTTGGTCTGATTTTAGCCTTGTTTTTTGCCATCGTTAAAATCAATCGTGTGCGCATCCTCTATCCCATCCAGGCAGTATTTGTTTCTTTCCTGAGGGGAACGCCTATCTTGGTACAACTGATGTTAACCTACTACGGGATTCCCTTAGTACTCAACATCATCAACCGTAAGTATAACTTGAATCTCAATATCAACGGTATCCCAGCATCTGTCTTTGCCATCACGGCCTTTGCTTTCAATGAAGCCGCCTACACCAGTGAAACCATTCGCGCTGCGATCTTGTCAGTTGACCCTGGTGAAATTGAAGCGGCGCGTGCCCTAGGGATGACCAATGCCCAAGTCTACCGTCGAGTGATTATTCCTAATGCAGCAGTAGTCGCAGTACCGACTTTGATTAATACTTTGATTGGTTTGACCAAGGGGACATCATTGGCCTTTAGTGCAGGTATCGTTGAAATGTTCGCTCAAGCCCAAATTTTGGGTGGTGCTGACTACCGCTACTTTGAACGCTACATCGCCGTTGCCTTGATTTATTGGGCAATCAGCGTCATTATTGAAAATATTGGTCGCTTGATTGAAAAGAAAATGGATATCACCGAATCACCAGATATTAGTGAAGACATTGCGGCAGAAGGAGGAATCAAATAATGATTAGTATTCGTCATTTGAGCAAAACATTTTCTGGGCAAACGGTTTTGAATGATTTAAACTTGGAAATTGAAAAAGGGGAAGTGATTGCACTGGTTGGCGCTTCCGGTGCCGGAAAGTCAACTTTCTTGCGCAGTCTCAACTATTTGGAACAGCCTGATTCAGGAGAGTTGACCCTAGATGGTGATTTTACTGTCGATTTTGCGACCATTAGTCAAGATGACATTTTGACGCTCCGACGCAAGCTATCCATGGTGTTTCAACAGTTCAACCTCTTTAGTCGGCGGACAGCTTTGGAAAATGTGAAAGAGGGCCTAAAAGTCGTCAAGCATCTGTCAGATGATGAAGCGACCAAGATTGCCCGCAATGAATTAGCCAAAGTTGGTCTGGCTGATCGTGAAAACCATTACCCACGCCATCTATCTGGGGGGCAAAAACAACGGGTGGCTTTGGCACGGGCATTGGCCATGAAACCAGAAGTACTGTTGTTGGATGAACCCACCTCTGCGCTTGACCCAGAGCTGGTTGGAGAAGTTGAAGCCTCTATCGTCCGGTCCGCCAGAGCAGGCCAAACCATGATTTTGGTCAGCCACGATATGAGTTTTGTCCGTCAAGTCTCTGACCGAGTGCTCTTTTTGGACAAGGGACACATCATCGAAGAGGGCACACCGGACGAAATTTTCAACCATCCAAAGAACGAACGAACAAAAGAATTTTTCGCCAGTTACAAAAAAACCTTTATCTGATATAATAAGAGAAAGACGAGAGGCTGGTAAATCTACCTGCCTCTCCTTATTTGACAAATGGTGCAGGCAAAGGGGAAGGCATGGCAGATTTATTTCGATTTTATATCTTAGGCTTAGCGTTAGCAGCTGTTTTTGGTCTCGCTTCTAGTATCATCTGGTTACTTTTTCGGGTGGTGAGGCGCAAGGATCGCTTGGCCGTTCAGCGACGGTCATTTCT
Source organism: Streptococcus sp. DD12 (assembly GCF_001578885.1). Lineage (GTDB taxonomy): Bacteria > Bacillota > Bacilli > Lactobacillales > Streptococcaceae > Streptococcus. Next base: position 982,406 of record NZ_KQ969495.1, on the reverse strand, counting down.
TTATGATCTCTTGATGATCAATTTGGTCACCATTCCGGTCGCCTCCTTTGCCTTTGCGGCCCTTGTGATTATGTTGCAAGCATAATCACAAGGATTTTGACACCTTTGCGTTATAATAAGCCTATGATTTTTGCCTAATGAGGAGGAAAAGCATGTTTGATACATTAGTTATTGGTTCTGGCCCTGCTGGGATGACAGCAGCTCTCTATGCGGCTCGCGCTAACCTTAAAGTTGGTTTGATTGAACAAGGGGCTCCTGGCGGACAGATGAACAATACCTCAGAGATTGAAAATTACCCAGGCTATGAAATGATTTCTGGACCAGAGTTGGCGATGAATATGTATGAACCATTGGAAAAATTCGGTGTTGAACATATTTATGGCATTGTTCAGGAGGTTCAAGACCACGGCTCTATTAAAATTGTCCGGACAGAAGAGGAAGCCTACCAAGCTAAAACCGTTATTTTAGCAACAGGGGCTTACCACCGTCTGCTAGGTGTTCCTGGTGAAGAGACCTACAATAGCCGAGGCGTTTCTTATTGTGCTGTCTGTGATGGGGCTTTCTTTAGAGATCAAGATTTGGCTGTTGTCGGTGGCGGGGATTCTGCCGTCGAAGAAGCGATCTACTTGACCCAGTTTGCCAAAAGTGTCACCATTATCCATCGCCGTGATGAATTGCGGGCGCAAAAAATTCTGCAAGATCGTGCCTTTAAAAACCCTAAAATTAAATTTCTTTGGGACAGTGTCGTTGAAGAAATTAAAGGGGACGATGTTAAGGTGCAAGAACTGGTCGTCAAAAATGTGAAAACGGGTGAAAGTGAAAACCATGCTTTCGGCGGCGTCTTTATTTATGTCGGTCTCATTCCTGTTTCACAGATGGTCAGCCAACTGGGTGTAACCGATGCAGAGGGCTGGGTGAAGACAGATGACAGCATGCAAACCAGCATCCCAGGCCTTTTTGCGGTGGGTGATATTCGCCAAAAAGAACTGCGTCAAATTGCGACAGCTGTCGGTGACGGCGCGCAAGCGGGTGTGGGTGTTTACCAATATTTACAAAATCATTAAACTCTAGGGCAACTGTTTTTTTCAGTTGCTTTTTTTTCAAATCATGATATAATGAAAGCGTTGAAAGGTTAGTAGACGTTGACTTGTTAACCTTTTCACAATAGGTTCAAAGCATAGCTTTGAAAAAATATTTTTTTGATTTTCATAAGGAGGAAATCACGAATGGTAGTTAAAGTTGGTATTAACGGTTTCGGTCGTATCGGACGTCTTGCATTCCGTCGTATCCAAAATGTTGAAGGTGTAGAAGTAACTCGTATCAACGACCTTACTGACCCAGTAATGCTTGCACACTTGTTGAAATACGATACTACACAAGGACGTTTTGACGGAACTGTTGAAGTTAAAGAAGGCGGATTCGAAGTTAACGGCAAATTCGTTAAAGTTTCTGCTGAACGTGACCCAGAACAAATCGACTGGGCTACTGACGGTGTAGAAATCGTTCTTGAAGCAACTGGTTTCTTTGCTAAGAAAGAAGCAGCTGAAAAACACCTTAAAGGTGGCGCTAAGAAAGTTGTTATCACTGCTCCTGGTGGAAACGACGTTAAAACAATCGTATTTAACACAAACCACGAAACACTTGACGGAACTGAAACAGTTATCTCAGGTGCTTCATGTACTACTAACTGTTTGGCACCAATGGCTAAAGCTTTGCAAGACAACTTTGGTGTTAAACAAGGTTTGATGACAACTATCCACGCTTACACTGGTGACCAAATGATCCTTGACGGACCACACCGTGGTGGTGACTTGCGTCGTGCCCGTGCTGGTGCTGCAAACATCGTTCCTAACTCAACTGGTGCTGCTAAAGCTATCGGTTTGGTTATCCCTGAATTGAACGGTAAACTTGACGGTGCTGCACAACGTGTTCCAGTTCCAACTGGATCAGTTACTGAGTTGGTAACTATTCTTGAAAAAGAAGTTACTGTTGACGAAGTAAACGCTGCAATGAAAGCTGCTGCTAACGAATCTTACGGATACACTGAAGACCCAATCGTATCTTCAGATATCGTAGGTATCTCATTTGGTTCATTGTTTGACGCAACTCAAACAAAAGTTCAAACAGTTGACGGTCAACAATTGGTTAAAACTGTTTCTTGGTACGACAACGAAATGTCTTACACATCTCAATTGGTTCGTACACTTGAATACTTTGCAAAAATCGCTAAATAATTTTTGCTAAATGAAAAGGTTCAAGCTCTGCTTGGGCCTTTTTGCTTGCTCCATTTCATGATGCTATGTCTTAGCCTTGGCATTTTGGCTTTTCCATGGCTATCTTTGTGACTTCTTTCGCATTTAAACTATGGAAATTAAGGCTTTTATGCTATAATGGAAGCGTATAATAATTTAAAAGGAGTCTGACTAATGGCTAAATTGACTGTTAAAGACGTTGACTTGAAAGGGAAAAAAGTTCTCGTTCGTGTTGACTTCAACGTACCTGTAAAAGACGGCGTGATTACCAACGACAACCGTATCACTGCTGCGCTTCCAACGATCAAGTACATCCTTGAACAAGGTGGACGTGCAATCCTCTTCTCTCACCTTGGACGTGTGAAAGAAGAAGCTGACAAAGAAGGCAAATCATTGGCTCCTGTAGCCGCAGACTTGGCTGCTAAATTGGGTCAAGAAGTTGCCTTCATCCCTGGCGTGACGCGTGGTGCTGAATTGGAAGCAGCCATCAACGCTTTGGAAGACGGCCAAGTCCTTTTGGTTGAAAACACACGTTTTGAAGACGTTGACGGTAAAAAAGAGTCTAAGAACGACGAAGAACTTGGTAAATACTGGGCTTCTCTTGGAGATGGTATCTTTGTAAACGATGCTTTTGGTACTGCTCACCGTGCGCATGCCTCTAACGTTGGTATCTCAGCAAACGTAGACAAAGCTGTTGCTGGATTCCTTCTTGAAAACGAAATTGCTTACATCCAAGAAGCTGTTGAAGCTCCAGAACGTCCATTCGTGGCTATTCTCGGTGGTTCTAAAGTATCTGACAAGATTGGTGTTATCGAAAACTTGCTTAAAAAAGCTGATAAAGTCCTTATCGGTGGTGGGATGACTTATACTTTCTACAAAGCGCAAGGAATCGAAATCGGTAACTCACTTGTCGAAGAAGACAAATTGGATGTGGCAAAAGATTTGCTTGAAAAATCAAACGGTAAATTGATCTTGCCAGTTGACTCAAAAGAAGCCAATGCCTTTGCTGACTACACTGAAGTGAAAGACACTGAAGGTGAAGCTGTTGACCCAGGTTTCCTTGGTCTTGATATCGGTCCAAAATCTATCGCTAAATTTGACCAAGAATTGACTGGTGCAAAAACAGTTGTTTGGAACGGACCAATGGGAGTCTTTGAAAACCCTGACTTCCAAGCTGGTACAATCGGTGTCATGGACGCTATTGTGAAACAACCAGGCGTGAAATCAATCATCGGTGGTGGTGACTCAGCTGCTGCAGCGATCAACCTTGGACGTGCAGACAAGTTCTCATGGATCTCTACTGGCGGAGGCGCTTCAATGGAGCTTCTCGAAGGTAAAGTATTGCCAGGTTTGGCTGCATTGACTGAAAAATAAGTCCTGGGCTTACCCATAGGACTAGAAAAAGGCATCGTAGGATGCCTTTTTTTGTGCTTGCTGAGCGGACCAGTCTTGTCAGGAAAGTCGTTGAACTTGCTTTGCTTATAGGGTCAAAAGGGAACGGTCAGTTTACAGGAAAAACGCAAACCGGTATTCTCAGTAGGCTTGTCACAGAAAACTTGTCACATCCCCTTTTCCTGTTGACGGTTTTTTGATAGAATAGCTAGGACTGACGACAGAAATTGAGGCCCTATGTTTAAACACGTTAACTTTAGATTTCATCCTGAAAAATTTCGACTGGGTATGCGAACCTTTAAGACGGGGTTGGCTGTTTTCTTGGTCTTAGCCCTGTTTGCCCTCTTTGGTTGGAAAGGGACACAGATTGGAACCTTGACCGCTGTTTTTTCCCTTAGAGAAGATTTTGATAAGAGTATTCATTTTGGCTCATCTCGTATTTTTGCCAACAGCATCGGAGGGGCCCTAAGCCTGCTATTTTTCTTGGTGAATGATTTTTTCAACTACAATGTTTGGGTGACCTTGTTGATGGTCCCTTTGTTGACAATGTTGACCATTATGATTAATGTGGCTTTTGACAATAAATCGGGAATTATCGGAGGCGTTGCGGCTCTCTTGATTATTTGCTTGTCTATTCCGCATGGGGAACAAATTACCTATGTCTTTGCCCGAGTTTTTGAGACCTTTGTTGGCGTTTTTATTGCCATTTTGGTCAATGCTGATGTGGATAGGCTGCGTCAATGGCTGAAAAGATAAGAAACCTAGAGCACTTGTTAGCCGAAAATCCTTCCCCAATCATAGGCTAAAAAAAAGTCTCCACCTTATGAGAAGCAAATGCTCTCGCAAACGTGGAGGCTCTTTTTAGTGGCTTTAAACTTCTTGCCCGTCGTATTTGAAAATGACATGTGAAAATTCTTCATAGCCATCTTTGTTTGCCATGAAGGCCTGGGCTTCTTGCTTAACAGCTTGTAGGTCGATACCTTGGTCGTTGGCTGCAAAGACACAACCACAGTAACATTGGCGATAGATGTCGTATTCATCAGACATTTCGACGGAGCGTCGGTAGCCTTGGTTTTTCTTTAAGTCACTCGGTAGGTATTGGGTAGCATAGAGTTTTTGCACCTCAATTCCGATGGAATTGATGACTTGGGCGTTTTTGTGCGGGCTGATGGTCAAGGCAGACCCGAAATAGTCAAAGCCCCATTCGACGGCTTGGGCGGCTGTTTTATCGAGGCGATAGTCAAAACAAACACTACAGCGGTCGCCACCTTCGGGTTCATTTTCCAAGCCATGAACCAGTTTTCGGTATTCGCTGGCATTGTAGGGGGCGGACATAAAAGCGACCGAATTGCCTGTTTTTTCGTTAAAATCAGACACAAACTTTTGGGTGACGTACTCGCGACGCTCGTACTCGATTTTGGGGTGAATGTTGGAATTGGCAAAGTAGATGGTCACATCACAATACTGGGTCAGATATTCCAAGGTATAGGTCGAACAAGGGGCACAGCAGACATGCATGAGTACTTTAGGGCGCACATCGGCCTTTTGCCATTGCTTGACCATTTGTTGCATGACACGGTCGTAATTGATTTTTTGGTTGGGGTTCATCTTGGCTAAGATGTCTTCGATGTCAATCATGAGCTTTCCTTTATAACGTTTTTCTACCAGTTTACCACAGAAGACCAGGCTTGGCTAGCCTTGCCAGTTCCTCTTTTTGGGCTAAAATGTTACAATAGATACACTAATGAAGGATGTGACGCAATGGCAAAACAAGTGAATCTTACAGGAGAAGAAGTGGTCGAGTTAACCCAGGCCTATCTGAGTGACAGTGATGTGGCTTTGGTGCAAGAGGCGCTGGACTATGCTCGAGAAGCCCACTCAGGACAATTTCGGAAATCTGGTGAGCCCTATATTATTCACCCGATTCAAGTAGCAGGGATTTTGGCAGGCTTGCACTTGGATGCGGTCACGGTGGCCTGCGGTTTCTTGCATGATGTGGTCGAAGATACCGATGCAACCTTGGATGACCTGGAAAAGAAGTTTGGGACCAATGTGCGAGATATTGTTGACGGTGTGACCAAACTGGGAAAAGTGACCTACAAATCCCACGAGGAACAATTGGCAGAAAACCATCAAAAGATGCTGATGGCCATGTCCAAAGATATTCGGGTTATCTTGGTCAAACTAGCGGACCGTCTGCACAATATGCGGACGCTCAAGCACTTGCGCAAGGATAAGCAAGAGCGAATTTCCCGTGAGACCATGGAAATTTATGCTCCCTTGGCTCATCGTTTGGGGATTTCTGCTATCAAGTGGGAACTTGAAGACTTGGCTTTTCGTTACCTGAATCCTGCGGAATTTTATAAGATTTCGCAAATGATGCATGAAAAGCGCCAAGAGCGTGAAGCTCTGGTAGATGAGATTATCAGTAAGCTGAAGACTTACACGAGCGAGCAGGGGCTAGACGGTAAGATTTACGGGCGGCCTAAACATATCTACTCCATCTATCGCAAGATGAAAAAGAAAAACAAGCGCTTTGATCAGATTTATGATTTGATTGCAGTGCGTTGTATCATGGAGACGCAGAGTGATGTCTATGCCATGCTGGGCTATATTCATGAACTCTGGCGGCCTATGCCAGGGCGTTTCAAGGACTATATTGCCAATCCCAAGTCTAATGGCTACCAATCCATCCATACGACTGTTTATGGACCAAAGGGGCCCATCGAATTTCAGATTCGAACGCAAGATATGCATGAGGTGGCCGAATACGGGGTTGCCGCTCACTGGGCCTATAAAAAAGGCATGACTGGTAAGGTCACAGACAAGGAATCGCAACTGAGCATGGAGTGGATTCGAGAGCTGGCTGACCTTCAAGATGCGTCTCATGGCGATGCGCAAGAATTTGTTGATGCGGTTAAGGAAGATATCTTCTCAGAGCGAGTCTATGTTTTTACCCCTAACGGAGAAGTCTGCGAGTTGCCAAAAGGGTCTGTGCCAATTGATTTTGCCTATGCCGTGCACACACAAATTGGTGAGCGGGCGACTGGGGCTAAGGTCAACGGCCGCATGGTTCCTCTGACAACGAAACTTAAGACTGGTGATGTGGTCGAAATCATCACCAATAGCAATTCTTTTGGGCCTAGCCGTGACTGGATTACCATTGTTAAAACCAGTAAGGCCCGCAATAAAATCCGTCAATTCTTCAAAAATCAAGACAAGGAACTCTCCATCAGCAAGGGGCGTGAACTTTTGGTTGACACCTTCCAAGAACACGGTTTTGTAGCCAACCAATACTTAGACAAACGCCATATGGATGACTTGTTACCAAAGATGAGTTTGCGTACAGAGGAGGCGCTTTATGCGGCGGTTGGCTTTGGTGAAATTAATCCGATTACGGTTTTCAATCGCCTGACTGAAAAAGAACGTCGGGAACAAGAAAGGGCCAAGGCGAAAGAAGAAGCTGACAAGCTCATGAAAGGCGAGGTTAAGCACGATAACAAGCAGGTGCTTAAGGTTGCTAGTGATGGTGGTGTCGTTATCGAAGGGGCATCTGGGCTCTTGGTTCGGATTGCCAAGTGCTGTAGCCCGGTTCCTGGGGATGCCATAGAAGGCTATATCACCAAGGGGCGTGGGGTTGCTATTCATCGTGTGGATTGCCACAATATCAAGAGCCAAGATGGTTACGAACAACGCTTGATTGATGTTGCCTGGGCCGATAATGTGGCGCGTGACCGTGACTATATCGCTGAAATTGACATTTACGGTCTCAATCGTTCAGGCCTTTTAAATGACGTTCTTCAAATCGTCAGCAATGCGACAAAGAATATTTCCTCGGTCAATGCCCAACCGACTAAGGACATGAAATTTGCCAATATCCATCTGACTTTTGCGGTCCCTAATCTGACGACTCTGACCAGTCTTGTGGATAAGGTCAAGGTTATTCCGGATGTTTATTCGGTCAAGCGGACCAATGGATAGGAGACAGGCATGCGGATTGTGATACAGAGGGTTAAACAGGCGCAAGTCAGTGTCGAACAAGAAGTGATTGCAGCGATTGGGCAAGGACTCTTGCTCCTGGTGGGAGTTGGCCCTAAGGATACGGCTGAAGACGTGCATTATGCGGTCAATAAAATCCGGCAGATGCGGATTTTCAGCGACGAAGCGGGCAAGATGAACCGGTCAGCCGCAGATGTTTCGGCTAGCATTTTGTCCGTTTCTCAGTTTACCCTATTTGCTAACACCAAAAAAGGAAACCGCCCAAGCTTTACAGGGGCTGCCCCTGCACAAAAAGCTCAGGAACTTTACGAATTTTTCAATGAGGAACTTGCCCGTCATTTGCCAGTAGCAAGAGGACAGTTTGGCGCAGATATGCAAGTTTCCTTGGTCAATGATGGTCCAGTGACGATTATCCTGGACACCCAAGATAACGCATAAGATGGAAATGAGGTCGAGAATGGTTCGATTACAAGATGATTTTTACGAAGCAATCAATGGCGAATGGGCAAAAACAGCTGTTATCCCAGATGATAAGCCTGTCACGGGCGGGTTTATGGACTTAAATGACGGCATCGAAAAGCTCATGCTGGAGACGACAGATGCTTGGTTGGCTGGTCAAGGCGTGCCCGAAGATGGTATTTTAGAAAACTTTGTGGCCTTTCACCGGATGGTAGCGGATTATGACAAGCGTGAAGCTGACGGGGTCAAGCCGGCCTTGCCTTGGATTGAGGCTATTGCTGAACTGGACTCTTTTGAAGACTTTGTGCAAAAGATTGCACAGTTTGAAAAAGAGGGCAAGCCAAATGACCTGCCATTTTCAGTTGCCCCTGACTTTATGGATGCCCAAACCAATGTTTTGTGGGCTGAAGCGCCAAGTATCATCTTGCCTGATACGACTTACTATGAGGCGGACAATGAAAAAGGCCCTGAATTGCTAGCCTTATGGCGGCAGACTCAAGAAACCGTCTTAGGGCATTTTCCCTTTACCAAGGAACAAATCAAGGATATCTTGGATAAGGTCATTGCCTTGGACGCTCAACTCGCATCCTATGTTTTGTCCCGTGAAGAAGGGTCTGAATACGCAAAACTTTACCACCCCTATAGCTGGGATAAGTTTGTCGCTTTAGCGCCAGACCTGCCCCTCACCGCAATTTTTGAGGACATTTTAGGACAAGTTCCTGACAAGGTTATCGTCCCTGAAGAGCGGTTTTGGACAGAGTTTGCCAGTCTCTATTATTCGCCTAACAACTGGGAAGCACTCAAGGCTGGTCTTTTGTTAGCGGCCGCTAATAGCTTTACCTCTTATCTCACGGATGACCTGCGTGTTGAGGCTGGTGCCTACGGCCGTGCGCTTTCTGGGACACCACAAGCCATGGACAAGAGAAAGGCTGCCTACTATTTGGCTTCAGCGGACTTCAGTCAAGCACTGGGCCTGTGGTATGCGGATGAAAAATTCTCCCCAGAAGCCAAGGCAGATGTCGAAGCCAAGGTGGCAACCATGATTGATGTGTATAAGGAACGTTTGGCTAAGCGGGACTGGTTGCAAGAAGAGACTAGACAACAAGCTATCACAAAACTTAATGCCATCACAGCGCATATCGGCTACCCAGAGAAGTTGCCTGAAACCTATGCAAAGAAAATCGTTGACCCCAACAAGTCTTTGGTCGAAAATGCCATTGCCTTTGACCAGATTGCCATCGCGCATAGCTGGAGCAAGTGGAATCAACCCGTAGACCGCAGTGAATGGCATATGCCAGCCCATATGGTCAATGCTTACTATGACCCGCAACAAAATCAGATTGTCTTTCCAGCGGCAATCTTGCAAGCGCCTTTTTATGATTTACAGCAATCGTCTTCAGCCAACTATGGTGGGATTGGTGCTGTTATTGCCCATGAAATTTCGCATGCTTTTGATACCAATGGGGCCTCCTTTGACGAGAATGGTAGTCTGAAGGACTGGTGGACCAAAGAAGACTATGAAGCCTTCCAAGAGCGTACCGATCAGGTCGTGGCCCAATTTGATGGCTTGGATTCCTATGGCGCTAAGGTCAACGGGAAGCTGACGGTTTCTGAAAATGTGGCTGATTTGGGTGGTTTGGCTTGTGCTTTAGAAGCTGCTCAAAGAGAAGCAGATTATTCTGCTAAGGCTTACTTTGAAAGCTTTGCGACCATTTGGCGCATGAAGGCACGTCCTGAATACATGCAGATGTTGGCTAGTGTTGATGTGCATGCACCAGGAAAATTGCGGACCAATGTTCAAGTGCCGAACTTTGACGCCTTCATTGACGCCTTTGAGGTGAGTGAAGGTGATGGTATGTGGCGAAAACCAGAAGATCGTATCATCATTTGGTAAAAATTCCCAGGTCATTGCCTGTGAGTGCCTTGTTGGCCTTAGGACAAAAATGACAAAAGACGGCAGTCTCAAAGAGAGGCCGTCTTTTTGGTTATCAGTCAAACTGATAACAGACCATCATAAAATGGTCTAGCCAGCCCCCTTGTCGATCGGCCTTTGGTCCTTTATAATAAAACTCACAAAGGAGGACCTCACATGACACAAGCTGATACTATTTTAAACGCCCTAAAGGCCGCACGTTGGGTGGACCTGACCCATCAAATTGATAGCAAGAGCCCTCACTTTCCGGCTCTACCAGCACTGGAGCAGACGGATGTTTTCACCCTTAAAGATGGCTTTCATGTTCAGAAATTTTCTGTGGTCGGTCAATACGGTACGCACATTGATGCGCCCATTCATTTTGTGGAAGGTGGCCGTTGGCTAGATGATTTGCCACTGAAGGATTTGCTTTTGCCCTTGTACGTGATTGATAAATCCCAAGCTGTTGCTGAAAATCCCGATTATGAATTGACCAAGGCAGATATTTTAGCCTTTGAGGCAGAACATGGGACAATTGCAGCGGGGGCTTTTGTGGCCTTTCGCAGTGACTGGAGTAAACGGTGGCCAGACCAAGATGCTATTCGCAACCTTGGCCCTGATGGCAGTCAGCATACCCCAGGCTGGAGCCATGAGGCCATTGACTTTTTAGTTCATGAGAGAGGGGCTAAAGCCTTGGGGCATGAAACCCTGGATACCGATAGTGGACAGGCTGCTGCCCGCAATGGGCGCTTGGTGGAAGAATATTACCTCTTAGAGCAAGATATCTATCAGCTTGAGGTATTGGCCAATTTAGACCAAGTGCCAGCAAGTGGCAGTCTCATCCAGATTAGTTTTCCCCATTGGCACAAGGCGACAGGGTCACCTGTAAGGGCTTTGGCTTGGGTATTTGACTAAGCGCCCCCATAACAAAACACTGTTGCTAGCAACAGTGTTTTTTCGTCATCAGTTTAGCTGATAAAAAAAGCCCTCAGACCAGTAGATAAGGCGTCAAGGCTAGCAGTCGAGGGGCTTTTTTTGTTTGCTTTTTAGTTAGCTTTTGGGGTAAAGCTGCTTTGAATATTGAACTGCTTTTTAAAGAAGTATTTGCCTGCTAAGGCTGCTGCACCGATTAGGATAGTGACGATAGCGGGCAGTTGGATGTTGATACTTGCCGGAATCAAACCAGAAACGGTCACAATGATAACCAGCAGGATTAAGACAGGGATTAAAGCTAAGATGCTCTTGAGCCAGCCAAAGCGTTTGCGGTTTTGGGCCAGGTTGGTCTGGAAGCGATACATGAAGTAGAGTAAAGCGCCACCTGCAAAACCAAAGACAAAGAGGGAAATGAGGCCATAACTGGTGGTTCGACTGTCAAAGAAATTCATCACACCGCTAAAGAGGGCGATAAAGCCTAAAAAGAAGAGAGAAGAATCTAAAAACATGAGCCAAGGGTTATCGTTGGTTGCTTGGGCAGCTGTTTTTGCCTCGGTTTGGGTGTAACTTTGTGCCCAGCGTGTTGGGGCCCCTAGGAAGGTCCGGGCTGGAATCCCTCGTCCTTGTTCTTCGATGATTTGTGGCAGGACTTCTTCTAGGATAAGCTTGATGTCTTCATCAGTCTTGCCATTGGCGATCAGTTCATTGGTAGCGATGTGGATAAATTCTTGATTTTTTTTGGTGAGTTGATTAAGGTCGATAGTCATGAAATGCTCCTTGTTGAGGTGGGTTAGAACCATTTTTTACGGATAAAGTAGGCGACGACAATGCCTGACATCACCGCAGCCATGAGAGTGACAAACCAGAAGGCACCCTTGAGGTCGTTGAGTGGCAGGTAGTTGTCTTGAAAGTTCATCCCATAGGCGGAGAAAATTACCGTTGGGATGTCTAGCGCCATGGTCATGAGCGCTAGTGTTTTCATGATGGAGTTCTGGTTGTTATTGATGATAGAAGCTGCCGTTTCGGTCATGGCATTCAAAATATTTTCATAGATGGATGCCATCTCGATAGCCTGTTGGGTCTCGACCAAGGTATCCTCTAGCAGGTCTTCGTCTTCGACATATTTTTTCAGGCTAGAGGCATTGCCTGTCAGCTTTTTGACAATTCGTTCGTTAAGCTTGAGGGCGGCCTTTAGGTAGACGATGGACTTTTCCAACTCCATCATGTCCAGCAACTGCTCATTTTTTGTTGAGCCTTCCAGTTGGGTCTCCAACTTATCGCTTTGGCGGTCAATGGAGCGCAAGGCTGTCAGGAAGAGTTCGGCATTGCGATAGAGCAATTGAAAGACAAAGCGGGTCTTCATAAAGGTGTAGAAATTGCGAGGTCGCCCTTTTTTAAAGCTGTCAAAGAGGCTAATATCTTCCAAACAAGTCGTAATGACAGCTTCTTTGGTAACGATAATTCCTAGCGGGATGGTCACATAATAAGTCCGTTCATTGCGCTCTTCTTGAGTGGGAGCATCGACGATGATTAAGGTATAGTCATCCTCAGTCACCACACGAGAAGATTCTTCAGCATCCAGAGGCGCCCGAAGGTCCTGGATATCGACATGGAAATGGTCAGCAACCTTGCGCGATTCTTCGTCTGAGGGATTGACCAAATGGACCCAACAGCCTGCTTCATAGTGGTCAATGGGCTCAAAGGCAGTCGCTTTAGATAGGTAAATCTCTTGCACGATGGTCTCTCCTTTTCAGAATTTTTGGCATACCGTTTCATTATACTACAAATCACCGATTTTGTAAGCCGTCTTTACTGGGAAAATTTGATATAATGGCTGATAGGATTTGAGGGAAAGGAGATCGCATGCAAGACAAAATTCGTATTCATGGTGCACGTTCTCACAATTTGAAAAATATCGATGTGGATATTCCGCGTGACAAACTGGTTGTTGTCACAGGTCTGTCAGGATCGGGTAAATCAAGTTTGGCCTTTGACACGATCTATGCAGAAGGGCAACGCCGCTATGTGGAGAGCCTCTCTGCCTATGCGCGTCAATTTTTGGGCAATACGGAAAAGGCTGATGTAGACGCTATTGATGGTCTGAGCCCAGCAATCTCCATCGACCAAAAAACAACCAGCCGCAACCCTCGCTCAACCGTTGGGACGGCTACAGAAATCAATGATTATTTACGTCTGCTCTATGCGCGTGTCGGGGTACCTTACTGTCCCAATGGCCATGGGGCGATTACGGCCTCCTCACCAGAACAGATTGTCAATAGAATCTTGGACCTGCCTGAGAGACAGCGGATGCAGATCTTGGCACCTGTGGTACGAGGCAAAAAAGGCCAACACAAGACGACTTTTGAACGGATTGAACGAGACGGTTATGTGCGGGTACGGGTTGACGGTGAGGTCTATGATGTCAGTGAAGTACCCGAACTTAACAAAAATAAGGCTCACACCATTGAAGTGGTTGTGGATCGGATTGTCAATAAGGAAGGGATTCGCAGCCGTGTCTTTGGGTCGGTGGAAGCAGCCCTGCTTTTGGCGGATGGTTACGTCATCATTGACACCATGGACGGCAATGAAATCGTCTGCTCTGAGCATTATTCCTGCCCTATCTGTGGCTTTATGGTGCCTGAGCTAGAACCGCGGCTCTTTTCATTCAATGCGCCTCTGGGGGCTTGTCCCACCTGCGATGGTCTGGGCAATCGTCTGGAAGTAGACCTCGATCTGGTTCTTCCAGACCCGACTCTCACTTTGCGTCAAGGGGCCTTAGCGCCATGGAACCCTATTTCATCTAATTATTACCCTGCTCTTTTGGAGCAAGCCATGACCGCTTTCGGCATCGACATGGACACCCCTTTTGAGAAATTAACCCAGGCCGAGCAAGATGTGGTCTTGTACGGAGCGGGAGACCGAGAATTTCATTTTCACTACCATAGTGACTTTGGGGGCGAACGTGACCTCTTCATGCCTTTTGAGGGTGTGGTTAATAACGTCAACCGCCGTTACCATGAGACAAACTCCGACTACACTCGCAACGTCATGCGTGAGTACATGAATGAGCTGACCTGTCCTAGCTGTCACGGCTATCGGCTAAATCCTCAGGCTCTATCTGTCCGAGTAGGTGGCGAAGATGGTCTCAATATTGGGCAAGTCTCAGAACTCTCGATTGGTGACCATCTGGCCTATGTGTCTGCCCTAAACTTAAAGGACAATGAAGCAACCATTGCGCGCCCTATCCTCAAGGAAATCAAAGACCGCTTGACCTTCCTCAACAATGTTGGTCTGGCTTACTTGACCTTGTCACGGGCAGCGGGGACCTTATCTGGAGGAGAAAGTCAGCGGATTCGCCTAGCCACCCAAATCGGTTCTAACCTTTCTGGTGTGCTCTACGTCTTAGATGAGCCTTCTATCGGCTTGCACCAAAGGGACAATGACCGTTTGATTGCCAGCCTGAAAAAAATGCGAGACTTGGGCAATACGCTCATCGTGGTCGAACACGACGAAGACACCATGCGTGAAGCGGACTGGTTGATTGATGTGGGGCCAGGTGCTGGGCATCTGGGTGGTGAGATTGTCGCGTCAGGGACTCCAAAACAAGTCGCCCGCATGACCAAATCCATCACAGGGCAATATCTCTCAGGTAAAAAATCTATTCCGGTTCCGGAGACTCGGCGCCCGGGTAACGGCCAAACGATTCGGCTAGAGGGAGCGAGCGAAAACAATCTAAAAGACCTAACGGTTGACTTTCCTTTAGGGACTTTTACTGCTGTGACCGGTGTGTCAGGTTCTGGCAAGTCAACCTTGGTCAATGGTATCCTCAAAAAAGCCATTGCTCAAACGCTGAATGGGAACTCTGAAAAACCTGGGAAATTTAAGGCTATCTCTGGGCTAGAGCATATTGACCGTTTGATTGATATTGACCAAAGCCCGATTGGGCGGACACCACGCTCAAACCCAGCGACCTACACAGGCGTTTTTGACGATATTCGGGACCTCTTTGCACAGACAAATGAAGCTAAAATTCGTGGTTACAAGAAAGGCCGTTTTAGCTTTAATGTCAAGGGTGGGCGTTGTGAAAACTGCTCGGGTGATGGCATTATCAAGATTGAAATGCACTTTTTGCCAGACGTTTACGTCCCTTGTGAAGTTTGCCATGGCACACGCTATAACTCAGAAACCTTGGAAGTCCATTATAAGGAAAAAAACATTGCGCAAGTCTTAGATATGACCGTAGATGATGCGCTGGACTTCTTTTCAGCCATCCCTAAGATTGCACGCAAGTTGCAGACCATCAAGGATGTGGGCTTGGGCTATGTGACCTTGGGGCAACCAGCAACGACCCTCTCTGGTGGAGAGGCCCAACGGATGAAGCTGGCCTCCGAACTGCACAAACGTTCTACAGGCAAGTCCTTCTATGTGCTTGATGAACCGACAACCGGGCTTCATACGGATGACATTGCCCGTCTGATTAAGGTTTTGGACCGCTTTGTCGAAGATGGCAATACGGTGCTCGTGATTGAGCACAATCTAGATGTCATCAAAACTGCGGACCACATCATCGACCTCGGACCAGAGGGGGGTGTCGGCGGTGGAAGCATCGTGGCTACTGGAACTCCAGAAGCCATTACCCAAGTCGCGGCTAGCTATACCGGCCAATACCTGAAAGCCAAGTTAGCCGGTCAAGACGAAACATAAAATCATCACAACATGAAAAAGAGTCACTTTCTCAGCTCTAGGCCAAGTTCCAAGAGTCGAGGGAAGTGATTCTTTTTTGTGATTAAGCTTATCCCCTATTGGTGAGGGTTTGCTTGTAGCTTTTGTGCATAAACGACAAAAAAGCCTGGGTGGTGAAACCCAGGCTTTCTGGAGGATGTGACCTTAGTCACGAATGGTGTGCTTGTTGTCAAACAAGGCTTGTGGTGGTTTAAGCGGTTACCCCATCAGTCATCTCATCATTGGTAGTTAAAGGACCAGTAGTAGGTACCGTCTCCTGCCACGACACAGGCAACGGCCCCTTGGGTGATGTCAGGGCTGTAGAAGATTTCTCTCCAACCACTGTTGATCCACTTGTCGGCAACGACCACACCGTTACTTTCCCGGCGGAAGACGAGACCTTCGCTGACAAAGCTGTGGGAGATGTCTTTGGTGTGTGGCAGTGTGGTTGACGTGTAGAGCTCTTCAGACCATGTTAAAGGTTGCAGGCCAGCAGCCTGACGTTGGAAGTTGATTTCATCAAAGGCTGTTTGAGCAGCTTGGCGGTCAACGTAGTCGGACGTTTCTGTCGGTTCAACACGGTAGATAAATTTGACATCGCCAAACTCATAGTCTTTGTACTTGTCATCGGTGACGCCACTCTTGAGGTGGGCCACTAAGACATAGTCACGAGACCAAGCACTAGCTTTAGAAGCGTCAAAGTTTGTTTGGTCTTCGATTTCCCAAGTCACTGCGCAATCCCAGCCAGCGTTGTCTTTAAAGACAGGATTGGCATTTGCGATGACATAGTTCTTGAACTCTTCAAGGTTTTGGAATGGCAGGGCTTCACCCGCTTTTCCGGTACCAACCACATTTTCAGAGTAGAGCGCTACGCTGGAGGCTTTGTCATCGTAGTTGTACTCGTCATCATTGGCCGTGCTGTGAATGTCAGGGTCAAGGGCAGGGTCGTTATTATCTGTCCCATTGAAGAGTTTCCAATGGTCTCCCATCCATTTGTAGTAGCCATCGATACCGCGTTCTTTTTCTTCGTCGGTCATGGCCACACGGTAGTAGTAAACCCCATCAGCATCCACAAAACGAGGGTCGGCTTGCATAGCAGGGTCGGTCGGTGGGAGGGTTGGTTTTGGTAACTTGTCATAGTCGATATTGGTTTCAGGGGCGTAACCAGGGGTTTCTGTTGTATCATCGCCAGTACCTGGAGTGACGGTTCCGCCATTATCTGAGCCGGAGTTATCGTTATTACCGTTGTTACCATTGTCAGAAGGGTTGGTATTAGAGTTGTCAGTATTGCCATTATCGGCATGGTCACCACCAGAGTTATTGTCAGAGTTATTGACCTTGACGAAGACCCATTGGCCATTGCTGTAGTAATAGTAATCGCCATTATCTAGGACATAGTAGTGGTAGCCATTTTCATAGCGGTAGTGGCTATCGTTGGTCAAGGCAGTGTAACCATTGTTGGTATTGGTGTTGCCATTGTCAGCGTTGTTATTGCCGTTGTTGGCATAGTAAACCCACCGGTTGTTGGTATAAACATAGTAGGAACCATCATCTAGCAGGTAGTAGAGGTAGCCGTTGCTGTAGCGGTAACGGGAGTTGTTGTTGTAAGAGTTGCCCCCAGGAGTGTAGCCATTATAACCAGGATAGGTATAACCGTAATCATAGTAGTAAGGGTAATATGGGCGGTAAGGGTTCCAAGGGTTGTAATTGTAGCCATAGTTGTAGGGGTTCCAACTATTGTAATAGTAGCCGTAATTATAGGGACTCCAACCATAGTTGCCATAGCCATAAGGATTATAGCCTAAACCGTAGCTATAATAAGGGGCATACCCGTAGGCATCTGCGTAGTTGTTGTAGGCATAGTTCCAGTTGTTATAGCCGTAATTCCTGTTATAAGCTGAGTTATAGTAGACAGGAGAGGCATTGTAGCCGTTAAAGCCATTGTTCCAGTTGTTGTAGGCATAGTTATTGTAGCTATAGGCGGAGTTCCAAGGGGCATAGTAGGTTGGTGGTGCCGTCGGATAGCCATAATAATCATAGGCTTTAGCCTCAGAAGCATTTAGGGCCAAGGGCGCTAAAAAAGCCAGTGCCAAGCCAGCCTGTGATAAGAATCCTAAACCTTTTTTCATGAGTGTCATCTCCTTTTCTTTAGCAAAAGTTCAGGGAAGTTTAAGGTAACCGCTTTCATGTTTATTATAGATATCTACCTGACATTTGTCAAAGGGGAATTTAACAAAAATGACATGTCACAAACATTTAATGTTTGTCACGAAAATGAAATGTGAAATGTTTCACGAACTCTTTCACTGCCCCTCTTGTAGGAAAGAAGATGATGAAAATCTCCATCATTAATGAACAATTAGTGCTATAATAAGAAAGAAACGTTAGCTATCAGAAAGGAACTGCCATGCAACACCGTTTGGAAAATGTCGCTCAAGCCTTAAAAACTGCCCCTTTTGATGGGCTCTTGGTCACAAACCATACCAATATCTACTATCTAACTGGTTTTTCTGGTACCAATGCCACGGTTTTTATCTCTGACAAACACCGCCTCTTCATCACGGACAGTCGGTATAGCTTGATTGCCAAGGAAAAGGTTCACGGTTGGGATATCATCGAAGCCAAAGACCCCCTAGCGGTCATCAAAGAACGCTTAGCTGGTTCTGGTTTGAAGCGCTTTGGCTTTGAAAGTGACCTGCCTTACCGCTCTTTTCATCAGCTAGAAATTGTTTTTAGCGACTACCAATTGGTCGCAGATGATGGCTTGATTGAACGCCTGCGTATCGTCAAGGATGCTAAAGAACTGGCAACCATTCGTCAGGCTTGCTCGATTTCAGACCGTGCCTTTGCGGACGTTTTGGACTACATCAAGCCTGGTCAAACGACCGAAAAAGACATCCGAGACTTCTTGGATTTTCGCATGCGCAAGTACGGGGCCTCTGGGGTTTCCTTTGAGTTGATTATCGCCTCAGGCTATCGCTCTAGCATGCCACACGGGGTAGCTTCTGACAAGGTTGTCGAAAACGGAGACATGTTGACCATGGACTTTGGCTGTTACTATGACCACTATGTCAGTGACATGACACGGACCATCCACCTGGGGCCAGCAACAGATAAAGAAGAAGAAGTTTACCAGCTCGTCCTCAAGGCCAACCAAGCCCTTTTAGACCAAGCCAAGGCAGGGCTGTCAATGCGGGATTTTGATAAGATTCCACGTGACATCATCACTGAAGCTGGTTATGGGCCTGCCTTTTCACACGGGATTGGCCATGGTATCGGTCTCGATATCCACGAGGAGCCTTACTTTAGTCAAAAAGATACCGAACATCATATCCAAGCAGGCATGGTCTTGACGGACGAACCAGGCATCTATCTGGACAATGCTTTTGGTGTGCGGATTGAAGACGACCTCATCGTGACTGAGGAAGGTTGTGAATTGATTACCTTGGCACCAAAAGAGTTCATCATTCTCTAAGGAGGTTATATGACAGAACGTCTGAGCTGGGAAGATTATTTTATGGCCAATGCCGAGTTGATTGCCAAACGCTCAACCTGTGACCGTGCCTTTGTCGGAGCGGTCTTGGTTCGAAAAAAGCGCATCATTGCGACGGGTTACAATGGCGGTGTGTCAGCGACCGATAACTGCCATGAAGTTGGGCATGAAATGGAAGAAGGGCATTGTATCCGAACAGTACATGCTGAGATGAATGCCCTAATCCAGTGTGCCAAAGAAGGGATTTCAACGGACGGGACCGAGATCTACGTCACGCACTTTCCTTGTGTCAACTGCACCAAGGCCCTCCTGCAGGCGGGCATCAAAAAAATCACCTACAAAGAAAGTTATCGGCCCCACCCTTTTGCCATCAAGCTCATGGAACAAAAAGGGGTCAGCTATCAGCAACACGATGTCCCTCGTGTGCAACTGGGAAAATAATGGTTTAAAATGACAAAGCTCAGGTTTTTCTGAGCTTTGTCATTTTTTTAAAAAGAGAAAACAAAAACAAACATTTTTGGAACCCTTTTCATGTAATTATGGTCATAATTAAGTGCAGATTATGATAGCTTTTTTGAGAAAAAAAGGCTTCTTTGCAAAAAAAGATAAGAAAACAACACTATATGATTACACAATATGACAAGATATTGCTATAATGTGACATTTGTGTAATATTACATCTTTAAAGTGCAATTCATTGACATAAAATGCTCTAGTGTGTAAAATGGTCTTAACGTTTTGTTAAAGACAGACGATATTAAAATATTTTTGTAAAGAAGGGGCTCCTATGCGTCGTAAACATTTCAATAAAAACTTTGATGAGGTCAACCGTACCTCCCGGGTCAAAATGCACAAATCTGGTAAGAACTGGGTTCGTACCGTTATCTCCTATCTCAATATCTTCCGTGTCTTCAAGGGCGGTGTTGTCAAAGAAAGTAAGGTCACTGTTGAAACAACTAGTGACAACACCTTATCTACCTCTAGCCATGCCTTGCTCAAGACCCTGACAGCGGCAGGAGCCGTAGCAGGGGGAGGGGCCATCTTGGCCCAAACCGGCCAAACCGTTCACGCGGATGAAACGGCAACAACAGCAAGTGTTGATAGCACGGACACCTTGGTCAATGCTGACACGGTTACTGTCGGTGGCACAGCCACAGCTTCTGAAAACACGGTTGACCAAGCGTCCCTGTCTGCTTCTGTGCAAGCCTCTCAATCCCTGTCTCTATCTGAAGCACAATCAAGCTCAACATCAGAAAGCCTGTCGCTTGAAGCTTCTTTAACAGCTTCAACCTCTTCATCAGAAAGTCTGTCTGTGATTGAGTCAGAACTAGTATCTGCTTCCTTGTCATTATCGACGTCAGAGTCAACAGCCACAGCTTCTGAAACCAGCAGCTCAGCCAGCAGTACCACAGCGTCAACATCAAGTGCGACAACAAGCTCTAGCGATGATGCCAAAGACCTTTTGGACCAAAACACTTCTGAAGCCGAGCTTTTGATTGGTATTGCCAACAAATATGCGGCAAGCTTGTCTGATAGCACCGCTAAGACCACTTTGGTCAATAGCATCACTCAAGTACAAGCACAAGTGACTGCTTCAAATGCTTTGTTGGCTAGCCTAGCAACTGCTCAAGCTTATGAAGACCAACGTAAAAAACTTGGTTCAGCTGTCGATGACATGATGGCAGCTCTGACAGCAGCTGGCTTTACAGGCAATGGTACGGCTGCAGACGGTAGCTCAGCTATCGTAGCCCAACTGGATGCGATCGCAACCAGCAGCAGTTCAGCCAGCGGTATCACCATGTCACCAGTTATTTCTAATGCGAATGGGGCAACTATTACAGATCCAACCCCAAGTTCATCTGGTTATGCTGTCGATCCGAATACTAGCCGTTACACCTTTGGTATCTGGGACTTTACCAAAAATGACACCTCCTTTGGTTACTATGCAACCCTCTCTGTAGACCGTTCAGCCATCACAGGGACCAGCTTGTCTAACCCTACTGTCTACATCCGTATCGTCAACAAAGCAACTGGTGAAGCGGTTTATGAGACGACTATCGCAGCAGGGGATACTCAAAAGACCTTGCCAAGCTACATCACTGGCGATAACTCTGATGTCAGCAACAGCCTTAACTACCAAGCAGCAAGTGGCACGACACCAGGCGTGGTGACCTTATCCCTTGTCAACTCAAACCTTGAGTATGAGACAAAACAAATCATGGATGTCAACTATCCAGGAAATGTTGGTGAGTCTAAGCCTAACGTCCAAACCTCTGTGCCATCTCGTTTGGTAACCCAAAACACCATCTATAAAGAAGTCAACTCTGGCTATACCAGTGGCACCTATAAACCAACTGGTACCGAAACTGAACTTGGTAAATACAGTCAAACCGGTATCGAAGGTCAAAACTACACCGCTTCTGGAGTACGTGCTATCGATGGCTATGTCCTCGTACCAGCCTCAACAGATACGCAAATGCCAACTGGTACCTTGGGAAGTATCGGGCAACAATATGTCGAACTTAATGGTGGGGCCAACAACTACTATGTTAAACGGATCACAGAAGTCGTTGATACCAATGGCTCAACCGTGACACGTATCTATGTCTTGGACCCAAGCGAAATCAATAACTTTACCTCTGCAGATGTCGGCACACCAGATGTGTCTAAGTACACCTTGGTCTACACGACACCTGTCATGAAGGCGGGGGCAGCCTATATTCCAGCCTCAACAGATACCATCAAAGTCTACAGCAAGACAGGTGACTACTATTTGGAAGTCTCACCATTTATCCAGTCTAATGGTATCTACACCAACCTCATCACCGGTTGGTACTATACCAATGAAACAGTTACCTATAATGTTCAAAATGTTAAAGATGGACCAATCACTCAAGTTACCCTGCCTAAGCGTTTCTCAGGCGCCCCAGCTGCCAGCCTGACACCGCAAGGCTTGGGAAATAATAGCAATAACGTCATTGTTGCCTCGGTAGCCGCTGAGGGGGATGGTATGAATGCTGATAGTATTTCCTACATCAATGATGACCCAGCCCAAGGTACGGTTTACCAAAACTTTAAGGGATATAAGAGTTTCTCAAATAACTACTCTATCCCGACTGGAACCCGTACACCGGTAGATGTTGTCTACTACTACCGTAAGATGACAGCCTCTGAGTCAACCTCACAGTCTGAATCTTTCAGTGAGTCCTCTTCAACTTCTTTGAGCCAAGAGCAAAGTGCTAGCACATCCTTGAGTCAATCAGCGTCTGCATCCTTGTCAGAAAGCCAAAGCACTAGCGCGTCAGTCAGCCAATCAGAATCTGCTTCAACCTCTTTGAGCCAATCTGAATCAGCGTCAACGTCATTGTCACAAAGCCAAAGCGCAAGCCTGTCTGTCAGCCAGTCTGAATCTGCCTCAACCTCTTTGAGCCAATCAGTGTCTGCATCCTTGTCAGAAAGCCAAAGCAATAGCGCGTCAGTCAGCCAATCAGAATCAGCTTCAACATCCTTGAGCCAATCAGAATCAGCGTCAACGTCAGTGTCACAAAGCCAAAGCGCAAGCCTGTCAGTCAGCCAGTCTGAATCCGCTTCAACCTCTTTGAGCCAATCAGCGTCTGCATCCTTGTCAGAAAGCCAAAGCACTAGCTTGTCAGTTAGCCAATCTGAATCAGCTTCAACATCCTTGAGCCAATCTGAATCAGCGTCAACGTCAGTGTCACAAAGCCAAAGCGCAAGCTTGTCAGTCAGCCAGTCAGAATCTGCTTCGACGTCTGTGAGTCAGTCTGAATCTGCTTCAGTTTCCTTGTCAGAAAGCCAAAGTGCTAGCTTGTCAGAAAGCCAAAGCACTAGCACGTCAGCTAGCCAATCAGAATCTGCTTCAGTGTCAGTGAGTCAATCTGAGTCTGCTTCAGTTTCAGTGAGTCAGTCCGAATCTGCTTCAGCTTCTCTGTCAGAAAGCGAAAGTGCTAGCACGTCAGTCAGCCAGTCTGAATCCGCTTCAGTGTCAGTGAGTCAATCTGAGTCAGCCTCAGTTTCAGTGAGTCAATCCGAATCAGCCTCTGTTTCTGTCAGTCAATCTGAGTCTACCTCAGCGTCAGTAAGTGCGTCAGAATCCCTGTCAACTTCTGTCAGCCAATCCGCATCAAGCTCAGTATCAGAAAGCCAAAGCGCAAGTGCTTCAGTATCTGCATCTACATCAGCGAGCGCGTCTGAGTCAGCATCCGTATCAGTATCAGAGAGCCAAAGCGTCAGCGCCTCTGTATCAGAATCAACGTCTGCTTCAGTATCCGTGAGTCAATCAGAATCTGCTTCAGTGTCCGTGAGTCAGTCAGAATCTGCTTCAGTTTCAACGTCTGTCAGTCAATCTGAGTCCGCTTCAGTCTCAGTGAGTGCGTCTGAATCAGCCTCTGTTTCTGTCAGTCAATCTGAGTCAACCTCAGCGTCAGTAAGTGCGTCAGAATCCCTGTCAACTTCTGTCAGCCAATCCGTATCAAGCTCAGTATCAGAAAGCCAAAGTGCAAGTGCTTCAGTATCTGCATCTACATCAGCGAGCGCGTCTGAGTCAGCGTCCGTATCAGTATCAGAGAGCCAAAGCGTCAGCGCCTCTGTATCAGAATCCGCGTCCGCTTCAGTGTCCGTGAGTCAATCAGAATCTGCTTCAGTTTCACTGAGTCAGTCAGCATCTGCTTCAGTTTCAACGTCTGTTAGTCAATCTGAGTCTGCTTCAGTTTCCTTGTCACAAAGTGCTTCTGCAAGCTTGTCAGCCAGCGAATCCGCATCTGTCTCAACTTCACAAAGTGAGAGTGCTAGCTTGTCTGCTTCTGTGTCAGCCTCAGTATCCGCTTCAGCGTCTGCTTCTGCCAGCCTAAGCACTTCCTTGAGCCAGTCTGAGTCAACGTCAGTTTGGCCAAGTCAATCCGCTTCTGCTAGCCTGAGTGCGTCACTTTCAGCTTCTGAATCTGCTTCAGCCTCAGCCTCTGCGTCTGAAAGTGCTTCTGCAAGCTTGTCAGCGTCATTGAGCAGCTCAGAATCAGAGTCCTTGAGCACTTCCTTGTCTAACTCTATCAGCTACTGGACATCAAGTTCTATGCACGAGTGGGATGAGTACGGTCGCAACGGTCGCAAACGCACCATTTATGGATGGGACCAATCTGGTCGCAACCGTGGTAGCCGTGTCGTGACAGGCACTCTACCAACTACAGGTGAAACAGCTACCAATGCAGCAGGTCTTCTACTAGGAGCAGCAGCCATGACTGGAGCTGTAGCTCTGGCCTCAAAACGCCGTAAAAAAGAAGACTAAGTCTTTAAAACGAAAAACTTAGAACGCTTGTTCTAAGTTTTTTGTTTGGTCTTTTATTGGTGCAAACTTTCTAGAAATCGTGTCATTAGAGAAGTCAGGAACTGCATGGGTTCTAACTTTTCATTTTTTATCAGCACTCAAAGATGGTCATGGAGTTGCGAAATTCTTGGGCGAGGTGCTGGCGTTTATAGGCCTGAAATTCAGGCAACTTTTTGACAGCATTGTAACGTTTACTGAGGTTCCAGCTGCCTGTCGGGTTGTACTCGGGGTGGTCATTGACAAAATCAATGGTTAAATCCCATTCGCGCAGATAGCCTAGCGGTCTAGAGTGGTATGTGACCCCATCTATGGTCTGGTCGCCGTAGGAGCGGTGGGCATGACCAAAGACGACATCTGTGACCTGATGGTCAACAAAAATCTGGTGGTACTTTTGACTGCCTAAAAAGGCGTTAAAAGGTGTAAATTTGGGGTGGGTCATGGTGAAGTTTTGGTGGGGGACAAAATGCATGGCCACTAGCGGGACTTGGTCAAGGTTTGTCAGTATCTTTTCTAACCTTTCCAGACTATGCCGGGTAATGTCTGGGTCGCTGAGGGGGCGTTTGAGCCGTCGGTCAAACCAGAACGTTTGCTTGAAGCGCTGGTGTTTGTCGGCGCTCTTTTCCGGGTTAAAGGAATAGTCGTACCAGCCTTGAAAGGCCAAGAGTTTGCGCTGGCCAATGTCATGAATTTGAAAATCCTGGGCCTGTATCGTTTCCTCGGTGAGGTCTAACATGTCGTGGTTTCCCAGGTTATAGGTCACCGTCAGTTGCCGTCTGAGTTCTTCGATGAAGGGGACGGCGTCTTGGTCAAAATGGTTGGCCAAATCCCCTGCGATGTGCAGGTGGTCGATAGCTTCTCTTTTGAGGACAAAAAGCAGTGTTTCTAGCTCAAAGGGGCCGAAATGGTTGAGGTCGATGTGCAGGTCGCTCATCAGGCAAAGTCTAGTCATGGTTTTATTGTAGCAAAAAAACAGGAAAACAAGGCTGTTTTGAGAGCCCTCGTCGGGAATTTTGAAAGTTTTTCCGGTCTATGTTACAATGATAGCACTAAAGAAATGAGGTAAATCATGGATATTTCTGAAATGCGTCAGCTCATTGACGCACTCACCGTGAAGCTAACCAGCTTCAGGAGGTCACTTTGACTTAGAAGAACTTGAAGAGTCTATCGCCCAGTTGGAAAACGAGATGACCCATCCCGATTTTTGGAATGACAGCGTAAAGGCTCAAAAGACTTCGCAGGAGTTAAATGACCTAAAACAAACTTACGAAACCTTCCATAAGATGGAAACCATGCTAGAAGATGCGGAAGTGCTCTTGGAATTTGCCAGTGAAGACGCAGATAGCAAGGTAGAATTAGAAGAAAATCTGACAGAGCTTGAACAAATCATGTCCCAGTATGAGATGACCTTGCTCTTGTCAGACCCCTATGACAGCCACAATGCGATTTTGGAAATCCATCCAGGTTCTGGAGGGACAGAAGCCCAAGACTGGGGAGATATGCTCCTACGCATGTATACGCGTTTTGGGAATGCCCACGGCTTTAAGGTGGAAGTTCTGGATTATCAGGCCGGTGATGAAGCCGGGATTAAGAGTGTGACCCTGTCCTTTGAAGGGACCAATGCCTATGGATTGCTCAAGTCAGAGATGGGGGTCCACCGTTTGGTGCGGATTTCTCCCTTTGATTCGGCCAAACGGCGTCACACGTCCTTTACGTCAGTCGAAGTTATGCCTGAGCTAGATGACAGCATCGAGGTCGACATCCGTGATGACGACATCAAGATGGATACCTTTCGTTCAGGGGGAGCCGGAGGGCAAAATGTCAACAAGGTTTCCACTGGGGTGCGCTTGACGCACATTCCGACTGGTATTGTGGTGGCTTCTACAGTTGACCGGACCCAGTATGGTAACCGGGACCGGGCGATGAAAATGTTGCAGGCCAAACTCTACCAGATGGAGCAGGAGAAAAAGGCTGAGGAAGTCAATGCGCTCAAGGGTGACAAAAAGGAAATCACCTGGGGGAGCCAGATTCGTTCTTATGTCTTTACCCCTTATACCATGGTCAAGGACCACCGGACAGGCTATGAAGTCGCTCAGGTGGATAAGGTCATGGACGGTGACTTGGACGGATTTATCGACGCCTACCTCAAATGGCGTCTAGAAGATTAAGGAGAATTGCATGGCATTGATTGAAATGACTAATGTCAGTAAGAAGTATAAAAACAATGTATCGGCCCTGCGTGGGGTCAATGTCGAAATTGAAGAAGGCGAATTTGTCTATTTGATTGGGCATTCTGGAGCAGGGAAATCCTCTTTCATTAAAATGCTCTACCATGAAGAAGCGGTGACACGTGGCCAACTCTATGTCGGCAAGTACAACTTGTCTAAATTGCGCCGGCGTGAAGTTCCCCTCTTGCGCCGTAGCGTAGGCGTGGTCTTTCAAGATTACAAGCTCTTGCCACGTAAGACCGTCTTTGAAAATGTTGCCTATGCGATGGAAGTTATCGGTGTCAAACCGCGTCACATCAAAAAACGCGTTGCCGAAGTCTTGGACATGGTTGGTCTGACAGCTAAGGCCAAATCTTTCCCGAACCAATTGTCAGGGGGGGAACAACAGCGTGTCGCTATTGCCCGTGCCATGGTCAATATGCCACAGCTCTTGATTGCAGATGAGCCGACAGGAAACCTTGACCCTGAAAATGCCATCGAAATCATGGACTTGCTCGAAGAAATCAATAAGGAAGGGACGACCATCATCATGGCGACCCACAACAAGCAACTCGTCGATGCTTACCGCCACCGGGTTATCGAACTCAACGATGGTAAGATTGTTCGCGATGCCAAAGAAGGGGGATACGAATCTCATGATTAGACGTTTTTTCCGTCATATTAAAGAGTCCTTTAAGGGCTTGGGGCGTAATGGTTGGATGAGTTTTGCGGCCATTACGACAGTTGCGGTCACTTTGACCTTGGTCGGGTTGTTCGCATCCTTGATTATCAACGCTCAGCACCTGTCACAACAGGCGACTGGCAATATCCGTATCGCGGTTTTCCTATCGGATGGTTCTACAGATGCCGTCGAAACGGTTGCTGATGAATCAGGCAATCAGGTGGCCAATCCATACTACCATTTGGTTTACAACCAGATTGAAGCCATTCAAGGGGTTAAGAGTATTGAGTTTTCAAGCAAAGATACTGAATTAGCCAAGCTTGGTTCTGACTATGCGACCTTAGAAGGGGACCAAAACCCTCTGCAGGATGTGTATTATGTCACTATCCAAACGGCTAATCAGGCCAAATCCATTACCAAACAAATTCAAGCCCTTGATGGGGTTGACAGTGCCAACTACGGTGGTGATACGGCCCAAAACGTGATTAACTTTGCCAACTACATCCAGGTCGGAGGTACGGTTGCGACGGCTGTCCTGATTTTGGTGGCTATCTTCTTGATTTCCAACACCGTTCGGATGACCATCCTTTCACGGGGGAGCGAAATCCAAATCATGCGTTTGGTGGGGGCTAAAAAAGGCTATATCCGGACACCTTTCTTCTTTGAAGGGGCTTGGATTGGTCTGATTGGGGCTATCTTGCCAGCTGGAGCCGTCAGCTACTTGTACTTGCTGGCTAATGAATCTCTGGCAAAAGGCTTGGCAGAACAAAATCTGGCTCTCTATCCAGTCAACCAATTTCTACCTTATGCGGTAGGTGCCATTTTTGTCGCTGGGATTATCATTGGTGCCTTTGGGTCATTGATTTCCACTAGCCGTTTCTTGAAGATATAAAAAAGAGGTCTTGGACAGGTGTCCAAGGCCTTTTGTGATGAAAGAAAGGTCTAGCGCTAAAGCCGTCTAGTCTTTTTTGGCTTCTTCTTGTGAGTCGATGACGCTATCGGGCAGAAAGGAAATTTTTTGAATATCAGAAAGGGCAATCAGGTGAGTGGGACCTTGAGTGAAATCCCTCAGAACCAGTTGCGCTTTGGCGCTATCATAGCGCGTGATGGTTCCCGTCAAGGCCCCCTTATCGGTAATCAGGTGGATGGGGCGCTGGTTTTCCAAGGCAGTTGTCAGTTGACGGTCGATGCGTTTGAGACGGGCTTTTTCTTCGGGCGGGGTATGACTGGGGTCAATATAGTGCTTCAAATCTTTTTTTAAATGTTCAAGTAGTTTTTTCATCGTCTTTTCTCAAATAAGTTGTTAAAATAATTATAACGTATAACCCTAAATTTTTGCAAACGGTAGCGAATAAACCGGTAGGAGGATGATATATGGCTGAATTTAGCTTTGCAATCGAAGAACATTTACTAACCCTATCTGAAAACGACAAGGGCTGGACCAAAGAACTCAATCGTGTGAGTTTCAACGGGGCAGCGGCCAAGTACGATATCCGCTCTTGGAGCCCAGACCATGAAAAAATGGGCAAGGGAATCACCTTGACCAACGAAGAATTTCAAGTGTTGGTGGACGCTTTTAAAGGTTAATTGCTTTTCATAGGATAAAGAACCCGAGACGATAGTCTTGGGTTTTGAGATTGAAAATAAATCTTTATTAAGACTTCCCTTAGGTGAGTGACGGACGGTAGCGAACCCTGACGGATTCCATACCTTAACTTTGAGCCTAGGTCTCAAAGTTACCGAAGGCTTGAAACAAGCTTGTTTCAAGCCTTTTTCTCACGGCGGGAAGTCTTGCAGGTTGTTGCTAAGAACTGAAAACACCTTTTCCTATTTGTAGCCTTCCGTAGGATCTAGCGTTCTAAAAGTTTAGCAATGTTTCAAAACCCGAGACAGTCGTCTCGGGTTTTGAGATTGAAAACAAAATCTTATTAAGACTTCCCTTAGGTGAGGACGGACGGTAGCGAATCCTGACGGATTCCATACCTTAACTTTGAGCCTAGGTCTCAAAGTTACCGAAGGCTTGAAACAAGCTTGTTTCAAGCACTTTTCTCACGGCGGAAAGTCTTGTAGGTTGTTCCAAAAAACTGAAAATACCTTTTTTCTATTTGTAGCCTTCCGCAGAATCTAGCCATCTAAAAGTTTAGCAATGTTTCAAAACCCGAGACAGTCGTCTCGGGTTTTTTGTCGTATCTTAGCGTGATAAAATTGGGCGTAACCGTTGGGCGATGATGGCCACGACTACCATCTTGATCAGATCGATGAGAACAAAGGGAGCCACACCGGCATAAAAGGCAGCACTGGCATCCAGATGTAAAAAGGTCATGAGTCCCAGCCAACCGCAGAAGAAAGCGAGGGCATCGCCTAAGATAAGGTTTAAAAGCAACCACCAAAAGTTTTGTTTTTGTGGGTTGAGAAGCTCGTCCAGAGGGCAAAAAGACTAAAACCAATCAGGAAACCACCGCCAGCGCCTACAAAGCTAGCCCAACCGCCAGCGCCACCAGCAAAAACGGGTAAACCGATGGCACCAAGCAGGAGATAGGTAAGACAGGCCAAAAAGGCATCCAGAGGTGCTAGCAGGCTGGCCACTAAACCGACCGCAAAGGTTTGTAGGGTAAAAGGAATGCCGGGTAGAGGCACAGTAATCTGCGAACAAACAATCACAAGTGCAACAGCAATGGCCATGCGGGCCAAGCGCTTGGTTGATAAAAGAGACATAAAAATAAGTGTTACCTTTCTTAAAAAATAGGGTAACACTTATTATAAAGGATTTTTAAAACATGTCAACTACTAGAATAATATTGAGGATGGTTAAGAGTCCGGCAACACCGTAGCCAAGGGCTGAATTCCATTTGGCATTGGCATAATCTCCCATAATCTTTTTCTGAGAGGTTAAATAGACCAAGGGGAAAATGGAGAAGGGCAGGGCAATGGACAAGAAAACTTGTGAGTAGATGAGGAGGTTGTCCAGCGTGGTTTCTTGGTCTCCGAAAAGCAAGGCGACGACGATAACTGGCAAGAGAGCAAAGAGCCGGGTCACCAGACGAATGAGCCAAGCTGGCATACGTAGCTTGAGGAAACCTTCCATGACGATTTCACTGGTTAGGGTTCCTGTGATGGTAGAGTTTTGCCCACTCGCCAAAAGGGCAACGGCAAAGAGGGTTGCTAGAAAAGGACTGGCAATGCTCCCTGCGATGCTGGGAGTTTCAAGGGCATGGTACATGCTGGAAAAAGCCCCAATTTTTTCAGAGTGCCCGAAAAAGAGGGCCGCCCCAAGGATAAGCAAGAGGGAGTTGACCACAAAGGCCAAACTCAGTTGCAGGTTGGAATCCCAAGTCATAAACCGCACCGCTTGCTGAATGTCCTTGGGGTCATCATAGTCAACACGGCGGGTTTGTGAGATGGAAGAGTGCAGATAGAGGTTGTGTGGCATGACAGTGGCCCCTAGGATACCCAGGCTCAGGGTCAAACGACTGGACAAACTGCCTGTGGTTTGCGTGTCGAAGACAGAGAGCTGGGGCAGATAGCCCTGTAAAATCCCAGTCAGGCTAGGCTTGGACAAGAAAACCAAGTAGACGAAAATAATCAAAATCGTTGCGATCAAGGTGGAGACAATCGCTTCGATTTTTCGAAAACCGAGTTTCATCAAAGAGAGCAATAAAAAGACATCGCAAACCGTTAGTAAAATAGAAAAAAGCAAGTCCCAGCCAAAGAGCAGATGCAGGGCAATCCCAGAACCGATAACTTCGGCCAAATCGGTGGCCATGAGGGCGAGTTCAATAATGACCCAAAGCAAGTAGCGCAGAGGTTTGGGTAGATAGTGGGCCGTGGCTTGGGCTAGGTCGGACCGAGTGACGATACCGAGTTTTCCCGACATTTGTTGCAACTGCATGGCAATCAATGAAGAGAGTAGAATGACGGATAAGAGAAGGTAACGGTAGCTGGCACCTCCTTGGACGCTGGTAATCCAGTTGCCCGGGTCCATATAGCCGACAGCTACCAGCGCTCCTGGACCTAAAAAGCGTAGAAAGCTTTTCCAGAGACCTAGGTTTTTAGGGACTTGGATAGACTGGTTGATGTCTTGTAAAGACGTGCCCGCATGGGACGATAAATCAGATTGTTGTGACATACTTGTCTCGTTTCTAAAAGGGCTAACCCCTCACCTGTTTTACTGGGATTATAACAAAAAATAAGGGGCAATGAAAGCCGGTCTGTCTAGAAGAGGTGGGAAAGGCTGGCGTGACAGAAAGGGCTAGGGTTTCCAGTAGCGAATTAAGAGGAATTATATTAGAATAAAAGAGTTGATTAAAAGATAATGAGATGAAAAAGATGACAGAGCAAATGATAGGGCATGGGGATGCTCATAGCAAGATTATATTAATGGGGGAACACTCGGTGGTCTATGGTTTTCCGGCCATTGCCATGCCTTTACAGGGGATTCGGGTGAGCTGTCAGGTGACAGCCAGTGACCAGCCTTTTGCAGTGAACTTGACGGACCCCTTATCCACGGCGGTTTATGCTGCTCTAGAGCATTTGGGACAAGAAAATGCGCCCATCCGCTATGAGATTGTCTCTAATGTGCCCCAAAGGCGGGGGATGGGCTCGTCGGCAGCGGTTTCGATTGCAGCCATTCGAGCGGTTTATGACTACTTTGGGCAGACCATTAGCCATCAGGATTTGGAAATATTGGTCAATCAATCAGAAATTATCGCTCACACCAACCCAAGTGGGCTGGATGCCAAGACCTGCCTGAGTGATGAACTGATTAGTTACATCCGAAATGTTGGTTTTAAACGTCTGGCCTTTGAGGGCCAGGCCTATCTGGTCATTGCCGATACTGGGATTCATGGTCAAACCAGCGAGGCCATTCAAAAGGTGCAGGACCTTCAAGAAAAAGCTTTGCCTCATCTTAACCGCTTGGGCCTACTGGCTGAGCAATTTGAAGGGGCGCTTTTGGCTAGCGATTATCAGGGTATGGGAGAGAAAATGACCCAAGCCCATGCCAGCCTGAAGGCTTTAGGGGTGTCTTGTGAGGCCTCTGACCGACTGGTTGCTCAAGCCCTAGCGACAGGCGCTTTGGGAGCCAAGATGACAGGTGGCGGTCTGGGGGGCTGTATCATTGCCCTAGCTGACACGGAGTCTTTGGCCTTAGACCTCCAAAAAGAACTTAAGCAGAAAGGAGCCAAGCAAACATGGATCGAGAAAATGTAGCCGTAACATCCTATGCCAATATTGCGCTAATCAAATACTGGGGGAAGGCTGACCCTACCGCTATGCGGCCAGCGACATCTAGCATTTCGCTGACGCTGGAAGCTTTGACGACGGATACGGAGATAGCCCCTCTTTCCAAAGAAGCGACTGAGGATATCTTCTATCTTGACGGAGAGCGTCAAGGACAAGCCGAAACAGCTAAGGTGAGTAAGGTTTTAGACCGCTTTCGCCGGCCAGAAGACGGTTTTTGTGAGGTGCGTTCCGTTAACCATATGCCAACGGCAGCAGGCTTATCCTCTAGTTCGTCTGGTTTGTCTGCGCTTGTGCGAGCGGCCAATCAATTTTATCAGTGCCAATGGGATACCAAGCGGCTGGCCCAAGAAGCAAAGTTTGCTTCAGGCTCTTCAGCGCGTAGCCTTTATGGGCCAGTTGTGGCTTGGGATAAGGATAGTGGGGCTATTTTTCCTGTAAAGACAAATCTCAAGCTGGCCATGATTATCCTAGTGATTTCAGACCAGAAAAAAGCTATTTCTTCTCGTGAAGGCATGAAGCGGTGCGTGGAGACAGCCAGTAATTTCTCGGATTGGGTTACCCAATCGGCAAAAGATTACACCGCCATGCAGGGCTACTTGGCTGCCGATGATTTTGAGGCTGTTGGTCGCTTGACAGAAAGCAATGCTCTGGCCATGCATAGCACGACAAGGGCTAGCCAGCCACCTTTTAGTTATTTGACAAGTGCAAGTCAGGCAGCAATGGACCGGGTGCGTGCCCTGCGTGCCAGTGGCGAACGCTGTTATTTCACCATGGATGCTGGACCAAATGTCAAGGTGCTTTGTCTTGAGGAAGACTTAGACCGCTTAAGCGCGATTTTTGCCGAGGATTACCAAGTGATTGCCTCTAAAACGAAGGAACTCTCATGAGCATTACTGTAAAAGCGCCAGGGAAGCTTTACCTGGCAGGTGAATACAGCATCTTGACACCAGGTCAGTCAGCGCTTATTCTACCGGTTCCTCTTTATTTGACAGCCACGATTGCTCCGGCTAAGTCGAGACGCTTGTTTTCCGAACAAATTGGTCAGGTGGCCACCGGTCCTGAGGACACCCGCTACCAGCTCATCTATCAAGCGATTGCACTAGCAGAAACCTATCTTTTGCAGATGGGTTGGCTGAAAGAGAGATGTCCTTTTTCCTTGACCATTTCAGGGCAACTAGGGCAAGCGGGCAAGAAATTCGGCTTGGGGTCTAGTGGTTGTGTAGTGGTTGTGACTTTGAAGGCTGTCTTGGCTTTTTATGGTGTCACAGTTAGCTCAGACCTCTTGTTTAAGCTGGCCAGTGCGACGCTTTTGACCCTAGGTGATAATGGTTCGATGGGAGACATCGCCTGTATCACCACGGACCAAGTGACCTCTTACGTTTCCTTTGACCGTCAGTCGGTCAAGCAGTGGTTGGAAGAAGAAGCAATAGCACAAGTCATGACAAGAGACTGGGGCTATGAGATTAGCCCTGTAGCAAGTACTTTCCCAGCTACTGTCCTGGTCGGTTGGACGCAGAAGGCTGCCTCCTCGCAAGACTTGGTGGACCGTGTCAAGGGGAGTCAAGCGCCTGCGTTTTTACAAGTCATGGAAAAGGCTGTCGCTAGGCTGAAAGAGGCCTTGGAAGCGGGGCAAAAGGCACTTGCCCAGTCAGCCATCAAGCAGGCAGGTCAGGCCTTAAAGGACCTGGACCCCGCTATTTACACGCCTGCTCTAGATGCCTTAGTGGCACAAGCGCAGGCTTTAGACATTGCAGCTAAAAGCAGTGGAGCTGGCGGGGGTGACTGTGGGATTGCCCTAGTCTTTGACACAGCGCAAGCAAGGGCGCTCAGTCAAGCTTGGCAGACGGTTGGCATTGAGACCATTGCAGAGATTAACCTAGGAGAAACGTATGAATCGTAAAGACCAGCATATAGCCTATGCCTTACGCTACCAATCCCCCTATAATGCCTTTGATGACATGGAACTTCTGCAAAGTTCCTTGCCAGAGATTTCCCCACATCAGGTTGATTTATCAACAACTGTGCTCGGGGAAAAATGGGCTTTTCCCTTTTATATCAATGCCATGACAGGGGGCAGTGCCAAGGCAGAAAAGGTTAATCATAAGCTAGCGCAAGTTGCGCTGGCTTGTGATTTGGTCATGGTGACGGGTTCTTATAGTGCGGCTCTAGCAGGACAAGAACCAGCTTCTTTTCATTTGCGAGAGAGCTACCCTGACCTGCGTTTGGCGACGAATATCGGTCTAGACAAGACCCCTGAGCAGGCCCAGACAGTTGTGGCTGCCATGCAACCGCTTTTTCTCCAAGTGCATGTCAATCTGATGCAAGAATTGTTAATGCCAGAGGGGGAAAGGGAGTTTTCAAACTGGTTGCAACACCTCAACCGTTACCCTAAAGAGGTGACAAGCCCTTTGATGTTAAAAGAAGTCGGCTTTGGGATGGACCCTGAGACGCTGGCCCGAGCCCAAGCAGCTGGTTTTAAAGCGGTGGATATCTCTGGGCGAGGGGGAACCTCCTTTGCTTTTATCGAAAACCAACGCTCCAGTCATGGGCGTGACTACCTCAATGATTGGGGGCAAACAACGCCCTTGGCGCTTTTACGCAGTCAGCCCTATCAAGAGCAGTTAGAGGTCTTAGCTAGTGGAGGGATTCGCCAACCTTTGGATATGGTCAAAGCCTTTGTCTTAGGGGCTAAGGCTGTCGGGCTTTCTCGGACCATTCTGGAAATGGTAGAGCGTCAGCCCCTTGAGGAAGTGATTGCACAAGTCAAGGCCTGGAAAGAAGACCTTCGCCTCTTGATGACGGCCCTTAACGCCGCAAGTATAGACCAGCTTAAAGACCGCCCCTATCTGCTCTATGGTCGACTCAAAGAAGCTTGGGAGCAAGTCTCTGGAGAAATAGCATGCAAGAAATAAGACTAACAGATTGGTTAAATGGGCCTAAGGAAGCGGTCCTGCTGGATGTGCGTGAGACGGATGAATTTTGTCAAGGGCATGTGCCTGGTGCGCGAAATCTTCCTCTTTCTGCGATTGCCAGCTGGAAGGAAAGCCTGTCACCTCAGCAACCCTATGCTGTCATGTGTCAGATGGGCAGTCGGGCCCAGATGGCTGTGGAACGATTAGCAGAAGAAGGTTTTCAACAGTTACTGCTTGTCAGGGGAGGTTTTGGGACCTATCAAGGCCCAGTTGAGAAAGGAGATGGGCATGAATGACTTGCAAGAGGCCATTTTAGCCTTTAATCGCGAACGAGGCTGGGGTCAGGCGCATAGCCCAAGAAACTTGGCAACTTCAATCAGTATTGAGGCGGCAGAGCTTCTGGAAAACTTCCAGTGGCAGGATGCCCCCAAAGACATGACCAATGTTGCAGAAGAATTAGCAGACGTCTTGATTTATTCCTTGAACCTAGCCACTGTTTTAGACTTAGATGTCACTCGTATCGTTCAGGATAAATTAGCCAAAAACGCGCTAAAATATCCCCTACCGAAAGCCGATACCAAAACGGATAACTAAACTTTCCTCTTTGGGAGGGGACCTGGTTTAGAGGCTTGGTGAAGCCGTATGCAAGAGAAAGGAAATTATGGCCAAGGAGGATGTTTTTTCATATCTAAAAGAGTATGGAGAGGTCTCTTTTTTGCAAGAAGGGGTTAACGCGGTTGACCAGCTCTTGTTAAATGAACTCTGTTACCTGCCTTTGACAGGCCTCGTGTCGCCTGAGTTTAGTAGGGCTTCAGCCAAATCCTTGGCAAGTCTATCTGACCAAGTCCAAGAACGACAGGTTCTCTGGGACCAGAACCCAGGCCTTGCCACGACCAAACGGCGTGACCTTTTTCAGCTGATGTCTGAGCTTTCACGCTATAAGGACCTGCATTTTTTAGGCTATCGTGAGGAAGTATCCGTGGTTACCGAGCGACAGTTTGCAGCCGTGGTACTCACCATCCCAGAGATTAGCTACAGTCAAGTGGTCTTTCGGGGGACAGATACCAGTCTGATTGGCTGGAAAGAAGACTTCATGATGACCTATCGGTCGGAAATTCCGGCCCAAGAAATGGCGCAGGCCTACTTAAAGGAAGTATTAGCCAACTGGTCGACAGATTTAGTGGTGACAGGTCACTCAAAGGGAGGCAACCTAGCCCTTTACGCGAGCCTTCAACAAGACTCGGAGGCTGCCGACAAACTGCTAGCGCTTGTGACCTATGACGCCCCAGGGCTTCACCCTCGGATTTTGGCCAAAGACAGTGCTAACCCAATGCTTTCACGTCTGACCGCCTATCGCCCACAAGAATCACTGGTTGGGGTCATGCTGGAAATGCCTGAACAAACCAAAACCATTCAAAGTCGCGGGCAATTATTGATGCAACACTCGATTTTTAATTGGCAAGTGTCTGAGACGGCCCTAGTGCCAGCAGTCAAAGGCCAGACCTTGCTTAGTCAAACCATGGAGCGGGTGTTTGACCAATTTCTGGATGCCTTGCCAAATGCTCAATTGAAGCTCTGTGTCGATACTGTTTTTGACAGCTTGATTTTAGCAGGAGTTGCTGATTTGACAGATTTTCAGTCCAGTTTTATGACCAGTAGCCGTCGAGCCCTTGAAGGCCTGACAGGTATCCCGGCTGAAAAAAGACGAGCCGTCTTAGACGCCTTGGCCACCCTCATGAGCTTGATTTTTCAAGAGGGGGTTAAACAAGTTGGCGAAAAAGCAAAAAACAAATGGGATGTGCGAGAGGATATCAAAAAGCGCTTGGAGGCCTTTAGATGGGACGGTAAAAGCGATTAGAATAAATAGGTGACTGTATCAGTAGAAACAAACCCCCGGCAAGGTGTCCTTGTCGGGGGTATTTGTGTTTCTTTCACCAATCGCTCAGCGAGATTTCGCCACTGTTAAGCGCCATGCTTTCGCCATTGTCCAACTGAACGGTCAGAATACCTGCTTGGTCGATACTGCTGGCTAGGCCTTGATAGCTTTGGCCGTTTTGGGTAAAACTGACGGTTTTTCCGATGACGAGGGAATGGCTTTGGTAGGTGTCAAGGAGGACAGCTTCAGGGGTTTCTTTGAAAATATGTCCAATTTTGGCAATCAAGTCTTGTCGGCTGATAGGAGGCGTTTGGGTAAAGAGGCTGCCAGCCTTGTCTGCAATTTCCTTTGGAAAGTCTGTGATGTGAAAGTTGAGGCCCATACCGATGATGACTTGACCCACCAGCCCTGTCTCCATGTCCAACTGGCTCTCGGTTAAAATGCCAGCAATTTTTTTGCCATCAAGATAGATGTCATTGACCCACTTGATTTGTGGGTTCTTGCCTGTCAAGGCTTTGATAGCTAAAACCACGCTAGCTGCCGCCAGCAGGGTGTAGTTGGGCAGGTCCTCTAGAGGGCAGAAGGGCCGAAAACGATAACTGAGGTAGATGCCGCCTTGCTTGGGGGCAAAGAAAGGTCGGCCGAAACGACCAACCGCTGCGGCTTGACTAGGCGCCAGATAGAGGTGCTTGTCATCTGTGAGGTAGTCTGTCTTGGCATCGGTCTGCGTCGATTGGCTATCGGTCTTGAGGCTGACGGGAATGCCCAGCTCCTGACTTAATTGCTGAGGGATAAGCAAGTCTCCGGAAGCGATACGGTAGCCTTTTTTCTTGACGGAGTCAATGCTAACCCCTTCTTTTTCTAAGCGTTGGATACCTTTCCATATGGAAGTCCGAGAAAGGCCTAATTGCTGGGACAAGCGCTCCCCACTTACCCAGTCCTTTTCTTCTTTTAATAAGTTATAAATTTTCTCGTATGTTTTCATACTCTCAGTATATCACAAGTTCGCTAGGCGGAGGGTGATTGGAAAAACCTATCACAGACATAGGGGATTTCTATAAAAGAAAAAGCAGGAGCGCCTATTTTTATGGTATAATGAGTCCTGTTATTAAGTCCCGAAAAGGTGGTTTGTCCCAAGGACAGATCAGTGCTTTGTAACCTAGTAACGTCAAACAGACCCGGGTCTGTTAAAACTTTTTAAGGGGGACATTATATGTCAGAACGTAAACTTTTCACTTCCGAATCCGTATCCGAAGGGCATCCAGATAAGATTGCTGACCAGATTTCAGATGCAATTTTGGATGCTATTTTAGAACAGGATCCAGATGCCCATGTGGCGGCTGAAACAGCCGTTTACACTGGGTCGGTCCATGTCTTTGGCGAAATTTCGACCACGGCCTATGTGGATATCAACCGAGTGGTGCGTGACACCATTGCAGACATCGGCTATACCGATACGGCCTATGGCTTTTCAGCAGAAACCGTTGGGGTACACCCATCCTTAGTGGAACAATCTCCCGACATTGCTCAAGGGGTCAATGAAGCTCTGGAAGTTCGTGGGGATGCCGATCAAGATCCACTGGATCTGATTGGGGCAGGTGACCAAGGGCTTATGTTTGGCTTTGCCACTGATGAGACACCAGAATACCTGCCACTTCCCATTGCGCTGAGTCACCAACTGGTTAAACGTCTGGCAGAGTTGCGTAAATCAGGACAGATTAGCTATCTGCGTCCAGATGCTAAATCGCAAGTAACGGTAGAATATGATGAGGACGACCGTCCTGTTCGTGTCGATACTGTCGTTATTTCCACGCAGCACGACCCAGAAGTTGGTCAAGAACAGATTCGTCAGGATGTGATTGAACAAGTCATTCGTCAGGTTATTCCAGCCAAGTATTTAGACGACCAAACCAAGTTCTTTATCAATCCAACAGGTCGCTTTGTCATTGGGGGGCCTCAAGGGGATTCAGGACTGACAGGTCGCAAGATTATTGTCGATACCTATGGTGGCTATGCCCGCCATGGTGGGGGTGCCTTTTCTGGAAAAGATGCCACTAAGGTGGACCGTTCTGCCTCTTATGCCGCACGCTACATTGCTAAAACCATCGTTGCAGCAGGTCTGGCCAAGAAAGCCGAAGTGCAGTTAGCCTATGCCATCGGTGTGGCTCAC
Source organism: Streptococcus sp. DD12 (assembly GCF_001578885.1). Lineage (GTDB taxonomy): Bacteria > Bacillota > Bacilli > Lactobacillales > Streptococcaceae > Streptococcus. The sequence continues at coordinate 942,821 of NZ_KQ969495.1, read as the reverse complement.
CCTGTCTCTGTCCGTGTTGATACCTTTGGCACAGGAACCGTTAGTGAGGGTGAATTGGTCAAGGCCATTCGTCAGGTCTTTGACCTGCGCCCAGCGGGTATTATTCAAATGCTGGACCTCAAACGCCCTATTTATAAACAAACCGCAGCCTACGGACATGTCGGTCGAACAGACATCGACCTGCCATGGGAGCGTTTGGACAAGGTGGCAGCCCTTCAAACTGCTCTAGCAGATTAAACAAAACACCTGTCACAGGAGGTTGGGATAAAGTCCCAGCCTTTTTTTTTATGGGTAGCAAGTCACTAGAGGGGGTGTCGCTAGGAAAATCACCCCTTCGTCAAGGTTTCTATATTAAAGGAGTGGAAAGGGGTTGGTAATTTTTTTGAAAAATTCAGAAAACTTTGCATTTTCTGTCAAATTGCCTACTTCCCTTTTATGTAGCGTTGACTTTTGCTGAAAATAGGACTAAAATAACAGGGTAAAAAAATTAAAAGGAGAATTCACAATGAATTTTGCAATTTTGGCACTCGGTATTGCCTGTATGGGTGTATCTATCGGTGAAGGTATCTTGGTAGGTAGTTTCATGAAAGCTGCAGCACGTCAACCTGAGTTGTTCAATAAACTCCGTACCATGATCTTCTTAGGGGTTGGTTTCATTGAAGGAACCTTCTTTGTGACATTTGCCTTTACATTCTTCGTCAAATAAAGGCTCAGACCCATTTAGAAAGAAGGTGGACGAAAGTTGGAAGAAACTTTTCCAAGTGTAACCATTGGTCCTGTGACCTTTGACCTGACCTTGTTATGGATGTCTGCCCTGACGGTATTTCTTGTCTTTATCTTTGTTTATCTGGCTTCACGTCACATGACGCTCAAGCCTAAGGGGAAACAAAATGTCTTGGAGTGGGTCTATGACTTTGTTTATGGTCTCATCAAGGACAACTTAGGCGAAAAGTACGCCAAAAAATACCTCCTCCTCTACTTTAGTGTCTTTGCCTTGCTTTTGGTAGCCAATAATATTGGACTGATAACCAAGTTGACGTCTCCAAGTGGTGAGAACCTCTGGACGTCACCGACGGCTAATATGTTCTTTGATATTGGCCTTGCGATTATTATGTCCATCTGTACCCAAGCGATTGCGATTCGTGAAAATGGGTTCAAGGGCTACTTCAAAGAGTTTGTTACCCCTATCGGGATGACACCACTCAATATCATGGAAGAATTCACCAATATCATCTCACTAGCCTTTCGTCTCTACGGAAATATCTATGCGGGTGAACTCTTGGTGGGCTTGCTCTTGGTATTCGCTCGAACCAGTATTTTGGCAACACCATTTGCCTTTATATTCCTCTTGCTATGGGTGGCATTTTCTATGTTTATCTCCTGTCTGCAGGCCTATGTATTCATCCTGTTGACATCCACCTATTTGGGGGGCAAGATTAAAGAAGAAGAGGACTAAGAAAGGACAAACCTATGTTACCAACATTAGAAGCGTCAGGACTTGGGACCGTTATTGGAAACTTTATCATTGTGACCGGCGCCTTTGTCGTGTTGCTCTTTTTGATTAAAAAGTTTGCTTGGTCTCAAATCACAGCTATTTTCGAAGCACGTGCCCAAAAGATTTCAGATGACATCACCTCAGCCGAAGAATCTCGGATTCAAGCTCAAAGCCTGGCTGACCGTCGTCAGAAGGAATTGGTAGAGGCTAAGGATGAAGCTGGTAAAATCATTGACAATGCGCATGAAACCGGAAAGGCCCATGGGGATAAGATTATTGCCAATGCTCATGAAGAAGCCAACCGCCTAAAAGAAAAAGCACAACAAGATATTGCTCAAAGTAAGCAAGAAGCGGTATCTAGTGTCAAAGGTGACGTGGCTGACTTGACCGTGCGCCTAGCGGAAAAAATTCTCGCCAAAGAACTTGACGACAAAGCCAAACAAGATTTGGTTGACCGCTACTTGGATCAATTAGGAGATGCCTAATGGACAAGAAAAAAGAAGCGCTCCTTGCGCAATATGCCAAGAGTTTGGTCGAGGTCGCTATTGACCATAACCAAACCCAGACAATCCACGATGAGATTGAAGCGCTTTTAGCTGTTATGGCGGAAACTGACTTGGCAACTTACTTGCGTCAAGCCAATATCACTAAGGAACAGGCCAGTAAACTTCTTGGCTTTCTGGCAGAGCCCTGCTCAACCGAGTTGCAACGCTTTTTGACCATTATCGGTCAAAACAACCGTGAAGCGGACCTTGAAGCGATTTTAGAGGCTAGCTTAGCCCTCTTGGCTCAAGAGACAGGACACTACCCAGTCTTAGTGAAAACAGCAACCCCTTTACGAGAGGACCAAAAAGAGAAACTCTTGTCCTTAGCAAAATCACGCTTTGGTATTGCTTCAGGGGATTTGGTCGAAAGTGTGGATAAGACCCTCATTGGTGGATTTGTCATCAATGCAAAAAATCAAGTCATTGACACGAGTATTCGGAGTCAATTACAAGACTTAAAAACCAAATTAAAATAGAAAGTGGTGTGACTTTTGGCAATCAATGCACAAGAAATTAGTGCTTTAATCAAGCAACAAATTGAAGGATTTACACCAAATTTCGATGTCACACAGACAGGTGTTGTCACCTACGTCGGAGACGGGATTGCGCGTGCTCGTGGATTGGATAATGTCATGAGTGGCGAGCTCTTAGAGTTCTCAAATGGCGTTTATGGAATGGCACAAAACCTGGAAACCAGTGATGTCGGGATTGTCATCTTGGGTGATTTTAGTAGCATTCGTGAAGACGATATCGTCAAACGAACGGGTAAAATCATGGAAGTTCCTGTTGGGGAAGCCTTAATTGGGCGTGTTGTTAACCCTTTGGGACAACCAGTTGACGGACTTGGCGAGATTAAGACAGATAAGACACGTCCGGTTGAAGCACCAGCACCTGGTGTTATGCAACGTAAATCCGTTACAGAACCGCTCCAAACAGGTCTAAAAGCGATTGATGCCCTAGTTCCAATCGGTCGCGGGCAACGGGAATTGATTATCGGCGACCGTAAAACAGGTAAAACCTCTATCGCCATCGACACGATTTTGAACCAAAAAGACCAGGACATGATTTGTATTTATGTCGCAACCGGTCAAAAAGAATCAACCGTGCGTGCACAGGTAGAAACCTTGCGCCGTTTTGGGGCTTTGGACTACACCATCGTGGTGACAGCGTCAGCGTCTCAACCCTCACCTTTGCTTTACATTGCGCCATTTGCAGGGGTTGCGATGGGTGAAGAGTTTATGTACAACGGCAAACATGTTTTGATTGTCTATGATGACTTGTCTAAACAGGCCGTTGCCTACCGTGAACTGTCCCTCTTGCTCCGTCGGCCACCAGGTCGTGAAGCCTACCCAGGGGATGTTTTCTACCTGCATTCACGCTTGTTGGAACGTGCTGCAAAACTGTCTGATGAATTGGGAGGAGGCTCTATCACAGCGCTGCCAATCATTGAAACACAAGCGGGTGATATTTCAGCCTACATTCCAACCAACGTAATTTCCATCACAGATGGGCAAATTTTCTTGGAATCCAATCTCTTTTACTCAGGAACACGTCCCGCTATTGATGCCGGTTCTTCGGTATCACGTGTCGGAGGGGCTGCGCAAATCAAGGCCATGAAGCGAGTGGCAGGAACCTTGCGTTTGGATTTGGCTTCTTACCGTGAATTGGAAGCCTTCACGCAGTTTGGTTCTGACTTGGATGCAGCGACTCAAGCCAAGCTGAACCGGGGGCGTCGGACTGTCGAAGTCTTAAAACAAGGCGTTCACCAGCCATTGCCTGTTGAAAAACAAGTCTTGGTCTTGTATGCTTTGACGCATGGCTTTATGGATTCCGTGCCGGTTAAGGATATTTTGAACTTCCAAGAAGAGCTCTTTGCTTTCTTTGATGTCAAATACCCTGAACTGCTGAACACTATCGTTGAGACAAAAGACTTGCCTGAGGAGGCTGTCCTCGATGATGCGATTGCGACTTTCAAAGCCCAATCACCATATAATTAAGAGGGAGGTCGTCAATGGCAGGATCTCTTAATGAAATCAAGACGCGGATTGCGTCTACTAAAAAAACCAGCCAAATTACGGGTGCCATGCAGATGGTATCGGCTGCCAAGCTGAACAAATCTGAGCAAGCGGCTAAAGATTTTCAAGTTTATGCGACTGCGGTTCGTCAGATTACCAATGACTTGTTGAGTGGTATTCCGACAGGAAGTACCAGTAACCCTCTCTTGCAGGCGCGTCCAGTCAAGAAGACAGGTTATATTGTCATTACCTCTGACAAGGGCCTGGTCGGTGGCTATAATGCTAATATCTTAAAAGCAGTCATGCAACTTAAAAAAGAGTATCATCCCGATGGTGATGATTGCGAATTTATTTGCATCGGTGGGACAGGTGCAGATTTCTTTCGCGCTCGTGGCATCGAACCTGTCTTTGAGTTGCGAGGCTTACCGGATCAGCCAAGTTTTGAACAGGTTTCAAAAATTATTTCTAAATCGGTTGAAATGTACACCAATGAAATCTTTGATGAATTGTATGTGTGTTATAACCACCACGTCAATAGCATCACTAGTCAGGTGCGTGTTCAACAAATGCTTCCGATTGTCGAGCTCAACCCAGAAGATGAGGGTCAAGATGACCGGACCTCATTTGAATTGGAACCTGATCGCGATATTATTTTGGAACAATTGCTTCCTCAATACACGGAAAGCTTGATTTACGGGGCGATTGTGGATGCTAAAACAGCTGAGCATGCAGCAGGTATGACGGCTATGCAGGCTGCGACAGATAATGCCCACAATTTGATTAATGAATTGACCATTAAATACAATCGTGCCCGTCAGGCAGCGATTACGAATGAAATCACAGAAATCGTTGCTGGTGCTAACGCATTAGAATAAAAAGGAGGAAGCAATGAGCACAGGAAAAATTGTTCAAGTCGTCGGCCCTATTGTGGACGTCGTCTTTGAAGATGACCAACAACTCCCTGAAATCAATAATGCCTTGATTGTTTATACAGATGATGCCAAGACCCAACGTGTCGTTTTAGAAGTAGCGCTCGAAGTTGGTGATGGTGTCGTGCGGACAATTGCCATGGAGTCTACAGATGGGTTGATGCGTGGCCTTGAAGTCTTGGATACAGGACGCCCAATTAGTGTCCCTGTTGGTAAAGAAACCTTGGGGCGTGTCTTTAATGTCATTGGTGACACTATTGATAACGGGCCAGTCTTTGAACAAGACGACCGCCGAGATAGCATTCACCGTAAGGCGCCAACCTTCGATGAATTGTCTACAGCGACAGAAATTCTAGAAACAGGGATTAAGGTTATCGACCTTTTGGCCCCTTATGTCAAAGGGGGGAAAGTCGGCCTCTTTGGTGGTGCCGGGGTTGGTAAAACCGTCCTTATCCAAGAATTGATTCACAACATTGCGCAAGAGCATGGTGGGATTTCCGTCTTTACCGGTGTTGGGGAACGGACCCGTGAAGGGAACGACCTCTACTGGGAAATGAAAGAATCAGGCGTTATTGAAAAAACAGCCATGGTCTTTGGTCAGATGAATGAACCACCAGGAGCACGGATGCGGGTGGCCTTGACTGGTTTGACTATTGCGGAATACTTCCGTGATGTGGAAGGCCAAGACGTGCTTCTCTTTATCGATAACATCTTCCGTTTTACCCAAGCGGGTTCAGAGGTTTCTGCCCTTTTGGGACGGATGCCATCTGCCGTAGGTTACCAACCAACCTTGGCAACTGAAATGGGGCAATTGCAAGAACGGATTACGTCAACGAAAAAGGGTTCTGTCACCTCTATTCAGGCCATCTATGTGCCAGCCGATGACTACACTGACCCAGCGCCAGCGACAGCCTTTGCCCATCTGGATTCGACCACAAACTTGGAACGCCGTTTGACGCAACAAGGGATTTACCCAGCCGTTGACCCATTGGCCTCTACCTCAGCTGCCTTGGCGCCTGAGATTGTCGGTGACGAGCATTATGCGGTGGCTACTGAGGTACAGCGTGTCTTGCAACGCTATCGTGAACTGCAAGATATCATTGCTATCTTGGGGATGGATGAATTATCTGATGACGAAAAAACCTTGGTTAACCGAGCACGTCGGATTCAGTTCTTCTTGTCCCAAAACTTCCACGTGGCTGAAACCTTTACAGGACAACCAGGTTCTTATGTTCCAGTTGCTGATACGGTCAAAGGCTTCAAGGAAATCTTGGACGGAAAATACGACGACCTACCTGAAGATGCCTTTCGTTCTGTCGGTCGCATCGAAGAAGTGGTTGAAAAAGCCAAAAAAATGGGATTTTAGCGAGGTGAGATGATGGCAGAAATGACGGTTCGTGTCGTGACACCTGACGGTGAACGCTACAATCACCATGCAAAGTTTGTTCAGGCTGATACCTTGGCAGGTGAAATCGGGATTTTGCCAGGCCATGTGAACTTGATTGCCCCCTTAGACGTTAACGAGGTCCATGTGCGTCGGATTGATGATGATAGTCACATGGATTATATCGCAGTTAATGGTGGCATTATCGAGGTCAAAGACAATGTGGTTTCAATCATTGCAGACTCTGCCGAGAGAGACCGCGACATTGATGTCAGCCGGGCCGAAAGGGCCAAACAACGTGCGGAGGCGAAACTAGAAGAAGCACGCGCACATCAAGAAGATAATATCGATGAAGTTAAACGGGCGGAAGTGGCACTTAAACGCGCCATGAACCGTATCCGCGTAGCCTCATCACGCTAAGAAAAATGTCTGAGACTCCTGTCTCAGACATTTAAATTTGCTGATAAAATCTTTTTAACCCTTCCCTTAGGTGAGGGAGGAAAGGGAGCAAGGTCTGCTTGATTGCCTCGCTTAACTGTGAGCCTAGGGTCTTAAAGTTGCCAAACGCTTGAAACGTCACTGTTTCAAGCGTTTTTTCATGGCGAAAAGTTTGATGCTTGCTCGCTTAACTGGCAGTGTTTTTTAGTGGTCAAGCCTTGTAGAACGACCACTAAAATCAGTTTATCACAGTACTAAAAGCTCACCTAGGTTGCCCTTTGCTTGTTTTTACCTTGCTTGATTTCAAAGGGGTTTTCGAGCGAGTAGGGTTGCAAATTGCAAAGCGATAGGATTGCCATTGGCATCTCGTTTATGGAGATGTCCCAGGTTTTCGTTGTAGGTGATGACTTCCCAGTCTTTATAGTAGTCTGCTAATTCACCCTCTGAAAAGGTAAACCCAAAGAAAGGCAGGTTGCAAGGGTAGGCATCCGTGCTCATGGCACAAACGATGAGGTTGTAACCACCAGGAAGGGTATGATTTTGCATATCTGTGATAACATCAGGAATGCGCTCGGCCTGTAAAAACATCAGGACGACAGTCGAGATGATAACATTGTAGTCGTCAGTAAGTTTGGCTTGATTGATGTCATAGAGGCCTGTGGTGACATCCAGTTGTTCTTGCTCAGCTATGTCATCAATAAGAGCCAGCCCTTGAGGGTTGCGGTCCAGTGCGGTGACTTGGTGGCCCTGCTGAGCTAAATAAAGGCTATTTCGGCCAGAGCCTGCCCCTAGGTCCAAGACCTTTCCGCTTTCCCAGAGCGGTGCTGCAGCGAGGACTTCCGAGTGGGTTTTACCGAGATTGTATTTTTTAGAAAAATAGTCTTCAGGTTGGCAGTAAAAAGTGATGTAAAATTGACTATCGTCCGTCAAGAGGGCTACCTTGTGCCAAGCTTGTGGTGAGACAAATGGGGTAGGTGTTTCAGGGGTAAAGACTGTTTCTGAAAGGGTTTCACCAGATTCGGTCAGTTCAGAAAAGCGTAATTGACCGGCTAAAATCGTGAGTTTAGCCCAGGTTCCTTCCATGGTATTGTGCTGGTTGAGAACCAAGTCTGGAACAGTGGCCTTGTCCCAGGTAGGCATAACCTTGTAGGCCACGAGTTTATCGGTAGTGATGGATGTTGTCATAGAGTCTCCTTAGGAAGCTAAAAAACTAGGAATCAGATACCACGCGAGGCCTGCTAGGATAGCAAGGGCGCTAATCAGGGCATCCATGCGATAAGAATAAGGTGAGGTCTTGTGATAAACAAGACTCAGTATCAGGCCAATGAAGCCTAAAGTCATGGCAATCAGGGGAGATAACCAAGAAGTAACGATACCGGCAAGGCCGTAGACGAGTGCAGTTTTTTTCTTAAGTGGTGTCATCAGTTCTCCTTTTGAAGGTGCTTTCATTGTATCATATTTTAGCTGGTAAAAGCTTCCTTCTTTTTTAGGCTGAAAAAGATTCCATGCTATAAAACGGTTACACGTCGGTCAGTCCTTTTTTTTGCCAACAATTGTGATATACTTGTAGGCGAATCATTTAAAGATAAGAGGAAAACATGACCAAACTAAGAGAAGATATCCGTAACGTTGCGATTATTGCCCACGTCGACCATGGGAAAACAACCTTGGTGGATGAGTTGCTCAAACAATCACATACGCTGGATGAACGTAAAGAACTGCAAGAGCGTGCAATGGATTCCAACGACCTTGAAAAAGAACGTGGAATTACCATCTTGGCTAAAAACACAGCGGTCGCTTATAATGGGACACGCATCAATATCATGGACACACCTGGACACGCGGACTTTGGTGGAGAAGTTGAGCGGATCATGAAAATGGTTGACGGGGTTGTCTTGGTAGTGGATGCTTACGAAGGAACCATGCCACAAACCCGTTTTGTTTTGAAAAAAGCTTTGGAACAAGACCTTGTCCCAATCGTGGTTGTTAATAAAATTGATAAACCGTCTGCACGACCAGCTGAAGTCGTTGATGAAGTCTTAGAACTCTTCATCGAACTTGGTGCCGATGATGACCAATTGGATTTCCCAGTCGTTTATGCGTCAGCCATCAATGGAACATCATCTCTTTCTGATGACCCAGCTGATCAAGAACACACCATGGCACCAGTCTTTGATACCATCATTGACCATATTCCAGCACCGATTGACAATTCTGATGAACCTTTGCAGTTCCAAGTGTCACTTTTGGACTACAATGATTTCGTCGGTCGTATCGGTATCGGGCGCGTCTTTCGTGGGACTATCAAGGTTGGTGACCAAGTTACCCTGTCTAAACTTGACGGGACCACTAAGAACTTCCGTGTAACCAAACTCTTTGGTTTCTTTGGCCTAGAACGCCGTGAAATCGATGAAGCTAAGGCGGGTGATTTGATTGCCGTTTCTGGTATGGAAGACATCTTTGTCGGTGAAACCATCACACCAACTGATGCTGTGGAACCACTTCCAGTCTTGCACATCGATGAGCCAACCTTGCAAATGACTTTCTTGGCCAACAACTCACCATTTGCTGGACGTGAAGGTAAATACGTTACCTCTCGTAAAGTCGAAGAACGCTTGTTGGCTGAGTTGCAGACAGACGTATCCCTGCGTGTTGACCCAACAGATTCACCAGACAAATGGACAGTATCAGGTCGTGGGGAATTGCACTTGTCAATCCTGATTGAGACCATGCGTCGTGAGGGCTATGAGCTTCAAGTGTCACGTCCTGAAGTTATTATCAAAGAGATTGACGGTGTTCAAATGGAACCATTTGAGCGTGTGCAAATTGATACCCCAGAAGAGTACCAAGGGGCTATCATTCAATCCTTGTCTGAACGTAAGGGCGATATGTTGGATATGCAAATCGTTGGCAATGGTCAAACCCGTTTGGTCTTCTTGGTGCCTGCACGTGGTCTGATTGGCTACTCGACAGAATTCTTGTCTATGACACGTGGTTATGGAATCATGAACCACACCTTTGACCAATACTTGCCAGTTGTTCCAGGCGAAATTGGCGGTCGTCACCGTGGGGCTTTGGTTTCTATCGATACAGGTAAAGCAACAACTTACTCTATCATGTCTATCGAAGAACGGGGAACAATCTTTGTCAATCCGGGAACCGAAGTTTACGAGGGAATGATTATCGGTGAAAACTCTCGTGATAACGATTTGACCGTTAATATTACCAAAGCAAAACAAATGACCAATGTGCGTTCGGCAACTAAGGACCAAACAGCGGTGATTAAAACACCACGCATTTTGACCTTGGAAGAATCCTTGGAATTCCTCAATGATGATGAATACATGGAAGTGACGCCAGAATCCATTCGTTTGCGTAAGCAAATCTTGGATAAAAACGCCCGTGCTAAGGCACAAAAAAAGAAAAAATCAGCTGAATAGCCGATAGGAAGGGCTTGATGAGATGGTCTATCTGATTATTTCGCTGCTTATTTTGCTCTATTACTTTTTCTTGGCACCAGCCACTATTAAAAATACCATGGGTGTCATTTTACTAGTAGGCCTGCTTGCGCTCTTACTGGTTTTAGCGGTATTGAGTTTTATGACTTTCTTGGAGCTTCCTGCTGAAGTCTTTGTGGTCTTGGGCATGGTCGCGGTTTCTTACTGGAGCTTACGAGATGTTTGGCGTCTCAAGCCCCTGACCAAGTCAAAGTCAGTCAAGCGTTGATAACTGCTATGTTAAGCATCTCGGACCATGTCCTAGATGCTTTTTTCATGCTTGAAATCCTTGAAAAAGTCGGGTATTCAAGGTAAAATGAAACAGACTATAGATGTTTAAAGAAAAGGGCGAAGACATGAAAACAATCTCAACATTTCAAAATAAAAAAGTACTGGTTTTAGGTTTGGCGAGGTCAGGTGAGGCAGTAGCCCGCCTTTTAGCCAAGTTAGGGGCGATTGTCACGGTCAACGATGGCAAGCCTTTCGAAGAAAACCCAGCGGCTCAAGCCCTCCTGACGGAAGGGATTACTGTCATCTGCGGTGAGCACCCTGTAGCCCTTTTAGATGAAGATTTTGAGCTTATGGTGAAAAACCCAGGCATCCCTTATAGCAATCCTATGGTGGTTCGGGCTCAGGAAAAGGGCCTACCGGTTTGGACAGAAGTCGAATTAGCCTACCAAGTTTCAGAGGCACCTATTATTGGCATAACCGGCTCAAACGGGAAAACAACTACGACCACTATGATTGCAGAGGTCTTAAATGCTGCAGGACAATCAGCCCTCTTATCAGGAAATATTGGTTTTCCGGCTAGTGAGGTAGCCCCAAAAGCGACGGCAGCGGATAAGTTGGTCATGGAGTTGTCTTCTTTTCAATTGATGGGCCTTGACCGCTTTCATCCGCATGTTGCTGTCATCACCAATCTGATGCCGACTCACTTGGATTACCATGGTGATTTTGAGGCCTATGTAGCGGCCAAATGGCACATCCAAGATCACATGACAGCTAAGGACGTCCTGGTCTTGAATTTCAATCAGGATTTGGCCAAAGACCTGGCTCAAAAAACGCAGGCCAGTGTGTTGCCTTTTTCGACCAAAGAAGTGGTTGATGGGGCCTATTTACAGGAGGGGACCCTCTTCTTTAAGGGAGAAGCGGTTATGTCAGCTTCTCAACTGGGGGTACCTGGTAGCCATAATATCGAAAACGCTCTAGCGACAATCGCTGTGGCCAAAAGTTATGGCGTGGAAAATGCGGTTATTGCCAATGTTTTGTCTGAGTTTGGTGGCGTTAAGCACCGTCTGCAAAATCTGGGCAAGGTTGATGGGGTTGCTTTTTACAACGATAGCAAGTCAACCAATATCTTGGCAACGCAAAAGGCCCTATCAGGCTTTGATAATGCTCAGGTGGTCCTAATTGCGGGTGGGCTAGACCGTGGCAATACGTTTGATGCTTTAGCGCCTGATGTCGCCGGTCTAAAGGCGATGGTGGTATTGGGAGAAACAGCGCCTAAATTGACCCAATTGGCGGAGAGTCTGGACATCCCAGTTTACCAAGCGCAAACGGTGGCCAGTGCTGTCCCGCAGGCTTTTGCCTTGGCACAAGAAGGCGATACGGTGCTTTTGAGTCCGGCTAACGCCAGTTGGGATATGTATCCGAATTTTGAAGTTCGCGGTGATGAATTCATCGCAGCAGTTGCAGCACTAAAGGAAAACTAATGGCAAAAAAACGGATTGTATTAACAGGTGGTGGTACCGTTGGCCACGTGACCTTGAATTTGGTTTTAATTCCTAAATTGCTTGAAGATGGCTGGGAAGTCCACTACATTGGTAATAAAAAAGGGGTGGAGTATGAGCGAATCGCTGCCTTTGGCGATCGTGTGACCTTTCATAGCATTGCGACAGGTAAACTACGGCGCTATTTTTCCCTACAGAATCTCTTGGACATCTTTAAAGTTAGCTGGGGTGTTGTCCAATCACTCGGCTTGCTCTTGCGCCTTCGGCCACAGGCCCTTTTTTCAAAAGGGGGCTTTGTTTCAGTGCCGCCAGTTGTAGCTGCTGGGCTCCTTAAGGTACCTGTCTTTGTCCATGAGTCAGACCTTTCTATGGGATTAGCCAACCGGATTGCGCTTAAATTTGCGACAGTTATGTATACGACCTTTGATCAGGAATCAGCTCTGAGCAAGTTGAAACCAATCGGTGCAGTGACCAAGGTGACAGCGTCCGACCAGACAGTTTCGTCTGAAAACTTAAAAGCAGTTCTTGCCCAAATGGACAGCCAGCGGCCTACCCTTCTCTTTATTGGGGGCTCGGCTGGAGCGCAGGTCTTTAATGATTTTGTCAGCCAAACGACGCAACTAAGGTCTTTGTATAACATCATCAATATCACAGGTGATGCTTCATTGAATACCTTGGAAAAGGGACTCTATCGTACGGATTATGTGACAGAAGACTACCAGGCCTTGATGGACCTTGCCGATGTTGTTGTGACACGCGGGGGCTCTAATACCCTCTTTGAATTGTTAGCCATGCGAAAATTGCATCTCATCATTCCTCTGGTCAAGGGAAGTCGGGGCGACCAAGTCGAAAACGCCCGGTATTTTGTGGACAAGGGCTATGCCGTAAGTTTGGATGAAGCGTCCTTAACTTTTGAGGATTTTCAGGCACAAATTCAAGACCTTTTGACGCATCGCGATCATTACCTGACAGCCATGGCCCAAAGTACGGAAATCACGTCGCCAGAAGCCTTTTATGAGGAACTCATGTCGGCAATTCAACAAGCAAAAGGAAGATAAAATGGCAAAGGAAACGCCTAAAAAGGCCAAGAAAAAAACAGCAGATCAGCCTGCTGGACAAGACAAAAAAACGTCTGGTCTGTCCTTGACCGAGTGGCAAAAACGCAATCTGGAATTTCTCCAGAAAAAGAAAGAACGCGAGACAAAGGAAGCTAAGGAATTAGAACTGCAACGTCAACGTTTGGAGAGTGTTTTAAGACAAGCTACCCAGACCAAAAAAGAAGCGGAAAAGTCAGAAGAATCGCCTGTGGACCAACCTGAGGAAGGTAAGGAGACGTCTTCTGACATAAAAGCCAAGCAAGAGCTCGCCTCCCAATCTTGGTTGGAAAAGTGGCGCCATTTTTGGCAAGGCTGGTTTCAGAGAAAGTGGACTCTGCCGAATTGGTTGACCAATCCTTCCCTTTTAAAGGCTAGTTCTGTTTTAGTGGTCGCCTTAGTGGTCGCTGTGGTATCACTTTATTTCTTGACCCCTTTGAGCACTCAAAAGAACCTGACCGTCACTGGAGAGACCAGTGTTAATCAGGCAGATGTTTTGACGGCTTCTGGCATCCAGTCAACAGACTATACCCTGACAACCTTGACTCAGCGTCAGCAGATTGCCCAACGCATTAAGAGCCAATACCATTGGGTAAAAACGGTTGCCATTGCCTATCGTTTTCCCAATACCTTTACCATCCGAGTGACGGATTACAGTATTTTTGGGTACCAGCAATCTGGGGACGGCTATGTCGCTGTTTATGAAAATGGGGCTAAGGGAACTGTCCAAGCCACTAGCAGTTTACCAGCCTCCTATCTGACCATCAATCTGGATAAAGAATCTCAGATACAGACCTTGGTTAAAGAGATGCGTAAGCTTTCTGAAAACTTGCGAAATAACATTCAAACGGTCGCCTTGGCTGGTTCGACGACTACCCCTGACCTCTTGAATGTGACCATGCGCGATGGCAACACCGTCTTGGTGCCCTTATCACAACTGGGCAAAAAATTGCCTTACTATGAGAAAATCTCTAGTGGATTGACAGCGCCAATCACAGTGGATATGGAAGTTGGCATCTACACGACAACAGAAAGCAGTTCTTCTTCCGAGGCGGCACAAAGTACAGAGCAGACGTCAACAGAGGAACAAGCCCAAGATGAGACACAGGCTGCAGCGTCCACTACGACAGAGGAAGTTGCTACTACTGATGAAGCACAAACAGCTCCTACTGAAACAACGGCCTCAAGTAGTAACTAAGACCTTTTGAACCTAACCTTGGTTAGGTTTTTTTGTCGTCACTATTCGATTTTTTTAGTCAATTGTTCCTAAATTTTTAGCCGGAATGGCGACCTGTCAGAAAAATTTCTTGGTTTAGTTCTGCCTTAATGGCCTTTTTATGTTATAATAAGCTTTGAGTTATTCTGTTTGCTTTATAGACAGGCAGTACAAAAGAGATAGTGAGGTTAGAGGTGTAGATGGCTAAAAACGGCTTTTTTACCGGATTAGATATTGGAACAAGTACCATCAAAGTGTTGGTAGCTGAATTTGTAAACCAAGAAATGAATGTCATTGGAGTGAGTAATGCGCAAAGTTCTGGCGTGAAAGATGGCATCATTATTGACATTGACGCTGCGGCTCAAGCCATTCGCACAGCTATTCAAGAGGCAGAGGATAAGGCGGGCATCTCTATCGATGCTGTCAGTGTTGGCCTACCAGCGGACCAACTTGGCTTGGAACCGGCCCAAGGCATGATTCCTGTGCAAAGTCAATCAAAAGAAATTACAGATGAGGACGTTTCAAGTGTTGTTCAGTCAGCATTGACCAAGAGCATCACGCCTGAAAAAGAAGTGATTTCTATCATCCCCCAAGAATTTATGATTGATGGCTTCAAAAACATTCGTGACCCTCGTGGGATGATGGGTGTGCGTCTGGAGATGCGTGGGATGATTTACACAGGTCCAACGACCATCTTGCACAATCTACGAAGTGCCGTTGAGCGTGCGGGTGTGTCCGTTGACAATATTATCATCACGCCATTGTCTTTGACCCAAGCCGTCCTAAATGAAGGGGAACGTGAGTTTGGTGCGGTTGTCATTGATATGGGCGGTGGCCAAACGACGGTTGACGTTATGGCAAATAACGAGCTCAAATTCACAAAAATGTACAGCGAAGGTGGGGACTATGTCACACGTGACATTTCAAAAGTCCTCAAGACCTCTATGGCTGCAGCAGAGGCTTTGAAGTTTAACTTCGGTGAAGCTGACAGTAGTGTTGCCAGTGAGTCTGAGTTGGCACAAGTTGAAGTCGTTGGTGCTAGTGAACCTGTAGAAGTTTCAGAACGCTATATTTCTGAAATTATTGAGGCACGTTTGACCCAACTGTTTGACCGCATCAAACAGGATCTAACACGTAACCGCCTCTTGAACGTTCCTGGAGGAGTGGTCTTGGTTGGTGGCGGTGCCATCATGCCAGGTGTTGTTGAATTGGCTCAACGGATACTCGGTGTTAATGTTCGCCTCTATGTGCCTAACCAAGTAGGTATTCGCAATCCCTTGTTTGCAAGTGTGATTAGTCTTGTAGATTATATCGGGCGCATGAGTGATGTCGAACGCATCGCACAAGAAACGGTCACTGGAGAGGAAGCTCTTCGCCGTTTGCCGGTGGATGTTCAAGCAAGACCTGCAGCCCAACAAGCAGCGGCTCCAGTTCGTCAAGTGGTTACGAATCAGGCGCGTCCAAGCGTTGAACCAGCACCACAAGCGCAACCAGCGCCCCAATCACAGCCAAACCCAAATCCAGCACCTGTGCGACAAGTACAGAATAAAGAAGACGATAACAGACCTAAGTTGACCGACCGCCTTCGTGGTATGTTTGGCAGCATGTTTGATTAAGAGTAAAGAAGTAAAGGAGCTGACATGGCATTTTCATTTGACGCGGCATCTGCGCAAGGTGCGGTAATTAAAGTTATTGGTGTCGGTGGTGGTGGCGGAAACGCCATCAACCGTATGATTGAAGAAGGTGTTTCAGGTGTCGAGTTTATCGCTGCCAACACTGATGTTCAAGCCCTTAGTGGTTCAAAAGCTGAAACTGTTATTCAGTTGGGACCAAAATTGACACGTGGTCTTGGTGCTGGGGGTCAACCTGAGGTTGGTCGTAAGGCAGCTGAAGAAAGCGAAGAAGTTTTGACAGAGGCCTTGACAGACTCAGACATGGTCTTTATCACTGCCGGTATGGGTGGTGGCTCAGGTACAGGTGCAGCACCTGTGATTGCTCGCATTGCTAAGAGCTTGGGCGCCCTGACTGTAGGTGTTGTGACACGTCCCTTTGCTTTTGAAGGGAACAAACGGAGCACCTTTGCGGCAGAAGGTATTTCAGAATTACGTGAACAAGTTGACACCCTTTTGATTATTTCTAATAACAACCTATTAGAAATTGTTGACAAAAAGACACCTTTGATGGAAGCTTTATCTGAAGCAGACAATGTCTTGCGTCAAGGGGTACAAGGGATTACAGACCTGATCACCAATCCTGGTTTGATTAACTTGGACTTTGCCGATGTTAAGACAGTTATGGCTAACAAAGGCAATGCCCTTATGGGGATTGGGATTGGTTCTGGTGAAGAACGTATCGTTGAAGCAGCGCGTCGGGCTATCTACTCACCGCTTTTGGAAACAACTATTGATGGGGCAGAAGACGTCATTGTCAACGTCACAGGTGGTTTGGACATGACCTTGACAGAAGCGGAAGAGGCTTCTGAAATCGTGAGTCAAGCAGCTGGTAAAGGGGTCAACATTTGGTTGGGAACCTCTATTGACGACAGCATGAAGGATGAAATCCGCGTAACAGTTGTTGCTACAGGTGTTCGTCAAGACCGTGCAGAGCAAGTTTCTGGTTTTGCGTCATCTGCACCTCAAGCAAAGGCTTCAGAAAGCAGCAACCAACGTCGCTCATATGATTTTGACCTTAATCAAGGACGTGAAATGCCTCGCGTTAACCGTCCTGAACCACAACAACCAGCATCGTCAGGTTTTGGCAACTGGGATTTGCAACGCGATGAAATCTCACGTCCGAGTGAAGGTGAATTGGATAGCCACCTACAAATGTCAACTTTCTCTGGTGTAGAGGACAAGGCTGACGACGAAGAACTTGACACACCACCATTTTTCAAGAATCGTTAAGTCCTATGACGGTAGCAGAAAATACGCAAGCGATTGAGGCTAGAGTGGCTCAGGCCTGTCAAAAGGCTGGCCGTGACCGTTCAGAGGTTCATTTGGTAGCCGTCACCAAATATGTGACACCTGAGAAAGCCCAGGAAGTGGTTGATGCAGGGGTGACAGAGCTAGCTGAAAATCGGGTCGATAAGTTTCTTGAAAAGTATCAGGCTTTGGCCGGAAATCAAATCACCTGGCACTTGATTGGAAGCCTGCAACGGCGTAAGGTCAAGGATGTCATCAATAAAGTGGATTATTTCCATGCTTTGGACTCGGTGAAACTCGCCCAAGAAATCGACAAAAGAGCAGACCACCCAGTGGCTTGCTTTTTACAGGTTAATGTATCTGGTGAAGAGAGCAAACATGGCTTTGCTCCTGAAGACATCGATGCAGCTTTGGATGTTATTGGAACTTTGGACAAGGTCCGGATTATCGGTTTGATGACCATGGCTCCAATCGATGCTGACCACGATGCATTAGAAAAATTATTCGAAGAGACCAATCAGTTGAGAGCGTCTCTGGCAAAACAAAATAGAGAAGGCATGACTTTTTCAGAGTTGAGCATGGGGATGAGCCGGGATTTTCCTGAAGCGATTGCCCATGGAGCAACCTTTGTTCGAGTTGGAACAGCTTTCTTTGAATAGGAGACACGGATGGCTTTTAAAGATTTATTTGAAAAAACAGCAAATTATTTCTCAACAGATGATATCGACGAATACGATGAAGAGTATGAGGCCTACGAAGAGGCTCCAGCTCAGGCTTCTCAAGCTGTTGAACAACCACAAGAACCTGCAGTTAAATCCCTGCGAGAAGTAAGAGGAGCTCAAGATATGTCTAACACGACAACACGTCCAACCCAACAAGAAACCTATACGCACAGTACTCGTGTGCAAGCTCACCAAGGACGAAGTGCTTATAGTGAACCTGTAGTTAGTGGCAATCTGGCGGCTCGCCGTCAAGTTCAAGCGACTCAAGAGACAGGACGTGCAACCATCGCACTGAAGTATCCTAAGAAATATACAGATGCAGAAGAAATCGTTGATCTTTTGATTGCTAACGAGTGTGTGTTGATTGACTTCCAATACATGATGGATGCGCAAGCACGTCGTTGCTTGGACTTTATTGATGGGGCAAGCAAGGTATTGGCTGGCAACCTGAAAAAGGTTGGGGCTTCTATGTACTTGCTGACACCTGTTGATGTGGTGGTCGACATTGAAGAGATGTCCAAAGTCACAGCCAATCAAAGCCACGACTTTGACTTTGATTTGAAGAGCCGTTAAGCTATGGCTTTTCTCTACTACTTTTTGATGCGTTTGATTCAAGCTTATCTTTTCCTTGTTTCGGTTTACGCACTCATGAGTTGGTTTCCAGGAGCCTACGCCACAGGTTTTGGGCGTTGGTTGAGTCGACTGATTGAGCCTGTTTGGCGACCTTTTCGCAGGCTGCCCTTGCAGTTTATGGGCTTGGATTTTTCACTCTTAGCAGTTCTTCTTTGTGGCCTTTTTCTGATGCGACTCCTCACGGCAATCTTTCTGATGGTGCTTTAAATGTCCGATGGTCTTTATCAACATTTTCGCCCAGAAGAAACGGATTTTATAGCTCAGATGCAGGAGCAACTCTTTCGTGTCAGCGACCAGCAAATTCCTTATCTGACAGAGTTTCTCAATCCACGACAAGTTTTTATTGTCCAAAGTTTAGTGGGAAAAGGGGAAGGTATCCATTGCCATTGTTCGAGCCACTATTTTCCTATGGAAATGCAACGGCTCTATATCTGTCCAGATTATTATGAGGTAGCTTGGACAGATTTTGGCATTAGTCTTTTAGCTATCGCTTTTCCCAGTCGTTTTGTGGAACTGCGTCACCGGCAGATTCTGGGAACCTTGCTCAACCAACTGGGCCTTAAACGCACAACCTTTGGAGATATTCGGGTGACAAGTGAGGCTTGCCAAGTCTTTGTCAAAGAAAATTTGGCAGACTTTTTTCAGAAAGAAGTCACACAAATCGGTCGCCATCCCGTGCGTCTGAGTCTGATTCCTGCGGAACTCGCTCTGCCAGAGCAAGATGATTACCGTCCAAAGATGGTGTTGGTATCTAGTCCAAGGCTGGACAAGTTCATCGCAGCGGGTTTTAACATCTCACGACAGGTGGCTAATCAGCTCATCAGCCAGAAAAAAGTGACGGTAAATTTTGCCCTTACAGAAAAGACAGCCATGCAACTGGGTGAAAATGACCGGGTTAGTGTTCGAGGGTTTGGTCGCTTAAAGATTGGTCCCTTTCTAGGGGAAAGCCGTTCTGGGAAGATGAAATTACAAGTTGGTATTATAAAACATAAATAGAGGAGGCCTTTATGGCATTGACATCAGAGGATATTCGTCAGAAAACCTTTGAGACTCGCTTTCGTGGTTACGATACGGAAGAAGTCGATGTCTTCTTGGAAGAGGTGATGGCTGACTTAGATCGTTTGCATGAACGTGTCCGCAGTCAGGAGCAACACACCAAGGATCTAGAAGACAAACTACATTATTTTGATGAAATGAAAGAGTCCTTGAGCCAATCCGTTTTGGTGGCTCAAGAGACAGCTGACCGTGTGAAGCAAAAAGCGCATGAAGAAGCTGAACAAGAACGGCAAAAAGCCCTTGAAGAAGCGCATAGCATGCAGTTGCAAGCTCAAGAAGAGTCGCAACGCATGTTGCGAGAAGCCCAATCTCAGGCTGAGGAGATGCTAGCCAAAGCTTCTAATAATGCACGAGACTTGCTGAAAGAGACAGAAGGGCTACGCCAGCAGGGGCAAACCTTCCAGGCGAGAATGATTGAAGCACTTCAAGAACAATTGCGTCTGGCACAATCAGCGGAATGGGAGGAGCTTTTACATCCTACCTTACCAGGTGACCAGGTTGAAGGCCAAGCCTTTGAATCTCAAGCCTTGGCCCTGGAGGAAACCTTGGCGACAGCCGAAGCCCAAGTATCTCATCCAGAAGGCCTTTCAGTGACTAGCACAGCTGATGATAACAGCGAATCGCATGACACTTACGGGATGGATGACCAGTTGGCTGCAGATGCCACTCGGCAATTTTCGCCAGAAGAGATGTTAGACCTCCAAAGGCGGATAGATGAAAGTAACCGTATTTTAGAAGAAACCCAAAATCTGCAAGCGGATATTGAAGAGGCACAGCGTATTTTAGCTGAGCAAGGTCTCTTAGAAACCGCTGAGCATGAGACTGTTCCAGTCCCTGATTCAGAAGCAGAAGCAGAAGAAAATTTGGGTGAAACCAAAACATTTAAATTATTCTAGAGTAAAAACACGACCTTATGTGATACGACCAGCGAGCAGGTGATGGTGGAAGACCTGTCGTCCCTCTAAATAGGGTTATCCTTTTACTGGAATTCTCACTGAAAACAGTAGGTGAGGACGTTTGCCCTCGTTACGGGCATAGAGGGTTCAGGCTTTTTGTCTGGACTGAACTAAGGTGGTACCACGAGCTTTCGTCCTTATTGGCGAAGGCTTTTTATTTTTTTAAAGGAGTTAGGATGCAATTAAAAGAAACCCTCAACCTCGGACAAACCAAGTTCCCGATGCGTGCAGGATTGCCAAACAAAGAACCTCAATGGCAAAAGGAATGGGAAGAAGCAAAAATTTACGATAAACGTCAGCAATTGAATGCAGATAAACCTGCTTTCTTCCTGCATGATGGCCCTCCCTATGCGAATGGGAATATCCACGTTGGCCATGCCATGAATAAAATCTCCAAGGATATTATTATCCGATCTAAATCCATGATGGGTTACCGTGCCCCCTATAATCCAGGTTGGGATACCCATGGTCTGCCAATCGAGCAGGTCTTGGCCAAAAAAGGGGTTAAACGTAAAGAGCTTGACCGTGCAGATTATTTAAAAATGTGTCGGGACTATGCCCTCTCTCAAGTGGATAAACAACGTGAAGACTTCAAACGTTTAGGTATCTCAGCGGATTGGGAACACCCTTATGTTACTTTGGATCCAGAGTTTGAAGCTGCCCAAATTCGTGTCTTTGGTGCTATGGCAGATAAGGGCTACATTTACCGCGGTGCCAAACCCGTTTACTGGTCTTGGTCTTCAGAATCTGCCTTAGCTGAGGCTGAAATTGAGTACCATGACATCGATTCAACCTCTCTCTTTTATGCCAACAAGGTCAAAGATGGGAAGGGTATCTTAGATACAGACACCTATATCGTTGTTTGGACAACAACACCTTTTACCGTTACGGCTTCTCGTGGTTTGACGGTAGGGGAAGACTTTGATTATGTGGTTGTGCAACCAGCTGGTGAAAGCCGGAAATTTGTCCTGGCAGCTGAACTCTTGAACAGCCTGTCCGAAAAATTTGCTTGGACGGATGTGCAAGTTTTAGCGACCTATCGTGGTCAAGAACTCAATCATATCGTGACAGAACACCCTTGGGATCCAGAGGTTGATGAACTCGTTATTCTGGGTGAGCATGTTACCCTTGATTCAGGGACAGGGATTGTCCATACAGCGCCAGGTTTTGGTGAGGATGACTACAATGTTGGGGTAGCCAATGGCTTAGAAGTAGCGGTTACGGTTGATAGCCGTGGGGTGATGACAGCAGAAGCAGGTCCTGATTTTGAAGGGCAGTTCTATGACAAAGTGACACCAATCGTTCAGGAAAAACTGGGTGATTTGTTGCTGGCTTCTGAGGTGATTACCCACAGTTACCCATTCGACTGGCGAACTAAAAAACCGATTATCTGGCGTGCTGTTCCTCAGTGGTTTGCCTCTGTATCGGACTTCCGTGAAGAGATTTTGGACCAAATCGAACAAACTCATTTTAAACCTGCTTGGGGCAAAACGCGTCTTTATAACATGATTCGTGACCGTGGGGACTGGGTTATTTCTCGTCAACGGGCTTGGGGTGTTCCCCTTCCTATCTTTTATGCAGAAGATGGAACAGCCATCATGACCAAGGAAGTGACTAATCACGTTGCCGATCTCTTTGCAGAGCATGGCTCTGTGATTTGGTGGGAACGTGAGGCCAAGGATCTTCTGCCTCAAGGCTTTAGTCATCCAGGTTCTCCCAATGGAGAATTTACGAAAGAATCCGACATTATGGATGTTTGGTTTGACTCAGGATCTTCTTGGAATGGTGTGATGAATGCCCGTCCTGGTTTGGGCTACCCAGCAGACCTCTACCTCGAAGGGTCTGACCAGTACCGTGGTTGGTTTAACTCATCTTTGATCACCTCAGTAGCTGTCAATGGCCATGCCCCATACAAGGCTATCCTTTCACAAGGCTTTACCTTGGATGGTAAAGGTGAAAAAATGTCGAAATCTTTAGGGAACACGATTTCACCTAGTGATGTGGAAAAACAATTCGGTGCAGAGATTTTGCGTCTTTGGGTGACTTCTGTCGATACCAGCAACGATGTGCGCATTTCGATGGATATCTTGAAACAAACGTCGGAAACCTACCGTAAAATCCGCAATACCCTCCGCTTCTTGCTGGCCAACACGTCAGATTTTGACCCAGCACAAGACAAAGTTGCCTACGAAGATTTGCGTTCGGTAGATAAGTACATGACCATTCGCTTTAACCATCTGGTAGAAAGCATTCGTGAGGCCTATGTGGCTTATGACTTTATGGCCATCTACAAGGCTGTGGTGAATTTCTTGACGGTTGACTTGTCAGCCTTCTACCTGGATTTTGCCAAGGATGTCGTTTACATCGAGGCTGAAAGTAGCTTGGCCCGCCGTCAAATGCAGACTGTCTTTTATGATATTTTGGTCAAATTAACCCAATTATTGACGCCAGTCTTGCCACATACCGCTGAAGAAATCTGGTCTTACCTGGAACACGAAGCGGATGCTTATGTGCAGTTGTCTGAAATGCCAGAACCAGAAGTGTTTGCCAATGAAGCAGCGATCTTAGAGCAGTGGGATGCCTTTATGGCTTTCCGCGACCAAGCCCAAAAAGCCTTGGAAGAAGCTAGAAATGAAAAGCTCATCGGTAAATCCTTGGAAGCTCACTTGACAGTCTACCCGAGCGAAGCCGTTAAAGTGCTTTTGGCTAGCTTAGATAGTGATGTGGCCCAACTGCTTATTGTCTCTCAATTGACTCTAGCAGAAGGTGACGCTCCTGAAAATGCCCTCGTCTTTGATGACGTAGCCTTTACAGTAGAAAAAGCGCAAGGTCAGGTCTGTGACCGTTGCCGTCGAACCGATGTGACAGCCAAAGAGCGCTATGGTGTCGTTCTGTGTGATAGCTGTGCTGCCATTGTTGAGGAAAACTTCCCACAAGCTGTTGCTGAAGGTTTTGAAGTCAAGGCAAAAAAATAAGCTTTCGCTATTAGAGATGAAAATAGTAGTCAAAGGGTCTGGAAGTGGCTTCCAGACCCTTTGTTTGTGTTAAAGATTGGTGTAAATCCGCTTATTGACCTCAAAAAAAGTCGTCAAACTATTCTTTGCCTTTAAAAATAGCCTACAAAAAGCTTTTCCCGTGGACGGTCTATAGTTTTAGTCTATAGCCTGTTCAAGCTATTAACCCCCTACTCTACTATTTTGGCATGTGGTAAAATAGTAAGGATTAATGAAAAGAGGTAACTTATGACTAATAAACTACTCGTTCTCCAATCAGACTTCGGCCTCGTTGATGGTGCCGTGTCTGCTATGATTGGAGTGGCTTTGCAAGAAGATGCCACGCTAAAAATCCATAATCTCACCCACGATATCACCCCCTATAATATCTTTGAAGGGGCTTACCGTCTCTTTCAAACAGTAGAATATTGGCCAGAAGGCACGACTTTTGTGTCAGTGGTTGACCCTGGTGTGGGGACATCGCGTAAGAGTGTTGTAGCCTTAACTGAAAAGAACCAGTATATTGTGACACCTGACAATGGGACCCTGTCTTTCATCAAAAAACATGTGGGAATCAAGGCTGTCAGGGAAATTTCTGAAGTCGAAAACCGTCGCAACAATACCGAGCTGTCTTACACCTTCCATGGACGTGATGTCTATGCCTTTACCGGTGCTAAACTAGCGAGTGGACATATCAGCTTCGAAGAAGTCGGTCCTGAATTAGCTGTCAACGATATTATCGAGTTGCCAGTGGTTGATACAAGCATTTCTGAGACAGCAGTCAGTGGTGCGGTTGATATTTTGGATGTGCGTTTTGGTTCGCTTTGGACATCCATCACGCGCGATGAATTTTACAGCCTAGACCCGCAATTTGACCAACGCTTTGAAGTAACTATTTACAACAATGACATGCTGGTTTACCAAAACCAAGTGGTTTATGGCAAGTCTTTTGCGGATGTGCGTATTGGCCAACCTATTATCTATATCAATTCCCTCTATCGTGTCGGGGTAGCCATCAACCAAGGGTCATTTGCCAAGGCTTATAATGTTGGCGTGGGCTCTAACTGGCGGATTGAAATCAAGAAAATGGACTAAGAAGGAGATAAGTAATGCAAAATAATTCCATTAAAAACGTTGTCGCAACAGGTATCGGGGCCGCCCTCTTTATCATTGTCGGTATCTTTATCAATATCCCTATTTTTGGGAATACCAGTATCCAATTGCAATATGCCGTCCTGGCGCTTTTTGCCAGTATTTTTGGACCCATCCCAGGTTTCTTGATTGGTTTGATTGGTCATGGGCTCAAGGACGCTCTCCAGTATGGTAGCCTGTCTTGGTTCTGGGTTTTGGCATCAGGTGTTGTCGGGCTCGGTATTGGACTTTTCCGTCGCTACTACAATGTCGAAAAAGGTGTTTTTGGGACCAAAGAATTACTTGTCTTTAACGGGGTTCAAGCCATTTCAGTCTTGCTTGGTTTTGGCTTGATTGCTCCTTTAGGGGATAAATTGCAATACAACCAGGCTTGGGACTATCTCTTTGCACAAGGGGCTATTGCTAGTATCCTCAATATCCTAACGATTGCCATCGCAGGTAGCCTCCTTCTAGGAATCTACGCGAAAACAAGAACTCAGGCTGGCAGTCTGACCAAGGACTAAAGCAAAAGGAGTCATAGTGACCATGACAGATTGGATTTCATTTGAACAGTTTTCCTATACCTATGAGGCCCAATCTGAGCCAACCCTTAAGGAAATCACGCTTGGGATTGAAAAAGGGAAAAAGGTTTTGATTGTCGGTCCTTCGGGTTCAGGAAAATCGACCTTGGGACAGTGTCTCAACGGCATTATTCCCAATATTTATAAGGGCCAGGCAAGTGGGCGCTTGACCATAGCGGGTAAGGAAGCCTTTGACTTATCCATTTATGACAAATCCCAATTGGTCAGCACCGTTTTACAGGACCCTGATGGTCAGTTTATTGGCCTGAGTGTGGCCGAAGACATTGCCTTTTCTTTGGAAAATGACGTGACGCCCCTCGATGACATGCGCGAGGCGGTTGACAAATGGTCTAAGGCTTTGAACTTAGGCGACCTTTTACAGCACAGGCCCCAGGATTTGTCAGGAGGCCAAAAACAACGCGTGAGTCTGGCTGGTGTTTTGGTAGACGAGAGCCCGATTTTGTTGTTTGATGAACCCCTGGCTAATCTGGACCCTAAATCAGGTCAGGATACCATTGATTTGATTGACCGTATCCACAAGGAGACCGGTGCGACGACGCTGATTATCGAGCACCGTTTAGAGGACGTCCTTCACCGTCAGGTTGACCAAATTATTCTCATCAATGAAGGGCGCATCGTTTTTGATGGCAGGCCTGATGACTTATTGCAGACGGACTTGTTGCGTCAAAATGGGATCCGAGAGCCTCTCTATATTAGTGCTTTACGCGATATGGGAGCTGATTTGACGCAGCTTCGCCCTCTAGCCCAACTCGATCAACTGGATTTATCGCAGGTTCAGGCACCTGATTTGCCAGACCTGACCAAGCCACTTGACCGGCCGCTACTCTTGGAGGCTGAACACTTGCAGTTCGCCTATCAAGCTGACCAACCGATTCTTAAGGATCTATCCCTGACGATTGGTGCAGGTGAACGTCTAGCCATTGTCGGTAAAAATGGGGCTGGCAAGTCAACTCTGGCCAAGGCCCTCTGCCAGTTCATAAATACCCAAGGTCAGCTTCGCTATCAAGGGCAGGACATCAGTGGGGATAGCATTGCGGAACGTGCCAATCGTATTGGCTATGTTTTGCAAAACCCTAATCAGATGATTAGCCAGACCATGATCTATGATGAGGTGGCTCTTGGCTTGCGGTTACGTGGCGTGGATGAAGCAACCGTCAAAGAAAAAGTCGAGCAAGCTTTGACCATTTGTGGTCTCTACCCATTTCGTAAGTGGCCGATTTCAGCCTTATCCTTTGGCCAAAAGAAGCGCGTGACCATTGCAGCCATTTTGGTTCTAGAACCACAGGTACTCTTACTAGATGAACCGACTGCCGGTCAGGACCATAAGCATTACACAGAGATTATGACTTTCTTGGATGAACTGCAAGCGCGTGGGCATACGATTGTGATGATTACCCACGATATGCAGTTGTTGACAGAATACTCTGATCGTGTGGTGGTCGTTTTAGATGGGCAAGTGCTCTTTGATAGTCGTCCAGAGACCCTTTTTGGGCAAGTAACTGTTTTGGAGCAGGCTTATCTCAAGACCACAAGTCTTTATACTTTGGCCAAACGTTTAGGGGTAGACCCTGCCCGGCTGACACAGGCCTACATTAGTCGACGAAAGGAGGAGGCCCATGGCAACTAATCAATTGATTGGCTACCATCCTGGTCATGGTTTTTTGTACCGCTTGTCAGGTGCCAGCAAGATGCTCTTTTTCTTGCTGGTATCTGTCGCTGCCATGGCTAGTTATGATACCCGCCTCATCGTGGCTTTGGCCGTCTTTTCCCTTCTTTTGTTTAAGATGGCTCGCATCCGTTGGCAAGATATTTCCTTTGTGATTTATATCGTGCTTTTCATGGCCATCTTAAATGTGATAGTGGTCTACTTGTTTGCCCCTCAGTATGGGGTCAGCATCTATGGACAAAAGACCGTCCTTTGGGCTGGTTTTGGGGCTTATAATCTGACCGCCCAAGAGTTGTTTTATTTGCTTAATCTTTTGCTCAAGTACTTTTGTACGGTTCCCTTGGCCATTCTTTTTCTGATGACGACCCATCCGAGTCAATTTGCAGCCAGTTTAAATCATATCGGCCTGCCTTATAAGGTTGCTTATTCGGTGTCCTTGACCTTGCGCTATATTCCTGATGTGCAAGAGGAATTTCATATGATTAAGTTATCTCAGGAAGCGAGAGGTTTGGACTTGTCTAAAAAGGCGAGCCTAGTCAAGCGCATTAAGGGAAATTTACAAATTGTGGTGCCCTTGATCTTTTCTTCTTTAGAGCGGATTGACACCATTGCAACGGCTATGGAACTCCGTCGGTTTGGCAAATACAAAAAAAGAAGTTGGTACCAACATCAGGCGCTGACAACCAGAGATTATGTCACCTTAGCGCTGGCTCTTCTGATTTTGTTCTTGTCTTTTGTCTTGATTGGTCTCAACCACGGTCGCTTTTATAACCCGTGGGCATAAAAAATCCCCCGTCTGCACCAGCAGGCGGGGTTTTTGCTTAAAAGAAGGGGTTAAAGGTCTTTTCGTGCCCGATGCTTGTCTCTGGGCCATGACCAGGGAAAACCCTATAGTGACGAGGCAGGCTAAATAGTTGGTTCTGGATGCTGTCAAGCAGTTGTGCTTGATTACCTGTCGGCAAATCACTACGCCCGATACTCTCGCAAAAGAGCGCATCACCAGTCAAGACAAGTTCCTCCTTGGGAAAAACAAGGCTGACACCGCCGATGGAGTGACCCGGTGTTTCACGGACATGAAAATGAAAACCGGCTAAGTCGTAGTCCTTTTGGGATTCAAAGAAGTCAGTTGCAGGTTCTAGGACGATATCTGCCATATCTGCATGTCGGTCGAGACCAGAGAGGTTTTTGACAGGGGTGTAGAGCCAGTCAGCCTCTTTTTCAGAAACGTATACGGGGGGATGGCCAAAGGTCTCACGCACCTTATCTAGGCTCATGATGTGGTCATAGTGGGTGTGGGTTAATAGCACCGCTGCAAGGGGCTTCTCGATTCCCTCAATTGTTTGGCGAATGACCTCCCAATCACTGCCAGGGTCTACAATCAAAAGGGCTTGGTCGTTTTCTAGGTAATAAGTGTTTTCTTGCGCGCGCTTATTGGTGGTTTTAGTGATTTTCATACTGCTAGTATAGACAAAAGGCCTTTTAAAAGCAAGTTTTGGAGAAAGAAAAAAGCCATCTCCAATTTCTTGGAGATGGCTTTTTCAAGGTCTTTAAGTCCCTGATACGGTGTCTTATTTGAGGCCGTATTTTTTGTTGAAACGGTCCACACGTCCATCGGCTTGGGTGAACTTTTGGCGTCCAGTGTAGAATGGGTGTGAATCAGAAGAAATTTCCACACGAATCAGTGGGTATTCTTTTCCTTCAAATTCAACCGTTTCTTTAGAGTTCAAGGTTGAACCACTAAGGAATTGGAAGCCAGTAGAAGAATCCATGAAGACAACTTCACGATACTCTGGATGGATATCTTTTTTCATTGCTAAAATTTCCTTTCTGCCATGGCTGGTGTCAGCCATAGTTATTAACCATCTTAGTCTATCAAATTTTTAGTGGCTTGGCAAGCAAAATTTTCTCTTTTTGGAGGAGAAATTCTTGTTCCCCTTTTTCAATTGGGGTAAAATAAAGGTATGTGGAAACATATGAAAAATAATCGCACCTTTTCAGTGGTTGCACGGGTTTTAACTGATCTCTATCGGCACCGCTTTACCTATTTGTTAAGGGCTAGTTTGCTTCATTTGGTGATTGTGGTTGGAGGGGTTTATGGGCTCTCCCTCTTATTGCGCATGATTTTAATCGGCACCAATCTCCCAGGTTTGACCATTGATAACTTACGCTCTTTTTTGGTGGACCCTGTAGCCGTTGGCCTATTGATGGTTTATCTCTTGACGGTAGCCCTGCTCTTATTCATTGAGTTTTCAGCGCTTGCTTTGATTCTTCAAGTCAAAGAGGACAACTTGCGGTCGCATGCCAAGCAGTGGTTGTGGCAAGTCTGGACTTTTTTTAAGGGCCTCTTGGGGAGACAGTTCTTTGCTTTTGTGGGTTATCTGCTTTTGACCATTCCTGTCTTGCAGTTCTTTTTGCCATCAGCCCTGTTGCAAAATATCTATATTCCCACCTTTATTGCTGACAATATGACCAATACGGTCCCTCGTCTGATGATTTATTTGTCGCTCTATGCCTTGGTGGTATTTCTCAACTTCCGTTTTCTTTACACTCTTCCTTTGTCTGTCTTGCATCCAGAAGAGCGTTTTAGCCACTTGATGGGCCTATCTTGGCGTAAGACCAGGGGAAAGGCCTTTTGGTCAACCCTTTTGCCCCTGGGTGTCTTGGTTGGTTTTTGGTCTCTTCTAGGACTCCTGGTCGCCCTTGTCTTGGTGTTTGGGCTCATCCTTTTAGGGCAGTTGTTCAATGAGTGGGTGGATATCATCAGCTCTAGTATCACCTGGGGGATACTTTTTGCGGGAAATATCCTCAGTACCCTAGCCACCTTGTCTTTTTTGTTAAATCAGCTTGACGAAGACGCTCAGCCTACCCCTAAAGGCCAGTCCAAAGCTTGGCATAAATGGGGACTTGTCCTCTTGATTAGCCTTATCGGCGGAGTGAACCTCGTAAATGCGGTTTTAAAAGATGAGGGAAGCCGCAACAAGAATCAGGTGATTATTGCCCATCGGGGGGATGTTGGAGCCGGTGTGGAAAATTCGATTCCATCTTTAAAGGCAGCAGCCAAGGCCAAGGCTGACTATTCGGAATTGGATGTGATTTTATCACAAGATGGTGAATTTGTAGTTAGTCACGATGACAATGTCCGACGCCTGACAGGTGTTAACCGTGACATCAGTCAGTCCAAAGCCAGTCAGGTGATTGGGCTCAAAACTCACCAAAACGGCCACCAGGCCCAACTGGTCAGTCTGAAAACCTATATTGCAACTGCTAAATCTTTGGGGATTAAGTTGCTTATCGAACTCAAACCACCTGAAGGGGCTGATTTGAATCGCTATGCCACAAGTATTGTCAGCTTGCTGAAAGCTGAAGGTGTTGAAAAGAATTTCTTGGTCATGTCGCTCAACCTTCCCCTGATGGAAAAAGTGGAGGCACTAGACCCAGCTATTCAAACAGGCTATACCATTTCTTTTCAGCTGGGAGATTTTACCAGCCAAAAGGTTGACTTTTATGCGATAGAAGATTTTTCTTACCGCAGTGCCTTGGCCAAAGAAGCCCACCGACAAGGAAAGAAAGTCTATGTCTGGACCATCAATGAGTCTGATTTGATGAGTACGTATTTTAATGGTAAAAGTGACGGAATCATCACAGACTACCCTAGCCGTGCCTATCAGGAACGGGCCAATGTGACAGATGATAAAACTATCTTAGACACTTTCTTTCAAAACCAATAGAGGGTTTGGGAAAAGCGCGCGATTATGATAAAATAGTAGCCAAAGGAGGGCCTATGGAAGTTACTGTTCAAATGCTTGTGGATAAGGTCAAGCTAGAGGTTGTTTATGCAACACCAGAATTATTGGCCAAAGCGATTACCACATCTGATATTTCACGTCCAGGTTTGGAAATGACGGGCTATTTTGACTACTATGCCCCAGAACGGCTCCAGTTGATTGGGATGAAAGAGTGGTCTTACTTGGTAAAAATGTCGGCCCATAACCGCTACTCGGTTCTTAAGGCCATGTTTCAGGAGGAGACTCCGGCCATTGTGGTGGCACGTGATTTGGAAATTCCCAAGGAGATGCTCAAGGCCGCCGAAGAAATGGGCATTGCCATCTTATCTAGCCGAACACCGACCAGTCGTTTGTCTGGTGAAATGTCCTGGTACTTGCATGCTTGTCTAGCTGAGCGTGCGAGTGTGCACGGGGTTTTGATGGATATCTATGGTATGGGGGTGCTCATTCAAGGGGATTCTGGTATTGGTAAGAGTGAGACAGGTTTAGAATTGGTCAAGCGTGGCCATCGCTTGGTCGCAGATGACCGTGTGGATGTCTATGCCAAGGATGAAAATACCTTGTGGGGCGAACCTGCAGAGATCTTACGTCACCTGTTGGAAATTCGTGGTGTGGGAATTATCGACGTCATGAGCCTTTATGGTGCCAGTGCGGTTAAGGATTCCTCACAGGTCCAGCTGGCCATTTATCTGGAGAATTTTGATACGGGCAAGAGCTTTGATCGTCTAGGCAATGGCAATGAGTCCATTGAGTTACAGGGTGTGACTGTGCCTCGGGTGCGCATTCCTGTGAAGACAGGTCGAAATGTCTCTGTCGTTATTGAGGCAGCTGCGATGAATTACCGGGCCAAACGCATGGGCTTTGATGCGACAAAGACCTTTGAAGACCGTTTGAGCAAGCTGATTGCCAAGAATGAGGAAACCAATGATTAATCCCATTGCCTTTCAACTTGGCCCCTTTGCCATTCACTGGTATGCGATTTGTATTGTGACAGGCCTGGTTTTAGCGGTCCTATTGGCTATCCGTGAGGGGAAACGCTGGGGCATCTCTTCAGATGATATCTTAGACTTTATTTTGTGGGCCTTTCCTCTGGCCATTGTTGGCGCACGTCTTTATTATGTTATTTTTCAATGGTCTTATTACCAAGACCATCCTGACCAAATCATTGCGATTTGGCAAGGCGGCTTGGCCATTTATGGAGGCATTATTTCTGGCTTTTTGGTCCTGGTCTGGTTTTGTTACCAACGGGGCCTGTCACTCTTGACCTTTATGGATGTGGCGGTTCCTGGCCTTATGCTTGCCCAAGCGCTGGGTCGCTGGGGAAACTTTTTCAACCAAGAAGCTTACGGCGCTATCGTAAAGAACCTCGATTGGCTCCCTGCAGGCATTCGTCAACAGATGTTTATCGCAGGGCACTACCGCCAGCCCACCTTCCTCTATGAGTCCAGCTGGAACCTCTTAGGTTTTCTCCTCGTCATAGCCTGTCGCCATCGTTTTAAGGCCCTTAAAGCAGGAGATTTGGCTGGTTTTTACTTAATATGGTACGGATTAGGCCGTTTTGTCATTGAAGGCATGCGGACGGATAGCCTCATGTTGGCTGGTATCCGAGTCTCCCAATGGTTATCTGCCTTGGGAATTCTTGTCGGCTTGATTTTCCTGCTTTACCGACATGTTTATAGCCCCAATACCCAAAAGAAAAGGAGTTTTCATGGCTAATATTGCTTTTTTGATTATTGCTATTGCAGTGGCTGCTTTGGTTGCTGCCATTATCCCGACTTGTCTTAAGATTTCTCGCATTGCTGAGGAGGTCCGTGAGAGTGTCGCCGTTTTTCGTGTGGATTTAGATGTGACCTTGCGTCAGACCAACACCTTGATTGAAAAGACCAATGATTTGGTCGATGACATCAACGAAAAAATGGAGACGGTGGATCCTTTCTTTGAAGCCGTGGCAGACCTGTCAGAGTCAGTTTCTGATTTGAACACACAAGCCCGTGGCTTAGGTGGGCGCGCTTCCGCTCTCGTATCAACTTCAAGCAAGGCAACAGGTGTTTTCGCAGCTGCTCGCTTGGCCGGTAAACTCTTTGGAAAATCACGCAAGTAAGGAGGCTTTCTTATGGGAAATATCTTAAAAATTGCAACAATCGGTGCTATCTCTGGTGCCTGCGCAGCTTATTTTTTATCTACGGAAAAAGGCAAAGAGGTGTCAGCCAAGGCAAAACGAGCCTTTGACGCCTACCAAGAAGATCCTCAAGCCTATCATGACGCTTGGGCGGAAAAGGCCACTGATATTGTAGATCTTGTCAAGGATACTGCTAGCTTTTATTACCATCAAGCAGTGTCTGAAGACCTAGCGCAAGTCCTGCAAGACAAGGCAAAAGAAACACAAGCCAAGGCGAAGGATGTCTTTTCCCAAGCCCATCGTACCAAGGAAGATGTGGCACAGGTTATCAACCAACACAAGGACCAAGTTGTCACTGATGTTGTTGTAGAAGATATTATCATTGACCTGCCAGAATCTATCCGTCAAGAAGACTAAAAAAACTCCAAGACTTTTGTTTTCCCTTTCTCGTGAGAGATTTGTTCGGGGAGATAAAGTCTGGGGTTTTTTAATCTTTTTTGGCTTTTTGAAGGTTTCGGTAGGCACTAGGCGATAGGTGGTAGTAGCGTTTGAATTGTCGGTTGAAGTTAGACAGATTGGTAAAGCCCACCTGATTGGCAATTTCTAAAACAGACAAGAGGGTGTTGGAGAGGAGTTCTGTTGACTTTTGGAGGCGGACTTGGATGATGAATTCGATACAAGACACGCCGGTAAATTGCTTAAAGACGGTCATGAAATGCGCTTTAGAATAGCCCATTTGTTGGGCCAATTGGTCGATAGTCAGCTTGTCTTGGTAGTGCTGGTGAATGATGTCAATAATATCACGAATTTTTTCGCTTTTGCGATACATGTCATCATTGTCTTTTTTAACCACATAGCGGTGGTAAAAGAGCAGATAAATCAGTTCAAAAAGCTGTCCTTGAAGCCTTAGTTCAAAGTGACGGTCTTCTTTTCTAATCCCATCAAAAATGTTGAATAAGCAGGTCTTGATGGCTTGGTAGCCAGGGTCCTGTGGTTGAATGCGAGGCAAAAAGGTCACTTGTGCCTGTTGTAGGGGGGTGAGGTAATAAAGACTTGTCTGATCTGTATGGCTATAGCCCAGCATATCGAGGTGGAATTGCAGCGTGTCTGTCACATGTGGTGTAGACGCATGTGGGTGGATGGAATGGATGGCATGGGGACTCATGAGAATGATATCCCCTGGCTGAGAATCAAAATAGGCGTTATTGACGTGATAACGGGCGCTTCCTTCTCGAATGAATTGGATTTCCACTTCTGGGTGCCAGTGTAAGAGAATATCGGGCTGACCATCCTTGACCTGTGTTTGGTAGAGTTTATAGGGCAAAAGACGGTTGGCAAAAGCGATGTCATGCTTGAATTGCGCGTCAGTTAGAAAATCTTTCATCAGGACTCCTTAATCGTTCTAACCCTATTATACGATAAATTCGCCCTAAATCATAGAATAGTATTAGTTTAACCGAGGATAATAGCAGAAAACCCTTCCAAAATAGGGTATCCTATAGGTAAGTTATCTTAAAAGGAGTCGACAAATGACAGAATTATTTCCACAAGACTTTCTCTGGGGTGGTGCGACCGCTGCTAACCAATATGAAGGGGCCTATGATGCTGACGGCAAGGGCCTTTCCGTCCAAGACGTGACCCCTAAAGGAGGCACGCCCCACCACCCAGGCGACTTAGATCCCATTATCACAGAGGAACCGACAGAGGACAACCTCAAACTTGTCGGGATTGATTTTTACCACCGCTATAAGGAAGACATTGCCCTTTTTGCAGAAATGGGCTTTAAGGTTTACCGTACTTCCATTGCTTGGTCACGGATTTTCCCAAATGGCGATGAGTTAGAGCCAAATGAAGCAGGCCTCCAATTTTACGATGATCTTTTTGACGAGTTGGCAAAATACGGCATCGAACCCCTGGTCACTCTTTCTCACTATGAAACGCCTCTGCACTTGGCGCGTAAGTACAATGGCTGGACCAATCGTCAGTTGATTAGCTTTTATGAACGTTATGTGCGGACAGTCTTTACCCGCTACAAGGATAAAGTCAAGTACTGGTTGACCTTTAATGAAATTAATTCGGTCCTCCATGCGCCCTTTATGAGTGGTGGCATTGCGACCCCAATGGCAGAGCTTTCTCAACAAGAACTCTACCAAGCCGTGCACCATGAGCTGGTTGCTTCAGCGCTTGCGACGAAAATCGGCCACGAGATCAACCCTGATTTTCAAGTCGGCTGTATGGTGCTTTCCATGCCAGCCTATCCAATGACCTCAAAACCACAAGACGTCTGGGCAGCTCACAGCTTTGAAAACCAAAACTACCTCTTCTCAGATATTCATGCGCGTGGCAAGTACCCTGGCTATGCCAAACGTTATTTCCGTGAAAATGGCATTAGCATTGACTTTGCTCCTGGAGATGCGGAACTCTTGGCAGAAAATACGGTTGACTTTATCTCATTTTCATACTACGTGTCTGTCGTTGCAGCCCACGATCCTGAAAACTATGCTTCAGGACGTGGCAATCTCTTGGGTGGCTTGGTCAACCCCTACCTAGAAAGTTCAGAATGGGGCTGGCAGATTGACCCTATCGGTCTGCGCTTGGTTCTCAATGCCTACTATGATCGTTACCAGTTGCCACTCTTTATCGTTGAAAATGGCTTGGGAGCTAAGGATGTCTTAGTTGAAGGGCCAAATGGACCAACAGTTGAAGACGACTACCGAATTGACTACCTGAAGCAACACTTGAAAGAAGTTGGTCAAGCTATTGCTGACGGGGTGGAGCTTCTAGGCTATACCACTTGGGGCTGTATTGACCTCGTGTCGGCTTCAACGGCAGAGATGAGTAAACGCTATGGCTTCATCTACGTAGACCGTAACGATGATGGTTCGGGTAGCCTCAACCGCTACAAGAAGAAATCCTTTGATTGGTATAAGGAAGTCATTGCTACAAATGGAGCCAAACTCTACGAAGATTAGTCCCTTATACCGAAAGAATAGAAAAAATGCCCTAGGGGGCATTTTTTTAGTCTTCGATATAGCGTTTAAGTTCCTGGCCTGATAGCCCGGCACTCAGGGCAATGAGGAGTTTGAGACGGGCTTTGGGGGCATTGAGTTCTTTGACAAACATGACCCCCAGGTCAGCTAGCTGAACGCCTCCGCCTTCGTAGCCGTAAACGGGTTCTGCAATCCCATTGAAGCAGCGAGAAACCAAAACCACGGGCAAACCTTTGGCAATGAGTTCTTTGATACGGTCTGCAGCGACTGGTGGCAGGTTTCCTGCACCGAGGGCTTCGATGACTAAACCGTCGATGTCCTCAGCTTGGATCAGACTTAAAATCCCATCACTCATCCCTGCATAAGCTTTGATAATGGGAACCAAACCAGAAACCTGTGTCAGGTCAAAGCGTTCTCGGGGTTCAGCCGTTTTAAAGTACAAAATATCATGTTTCATGATAATCCCTAGCGGTCCATGGGTTGGTGTTTGAAAGGTCGACACATTGGTGGTGTGGGTTTTGGTAACGTATTTGGCAGCGTGTATTTCGTCATTCATGACCACAAGCACACCTTTACCAATTGACTTGGGATGGGCAGCCACCCGAAGGGCTGTTAAGAAATTATAGCCCCCATCGCTCCCAATTTCATTGGACGAACGCATGGCACCTGTGATGACAACTGGCAGGTCAGGTAAGGCCATGGTATCCAAAAAATAGGCTGTTTCTTCTAGGGTATCTGTCCCATGAGTGATGACAAAACCATCGTAATAGGCCGCCTTTTCCTTGATGACTTCATATAAGTTCAGCATATGTTTGGGATGGATATGAGGGCTAGGAAGATTGAAGATTTCTTGGTTATCAACCGTGACATGGGGTAAGTCCGCCACATTTTGAGCGATGGGATTTTGTCCGCCTTGGACGACGTGACCGTCAGCATCGGCGTGCATGGAGATGGTTCCCCCGGTATGCAGAGCAAGGATTTTAGTCATAAGTGAAGGTCCTTAATTATTTGTAAAATTGTGTTATACTAATTCTAGCATATTTTTGGAGGAGGCGAGACCCTATGGTGACAAAAGCAGTGTTTTTTGATATCGATGGCACCCTGCTCAATGACCGTAAGCGTGTGTCAAAGTCAACACAAGAGGCTATTCAAGCACTAAAGGATAATGGTCTGATTGTGGGATTAGCGACAGGCCGTGGTCCAGCCTTTGCTCATAATTACATGGAAAATCTTCAGTTAGATGTCGCAGTCTGTTACAATGGGCAATATATCTTTACACGAGACCGCATTTTATATCAAAATCAATTAGCCAAATCATCGGTTTATGCCCTTTTACGCTATGCCAAGCGTCACCACAAAGAAGTCTCCTTGGGGCTACAAGATGGGTTAGAGGGCTCTAATATCATCTCAGCAGGAACGAGTTCATTTGGCCAGCTAGTGGCCTCTACCTTGCCCCATAAGTTGGGAAAATTAGCAGAGTCAACCATGAAAAAGGCCATCCGCTCCATCAAGCGACAAAATATGAAAGCCCTCTATACCCTGATGCGGGAACCCACCTATCAGGTTGTCATGGTTTGCAACCGCCGTGAGGAAGAAGAACTGGTAAGGCAATTTCCTTTTATGACCGTTACAAGGAGCAGTCCATACTCCATAGACATTGTCTCAAAGAAGCAATCCAAGCTCAAGGGGATAGCCCGTGTTGGCCAGCTCATGGGGTTTGACACGAATGAAGTGATGGCTTTTGGGGATTCAGACAATGATGAGGAGATGATTAGCCAAGTCGGGGTTGGCGTAGCCATGGGAAATGCCACCCCTAGCCTAAAGGAAAAGGCTAATTTTATCACCCAATCAAACAATCAAGACGGGATAGCCATGGCTTTGGCGCATTATGGTCTCATTCTCTATGAAGGGCAAAGGGTCTTTGAATCTGATGACCAAGCCTTTAACAAGGTCAAAGCTTTCCACCGTTTGATGGATGGCCGTACGCAGGAAACGCCTCGAGTTTATGCGATTAAGGAGGCCGGCCACCGCGCGGACTTCAAGGTTGAGGAAATCGTTGAGTTTTTATATGCAGCGGCTCAGGGCGACCAAGACGCCTTTGCTCAAGCAGTCTTTGACCTGCATGAAGCAGTGGATAAGGCCACGGCTAAGGTTCTTTCAAAAGAAAGCACCGCCTCACCCCTGGTTGGCCAAGTGGATGCCTTGGTGGATTTGCTCTATTTGACCTATGGGTCATTTGTCCTGATGGGCGTTGACCCCAAGATTCCATTTGATTGTGTGCATGAGGCCAATATGGGAAAAATTTTCCCTGATGGCAAGGCGCACTTTGACCCTATCACCCATAAAATTCTCAAACCCGATGATTGGGAAAGTC
The DNA here is from genome assembly GCF_001578885.1 of Streptococcus sp. DD12. Lineage (GTDB taxonomy): Bacteria > Bacillota > Bacilli > Lactobacillales > Streptococcaceae > Streptococcus. The sequence goes on along the minus strand of NZ_KQ969495.1, from coordinate 904,530 downwards.
GCTTTGCTCCCGAGGCTGACCTGAAAAAGGAAATTGATCGGCAAATTCAAAAATCCAACTTGAAACAAGCCAGCCAAGAATCTTCTCAGACACCAGAAAAAAAGGTCTAAACGGACAAATGGTTCGTTTAGACCTTTTGATTTATCAAAGATTAGGACCTTAGCGTATGGATGGTATAAAAGGTGGCATACATCAACAGCAAGCCAGCAAGCAAGGCAAGGGGTATCGCGAAGTAAGTGGCTAGCCCCAGAGATAAGAAGAAGAAGCCTGAGAAAATGGTTGCGATAGCATAGACAAAAAGACGCACAAAAAAATGCAAGTCGCGATGCTTGACGCTCTCCTTTTGTTTTTCTGCTTCGTAAAACTCATAGGCCGGTGTGATGGGAATCATTTCTAATGATTGGTCTTCATCGGGCCGGCGTTGTAAATTATCAGCCATTTCTCGCTCCTCGTACACTTAAAACCCATTATAGCATAGAATAAAGGCTGTGACACATCCAAATGACCCTTTTTTGTAAAAAAATCGTTATTTCTACATACCAATACCAATAAATGGTATTGCAATACTAGAGAAATCAAGCTAATTTCTTTCCCCTTCTATCCGGAAAGCAGGCTTTGTGGTATAATAGGGGTTATGGAAAAAATTGTTATCACTGCTACAGCAGAATCCATCGAACAGGTGAAAGAGCTTCTTGCAGCTGGTGTTGACCGCATTTATATTGGTGAAGCGGACTATGGCCTGCGACTCCCACATAATTTCACTTATGATGAGATACGCACCATTGCTCGCCTGGTTCACGAAGCTGGTAAAGAACTGACTGTTGCCGCAAATGCCTTGATGCATCAAGAAATGATGGACAGGATTAAACCTTTCTTGGACTTGATGAAAGAAATCCAAGTGGATTATCTGGTCGTTGGTGATGCAGGTCTTTTTTATGTCAATAAACGAGATGGCTACAACTTTAAACTGATTTATGATACTTCGGTCTTTGTCACCTCTAGTCGCCAGATTAATTTCTGGAAAGACCACGGGGCAGTTGAGGCTGTTTTGGCACGGGAAATTCCCAAAGAAGAGCTATTTGACATTGCAGAAAACTTGCTCATGCCGGCAGAAATTCTGGTGTATGGGGCTTCTGTCATTCATCACTCTAAACGGGCGCTTTTGCAGAATTATTATAATTTCACCCAAGCTGATGAGAGTGACAAGTCAAAAGAACGTGGTCTCTTCTTGGCTGAGCCAAATGACCCAGAGAGTCATTATTCCATCTATGAAGACAAGCACGGGACGCATATTTTCATCAATAATGATATCGATATGATGACCAAGTTGACCGACCTAGTGGCTCACAACTATAGCCATTGGAAACTAGACGGTATCTTTTGTCCCGGAGATGATTTTGTTGAGATTGCTAAAATCTTTGTCCAGGCGCGTGATTTACTAGCCAAGGGGGAATTTTCACAAGACCAAGCCTTCTTGTTGGACGAGGCTGTCAGAAAACACCATCCTAAGGAACGTGGGCTGGATACTGGCTTTTACGAATTTGACCGCAATAAGGTTAAATAAACTGTTTCTTGCACCAGAGAGAGTTTGCTATTTCAGGGCTGGTGCATGCCCTTTTTATGCTGTTTGACACACAGTGATATCTTGCTATCTTGAAAATAGGAGAAAATCATGTCAGAAACCAAAAAACGCCCAGAGGTTTTATCACCTGCAGGGACGCTTGAAAAATTAAAAGTTGCCGTTGATTATGGCGCAGATGCTGTGTTTGTGGGCGGACAGGCCTATGGTCTGCGTAGCCGTGCGGGGAACTTCTCCATGGAAGAGCTCCAAGAAGGTATTGATTATGCTCATGCCAAAGGTGCGAAGGTCTATGTCGCCGCTAATATGGTGACCCATGAAGGAAACGAAGTGGGAGCCGGTGCTTGGTTTAGGGAGTTACGCGACCGTGGCCTAGATGCCGTTATCGTCAGTGACCCAGCCTTGATTACCATCTGTGCAACAGAAGCCCCTGGTTTGGAAATCCACCTCTCCACTCAGGCTTCCTCAACCAACTATGAGACCTTTGAATTTTGGAAAGAGTTGGGCTTGACACGCGTGGTCCTAGCGCGTGAAGTAACCATGGAGGAGTTAGCTGAAATCCGTAGACGGACCAGTGTTGAAATTGAAGCTTTTGTTCATGGTGCCATGTGTATTTCTTATTCTGGGCGCTGTGTGCTCTCCAACCACATGTCAAACCGTGATGCCAACCGGGGAGGTTGCTCGCAATCTTGTCGTTGGAAATACAATCTCTATGATTTGCCTTTTGGGGACGAACGTCGGAGCATTGAAGGGCAAGTCCCAGAAGAATTTTCCATGTCAGCGGTGGACATGTGCATGATTGACCATATTCCTGATATGATTGAAAATGGGGTGGACAGTCTAAAAATTGAAGGTCGGATGAAGTCCGTCCATTATGTGTCTACGGTGACCAATTGCTACAAGGCAGCCGTAGATGCTTACTTGGAAAGCCCAGAGGCCTTTGAAGCTATCAAACAAGACCTCATTGATGAGTTGTGGAAAGTCGCACAACGGGAATTGGCAACAGGTTTTTATTACCATGCGCCAACGGAAAATGAGCAGTTGTTTGGGGCAAGGCGTAAAATCCCACAATACAAATTTATCGCTGAGGTTGTCGCTTATGATGCCGACAGTCAAACGGCAACCTTGCGCCAACGGAATGTTATCAACGAAGGGGACCGTGTAGAATTTTACGGACCTGGCTTCAGACATTTTGAGGCGACGATTGAAAACTTGACAAATGATAAGGGGGAACGCATTGACCGTGCGCCTAACCCAATGGAACTTGTTACCATTCACCTGGAAGAACCCGTTCAAGCCGGTGATATGGTGCGTTCTTGTCAAGCTGGTTTGATAAACCTTTATAAGGATGGTAAAGCGGTAACCGTGCGTGCCTAAAACTCAGGCCAAGACAGCTGTCTTGGCCTTTTTTGTGACGCTCAGCTGGCGCTGTCGCTTGAGGGCACTGTGCTGAAATTCTTTGGTCCGTTTTTTTAGGAGGCAATTAATCGGTGTGACATGCTAAAAGAGCCTGAGAGTCAACTCTCAGGCTCTTTTTTTAAGGGGTGTTACTAGTTGATGAGCTAGCAGTCCCGTTGATGGTCGTGTAGGTAGGCGCTTGGTAAAGATCCAGTGTGGATTGGTTACCGTGTTTGGAGTAAACGGATGTCGACTGGTCGCCCTTTTCTTTTTCAATCTTGGTCAAGGCCTGGTAGGACTTGACATAAGAAATCTTGCTTGGGTCCACAGCGTTAATGCCCGAATCCTTATAGAAACGAAGAAGGTCGCCGGTTTGTATCTTATCAGAAATAGCCAACTGTTCTTTAGCGGCTGCCCGAATCTTTGTGACGGCCTCTTGGGTTGAGGCATCCGGGTTGGTAATTTGTTCACCCGTTTGGGTGTTGTAGAGTTTACCCCCATAACTGGTGTATTGCGGTGTCACATAGTAACCATTTGTTCGCATGGCCACGATTTGTTTATTATCAGGAGACAGGAGGTCTTGTCCTAGCTGGATATATTTGCTGTTGTCAATTCCCATGATATGTTCAAGCGTTGGCAAGGCGTCAATCTCACCACCATAGGTATCGGAAATCTTACCGCCCGTAAAGCCAGGAACGACAACCATGTATGGCACGCGCTGCATCATTGCATTGTCGTAATCAGACCAGGTTTCCGAATTTTTGTTGACCAGTGGCGCTAGGCTACTGTTACGTGAGTTGGAAATACCATAGTGGTCACCATAAAGGACGATGACAGAATTATCGTAGAGGCCTGCAGCCTTAAGGTAGTCAAAGAAGTTCTTTACGGCGGTATCTAGGTAGTTGGCCGTTGCAAAGTAACCATTGATGGTTTCGTCGTCGGTCTGTGCCTGAGGGAAGCCCTTCTCGTCATTTGGCAGGCTCGTATAAGGGTAATGGTTGGATACGGTGATGAACTTGGTGTAAAAAGGCTGTTGCATGTGCTCGAGGTACTTGATGGAGTCCCTGAACATGATCTTATCATTGAGCCCGTATTGGAAGGAATTTTCATTCGTCATCTTGGTCATATAGGTGGAATCAAAGAAGTAATTGTATCCTAACTGCTTATAGGTTCCATTACGGTTCCAGAAGGAGCCGACATTTCCGTGGAAGACAGCGCTCGTGTAGCCGAGGTTACCAAAGATAGCTGGTGCCGCTTGTTGCGTGTTGGTGCTACCATATTGGACAAAGAAGGAACCTTGATTGAGCCCAAAGAGGGAAGTTTCCATCATGGTTTCGGCATCAGACGTCTTACCAGCCTTGACCTGATTAAAGAAGTTTGAAAAGGCCAAGGTTGAGTTGGAATGGTAGAGAGAATTTAAAAACGGGGTTACTTCATAAGATTGCCCATTGACCTGCAAGTGGTAATCGATGAGAAATTGCTGGAAGCTCTCGAGGTGGATGACAATGACATTGCGTCCCTTACCGATACCGTAGTAGGCAGGGTCGGGTTTCGCGTAGTGGCTCTTGACGTAAGCCTCCACGGATTTTAGGTCATCTGCTGAGGCGGCTGACCGTACGCGGTTATTTTGGTAAAGCTGGTAGGTATTGTAAGCGTAAAAAGCTGGAAAACCTAGGGCCCGCACGATATAAGTGTTAGAGAAGCCTCGGCTGAGCAACTGTGGCCGGTCAATTTCTGCAGCAAATAGATTGGCAGAAAACAGTAAACAAGAAAGAGCTGTGATGGCAAAGCTAGGGCGTTTTCCGAAATCGCGTTTATCACTTTTGAGTTTTTTCGTCAGCACCAAAGCAATCAGTCCAATAAAGTCTAGGATAAAGACGATATAAATGGGTTCAATCAGATTGGCAAAAGAATCGCCCAAACCGGCAGCAGAACTTTTTGATGCTAGAACGGTATTGAGACTCATGAAATCAGTGAATTCACGGAAATAGATAACGTTTGCAATCAGGGTCACATTTAAAAAGAGGTAAATGGCAATCTCTAGTGTGTAGAAAACTTTGCTATTTTTGAAATATAAGGGAATCCCTAAAAGCAACAAACCGAGTGGCAGAGGGTTGAATAAACTAATGAAAAATTGATAGACACCTTGTTGGCCATCGGTAAAGTCGAGTTCAAACTGTGTGTAATAGGCAAAAAGGGTTTTGAGCCAGTAGATAAGCAGTAAGAAGCACACCAGACCTAGGCGAGTGTTGAACAGCGCCAAAAGTTTTTTACCAAGGCGAGCCAGAGTGCTTTTAGCCTTAGTTGGCGTCTCATTCGTTTTAATAGTCATAAGAAAAATCCTTTTTCTAACCAAAAGTTTTTTTCATTATACCACAATTTTGACGGGGTCAAATAAACGGGGCATCTTCCTAAGAACTGAGAGAAGCAATTACAGTTTTGGCTTATATTGACAAAGACAGATAGGCTTAGTATACTCTTAAATAAGAATGGAGTTTGGCATGTTTAAGGTACTAAAAGTTAGTGATGATTTTATTGTTTTAGCCAAAGACGATGGCCGTTTAAAGCGGGTCCCACGGGAAGCAGCAGATTTTTCAATTGCTCTGGGTGATAAGGTAGAACTCTATGAAGATGGCGATATCGTCCTGCTTGTCCCAGCACAGCAGGAAACCGATATCCTAGCCATGGAAGATAGCGCCTCACCACAGAATACCCTCTTACGGGGGATTTTGGACCTCTTTGCTGAAACATTGGCAACCTATAGCAAGGACAAGGCAGGTCTGGGTCGTCTTTTTCCCCAGTTTCTCATGACCCTTTTCTTGGCCTGGGCCTTGGTCGGTGTCTTGGGTGAACAAGTACTCATTTTGTTGCTTAGTCTGCTTGTCTTTATCTGGCGAGGGCTTTTGCGTTTTGGCTACTGGTTGACGAAAAGACGGCGTTCGCACTTGGCAGAATGGCAAGAGGATATGGACGACGAGGAAGAAGAGGCGACTAACTTTTCTGCAGTTTCAGCTGACACTATCTTAGATGAAAGCCCTAGCTCAACCATAGAGGTGATAGCTATGGACCGTCAAACAGACTCAAAAACGAGTGGTGATGCCCTGCCACAAGATAAGTAAGGCCTTCTAAGTCCTTTTTTACTAGGGAGCAAGAAGACTCGCCATTTTTGAAGACGAGGTGAATTAAAAGAGCACGACCTGCTCTTTTTTGCTTTCTTTGCGTTCGCCTTAAAATTCTGATAAAATGAGAGGTGAAAAAAATGAACGAGGTATCGACATGTCAACTATTTTAGTTTTTGGTCATCAAAATCCGGACTCTGATGCGATTGGCTCATCTTATGGGTATGCCTACTTGAAACGCCAATTAGGTTTTGAGGCAGAAGCCGTAGCTCTTGGCGCACCTAATGAAGAAACGGCTTACGCCTTGGACTACTTTGGCGTAGAAGCGCCTCGCGTGGTGACGTCTGCAAAGGCTGAAGGCGCGCAACAAGTCATCCTGACAGACCATAACGAGTTTCAACAATCCATCGCAGATATTGCAGACGTTGAAGTGGCAGAAGTCATCGACCACCACCGTGTGGCAAACTTTGAAACGGCTAATCCACTTTACATGCGTGTCGAACCTGTCGGTTCAGCGTCATCCATCGTTTACCGCATGTTCAAGGAAAACCAAGTAGACGTCCCTAAAGCTGTGGCTGGCCTGCTCTTATCTGGTTTGATTTCAGATACGCTCTTGCTCAAATCACCAACTACCCATGTCAGTGACCCACAAGTGGCGCGTGAACTCGCTGCTATCGCTGAGGTAGATTTGGAAACTTACGGCCTCGCCCTCTTAAAAGCAGGGACCAATCTGGCCAGCAAGTCTGCAGCTGAGTTGATTGATATTGATGCTAAGACTTTTGAGTTGGCAGGCAATAAGGTTCGGGTAGCTCAAGTCAACACAGTTGATATTGCCGAAGTTTTAGAACGCCAAGCTGAGATTGAAGCAGCCATTGAAGCAGCCAATGCTGAAAATGGTTATTCAGACTTTGTTTTGATGATTACAGACATCGTCAACTCTAACTCTGAAATTTTGGCGCTAGGCGCTAACCCAGACAAGGTTGAAGCAGCCTTTGACTTTGCTTTGGAAAATAACCATGCCTTTTTACCAGGTGCTGTTTCACGTAAGAAACAAGTGGTGCCACAATTGACAGCTAGCTTTGAAGGCTAAGCCTCTCTTAAACCGCCCTTTGGGTGGTTTTTTGTTTTTCCTTGGATTTTCGAATAGATGAGTAGATGAACCAAGGAGGAAGTTTGTGAAATTAGCTAAAGGATACTTACTATCTGGTCTGGTGCTGAGTACGGTTTTCGTGTCATCGGGCGTAGAAGCTCAAGAAAGCGCAAAACCAGTTATTCAATCGCTTGATGGCAAGGCAGGGCGTTACCAGGTTAGCCTGCCTCAGCAGGCGACGGTTGTTGGAGCGCAGGTGGCTGTCTGGTCAAAAGAAGATGGTCAGGATGATTTGGTCTGGCAAGCGCTTGACGTCAGCGACACAGGAAATTGGGAAAGGACCATCGACCTTGCCGACCATGGCAGTTTGTCTGGGCATTACATCAGCCATGTTTACGTCCAATTGAGTGACGGTCGTCAGATTGGTTACGACTTAGGGGAAACCTATTTCGAGGCGACCCAGCCTGTCATCAGTATGGACGATGCATCTTTCACCATTCAGCAGACGATTAGGGATAAGGGAGTTAACTACAAAACGGCGGTCTGGTCGGATGCCAACGGTCAAGATGACCTGCATTGGTATGACGGGACGAGCTCCGTGGCTGTACCTCTAGCTAACCATAAGGATTATGGGACTTACCATCTGCACACCTATGTTTATCGGGACAATGACTTGCTGGCTGGCTATGCGCAGAGCCAGGTGGTGAATCCCCCGCAACCTCAGGTGACCGTGTCAGCTCTGAAAGATACCCATTACCAGCTAACGATTTCAGGTGTACCTAGTTATGTCACTAAGTTGTCTTTGCCGACTTGGAGCCAAGAGCAGGGGCAAGACGACATCATATGGTATGAGGCAGAGCCGATTGATGCCCATACCTACCGCTTGGACTTGCCCATTAAAAATCACCGCTATGTTACGGGAACTTACAGCAGCCACCTTTACCTAGACTCCCCCTTAGCCACGACTTTGGGAGTGGGCGCCATAGATTTTACCGTATCTCCAGTAACGTCCTATGAGCCTGTGACAAGGACAACACAAGTGGTGGCAGAAGGGCAAAGTTTACAAGCCAAGGTGGCAGAAACAGCGGATAGCCGTTATCTGACATCGGTCGATTTTGCCATTTGGTCTGCCTCAGACCAGTCTGATTTGCAGTGGTATGGGGTAAAGGCACAAGCGGGTCTTGCGCAAGTGGAAAAAAGCTTAGCCCAGGACATCAGACAAGCGACAACTTACCATACGCATGCCTACGTCACCTATAGCGATGGCAGTCAAGAGGGCTTTATCTTGGATGACCAGACTTTGCAACCTAGACAGGACGCAGCGACAGGCGCGGCCCCTCGTATTACGGCTTATATGGGGCAGACCAATACCTATCCCGTCGGCCAGTGTACTTGGGGTGTTAAAAATTTAGCGCCATGGATTCCTAATTATCTGGGAAATGCCAACCAATGGTTGACGAATGCTGCGAGTTTAGGTTTTAGAGTGGGAACTGAACCTGCTGTGGGTGCCATTGCCGTATGGAACCATGATGGGGGTGGTTATGGACACGTCGCCTACGTTACAGCGGTTGCCTCAACCAACCGTATCAAAGTTCAAGAATCTAACTACGCTGGCAACATGACCATCAATGATTATCGGGGCTGGTTTGACCCGACAGGTCCGACTTGGGGAGGAAGTGTCGCCTACATTTATCCAAACTAAAAAAGACAGAATATGCACGAATAACGTCATAAAACGGAAATATCTTTGACATCAACTTGACATTTGTCAGAAGGGTGTTATACTTAAGGTGTTCAGATGAATCGTCTGGATAAGATCTTAATTTATTCCTAGGGGAAAAGTCTAACGTTGAGGGTTAGGCTTTTTTCTTATGGGTCAGGGTCAGCGATTGGTTTGTGCCATCAATCTCGGGGAAATGGCTTATCGAAACCCTTCCAGATATGATATAATATAAGCAAATATTGAGGAGGATGGGCCATGAGTCAAGTAACCTTATACATTGCACGACATGGGAAAACCATGTTCAACACCATCGGACGTGCGCAGGGTTGGAGTGATACCCCATTGACCGCTGAAGGTCAAGAAGGCATCCGTGAGTTAGGGATTGGACTCAAAGCGCGTGGGGTTAGGCCAGACCTGGCCTTTTCGAGTGATAGTGGCAGAACCATCCAAACCATGGATATCATCCGTCGGGAAATGGGTTGTGAACAGATTCCTTATCAGCGAGACTGGCGGCTACGGGAATGGTGTTTTGGTAGTTTGGACGGTGACTATGACGGGACCTTGTTTAATGGGGTTTTGCCGCGTGTGTTTAAACGACCAATCACAGAGTTGACACGGCCAGAGTTAGCCCAAGGGATTCGTGCCGTCGATACGGCGAGTTGGGCTGAGGATTGGGATACCCTTTCTAGCCGTATTTACAAAGGTTTTACTGACCTAGCCAAGGCTACACAAGCCAGTGGCGGGGATACCGCTTTGGTGGTCAGTCATGGCATGACCATAGGGACCTTTTTATGGTTGATTGATGAACAGATTCCTGTTTCTTTGGGCTTGGACAATGGCTCTGTTTCTGTTGTCACATATGACGAGGCAGGTGCTTTTAACATACAGGCCGTTGGCGATATGTCTTATCGTCAGTTGGGCCGAAAACGCATTGAGGAGAAATGATGCAAGAAAAAATTTCATGGGGACGTGTCCTGCGTCACCGTAAGGGTATTTTAGCTGTCGCAGTCTTGGTGCTGGGAGTGGCAATCTTTCTAGTTCTTAGCACACATGAGAGCCGGCAAGCGACAAAGAATGCTCAAGCATCGCTTGCCTCAAGCGTCACGACGTCGTCGTCCTCTGCCCAATCAGACCTGCCAGCTGGTGTGAAAGCCAGTGATTGGGACCTTGTTTTGGTCAATCGTGACCATATCACTAGCGAAATGAACCCTGAACTGACAGAGATTGATGGGATTTCGGTCGATAGCAGGATTGCGCAAAATGTGCGTGATTTTCTAGCAGCAGCCCAAGCTATTGCGCCTGAGGAACACTTGATTTCGGGTTACCGTAGCGTGGCTTATCAAGAAGAACTCTTTAACAGCTATGTGGCTCAAGAGATGGCCGCAGACCCTAGTTTGACCCAGGCTCAAGCCGAAGAAAAAGTCAAAACCTACTCCCAGCCAGCTGGTGCCAGCGAACACATGACAGGTCTTGCCATTGATATGTCCACCGTTAATAGTCTCAATGAAAGTGACCCCAATGTGGTTGAACGGTTGAAAGCCATTGCGGCTGACTATGGTTTTGTCCTGCGTTTTGCCAGTGATAAATCCAGTTCAACAGGTGTCGGTTATGAAGATTGGCACTGGCGCTATGTGGGTGTTGCCAACGCCAAATACATGACTCAACACAATCTTAGTCTAGAAGAATATGTAGCACTCTTGCAGAAGGAGGGCCGCCAGTGAGACGACATTTATCTGTAAAGGGAGGGCGTCTTCTATTGGCCTTGGCCGTTTTACTGATAGGTTTGCCCTTGATTTTGACCAGCCAACCGCCTCATGCGACGCAAGTCGTCCATGCCAAGGAGAACCCTCAACGGTTTATCCAACAGGTAGCCCCCCATGCCCAGCTTTTGTCAAAGGCCTATGGCATAAAGGCTTCCTTGCTTATCGGTCAGGCAGCCTTATCCTCGAACTATGGGGGGACGCTTTTAGCCTCTAAGTATCACAATTTATATGGGATGACGACCAGTCGTAACCCGCATGCGGTGCTTCTCTTGCAGTCAGTCTATCAAAACAATCGGTGGACAAGTCGCCCTAACTACTATACGGTTTATGCCAGCTGGCAAGACAGCATGGATGCCTATATGGATGCCTTAAAGTCAGGGCAATGGGGAGATAGCCTTTACACCAATCTGGTGACCCACAAAAGCAATGATGAGGCTGCTCAATTTCTTGCGGCGTCCTCTTACACCACGGACCCAGACTACACCAATAAGCTGACCAATATTATCAGCCGTTACCGGTTGACCCAATATGACAACTAAAAAGTTCCCTCAATTTTTGAGGGAACTTTTTTTATGGCTGTTCTGAGGTGATGATGGGCGGTAGGGACTCCTGTCGGACGGCCTAGCTTAAGTTTGGTCAGTCGTAAAGCTCCACATTTAAAACCTTTTAGGACAGCTAGGCATCAAAACAGCATGGCTAGCTTTCGAAAGTCCAAGCGCCTTTTCTTAGATAGAAAAGGAAAATAAAAAAGCCCGAATCAGGCCCTAAGTTGCGTACGGACGGGGTCAGAGACCACTGCCTTATTTTAACTTGCTGTGTTGTTTCGAATGGTATTTTCTCAGTCTGAAGACGGATTTTTAGCACTCTTTTAAAAAGAGTGCTAATTTTTTGGTTTTTTGGCTTGACAGTGAGATAGTTTAGGGTATAATAGAACCATAAAGTTTAGCACTCGTGTATGTAGAGTGCTAGAAGGAGGTTGATATGATTACTCAGCGTCAAAATGACATTTTAAATAAGATTATCGATCTCTTTTTGGAGACACACGAGCCTGTCGGCTCCAAAGCCTTGCAGGATAGCATTCAGTCCTCCAGCGCCACCATCCGAAATGATATGGCTAAGCTAGAAAAGCTTGGTCTTCTAGAGAAGGCGCATACCTCTAGCGGGCGTTTGCCGAGTTCTTTAGGATTCAAATATTTTGTAGAAAATAGCTTGGATGTGTCCAGTATCAATCAGGCTGACGTTTATCGGGTGGTAAAGATATTTGATTTCGAAGCCTTTAGACTAGAAGATATTCTTGAGCGTGCAGCGCAAATTATTGCTGAGCTGACAGGTTATGTCGGGGTAGTTATCGACGTAGAGCCTGCACGGCAGCGATTAACAGGATTTGATATTGTACGTTTGAGTGCCCACGATGCCCTGGCCGTTATGATGTTAGATGACAGTCGGACGGTGACTGTGCAGTTTGCGGTGCCAAAGAATTTTCTTCAAAAGGACTTAGAAACCTTGGTTGAGCTGGTCAATGACCGTTTTAAGGGGCAAAAGGTTCTGGAAATTCACTACAAGCTTCGTACCGAAATTCCTCAAATTATTCAGAAATATTTTACAACGACAGACAATGTTTTGGATTTGTTTGATTTTATTTTTGCCAATCTTTTTGAGGAAACCATCATGGTCTCTAACAAATTAGCCACCTTGGAATTTTCGGGCAGTCAGGCTTATCAGTTCGTAGACCGTAAGCAGGCCTTGGCTCACTGCATTCGTCAACATCTTGTCGATAATGAGCTGGTCAGCATCACGGTGGCTGATAGCCAGGAACCTAGTTTGGCGCAAGCGAGTCTGATGACCCATCAGTTTTTGATTCCTTATCGGGGCTATGGGCTTTTGAGTGTTATCGGCCCCATTGAGCAAGACTATCGTCGAACCGTTAGCCTGCTAAATGTCGTCAGTCGGGTGCTCTCTCTCAAACTCAACGATTATTACCGTTACTTAAATAGTAACCATTACGAAGTAAATTAAACTAAAGGAGGCGACTTATGTCAGAAGAAAACAAGCAAGAAGAAGTGACAAAAGAGGTCACCGAAGAGACTCAGTCTGAAGAAGTGGTCGAAGAAGGGGCCAAAAGTCCTGAAAAGACGGAATTGGACTTGGCCAATGAGCGTGCTGAAGATTATGAAAACAAGTATCTGCGTGCCCATGCGGAGATGCAAAATATCCAACGCCGTGCCAATGAAGAACGCCAAACCTTACAGAAATATCGGAGCCAAGACTTGGCCAAAGCTATTCTGCCTTCCTTGGATAACTTGGAACGTGCCCTTGCCGTTGAGGGTCTGACTGATGACGTTAAAAAAGGATTGGAGATGGTGCAAGAAAGCTTGGTCCATGCCCTCAAGGAAGAAGGGATTGAAGAAATTCCTGCAGAAGGCGAATTTGACCATAACTTTCATATGGCTATCCAAACGCTTCCAGCTGACGATGAACACCCAGCTGACACGATTGCCCAAGTCTTCCAAAAAGGCTACAAACTCCATGAGCGTGTCCTAAGACCAGCCATGGTAGTGGTGTATAACTAGGCAATTCTGACGGTAGCTAAAGCAACTCGTCAGAAAACGGCAATCGCTATGGCGTTTGCCTAGCCTCCTTACTAACTCGTCGTCGAAATAATATCGATTTCGACTCCTCGTGTCGTAACATAAATACATTGGAAACTTGTCCGAAATGACACTAAACTATAAAGAAAGATAAGAAACAAGCCGGAGGCTTGCAAGGAAGATATTTCTCGCCGTGGTGAAAGTTTCAGTAGCTTGTGCTACTGAAACAGGGGATTTTTGAGACAATAGGCTCAAAAATAAGTGATGAAATCCCGGAGGGAGTTGCTCACGTCCTCACCACTTAAGGGAAATATCAAAAAAGAAGAAAAAACAACAAGGAGAAAAACACATGTCTAAAATTATCGGTATTGACTTAGGAACAACCAACTCAGCTGTCGCTGTTCTTGAAGGAACAGAACCAAAAATCATTGCCAACCCAGAAGGTAACCGCACAACCCCTTCAGTTGTTTCCTTTAAAAATGGTGAAATCATCGTTGGTGATGCTGCCAAACGCCAAGCAGTAACAAACCCAGATACAATTATCTCTATCAAATCTAAGATGGGTACTTCTGAAAAAGTTTCTGCCAACGGCAAAGAATACACGCCACAAGAAATTTCAGCGATGATTCTGCAATACTTGAAAGGTTACGCGGAAGATTATTTGGGTGAAAAAGTAACCAAAGCGGTTATCACCGTTCCAGCTTACTTTAACGATGCCCAACGTCAAGCTACAAAAGACGCTGGTAAAATCGCTGGTCTTGAAGTTGAACGTATCGTCAACGAACCAACAGCTGCAGCCTTGGCTTACGGCTTGGACAAGACAGATAAAGATGAAAAAATCTTGGTCTTTGACCTTGGTGGTGGTACCTTCGACGTTTCAATCTTGGAACTTGGTGATGGTGTCTTTGATGTTCTAGCAACTGCTGGTGACAACAAACTTGGTGGGGATGACTTTGACCAAAAAATCATCGACCACATGATTGAAGAATTCAAGAAAGAAAACGGCATCGACTTGTCAAATGACAAGATGGCATTGCAGCGGTTGAAAGACGCAGCTGAAAAAGCTAAGAAAGACTTGTCAGGTGTGACCTCAACACAAATCAGCTTGCCATTTATCACTGCTGGTGAGGCTGGACCACTTCACTTGGAAATGACTTTGACCCGTGCAAAATTTGATGATTTGACTCGTGACTTGGTTGAACGGACTAAGACACCAGTTCGTCAAGCCCTTTCAGACGCTGGTCTTAGCTTGTCAGACATTGACGAAGTTATCTTGGTTGGTGGTTCAACTCGTATCCCAGCCGTTGTAGAAGCTGTGAAAGCTGAAACTGGTAAAGAACCAAACAAATCAGTTAACCCTGACGAAGTCGTGGCTATGGGTGCTGCTATCCAAGGTGGTGTCATCACAGGTGATGTCAAAGACGTTGTCCTTCTTGACGTAACACCATTGTCACTTGGTATCGAAACGATGGGTGGTGTCTTCACAAAACTTATTGACCGCAACACAACGATTCCAACGTCTAAATCACAAGTCTTCTCAACTGCGGCAGATAACCAACCAGCCGTTGACATCCATGTGCTTCAAGGGGAACGTCCAATGGCTGCGGACAACAAGACTTTGGGACGCTTCCAATTGGCTGATATTCCAGCTGCGCCTCGTGGTGTGCCTCAAATCGAAGTTACCTTCGATATTGACAAAAACGGTATCGTATCTGTTAAGGCTAAAGACCTGGGAACTCAAAAAGAACAAACCATTGTTATCCAATCAAACTCTGGTTTGACGGATGAAGAAATCGACAAGATGATGAAAGATGCCGAAGCTAATGCTGAAGCAGATGCTAAGCGTAAAGAAGAAGTTGATTTGCGTAACGAAGTTGAGCAAGCCATCTTTGCGACAGAAAAAACCATCAAGGAAACAGAAGGCAAAGGCTTTGACGCTGAACGTGATGCCGCTCAATCAGCCCTTGATGACTTGAAGAAAGCCCAAGAAGACAACAACTTGGACGACATGAAGGCTAAACTCGAAGCCCTCAACGAAAAAGCACAAGCCTTGGCTGTAAAACTTTACGAACAAGCTGCAGCAGCCCAACAAGCCCAAGCAGGCGCTGAAGGTGCTGAAAGCTCAGATGCCAAAGGTGATGACGTCGTAGACGGAGACTTTACGGAGAAATAATTCACCAAAACTGATGGCTACTAAAAGTAGCTCATCAGTTAACGGTTGCCGCTATTAGCGGTCAACCTAGGTGCCTTACTAGCTCGATTTTCGAAAGATATCGTTTCGAAAATCTCACGTCGTAACTGGTTGAGAACGACTAATCACTGAAGTGATTGTCGTTCTACGGCAATCGCTAAGGCGACTTGCCTAAACGCCTTACTAGCTTGATTTTCGAAAGATATCGTTTCGAAAATCTCACGTCGTATCGGGTTGAGAGTGACTAATCACCAAGGTGGTTCTTGTTTCATCAACATTTCTAGGCGCTTAGCTAAGAAATTATACTCACAAATCCAGAGGTTGCAACTCAGCCTCTGTTTTTGGATAGTATGCGATAGCAATGCGGTCGAAGACCGCTCATCTGATAAGTTTCGCCGTGGTGAGAGTAAGAGTAGTCCTGCTACTCTTACGAGGGGATTTTTGAAAGCCTTGGGTTCAAAAATAAGGAATGGAACTCTGCAAGAGGTCGCTTACGTCCCCACCACCTAAGAAAATTATCAAAACAATAACAAAAGGTATTTACAAATGAACAATACAGAATACTACGATCGTCTGGGGGTGTCTAAGGGCGCTTCTCAAGATGAGATCAAAAAAGCCTACCGTAAAATGTCTAAAAAGTACCATCCAGATATCAACAAAGAAGCGGGGGCTGAAGAGAAATATAAAGACATTCAAGAAGCCTATGAGACCTTAGGGGACGAACAAAAGCGGGCAGCCTATGACCAATACGGGCCAGCGGGAGCTAATGGCGGTTTTGGCGGTCAAGGTGGCTTTGGTGGCTTTGACGGTGCAGGTTTTGGTGGCTTTGAAGATATTTTCTCTAGTTTCTTTGGCGGTGGCGGTCAAGCGCAGAATCCTGCCGGCCCACGTCAGGGGGATGACCTGCAATATCGGGTCAACTTGGAATTCGAAGAAGCGATTTTCGGGACAGAAAAAGAAGTCCGTTATAATCGTGAAGCGACCTGTCATACCTGTGAGGGCTCTGGGGCAGCACCTGGCTCTCATCCTGAGACCTGTAGCCGCTGTCATGGCGCCGGTGTGATTAATGTGGATCGCCAGACACCACTCGGTATGATGCGGAGTCAGGTGACTTGTGATGTCTGTCACGGTACTGGAAAAGAAATCAAGAACCCTTGTCCAACCTGTCACGGTTCAGGCCATGAAAAACAAGCCCACAAGGTATCAGTTAAAATCCCTGCTGGGGTAGAGACTGGTCAACAAGTCCGTTTGCAAGGGCAAGGTGAAGCGGGAATCAATGGTGGCCCTTATGGCGACCTCTATGTGGTCATCTCGGTCAAGCCAAGCAATAAGTTTGAACGTGATGGTTCGACCATTTACTATACCTTGGATATTAACTTTGTCCAAGCAGCCTTAGGGGATAGTGTCGAAGTGCCAACGGTGCATGGGGCGGTTGATTTGGCCATCCCTGCGGGAACACAGACTGGTAAGACCTTCCGCTTGCGTGGCAAAGGGGCACCGAAGTTGCGTGGACAAGGCCTTGGTGACCAGCACGTGACCGTACGTGTGGTAACCCCAACCAACTTAAATGACGCCCAAAAAGAAGCCCTACATGCCTTTGCTGCGGCGGGTGGTGACAGTGTTACTCCACAAAAGAAAAAAGGCTTCTTTGATAAGGTCAAGGATGTCTTAGAAGGTGAATAAGAAAGAGCTGAAAGGCTCTTTTTTTTATTGGCCAGTGGCTGTTGTTTTCTTTTTAAAATTGTGATTTTTATCACATTTTCTCTTGCAGAAAAATTGCAAAAGGTGTAGACTTATAGATGTAAACGTTTTCTATATTTACCAGAAAAGGAGAAAAATCATGAAAGCAGTTGTTGTCAATCCAGCCT
This sequence comes from Streptococcus sp. DD12, assembly GCF_001578885.1. Taxonomy (GTDB): domain Bacteria; phylum Bacillota; class Bacilli; order Lactobacillales; family Streptococcaceae; genus Streptococcus. The sequence continues at coordinate 887,211 of NZ_KQ969495.1, read as the reverse complement.
CAAATGGTGTTGTTGTTGTGGAACAGGATAAACCAACCATCGGTCATGGTGAAGCCTTGGTTAAGGTCGAATACTGTGGTGTCTGCCACACGGACTTGCATGTGGCCCATGGGGATTTCGGTCAAGTGCCTGGACGGATTTTGGGACATGAAGGTATTGGAATCGTTGAAGAGGTAGGACCTGGTGTGACAACGCTGGTGCCAGGTGACCGGGTATCGATTGCTTGGTTTTTTGAAGGCTGTGGCCATTGTGAATACTGTACCACTGGGCGTGAAACCCTTTGCCGTGAGGTCAAAAATGCCGGCTATAGTGTCGATGGTGGCATGAGTCAATACGCCAAAGTGACGGCAGACTACGCAGTTAAGGTGCCTGAAGGTCTCGACCCTGCTCAAGCGAGTTCGATTACCTGTGCAGGCGTGACGACCTATAAGGCACTTAAAGAAGCCGACTTGCGTCCTGGACAAACGGTGGTTATCTTTGGAGCTGGCGGTTTGGGAAATCTCGCGGTCCAGTATGCGAAAAAAGTGTTCAATGCGCAAGTGGTAGCGGTTGACATTAATCAGGACAAGCTAGATTTGGCTAAAGAAGTGGGGGCAGACATCACCATCAATGGCCGTGAAGTGGACGATGTGGCTGGGGCTATCCAGGCACAAACTGGAGGAGCGCATGCCGCTGTCGTAACAGCCGTGTCTAAGGTCGCCTTCAACCAAGCCATCGACTCTGTACGAGCTGGGGGCACCGTGGTTGCAGTTGGTCTGCCATCTGAGTACATGGACCTTAGCATTGTTAGAACGGTTCTAGATGGTATTCGTGTCGTAGGCTCCTTGGTGGGAACACGTAAAGATTTGGAAGAAGCTTTTGCTTTTGGGGCACAAGGTCTGGTGGTTCCAGTTGTGGAAACTTGTCCAGTCGATACAGCGCCACAGATTTTTGACGACATGGAAAATGGTCGTATCCAAGGCCGCAAGGTCTTAGATTTCACAGCTGAATAAGACAAAAAGGTCGGGTTTCGCTTTCCCTGACCTTTTTACTTTATCGCAAGCTTGAAGACATGCTTTTAGGCCCTAGCAGTTGACCTTTGATGAGGAATTCTGCATTTTTACTGTGACTGTCTGAGCGGTCTGCTGAATTTTTTGCTATAATAGTAAGGAGTGAATAAAACAAGGAGACCAACATGTCAGACAAGATTCGTGTGCGCTATGCACCAAGCCCAACTGGCCTTTTACACATCGGAAATGCGCGAACAGCGCTCTTTAATTACCTCTATGCCCGTCATTATGGGGGAACTTTTGTCATTCGGATTGAGGACACGGACCGCAAGCGTCATGTCGAAGACGGGGAGCGTTCTCAGCTGGAAAACCTGCGTTGGTTAGGTATTGACTGGGATGAGAGCCCTGAAACACATGAGAACTACCGTCAATCTGAGCGTTTGGCACTTTACCAAAAATATATCGACCAATTGCTAGCGGAAGGCAAAGCCTATAAGTCTTATGTGACAGAGGAAGAATTAGCTGCAGAGCGGGAACGTCAGGAAGCCGCTGGTGAAACACCACGCTATATCAACGAATTCTTGGGCATGAGCGAAGCTGAAAAAGCGGCCTATATCGCTGAGCGTGAAGCCGCAGGCATTGTTCCAACTGTTCGTCTGGCTGTCAATGAATCTGGCATATACAAGTGGCAGGATATGGTTAAAGGTGACATTGAGTTTGAAGGTGGCAACATCGGTGGGGACTGGGTAATCCAGAAAAAAGATGGTTACCCAACCTACAACTTCGCCGTGGTTATTGATGACCATGACATGCAAATCAGCCATGTTATCCGTGGGGATGACCACATTGCCAACACGCCTAAACAGCTCATGGTCTATGAAGCGCTTGGCTGGGAAGCCCCTCAGTTTGGTCATATGACCCTCATTATCAACTCTGAGACAGGGAAGAAATTGTCTAAACGTGACACCAACACCCTGCAATTTATCGAGGACTACCGTAAAAAAGGCTATCTACCAGAAGCGGTCTTTAACTTCATCGCCCTTTTGGGCTGGAACCCTGGTGGCGAGGATGAGATTTTCTCTCGTGAGGAGCTGATCAAACTCTTTGATGAAAACCGCCTCAGCAAGTCTCCAGCAGCCTTTGACCAAAAGAAACTGGACTGGATGAGCAATGAGTACCTGAAACATGCGGACTTTGACACCGTCTTTGCTCTCTGCAAGCCTTACTTGGAAGCAGCAGGACGTCTGACAGATAAGGCAGAAAAGTTGGTTGAACTATACAAACCACAGCTCAAATCAGCTGATGAAATTGTGCCCTTGACAGACCTTTTCTTTGCTGACTTCCCAGAATTGACCCAAGCTGAGAAAGAAGTTATGGCAGGCGAAACCGTGCCAACTGTGCTGGAAGCCTTCAAAGCCAAACTTGAAGCCATGACGGATGAGGACTTCCAAGTGGAAAACATCTTCCCACAAATCAAGGCTGTTCAAAAAGAAACCGGCATCAAGGGTAAGAACCTCTTCATGCCAATTCGTATCGCGGTTTCCGGTGAAATGCATGGCCCTGAGTTGCCAGACACCATTTTCTTGCTTGGCCGTGAAAAATCCATCCAGCATATCGACAATATGTTGACAGAAATTGCAAAATAAAAGCAAAAAATCCATGCCTCCGATTGGAGCCATGGATTTTTTTAGCGATTAGTGCTTGTCTTTAGCGAGAAGCTGGTTGATGTCAGAAACCTTTTTGGCATTTTTGCGGTAGGAGATTCCCCAAACCACTAGGTAAATAAGGCTAAATTCTAAGATAATACTCAGGTAGAAGAAGAGCTGTGCTGGGAACCAACCTGCCAGTGTGGCTAGGGGAACGAAGCCGAGTAGGGTCAGGGCATAATGGGTGAGGGTGGCCTGAAGGAGGCTCCATTCCTTATGATAGAGCGTATCGGCATAGCTAAAGAGAAGACCGATGGCGGCCCAGATGACTGTGCAGTAGAGCATGACGAGGCTGCCATGAATCTGGAGTTGGTCAAACCATTGGCCAATACCTGAGAAAGGATTGAGGGGGTAATAGCTTTCAGGGGCATAGACCAGTGAGAAGATGCTAGAGACGATGATGCCAATGAGAATACCAATAAGTCCGTTAGTGAGATGTTTTTTCATGATAAAGCCTCCTTGATGCTTTTGAGGTAACGCCGAGATGAGTAGCTGATGGCGTCATTGCTTAAGTGAATTGCGACAGAGCCGCTCGGGGTAAAATGCAGGTGGTCAATCTGTTTGGTATTGATAAGCTCTGACTGCGAAATTTTGAGGAAATAATGCGGGAGGTCTTGGCTGACCTTGTAGAGGGGGCCTGTCAGGATATAGGTCTCTGTGGCGGTCTGGCCGATGACCTGACGATTTTCCACATAGATACGGTAGAAATGCTGGGCTTCTATCAGGTAGCGTTCTTCCCCCTGACGGGCTTTTAGCCGAGATTCTTGCTCGAGCTGTTGGATAAAATCCGCAACCTGTTGGAGATTTGTCGAGCGTTCAGGCCCTTGGAGGATGGCTGTCTCCTCGCTCAAATGTGGGTCGATGTGTAATTCAACTTTCATGATGCTAACCTTTCTTTTTCGCGAGGTGGCCCTCGCTTCATCCTTATTAAACCTCAAAAGGCCCAGTAAAACAAGGCCTCTTGTTTATGTGGTCAGTTTACTTGATTAAGTGGTTGAGGTGGGGAGATTTTCCTTTTTGTAGTGGAAAAAGATGCGCTTATCATTCGGAAATATCTTGGCTATAATGTAAAGTGAACAGATTTAAGGAGGTATGTCTTATGGCAACATTCAAAGATGGCTTCTTGTGGGGTGGTGCGGTAGCCGCCCATCAACTAGAAGGAGCTTGGCAAGAAGGTGGCAAAGGAATTAGTGTAGCAGATGTGATGACAGCGGCTAGCCATGGTGTTCCCCGCGAGATTACGCCAGGCGTACTCGAAGGAAAATACTATCCCAATCATGAAGCAATTGATTTTTACCATCGTTACCAAGAAGATATTGCGCTGTTTGCGGATATGGGCTTCAAATGTTTTCGGACATCCATTGCCTGGACACGTATTTTTCCAAAAGGGGATGAGGTAGAACCTAATGAAGCAGGTCTGCAATTTTATGATAACTTGTTTGATGAATGTCTCAAACATGGTATCGAACCTGTTATCACCTTGTCTCACTTTGAAATGCCCTATCATTTGGTGACTGAGTATGGTGGTTGGAAGAACCGCAAGGTCATTGATTTCTTTGTTCGCTTTGCGGAGGTCGTTTTCAAGCGCTATAAAGATAAGGTTAAGTATTGGATGACCTTTAACGAAATCAACAACCAAGCCAACTACCAAGAAGACTTTGCCCCATTTACAAATTCCGGCATTGTCTATGAGGATGGAGATGACCGTGAAGCTATTATGTACCAAGCTGCACATTACGAGTTGGTAGCTTCTGCAAAAGCTGTTAAAATTGGTCATGCTATTAACCCAAACTTTCACATTGGCTGTATGATTGCCATGTGTCCTATTTACCCAGCAACCTGCAAGCCTAAAGATATCCTCATGGCCATGAAAGCTATGCAAAAACGTTATTACTTTACAGATGTGCATGTTTTCGGGAAGTATCCCGAACATATATTAAAGTATTGGGAGCGTAAAGGGATTTCGGTTGACTTTACTCCGCAAGACAAGGAAGATCTTTTAGAGGGTACTGTAGACTATATTGGCTTTAGTTACTATATGTCATTTGCTATTGATTCTCATCGGGATAATAATCCTTACTTTGACTATATTGAAACAGAGGATTTGGTTAAAAATACTTATGTGCAAGCATCTGATTGGGAGTGGCAAATTGACCCAGAAGGGTTGCGATATGCTTTAAACTGGTTTACAGACCACTATCACCTGCCACTTTTTATCGTAGAAAATGGCTTTGGCGCTATTGACCAGGTTGAAGCGGATGGTATGGTTCATGACGACTATCGCATTGATTATTTGGGGGCTCATATCCGTGAGATGAAAAAAGCGGTTGTTGAAGATGGAGTTGATCTCATGGGCTATACACCTTGGGGTTGTATTGACCTGGTATCTGCCGGTACAGGTGAAATGCGTAAGCGTTATGGTTTCATCTATGTCGACAAGGATGATGACGGTCAGGGAACTTATAAGCGTTCACCTAAATTATCCTATGCCTGGTACAAGGAAGTTATCGCAAGTAATGGTAGAAACCTCTAGCTAAAAGACGGCTTCTATCTCAGTTGTTTTAATAAATTCGCAAGAGACAAAAAAATCTAGTGAGGAGCTAGATTTTTTTGTATTGCCTCAAGTGTAGTTGCCCCTAGTTTCAGGAAAAGTCATAATCTGGGATTAGAGTGACTTTTTCCGCAATAAAGCGGAAAAAATGAGGATGGTCCATGAAAGCGCTTTTATATATAATAAGGTTACCAGAAAAATAAAGGAGATTAATTATTATGGCAAAAGCATTAATTATTTGTGCGGCAGGTATGTCTTCATCTTTGATGGCAAAGAAAACAACAGAGTTTTTAAGAGGCAAAAACCAGGATATAGAGGTTGACGCTATTAGTGCGACAGAAGGAAAAAAAGCCATCGATAAGGCGGATTTTGATCTGTATCTCATTAGTCCACAGACAAAAATGTATTTTAAACAATTTGAAGAAGCAGCTGCTAAAGTCGGAAAACCAGTGGTTCAAATTCCTCCGCAAGCTTACATTCCCATTCCAATGGGAATCGAAAAGATGGCAAACTTGATTAGCGACAATATTTAAAGAGAATCCGAGCATAAACACACAAAATATGATATCTTTGAATTTCTGCAAATGAAAAGGAGTATCACACGTGTTTAGTAAAAAAGAAAAGGCCTTACTCTATGAGTTGATTCAAGCCAAGGAAAAGTTTGTCACAAGTAAGTCACTTGCTGAAAAACTGAATTGCTCAGACCGTTCTGTCCGAAACTATATCAAGTCCATTCAAAGTGTGCTGAGATTTCAACCAGTTGCATTAGAAGCCAAACACGGGTCAGGTTATCGTCTGGTTCATGATAAAGAAAAAGATTATCAGACTTTTCTGCTGGCTAGCGGTTTGGTAGAACCTAATCTGGAGGAAATTGGAGAAGATAAAGAAGACCGAATTAATGCTATTTTGCATAAACTTTTGTTTGAACAAGACAATATTTATCTGGATGATTTAGCAGACGAACTTTATGTTAGTCGATCGACCTTATCGCATGATTTTAAGAGTATCCGGCAATTATTGGTTAATTTTGATTTAACGATTGAAAGTAAGGCCAATAAAGGGATTTATGTGCTAGGTAGTGAACGTGACAAAAGACGTTTCATCCTATCTTATTTCTTTGGTGGCCATTTTCGGAAAACAATTTATCACTATGTTAATCAACTGAACTTACCCAAGGATTTAACACTAGATGATCTCACATTGATTGTTCTAGAGGAGTGCCGAGAAGCTAGGTTACGTTTATCAGATTTTGTTATTCAGAATTTGGTGATTCATATTGCCCTTGCTATTCAGCGCTTGCAAAAGGGCTTTAAGATGGCTCCTATCCATTTAGAAGGTGGAGAATTTGAAAAAGAAAAGCAGGTGGCCAAAAGAATACTGAATCGTATCGAAGAGGCCGTAGCTATCGTATTTCCTTTAGAAGAAATAGATTACATTGCCCTGCACCTCTTTTCTAAAGAGGAATTATCTCATCGTAGTTTAGTCAACCCTGATAGTTTGCGTATTGAGTTGGTTCAGGCCTTGGAAACTCTTGGTCTGGATGACATTTACCATTTTAGTAGTGATCATCAGTTTATGGAAGGCGTTCTCCTTCATTTAGAAACACTAGATGTTCGTTTGAAAAATGGCATTCATCTAGAAAATCCGATGAAGGCCAATATATGTGAGCAGTACCCTGATATTTTTTATTTGACCCAAGAGGTGTTGTATCACTTACCAAATTTTAAAGATAAAAATATTAGTGATGATGAAATCGCATATGTCACCTTGCATTTTATGGCATCTATTGAGCGACGAAAGGATGAAAATCGTGTTCAAGTTCTAGTCATATGCTCGACAGGCTTTGGTTCGGCGCAGATGTTACGTAATCGTTTAGAAAATGAATTTGGAAATCGTATCGCTATAAGAGATGTCGTTGGTTACTATGATATTACTGACGAGAGGCTTGAGGGGATTGACCTCATCTTATCGACGATAGACTTATCTCATTTGATTTTTAAGGTTCCATCTGTCACAGTTAGCGTTTTTCTTAAAACCCATGAGGTAGAAGAACTTAAAAAAAGATTGGAGTCGATTACCCCTCGTCGATTTCCACTATCTTCAAAGACACATTATCCACTTAAGAGTCAAGTGTTTTTGGAGAAATATTTTTCAAAAGATTATTTCTTGACGACCCAGGGAATCAGCAAAACGGAACTTTTGCGAACACTTGTAGAAAGACTTGCTAACGATGAGGAATCTGATTTTCAAAATGACATGCTAGCACTGATTAAACAGCGCGAGGAGATGAGTTCAGTGGTCTTTTCAGACACAATAGCTGTCCCACATCCTAGTCGTGCTCTGGCAAAACATCACCGAGTAGCAGTTGCCATCATCAAGGATGGCGTAAAATGGGATGACGGTCATGCATCTGTTCAACTAGTCTTTTTACTATCGCCATCTCTCTATGGAAATGATGATTTGATGAAAATTACAAAGAAGATAGTCACCCTAACAGAAAATAAGGAGATTCAAGAGCAGTTATTAGAGGTTAACGATTTTCAAGAATTTATGACAATTTTTCAAACAATAGAATAGGAGTTTCTTATGAATCAAGAAGAATTACAAGTTGCTGCTTTTAATATTATTCTGCATTCTGGTACGGCTAGAACCTCCGTCCACGAAGCCTTTAGCAAGATGCGAGAAGGAGATTATGTTAAGGCAGATACAATACTTGATCAAGCTAACGAAGAAATTTTGGAAGCTCATCATGCGCAAACAAAACTTTTACAGGATTATGCTAGTGGTGTTGAAATCAAGATTGAAATCATCATGGTTCATGCTCAAGATCACCTGATGACCACGATGACATTGCATGAAGTGGCACGTGAAATGTTATCGCTTTATAAAAAGCTTTAATAGGAGGATTCCACATGTCACTACAAAATAAATCAGTAGAAGTGCATCGAAAAGAGTCAATGTTAAGAAATATGCGCTTTAACCGCTATCTCCTTTTGCGTTATTCACTGGCACTTTTCTTTTTCGCTAATATGTATTGGTTAATGATTTCTTTTATCAAATTAAGCTTATTTGCTTGTCTACCAGTAGCGGTAATTGCTTTAACAAGTTTAGCCAGCGCGGAGCAATTTCGTCTTTACAGCTCAGAAAAGGTGGTGTTGAGGTGGACGCAAGTAGCTTTTCAGGTGCAACTTGTCGTACAAATTTTGCTTTTAGTGCTAGTGGCATTTGGTCAGATGACGCGACTATTTCCGGTATTTGCCAACAATACGAATGCCCTTGCTTTTGTCTTCATCCTTGTCAGTTTAGGAACGCTTCTATGTGTCCTTGATCTACGAAGAATAGAACTTATTCTGCGAAATGAAGACAGAGCTTATCAGCGTTACCAGCAACTGGTTAAAACCATTTAAAAAATAATCTTTAGGAGGTTGTATTATGGAAACACAAGGTGGTTTGTTTGGTTTTCTTGAAAACCATGTCATGGGTCCAATGGGGAAATTAGCTCAGTTAAAAATTGTCCGGGCGATCACTGCAGCAGGTATGGCTGCGGTTCCCTTCACCATCGTGGGGTCTATGTTCCTGGTTTTTAGCATTTTACCACAGGCCTTCTCATTTTGGCCTATTGTAGCGGATATTTTCGCTGCTTCATTTGATAAATTTACATCGCTTTATATGGTCGCTAACTATGCTACCATGGGGTCTTTATCACTCTATTTTGTGCTCTCTTTGTCTTTTGAACTCACAAAGATTTATGCTGAGGAAGAAGAACTAAACATGGATCCAATGAACGGTGCTCTTCTTGCCTTGATGGCTTTTATCATGACTGTCCCTCAAATCATTTTTGATAAAGGAGTCATGGCTGCTGTCGTTGCCCTAGAAGAGGGTGGTGTGGTTGCTGATGGTTGGGCCATGAACAACGGTGTGGCACGTTTTGGAACGACGGGTATTTTTACAGCCATTATCATGGCAATTGTGACAGTTCTTCTCTACAGAATGTGTGTCAAACACAACTGGGTTGTCAAGATGCCGGACTCTGTTCCAGAAGGGGTATCACGTGGTTTTACAGCTCTGGTCCCAGGTTTTGTAGTGGCTTTCACGGTTATTATCATCAATGGGCTATTAGTCGTTCTTGGTACTGACATTTTTAATGTGATTTCCATTCCTTTTGGTTTTGTATCTCATTTAACCAATACTTGGATTGGTATTATGATTATCTATTTGCTGACGCAATTACTATGGATTGTTGGGATTCACGGTGCTAATATCATCTTTGCTTTTGTTAATCCAATCGCATTGGCTAATATGGCGACAAATGCTGCTCAAGGGACGCACCTGGCTGTCGCAGGGGAATTCTCTAACATGTTTGTGATTGCAGGAGGTTCTGGTGCCACTTTAGGTTTGTGTATCTACATTGCCTTTGCAGCGCGTTCTCAACAACTAAAAGCTATCGGAAGGGCTTCAGTTGTTCCAGCTATCTTTAACATCAATGAGCCTTTAATTTTTGGTCTGCCAATTATTTATAATCCAGCTTTAGCTATTCCATTTATCTTGGCTCCTATGGTTACAGCAACGGTTTATTACTTTGCTAATGCCTTAGAATGGATTAGCCCAGTTATAGCGCAGGTGCCATGGCCAACTCCAGTTGGTATTGGAGCTTTCTTAGGAACAGCTGACCTTCGCGCAGCCCTCTTATCCTTGGTTACAGCTTTGGTTGCCTTTCTCGTCTATCTCCCATTTATCCGTCGGTATGATAGTCAGTTGGTCAAAGAAGAGCGGGAAGCTGAAAGTTAGAGAAGTTAAAAATCCTTGAGACTTGTCTCAAGGATTTTTTTTAATCTTTTATGTATTGGCTAGGGCTGCTTGAAAGATGGTGTCGATTTCTGCCATGCTGCTGGCTTGGGAAATGGCTCCTCGCATTTTGGCAGCGCCAGAGTTACCGCGCAGATAGTGGGGAGCCAGACCACGGAATTCACGGACTGCGATGCTTTCTCCCTTGAGGGCCACCAGTCGACGGAGGTGCTCATAGGCGATATCTAAAATCTTGTCGAATGGCAGGTTAGGCAACTCCTCACCTGTTTGGAGATAGTGGCTAATCTGCTCGAAGAGGTAAGGGTTGTTGCGGGCAGCACGCCCAACCATCACAGCATCCGCACCGACTTTGTCAATCATATACTGAGCATCTTGCACGGTACGGATATCGCCATTGGCGATGAAAGGAATGCGTGTCAAGGCACTAGCTACCTTGGCCAGAGTCTCACGGTCACAAGTTCCAGTGTACATTTGTTCCCGCGTGCGTCCATGCATGGCCAGGGCTGCTACCCCAGCGCTTTCAGCAGCCAGGGCATTTTCAACCGCCAGGTGATTGTCTGACCAGCCTGTTCGCATCTTGACGGTCAGTGGCAGGTCCAACTCACGCTTGACAGTGGTGATGACCTGATAAATCTTGTCAGGGTCCTTGAGCCACATGGCACCAGCCTCGTTTTTGACAATTTTATTGACGGGGCAACCCATGTTGATGTCTACGATGTCTGTCTTGGTATGAGATTGGATAAAGTGGGCGGCACGAGCCAGGCTTTCGCCATCACTCCCAAAAAGCTGGATGGAAACGGGGTGCTCGCCCTCGTCGATGTGGAGCATGTGGAGGGTTTTTTCATTATTGTACTGAATTCCCTTATCAGAGACCATTTCCATGACGACTAGGCCAGCGCCAAACTCTTTGGCAATGGTGCGAAAGGCGGAATTGGTTACCCCAGCCATGGGAGCCAAAACGGTGCGGTTAGGAATTTCCACATCGCCAATATAGAAGGATTTAGGCATCTTGTTCACGGATAATGTCCTCCAAATCTGCTAGGTCAAAGTGGTAGGATTTGCCACAAAATTGACAGGTGATGTCAGCCTTTTGGTCTTCGTCACGAATGGTCTCAAGCTCCGATAGAGGCAGGGAGGCCAAGGCATGCGTGAAGCGTTCTTTAGAACAATCGCACTGAAAACTCAGCGGTTCCTCAGCCAGACGTTTGTAGGCTTGGTCACCATAGATGGCAGCTAAGAGTGCCTCGATATGGTCTTCGGACGCCAATAAGGTAGAGATGGCTGGCATATTCTGGATGCGTTTTTCCATAGCGCTGATTTCTTCTTCGGTAGCACCAGGGAGGACTTGCACCATAAAGCCACCGGCAACCTTGACCTTATCTTGGTCGTCTAAAAGGACATTAAGTCCAGCAGCTGACGGGGTTTGCTCGCTCTCGGTCAGGTAGTAGGTCAAATCTTCACCGATTTCTCCACTGATGAGCGGTGTCATAGACTGGTAGGGCTGTCCCGTGCCGTAATCCGTGATGACGATGAAGTGGCCACTTCCCATGAAAGGCCCAACTAGAACTTCACCTGTGGCGGTCTTTTTGATGTCAACGCCAGGATTTTGGATGTAGCCTTTAACGTGACCGTGTGTGTCTGCCACACAGATGATATGGCCAAAGGAAGAGTCTCCGATGACTTTAACCGTGATTTTGCTGTCGCCTTTTTGATTGGCCGCTAAGATTTGTGTCGCAATGAGTGTCCGACCCAAAGCTACAGTCGAGCTAGACAAGGTCTGGTGGGCTTCTTGTGCATCTCGGACGGTTTGTGTGCTGTCAAGCACATAGGCCCTCAAATGGCCGTTCTCAGAAAGTGTTTTTATCAATTTATCCATGTCTTTTATTATACCACATCGCATGGAGAGCAGGGAGATGCGGGCTTAGTGCTATTAGTCAAAATAATAACCGGTTATCGGTAAAAAGAAAACCTATCACAAAAACTAATAAGGTGTCATCACAAATAAAGATTAGGCAAGTTTTTTGGGGGATGGTATAGTGGTAAGCAAGAAAACATTAAGGAGATTTACGTATGACTTCAAAAAGAGAATGGGTTTTATCAGCCTTTAAAGGCCAAGCAGTTGACCGCGTACCAGTAGGATTCTGGCACCATTTTACCAACCCGGATGAATGGTTAGAGGGCTTTTCTAACCCTACTATTATTCAAAAAAATCTGTCAGGGCATGCTGCCTTTTTGGCAGATGTGCAACCAGACTTTATCAAGCTGATGAGCGATGGTTATTTTGCTTATCCAAATCCGGCCATTAAAACCGCAAAGACTGTCCATGATTTAGCGGCTATCCAACCTTTGGGGGCAGACCATCCTTGGATTAGCGAGCAGGTGGATTTGGTAAAACAAATCAAGGCAGGCTTTACAGAGGATATTGTAGCGATTTACAATATTTTTGCACCAGCAACCTATTTTAAATGGCTCATTGCCCATGTTTCTGGTGGAGATGATCGCCTGGCAGACTTTCTTCAAGAAGATAAAGCTGTCCTGAAAAAGGTCTTGGACACAATCAGCCAAGATATCGCTGACTTGAGTCGTCGGATTATCCAAGAAGGGGGCGCCGATGGTATTTACCTGAGCGTTCAAAGTGTGCAAGACCCTCGTGTGACTGCGGAGCTTTACAAAGAGATTATCGCTCCAAGTGAAATCGCTGTTTTAGAGGCCGTAAATGCCCTCGATGGGATCAATGTGCTTCATATTTGTGGCTATGAGGGGGCTCGCAATGATATCCACCTCTTTGCCGATTATCCTGCACAAGTGATTAACTGGGCTGTCGGACCTGAGGGCATTAGCCTTCAAGAAGGCCGTCAAATCTTTGGTGGCAAGACCGTCCTAGGCGGTTTTGAAAATGGTACGGATGGTCTCCTTTATACCGGAAGCAAAGAGGCTATCCAAGCAGAAACCCGTCGTCTCATCGAAGAAGCAGGGGGGCAAGGTCTGGTGATTGGTGCGGATTGTACGATCCCGAGTGACATTGCCCATGAACGGATTGCATGGGTGAGAGAAGTCGCGCAGGCCTAAAGGAAAATGAAGGAGGAGAAAATTATGGCAAAGAAAAAATGGATTATTGGTGGTTTGGTAGCAGTCGCAGTCATTGGTGCAGCGGTGGCTGGACGCAGTTTAACGCAACATACAGCTGCCAACAGTCAGAAGGTCACCACCTTAAAAGTGGCGCACACGCAAAACTATGTCCCTTATGATTATGTCAATGAAAAAGGGGAATCAGACGGCTATGAAGTGGCTGTTCTCAAAGAAATTGATAAAAAATTACCAGACTATCAGTTTGAGTACACAGGCACTAGTGATGACGATTTATTGATTGGTTTGGAGTCTGGCAAGTACAACATCGGGGTCAAAGGTGCTTGGTACACTGACGAACGGGCGAAAAAATTCATCATTCCAAAAGAAGCCATCGGAGCAAGTATTATTGGTTTTACCATTCGTAAGGACGATGCCGACAAATATAAAAGTATCGATGATTTTGCCAAGGCTAAAGGAAAATTGGTGCCAATTTCTCCGCAAAATGCCCAATGGAACGTTATCACAGACTACAACAAAGAACACCCCAACCAACAAATTGACCTGACTGCAGCGGAATCTTTTAGTGTCTCTGATGCCTATGCTTGGGTTTTAGAAGGGCGCTACGATGCCTACTTTGACATTAAATTATCCTATGAAAAAGCTGTTCAGGATAAGGATGGGTCTTACCATCAATATGCAGATAAGTTGACTTGGTTTGCTTATAAAGGTATTCCAACTTATCCTCTTATCCACCGTGATAGCAAAGGGGAAGCCTTTTCTAAGGCTTATGATAAGGCCATCAAAGAATTGGAAAAAGATGGCACCCTCAAAAAACTCTCTCAAAAATATTTTGGGGAAAATGTTTTTGACTACGTTGACAAGTAAGCAAAAGTCCTTGGGACTTTTTGTGTTTTGACGAGCTGAGAGGCTCGGTCACGACGTCACTTCAGTAAGGAGGACATATGGTTTCTTTCAACCTCGCTAAGGTATTTACTTTTTTGCCAGACCTGATTCAAGCCCTACCGATGACTTTATTCATCATGCTGGCAACAACTGTCCTTGGCTCATTGTTAGGGCTGGTCATCACCTGGGCTCAGGTTGCAGAAGACAAGACGTTTTCGGGCATGGCGCGTGCTTATGTGTTCACATTGCGGTGTACCCCTCCGATTGTTCTCTTGTTTCTGGTTTTTTATGGCTTACCTGCCTTGCTCAACTGGTGGTTAGGCATTGATGTCAACCACTGGTCTAAGTTCATCTTTGTTCTTATTACGATGACCTTGCTTTTTGCAGCAATCGTCTCAGAGGTTTTCAAATCGGCCTACTTGGCTATCCCTAAGGGACAGACAGAGGCTGGGCTGAGTATTGGTTTGACAGCCGGTCAGACCTTGTGGCGTATCGTCCTGCCACAGGCCTTTCGCATCGCTTTACCCAATCTGACGTCTGCCATCTTGAACCTGATGCGGGATGCGGCGCTAGCTTATACCATTGGTTTTGTGGATGTCATGGGAGCGGGAAATCTGTTGATTAGTCGCCATTTGGGAAATTATTCCTTGGAAACTTATGCGGCGGTTGCTCTGCTTTACTGGGCGGTAGCCTTAGGCATTTCGCTAATAGCGCAAGTTTTAGAAAAATCTTTGCAAGGAAGGGGAAATTAGACCATGGATATTGCCTATATTTGGAAAACCTTTCTGTTGACTTTGGGTGGGGTGCCAACTACCTTGTTGATCATGCTGGTAGCCCTCCTACTCAGTTTTTTTCCAGCTCTCTTTCTCGCTTTGGGTCAAATTTATCGCCTGCCTGGGGTCAAAACCTTTTCAGTGATTTATTTGTCCTTCATTCGAGCGACGCCACCGATTCTCTTGATTTTGTTCTTTTACAGCCTGTTTCCCAGCTTGTTAAATAACTTTTTCAAGAGCATCGGCAGTCGCGTGGATGTCTTTGCCTTAAACCCCATCTATTATGCTTTCATTATTTATAGCTTAATGACAACGGGAACGCTGGCAGAAATCCTACGTTCAGCTATTTTAACCGTCGATAAGGGGCAGTTAGAGGCAGCGCAAGCCATTGGGTTGACCAATCGTCAGGCTTACACGCGAATTATTTTTCCGCAGGCCCTAAGGTCAGCTCTGCCCAATCTGTGTAACTTAGTTATTAATATTGTCAAAGGAACCTCTCTGGTCTTTGTGATGACCATTAAAGATATCACGGCCATCGCCCGGGTAGAGGCCTCCTATGGCTATCACTATTTCGAATCATATTTGGTGATATTTATCTTGTATCTCATTATCTGTGGGGTGATTCAAGTCATTTTTCGCTGGCTTGAACAACGCTACACCCTTGCCTAAGTTGTCTAGAAAGAGGAGTTTGTTATGTTAGAAGTTTCGCATATTGCTAAACGGTTTGACGACCATCAGGTCTTAAAAGATGTCAGTCTACAGGTCAAGCAAGGAGATGTTGTGGTTATCCTAGGGCCGTCTGGTTCAGGGAAAACAACTTTCTTACGCTGTTTGAACCATTTAGAAAAGGCAAATCAAGGGCAACTGACTCTAGGTGGGCGAACTTATGACCTTGAAAAACTGAGTAAAAAGGATATTCTGGACATTCGCCAAAAGACAGCCTTTGTTTTTCAGCATTACAACCTGTTTGCCAATAAAACAGCCCTTGAAAATATCCTCGAAGGCCTTGTGGTCGCACGGAAAATCCCCAAGGAGGAGGCCCGCCAATTGGCCCAAGAGGCCCTAGCCAAGGTTGGTCTGCTGGACTATGCGGATTACTACCCGTCACAACTATCTGGCGGTCAGCAACAGCGCATAGGGATTGCCCGGGCGATAGCCGTTAAGCCGGAGGTGATTCTCCTAGATGAACCCACCTCAGCGCTAGACCCTGAACTCGTGGGTGACGTCTTAAATGTCCTCAAGCAACTGGCAGAAGAAGGGGTAACCATGGTGGTGGTGACCCATGAGATGTCTTTTGCGCGTGAGGTTGCTACTCAGGTGGTCTTTATGGATGGAGGCGTCATCGTAGAGGAAAACAACCCCAAAGACTTCTTTGCGCGTCCTCAGGAAGCCCGCACCAGACAGTTTTTGTCACGCTTGCTGTCTGATGAGTCCTATAGCGTTGAGTACGTCATTTAAAAAGTATCTCTTGAGACAAAAAAACACTTCTGTTTTACCTTTAGAGGGTGTATCAGAAGTGTTTTTGTTTGTGTGATGAGGCCTAAGTCTGATTTGACAGGGGCTTAAAATTGTAGGACACCATAGTCATCAGATTTTTGGATGGCTTGGGCAACGTAGTCTTTGGAGTAGCGGACAGCTTCTGCGGGTGTTTTACCAAGCACGATTTGGCTGGCAATACTAGAGGCAAAAGTACAGCCTGCACCGGTATTATTTTGTGGGTAGACAGGGCCTTCTAGGATGGTGAAATCTTTGCCATCGTAAAAGACGTCAAAGGCCTTGTTTTTGTCTAGCCGGTTGCCTCCTTTGATGACAACAGTTTGCGCACCGAGGGCATGAAGTTCTTTGGCAGCTGCTTTGACCTCGTCAAGACTTGTTATCTGTTTTTGTGTTAACAACTCGGCTTCAGGCAGGTTAGGGGTGACGATGGTTGCGTAAGGGAACAATTTCAAGAGCTCGTCACGCAGTGCATTGACTTCCACATCGTGGTCTTCTTTACAGACCAAGACAGGGTCTAAAATCAAAGGGACATCTTTGTGGTCTTTGATAAAGTCCAAGGCAAGGTCAACACTGTCCACTGTAGGCAGGAGACCGAGTTTGATGGCAGAAAAAGGCACGTCTTTGAGGCTATCTAATTGTTTTTTAAAGATATCTTTTTCAATCGGAATGACTTCAAAGCCTTTATCTGTTAAGGCGGTCAGACAGCTGACGGCAAGAAAACCGTGTAGTTGGTTGACGGCATAGGTGGCTAAATCGGCGTGAAGGCCCCCACCACTGAAAATGTCATTACCAGATAGGGCTAAAATATTGTGATGTGTCATAAACTCTCCTTTCTCAGCGATAAGAAACGCTTAGCTCTAGTATAGGCTATTTTTCAGAAAATGGGGAGATTTTTTTGCGCGTCCAGGTAAAATGTTACCTAAAATAAATAAGGAGGTAACAAATAGGGCTGGAGGGCCTGACTCGTAAAATGCACAGGGGATAAAGGCTTGAGCCCTTATGGAAGCAAAGGGCTATTACTGTCAGTGATAACGGGTTATCAAAAATTCATCTAGGGGGATAGGTTGAAAAAAACAGCCATTCCGTAAGAACAGCTGTTTGCTAGCTTGCTATTGCCAGTTAACCAAAAGATAAATCAGCGAAGACCCAAACATATCAAAGAGGGCATGTGCCAAGAAGAATGGCAACAGATTTTTCACCTTGAACTTGTAGAGGAAGTAGTAGATGAGCCCAAAGAGGACACCAATCGTCAAGGCCCAAAGCATACCTTGGTAGGTGTGGAAGGATACCCGAATGATGGTAGAGTAGAGCAGGACCCACCATTTGTGTTTGTCCTTGACAGAGGTCAAAAGCCCTAGGAAGAAGAACTCTTCATAAAAACCATTGAGCAAACCATAGATGATAGCCATAGGAGATAGGGCTAAAAACTTCGGCAAGATAGCTGTCAGGCTGACATAACGCAAGACATCTGGGCTGAAATAATTGTATGTCCCTGACAGGGTAGAGACAAGGTCTCCTAGGAGGCCAACGATGATAAAGATAGCCGGCACCCAAAAGAGAACAGACCACTTGAGCTTGATTTGCAGTTGTTTAAAATCGAAATGTCTCAACCACAGGTATAAAAAGGCGATGGCTAAGAGTGAGACCTGCAAACTCAAATTACTGGAATAGGCTGCACCGCTAGATGCTGTATCTGTGCTAGTGCTTGCTGTGGTCGTAACAGCCTGTGTGGCGATTACCCCAATGGTTTGGAGATAGAGTTCCGTTGACCGAACGATAAATTGACCAAACATGATGACAGTGACAATCAGGATATCGTACCATTTGAGGTATTTTAGGGGTTCCTTGGGACGAATAAAAGCAGACATTAAAAAGCCTCATTTCTAAAAATATGTCATATACATGGAGCGGATAGAAGAAAAACTCCTTTAACGATGGGACTATCATAACAAGCCTTTTATAAAATAAGCTTAAATACGTAAAAACCTTAAAAAGAATTTTCACCATTGGTTTTGCTAGGAGTCTTGGCAAAACTGGTTTTGCTTTGCGAATAGTTGAAAATAAGGTAAAATAAGGCATTGAGAAAATTTAGGGGAAGCCCTAACTCAGAAAGGAACTTTAATAATCTTATGATGAATATGCAAAACATGATGAAGCAGGCCCAAAAATTGCAAAAACAAATGGAGCAAAAGCAAGCTGAACTCAGTGCCAGTCGTTTTGTGGGAAAATCTGCCCAAGACTTGGTAGTGGTAACCTTTACAGGTGATAAAAAGCTGGTCGACATTAGCTATGCCGAGGCTGTCGTAGACCCAGAAGATATCGAAACCTTACAAGATATGACCACTCAAGCCATCAATGATGCGATAGCACAGATTGATGAAGCAACCCAAAAGACTTTGGGGGCCTTTGCAGGGAAATTGCCCTTCTAAGTGACAAATTAAAAAGCCTGTTCCTCTTAAGGCGAGGGCAGGCTTTTTAGTATGTTTTAGGTAATAGGAAGATGGAGTGTGGCTTGATCCAGGTCGAGGGTCAAGTGATAGTTTTGGTTATCCCTGACCGTGTGTTCGAAATCTGTGGTATAGAGAATGAGAGCGAGTTGGTCTCCTGCTTTTAAGCGGTAGATGGTAGGTTCCAACTCCAAGTTGATGGTCATCTCTTTTTGAGGGATGATGTCTTGGATGCTTAACAAGCCTTCACGATTTTGAAGATTGAGGTGGCCTTTGGTCATCACGCGCTCATTAGTGGGTTTAAATGGCAACTCTTTTAGAGCCTCTTTTTTGAAATGCCGGCCGTTGTCGATAGCATTGAGTTGGACGTTTGTAGGGATGTCGCCAAAGCGCTTTTGTTTGCCGACATGGAGCAGTTGGACGGATAAGAGACCGATGGCTTGGTCGCTAGATAGACGAAGTTTCAGTTGCGCCTTTCCGTTTAAGAGGAGGTCTTTTTCAATGGTTAACGGTAGGGTGACAGCTTGCTCGGTGATTTTTCCGCTAAAGAGGTCTGACTTGAACTCACGGAACTGTCCATCATAGCGCTTAAAGGCCTCCTGTGGATAGGCATTGGCAATGGTTACTTGACCTGCCCCTAAAGTTAGGTCGTAGGTCTCTTGTCCACCAAATTGGTCAAGGCTTTGCCAGCTTTGCTCTGCTTGATTATCCTGCCAAAGGACAGGAGCTAGGGCCAATGCGCTTTTTTTACCATTAACTAAGCGTTGTGCCAAGAGGGCATTCATGGTTTCCTTGAAGTCAATAGACTGCCAGTTATTGAGATAGACGTGTTCCCCATGGTGCAAGAAGGCATGCTTTTCAAGGCCATCTGGTAAGGCATTAAAAATGTCGTAGACTTGTTTGGGAGCCACGTTCCAATCTTGGAGACCGTGGGTATAAATGGCCAAGCAGGACACATTTTTGGCAAAAGGCCGGTAGTTACGGTCAGCCCAAAATTGGCTGTAGTCGCCTGTTTGACGGTCTAGCTGAGCCTGTTGGTCTTTGAGAAGTTTTTCATAGTTTGTTTTTTGCTTGAGGAAGTCTCCGGCAACCAGACTGCGGGAATAGGTGAGAGCAGTCAAGGTGTCTAGGTCTTCGCCAGGGTAGCCCCCGGGACTCTTCACCAGACCATTTTCCCGGTAGTAATCATACCAAGAGGAGATAGCTGACTCTGCGATGATAGCCTCTAGGCCTTTGACACCGGTTGTTGCCAGAGCGGTTGATAAGGTCCCTAGGTAGGATTTTCCAGTGGTCACAACCCGACCATTGGCCCAGTCTGCCAAAACAGGGTGTCCTCCGATTTTCTGGCTATAGGCGGTAGCACGCCCATTGAGCCAATCAATGACTGCCTTAAATGAAGCCACTTGTTTGGCATCCCCGGTGGTCATGAAGCCTTGTGAGCCAGCCGTTCCAATGCCAGAGACGTAGAGGTTGGCCATGCCTCGGGCCAGAAAATAATCATTGAGGGTGTAAGTGTCCGTGTCGTAGAAGTGCTCTGTGGCTGGCTTGGCCTTGCTGACAGTGACTTGGGGGCTCTCTTGAACTGGCCAGTCAGGCAAGTTTGTCTGAATAAGACCGGCCTTTTTAACGGTTAAGCTACCCGCCATCTTGTGCAGGCAGTCATCGCTAGCCTTGTCGTTGGTTCCCATGTGATAGGGGCTAGCAGTCATCACCGTTGGCAGTTGGCTAGCTTGTCTTGGCCGAATGACCAGAACTTTCACACGCTCGGCTTGGTCACTGCCTTCACTCCTTACAGGTGTCTGAACATAGACCATTTCTCTAACCAAGTCCTTGGTATCGTAGCTGGCGAGGAGTTTGTCATTGAAAAAGACAGGCTGGTTGCTAAGGGGAATAAGGCCATTTGCCACCAACTCATCTACTAAAAGATTGCCACGCACTGTTCGGCTATTAAGCAAATGATAGAAGGCCAGCACAAGCCCTTCACTAGCAAAATCAATAGGAAAAGCCATTTTTTCTCGGAATTGCTTGAGGTCTTTGTAGTCCAGGCCAGGGACGAATCCGAGGAGTTGCAAAGCAATCGTTGTAAAGACCTCATCTGTCAAAGGAGCGTCGCTCTGAAAGAAGTCCCAGGCGTCTTGACAGTCAGTGGCTAGCCAGTCGCCAAAGCCCAAAGCCTGGTCCTTGCCATCGAGTTGGAGGATGTGATTTAGATAGGCGAAAAAGAGAGATTTCTCAGTCAGCCCTTCTTGGGACGCAAAGCCCAAGCCTACCAGTTCTTCATTGGCTTTTTGGGAATGGGTTGGAATGTAGGAAAAAACATTGTAGCGCATTTGCCAGACCTCCTAGGTTTTCGAATTTTTATAAAAGAGTGGTTTACATTCCTCATTATACCTGTTAAAATAGTCTTTGTCTAAAATTATTTTATTGGAGGAAATAGGACACCATGCAAGTTGAATCTTGGGTACAATACCTGTCTGAGTTCTTGGGAACAGCTATCTTGCTGATGCTAGGAAACGGTGCAGTTGCAAACGTTGAATTGAAAGGAACCAAAGGGCATGCCAGCGGTTGGTTGACCATCGCTATTGGTTACGGTATGGGGGTTATGATTCCAGCGCTCATGTTTGGAAACATCTCTGGTAACCACATCAACCCAGCCTTTACCATCGGTTTGGCTGTAGGCGGCGCCTTCTCATGGGCGCAAGTCGCACCTTACATCGCCGCACAACTTTTGGGAGCCATCGTTGGTCAAGCCGTTGTTGTTGCCGTATATCGCCCTTACTATCAAAAGACAAAAAATCCAGAAGCTATCTTGGCTTCATTTGCCACTACTGATAATGCTGAAAAAGACCGCAAAGGGAAATTGGTCAACGGTTTCCTTAACGAGTTCTTTGGTTCATTCATCCTCTTCTTTGGAGCTGTGATGATGACTAGCGCTTACTTTGGCGCTAGTGCTGTAAACCAACAATCACAATATGTTGCGGTTTACGGAAAAGACATGGTGGTTGCAGCAAGCAATGCCGCAGGTTCTCTTGCTGTAGCGCATTTGGCCCTTGGTTTCTTGGTTATGGTACTGGTAACTAGCTTTGGTGGCCCAACTGGTCCAGCCCTCAACCCTGCGCGTGACTTTGGTCCCCGTCTCTTGCACCACTTCTTGCCTGAGTCAATCTTGGGTGAGCACAAAGGTTCATCTGAATGGTGGTATGCTTGGGTACCTGTCGTAGCACCAATCTTGGCTGCTATCTGTGCGGTGCTTTTAAAACAAGCTATGCTTGGCTAATCAAATCATCAAAAAAGACCCCTTGGGTCTTTTTCTTTTGCTTAGAAAGGTTTTTCTTGATGCGAGAAGCTACTGAGTCCATTGTCCCTAGCGTCAGTCCTCTTCTGTTAAGGTCTAAAAAAACTAGCAGAGGAATTCTCCTTTGCTAGTCAGGGGTTAAGATTGGCTGAGGACAAGGGTTAGAATGCTTAGGGCATTCCAGCTCATATGTGTCCACAAAACGGTTTTAAAGGAGTAGTTGGTTTTATAATAGACAAAGGCAAGAATGGCTCCCATCCCGGTGTAGAGCAGGTAACTAAGCGGTTCAAAGCCCGAAGCCATGTGGATGCCCCCAAAGAGTAAAGCAGACAAAACGATAGCTAACTTGGGACGCTTTTTCAAGCACGAAAAGAGCCATTGACGGCAAAGGAGTTCTTCACAGAAGGGGCCTGAGATGACCACAAAACTTGTGGTGACCAAGAGAGGCAATTGGTTGACCAGGCTATCGACAGTGATTTGATTGTTGGTGCTTTGTTGGCCGATAAGACTAAAAAGGAGGCTACTCAAGATAGCCCAAGCATAGAGACTGAGAAATCCGAGCCAGTAGGCCTTGTTATGGAGGCGGTCTTTACGGTAGCCGGTCAAAAATCCTCGCTTGAGGGCAAATTGGTAGAGTAAGAAAATCGCGATTAAGGTGATTAGAAGATAGGACCAGGATTGAAAAGGGCTAAAACCTTTTTTCATCTGGGCATTGTAGCCTAAGAAAATGCCCAATAGCAATTGCAAAGCTAAGTCAGCAAAGCAGATGACAAGGGCTTCTCCCAGTTTACCTGCCACTTTTTTGATCTGTGTCATAAGGGGACTCCGTTTCTTTAGTCTGTGGATTTAAAGGAGGCACGAATCATCATCCCACCTGTAAAGAGTACAATTAATACGACAAATTGTTTGAGGACATTGAGATTTAAACTAGTGAGAAAGCGGACCGCAATCAAAACCCCAATGATGCCACCGAGAATCATACCCGCAGAGCCTTCCCAGGCCACACGTTTTTCTCTGATAAACTGGGTTGCAGAAGCTGTCATAATCATTGCCGCATCCAGCATCATGACAGGCATGGCAATGGCAGGACTTAATCCCATAAGTGAGAAAAAGATCAGTTCAGGCGCGTAATTGCCTAGACCAAGTGTCATGAGTATGCCAATAATGAAATTATATAGGATACCAATCACTAACCAAATCCCAGATAAGCCATGGATGGCAGTGGAATTGTCACTACCGGGGTTGAAAATTAGGCGATAGACGATGAAAATAGCCGCTAAAATAAGCAAGCTTCCCAAAATTCTCTGAATGGTAGAGGTATTCCAGTTTTTGGTCAAAAGAGGACCAACCAAAGCTCCGATAAAAGAAGCAATAGCCATGGGAATCAAGGTAGAGGCTTCGACCTTAACCACCGTGATAAAACAAAAGGCCTGTAAGAGGACAGGGATAGCGTGAATAGCGTTCATAGTCCCTGGAATCTTGCGGTCGTCATCTACCAGATGGGTCATCTTATAGAAGGTTGTCGTCGTCGCAAAAGAACCGATTCCCATGGTGTCTAAAAGGTCTGTGATGAGACCAATCCAAAAACCAGTGGCAAAGCGTTTAAAAGGGTTAATCCGATGGCGATAGAGATGCCAAGTCATCAAAAGCAGTAAGCCTGCCATGCCAAGGAGCAGGATGACCTGGATGCCATGTAAAATAAATGTTTCCATGTTACTTATTCTACCATAAGTAGAAAGGCCTGAAAAGTCAGACTTTTTAGGAGGCGAGCACATAATAACTTGTCAAAGCTAGCGCTTTACGATACACTAAAACCAAGTTGTTCACGAAAAGGAGAAAGTGATGAAGACACATGCTATTTACTACAAGGTTGCCGATCGGGATGCCACGATTGCCTTTTGCCAAAAAGCACTAGGTTTACGTCTGTTACGAGAAGAAAATGCCATAGCGGTCATGGCAGGTCAAGAGGGGACAGCTCCTTATTTAGTTATCGAAGAATCCCCAGACTACCTTGATAACCGGGATGTCATAGGCCCTAAAAAACATGCCTTGACCAGTATTCGGACAGCACAAGACGACTTGCTGCAACTGCTGTTAAGGCAGGAGACGGCTGTTGACCTATACAAGGGTCAGGCAGGTTACGCCTTTAAGGTGATTTCGCCACAAGGGGATACTTTCTTGCTTCATTCTGAGTCGGAAATAGAGAGTCTGAGTCCTCTTTCTCACTTGGAGGAGGACACTGCGCTACAGGCTGATTTTAAAGGATTAGAGACGGTAGCCTTTAGCGGTGTGGACATCAACAGCCCTCAAGTAGAGCGCTCTGAGCAATTTTATCAAAAACTCTTTGGTCTCTTGGCGCCTCTGAAGCTTCAGTTTCACCAGCAAGAGGGACAAGATCTCTTAGTAGCGAATGATGAAACTCGTGATTTGGCTGTCTTGTCTTTTTCTGTTCCTCAAGTAATGGACTTAGCTGGCCTCTATTTGGCAGCAAAATCAATTAGTAACGAGGTCTACTTGGATAAAAAAGCGAATTTCCTTATGTTGAAGGATCCTAGCGGGATTGAGATATGGTTGAGCAAATACCCAGACAAATACTAGACAAAATCAGTCAACAAATCAGCGAAAAGACCTATCCTGGAGCCAGTCTGGCCATCTATGACAAGGGGAAGTGGCTAGAACGTTATTTAGGCTATCAAGATGAGAAGCAGCCTGTGGTGGCCGGCTTAACCTATGACCTTGCTAGTGTTACCAAGGTAATTGGGACTGGGACTCTTGCTTTGCAAGCCTTACAGGAGGGGCGGTTTGGCCTCGACCAACCCTTGCATGCCCTCTATCCCAAATGGCAAGACAGCACGGTGACCATCCGGCAACTTCTGACCCATACCTCGGGCATAGACCCTTTTATTCCCAATCGGGATCAGTTGGATGCGACGGAACTCAAGCAAGCCATCGAAACTCTCACGGTGACAGAGGATAAGCACTTTCGCTATACTGATGTGAACTTTTTACTGCTTGGCTTTTTGTTAGAAGAAATCTACCAAGAGCCCTTAGACCGCTTGTTTGACCAAAGGGTTTTTGCCCCTTGGCAGATGACAGAGACAGGCTATGGCCCTGTCGCTGAAGCTGTGGTGACCCAAGCAGGCAGTCGCGCGGGAATCGTTCACGACCCTAAAGCAAAAGTCTTGGGGAAGCATACGGCTTCAGCAGGTCTTTTTTCAGGGCTAAAAGATCTGGAAAACTATTGCCAGCACCTCCTGACAGAAGACTGGACCAAACCCCTCTGGCAAAACTATAGCCAGGACAGCAAGGAGAGATCCTTAGCCTGGGATTTGGCAGGTGACTGGATTTTGCATACGGGCTATACGGGAACCTTTGTCATGGCCAATCGTCACAGCCAACAGGCCGTTATTTTTCTCAGCAACCGGACCTATTGGAAAGATGAACGGGCGCAGTGGATTAAAGACAGAGACAGCCTTATCCACCTCATCTGGCATAATTTGAAAAAAACATCCTAGCAAAAAGGCTGGACATTCTTGTCCAACCTTTTTTAGTATCGGCATTTTGGTAAGAAAAAACCAGCCTCCTGGGCCGGTTTTCGGTTTATCTGTCTTAGCTCAAGGCATCATCCATTGAAAGCACTTCGTGGAAGACACGTTGGGTCAATTCAGTTTTTTGTTCTGGAGTGAGGTATTTGGTGTTGACACAGTATCCAGAGATACGAACGATAACGTCTTCACCTGCCATGATTTTTTCGTAAACGTCGTTCAAGTCCATAACGTTCAAGTTAACGTGTTGACCACCGTTTTCAAAGTAACCATCTAGGATTGTTACCAAGTTATCAACTTGTTCGTCACGCGTTTTACCAAGGGCACGTGGTGAAACTTGAGTAGTCAATGAGATACCATCAGCAGCATAACCAAAGTCAAGGCTTGCCAATGAGTTCAAGTTTTGCAACCAGCCACCTTTGGCTTTGTTAGATGGGTTGGCACCTGGTGAGAAGAATTCCAATTTAGACAAGTTCACAGAACCATCTTCGTTGAGGTAGACCCCTTTGTGGACTGGAGAGTTACCAGTTTGTTTAGAGTAAGCCACGTTAGAAGTGATGGTAAGCAGTGAAACGGTTGCTTCAGCGTCTTTGTAGAGTTTGTGGCTACGTAGACGAGTGGTGTAAGCTTCAATCAACCATTCTGCCAATTCGTTAGAACGAGGGTCATCTTCACCCCAACGTGGGTAGTCACCGATGGTTTCATAGTCGTAGATGTAGCCATCTTCGTCACGGATAGGTTTAACTGTAGCGTATTTGATAGCTGACAAGGTATCAACTGTGTTGGCAAAACCACAGATACCAAATCCCATGTTGGCCCGTTGTTTGGTTGGCAAGAAGGCCATTTGAACAGCTTCGTAGTTGTACTTGTCTGTCATGTAGTGGATGATGTTAAGGGCATCTACGTAAGTGTCAGTCAACCAGTCAAGAGATTTTTCAAAGTTAGCTTTAACAGTGTCAAAGTCAAGGACTTCGTCACGGATTGGGTCGATGTCAAAGACCTTGTAGTCTTTATGCACATCGTCGTAACCACCGTTAAGACCAGTCAAGAGAGCTTTCAAGACGTTAACACGTGCGCCAAAGTATTGGATGTTGTGACGTTGTTCTTCGTTTTCTGGGTCAAGTGGAGACACACAGCATGAGATACAGCTCATTTCACCGTAGCCATCTTTGGCCATGGTTGTTACCCCTTCGTATTGGATAGAAGAGTGTTTGTGTGACATAGACATACAGTAGCGACGGAAGGCATATGGTAATTTGTCTGTCCAAAGAACGGTCAAGTTTGGTTCTGGAGAGTTACCAATGTTGTCCAAAGTGTTCAAGAAACGGAAGTCCATCTTGGTAACACGGTGACGACCGTCTGCTCCCATACCAGCCATTGAAGTAGTGATGAAGGTTGGGTCACCTGAGTAAAGTTCGTCATAAGCTTTGGTACGAGCGAATTTCACTGTACGGAGTTTCATAACGAAGTCATCTACGAATTCTTGAATTTCTGACTCGGTGTAAGTACCACGAGCCAAGTCACGTTCTGCATAAACGTCAAGTACGATTGGCACACGTCCAAGAGAAGTAGCCGCACCGTTGATGACACGGCAGACTGCCATAAAGGCGATGTTAGTCCATTGGATAGCTTCTTTGGTATCGTAGGCTGGACGACGCACATCTACGCCATAAAGGTCACCAAGGGCAACCACTTCTTGAAGGGCTTGGTATTGCAAGTTAACTTCTTCACGCAGACGAATGGTTTCTTCGTCGATTTCCTTGATAGCGTTCCAGTCGTTCACTTTTTCTTGCATCAAGTAGTCGGCACCATAAAGGGCAAGACGGGCATAAACCCCGATGATACGGCCACGAGAGTAAGCATCTGGCAAACCAGTTACGGTGTGGGCGTGACGGGCACGACGGATGTTTGATGTGTAAGCACGGAAGATACCGTCATTAACAGTTGTCACGTATTTTGTGAAGATTTCATGAACAGCTGGGTCTGGTTCATAACCATGTTCTTTCAAAGCTGTTTCTGCCATCCGGATACCACCTTTTGGCATGAAGTTCAATTTGAAGAGTTCATCATTTTGGATACCATAGATGAGTTCGTCTTCCTTAGAAATATAGCCAGCTGGGATACCAGCGATAGATGCTGGACGTGTGTCCATTGGGAAACGTCCTTGTGCTTCATAGCCAGCTTTGGTTTCGTCAACGATTTTTTTAATCTTTAGTGAGCGTTCAGTTGGTCCAGCGAGGAAGCTTTCATCGCCGTCATATGGGGTATAGTTGGCCTGAACAAAGCGAGAAACACTAGCTTTTTCCTTCCAGTCAGTGCCTTTAAAGCCTTCCCAAGCTTTTTCGAAAACATCGGTGTTGGTTTTGACAGTTGCCATAATAAACTCCTTATTTCTAGTAACAGACAAAGTGAATAAATGAACTCTGTTACATTTACAAGGATATAATACCATAAAGAAATCGTTTTCAACAAGAAAAAAACGCAAATAATCGGAATTCTATGCTAATACAGAATAAAGAAAAAAGCAACTGTACTAGAAACTGTTTTTCAGATATTTTGCTAAAAATGAGGTATAATGTAACAATAACTCGGCTGAAAGGAGGACAGGATGCTTGAGTTTCCTCTTTTAAATGATACCTCTCGCAAGATTATCCACATTGACATGGATGCCTTTTTTGCCGCAGTGGAAGAGCGCGATCAGCCTGCCCTCAAAGGCAAGCCCCTAGTTATCGGGGCTGACCCTCGAAAGACGGGCGGTCGTGGTGTTGTTTCGACAGCCAATTATGCAGCCAGACGGTTTGGAATTCATTCAGCCATGACTACCAAGGAGGCGCTAGAACGTTGTCCGCAACTGATTTTTGTTGCGGGAGATTACCAAAAATACCGCAAGATTGGGCACCGCATTCGTGAGATTTTTAAACGTTATACGGATTTGGTGGAACCCATGTCCATTGATGAGGCCTATCTAGATGTCACAGACAACAAGCTAGGGATTGGCTCGGCGATTAAAATTGCCCGCATGATTCAAGAGGACATTTGGCGAGAAGAGCAACTGACTTGTTCAGCTGGGGTATCTTATAATAAATTATTGGCCAAGTTGGCCTCGGATTTTCAAAAACCAGCGGGTTTGACACTCATCTTACCTGATGAAGCCCAGTCTTTTGTTGCTCAGTTACCTGTGGAGAAAATTCACGGAGTAGGCAAGCGGTCAGTGGAACGTCTGCACCAATTGGGCATTTACACGGGGGCCGATTTGCAGACCTGGTCTGAGGTAGATTTGATTGACCAGTTTGGTCGTTTTGGGTTTGACCTCTATCGGAAAGCCAGGGGTATCAATAATAGCCCTGTGCGCCCCGACCGTGTTCGAAAATCTCTAGGGAGTGAACGGACTTATGGAAAATTACTCTATGAGGAAGACGATATTAAGGCGGAGCTGACCAAGTTGGTTCAAAAAGTGACTACTAGCCTGGCCTTACAGCACATGCTCGGCAGGGTCATCGTCTTAAAAGTCCGTTATGGGGATTTTTCAACCTTGACCAAGCGCCTGCAGCTAGACCAAGCCAGTCAGGATCAAGGCTTAATTGAAAAGAAAGTCTATCACTTGTATGATTCTTTAGAAGAAAATCCTATCGGGGTCAGGCTTTTGGGGGTGACCCTATCTGGGCTTGAAA
Organism: Streptococcus sp. DD12; assembly: GCF_001578885.1. Taxonomy (GTDB): domain Bacteria; phylum Bacillota; class Bacilli; order Lactobacillales; family Streptococcaceae; genus Streptococcus. Next base: position 857,959 of record NZ_KQ969495.1, on the reverse strand, counting down.
ATGAGGGCGAGCAGCAGCTAACCATTTGGCAAGCGCAGGACTTGTCTTCTACAAAAGAGAAAGGAAGTAAACATGACATCTCATAGAAAATCACGGCCTGCCATCTGGTCTTGGCTCACGTTTGGCCTGGTGATTTGCCTTTGCGCAGGTATTCTCTATCAGGCGGTCAGCCAGTCTCTGGTTAAAAAGTCGCTTAGTGAAGCAGAAAAGGCGAGACAAACACGCTTGGCTTTTATCAAACAAATCATCTATCCTGCCCAAGGCATCGCTGAAAAAAATGACCTCTACACCTCTGTCATGATAGCTCAGGCTGTCTTAGAGTCTGACAGTGGTCAGTCCAAGTTGTCTAAAGCCCCTGCCTATAATTACTTTGGGATTAAGGGGGCCTACAAAGGACAAGCCGTGAAGTATTGGACCTGGGAAGACGATGGGACAGGAAAGGCCTATGAAGTCCAAGCAGACTTCAAATCTTATGGGGCTCCTGCCAATGCTTTTTCGGATTATGCGGCCTTTTTAGATTGGCCAAATTACCGTGGGGTCCACAGGGCTCATGCCAAGACTTACCAGGATGCCACAAAGGCTTTGACTGGTGTCTACGCTACAGATACCAGCTACAATAGCAAGCTGAATCGCATCATCAAGGCCTACGGTTTGACCCTGTTTGATAAGACTTTTGTCCCCTCTTGGTGGGTGACAAAATCAGCCTAAATCTCTCAGCTATCTGGGAGATTTTTTCATGGAAAAAAATTTTAAAAAAACAACAGAAAGCGCTTTCTATAAAAGGGGCCTCATGGTATAATGAAGTCGAAAAAAGTTTACTCTTTTGGAATGTACACATTTATGAACCTTCCAAAAGGCCTATTATCGGAGGAGATGTCTTATGGAAAAAGATTCCAAACAACTTAGTTGGATGATGATTTCCTTGATTGCCTTCAATATGGTTTGGGGCTTAGGAAATGTCGTCGTCAATTTTGCCCAACAAGGGATTGTTGTCGTGACGTCATGGATTGTCATCATGCTGATTTATTTCATTCCGTATACCTTGATGGTTGGCCAGCTCGGCTCTACCTTTAAGGACAGTGAAGGGGGTGTCAGCGATTGGGTCAAGCATACGTCGACTAAGCAGTTGGCCTACTTGGCAGCTTGGACTTATTGGGCAGTACAGATTCCCTACTTGGCACAAAAACCTCAGCGGATTTTGATTTCTCTGGGCTGGGTTTTCCAGGGAAATGGCAACATTCTCTCTAACATGTCCATGCCCATGATTGTCGGGCTGGGTCTGGTTATCTTTGCCTTTTTACTCTTTTTATCCACTAAGGGGCTGAAGGCTTTGAAGTTCTTTGGGTCTTTGGCAGGTGGCTCTATGTTGGTCATGTCCATCCTCTTTATTCTCTTGGCGGTTGGGCTCCCCTTCATTAAACCTGATTTGCAGTTGGCGACCGCGCATATGGACCAAGTGTCAACCTATATTCCCCGTCTTGACTTTTCTTACTTTACCACGATAGCGCTGTTGATTTTCTCTGTCGGTGGGGCTGAATCCATTTCGCCTTATATTTCTAAGGTGAAAAATCCTGCCAAGCGCTTTCCTTTAGCCATGATTGCCATGGCTGTCATGGTGGGTACTTGTGCCATCTTTGGTTCTATCGCCATGGGAATGCTCTTTGACGGCAATAACATCCCAAGTGACCTCATGCGTAACGGTGCTTATCAAGCTTTTGCTGTTTTAGGACGTGATTGGGGCTTGGGCAATATCTTGATGATTGTCTACGCTATCTCAGAACTGATTGGACAAGCAGCCGTTTTGGCTATCTCTATCGATGCGCCCCTGCAAATTTTCTTGGGTAGCGCAGATGCAAACTACATTCCTGCTTGGTTGCGGAAACGGACAAAATCAGGTATCCTCATCAATGGTTACCTCCTGACAGGGGGCTTGGTAGCTATCTTGATTTCCCTACCGCTCTTTGGTCTGAAAGAAATTGATGGCTTGGTGCGTTGGATGACCAACCTTAATGCCATTGTTACCCCAATGTGTTACCTGTGGGTATTTGTGTCCTTTATTCTCTTGTATCGCCAATGGGACCGCTACAAAAATGCAGAATATATCTACATTAAGAACCCTAAATTAGGGGTGGCAGTCGGTGCTTGGGGCTTCCTCTTTACCGCCTTTGCTTGTATCTTGGGGATGGCTCCTCAGGTGGACTTTGCACAAGCCCCTACTGAGTGGTGGTTCTCCTTGATTACCAATATCATCACACCATTTATCCTGATTGGTCTCGGCTTGCTTCTACCATGGTCTGCACGCAGAGAGCAAAGACGATTGGCAAAAGAGGGCTAAACTACAGTGATAAGGCCTTATAAAATAGCTAGGCTAGTTGTCCCAGTTTTGAGGGCTGATGCCTGATAGAAGAAAAAAGGGGGTGACCCCTTTTTTTATGCCTCTTGCGGTTTACAAACTTTTTGGCCTTTGACACTTGGAGCATGTCTTTAGCCATTGGGGTGACCATTCTAGCGGTCATGGAACTGGTCAGGATAAGTCAGAGACTAAAATGCTATGAGCGATAGAAAAACCACTTCTGGACTAGGGTAAGGTGTTATCTGGTCTAGAAGTGGTTTTTTTGTAAGAGGGATTTAGATCAGGACATAATCTTCAACGGCATGGGCGACGCCATGGTCGTTGTTAGTTTTGGTGACGATTTTGGCATGTTTTTTGACGTCCTGAGGAGCATTGCCCATGGCGATACCAAGACCGGCCATTTTTAGCATAGGGATATCATTGTAGTTGTCACCAATGGTCATGACTTGTTCGAGTGGGGTCTGGTAATAGTTGGCCAGTTCCATCAGGGCATTTTCCTTAGAAACATGTTTGGCGGTGACTTCTAGGTAGTTGTCTTTAGAGAGATAGAAGGCAATCTTATGAAAGGTTTGACTTTCGAGTGTTCTGAGCAATTCTTGGATAAGGCTTGGTTTTGCGATGAGCAAGAGCTTATGGCAAGCTTCTTTTTGCGCAAAAAAACTTGAAAATGACTGGATATGAGGCTTTTCCCCAGTGATTTGGGCTTCCCCATCAGACCATTTGTTCTTTTTTTCAATAATCCAGCGACTACCAGCATAGAGGTTGATAGAGACTTTTGGGAACTGTTTGCGAAGCAGAGCGATTAGGCTCTGGCATTCGGTTGGGTCTATTGGGTGTTGGAGGATGGTCTGGTAATTGTTTGGCTCACCCGTGATGACGAGCGCTCCGTTGTAGCAGGCTAGCGGTTGCTGGCTGAGCCCTAAATCATGTGCGATTGGCGCCATCCCCTGTGGAGACCGAGCAGATGCTAGGACAAAGGGAACACGGGCTTGAGCCAGGTAGGGCATCTCATCTCGCAACTGGCTGTCTACCTGATGCTGGTCATTTAAAATAGTCCCGTCAATATCGCTGATAATGAGTTGAACCTTTGCTTGTGCCATTTCCTGTCCTCCTTGTATTAGTAAATAAGCCTTAGTTCTTGGGGTAATTGGTCTAAGATGTCCTGAGCGGGTTTTTGCTCGCAAATCCAATAGTCAAAGGCTGAAAGGTCGTCTAAGATATATTTGGAAGTTTTGTCCCACTTGTTGGTCTCTGCTAGGAGAACCTTGGTTTGTGCCTGGGCGAGAATCGCCTGTTTGACGGCTACATCTTCTAGGTCTTCATAACAGACTTGGCCCTTGTTCAAGCTAGCGGCCCCAAAAAAGGCGATAGAGGTTGTCATGTTTTTGAGGAGGTCGCTGTCTTGGGGGCTGTAGTAAAAGCGGTTTTTAGTGTAAAATTTTCCGCCAATGAGGTGAAAATCAATGTCAGGCTTGCCGCTGAGCACCAAGGCGTTGTCTAGTGAATGAGAGTAGACGGTGCAGGGTTTGTCCAAGATTTGTGCTAATGGCAGGATAGTCGTTGAGACATCCAAAAAGAGCAGTTGGTCTGGACGGATGAGCTCGTAGGCCTTTTGGGCCATCTGCCTTTTTGCCTTGGTGAGTTGGCGATTGCGCTCCTCAAAGGATAAGATGCTTTGCTCTTGCTCGCATGGGATGAGCCCTCCGTGGGTACGCTGAGCCAGTCCACGTTGCGCTAAAAGAGCAAAATCCCGTCGGATAGTGTCCGGCGACACCTGAAAATGGGCTACCATTTCCTTTGCGGACAATTGCCCTCTTTGGCTTAATAGGTCCAATAGTTCGCTAAGTCGTTGTTCCTGATACATGCTGACCTCCTTTATAGCTCTAATATATCACAGGGTTTAATGGAATACAAGCGTTTATAAGTGTATTTAAGTGGTTTTATCAAAAAATAGAAAATAACAAGAAAAACACGCTTAAAAGTGCGTGTTTTCTCAATCCGTAAAGAAGATTTGAATATCGGCCTCAGATAGTCCCACCAAGGGGTCGATGCTTAGGTAATTTTCAGGAGTGAGGCGATGCTTGTCAGCCCCTTCGGTGCTTGTTGGCTCTTGTGGTGCAGGAGAAGCCTCCCCCTTTGCTGGGCTGGTATACTTAGCCGAGGGCTGAGTGGCCGTGGTTTGGTCGCCAGTTTGAGTGAAGCGTTCGATGAGATAGGTTCGGCGTTTGTCGCCTTCGTATTGGATGGCTTGTGTAAAGGCACGGTAGTCCCCCAGCAGAATGAGCTTACTTTTGGCCCGAGTAATCGCTGTATAAACGAGATTGCGTCGGAGCATCCTTGAGCTGGATAAGGTCAAAGGCAGGATAATCACAGGAAACTCACTCCCCTGCGATTTGTGGATACTCATGGCATAAGCCAGGCGAATCCTCCCCCAGTCATTGCGAGGGAAAGTCACTTGACTGGCTTCAAAAGCGATAACCAGTTCATCTTGTTTTGAATCGCTCGCTTTGGCTGGGATGAGGTCGATAATCCGTCCCAAATCACCGTTAAAGACATCGTTTTCGGCGTCGTTAATGAGGTGAATCACCCTGTCGCCTGTACGATAAATACAATCTTTGTAGGCGAACTCGTCTTGCTTGTCCTTGGGGTTTAAGAGCGCTTGCATATGCTGGTTAAGAGCGTCAATACCGGCAGGACCGCGATACATAGGGGCTAAAATTTGGATGTCTGTGCTTTGAAAGCCTTTCTTGATGGCTAAAGTAACGATCCCTCCGATGGTGGCGGCCATCTGGCTGTCATTTACCTCGAAATAGGAACGGTCACCTTTGACCTGCGTCAAATCGTCTGGGATAATCCCCTGACGAATCGCATTGGCTAGAGGGATAATGGTCGAATCATCTGCCTGTCGAAAAATGCTTTCTAGACGGACCTGAGGGAGGTTGGGTACTTGCAGGAGGTCGGATAGGACTTGGCCGGGGCCGACGGATGGGAGCTGGTCACTGTCTCCGACAATGATGACTTGGCAGGTGATTGGCAAAGCACGAAAGAGTTGATTGGCGAGCCAGGTATCCACCATGGAAAATTCATCAATGATGAGAAGACGACAGTCTAGTTCCGTTGAAAGGTCGTCATCTTCTTGGTCCTCTAGTGTCAAGCCTAGATGACGGTGGATGGTAGCGCTAGGGAGTCCTGTGACTTCGGACATGCGCCGAGCTGCCCTTCCTGTTGGCGCGCAGAGGATAATGGGGTTGTTTTCGGCCAAATCCAATTGGTAGAGGGATTCATAGAGTCGGATGATTTCCTTGATGACCGTGGTTTTTCCGGTACCTGGCCCACCCGTCAACAGGAAAACCTTATGGCTGAGCGCTTGGCTAATGGCTTCTTTTTGTTGGGGAGAATAGGTCATGTCGCTTTCAAGTTCTCTGGCGAGAAGTTCACGGCCGATATCTTTGGGTTGAAAAGGCGGGTCTAGCTTTCGACTTTGCAGGCGTTTGATACTGTTTGCGATGCCTTCTTCGGCTAGAAAGAGACTGGCTTGGAAAATCTTGTCGGTCCCTGCTTGGTAGACCAGCTCTTCTAGCAACATGCTGTCTAATTCATCGTTGAGATGTGCTAGGCTAATAGGGCCTGGTCGCAAGTTTTCTAACAAATTTTTGGTCTTCGTCAAAAGCTGGTCGCTTGGCAGATAGGTATCGCCAGTTTCCTGAGCATGACGTTCCAGGCTATAGAGTAAGCCTGCCTGATAGCGACTGGCTGACTGCGCATCAATGCCTTGCCCTTGTGCAATCCGGTCGGCAGCTTGAAAAGACACACCAGCAATATCTCTTACCAACTGATAGGGGCTTTCCGTCAGAATGTCTAAGCTGTTTTCACCATAGTGCTCGAAAATCCGGCTAGCTAATTGGTTGGACAGGCCCAAATCGGCTAGCTGAGCTAAAATTTGGGCATTGCCATGGTTTTCCTTGAGGCTTGCCAGAAGGCTTTGGCGCACATTTGGGCGCAGACCCGAAATTTCTTCTAGACGCTCTGGTGACTCTAGGATGGCATCAATAGCCTCGTCTCCATAGAGGTCGACAATTTGTTGCGCCAATTTTTTACCGATCCCCTTAAAGCGGTAACTAGAGAGGTAAGACACCAATCCGGATGCGGAGGGTTTTACCTTTTCGTATCGGGACACCTGCCATTGTTGCCCGTATTTGGGGTGCTGAGTGAGCTTGCCCCAAAACGTGTAGCTATCCCCTTCCATGATTTGGGCAAAGTTGCCTGTTAAGGTGATGTCACTGTCCTCGTAGTCAGCGTCGGTATCTTCGATAAAGACAGACAAAACCTTGTAGTAATTCTGTTCATTTTCATAGATAATCCGGTCGACGGTACCGGAAATGTATTTTTCTTCCATAATGGTCCCCATAAGGAAAGGCTGAGAGCGAATGCTTCAGCCTTGTGTCTGGTTAGGTTAGAGTGAAAAGCTCAAGGCAGATAGTGGCCCTACTTCAAAAGGCCAGATAGGCCAAAAGCGGAATTTGGCTTCGCCAACGATGGCACTGCGTTTAAAGGTACCGACTTCACGGCTGTCTTTTGAGACGATACGGTTGTCTCCTAAGAGCAAGTATTGGCCTTTGGGAACCGTGATGGTAAAGTTAGACGAGTCGGGTTCTCCGGAAGCTGTGACAGAAGTGGTGAAACTTTCGGAATTAGTGGCCCGTGTCTGGAAATCTGCGTTGTAAGTATAGGTGCTTTGTAGCTTATCCTTTTTGAAGGCCTTGATGTAGGCGTTCAGATAAGGTTCCTTGGTCTTTTTGCCATTGACGTAAAGGATGTCATTTTGGTAGGTGATGGTATCCCCTGGCATGCCGATGACCCGCTTAACGATTTGTTTGACTTGACCGTTTTCTTTTTCATTGGCGACAACAATGTCAAAGCGTTGAATCTTTGCGGTTTTTACCACAAAGAGTTGCTGGCCACTGGCCAAGGTCGGGTCCATGGAGTGCCCATCAACTGTAACCGGGAACCAGATGAAAATCCGAGAGAGAGTACATAAGATAATAATGAGGAAAAAAACGCCCCATTCTCGTAAAAATTTAAGCATAAAACTCCTTTATGACTGGGCCTTGCCTGCAAGGGCTTGGGCCTTTTGGGTGTTGGCAAAATGTAGTTTGGCGGTTTGATTGAGAACTTGCAGACCACCTTGCTGGAGCAATTGGCTAGCCACCTGGTCGGATTGAGCGGATGCGCCACTTGGCAAGGACATCCCTACTTGGGCAGAGAGCTTGTCAAGATTATCCAAAAAGAGGTAGCGTGCAATGATGGACGACACAGCGACGGCTAGGTACTTGCCTTCAGCTTTTTCCTCTAAGTGCACTTCTTGGGGGAAATGATTTTTTTCTTGTTTGAGGTAGCGCTGGTAATTTTTGACGCTGGTAAAGGCATCGATGACAATGGCCTGAGGTTGCAGTCCTTTTTCTAGGAGCAGGTAGATGGCTTGGTTGTGCAAGGCTACCTTGACTGACACGGCATTGTAGGGTTTTCCTTGGCCGACGACGGAGTTGTAGCGCTCTGGTGTCAGCAGTAAGGGCTGGTTAGGGATTTTTGCCATGAGTTGAGGCGCAATCTCACGAATACGGCTATCGGTGAGTTTTTTAGAATCGTCCACCCCCAGCTCTCGTAGAAAGGCATGGTCAGCAGGTGTGACATAGCTAGCCACGACCGCTAATCCACCAAAATAGGAGCCATTGCCCACTTCATCTGTCCCGATGTAGGGCTGGTTCTGGTCGATAGCCTGCTGAGAGCTTTCAGGCTGGAAACCATAGGCCGCAGCCAGACTTTGGGCTTTGGAACCTTGGAAAACCACCTTGCCGGAACTATAGATAGATAGGGTTGCTCCTTGAGGTTTTGCCATGAAACGGATATAGGCTTGTTTTGCCGGAACTTGAAAGGCTTTGAAATCTTCGATTAAGCGTGCCTCCAGTGTGGGGTCAGCTTTTAGTACAACAGTTGTCATAATCTTCATTTTACTATAAATAATGATCAAACTCAAACCGAGACCATTCTGAGGTCCAAGTTTGTCCTAAAAGGAGATTTTCGCTATAATAGAAGGTGAGGTGACCTTATGACAAGTAAAAATCGATACAAATTTACCTTCGGGGAAAAACAATTAACCTTGACAACGGATAAAGACAACCTTTTTATGGAAGAAGTTGAACGCTTGGCCCATGAAAAATATGACACCATTAAAGAGAAATTGCCCAAGGCAGACGATGAGACGGTGGCTATCTTGATGGCTATCAATACCCTCTCCAAACAGCTAGAACGCGAAATGGCCTGGGATGAAAAAGAACACCCTGAGGCCGAAGAGGACAAAGCATGATATTATCTGCACTTTTGCTGGTCATCTGTGCCTGGCAATGTTATATCGGCTATAACCGGGGGTTGCTCTTGCAGGCTTACTACAGTCTAGCCAGTCTGTTAAGTGTGCTGGTGGCTTACTTTAACTATCGGCCTCTGGCACAGGCTATCTCACTTTGGGTGCCCTATTCTAACCCGACCCAGGAGTCGGTGCAGTCATTTTTTACTCAGATTGATTTGCTTCAGTTAGATGGTGTTTTTTACAATGGGGTAGCCTTCTTTACAATCTACTTGGCTGTCTATCTGCTCTGTCGTTTTTTGGGCATTCTGGTGCATTTTGCCAAGCTAGATCGTTGGGCTTTCGCCTGGAGTCGCTGGGTGGCGGCAGGCTTGTCCTTGCTCGTAACCTTGGTGAGTCTGAGTATGTTTTTTAACATTTTAGCAACCATCACCCAGGCGGGTGTGCAGGGGCTTTTGACAGGTTCGCCAATGGTTACCTTTTTGGTTAAAGGTTTTTGGCCTTTTACCCAACTCATCCAGACTTGGTGGACGGTTGGCATCTAGTCGGTCTGTAGACTACCAGTTGCGTGTTATCACAAAAGAAAGGGAGGGACTGTGTCTGGCAGTTTCTTCTTTTTTGTTGCCTGTCTTTCCATTCCCCTTTCCTAGCTGAAGTCGCTGACTATTTATTTGACAAATCGTGCTATAATAGAAGCTATGAATGAAAAAGTGTTATCTCTCTTAGAATTTGATCAGGTGAAAGAAAAATTCCGCCCTTATTTGACCACACAAATGGGGGAGGAAGAGTTAGGGCAGTTGGTCCCTTTGACGGATGCTCAAAAAATCCAGGACCAGTGGGCGCAGGTGGCGGATTTTGCCCAGATGGAAAGCGTTCAGCACCACTTAGATCTTGGTCGGCTGGATCGGGTCAGTGAACCTTTAAAGCGCGTTGAACTTCAGGCAGACCTGTCATTGGCGGATCTTTTAGCGATTAAACGTTTAGTGTCGGAAAGCCAGAAGGTGCGTGATTTTTATCAAGGGCTTGATAATGTCAGCCTTTCTGCCCTAGACCAGCTCTTTGAAAAGATGGAAAGTTATCCTCAGCTGACGGGAGCCTTTTTGGCGGTTAATGAGGCGGGTTTTTTGGAAAACTTTGCCAGTCCTGAGCTGGAAAGTATTCGGCGTCAGATTCAGCGGGATGAACAGGCTATTCGTCAGGTCTTACAAAGCATTGTCAAAGATAAAGGCGACATGCTGACAGAACAACTAGTGGCAGATCGGAATGGGCGCAGCGTCTTGCCTGTAAAAAACACTTACCGCAACCGTATCAAGGGGATTGTCCATGATATTTCGGCTTCGGGCAACACGGTTTATATCGAACCGCGTGAGGTGGTCGCTCTGAGCGAATCCATTACGCAGAGTCGGGCGGCTGAGCGCCACGAAATTCGTCGGATTTTACGTGGTTTCTCTGACCTCTTGCGTCCTCAGGTGCAGAGTTTGGCTAATACCGCTTGGCTTTTGGGGCATTTGGATTTGGTGCGGGCCAAGTATCGTTTCTTACGTGACTATGGGGCAAGCCTTCCGACCTTTAGCCCAGATGGCGGTGTTCGCCTCCTGCATGTTGTTCACCCCTTATTAGAAAAACCTGTCGCTAACGACCTCCTATTTGATGCAGAGATGCAGAGTATTCTGATTACAGGGCCAAATACAGGTGGGAAGACCCTCTTACTTAAAACCCTTGGTTTGGCGCAAATCATGGCCCAATCAGGCCTTCCTATCTGTGCAGATACAGGGTCACAGGTGACTTTGTTTACAGAAATCTTTGCAGATATCGGGGATGAGCAATCCATCGAACAAAGTTTGTCGACCTTTTCGAGTCACATGACTGCCATCGTCTCTATCATCGAGCGTGCCGATGCCCATTCGCTTGTCTTGTTGGATGAGCTGGGGGCAGGGACCGACCCTCAAGAGGGGGCGGCCTTGGCCATTGCTATTTTAGAAAATTTACGGGAGAAAGGCGCTCGGACAGTAGCGACAACGCATTATCCTGAGCTAAAAGCCTATGGGATTGAAACGCCTGGTGTGGTCAATGCTTCCATGTCCTTTGACATGGAGAGCTTACAGCCCACCTACCACTTTATGCAAGGGGTGCCTGGGCGGTCTAATGCCTTTGACATCGCCCAGCGCTTGGGACTGTCTAGCACTATCGTTGAAACGGCGCAAGGTTTGGTAGATGTTTCGAATGACGTCAACCGTATCATCGAGCGTTTGGAAGCCCAAAGTGAGGAAACGGCGAGACGTTTGGACACGATTCGAGATTTAGAGCAGGAAAATTACAAATACAATCGGGCTCTGAAAAAACTCTACAATGATTTCAATCACGCCAAGGACAAGGAAGTGGAAGAGGCCACCAAAGAAGCCCGTCAAATTGTAGACAAGGCTTTGGAAAAAAGTGATGCCATTCTCAAAGACTTGGACCATCGTGCCCAGTTAAAACCCCACCAAGTCATCGAAGCTAAGGGGGCTCTGAAAAAACTGGTTCCCGAGCCGGATTTGTCCAAAAATAAAGTGCTCAAAAAAGCGAAAAAGGTTAAGGCTGCAAAAGTTGGTGACGAAATCACGGTAACCGCCTATGGGCAAAGAGGAACCCTAACGAATCAGCTCAAGGATGGCCGCTGGGAGGCTCAGGTTGGTCTTATCAAGATGACCCTAAAAGCTGATGAATTTACCCTCAACCGCAAGGATAAATCTTCAGAAAGGTCTGGAGGGCAGACCGCTGGCGGTCGTCGGGTCAAACGGCAAAAGACCCAAAAAGCTTCAGCCCGCTTGGATTTGCGGGGGCAACGGTATGAGGCTGCCATGGCTATGCTAGATGATTTCATTGACCAAGCCTTGCTCAATAATCTAGCGCAAGTGGATATTATTCACGGTATAGGTACGGGAGTTATCCGTGAAGGGGTGCAAAATTACCTGTCAAGGAGCAAACATGTCAAAAACTACGCCTATGCGCCTCAGAATGCTGGCGGTAGCGGGGTAACTGTAGTGACCTTCAAGGGCTAAGCAGGCCATAAAAACAAGTCAAAACTTAGGTTTTGACTTGTTTTTTTAAGCAAAACTGACATTTATCAGTGATGACAAGTGTATGGAATTTTGCTTGATTTTCCTAATGTGTCAACAAACACTCCTAATGTTGAAATCGCTCTTGTTTTCACCAGTTCTTATGTTTGTAAGCGTTTGTAAAAAACAAAAACCCGTGCTAAAATTTGGGTGAGAAATCCTGAACTGTTCCTTAAAGCGAAAAGGAGATGACCCATGAAAGGCCTACAAAAGGTGATGAATCACCTGTTCTTGGTTATTCTACTAGTCGCTAGTTTAGCGACTCCCTTGGGTGCTCTCGCAGAAGATGTCGCTAGTGGGGAAGCTTCTCCTGAAACCAGTCTGGTCTCAGAGGAGCCTGCCACCCAACCCTCACAAGACACCACTAGCGTGGACACCTCCCTAACAGATGCTACTGAACCTTCTCCTTCAGACACTCGGACGAGTAAGCCAGAAGAAGAGGCGTCTGGTCTTCAGCCACAAACAACTGATGAAGCCAGTCCTGAACCAGAGAGGGAGGAAGCGTCGGTTACCGATCGCTCATCTGTCGCAGTCTCTGACGCTGAAGATCGAGCTGCGGGCGGTCAAGCTGTCAATGATGTGTTGACAGGTGTGTCGGTCTCTAGTATTGATGGGACCGACTTGGCGACAACCGCTCTCATCCAGTGGCAAACCTTTGAAATCTCTGCTGGTTTTTCTCTCCCCAATGGTCAGGTACAAGCTGGAGATTATACGCTTATTCAACTACCGACCAGTCTAGCACCGACCAGTTCTGATTTTAATGTCTTAGACGATAAAGGCAATCTGGTGGCCACTGCCCATATCGATGGCAGTCAAAAAACGATTAGGTTAACCTATACAGATTATGTGACTGACCATTATGACATCACGGGTAGCCTGCACTTTTATGCCCGTATCGACCATACCGTCATCCCAGGGGCTCAGGCTGTTCCTTTAACCCTTACGGTCAACCACAAGACCTACTATGCGGGTCAGGTAACCTTTGCCGGCGTTGGCCCTGTCGGCTACTTGGCTGCCCGCCCTATCAGTAAGGCCAGTTGGGTAGAGGGTCAAGACCCACAGGTGGTCCAATACTATCTGGCTATCAATCGTTCGGGGCAAGATTTGCCTCAAACAGTCATTTCCGATGCCATCGACGCAAGTACAGGGCAATACCTCCCGCAATCCTTTACCATTGAAAAAGGCACTTGGGTCTGGCAGTCGGCTAACGCTGTTTGGGCCTTAATGTCACGGACGGATGTTACGGCAAATTATCCTGTCCAGTTTGGTGAAGGCCAGCATGCCTTTAGTCTCAATCTAGGGGATCTCTCGTCAACCGATGGCTTTTGGATAGGCTACCAGGTGCGCTTGACCGACCGTCCGAATAATGGCCAATTTTTCATTAATACGGCCAGCTTAAGCAGTCAGGGAAATCCGATTGATCAAGTGACCAACACGACCTATACGCAACTGGCCGGTGGCCAAGCTCAGGGCTATATTTACCATATTGCCATCAAAAAAGTGAGTCCAGACGGGCGACCACTCGCTAATGCTGTATTCCGCTTGACCAGAAACAGAGATAAGGAGTTGATTGGTGTCTATCGAACGACGACTGACGGGCTGATTGCTGTTAGTGGGCTAGAAAAGGCCGATTACAGCTTGACGGAAATCAGTGCTCCTGAAGGCTATACCGCCAACACAAGCACCCTGAATATCTCGGCCAGTGATTTTTCAAGTGTTGACCAGACAGCTCGTCTCACGGTGGTCAATTCCCCAACCCTCCCTCCAAATCGTCCAGAAGCGCCACAGGTCTTGACCATATCAGGTCGCAAAACTTGGCAGGATGCCAATAACCAAGACGGCCTGCGTCCGTCAGCTATTACCCTACGTCTCTTGGCAGACGGTCAAGAAGTGGCTATCAGACAGGTCACTGCTCAGGATGATTGGCGCTATCTCTTTACGGATTTACCGCAAATGCGCGACGGCAAGCGCATCGATTATAGCCTGGTAGAAGACCCAGTAGTCGGTTATACGAGCCAAGTCGCGGATTACCAAGTCACCAATAGCCATCTCACCCAAGTGATGTCGCTACGGGTGACCAAGCTTTGGCGAGACGCGAGCGATAAAGACGGTCTTCGTCCTCGGCAGGTGACCATGCACCTCTATGCCAACGGCCAGCTATGGCGAACCTTTACCATCAGCCGACAAGCAGGCGATAGTTGGGTTTACGACCTCACAGATTTGCCTAAGTATGCTAATGGGCAGTTAATCCGTTACCAGTTAACAGAAGACCCTGTCGCTGGCTATGAAGCCAGTTATGACGGCCTGACCGTCACCAATAGCCATCAGCCTAGAGAGCGTCTGCCTCAGACAGGCGATGGCCAAAATCTTGGCGCCCTGTTTGTGGGTGTCAGTCTCATCTATTTGGGCATGGGGCTAGTAGAGGTCGAAGAGCGTCAGGAACTGTGATGCCTATACAAAAGTAGGAAAGAGTTTGAGTCTTTGCTCGAACTCTTTTTGGTTGGAGTTATAGTTTAAAACTATAACAAACTCTAACCGCATAGTTTAAAACTATACCACGTCATAAAAAGATAGAAACCCCAAAACCATTGATTTAATAGGCTTTCTAGGGTAATATTTTCTCATAGCAAAAATAAACAGATATAGTTTACGCTCTCAAAAGAGCCAAGGAGGATTGTGATGACACAGATTTCAAGCTTAGGATACCCACGTCTGGGAGAAAACCGGGAATGGAAAAAACTGATTGAAAGCTATTGGGCAGGTCAAATTTCCCAAGAGGATTTGTTTGCACAAGCTAAAGAATTGCGCCTAGAATTTCTCAAAAAACAAGATCAAGCTGGTTTGGACCTCATTCCAGTAGGGGATTTCTCTTTGTATGACCACATTTTGGATCTCTCTTTGCAGTTTAATATCATTCCTAAACGCTTTGCCAAAGAAGATAAGGATATTGACCTTTACTTTGCCATTGCGCGAGGAAATAAAGAAAATGTGGCTTCTTCGATGAAGAAATGGTTTAACACCAACTACCACTATATCGTGCCTGAGTGGTCTAAACAAAAACCACAAATCACCAACCACCGCCTCTTGGACCTCTATAAGGAAGCGCGTGAGATTGTCGGGGATAAGGCAAAACCTGTCATCACAGGACCAATCACCTACGTCGCTTTGTCGAGCGGTGTGGAAGATTACACGCAAGCCATCAAATCACTCTTGCCTTTGTATAAGGAAGTCTTCCAAGAATTGGTTGATGCGGGGGCAAGCTACATTCAAGTGGATGAGCCTATCTTTGTGACAGATGAAGGCCATGATTTGCTTGAGGCTGCTAAAGGGGTTTACGCTTACTTTGCTAAGGAAGTCCCTCAAGCTAAGCTCATTTTCCAAACTTATTTTGAAGCCCTGATTGATGCTAAGGTCTTGTCTCAATTGCCAGTTGCTGGTTTTGGATTGGATTTTGTTCATGGTCTAGAAGAAAACCTTGCAGCGGTTGAAGCGGGTTACTTTGATGGCAAAACCCTCTTTGCAGGTGTGGTTGATGGCCGTAATGTCTGGGCGAATGACTTTGTCACAACACAAGAGCTGATTGCGACCCTAAAAGACCATGCCAAAGAAGTTGTCATCCAACCGTCAAGTTCTCTTTTGCATGTCCCAGTCACCACTAAAAATGAAACGGACTTGGACCCTGTCCTTAAAAATGGTTTGGCCTTTGCCGATGAAAAATTGACCGAAATCAAACTCTTGGCAGAAAAGGCGGATGGCGTTGAAAATCCAGCCTATGACAAGCATGTTGCGGATTACGATGCCCTTCAGGCAGCTGATTTCCGAAATGTGGATTTGGAAGACTTGGATAAGGTACCAACCCAACGCCAACATGACTACAAGGTCCGTCGCCAAGTGCAACAAGACCGTCTGCACTTGCCAACCTTGCCCACAACAACGATTGGTTCCTTCCCACAATCACCTGAAATCCGTCGGACACGTCTGGCGTGGAAACGTGGGGACATCAGTGATGCAGACTACAAAGAGTTCATCAAGTCAGAAATTGCCCGCTGGATTAAAATTCAAGAAGACTTGGATATTGACGTTCTGGTTCATGGTGAGTTTGAACGGGTTGACATGGTCGAATTCTTCGGACAAAAATTGGCTGGCTTTACAACCACAAAACTTGGTTGGGTCCAATCTTACGGTTCTCGTGCTGTTAAACCACCAATTATCTATGGGGATGTGCAACACATTCAACCGCTGACAGTTGAAGAGACAGTCTTCGCTCAAAGTTTGACTGACCGACCTGTGAAGGGAATGTTAACAGGACCAATCACTATCACAAACTGGTCGTTTGAACGGACAGATATTCCACGTCGTGAACTCTTCAACCAAATTGGTTTGGCAATCAAAGATGAAATCAAGTTGCTCGAAGATGCTGGCATTGCTATCATTCAGGTAGACGAAGCGGCCCTGCGTGAAGGTTTGCCATTGCGCAAGGCTAAACAAAAGGCTTATCTAGACGATGCTGTTCATGCCTTTCGTGTGGCAACGTCATCTGTCAAGGATGATACGCAAATCCACACCCACATGTGTTACTCTAAATTTGATGAAATTATTGATTCTATCCGTGACTTGGATGCGGATGTTATCTCTATCGAAACCAGCCGTAGCCACGGGGACATCATCGAGTCCTTTGAAACAGCCGTTTACCCATTGGGAATCGGTTTGGGGGTTTACGATATCCACTCACCACGTGTACCAAGCAAAGAAGAAGTGGTTAAAAATATCGAACGCCCACTCAACCAGTTGGATTTGGAACAATTCTGGGTTAACCCTGACTGTGGTTTGAAGACCCGTCGCGAACCAGAAACAATTGCTGCTCTTGAAGTCTTGGTTCAAGCAACCAAAGATGTGCGTAAAAAATTCGGTAAATAAGACAAAAGGAAGGTGCCTATGCCAGGTTTATTAGAACGTTTAGCCAATGAAGTTTTGGTAGCCGATGGGGCTATGGGCACGCTTTTGTATGCCAATGGCTTGGATAATTGTTATGAGAGTTATAATATCTCTCGACCCGAAGAGGTCAAACGTGTCCACCAGGCCTATATCAAAGCCGGGGCTGATATTATTCAAACCAATACCTATGCTGCTAAACGCCATCGTCTCAAACAATACGGCTTTGATCAAGATGCCGAAGCGATCAACCGGGCAGGTGTGGCACTTGCGCGTGAGGTGGCTGGAGAAGGGACATTTGTCCTGGGCACGGTTGGTGCCTCGCGAGGCTTGCGGCAATGCGATCTGACTCTGGATGAGATTATCGCTGAGACCTTGGAGCAGGTATCTTTTCTCACAAGCGGTGACCATTTGGACGGTCTGCTGTTTGAGACCTACTATGATGCCGAAGAGCTCCTGGCTGTCATCAAGGCTGTCCGTCCGCTCACCGATTTGCCTATTGTGGCTAATCTTTCGCTTCACGAAGCGGGTATTTTAGAAAATGGCCAACCACTTGTGGAAGTCATGAGTCAACTTGTCATGCTCGGTGCTGATGTGGTGGGACTCAATTGCCATCTAGGGCCTTATCATATGATTCAGTCCCTTAAGCAAGTGCCTCTATTTGCCCAATCCTACCTGAGCGTCTACCCTAATGCTAGTCTTTTGGCCATTCAAGACGATGGCGCCTACAGCTTTAGTTCCAATGCGGACTATTTTGGCCAGTCGGCTAAGCTTTTGGTGGACGAAGGGGCACGTATTATTGGGGGCTGTTGTGGCACAACACCTGAGCACATTCGGGCGATTAAGCGGTCCATTCGTGGGCTTGAACCTGTCCATCGTAAGGTCATTACCCCCTTGCCATCGCCAGATGAGCTGATTGCGACAGCGCACCGTGGGCACACCTTAGTTGATAAGGTAAGAAAAGATATCACGGTCATTGCGGAATTAGACCCGCCAAAACACCTGGATATTACAGCCTTTACGCAAGGGGTCAAGGCCCTGGACCAAAGTGGCGTTTCAGCCATCACATTGGCGGATAATTCTCTGGCGCGGACACGGATTTGTAATCTTAGCTTGGCTGCCAGCCTTAAGGATGAAATTGATACCCCGTTTTTACTGCATCTGGCCTGCCGTGACCACAACATGATTGGCTTGCAGTCCCGTCTTTTGGGGATGGATGTGCTGGGCTTTGATAATGTTTTGGCCATTACAGGCGACCCTTCCAAAATGGGGGATTTCCCCGGAGCAACTAGCGTCTATGATGCCAATAGTTTTAAATTGTTGCAGTTGATCCAGCAACTCAATAGTGGCAAAGGCTACAGCGGGGCGAGTCTTAAAAAAGCGACGCATTTTACCGTAGCGGCTGCCTTTAACCCCAATGTTAAAAATTTGGCACGGACGGGACGACTCATCGAACGCAAGATAGCTTCTGGAGCAGATTATTTCATTACCCAACCTGTCTTCAGTGGTGAGATTATTGATGAATTGGCCCAAGTGACCAAGCCTTATGATGCGCCATTTTTTGTCGGTATAATGCCCATTACCAGCTATAATAATGCGATTTTTCTCCACAATGAAGTTCCCGGCATTCAGCTCAGTGAGTCCTTCTTGGAAAAATTGGAAGAAAAAAAAGATGACAAGGAGGCTTGTCAACAGATTGCCTTGGATGAAAGTAAGGCCTTGATTGACCGAGCCCTTGCCCATTTTAATGGGATTTACCTGATTACACCTTTCATGCGCTATGATTTAACCGTCGCTCTGGTGGATTATATCAATGATAAGAAAAAGGCACGAAAAGTAGGCTGATAGCTATTGGAGCAGTAACATGTGACCGAAAGTGTCCATCCTAGAAAAAAGAGAGAACCCTTTGGTTCTCTCTTTTTTGCTTGTCTTAGAAAGGAGGGGGCTTCCTTTCTAAAGAAACCTGCTCATAAAATCAGATAAAGACCGTTTTTGCAAACAAGGCCCTAGCCTTTCTAGCCTAAGAAAAACGCATGAAACAGATTCTGTTTCATGCGCTCGAAAACATGGCTAGTTTAGGTTCAACCTTGAAGCATGGCATAGGTTTGCATTCGCTATTGTCCCTGCCTCACCCAAGGGAAGTCTTGAAAAAATTTTAATTTTTAGCCTGATAAGGATTAGGCCTTTTGGGAGCCTTCTAAGGTTGCTAGCTGGTAGAGAGCATCGCAGTAGATTTCTAAGGCTTTCCAGAGGTCATCAAGGGCGATGTACTCGTCGGGCTGGTGGAGGGTGGCTGGTTTTCCAAGAAAGGCGGGACCGAAAGTTATGCCACGGTCAAAGACGCGGCCATAGGTGATACCGCCAATCGCTAATGGTGGTGTCTGGTCACCCGTGTGTTTACGGTAGGTTTCAAGGAGAATCTGGGTTTCAGGGGCCAATGTATCGGTATGGCTAGGCTGTCTGTGGGAGATGAGGCTAAGGTCAAACCCGCTAGCAGTTCCCCAAGCGGTCAGCCTTTGATAAGCCTTTTGAAAATCATAGCTAGCAGGGTATCGCCAGTTGAGGCCCAGGGTGAGTTGGCCAGCTTGCCAGTTGATTTTCGATAGGTTTAGCGTAACAGCACCGAGTTCCTCATCACTAGCGGCAAGCCCCAGACCCTGTCCGTCCGTTTTTTCAAAGAGAGCTTCATCCACTAAGCTTAGAAAGGCCTTGCTTTCTGGGAAGAAATCTAAGCTGGCTAAAAAATGCCAGAGATAAAGGGCAGCGTTGATGCCTTGCTCAGGACCAGCAGCATGCGCTGTTTTCCCTTTGAGAATGAGGCATTGATAACCTTGGTCCGTCCGCTCTATCTGGCCGGTCACCGGATGACTGGCTAAGAATTCTGTAAATGCCTTAGTCAGATCCCGAGGCCAATCCAGCGTGGCTTGGGCTTGATCAGGGACAAGATTATAGGCAGAGCCAGAGTGGAAAGAAAGAAGAGCTTCTGGCTGCCAGTTCTTTTTCAAGTCAAGGTTTACGACCCCTTTTTCAGCATAAATCATGGGAAAAATGCCATCTGGAACGATACCATAATCCGGCATGGCTTCCTTTTGGAAGTAGTAGCTGACTCCTTCCCAGTCGTTTTCTTCGTCTGTTCCATAGATGAGACGGATTTTTTTGGTCCAAGTGAGGCCGAGGTCGTTTAGAATTTTGACGGCATAAAAAGCCATGAGGCTAGGTCCCTTGTCATCAAGAGCGCCACGGGCATAGAGTTTTCCCTCGCGGATAGTGGGTTCAAAAGGTGGGGTGGTCCATTGGCTAGCATCGGCCGGCACGACATCTAAATGGCTGAGAATTGCCAAGGTTTTTTCACCTTGCCCCAAATCTAGATGGCCGGCGTAATGATCGCTATTTTTTGAAGTAAAGCCGTTCTTTTCACCCAAAGCTAACATATAAGCCAGGGCCTGATCGATAGCTTGGCCAAAGGGGGCCTTTGGACTTGCGCTATTAGGGTCCTTGACGGATGGGATGCGCAAAAGCCCGTTTAAATCCTCTAATAATTTTTCTTGATAGGGTTGAATGATTGCTTTCCAGTCCATAGTAGCTGACCTCCTTGTCATACCTCTATCTTACGGTAAAGTGATGAGAAATACCAGTCATGTGGGTATCAGAAAAATTGATACCTAGCCATAAGAAAGATAGATTAGGCAGAGTCTCTCGCGTGTGATAGGATGGAAACAATCGCAAACAGCGAGTGAAAAGGAGATCAGATGGGAGTCACTAAAAAGGTTATAGGCCTCGTATCAGGCCTTGTGCTGGCAGTTGTTCTAGTGTTTTTGGCCAGTCAAACGCTGCAGGGAAAGTCTGCCAGTAAAACTGATGGCCCTAAAACAGAGGTCGTGGCAGCGACAGGAGGGAGCCCGAAACCCTTTAGTTTTGTTGAAAAGGGTCAGTTGACGGGGCACAATATTGAATTGCTTCAGGCGATTTTTGAGAAATTACCCCAGTACAAACTTAAAATCGTCAAGACAGAATTTCCCTCTATCTTTTCAGGTTTGACGTCCGGTCGCTATCAGATTGGGGTCAACAACTTCGCTAAAAATGCAGAACGTGAGAAAAATTACCTCTTTAGTGACCCTATTTTTAAAAATTCCTACGTGGTCATCTTCAAAAAAGACAGCCAGTTGGCTAAGTCGGCCAATAGCTGGGCAGACTTGGCAGGCCTATCTACTGTAGGTTCAGCAGGGGTAAATTCGACGACAGCCATTGAAAGCTATAACAAGGCGCATACCGACAAGCCTATCCAGCTCAATTATTCTCAAGAAGATTTGAAGGCCCAACTAGAGGGCGTGGCCTCTGGTAAGTATGATTTTTTGGTGATGGATAAGCCCATGTTTGAGTATTACCAAAAGGAATACCAAATGGATCTAGTCGGCAAGGAAGTTTCTGGTGACTTGGAATCGGAACTCTTAGCGGAGCCCTACAGTTACCTGATTTTTGCCAAGGGTGAAAGCCAACTCCAAAAAGACGTCAACAAGGCACTCAAAGAAGTGATTGCAGATGGGACGTCTAAAAAAATCAATGAAAAATACTTCGGGGCAGATTATTCGCCCTCACTTAAAGGCTAGGAGGCCCTATGTCATTTCCCTATACCATCGAAACGGACCCTGAAAAAGTAGATTACCAGCAGGTGGCGGATGTCTTGCACAAGGCTGGTCTAAGTTCCCACCACGATGCTGAGATGCAGGAGAAGGTTTTTAAAAATTCAGATGTTACCCTTTTTATCAAGGACAAGGACCGTGTTATTGGGGTGGGCCGTGCCCTGAGTGATGGTTATACCCAGGCGGCGATTTACAATGTTGCGGTTGATCCGGATTATCAAGGGCAACATGTCGGTCACACCTTGATTACGACTTTGCTGGATAAGCTTAAAGGGCAAAACATTATCCTTTACACCCATCCCCAGACCCTGACGCTCTACGAGCACTACGGTTTTCGTCGCAACAAAACGGCCTTTGCCCACTTTGGTGATGCGACGAGCGACGGCTTTCGCTGGATGGAAGAGGAAGGTTTCTTCCTGCCCGAGGGCTACCGTTTTGAGAGTGAGATTGGTCGCTATTAACTGACGAAAAAGGAGGCGCTATGCCGACAGATTATGTCAAAAAAGAAGTCGATGCCCAAGGAAATTTCAAGCGACAGCAAACACGCTTTGTGACTTCCTTTGGCCCTAAAGAAGGGCAACTCCCCGTTGAGGCCGGTCGCTACCGCTTGATTGCCTCCTATGCCTGTCCATGGGCCCACCGCCAATTGATTGCCCTCAAACTGCTAGGTCTAGAAGACAAGGTGTCGGTTGGGATTGTTGCCCCTGTTCGCCCTAAGATTGAACGGACAGATTGGGCCTTTGCTTTGGATGCTGGTCAAAAAGACCCTGTTTTGAAGGTTCCTTACCTCAGTGACTTGTATTTGGCGACAGACCCTAACTACGAAGGGCGCTTTACAGTGCCCGCTCTGGTTGATTTACAGACGGGACAGGTGGTTAACAATGATTTTCTCA
Source organism: Streptococcus sp. DD12 (assembly GCF_001578885.1). Lineage (GTDB taxonomy): Bacteria > Bacillota > Bacilli > Lactobacillales > Streptococcaceae > Streptococcus. The sequence goes on along the minus strand of NZ_KQ969495.1, from coordinate 835,682 downwards.
ACCTCCTACGCCATTGGGAACTGGCATGGCGTGACTTGCACAAAAAAGATGCCCCTGACCTTTATCCCGAGGCCTTGCGTTCCGAAATCGATGCCCTCAATGAAGTCATCTATCATGACATCAATAACGGGGTCTACAAGGCTGGTTTTGCGACCAGTCAATCAGCCTATGAAGCCGCCTATGATAGGCTCTTTGAGCGTTTAGACACGCTGGAGGAGCGTTTGGGGCATTCGCGTTACCTTTTTGGAGACCAGATAACGGATTCGGATATCCGCCTCTATGTGACGCTGGCCCGTTTTGATGTGGCTTATTACAATGGCTTCAACACCAATCGTAACCGCCTTGTTGATTTTCCCAATCTCTGGGCCTATGCGCGTGACCTCTACCAGCAGCCTGCTTTTAAAGAGACGACCAAGTTTGACCATATCAAAAAACATTACCATCTGAGCGCGACCATCAACCCTCATCAAATCCTTCCTAAGGGGCCAGACCTCTCGGTTTGGGAGGAACCCCATGAGAGAGACCGCCAGACCTTTGCTTAATACCCTTAAAAGGAGACACTATGCCTAAAAAAGATATCAAACCCGTAACTATTAAAGTCCGCCCAATGGAAACAAAAACCGAAATTGATGAACGTGGCGCCTTCCAACGCCAGCCAAACCGCTTCACAACACCTTTTGGTGACGGTGAGGGGGAACTTAAGGCGCAACCAGGCAAATACCGCCTTTTTTGGGCTCGAGGTTGCCACTGGTCAAACCGTGCCTCTATCGTACGAGAGTTGCTGGGCTTGGAAGATGTTATTTCTGTCAATCAGGTTGGGCACACTGAGGATCCGGAACGCCGTGAGTTCGGCTGGGAATTCGCCTATAATGACGATTTAAAAGATCCCGAAACAGGAGCTGAATATTTAGCGGAATTTTACTACCGTGCGGATCCAGAATACACAGGACGGTCAACGGTGCCAGCGCTGGTTGACTTGGATACCTATGAAGTAGCCAACAACGATTACCATCGCTTAACCAATTATTTTGAAACAGCCTTTAAACCCTATCACAAGGAAGGGGCACCAAATCTTTACCCTGAAGCATTACGTCAATCAATTGATGATTTAAATGACAATGTCCTCTTTCCCTTTATCAATAACGGGGTTTACCGGATGATGTTCGCGCAATCCATCGTCGCTTACGATGAGGCCTTTGACGACTTCTTTACGACACTGGATGTCTTGGAAGAACGCCTTAAGACCAATCGTTTCCTTTTTGGAGATTATGTCACAGATTCTGACGTGCGTTTCTTTGTGACGCTGGCGCGCTTTGATACCCATTATTACCGTAATTTGGGACCTATTAAAAAACGGATTTCAGAGTATCCAAACATCTGGGGCTACGCACGTGATCTTTACGCCATTCCTGCCTTTCGCCACAATACTTATTTCCATGATATTGCCCGTGGTTGGGACACCAAAAAAGAAAAACTCTTTGTGGACTACAATTCCCGCTTTGCAGATGACATTGATTTTGATGCCATCTGGTCTCAGCCTCAAAAGCGCAAATATTTGTCGAAAACACCTGACAAAAAATTCCTAGTTGACTAAGGACTAAGCCACCTGTAAGGGTGGTTTTTTGCTGTCGGATGAAAAATCTCACGGCAAAGGTCAGGGCATTTGCTATAATAGAGAAAAAGGAGGACGTCATGCATAGTTATCAGCATCAAGTTCAGTATTATGAAACGGATCGGATGGGCATCACTCATCATTCGAACTATATCCGCTGGATGGAGGAAGCCAGAAGTGACCTTTTGGCCCAGATTGGTTTTCCTTATGACCGTCTGGAGGCTATTGGTGTGATTTCCCCTGTAACGGCTGTTGAGGCCGATTATCTGGCAACAACAACCTTTATGGACGAGATTAGCATCTCCGTAGACGTGATAGCTGTAAAGGCAGCACGCCTAACCCTTGCCTATGAAATGAGAAATCGTGCGGATGCTCGCTTGGTTTGTCAGGCGACTTCTCAGCATAGTTTCCTCGATGAGCAGGGAAATTTTGTTAACCTCAAGCGTCAGCAACCAGATTTTTTTCAAGCCTTAAAGGCTTTAGAAAATAAATCGTGAGAGGTCAGCACCCCTTGTCTTTAGCGAATGAGTGACCCAAAAGATTGGCGACTACTTATAGACAAGTAAAACAGCCTGTCTCGTAGACAGACTGCTAGTCTTTATTAGCCTTTGTTTGATAGGCTTGCCACATTTTCTTTTGTGGGGTAGCCATGGGGAAGTTGGCAAAATCTTGGGGGAAAACCCATTTCAGTTTGTCGGGGAGTTCTGCTTGTTCTTCTAGTAATTGGGCTTCTCTCAAGCAAACCGTCCATTTTTGATGGCTAAAGGTATGAGTGACCATGCCAAAGGTTCGCTTTGTCAAGCGGATCTGGCAAGGGTAGTTGGCTTTGAAAAGTTGGCAAATAGTGGCATCATCAGGTGCTTGGGAAGGCATTTCTAGGAGTGGAAATGTCCAAAAACCTGATAAAAGCCCCCTGTTCTCGTTTTTTTCTAACAAGAAAGCCCCCTCCTTATTTTGGACAAGCAAGGCTAGCCAAGATAGTGGCCGAGGTTTTTTCTTTGGGAGTTTAATGGGATAACGGTCGTAAGAGTCGTGTAAATAGGCGGCATTAAAGGCTTTGATTGGTGACAGATGGGGCCGAGGATTTTTGGCAGACTCCACATCGGCTCCCAGGTCCATCAGGGCCTGGTTAAAATCACCAGGTCGGTCTGGGTCGATTAAAATCGCCATAAGAGCTTGAAAAATTTTCCGATTTTTGGGGTCACCAATATCATAATCCACTTCAAACAGTCGAGCCATGACACGCATAACATTGCCATCGACAGCAGGTTCAGGCAGATCAAAAGCGATGGAAGCGATAGCTCCAGCTGTATAGGGGCCAATGCCCTTGAGGCGGAGGATGTCAGCGTGTTGGTTAGGGAAACGACCGTCAAAGTCTCTGACAATCTGCTGTGCGGCCGCCTGCATGTTGCGGACCCGTGAATAATAGCCCAGCCCTTCCCAGGCTTTTAGCAGTTTCTCTTCTGGTGCCTTTGCCAAATCCTCGATTTTCGGAAACCAGGTTAAAAAGCGCTCGTAGTAGGGGATAACCGTTGCCACTTGCGTTTGCTGAAGCATGATTTCAGATACCCAGATGGCATAGGGGTCCTTGGTCTTTCGCCAGGGGAGGTCACGTTTGTGGCTGTCGTACCAATCCAGCAAAGTCTTTCGAAAGGAAACGATTGTGGCATCATCCCACATGGTGATACCGTATTGGGTCAAATCTAACATAGTCTCATTGTACCAAAAATGAGAAATCCTCGGCACAAGAAAAATACAACAGAAAATGATATTATAATGAAAGAAAATGATAAAAATGACAGATTTTAATCGTCGCCCCTCCCTAGTGGTTCGCGCAGTAGGACTTATTTTTCTCTTCTTGCTCCTCTTTTTAGCAGGAAATCTATGGTTACGGCCTAGTCAAGACCAACCTTCTCTTTCTGGCTGGGAAACGCAAGTTGAAAAAACACCTAGTGGGACGCTGGTCTTTACTGGCAAAAAAGCCTTGGTTCTTGCCTCTCTTGATCCGCTTGGTCGTGCCCAAGGCGCCCATATTCAGTTGCGCGACCGAGATGAACCGCAAAGAAAACGGGATAGTCGCATAACCGTTGACCCCGTCGGTTGGCACAATTACAAATTGCCCTATGGAGAGGGCAACCAGAAGGCTTGGCTGATGAGTCGTGGGCATCTGGTAGGTTATCAGTTTAGTGGCCTAAACAGTGAACGACGCAATCTAGTCCCTATGACAAACTGGCTAAATGCTGGTAATTATAAGGGGATGGACGACAGCAATACCGATAGCATGCTCTATTATGAGAATCGTCTAGACGATTGGCTAGCCCAACACCCAGATAAGTGGCTGGATTATGAGGTCGTGCCCATTTATCAGGGCAATGAACTGCTTCCACGGCAAATCCGCCTTCGCTATGTGGGACTGGATAGCAGTGGCCAGATAGTGCCGATTAGCCTTGGCAGTCCTCGTGAAAGCCAGACCAGTGAGGGGATTAGTCAAGTCGTCTTGGATAATGTCAGTCCTAACGCCAACATTGATTACCAGACAGGTCGCGCTCAAGCGCGTGCCAGCAATACAAATGAGGCGTCACATGCGAATCAGGAACGGACTGTTTATGTCGCAAATAAGGGCCAATCCAAAGTTTACTGGTATGACCGCCAGAAGATGCCTGCAAGGACTAATCAAAATCGGGTGGTGAGCCTCCCAGAAAGTCAGGCTTTAGCAGAGGGAAAGACACATTCGCCCTATGAAAAATAGCCTGCTCTGTAAGCCCATACATTTCTTAACGAAAAAGCTTTCAATTGACCTGAAAATATGATAGAATAGACAGGTATTATGTGTTAAAGGAGAATTATAACAAACATGTCAGTTGTTATTTGGATTTTGTTGATTATTATTGGTGTTTTGGCTGGGACTGTGTTGGGGATTTACCTTGCGCGCAAGCAGTTTGAAAAGCAAGTTTCTGAAAACCCCATCTTGACCCCTGAAATTTTGGCCACCATGATGCGCCAAATGGGCCAAAAACCTAGCGAGGCTAAGATTCAACAAACTTACCGCCAGCTTGTCAAACAATCTAAAGCTGAGCAAAGCAAAAAGAAAAAATAAAGAAAGACGGGGGCATAGCCCCTATTTCTAGGACAAGACGATGGACAATAGACCTATTGGCTTTTTGGATTCTGGTGTTGGTGGCCTGACGGTAGTCAGAGAAATGTTTCGGCAATTGCCTCATGAAGAAATCGTCTACATTGGTGACCAAGCCAGAGCTCCTTTTGGTCCGCGTCCTGCGGAGCAAATTCGCGATTTTACGTGGCAGATGGTCCGGTTTTTGCAAGCACAAAATGTCAAAATGATTGTTTACGCTTGTAACACCGCCACTGCAGTCGCCTGGGAAGAAGTAAAAGAAGCTTTAGACATTCCAGTCTTAGGCGTTATTTTACCCGGTGCCAGTGCGGCAATTAAAGCGACACGCAGCAATCAAATCGGCGTTATTGCCACACCGATGACCATTACATCAGATATTTATAAGCGCAGCATTACCCGACTGGCTCCAGAAATGCAGGTAACAAGCCTAGCTTGTCCACGCTTTGTTCCCCTGGTGGAATCTAATCAAATGGGCTCTAGTGTGGCAAAAAAAATTGTCTACGAGCAATTGGCTCCCTTGGTTGGGCGGATAGATACCTTGGTCCTAGGCTGCACGCATTACCCATTGTTAGCGCCGATTATTCAAAACGCTATGGGGGATGAGGTGACACTGATTGATAGTGGGGCAGAGTGTGTCCGAGATATCAGTGTCTTACTCAATTATTTTCAAATCAATCATGACCGGTCAAAACAAGCCCTTCATCACCGTTTTTACACGACAGCCAATGTGGACCGTTTTAAAGCTGTTGGAGAGCATTGGCTCAACCGGCCACTACAGGTGGAGCACGTCGATTTATGAACAAACCTTTAGACATCCAGGTGGGGCAAGCTCATCTCTTATATCAGGTGACAGATGCGTCCTGTCAAGTCATGCAGTTCTCGGGGCAAGTCCCCCAAAAAGAGCTTGCTCTAACGCAAGCCTTACTGACTGATCAGACAGGTCAAGTTTTTGTTGCCGACTATGGCAATCAGCCAGATTTCTTTTCTGCCCTGAGTCGCCTCTTGACACAAATCACGGGTGATGACTACGCTTATGCACAAGAAGATGGCCTAGGTCAGGTGACGAAAAATGGTAGCCTAGTCTTAGCTTTTGCCTTGGAACTGGGAGCGGTTCAAGAAAAAAGTCTTCCTCAAAAGCTCTTGATTGCTACGCGTAACGAAGGGAAAACCAAGGAGTTTGCAGAACTTTTTGGCGCCATGGGTTACGAGGTGGAAAACCTCAATGCCTATCCTGACTTGCCAGAAGTGGCTGAGACAGGCATGACTTTTGAGGAAAATGCCCGTCTTAAGGCGGAAACGATTGCCAACCTAACCGGTCAGATGGTTTTAGCGGATGACTCCGGTTTGGCGGTTGATGTCCTCGGTGGGCTTCCAGGTGTGTGGTCGGCCCGCTTTGCAGGTCCTGATGCTACAGACGAGGCCAATGTCGCAAAACTCCTCCATGAGTTAGCGACAGTTATCGACCGTGACAAACGCTCGGCTCATTTCCATACCACCTTAGTGGTTGCAAAGCCTGGTGTGGAGAGCTTGGTGGTTGAGGCGGATTGGCCAGGAAGCATCGCTTTTAATCCAAAAGGTGATGGTGGTTTTGGCTATGACCCAATCTTTGTCGTCGCAGGTACGGATAAGACGGCTGCGGAGTTGAGCCCTGACGAAAAAAATCAGCAATCTCACCGCGGCCAAGCAGTTAAACGGTTAATGGAGGTCTTTCCAGCATGGCAAGCCAAACTTTCTTAGTCATGAGTGATTCCCATGGGGATCGCGCAATCGTTGAAGAACTAAAAGCAAAATACCAGGGACAGGTGACGGCCATTTTTCACAATGGAGACTCCGAACTCTCTGGCAACGACCCATTATGGTCTGGCATCCATGTGGTCCAAGGGAACTGTGATTGGGAAGGGCCCTATGCTCCTACAAACCTTGTGACTTATGGTGATGTTACCATTGCTCAAACCCACGGCCACCTTTATGGCATTAATTTTGGTTGGGAGCGCTTAGATTTATTTGCTCAGGAAGCCGATGCGACGATCTGCCTCTATGGCCACCTGCATGTGCCAGCAGCCTGGCGCAATGGCAAAACGATTTTCATCAACCCTGGGAGTGTCTCTCAACCTCGTGGGGAAATAGCTGAAAAACTCTATGCTCTCGTGACGGTAACAGAGTCTACCATCACCGTTCGTTATTACACGCGTAACCACCAGGAATATCCGGCTCTAACCAAGGAATTTAAACGATGATTCAATCGGAATTTGAAGATTTTATCCAAAAAAGACGTGGTCATCTGATGACAGCAGTAGAAGACTTAGCCCTTTTTATTGATACACACAATGTGGAACACGTCATGTTATTACTTGCCAATGTTGGTTATAGTCGAGTGCCAGTAATCTCAAAGGACAAGATTTATTTGGGAACCATTGCTATAACAGATATTATCCGCTACCAAAAAGAGCATGAGCTTAGCCAGGAACAAGTGGCGGGGATGGATATTGCCCTGATGGTTAACCGACAAATGGAAACCCTAAAAGAAGATTACTCACTTGAAGAAATGATGCACAAGATGGTCGATGCCCCTTTTTTACCCGTTCTAGACGCGTCGGACCATTTGCTTGGCATCATTACCCGAAAATCTTTATTAAAAGTTATGAATGCACTATTGCATACTGTAAAAGGAGAATAAACAATGACGTCTTACATTGAAGAATTTATACATGAAAAACAATTAGCTGAAAACTCTCAAAGTTCTTATCGCTATGACTTGCTAGCTTTTGAGCGAGAAACTGGTGAAGCAGAAGCATTGACAGCAGCCAAGGTTCGTGCCTTTGAGAAAAACTTGGACCATTTTAAACCTTCAGCTGCTCGGAGAAAACGTTCAACAGTCAACCAGTACTTGGTTTACCTTTTTAGAAAAGGAATTGTCAGCGAACTGTTTAACCTTCCAGATGTGATTCGGTTGCCTAAGAGTGACAATCTGCCTGAAAAGCAAGACACATCTATCTATTACAAGGAAAATGAAGACAAGTTAGGGCAACTGTTGATTTTATTTGTTTTGGAACTCGGATTGACCCCAACAGAAATTTTGACCATCGAAGTCAAAAATGTGGATTTGGATTTCAAAACATTGATTGTGGAAACTCGTGGTAAGGTTCGGGTGCTCAATTTGACTGAGACACTCTTGTCTCGTATGGAAATTCCTGAAAACCACAAAACCTATTACTTTGAGAAATCAGGGACACGTTACTCACGCCAATGGTTCTTTACCCATATTTCTAACTACCAAAAAGTCTTGGGGATTACACCAATGACGGCGCAAGAGCTCCGTGAGCAATATATTTTACGCTGTGTTGAAGAAGGTGTCGATATCCACGAACTTGGACGTCGTTTGGGCTTGAAGTCACCGATTACTATTGAAAAATATTACGTCAAGTAATGGATATAAAGCTGAAAGATTTTGAAGGTCCTCTGGATCTTCTTCTGCATTTAGTCTCCCAATATAAGGTGGATATCTACGATGTGCCCATCACTGAGGTCATCGAACAATACCTGGTTTACATTGCGGGTCTACAGGCCATGAAATTAGAAGTTGCTGGGGACTATATGCTGATGGCCAGTCAGCTCATGCTCATCAAAAGTCGCAAACTCTTGCCGACAGTTGTAGAGACTGTGGATGCGGTTGAAGAAGACCCAGAGCTAGCCCTTTTAAATCAAATCGAAGCTTACCGCCAATACAAACTCTTATCGGAAAAGATGGATGAACAACATCAAGATCGCGCAAAATGCTATGCCAAACCGAAAACAGAGTTGATTTCAGAAGAAGTAGTTCTCAATCAAGACAAAAATGTTCTCGATATTTTCATGGCCTTTTCCAAGGTGATGACGCAAAAACAGGAAATCTTGACCAATAGCCATACCGCTATCGCTCGAGAAAACTTTCGCATCGAGGACATGATGGCGCGGCTCGAAACGGCTTTAGACGAGGCTGAAGAACTGCACTTGGAGGCCCTATTTGAGTCTTGCCATAGCAAAGATGAAATGATTACCCTGTTTCTAGCGACACTTGAGTTGGTCAAGCGCCAACAGGTGTTTGCCCAGCAACTTGGTCAAGCCATTGTGCTCAGAAAGGTAGAGGAGTCTCATGACACCCATAGCTCAGATTGAGGCCCTTTTATATGTGGCCGGCGAGGAGGGCTTAACGCTTCGCCAACTATCCGACATTTTGGACATGCCACCAACAGGTCTGGTCCAATCTTTAGAAAGCTTAGCCGCAAAATACCAAGCTGATCCCAATTCTGCCTTTAGTCTTTTGGAGTCAGCCAACAGCTACAAGCTGGTAACCAAAGAAGCTTTTGCGCCTTTGTTACACGATTTTTCCAACTCCCCTGTCAACCAAAGTTTATCCAGGGCAGCCTTGGAGACCCTGGCTATCATTGCCTATCGCCAACCCGTCACCCGAGCAGAAGTGGATGATATTCGTGGGGTCAATTCAAGTGGGGCGATTACGAAGCTTCTGGCCCTGCATTTGATTCAAGAGGCAGGAAAAAAAGAAACGCTAGGGCGTCCAAACCTCTATGCGACAACGGATTATTTCTTGGATTATCTAGGGATAAATAGCTTAGATGAGCTGGTCGATGCGAGTAGCTTGGTGCTGGATGAAGATAGCCAGCAGATCTTATTTGAAGAGGAAAAAACAGATGCGGATTAATAAATTTATCGCTCATGCCGGTGTAGCCAGCCGCCGCAAGGCCGAAGAACTCATACGTCAAGGGCAAGTGACCCTCAATGGACAAGTCGTGAAAGACTTAGCCACCCAGGTGGCCTCGGGGGACCGCGTCGAAGTTGACGGTCAACCCATTTACAACGAAGAGAAGGTTTATTATCTTCTCAACAAACCGCGTGGTGTGATTTCCAGTGTATCAGATGAAAAAGGGCGAAAGACAGTTCGGGACCTCCTATCTGATGTGTCGGCCCGTATCTACCCGATTGGTCGCTTGGACTGGGATACCAGTGGCATTTTACTGCTGACTAATGACGGGGATTTCGCTGATCATATGATGCACCCCAAGCATGAGGTGGATAAGGTCTATCGGGCTCGCCTGTCAGGTATTGCCAACAAGGAAAATCTGCGTCCCTTGACCAGAGGCCTGGTGATAGATGGGAAAAAGACCAAACCGGCCACCTATGATATCGTGCGTGTTGATCGTGACAAAAATCGGTCGGTTGTGGAGTTGACCATCCATGAAGGACGCAACCACCAAGTCAAAAAGATGTTTGCAGCAGTTGGTCTGCCTGTGGATAAGTTATCACGGATCCGCTTTGGACACCTGGGGCTAGAAGGCCTCCCAGTCGGCCAGTATCGTAAATTATCCAAAAAAGAAGTCAGTCAACTGCATGAGTTAGCCAAAGGGTCATGAAAACCATTATTCTATTTTTTGTCAGACTTTATCAAAAGGGGATATCCCCTTTTTTGCCAGCTTCGTGTCGCTATCAGCCAACTTGTTCCGAATACATGGCCCAAGCCGTTAAAAAGCACGGTAGCAAGGGCCTTATCATGGGAATAGCCCGTTTATTACGCTGTCACCCATGGGCCAAGGCTGGTGCGGATCCTGTTCCCGACCATTTTAGCCTCAAGCGACAGCCAGCCGCCGACAAGGACTTGTCAAAATTTTAAATTAGGACTATAATGCTACTATTATGCACAATTTAACCCACATTCTAAGGAGATATGCCTGTGATTGAAAAGTTAAAGTTACTCTTATTGGGAAAACCCTTAGCAGACGATCGAGATGATGAAGGGCACCTGCTTGGAAAGACGCAGGCACTCGCCATGTTGTCGAGTGACGCTTTATCCTCTATTGCTTATGGGCCACAACAGGTTATTTTGGTTTTGACAGCCGTGTCTTCTGCGGCCATCTGGTGGTCTTTACCTATTGGTCTGATTGTCTTGGTGCTCCTAGCCAGTCTGACCATCTCCTACCAACAAGTCATCCATGCCTATCCCCAAGGGGGTGGGGCCTACGTGGTGACGACAGAAAACCTTAATCCTAGTTTAGGACTGGTCGCTGGTGGCAGTTTGTTGATTGATTACATGTTGACCGTGGCGGTTTCTGTCTCCTCTGGGGCGGATGCGATTACGTCAGCTTTTCCAGCTCTTGCCCCTTGGAATTTGGGGATTGCCATTTTTCTGACCCTCTTTCTCATGTACCTCAATTTACGTGGTGTCAGTGAGTCGGCTAAGTCATTGATGGTACCTGTTTACTTTTTCATCGCAGCCATTCTCTTTATGATTGGTTTTGGTTTTATCAAAATTGCAACAGGTCAAATTCCTTATCAGGCAACAGCCCATATCGGAGCAGTGGTGCCCAATGTTAGTCTGATTCTGCTTTTACGGGCTTTTACAAGTGGTTCGGCTTCCTTAACAGGGGTTGAAGCCATTTCCAATTCGGTGCCCTTTTTCAAAAAGCCCAAAGAAAAAATGCCGCTAAGACCCTAGGGATTATGTCCTTGCTCTTGGCTCTCATGTTTTCAGGGATTACCTTTTTAAACTATTATATGGGCTTGGTACCGACCAGCAATATCACGACTTTGGCGCAAATCGCTAAGGGCATCTTTGGCCAATCAGCCCTAGGCAATGCTTTCTTTTATGTCTTTCAGTTGTCGACGGCCTTGATTTTAGCGGTAGCTGCTAATACCGGTTTTTCAGCCTTTCCCATGTTATCCTTTAACATGGCCAAAAATAAATACATGCCCCACCTCTTTATGGAAAAAGGCCAACGCTTGGGTTATTCCAATGGGATTATTGCCTTGGCCTTGGGGTCGCTCATCCTTCTCTTGATTTTTGAGGGGTCTACTGAGGCCTTGATTCCCCTTTATACCATCGGTGTCTTTGTCCCCTTTGCCTTGTCACAAACAGGGATGATTGTCCATTGGAAAAAAACCATCGGTCGAGGTTTTTTACGCAAGTCCGTTGCCAATATCATCGGTGCTTCCATCTGTTATCTGATTGTCGCTATTTTATTAGTGACTCGCCTCACGGATATTTGGCCATTCTTTCCGATTGTCGGAATTTTGATGGCGGTCTTTTACTCCATCAAACGCCATTATGATAATGTGGCTTCTCAGTTGCGTTTGACTGAAGAAGTAAAAAACATCGCCTATACTGGTGGAAATACAGTCTTGGTCTTAGTGGGAAATGTAACCCAGGCCAGCATTCGCGCCATTAACTACGCGACTAGTATCGGTGACCAGGTCATTGCCATGCACGTATCAACCAAGGAAACTCAACATAAGGACCACGAGGTCGAGCGTGAGTTTCGTGAGTATTTCCCAGATATCAACTTTCAAAATATTCAGAGTAGCTATAACGATATTGTTAAGCCGACGGTTGCTTATGTTCAGGCCATGTCTGACAAGGCCCAGGCTGAAAATGCGACCATGACCGTCGTCATTCCAAAATTTGTCCCAAATAAACGCTGGCAAAATATCTTGCACAATCAGATGTCTGTCCGAATTCGGTTGAGCTTGCGCTGGAATGAAAATATTGTGATTGCTAGCTATTCCTACCACTTGAAAAAATAGTGATATCAAAATATGCCTTTTTAAAAACATAAAAAATACTACTCAAAAATCAATGAGTAGTTTTTTTCATTTGTCATGAAAATTAAATAAAAAACATAATCGAAAAGAAGGGGAAGGGCATAAAGAAAACGGATTTTCATTCAGCAATGAGCATATAAATTGACAAAAGGATTAGGATGTTAAATACATAAAAAACCTTAAAAATAAAGCGCTTTCATCTTTATCATAACTTAAAGTTTCCTAAAAAGATTTGCCAAAGAATTCCATCCAATGTTAAGATAAGGTAAAAATTACAAGGAAGGTAATTCTATGTCATTCAAATCGAAAACCCCTCAACATGCAAAACGGCCTCGTTATAGCATCCGTAAAGTATCCACTATTGGAGCTGCCTCAGTCATTGTCGGAAGCTTTACGTTCTTGTCACAAGGAACTGTTTCCGCTGACCAAGTGCAAGCAACACCTGCTGAAGCGGCTGTGACCACTACAGTAACTGCCGATAGCACTAGTGACACGTCAACTGCCTCAAGTGCTGATGCGACTGCAACAAGCACCCCTGCCGTGGCAACAGAAACTTCTGTGGCAACACCAGCGACAGATGCTGCAGGGACTGCAGTAGAAGCAGCACCAGCTACCACAGCAACAACAGAAGCAGCCACAGAAGCAAACACTGACCGGGCAGCGACAGCTGACACAACAGCGGCAACGACAACCAGCCCATCAGCAACAGCTGACACTGCTACAACAAGCACACCAGCAGCTGATACAGCAGCTTCTACAAGCACAGCACCAAGCATCCAATCAACGGTTGAAAAATTGGCAGCTCAAAACCTTTCAACAACTGAATATGTTGAAGGAACAGGCCTTAACCAATTGGCCAACGCTTTTGCCAAGGAAGCTAACTTGGATATCGCTAGCTTGACGGATGACCAAAAGGCAGCCTTGAACAAACTTGTTTTGTCTGAAACGTCTGCAACTGGTCATCAAATGACCTACCGTGAGTTCCAAGACGTTGCAGATACCTTGGTGGCTCAAGACCCACGTTATGCGATTCCATATTTCAAGGCTGACGTGATTAAAAACATGAAAGCTGCTACAACTCGTGATGCCCAAACAGGCGAAGTGGCTGATTTGGACGTCTGGGATTCATGGCCAGTTCAAGATTTGGGAACAGGTCGCGTTTCAGATTGGAATGGTTACCAATTGGTTGTGGCTATGATGGGTGTTCCAAACGCCAACGATAACCACCTTTACCTCCTCTACAATAAATATGGGGACAATGACTTTGATCATTGGAAAAATGCTGGGGCTATCTTTGGTTACAATGTTGATGCCGTAACCCAACAATGGTCTGGTTCTGCAGCGGTCAACTCAGATGGCTCTATCCAACTTTACTATACCCATGTAGACACATCAGATGACTACTCAAACAACCAAATGTTAGCAACCGCTACTTTGAACTTGGCGGTTGAAAATGGCGAAGTTGTCTTGAAATCTGTTGAAAATGACCGTGTCCTTACACCTAAGGGTGGTGACGGCTACCACTACCAAAGCTATGCGCAATGGCGTGAAACCCGCAACGGTATTGACAACATTGCCATGCGTGACCCACATGTCTTCCAAGATACTGATGGCAAACGTTATTTGATCTTTGAAGCGTCAACTGGTACCGAAAACTACCAAGGTGAAAACCAAATCTATAACCTGTCTAACTATGGTGGAACAGCTGAATTTGCAGCTAAGAGCCTCTTTAGCATCTTGGATAACCAAGACATGAAGCTTCGTGCAGAATGGTCAAATGCGGCAATTGGTATCCTTCAATTAGAAGGTGATGAAAAAACACCAACTATCAAAGAATACTACACACCGCTCTTGTCTGCAGCCATGGTCAGTGATGAATTGGAACGTCCAAATGTCGTGAAGTTGAAAGACAAATACTACATGTTTACAGCTTCACGTTTGAACCACGGGTCTAATGACTACGCATGGCAAAAAGCAGACGAAGTGGTTGGTGACAACGTGGTAATGTTGGGCTATGTGTCTGACAACATCACAACAGGATACAAACCACTCAATGGTTCAGGTGCCGTATTGACAGCTTCTGTACCAGCTGACTGGCGGACAGCCACATATTCTTACTACGCTGTGCCTGTAGACGGTTCAGATGACACCATGCTTATTACGGCCTACATGACCAACCGTAACGAAGTGGCAGGTAAAGGCAATAACTCAACTTGGGCACCAAGCTTCTTGGTACAATTCTTGCCAGATAACACCACACGTGTCTTGGCAGAAATGACACAACAAGGTGACTGGATTTGGGATGCATCAAGTAAGACTTTGGATACTGTTGGTACCTTAGCGACAGCTCACTTGCCAAATGAAACCTTTGGTAGCGTTGACTGGGATAAACTTAATAGCTATGGCAACAGCTTGAAAGAGCACCAACCGCTTCCAGCTGAAAAACCAATCGTTACACCAGGTCAAGAGACTAAAAAGATGACGCAACAGATAACAAGACAGATAAAGGTCAAACTAGCCAAACGGTTACAACACCAACGGTTTCTGTTGTTACAAACAATAATGTGACGGTCAATGTGACACCAACCATCACCATCAATACGTCAGCACCAACAGGTGACATCACTATTCCAACTAGTGTAACGGTAACAACCAACGTCACAACTGATGGTGGTAACGGTCAAACAACGACGACTACAACCCCAGCAACTCCAGCAACACCTGCGGCGCCAGCGCAACAACCAGCAACACCAGCACAACAACCAGCAACACCAGCTCCTACGCCAGCGCCAGCTGAACAACCTGCTAAAAACGAAACAAAACAAGAAGCACCAAAACCAGCTTCAACAGTAGACAATAGTGGCACTTTCTATGTCCTCATCTTTGGTTTTGTTATTGCCATTGCAGGGGTGATTGCGATTCCATTTAAGAAATTCTTCTAAGCGATAAGAGGATTCGTTTGAAGAGCTAAATTACTAGGCCATTTGGCCTGACGAGAAAACGGCGATAAGCCGTTTTTTTGTTTGGGAATCTCATTTTTAATTTTACGAAACGCTTTAATTGACAACCTACCTACTAATAGGTAGAATATACTTATCAAAAAAAGGAGTTTCGAAAATGAATTTTAAAACATTAGCAAAAAGCCGTGTATCTATCCGAGATTTTCAAGATAAGCCAGTCGCCAAAGACTTGCTCAAGGAAATAGTAAGTGACGCTCAGCAGGCACCTTCCTGGGCAAACTCTCAACCCTGGAAAGTTTATATTGCCACTGGCGAAACGATGAAAGCCATTCAAGGGGAACATTTAAAAAAATCTCAAGATGGCATTAAAGGCTACTCGGATTTGCCAGTAAAATCCATCAAGGAATGGGGAGAACTTCCCTGGTCAAACATGGAAACTTGGCTGGAATCCGTTCACCAAGATGCCACAATGAAGGAGTTTGGAGAAGCCAATGCGCGCTTGTGGCAGGCACCAAGCATGGCTTATATCACCGTCCCTAAATCAGCTCCTGTATGGTCAATTTACGATAGTGGAAGCTTTGCCCAAACCCTCATGCTTAGTGCAGCATCGCATGGTGTCGATAGCATGGTTGCCTATGAAAATATCAAATACCCTGATGAAATTCGCTCTCACTTGGGTGTGTCAGATGACGAGCTTGTGGTAGCAGGGATTGCCTTGGGCTATCGAAGTCAACACCCGATTAACCAATTTGAAAACTCTCGCATTGAGACAGACGATATTTTGACCATAAAATAGTTTAAGCGCGAAAAAACTGCTATACTAGGGGTATGGCAGTTTTTTTAAGGAGTCACAATGAAAAAAATGAGTGAAACGGAAGAAAAAATCATTCAATTAGGGACGGCATTTATCCAATCTCGTGGGGTTAATGGTTTCTCTTATGCAGAAATTTCAACCGCAATGGGGATAAGAAAGGCCAGTATCCACTATTATTTTCCCAAAAAACAAGACCTGATTGCGAGAGTTTTAGAGGTTTACAATCAAGACTTCAAAGCGAGTTTGGACGCTATCAGGGCCAGGGGAGAGGATTTTTCTCAGAGTTTAGAAGCTTTTATCCAACTCTACAGAAGAAATCTCGAAAGTGGGAACATTTGCCTGTGCTCCATGTTGGCAACCGAACAGTATGCTTTGACTGAGGCAATCAATCAGTCCGTTCAAGAATTTTTCCAATGTAATACCGATTGGCTAAAGTCTCTCTTTGAAGACGAAGGTCTCGTGTCTCAACTAGCTGAGGATTTTTTTGCTACCGTCCAAGGGGCGCAATTAATCACTAAGGCAAGTGGGGATTTAAGTTACTTTGATCAGCTCTTGACAGATAAACTAGCGCGATTAACAAAAAAATGAGGAAAAAATCCTCATTTTTTTAAGGCCTCATTAACAGCTTCAAGGGCGCCTGATAGAAAGCCTGGCGCTGTTGGTGCAAATTCACTTGCTATCCCGACTAATTTATTTTGCCAGCTAGCAGACAGTTGGTTGTTAGCCGATTGGGGATGGTTTAGAGCAAATTGTTGGTCTTGGGAAGTCGCAAGGTAGGCATCCTGTGACCAGTCTTTGATGGTATCGTTTTTTAAATACTTTAAAGTATCCATGCCAAACAAACGGACCAACTGTGCACGTGCTAACTTTTTCAATTGGTTTTGTCCAAGTGCTTGTCTTTTAGCAGAAGGAATCCCAAAAAAGCCAAAGAGAGCGCCAAATTGGTTGGCCTGGTCAGAGATGTCGTGAATCTCGACTAAGGGGCCTAAATGACTCATGGCATTACCCGTCAAACCTTGCTGTCTCCAGAAAGGTTCTGAAAATTCCGCTAGGTACTTGGCATGAGGCGCCATCCAAGTATCTGTGGACAGCCAGTTTTGCTGAATACTGTCAGGTAGCTGAGGACTAAAGGCAATCCTTGTGGCTGCCAAACGTGGCGGAAGGGCTAGAAAAACCTTATCGGCCTGCCACAGCTGTTTGTCAGTTAAGACTTGGATGCTTTCCCCTTTTAAGCTTATCTCCTTTACCCTTTCTTTGAGATGGAGATTTTCTGTGTTTATCCGACTTAAAAGAGCCTGTATTAACTGACTCATGCCACCACTGACGCGTCGCCCATCGGAGAAGGGCCTGTGGTACTGGCCTTTCTCTCCATTGCTTTCTTCATATAAGTAGGTACCTGTAGGTTGGTCAAATGTTTCAAGCCCCAGTTGGTCAATCAAACTAGCTAACAGCTTGTCAAAATCGGGCCAGAACCAGGTCGCTCCTAACTCTAATTCCCAATTTGGCAAGACCTGTAAGCCTTTAGCACGACCACCGACCTGGTCTTTCCCCTCTAGAATCAGGTAATCCTCACCTGCTTTTTCTAGTTGGTAAGCCATATAGAGTCCGCTGAGTCCCGCACCGACAATCAGATGTTTCATACGCTACCTCCCTAAAATTTTTTAACTGAGGGTATTATACCTACTAGTAGGTAGAAAATCAAGAAAAAGCACTCAGGCTAGCTCAGCAAGCCCCAAACAATCAGAACGGACTCGTGTTGAGCTGTTTGGAAGCATGTTAGCTATTTCTTGGGAGGGGCGCTTGAAAACAGCACTTGTAGCAAACCGCATTCATTGAGAAAAAATGATGCCTTTGGCTTTGTTTGCTAAAGCCAGGTCGGCCAGCCTGACTCTGCTCAGCTTTCTTTACTAGTGTCCAATCCTTTGAAAAGGGAAAAACCTTTGGCTGTGTCCTTTCTATACAAGATAGAAAAATAATGTAGAGACTGCTCTGTCTGGGATAGAGTGCCAAATAAGCAGACACTTGAAAAGGAGTTTTTCCTTGCCAGGTAAAAGAAAATAGTCTAAAATGTAACGAGATAGATTACAACATATGCAATTGTAAATTCATCAGACAAAAGGATAAGGCGTAAACCATGACAGAAGCACTAATCGTCGTAGATATTCAAGAAGGCCTGATTGACTTAGGACCTGCAAATAAGGATACTTTTTTGTCAAAGGTGAAAGCAACTATTGCGGCCTTTGAAGCAGCTGGTAAAGAAGTTATTTATTTCCGCCATACAGAGCCAGAAGGCTTCCTTTCAGAAGGGGATGCCAGCTGGGAAGTTTATCATGAGCTGACCCCACGGCCAGAAGACAACATTTTTCGAAAGAATTTTAACAGTATCTACCGCGGAACTGGTCTGAAAGCCTATCTCGATGAAAAAGGCATCAAGAGCTACACGGTTGTAGGTATGCAGGCAGAGTTTTGTATCGATACATCCTTGAAAGTTGGATTTGAATATGGCTTTGAGCAAATTTTGGTCCGTGATGCGGTGACAACCTTTGACAAGGACCAGCTCAAAGCGCAAGCCATCATTGATTTTTATCAGGACCACATTTGGGATAAGCGCTTTGCTGAGGTTTTACCTGTTGAAGAAGTGGTGGCTGCATTAGAATAATAACAGATAGGGCTGACTCCGAGAGGGGCGGCCTTTTTTTGTTTTCATTGTGACATCTATAGACCTTCTAAGTAGAGGGAATCTTGTCTCTTTCAATAGCGACATGGAAGTTTGAGTGTTTTCATCACCTTCTATCAAAATAAGGTGCCATGCCCTCGTATTGACGAATAATTGTCTTTCTAGATAATAGGGGAATTTTTTTGTATAATAAATAGAAGTATTTTATTAGAAAGTGTGGTTACCAATATGGGGACTTTTCAAGTCATCGAACATCCACTAATTCAACACAAATTGTCTATTTTGCGTCGTACAACGACCTCTACCAAGGATTTCCGCGAGCTGGTCAATGAAATCGCTATGCTCATGGGCTACGAGGTTTCACGCAACCTGCCTTTAGAAGATGTGACGATCGAAACACCGATTACGAAAACTGTTCAAAAACAAATTGCAGGGAAAAAATTGGCCATCGTACCTATTTTGCGTGCAGGTATTGGGATGGTGGATGGCTTTTTGAGCTTGATTCCAGCTGCGAAGGTAGGCCACATTGGCATGTACCGTGATGAGGAGACCTTACAACCTGTTGAATATTTGGTCAAATTACCAGAAGATATTGACCAACGTCAAATTTTCTTGGTTGATCCGATGCTTGCGACCGGTGGTTCTGCTATCTTGGCGGTGGATTCCTTGCTCAAACGGGGGGTACCTGCTAGCCAAATCAAATTTGTCTGTCTGGTGGCTGCGCCAGAAGGGGTGAAGGCTTTGCAAGAGGCACATCCAGAGATTGCCATTTACGCAGCTTCTTTAGACGACCACTTGAATGAACACGGTTATATTGTGCCAGGTTTGGGAGATGCAGGCGACCGTTTATTTGGGACTAAATAAGATAAGAAGGAAACTTTTTCTTTGACCTTTTTTGACCAAATGCTATAATAGCTTTACTAAGCTAAATGAATGGAGAAACCTATGATTCCAGTAGTTATTGAACAAACCAGTCGGGGAGAGCGGTCTTATGACATCTATTCTCGCCTGTTAAAAGACCGGATTATTATGTTGACGGGCCCAGTCGAAGATAATATGGCCAATTCTATTATTGCCCAGTTGCTCTTTTTGGATGCGCAGGACAGTAGCAAGGACATCTACCTTTATGTCAACACGCCTGGTGGTTCTGTCTCAGCAGGCCTCGCCATTGTGGATACCATGAACTTTATCAAGTCTGATGTGCAGACAATCGTTATGGGGATGGCGGCTTCCATGGGGACTATCATTGCCTCTAGCGGGACCAAGGGCAAACGTTTCATGTTGCCAAATGCTGAATACATGATTCACCAACCTATGGGTGGTACAGGCGGTGGCACACAGCAAACCGATATGGCCATTGCTGCAGAACACTTGCTCAAAACCCGTCAAAATTTGGAAGAAATCTTGGCGAAAAACTCAGGTCAAGACATCGAGAAAATTCATATTGATGCCGAACGTGATAATTGGATGAGTGCGCAAGAAACCTTGGATTACGGCTTTATTGACGAAATCATGGCCAACAACGAACTCAAATAAGGAAGGGGAGAAAATCCTTTCTAGATAAAGACCAGAAAGCCTTTCTGGTCTTTTTTTGTCTCTCGAAAGCCGGCTTATTTTATGGTATAATGACAGCATGTTAATCATAGATGACCAATTATTGGCGATTGAAGAGGCCACCAATCGTGTCATATCGGCCTTAAAGCAAAGCCCAGAATATCAAGCCTATCAGGCGACACAAGCAGCTATCGAAGCTGATCTTGTCTTGCAGGACAAGGTGGCACAGTTTGAGGAAACCAAACAAGCCTACGAGGAGATTGAGGCCTATCGGGATATTTTACCTGAAGCGCGTACCCTAAGACGGGATTTGTTTCAGTTGAAGCGTGAGCTTGACCTTTACCCTCTGGTCGGGCAACTCCGTCAAGATGAAAATGCCTTGCAAGAGGTCTTAGCCAAGGTGACACAAGCACTTGCGATGGCAGTTGACCCCTCTATCTTTGTGGATACAGGCTTGCCATTTGCTCCCCGCCGAAAACCTCATCATCAGGCCAAGTCTCCCCAACCTGTCAAACGTAAAGGAGGAAAAGATGCTAGCCCTACCCACCCGTGAGAAACTCATCGTTTACCTAAAACACCGCCGTGATATTCGCAAAATTCGAAAATTTGGTGACTGCCTTTACCAGTCACAGGCCATGAACTATGTTGTTCTTTATGTGGACGCAGAGAAATACCAAACCACCATTGATAAATTAGAAGCCTTGCCTTGTGTGACCAAGGTCTTGCCTTCTTATTATAAAGAGGTGGATAGGGATTTTGTCGGTAGTTTAGAACGCGATAATTAAAATGAGGCTGTTGAATCGGAGCGCTCCTATTAAGGAAGCGTTTTTATTCGGTCTCTAACCTTGACAATTGTCAGATAATTCAGTATTCTTTTAGAAGACCTTTTAAGAAACTATTAAGGAGT
This sequence comes from Streptococcus sp. DD12, assembly GCF_001578885.1. Lineage (GTDB taxonomy): Bacteria > Bacillota > Bacilli > Lactobacillales > Streptococcaceae > Streptococcus. The sequence goes on along the minus strand of NZ_KQ969495.1, from coordinate 814,435 downwards.
AGTACATATGAACAAAAAGCTAACACTCGGCTTTGGTGTCGCAGTCGTTATCGCTGTTTTAGCTGCCCTAGCGTTTACTGTCGGGAATAAAAAACCTGACGAAACGGCTAGTGCCACAGGGACACCGATTGGAAATACCATTAAAATTGGTGTCAACCTGGAATTAACCGGGGCGGTTGCTGCCTACGGAACCGTTGCCCAAAAAGGGGTTCAATTAGCCACGGAAGAAATCAATGCCAATGGCGGTGTCAACGGCAAGAAAATCCAGTTGGTCACCAAAGACAATAAGTCAGATAATGCAGAAGCCTCAACGGCTACAACAAACTTGGCCATTCGTTCCAAGGTCAATGCTATTATCGGGCCAATGACCTCTGGTGCGACAGCTGCGGCCTCTCTGAATGCCCAAAAAACAGGTGTGCCTTTGTTGACACCAGCAGGGACACAAGATGACTTGACCGTATCTGGTGGTAAGACCAAGCAGTTCGTCTTTCGGGCGACTTTCCAAGACAGCTTCCAAGGGAAGGTCTTGGCTCAGTATGCTTTTGATAACCTTAATGCCAAACGTGTGGTTCTCTACTATGATAACTCCAGTGACTATGCCAAAGGGATTGCCCAAGCCTTCCAAAAGGCCTACAAAGGCCAAATCGTTTCTACAGCAACCTTTGCTTCTGGGGATAAAGATTTCCAATCCGCTTTGACTAAATTCAAAGATTTGGATTACGATGCCATTGTCATGCCTGGTTACTATACAGAAACAGGGATTATCACCAAACAAGCGCGTGATATGGGGATTGACAAGCCTATTTTAGGACCTGATGGATTTAGTGACGCCACCTTCATTCAGTTGGCTGGTGCAGCTAATACCAATAATGTCTACTATGTTTCTGGTTACTCAACCAAAACAAGCCTGTCCCAAAAGGCGGATGATTTCATTAAAAATTATCAAGCCAAATACGGCGAAGAGCCTAACATGTTTGCTGCTTTGGCCTATGATTCGGTATACATGATTGCTGATGCTGCTAAACACGCCAATGACTCGGTTGAATTAGCTAATAATTTGGCAAAACTCAAAGGGTTCCAAGGGGTTACAGGTGAAATGACCATTGATGCCCAACACAACCCAATTAAGACGGCCTTGATGGTTCGTATGAAAGATGGTAAAGAAGATACGGCAACAGCCGTTACCGTTGCAAAATAAGATCTGAATGTAAAGAAAGTTTGGTAGCTTATGTTTTTACAACAATTGCCCCAACAGCTGGTGAATGGGATTATCCTAGGAAGTGTCTATGCACTTCTGGCCCTAGGTTACACCATGGTGTATGGGATTATTAAATTGATTAACTTCGCCCACGGCGATATTTATATGGTAGGGGCCTTTGTCGGTTACTACATTATCTCTTTTTGGCATTTGCCTTTTTGGTTGGCACTCGTCATTACAATGGCAGCGACGGCTTGCTTGGGGATGCTGATTGAATACTTGGCTTATCGTCCTTTGCGAAACTCGCCTCGGATTTCTGTCTTGATTACAGCCATTGGGGTTTCCTTCTTCCTAGAATATGGGATGGTCTTTTTGGTCGGTGCCAACACCCGTTCTTTCCCACAGGTGATTAAGACACAACAATACAATCTTGGTATCTTTACGGTAAGTAATATCCAAGTCCTGATTTTGGCGGTGACCTTGCTCTTGATGGTTGCCTTGCAGTTGATTGTGCAAAAGACAAAGATGGGGAAAGCCATGCGTGCGGTTTCTGTTGATAGTGATGCGGCACAGTTGATGGGGATTAATGTCAACTCAACCATTAGTTTCACCTTTGCTTTAGGTTCTGCCTTGGCTGGTGCTGGTGGTGTCTTGATTGGTTTGTACTACAATTCCTTAGAACCTTTGATGGGAATGACCCCAGGGATTAAAGCCTTTGTGGCGGCCGTTTTAGGTGGTATTGGTTTGATTCCAGGTGCAGCGATTGGTGGTTTCTTGATTGGTATTTTGGAAACCTTGGCAAATGCCTTGAACCTGTCAAGTTTTCGTGACTTGGTCGTTTATGCCGTCTTTATCATCATCCTTTTAGTCCGTCCTGCAGGGCTTTTGGGCAAAAACGTGAAAGAGAAGGTGTAGGCAATGAGAAAAAATCTAAAAGTAAATGTCGCCTGGTTGGCCATCTTCGTGGTGCTCTATCTGATCATCCAAGGCTTGGTTTCAGCTGGTGTCTTAGACATGTATTATATCCAAATCATGATGGGAATCGGGATTTCTATCTTGATGGGGTTAGGAACCAACTTGGTCCTTGGCTTTTCAGGACAGTTTACCCTTGGACAAGCTGGGTTTATGGCCATCGGGGCTTATGCAACAGCTATTTTGACCCAGTACGAGGGCTTCAATACCTATAATGGGTTTTACCTGTCCATGCTAATCGGTGTGGCTATTGCAGCGCTTTTGGCCTTGGTCTTCGGGATTCCAACCTTGCGTCTGAAAGGGGACTACCTCGCCATTGCAACTTTGGGGATGGCTGAAATCATCCGGATTGTTATCGTCAATGGTGGCACCATCACTAACGGTGCTGCAGGTTTGACAGGAACTCTGCCTTACACAACCTGGCCTGTTGTCTTTCTCTTTGTTGTCGTGATTACGATTTTAGTGCTGAACCTCTTGCGTTCAGCAACAGGACGTCAAATCATTTCAGTTCGTGAGGATGAAATTGCTGCCGAGTCCATGGGGGTTAATGTTACCAAGATGAAGGTTATCACTTTTGTTGTTGGTGCCATGATTTCTGCTGTAGCAGGTTCCCTTTATGTGGGTTACATTGGAACCGTTGTTCCCAAAGATTTCACCATCATGAAATCAATCGATTACTTGATTGTGGCCGTTTTAGGAGGGCTGGGTTCTATCACCGGAACCATTTTAGCAGCCATTGTTTTGGGCGTTCTCAACATGTTCTTGCAAGACGTGTCCAACATTCGGATGATTATCTATTCATTGGCCCTAATCCTTATCATGATTTTCCGTCCAAGCGGACTTTTAGGAACCAAAGAATTCTATCTTTCTCGTTTCTTTAATAAAACTAACCAAAAGGAGGGCAAAGAAAATGGCGCTTCTTGATGTGCAACATTTGACAAAAGAGTTTGGTGGTCTGACCGCCGTTGGTGATGTGACTATTGAGCTCAATAAAGGGGAATTGGTCGGTTTGATTGGCCCTAATGGTGCTGGTAAAACGACACTCTTTAACCTTTTAACAGGTGTTTATGAACCTACCAGTGGTAGCGTTGTTTTGGATGGCACCACGCTTAATGGCAAAACACCATCTAAGATTGCCTCTTTAGGACTTTCGCGAACCTTTCAAAATATCCGTCTGTTCAAGGACATGACCGTTATCGAAAATGTTTTGGTTGGCATGAGCAATAAGCATTCCAATCATTTCTTTGAAAGTTTGGTGCGTGGGCCTGGCTACTATGACAGCGAAGTTGAGTTACATGACCGTGCTCTGAAATTGCTAGCTATCTTTGATTTGGACAAGGACGCTCAGACCCTGGCGAAGAACTTGCCTTATGGCCAACAACGCCGTTTAGAAATCGTGCGTGCCTTGGCAACTGAACCTAAGATTCTCTTCTTGGATGAGCCAGCAGCTGGGATGAACCCGCAAGAAACGGCTGAATTAACCGCCTTAATTCGTCAAATTCAACGTGAGTTTGACATTACCATCATGTTGATTGAACATGATATGAGCCTGGTTATGGAAGTCACAGAGCGTATCTACGTGCTTGAGTACGGCCGTCTCATTGCCCACGGCACACCTGAAGAAATCCGGAACAACAAACGCGTTATTGAAGCTTATCTAGGAGGTGAAGCCTAATGGCTATGTTAGAAGTGTCAAACTTAGACGTCCATTACGGCGTCATCCAAGCGGTCAAAGACGTTAGCTTCCAGGTGGAAGAAGGACAGGTTGTCTCTTTGATTGGAGCCAATGGTGCTGGTAAAACCAGTATCTTGCGGACCATCTCTGGTCTTGTTCGCCCAAGTTCAGGGACTATTCGTTTTGAAGGACAAGAAATTCAAAAATTACCTGCACGAAAAATCGTTAAAGATGGCTTGTCACAAGTTCCAGAAGGACGACATGTCTTTGCTGGTCTGACGGTTATGGAAAACCTTGAAATGGGTGCCTTCCTCAACAACAACCGGGAGCAAAACCAAGCCAACCTTAAGAAAATCTTTTCACGTTTTCCACGTTTGGAAGAACGTAAAAATCAAGATGCAGCGACCCTTTCTGGCGGGGAGCAACAGATGCTTGCCATGGGACGCGCTCTGATGAGCCAACCCAAACTTCTTCTCTTGGATGAACCTTCTATGGGACTTGCCCCTATCTTTATCCAAGAAATTTTCGACATCATTCAGGATATCCAAAAACAAGGAACAACTGTTCTCTTGATTGAGCAAAACGCCAACAAGGCCCTCAGCATCTCTGATCAGGCCTATGTTTTGGAGACAGGTAAGATTACCATGTCTGGTACAGGTCAAGAACTATTGACATCTGATGAAGTCCGTAAAGCTTACTTGGGTGGCTAATCTTTCTAACGCTAAATCAGATGAATGATTTTTGTCTAGAGTGGAACAGCCAACTAAATGGTGTTGACATTTAGGCCTGTTTCACTTTTTTTGTGAAAAAGAGGGACTCATCACTCGTTGTCACCCGACAGAATAGCCCCTTAACTGTTGGAAAATGTTATAATAAAGAAAAAAGGAGAAAAAGCATGGCTGTAAAAGATTACATGACCAAGAAAGTCGTTTATGTGTCACCAGATACAACGGTGGCGCACGCGACGGATATCATGCGGGAAAAAAGTTTGCGACGCCTACCAGTGATTGAAAATGATAAATTGGTCGGCCTTGTGACGGAAAATACGATCAATGAGGCTAGCCCCTCTAAAGCATCTAGTCTTTCAATTTATGAAATGAATTATTTGCTCAATAAAACAAAAATTCGTGATGTCATGATTCGTGATGTTGTCACCGTATCTCCTTATGCTGAACTAGAAGAGGCTGTCTATGAAATGATTCAGCATAATGTTGGTGTCCTGCCAGTTGTTGAGGGTGACCAAGTTTATGGTATCATTACCGACAAAGATATTTTCAAGGCCTTCTTGGAGATTGCAGGCTTTGGTCAAGCAGGGATTCGCATTTCGCTCTTGAGTGATGACTCCATCGGTGTTCTGGAAAAAGTGACGGATATCTTGGTGGCTCAAGAACTCAATATCAAGCGCATCGTTGCTAGCACCCGAAAATCTGGAAAGGTAGCGATTGAAATCCAAGTTGAAGGCAGCTGCGACCATGCCACTCTGCAACAAGCTATCACAGCGCAAGGCTTAGAAGTAGAAGCGATTACCACTACCCAAGCTAAAGCAGATTTTTAAGGCCAAAAGAACCTGTAGCCAGGTTCTTTTTTGTGTACCTTAAGCGTAGATAGGCCTGTGAGAGGTGAGAGGGGATGGTACTAAGTATTAGTAAAGTTACTTGTATTTAAGGACAACACTTCTTCTAAGCCAGTTTGTTATATGCTATAATGGTGTCATGGAATCATTAAAAAAGAGTCAAGTGGCTTTACAACCTTTCACGAAATGGACAGGTGGGAAACGTCAATTACTGTCGGTGATCAAATCACTTATGCCAGAAAAATATAACAATTATTTTGAACCATTTGTCGGGGGTGGTGCTTTATTTTTTGACTTAGCTCCGGAGATAGCTTATATAAATGATTTGAATGGTGAATTAATTAACTGCTACCAGCAGATTAAAGACAACCCTTCTGGTTTAATCGAATTATTAGTTAGTCATAAAGTGAATAACTCGAAGGAATATTATTTAGACTTGCGTTCGGCAGATAGAGATGGTCGTCTTAATTTAATGTCAGATACAGAACGGGCCGCTCGTATTTTGTATATGTTGAGAGTTGATTTCAATGGCCTGTATCGTGTTAATTCAAAAAATCAGTTTAACGTTCCCTATGGACGTTACAAGAATCCTAAAATTGTTGATGAACCACTAATTTTAGCAATATCTGATTATTTAAATCATAATGCAATTACAATTTTAAATAACGATTTTGAAACAGCAGTTGAGAAGGTTAAGACTGGTGATTTTGTCTATTTTGATCCTCCCTATATACCTTTGTCTGAGACAAGCGCTTTTACATCATATACGCATGAAGGTTTTTCTTATGAAGACCAAGTTCGGCTTAGAGACACTTTTAAGAAGTTAGATGAAAAAGGAGCATATGTTATGCTATCTAATTCGTCAAGCCCACTTGTTAGAGAGCTTTATAAAGAGTTCCAAATTTATACGGTAGAAGCCACTAGAACAAATGGGGCAAAGTCAACCAGTCGAGGGAAAATTTCAGAAATTATCGTTACAAATTATGAAAAATAACGAATTCAAGTATGGAGGTGTATTAATGACCAAACCATACTATCATAAAGACCAGTCCATTCTTATTCATGCGGATACATTTGAGTTTCTATCGAAAATGAAACCAGAAAGTATGGATATGATTTTTGCAGACCCACCTTATTTTTTAAGTAATGGAGGGATTTCCAATTCAGGAGGAAAAGTTGTTTCGGTAAACAAGGGAGACTGGGATAAGGTCGACTCCTTAGACGAAAAACATGCGTTTAATCGGAGGTGGATTCAATTAGCTAAGCAGGTTCTAAAACCGAATGGAACTATTTGGATCTCAGGAAGTTTCCACAATATCTATTCAGTTGGTATGGCTTTGGAACAAGAAGGATTTAAAATTCTCAATAATATCACTTGGCAGAAGACTAACCCAGCACCTAATTTATCTTGCCGCTATTTTACCCATTCAACAGAAACTATTTTATGGGCAAGGAAGGATGAAAAAAAAGCTCGCCACTATTATAATTATGACTTGATGAAAGAATTGAACGAGGGCAAGCAAATGAAAGACGTGTGGACAGGGTCGCTAACCAAGCGGTCTGAAAAGTGGGCTGGTAAACACCCAACACAAAAACCAGAGTATCTTTTGGAGCGAATTATATTAGCATCTACTCGAGAAAATGATTATATTTTGGACCCATTTGTTGGCAGTGGTACCACAGGAGTTGTAGCAAAAAGATTTAAGCGCAGATTTATTGGCATTGATGCTGAAAAAGAATATTTGGAGATTGCAAAGACAAGACTGGAGAAAGAAGCATGATTAAAGGTAGTGTTGGTGGGGCAAATACTAAAACAGGTTTGGAATTTGAATTAAAAACAGATTTCCCGACATTTTTAGGTAAGCAGTCAGGATACCGTATTGAAAACATTGATTACAATACAATAAGGAGAAAAACTGGCGAAATTGTTAAAGGTACTAAACTCAGAACAAAACCTCTTCGTTGGAGAATTAGTTTTTTAGATGAGGAAGTTGGACAAATTTTCCAAAAGGAAGGGCTTTATCGTTATTTTGACGAAATTGATGGCTATGATTATACAAAAATTGTATCAGCTAAACTATTACCTGATGAGGCGATATTTGTAATTAATAAAAATACAGTTTATATTGTGGAAAAGAAAACTCAAAGTGACGGTGGAAGTGTGGATGAAAAATTGCAAACTTGCGACTTTAAGTTGAAACAGTACAAAAAACTTTTCTCTCCTCTGAATAAAGAAGTTTTCTATTGCTATTTATTGGATAAAGCTTGATTCAAACAACCAAGATATAAAGATGTTTTAGATTATATCATTAGTGTTGGGTGTAAATATTATTTTAATTATATTCCACTAGATGCTATAGGTTTGCCGTTGCCGTTAGAGGAGAATAAGAAATGAACTTAAATGATTATGCAATAAAGACATCTAGAGAGAGATTAGATATATTTTTAACTTCATTGTCTGTAACTAATCGTACTCCAGAATACTATGTGAATTGGGAAAAAGTGGAAAGTAAGACGAAGGAATACGAACTTGAATTAAATACCCTCAATTATTTAATTGGCAAAGAAAATATTCGTGACGAAGCTCAAAACTTATTCTCGAAGCAACCAGAATTACTGAGAGCAATTCCGAGTTTAATAGCCAGTAGAGAGAAGGTTCTTGATATTCTCATAGTCGATGATTATGATAATATGGATTTTGAACAACTTAGCTTTAAAAAAATCGATAGTACTCGAATACAAGATTACCTTGATTTTATAGAACAGTCGGGTTTGCTTGATTTTTTGCAAAATAAGGCTAATCGTTCTTTAGTTGACTATGTTTATGGTGTAGAGGCAGGATTAGATAGCAACGCCCGAAAAAATCGAAGTGGAACAACTATGGAAGGTATTTTAGAACGTCATGTTGCTAAATTAGCAAATGAGTTGGGATTGGAATGGAAAGCTCAAGCCACTGCTCTATTCATTAAAGAGAATTGGAATATTGACGTTCCTGTTGATAAGTCCGAAAGAAGATTTGATGTCGCTGTGTACTCAAAAGAGAAACATAAAGTTTGGCTAATTGAAACGAATTACTACGGTGGAGGCGGTAGCAAGTTAAAAGCTGTTGCTGGCGAATTTACAGAACTTAGTCAATTTGTTACTACATCAAATGACGCTATTGAATTTGTTTGGGTGACTGATGGTCAAGGGTGGAAAACAGCGCACCTGCCTCTATCTGAAGCATTTGGACATATTCAAAATATTTTTAATTTGAACATGTTGAAAGAAGGCTACCTTTCTGAATTATTAGAGAACTAATATAGAAAAAGCTACAACATTTCTGTCCCTGTTATGTAATAATACTGTGTTTTACCCTCATTCCCAATGATTCATCTGCGAGTGATAGACTTGGGCGTTTTGTCCTAGTTTTTTTGCAATTTCTTCTTGACAAGAGTGGCGAAAGTGGTAGAATAGTAAATGAAAATTCGTTGATTTAACTCAAACCTGTTATGATTTAAGTTAACGAGTGACATGCAACCAGGTTGTTTGCTGAGTTTACTCCGAGCAACCTGGTTTTCTTTTTTGACATGAAAAGGGATGAAGAGATGGATATTGAAGCCTTAAGCCAACAGAATCACCGAAGCGATAGTGGGCAAAACCATGTCGTTCTTTTTGAACCGCAAATTCCTGCCAATACAGGAAATATTGCGCGGACTTGTGCCGCAACCAACAGCCCCCTGCACATCATTCGACCAATGGGGTTTCCGATTGATGATAAGAAAATGAAGCGGGCTGGTCTGGACTATTGGGATAAGTTAGATGTGCGATTCTATGATAGTTTAGATGAGTTTTTAGAGCAGGTCGAAGGACAGGTTCATCTGGTGACTAAATTTGCCACTAAAACCTATGCAGAGGTGTCCTATCAGGGTCAAGGAGACCATTATTTTGTCTTTGGGCGTGAAGATAAGGGGCTCCCTGAAGCATTTATGCGGGCTCATGAAGCTTGGTGCGTGCGGATTCCCATGAATGATGCACACGTACGGAGTCTTAATGTCTCCAATACAGTATGTATGGTTATTTATGAAGCCCTGCGTCAACAAGATTTTCCGCAGTTGGAAAAGACGCACACGTATAGTGGCGATAAGCTTAAGTAAGGCAGGCTACTTTAGGAAAACCTTTTACGATAGGCTATTTTTATGGTAAAATGAAGGGTGAAAGCAAAGGAGAATCTCATTATGACTGAAGAACTGAAAAGTCTCCGCCATCGTTCTAAGATTTACGACAGCATGGTTAAGTCACCTAACCGTGCCATGCTGCGTGCAACAGGAATGACCGACAAAGACTTTGAAACACCAATTGTCGGAGTTATTTCAACTTGGGCAGAAAACACGCCGTGTAACATCCACTTGCATGACTTTGGAAAAATCGCTAAAGAAGGTGTCAAGCAAGGGGGCGGTTGGCCTGTTCAGTATGGAACCATTACCGTAGCTGATGGGATTGCCATGGGGACACCAGGGATGCGTTTTTCACTGACCTCGCGTGACATCATCGCTGACTCTATCGAAGCTGCTATGGGCGGACACAATGTGGATGCCTTTGTGGCTATCGGTGGCTGTGATAAGAACATGCCTGGCTCTGCCATTGCCATTGCCAACATGGATATCCCTGCTATCTTTGCTTACGGTGGAACTATCGCACCAGGAAATCTGGACGGTAAGGACATTGACTTGGTCTCTGTTTTTGAAGGGGTGGGTCACTGGAACCACGGAGATATGACCGCAGAAGAAGTCAAAGAGCTTGAGTGTAATGCCTGTCCTGGCCCTGGTGGTTGTGGGGGTATGTATACAGCTAATACCATGGCAACAGCCCTTGAAGTTATCGGAATCAGCTTGCCAGGTTCTTCATCACATCCAGCTGAATCTCCTGAGAAAAAAGCGGACATCGAGGAAGCTGGTCGTGCGGTCCTTAAGATGCTTGAGTTAGGGATTAAACCATCTGACATCATGACCCGTGAAGCCTTCGAAGATGCCATCACTGTAACCATGGCCTTGGGTGGGTCTACCAATGCAACCCTGCACTTGTTGGCTATTGCCCATGCCGCAAATGTTGACCTCAGTTTGGATGACTTTAACGTCATCCAAGAGCGCGTGCCTCACTTGGCCGATTTGAAACCATCTGGTCAGTATGTCTTCCAAGACCTTTACAATGTCGGTGGTGTGCCAGCTGTCATGCGTTACCTTTTAGCGAATGGCTTCTTGCATGGTGACCGGATTACCTGTACAGGTAAAACCGTTGCTGAAAACTTGGCTGACTTTGATGATTTGACACCAGGTCAAAAAGTCATCATGCCATTGGACAAACCAAAACGTGCCGATGGTCCGCTCATCATCTTGCATGGTAACCTAGCCCCTGATGGCGCCGTAGCCAAGGTTTCTGGGGTTAAGGTTCGTAACCATACCGGCCCAGCTAAGGTATTTGACTCTGAAGAAGATGCCATCGAAGCTGTTCTGGCCGATGAAGTGGTGGATGGCGATGTGGTTGTTGTCCGCTTTGTAGGGCCTAAGGGTGGTCCTGGTATGCCGGAAATGCTGTCTCTGTCTTCTATCATTGTTGGTAAGGGACAAGGGGACAAGGTTGCCCTCTTGACAGATGGTCGTTTCTCTGGTGGAACTTATGGTCTGGTTGTTGGTCACATTGCGCCTGAAGCACAGGTTGGTGGACCGATTGCTTACCTGAGAACTGGCGATATGGTCACCGTAGACCAAGATACCAAAGAAATCACAATGGCTGTTTCCGAGGAAGAGCTGGAAAGACGTAAGGCTGAAACGGTCCTGCCACCACTTTACAGCCGTGGGGTTCTTGGTAAATATGCACACATCGTATCATCTGCTTCTAAGGGAGCTGTCACAGACTTTTGGAAACCTGAAGAAACAGGAAAAGCATAAGCAAGTAATGAAAAAGTGATTTGAAGATAAGTCAAATCACTTTTTTTCTGTCTAAAAATCCAATCCAGTCTGGGGAATGCCTTTCAAAACCAAGATTTTTAAGTCAATTTTTCCATGACAAAAGCTTGTGAGTATCCACTAGCTCCATAATGCAGACAAACTTATTTTATTGGTTGAGTCTGTGCAAGTCTGCGAATAAACCCAGTTTTTATAGGCAAGACTTCTCTTGTATGAAAAAAACGCTTAAAACATTTCTGTTTCAAGCGTTTGGGAAGGTTGAGCCAAAGGGAAGTTTTCAAAGACTTGGTCTTGTAGACAATTAGCCTTTAGCTGAGATGGTTAGGGTGCCATCTACCATGTCGGCAGAGAGTTCCTTAACTTCTGGGTTGTCCAAGTAGAAGTCGGTTACCTTGTCGCGGATTTGACCTTCGATAACCCGACGCAATGGGCGGGCTCCCATAGTTTCATCATAACCTTCTTCGATGAGGAAGGCCTTGGCATCTTCTGACACTTCCAAATGAATGTCTTTTTTAGCCAAGGTTTTGTTGACTTCATTGAGCATGAGTTCAACGATTTCCTTAAGGTCTTCCTTGGTCAAGTGTGTGAATTCAATCACGCCATTGAAGCGGTTGAGGAATTCAGGGCGGAAGTAAGGTTTGATGCGGTCCATGATGGCTTGGTCCTTGTCCTCGTCCCCTGTCAAGTGTTCGTTACCAAAGCCAGCGTTTGAAGTGGCGATGATGACGGTGTTTTTAAAGTTGACGGTGTTTCCTTGACCGTCTGTCAAGTGACCGTCATCTAAAACTTGTAAAAGAAGGGTGATGACTTGAGGATCGGCCTTTTCAATCTCGTCCAAGAGCACGATAGAGTAAGGATTACGACGGACCCGTTCGGTCAGGGTGTTATTGTTGTCATCATAGCCGACATAACCAGCGGTTGTACCAATCAATTTGGAAACGGCTGTGCGGTCTGAGTATTCAGACATGTCCAGACGGATGATGGCATCCTTGGAGCCAAACATATCCAAAGCAAGTTGTTTGGCCAACTCTGTCTTACCAACACCAGTAGGTCCGACAAAGAGGAAGGAGCCGATAGGGCGGTTACCTTCGCTAAAGCCGGCACGGTTACGGCGGATGGCCCGAGCAACAGCTTCGACAGCTTCGTCTTGACCAATTACCTTGCCTTTAAGCCGGCTGTTGAGCTCTTTGAGGCGTTCGATATCGCTAGCGCCCATCTTAGATACAGGAACACCTGTCAAACGTTCCACGGACTCAGCGACATCATTAACAGTCGCTGTCACCTTTTGGTTTTCGGTGTGGTTAGCGATTTTGGCTTCGAGCTCTTGGATGCGAACTTTGGCTTCGAGGGCTTTTTCGTAGTCCTCTTTTTCAGCCGCCTGCTCTTGTTTTGCTTTTTCTTTTTCGATTTGGTTTTCGATGCTGGCAATGTCAGTGACTGGGTGTTGTGCTGCCAAGTGGGCAGCTGTCATATCAACCAAGTCAATGGCCTTGTCAGGCAAGCTCCGTTGTGGGATGTACTGAACAGACAAGTCCACAGCCGCTTTAAGCACTTCATCAGGCAGGACGATATTGTGGTGGTCTTCGTAGAGGCTACGAATGCCTTTTAGAATTTCCAGAGTATCGCTAGCAGATGGTGCATTGACCTTGACTTCGTTGAAGCGACGGGCTAGAGCAGCGTTTTTGAGAATGGTGTTACGGTATTCGTCTTGGGTGGTTGCCCCGATGACGGTCAACTCACCCCGAGAAAGGGCAGGTTTTAAGATATCTGCCAAGCCTTTAGACCCCTGACCATCCCCAGTGCTTCCAGCGCCGAGGATTTGGTGGATTTCATCAAAGAAGAGGATGATGTTGCCAGCGTCCTTGACTTCTTTTACCAAATTTTGGATATTTTCTTCGAAACTGCCTCGGTACTGAGTGCCTGCTTCAAGACCGGAAATGTCAATGGAAATGATTTCCTTGCCCTTGACAGCTGCTGGGACGTCACCATTGACAATAGCTTGTGCCAAACCTTCAACGACAGCGGTTTTACCAACCCCGGCATCACCTACTAAAACAGGGTTGTTTTTAGTACGACGCGCCAAAATTTCAGCAGTTTCTTGGATTTCCTTATTGCGTCCAATGACGGGGTCCAGGTTGCCTTGGCGGGCTTCCTCAGTCAGGTTAGTTCCTAGTTTTGCTAAAATACCATCTTCTTTGACAGCTTGTGGTGCTTGGCTTTGTGCTGTAGCACTAGCTGGAAGCTTGCCTGTTTGACGGTAGACTTCGAATTCTTCTGGTGTGATTTCACGACCGTTAACCAAATAGCGACGGCTTTCTGTGTTGTAGCCACCCGTATTGGCCATCAGTTGGTTGAAGATGTCATCCATCCGACCGAAAGGATCATTAGAATAAAAATTGTTTGCCATAAGTTGTTACCTCGTTTATTTCAATATTAATAAGTTGTTGTTTTTATTAAAAGCTTCTAATCAAGCTTTCTGACTATAGTCTACCATCTAAAAATTACAACGTCAAGTGAAAAGTTAGAAAAAGTTAATTTTTTTAAAATGCTATTTGAAAGTCCTAAATAGAGCTTTTACTTATAGAAAACCCTGAATTTTTTACGGTTAAAAGTAAAATCATCTTGTTTTAGTTGTTCGTTTTGCATGGGGATGATTAAGAGATAAAGGGTAAAAAAATGAGAGAGAAAGCAATCATGAAAGCCTCAATGCAATCAATTTCAGCTTCCCTTGATGTGTCAGTTTATGGGGGGCGGCTTGTCAAAAAAAGCTGTTCGGCAAAGCGAGCCCAAAAGGCCAGCAAGAAGTCAGTGGTCAAGCAACAGGTCTAGTTGTGTCGCATCTTATCAGGAAGTCAGTCGTTCTAGTCAAGCAAAAGCACCAGAGCTTGCATTAGAAAATCAGCCCTCATCTCAACAAGTAGCCCCTGGGCTAACCCAAGCTAGTGGGGTGGCGTTGACCATCATTGCAGCTGGTGATGACAGCTCAGGAGTAGAAGCTGGACCAATGCCGAGGGTGATAGTCTTCCCTTTAGTGCACAGGGGTTGCAGCCTGACAGTAGGATTCTTAAAGCAAAGGGGAGAACTAGGGGGTGGCTCTATTTCCCTAGCTTCCTGTCAATGCCCCAGTAGGAAATGTTATGTTGGCGCTGATTCCAGCAGGCTCTCGGCGAAAGTGGTGCATTTTACAGCCAAGTGGCTATCCTTAGTGGCCAGAGGACAGCTTCTGAAGAAAGGCCTTATTAGTGCAGTGCTTACTCTTAAATAAAATTCAGTCCTAAGTCTGATGACAGCTCGTGAGAGAAAGTCTATACTAGAAAAAAAGTAAGGAAGGTAAAGAGAGTGGGACCCTATTACCGTTTGCGAAAAGGACGCTGGTTTTTTGGCGTTGTGGCTGGCTTAGCTGATAAGTTTGGCTGGGATGTTTCGATTGCACGTTTGATTATTGCTTTATTTATAATTTTTAGCCATTATGGTATTATTATTTATCTTGTCTTGGGCTTATGTTTGCCTTATAAGGAAGATGAAAAACCAAAATACACTTCAAATGGTGGGCGTCGGAAGGATGCTGAGGTTATAGATGATGAAGAGTAGGAAAATGACTGAAAAAATATTAATTTTAAGGTGAGCTCTTGCAATTTTCTGAATTTTCTTGTAGAATAAAGAAAATACAATAAGCGATGAGAGAAATGAAATAAAGGCCCCTAAACAGAGAGCGTCTATGCGGTGAAAGGACGTTGGCCTTTAGAAGACACCTTCTTGAGCGCCTAAGCGAAAAGCTCTTGTTTGAGCCTATTAGCCTAGGACGGTTCCTCCCGTTACGAGGGTAGAGTTAGCCAAAAGAGCTAACTCGCTGAGGGTCAGCAGGTGACTGCTGTCCGAAGGAAGGTGGCACCACGTCTTTAGCGTCCTTGCGTTTGCGAGGGCGCTTTTTGTCTTTTAGAAAGGAATAGCCATGGAAATCAAAGGTTTACGCCAAATTGCCCCATATGTTGCTGGAGCACAGCCTAATGAAAAAGAGATGATTAAGCTCAATACCAATGAGAATGCTTATGGGCCGAGCGCTGCCGTCATGCAAGCCTTAACAAGCTTTGATGCGGATCAGCTCAAACGCTACTCTAGCCTAGACCAAGCGCCACTTCGAGAAGCCTTGGGGCAAGTGCATGGGCTTCCGGCAGAAGCTTTCATCATTGGGAATGGGTCAGATGATATCCTTTCGATGGCTTTTCAGGCTTTCTTTAACAGTGAGGCGCCTGTGCTCTTTCCCGATTTGACCTATGGCTTTTATAAGGTTTGGGCGGACCTTTACCATATTCCTTATGAAGAGGTCCCCTTGGCTGAGGACTTTAGCCTGGATTTGTCCGCTTACGAGGACAGGCCCTGTGGGGGAGTGGTGTTGACCAACCCCAATGCGCCAACGGGCCGCTATAAGGATTGGACAGAGATTGAAGCCTTTGTGGCCCGACATGCAGATATCGTAGTTATCGTGGATGAGGCCTATATTAATTTTGGTGGCCAATCGGTGATTTCTCTGGTTAAGACATATGACAATTTGTTTGTGACACGGACCTTTTCAAAGGATGCTTCTTTGGCTGGTTTGCGGGTTGGCTATGGGGTCTGTGGCCCTCGTCTGATGAAAGTGATTACTGCTGTCAAAAATAGTATCAATCCCTACAATGTCAACATGTTGTCTGAAAGATTAGCCACGGCAGCCGTCCAGTCTTGGGACTATTACGCCGACAATTGTCAAAAAATAGCAGAAACACGTGACGGCTTTAGTCAGGACTTGAGGCAACTGGGCTATGAGGTTCTGCCGTCTTTGACCAATTTTGTCTTGGTAAAGCCTAAGGGGGCTTCTGCCAAAGCGGTTTTTGAACATCTGCAAGCAAACAAGATTTATGTGCGATACTTTCCCAAAATTGATCGCATAGCGGATTATTTACGGATTTCCATTGGCTTGCCTGAGGAAATGGCGACCCTCGTTCGCACTTTAGAGGAGTTAAACACATGAAAAAAACAACTTTGCCAACAGGCATGCACGATAAATTGTTCAAACGGGCACGCATGACCTATCAGATGGAGCGGTCAATCAGTGATTTGCTTATGGCAGACGGTTTTCACCGTATAGAGACCCCAACTTTGGAACATTTCGAGGTCTTTAGCGACCAGGTTGAGCGAAACCATTACAACTTGTTTGACCAACAGGGGGAACTTTTAGCCTTGCGGCCGGACGTCACCAGTCAGATTGGGCGCGTGATTGCCTCTACGCAAGTTGAGACCCCCATCAAGTTTTCTTATTCCGGTAAGGTATTTACCTACAATGAAGAACTGCGAGGTTTAGAAAATGAGCACACGCAAGCCGGCGTGGAAATCATTGGCTATCCGGTAGACAAAGCTCTGCCTGAAGCCATTTTATCTGCCAAGGAAGCCTTGGAAGTTGCTCAAGTGCCTGCTTATCGGTTTGAGTTTTCGCATGCGGGAGTTTTACAGACGATTTTTGACCAGTTGCAGTTGGATGCTGAAAAGAGTGCCTATCTCTATCAGGCCATCAAGGACAAAAATATCACGCAATTGACTATGTTTACAAAGGAACACCCCAGTGTCTTTTCGCCTTTCCTTCAAGAGTTGCCTTATCTCTTTGGGGAGAGCCAGACAGTTCTGAAACGGGCCCGAGATTTGGTACAGGACCAGCAGGTTTTGTCGGCGCTGTCAGATTTGGAGCTTCTCTTGCTCAAGTTAGACAAAGATTTAGGGACCACCAATGTGGATTTGGGGCAGATTCCCACCATGCCTTATTATACGGGGGTTATGTTTAAGGTCTTTGGCGATGCTGCGCCGGATGCCTTTGTGTCAGGGGGGCGGTATGACCAACTCTTTGAACGTTTTGGCGCCCACGAACTCACTGCAGTGGGCTGGGCCATTGATATTGACCTGGTCTACCAAGCGGTACATGCACACATGGAAAATGGAGGTGCCCAATGACTGAACAAGTAACCATTGCCCTCACCAAAGGCCGTATTGAAAAAGACACGGTGAAGTTGTTAGAAAAGGCTGGCTTTGACTTGTCTTTTATGGCAGAAAAAGGGCGTAATCTGATTTTTGAAAGCCCAGATAAACGTTTTCGGTTTTTACTCGTCAAAGCACCGGATGTGACGACCTATGTTCGCCACGGGGTAGCTGATATCGGTGTTGTGGGCAAGGATGTCCTCATCGAGCACCCTTCTGGCTATCTTGAGATGCTAGACCTTAACTTCGGGCGCTGTAAATTTTCAGTCGCTTCGACAGATGACTATGCCCCAGGTGACCATAAGCGCAAACGGATTGCCACCAAGTACCCAACTGTCGCCCGAGACTTTTTCAATAAAAAAGGGGAAGATGTGGAGATTATCTCCATACAGGGTTCGGTTGAGATTGCCCCAGTGATTGGCTTGGCTGATGCGATCGTTGATATTGTAGAAACGGGCAATACCTTGGTAGCGAATGGGCTTAAAGTGTATGAAGATATTTGTCGCATCTCGGCTCGGCTCATCGTTAACCAAGCTGCCCTGAAAAATAATGCAGACATTATGCCTTTCATCGAAAAAATAAAGGCCGTTGTCGGCACAGAGGAGGTACCTTTTCAATGAAACGATTAACTGGAAGTAACCAAGAAATTTCTGACTTGCTTTATCAAGAACAACTCGAGTTGAGCAAGGAGAACCGTAATGTTGACGAGACGGTACGGGCGATTTTAGAGGATGTCCGTGTCAATGGGGACAAGGCCTTGCGGCAGTATTCGGAAAAATTTGACCAGATTTTGGTCGATGATTTTCTCATATCCGAAGCCACTATCCAAGAGGCATTTGACCGTGTGGATGCAGAAGCCTTGACAGCTTTAGAAGAAGCCAAGGCTAATATTGAGAGTTACCACCGCCATCAGTTGGAGACAGGTTTTGAAGACCAGCCAGAGCCAGGGATTGTCCGTGGGCAATTGATTCGTCCCATCGAACGGGTTGGGGTTTATGTGCCAGGAGGTACAGCTGCCTACCCTTCTTCGGTCCTCATGAATGTCATCCCTGCTAAGCTCGCAGGGGTCAAAGAAATCATTATGATTACCCCGCCTCAGAAAACCTATGTGCCAGCGATTTTAGTGGCTGCGCGCCTGGCAGGTGTGGATAAGATTTATCAGGTCGGTGGAGCGCAAGGGATTGCAGCCTTGGCCTATGGGACAGCCTCTATTCCGCGTGTGGATAAGATTACAGGACCTGGAAACATCTTCGTGGCTACGGCTAAAAAACAGGTCTTTGGTTTAGTCGGGATTGACATGATTGCAGGGCCCTCTGAAATTGGCGTTATTGCAGATAGCAGTGCCAATGCCCGCTATGTGGCAGCCGATCTCTTGTCGCAAGCCGAACACGACGTGCGTGCTCGGGCGATTTTGGTGACGGATTCTGAGGCCTTGGCTGATGCGGTTGAGGCTGAGATTGAACACCAACTTGGCCAACTCCCTCGGGAAGCTATTGCGCGGCCATCCATTGAAAATAACGGGCGTATCATTATTGCGCCTGATAAGGCATCCATGTTTGATTTGATGAACCTTGTGGCGCCTGAGCATTTGGAAATTGCCATGGAGGATGCCTATGATTATTTGGACCATGTAGAGAATGCGGGTTCTGTCTTTTTGGGACACTTTACCAGTGAGCCGATTGGGGATTATTATGCCGGGGCTAACCATGTCCTGCCGACAACCAGTACCAGTCGCTTTTCATCAGCCTTGGGTGTGCATGATTTTGTCAAGCGTATCCAGTATACCCAGTATGATCAGGCTGCGGTCAATCGGTCGGAAAAAGCCATTACAACCTTGGCCTATGCGGAAGGTTTAGCGGCCCATGCCAAGGCCATCGAGGTGCGTAATGACAGCAATTAAAGGACTTTTGGTCATGGATGTGGATTCGACCCTCATCCAAGAAGAGGTTATCGACCTTTTAGGTGAAAAAGCGGGCCTTGGTCCTCAAGTAGCCGATATTACCGAGCGGGCTATGCGGGGGGAATTGGATTTTCGCCAAGCCCTAGCAGAGCGCGTCGCCTTGCTCAAAGGGTTACCAGAGCGTATCTTTGAAGAGGTTTATCAAGAATTGCACTTTACCCAGGGAGCCAAGGCTTTGGTTACTGCCCTGCATGACCGTGGCTACAAGGTTGGTCTTGTGTCAGGTGGCTTTCATGAGACCGTTGACCGTCTTGCTGCGGAAGCTGGTTGTGACTACGCTGTGGCCAACCGTTTGGAAGTTGTTAATGGCCTCTTAACTGGGCGAACGCTTGGAGAGGTTGTCACCAAAGAGACCAAACTCAAGCAACTCAAGACCTGGGCGGCAGAAAATGGCTTAGACATGAGCCAGACCGTAGCTATGGGAGATGGAGCCAACGACCTGCCTATGATTCAGGCAGCAGGCATTGGCATTGCCTTTTGTGCAAAACCCATTGTGCGAGAACAAGCCCCCTACCAAATCACAGAACCGGACCTGTACCAGGCCCTAGCCATCATTGACGAGGTAACACATCTATGAGACAAGCAGAAATATCACGTGAAACGTTTGAAACCAAGATCCAACTTGCGCTAAATTTAGATCAACAAGAACCGGTGGATATCCAGACGGGTGTTGGCTTTTTTGACCACATGCTGACCCTCTTTGCTCGCCATGGGCGCCTGTCCTTGGTCGTCAAGGCTGAAGGTGACCTTTGGGTTGATAGCCACCACACGGTGGAAGATGTCGGCATTGTTTTGGGTCAAGCTATCTTAGAGGCTTTGGGAGATAAGGCTGGGATTAACCGCTATGGCACGGCTTTTGTGCCGATGGATGAAACCTTGGGCATGGCGAGTTTAGACTTGTCTGGTCGCTCTTATTTGGTTTTTGATGCCGTTTTTGACAATCCGAAATTGGGTAATTTTGATACGGAGCTTGTCGAAGAATTTTTCACTGCTTTGGCATTTAACCTACGCATGAACCTACATTTAAAAATTCTGCATGGCAAAAATACCCATCACAAGGCAGAGAGTCTCTTTAAAGCCACGGGGCGTGCGCTTCGCGAAGCGATTACCATAAATCCTGAGATTCATGGGGTCAACTCAACCAAGGGGAGCCTATGATGATAGTCGTTATTGATTACGATGCGGGAAACACAGCCAACGTTTTGCGGGCCTTGAGGGAAATCGGCGTCTCAGCAGAGTTGACAGCGGACCCACAAAAAATTGCGCAGGCAGATGGGCTCATCTTGCCGGGTGTTGGTGCCTTTCCAACTGCTATGGCAATCTTAGAAGACCGTGGTTTAGTTGCAACAATCAAAACAGCCGTTGCACAAGGCACACCGCTTTTGGGGATTTGTTTGGGCATGCAGTTGCTCTTAGATAGCAGTCTGGAACATGGGCAAACGGCAGGACTGGGGCTTATTCCGGGTGTTTGTCGCCCTATTCCCGCCCAGCCGGGTTTTCCAGTGCCACACATGGGCTGGAATGACCTCCATGTCCTACAAGAAACCGCTCTGACTCAAGGGTTAGCTAAGCAAGATGTCTATTTTGTCCATTCTTACTATACGGACGTAGAGACGACCTATTTGGATGCGACGGCGACTTACAGTTTACCGGTGCCGGCTATGATTTCTAAGGGCAAGGTTTTTGGTTGCCAGTTTCATCCTGAAAAGTCAGGGCAGACAGGTCTCGGCATCCTGCAAGCTTTTGTCGGCTTATGTGGCCAGGACAAAGACTAAAGAATCTGGCTGACTGTTGAGGAAAATCGTTCTTTAAAACAGACAGGTCAACTGTCTCAGAAACCGTATTTTCTTCACCAATAGATAGAAAGGAAATGAGTTCGCGCTAAAAGTTCGGGATTTAGATAGCTTGTCAGAAAAATCAGGATTTTTCGCCAAGCTTCTAAAATCTATCCACTTTTTAAACGCTCTCACATCTTAATTATGCAAATTTTACCTGCGATTGATATTAAGGACGGGCAGGCTGTCCGTTTGTTTAAGGGGGATTTTTCGCAAAAAACAGTGGTTAATCCCGATGTTATGGAGCAAGCTAAGATTTTTAAGGCTGCTGGCATTGCCTTTATCCATGTGGTAGACCTCGACGGAGCCTTGGATGGACGAGCTACTAATCGAGATTTGATTGCTGAGATTAAGTCAGCAACAGGGCTTGGTATTGAGGTCGGAGGTGGTATTCGCACCTTGGACCAGATTGCGGACTATCTAGCGGTTGGGATTGACCGTGTCATCATCGGTTCCATGGCCGTCAAGGCCCCTGACTTTGTTCAGGCGGCCATAGAGCG
The DNA here is from genome assembly GCF_001578885.1 of Streptococcus sp. DD12. Lineage (GTDB taxonomy): Bacteria > Bacillota > Bacilli > Lactobacillales > Streptococcaceae > Streptococcus. Next base: position 792,774 of record NZ_KQ969495.1, on the reverse strand, counting down.
CTTTGGTGCGGACCGAATCGTGGTCGGCATTGATGCTAAAAATGGTATGGTGGCTACCGAAGGTTGGTTAGAGACCAGCAATGTGGACTTCATCACTCTGGCTAAAAAGATGGAAAGCATGGGCGTAGAACTCTTTGTGTATACAGATGTGGACCGCGATGGGACGTTGACGGGGCCTAATTTTGCGCACTACCAACAGCTGGTTGCGGCATTATCCACTGCCAAGGTCATTGCATCAGGTGGCATTGCCCAACTCAGCGACCTGGAAAAGCTTCAGGAAATTGGTGTGGCAGGTACCATCGTTGGCAAGGCTTATTACAATGGGAACATTAGTCTGGAAGAGCTCCAGCAGTTTGGAGGCGGACATGCTTAAAAACGGATTATTCCTTGCTTGGATGTCAAGGATGGTCGTGTGGTCAAGGGGGTTAATTTTGTTAACCTGACGGATGTGGGTGACCCTGTTGATTCGGCGCGTGCCTATTATGAGGCAGGGTGTGATGAATTGGTTTTTCTTGACATCACCGCAACGAGCGATCAGAGGCAGACCACCGTTGATATGGTAAGGCGCGTGGCAGATCAAGTCTTCATCCCTTTTACAGTAGGTGGCGGTATCCGCTCGGTTGACGACATGAATCAGATGCTCAAAGCAGGGGCTGACAAGGTTGCTGTCAATTCCTCGGCCTTAGCCAATCCCCAACTCATCAAGGATTGCGCTGAAAAATTCGGCAATCAGTGTGTGGTTGTGGCCATTGACGCTAAGCGCCAAGCTGATGGCAACTGGCATGTCTATGTGGCAGGTGGCCGTAAGGATACTGGTCGCGACCTTTTGACTTGGGCCAAAGAAGCCGTCAGTCTGGGAGCAGGTGAGATTCTCCTCACTTCTATGGACAAAGACGGGACCAAATCAGGATTTGACCTAGAAATGCTCAATGCCGTGGCCGATGTTGTCGATGTTCCTCTCATTGCTTCAGGTGGTGCAGGCAATGTGCCTGACATGGTTGAAGTGTTTGAAAAAACCTCTGCAACGGGCGCCCTTGCTGCCTCCATTTTCCACTATGGCGAGGTCAAAATTTCTGATGTTAAAACAGCTCTGGCAGCCCACGAGTTGGAGGTACGGCTATGAGTTCGGTAGAGATTGATTTTGCAAAGCAAGGTGGGCTAGTGCCTGTTATTGTTACGGACCATGAGACCAAGGAAGTGCTCATGTTGGCCTATATGAATCAAGAGGCCTTTGAAAAAACCTTGGCGCTTGGTCAGATGGTTTACTGGAGTCGTAGCCGCAAAGAGCTCTGGCACAAGGGGGCTACCAGTGGCCATTACCAACATGTCAAGAGCTTAAAAATCGACTGTGACCAAGATACCTTGTTGGCCAGTGTTGTTCAGGAGGGAGCGGCCTGTCATACAGGTGCCCATTCCTGCTTTTTCACAACTATCCCCTTAGGGGATGACAAGCAATAGAAAGAAGACCCTATGTTAGAATCATTGTATCAAGAGGCGCTCGATCGCAAAGCCAACCCCAAAGAAGGTTCTTACACTAATTACCTTTACAAGAAGGGCTTGGATAAAATCCTCAAAAAGGTCGGCGAAGAGGCGACAGAAGTTGTTGTGGCTGCTAAAAATGCAGACAAAGAAGAGATTGCCAATGAAACGGCTGACCTCCTCTACCATTTGGCTGTCATGCTGGCAGATACGGGGGTCTCACCTAGCGATGTCCAAGCTGTTTTAGATGCCCGTCAGGGAAAAGCCTCTCGCATTCATGACCGGCCTGAAATCACAGACTACTAAGTTATGCGTTTAGAAACCATTAATCATGTGGCGATTTTAGTGCGGGACTATGCTAAAAGTCGTGATTTTTATGTCAATATCCTAGGCTTTGACGTGCTGGCTGAACATCGCCGGCCAGACCGTGGGGATATCAAGTTGGACTTGGTGTCAGGCGACATTCGCCTAGAAATCTTTGGCCCAGATACTGAGGTGGATGGGGCGCCAATTCCCCCAGAAAGGCCCTCCTATCCCGAGGCTGCAGGCTTGAGGCACCTAGCTTTTACCACTGCAGATATTGAAGCCAGTCGAGAGGAACTCCTAGGTCAGGGAGTGCGGGTGGAGCCCATCCGCTATGATAGCTTTACCGGGGAAAAGATGACCTTTTTCTTTGACCCTGACGGCCTCCCCCTAGAATTACACGAATAAAAAGAAAAACCGTCTGAGACTTGGTCTCAGGCGGTTTGTTTTCGCTAGTCATGGGGCGTGTTTTTAGTTACATATTGTTCCAGACACCTGTACTAATGGACATGTTAACATTTTCTTCTCTAAGGGGAGTGTAAACTTGATTGCTTGTGATATCTCCACTTGGAACGCCTTCCCCAGTTATTTTGATACCAGAAGTCAAATTATCAGCATCGATTAAAATCCCTGCTGCCTTAAGGTGTACCCGAATCATTTCAGCAAATGCCGTTGGTGTGTAATCCACGCCATTCCAGTGGATAATCAGATTTTGCTCAATGCTTTCAGCAGTTTCCCCCGAATAGGTAATCGGACTTCCGATAGGTCCTTGGGACTCGAACACCGTGTAGCTGTAGCTGTACTTATAATAGTCTATATAGTCATCAGGCATCCTATAAGTGCTACCTGCCGGGAATAAACTAGGGATTGCTTTATCTGCGGTGATGGTTGGTGTTAAGACCTGCCCCTTATAAGTGACTACTGGAGCTCCAAGGATACGAAAATAAATATCGCCATATAGGTTGTCTGGATGGGCTAAAGAGAAGCCATTATTAGGGATAATCTGGTCAATAGTAAGCGCCAAATTAAGGCGATAGGTCCCCACTTTCTCATAAACATAGGTCACTGTCTGGGTGCCGTCGATGACCTTGCCGGTCGTTGCGGCTGAGCCTGTAGCCATCTCTTTGAACTGGTAGCCTTCGATGGTCTTTTGCTCGGTGGTGTAGTCAGTGTCGACATCTGCTTCGTCAGCCACGGTCACACTATCTGCGATGGTATTTCCTTCGGTGTCCACATAGTGGGCAATGACAGTTCCTGACGGGATAGAAAGGGCGCCGACATAGTGGTAACCCGCGATGGCAGGTGGTGTGATGACGGTGTCTGTGGCCACCAACTCTGCTTCCTTGAGCACGGTGCCTGAGTAGGCCTTGGCCACGCTAGTCCCCAGACCCAGAGCACCTGTCGCTGCGAGGACAAGAAGCAAGCCCTTGGCGCTGGTGGTCTTTCTGCGGAAGACGAGAAAGAGGGCGCCCCCGATGCAGACGAGCCCAATCAGAGACAAGCCAGCAATCGTTTTTTCACCTGTTTCTGGCAGGAAGCCCTCTTGGGGCTTAGAGGGTGAAGTAGCGCTAGAGGCTCCCGTCGCTGACGGCGTGCTAGCATTTGACGAAGGTGATGACTCCGGTGTCTGGTCCTTGGCATAGACCAGCTTGTAGCGCCAGTTGGACTTGACGGCTTCATTGGCGTCCAGTTGGCGGACCTGGGCTTTTTCCGCACTATCTAGGCTGTCGTAGTCGACATAGGCCATGTTGGGCCCACTCTTAGTAGCAGTGGCTAGGCCTGACCAGTCGGCCGCCGCCACTCGTGAGGAAAGGGTTAGCGAGAGAAGCAAAGCAAAGAGCGCTAACCCGAATCGAGACCACAAGGCTTT
>NZ_KQ969495.1:686374-789029 GCF_001578885.1 Streptococcus sp. DD12 | reverse complement strand
GCGGTCTTGTCGGCAATAAAACATAAGATTTCTCCTTTGGTAAACTAGAGTTTGTAACAACTCTGTAACATCCTTAATTTTAGCATAACAATCGGGGGAGGGTCAAGACTTGGTGAAGGAAAGAGACAGTTTATGAAAAATGTCCCTGCTACTAATTGCTATCGCGGAAAAGCGCTATCGGTTTATTCGCTAGTGACAGATACTAGGGGAACTTAGAATGGTATAGGTGTCTCTCCTTAAATGGGCTGGCTAGCAAATGACGGCAGGGCACTCTTGAATTTCATAGTTTTTTTTGTTACACTAGTAAGGAATTAAATAGCCGTCTTTTGAGACTAGTAAGCGCAGATGACACCACAAGGGAGTGTAGGGCATGGACTGGAACCCTACTTGGCCGATACCCGCTGAATTCACTCAATCCAAGACCCAGAAGCAAGGCCTTTTGCAAAAAAAGGTGAAAACGGATGGTACCGCGTGACAACGCTCCGTAATGTTGTCAGGCGGTTTTTTTCTTGTCTGAGACGGCCCATCATTGGAGGAAATATGTCAAAAATTGAAGAACAGTTGCAAGAACTGCGTGAAGAAACCTTGTCTTCTTTGCAAGCTTTTGGTGCAGAAAGTGCCAAAGACTTGCAAGACTTGAGGGTTTCTGTCCTAGGGAAAAAAGGGTCTCTGACTGAAATTCTGAAAGGCATGAAACACTTGTCTGCCGAAGAGCGTCCCAAGGTTGGAAAGATTGTCAATGAAGCGCGAGATGTGCTGACCGAAGCTTTTGAAAAGCGCGCAGCCCTAATCGAAGAAGCATTGGTGGCAGCTAAGCTGGCGAGTGAAAGTGTGGACGTTACCCTACCTGGTCGTCAGATTCCTGCTGGCAATCGCCATGTCTTAACCCAAACCAGTGAAGAAATCGAAGATATTTTCATCGGAATGGGCTACCAAGTCGTAGACGGTTTTGAAGTGGAACAGGACTACTATAACTTTGAGCGGATGAACTTGCCCAAAGACCACCCGGCACGTGATATGCAAGATACCTTCTATATCACAGAAGAAATCTTGTTGCGGACGCATACCTCACCGGTTCAGGCAAGGGCCATGGATGCCCATGATTTTAGTCAGGGACCCCTTAAGATGATTTCACCAGGGCGTGTTTTCCGTCGTGACACAGATGATGCGACCCACAGCCATCAGTTCCATCAGATTGAAGGCCTAGTGGTCGGAGAAAATATTTCCATGGCTGATTTGCAGGGAACGCTTCAGCTCATCGTGCAAAAGATGTTTGGTGCTGACCGCAAGATTCGTTTGCGCCCGTCTTATTTCCCATTTACGGAACCATCTGTCGAAGTCGATGTCTCTTGCTTTAAGTGTGGGGGAGCCGGCTGTAATGTCTGCAAAAAGACCGGCTGGATTGAAATCATGGGGGCCGGCATGGTTCACCCTCGGGTGCTTGAAATGTCAGGCATCGATCCTAGCCATTACTCAGGTTTCGCCTTTGGTTTGGGTCAAGAACGTGTGGCGATGTTGCGCTATGGGATTAACGATATCCGTGGTTTCTACCAAGGGGATGTTCGTTTTTCAGAGCAATTCAAATGAGCATCCGACACGTTAAACTGAGTGAAATTCCCCGCTTGTCTGAGCTGGCTAAAACCACCTATACCGAAACGTTTGGCTATGCCAACACAGCTGAACAATTAGAAGCCTACTATGCCAAAGCATACGCCCATGAGGTGTTAATGGCTGACTTGCTGGACCCTGAGTCAGAGACCTTTTTCCTTTTTCATGAGGGGCAACTGGCTGGTTACCTCAAGGTCAATTGGGGACAAGCCCAGACGGAGCAAGACTTGCCGGATGGATTTGAGATTCAACGGCTCTATATCCGTCAAGCTTTTCAAGGGCATGGTTTGGGTCAGAAGTTGTTTGGTTTTGCCTTAGATTTAGCCAAGGAAAGGGGCTTTGACTGGGCCTGGTTAGGTGTCTGGGAGGCCAATGAGAAGGCGCAGGCCTTTTATCGAAAACAGGGCTTTGAACGCTTTGGTCAGCATGTCTTTTTGATGGGGGATAAGGTTGACGTGAATTGGTTGCTCAAAAAACGATTGACGTAAACTGGCAGTTTTGCCTGTTTGATGAGAAAAGAAAGGAAAAGCACTCCAAGTGGAGGCTATCTAAATTATGTTAGTAAGTTACAAATGGTTAAAAAATCTCGTGGACATCGAGGTGCCAAGTGCTGACTTGGCGGAAAAAATGTCAACGACAGGTATTGAAGTAGAAGGGGTAACCTCACCGGCAGAAGGATTGTCCAAAATCCTTGTTGGAGAAGTCTTATCCTGTGAGGATGTGCCGGATACCCACCTGCATCTTTGTCAGGTTGATGTAGGGGAAGAAGCCCCTCGACAAATTGTCTGTGGTGCTCCGAATATCCGTGCCGGTATCAAGGTTATTGTGGCCTTGCCTGGCGCTCGGATTGCGGATAATTACAAAATCAAAAAAGGCAAGATTCGTGGTTTAGAATCCTTAGGCATGATTTGTTCTTTGGGGGAATTAGGCATTTCTGACTCAGTTGTCCCCAAAGAATTCGCCGATGGTATCCAAATCTTACCTGAGGATGCTCCTGTTGGGGAGTCAGTCTTCCCTATTTTAGATTTGGATGATGAGATTATTGAACTTTCTATTACGCCAAATCGTGCGGACGCCCTCTCTATGCGTGGCGTGGCCTATGAAGTTGCAGCCATTTACGATAAGCCAGTCAACTTAACTAGTTTTGAACTGACTGAAAGTGACCAATCAGCTAGCGATGCGATTGCTGTTCGTATCGACAGTGACAAGGCTAGCTTTTATGCGACCCGTGTTTTGGACAATGTGACCATCGCCCCAAGTCCACAGTGGTTGCAAAACTTGCTCATGAATGCTGGAATTCGTCCTATTAACAATGTCGTGGACGTGACCAACTATATCCTCATCTACTATGGTCAACCCATGCATGCCTTTGACTTGGACACCTTCGCAGACAAAACGATTGCGGTGCGTCAAGCTTTGGCCGGAGAGCACCTCGTGACCCTTGATGGCGAAGACCGTGAATTAGAGACCAGTGACTTGGTCATTACCGTGGCTGATAAACCTGTTGCCTTGGCCGGTGTTATGGGGGGTGCAGCTACAGAGATTTCTGACCAGACCACACGTGTTGTATTGGAAGCAGCTGTCTTTGATGGCACAACGATTCGCAAGACAAGTGGCCGACTAAACCTGCGTTCGGAGTCGTCTTCTCGGTTTGAAAAAGGCATTAACCTGGCAACGGTGACCGAAGCCCTGGATGCTGCAGCAAGCTTGATTGCAGAACTCTCTGGCGCTAGTGTGCGTTCAGGTGTTATTGCAGCAGGAGACCTGGATACTTCAGATGTCACTGTCTCAAGTAGTCTAGCGGATGTCAACCGTGTTCTTGGGACAGCACTAACCCACAGTGATATCGAAGATGTCTTTCGTCGCTTGGGCTTCGGCTTGACTGGAAATGGCGAGCACTTCACGGTGAGCGTTCCTCGCAGACGTTGGGACATCAGCATCGAAGCAGACCTTTTCGAGGAAATTGCGCGGATTTATGGCTACGATAAACTACCAACTAGCCTACCTAAGGACGCAGGGACTGCTGGGGAGTTGACTGCTACACAAAAATTGCGCCGCAAGGTTCGCACCGTGGCCGAAGGGGCTGGTCTGTCTGAAATCATTACCTATGCCTTGACCACACCAGAAAAAGCGACAGCCTTTACCTTGGCACCGTCACATCTGACCGAGTTGATGTGGCCTATGACAGTTGAACGTTCTGTTTTGCGCCAAAGTATGGTACCTGGTATCTTGGATACGGTAGCCTACAATACTGCCCGTAAAAATGGGGATTTGGCCCTCTATGAGATTGGGAAAGTCTTCGAACAAACAGGTGACCCCAAAAAAGACCTGCCACAGGAAAACAATCATTTTGCCATTGCTTTGACAGGCCTTGTTCAGGCTAAAGATTTCCAAACCCTGGCTCAGCCTGTGGACTTTTTCTACGCCAAGGGTATCCTAGAAGCCCTCTTTGATCGTTTGGGCTTGGCGGTGACCTACCAAGCTAAGACTGATTTGGCAGGTATGCACCCAGGACGTACGGCAAGCCTTCATCTGGGAGATCGTCTGATTGGATTTGTCGGTCAAGTACACCCCAATACCGCAAAAGCTTATGGCATTCCAGAAACCTATGTAGCCGAGTTAGACCTAACTGCTATCGAAAATGCCTTAACTCCAGCGCAAGCATTTAATGAAATTACCAAATTCCCAGCAGTTACCCGAGACATAGCTCTCTTGCTGAAGGATGAGGTTACCCATCAAGAAGTCCTTGATGCGATTTTGGCTGCAGGTGTCAAACGCCTGACTGACATCAAACTCTTTGACGTCTTTTCAGGTAACAAATTAGGCCAAGGTTTGAAATCAATGGCCTATAGCCTAACCTTCCAAAACCCTGAAGACAGCCTAACAGACGAAGAAGTCGCTCGTTATATGGCTAAAATTCAAAAATCCTTGGAAGAAAAGGTGCAAGCAGAAGTGCGTTAAACCAAAAAAGACCAGCCTATTGGCCGGTCTTTTCGTTTTATTCAATCATGAGCTGAAATCCAGATTTTATACTGGCCAATCTGCTAATCAGCGTGGGCTGATGCCTAAGGTAATCCGACCCAGACGGCTGATGCGCGTCATTTTCCAGACAGGGGTCCAAGTGACTTCGATTTTTGAAGAGGTGATCCCTGGGACATGTTGGAGTTTATCAGCCAGTTCGGCAGGCAGGGTATCTTCACACCCACAGTTGCGGTCAGTGAAGGTCATGAGCACCCGGCAATGGCCGGCCTCATCAACGGTTACTTCGTAAATTAATCCTAAGTTATAGATATCCAACTCAATTTCAGGGTCTCGTACTTGTTCAAAAACGGCGATGAGCTCCTCGCTCATGGCTTCTGCCTTTGGGTTGGCCGTGATATCCTCACGAAAGGTCATAGTCGCTCCTTTACTAGCTTTTTAAAATTGGTTTAAGTCGATAATTTCAATCTTGTAGCCATCAGGGTCTTGAATGAAATAAAAGAGTGGTGGCGTACCAGGTAATCCAGCAAGGTCAGTGACGGGATAGCCAGCTTCGACATGGGCCGCATGACTGGCTGAGAGATCGTCAACACCAACAGCGATATGGCCATAACCATTGCCCAAGTCATAAGCTTCATGCCCATAATTATAGGTTAATTCTAGCTCATAAGTTTCATCGGGAAGTCCCAGATAGACCAGAGTAAATGCAGCTTCTGGGAAATCACTTCGCCGTTTTTCCACGAAACCTAAAGCTTCTTTATAAAACTTTAGAGAGGCCTCTAAGTCTTTGACACGAATACATGTATGTAGCATTTTCATCCTTAACTCCTTATTTCCAGAAAATAACGTCCTTACGATCTTTGCGGCTTCGCCTGTGTTTGGGCTCCTCGGCGCGGTAACCAAGGGATAACATAACAGAAATGCCTTCTGTCTCAGGGTCTAAGACCTGGTATTCAGCTAGGACACGATTGACAGACTCATAATGAAACCCTTCAATCGGACAAGAGTCAATGCCTAGTAGACTGGCCGTCATCATCATATTGCCCAGAGCGATATAGGTTTGTTTGGCAGACCATTGCCAAAGTTCATGAGTTGACTCTGCAATCCCTTGGTCCTTTTTTTGAAAGTCCTCGTACCGTGCCAAGCGTTGTTGAATCGTAAGCTCATCGGTCAAGCCACGGCGGACCAAACTTTGATAGACATTGTCCGAATCATAGCGCACATCCTTAGAGGCGATGAGCAAGACAAAGTGGCTAGCCGTTTCAAGTTGTGTTTGCGCACCCCAGGCATAGGGCTTGATAGCCGCTTTAATTTCAGGGTTTTCTAAAACAACAAAACGCCAAGGTTCCAACCCGATAGAAGAAGGGGCCAGCCAAGCGCTATCTAAAATGGTCGCCAAATCCGCCTTGGGAATTTTACGCTCGGAGTAGACCCGCACAGCGGTTCGGAAATCCAAAGCCTGTCGAATGTCTTGGGGACTTAAGAAAGGTTTGTTCATTTTCGCCTCCTTATAAAGGATTATTTTCTTATCATACCACTTTTTTAAAAAAAGAACTAGCTTCTTTGTATATTTCGTCGAAATATTCTGAAAATAATAGCCGAGCATATCCAGAAAATAGACTTTTTTAAGAAAGCAGCTTAGCGAAGGAAAATACGAAAAAACCCACCCTTAGCGCTTGCATTTTCTATTTTATTTGTTAAAATAGTAAGGAAAGTTAGACTGTATTGCCTACTGTCTATCTATAAAATATATTTTATTGGAGGCTTTTCCTAAATGGCAAAAGAAAAATACGATCGTAGTAAACCACACGTTAACATTGGTACTATCGGACACGTTGACCATGGTAAAACTACATTGACAGCAGCGATCACGACTGTATTGGCACGTCGTCTTCCATCTTCTGTTAACCAACCAAAAGACTACTCATCTATCGATGCAGCTCCAGAAGAACGCGAACGCGGAATCACTATCAACACTGCACACGTTGAGTACGAAACTGAAAACCGTCACTACGCGCACATCGACGCGCCAGGACACGCGGACTACGTTAAAAACATGATCACTGGTGCTGCCCAAATGGACGGTGCGATCCTCGTAGTTGCTTCAACTGACGGACCAATGCCACAAACACGTGAACACATCTTGCTTTCACGCCAAGTTGGTGTTAAATACCTTATCGTCTTCATGAACAAGGTTGACTTGGTTGACGACGAAGAATTGCTTGAATTGGTTGAAATGGAAATCCGTGACCTCTTGTCAGAATACGATTTCCCAGGTGATGACATTCCAGTTATCCAAGGTTCTGCACTTAAAGCCCTTGAAGGTGATGCTGAACAAGAAGATGTTATCATGGAATTGATGAAGACTGTTGACGAGTACATTCCAGAACCAGAACGTGACACTGACAAGCCTTTGTTGCTTCCAGTCGAAGACGTGTTCTCAATCACTGGACGTGGTACTGTTGCTTCAGGACGTATCGACCGTGGTACTGTTAAAGTCAACGACGAAGTTGAAATCGTTGGTATCAAAGAAGAAATCCAATCTGCAGTTGTTACCGGTGTTGAAATGTTCCGTAAACAATTGGACGAAGGTATTGCAGGGGATAACGTTGGTGTCCTTCTCCGTGGTATCCAACGTGATGAAATCGAACGTGGTCAAGTATTGGCTAAACCAGGTTCAATCAAACCTCACACTAAATTCAAGGGTGAAGTTTATATCCTTACAAAAGACGAAGGTGGACGTCACACTCCATTCTTCAACAACTACCGTCCACAATTCTACTTCCGTACAACTGACGTAACTGGTTCAATCGAGTTGCCTGCAGGTACTGAAATGGTTATGCCTGGTGATAACGTGACAATCGACGTTGAGTTGATTCACCCAATCGCCGTAGAACAAGGTACAACTTTCTCTATCCGTGAAGGTGGACGTACTGTTGGTTCAGGTATCGTATCTGAAATCGAAGCTTAATTCGATTTAGTTCCCAACACAAAATAAGTCAGACAAAGAGCCTGGGGCGAAAGCCCTAGGCTCTTTTTTTGTGACATTTTTGAAAATATTCAGAGAGGCAAGAAATTTACACAAAGTTTGCGGGGAGAATGAGACAAATGTGGGATGGTTACTTTATTTTAAGGGAAAAAAATGGTAAAATAGAAGGCGAAAATAAATAAAAAAGAGGTATGTGAAATGTCACGTAAACCATTTATCGCCGGTAACTGGAAAATGAACAAAAATCCAGAAGAAGCTAAAGCTTTTGTTGAAGCTGTTGCATCAAAATTGCCTTCAGCTGACTTGGTTGAAGCTGGGATTGCAGCACCAGCAGTTGATTTGACAGCTGTGCTTGCTGCAGCTAAAGGATCAAACCTGAAAGTTGCTGCGCAAAACACTTACTTTGAAAACGCTGGTGCCTTCACTGGTGAAACAAGCCCACAAGTGTTGAAAGAAATTGGTACTGACTACGTGGTTATTGGTCACTCAGAACGTCGTGATTATTTCCATGAAACAGATGAAGACATCAACAAAAAAGCCAAAGCTATCTTTGCTAACGGTCTTTTGCCAATCATCTGTTGTGGTGAGTCTTTGGAAACTTACGAAGCTGGTAAAGCTGCCGAATTTGTTGGTGCCCAAGTATCAGCTGCTTTGGCTGGTTTGACTGATGAGCAAGTTGCTGCATCTGTTATCGCTTATGAACCAATCTGGGCTATCGGAACAGGTAAATCTGCTTCTCAAGACGACGCTCAAAAAATGTGTAAAGTTGTCCGTGACGTGGTTGCTGCAGACTTCGGTCAAGCGGTTGCTGACAAAGTTCGTGTTCAATACGGTGGTTCTGTAAAACCTGAAAATGTTGCTGAATACATGGCATGTCCAGACGTTGATGGCGCACTCGTTGGTGGCGCATCTCTTGAAGCAGAAAGCTTCTTGGCACTTTTGGACTTCGTAAAATAAGACAAAAAAAGCCAGCGAATGCTGGTTTTTTTATTGAAAAAATCTCACGAATAAGCATTCTGTGAGATTTTTTGTTTTTATGAGGATTTGCGGCGATTGTAGGCCCAGAGAGCTAGTGGGGCTAGTGGACTGGCTGAGAGAGTGAATTCCCCAATATATTCTTCAATCATCGGGTTGAAGTTGGATTTGAATTTGGTTAGACCATCATCTAATGTGCCTTCAACCCCTCCCATATTGGCCCAAATAATGCCATCAGCATAGGCATCTTCAAAGACTTTAGGGTATAAGGCGTATTGTGGGTAGAATTTCTTAAAGGCATCATTCATACCGGCATAGAGCATTTCCATGACATTGCCATAACCGACAGAAAGGATACCGGCAATAACCAGCTCGTCAGGATACTGGCTGACAAATTCTTCAAATTCGGCGATATACTTGGTAACGGAATTCTTTTGTTGGGTCAATTTGGTCAGTCGCTTTTTCTGATGCGCTTCAGTAGCATCAAGGTCTTTTTCAATCTGTGCCAGCTGGTCCTTGTACTCTTGTAGACGCTGGGGCAGATTGACTTTGGCTAAATGCAGGTAAGCATCGTCTCCGTAGACGGTCATCATTTTCGTGAAATAATCGTGATTACGCAAGGCAACCCCTTTGCGGTCTTCTGTCAGAGCGACCACATCTGCAAAGTCGCTGACTTGGTCGATACCGGCACGGAAAACGTGAACCCCGCGGTTAGTCGCATCTTTTAGTAAGCGCTTGGTGTGTTTTGGGAATGTTTTGAGAATGTCATCGCTGGTGTAAACATTGGCCTGAAAACGTGGCTGGATGGTTTCTGCGATTTCACTGGTCCGTCCTTGCCACTGGGCGCCAGCAGTAGTGAGATTTTCAATAGCAGCTAGCGTTTCTGGGTTTTCTTCAACAGTTTCACCGATATGATACTGTTTGAGTAAAAGAGCAGGGTCAAACTTGATAAAGAGTGCCTTTTGTGTTTTGGCATAGGCCTTGAGGCTATCTAAGACAAAAGTAACCAATGCTAAGTCTTGATAATCCATAACAGGCCCTCGAGGGACGTAAAGCATGGCCATGCCCAAGGGAAGGTGGCGGATGAGTACTAGGGCCGATGCCACTAATTGACCATCTTTGTAAAAGCCGAGGCGTTGACTGCCCCAGTTATCCTTGATTTGGGCCCAGTTGGCACTTTGAAGGAGATTGGTCTGCTGGCTGTTTTTGACAAAGTCATCGTGCTCTTGAGCTGAAATTCCTACTTTATAGGTAAACATTAGTCTAAAACCCACTTTCTAAGCGCATAAGCTACGCCATCTTCATCGTTGGACTTGGTAATATGTTTGGCGATTTTTTTCACTTCAGGGACGCCATTTTCCATGACAACGGGATGTCCGACCACTTCTAACATAGCGCGGTCGTTTTCCTCATCGCCGATAGCCATCAGTTGGTCAGGCGAAAAACCCAATTTTTCGGCCAAGTGAAGGACAGCAGCGCCCTTGCTGACAGTTTTTGGCATGAATTCTAGGTAGAAGGGTTTGGATTTGACGATGGTAAAACGGTCGTAAAATTCTTGCGGAATCCGTGAGATGGCCTGGTCAAGGAGGTCAGGTTCGTCAATCATCATGATTTTGACGATTTCCTTATCAGGCATCTCTTCTGGGGTACGGTAAAAGATAGGCATGCTGACCAAAGTGGCTTCGTGGACAGTGTATTTACCAATGTTTCTGTTGGCTGTGTAAATGCCTTCTTTTGTGATAGCATGCAAATGAACCCCCAGCTTACGGCTGAGAAATTCAATATCTAAATAATCTTCATAACTGAGGGGTTCTCGAATGATGTCTTCTTCGGTGGCAGTGTCTTGGACCAGACCTCCATTAAATGTAATGACATAGTTGTCTGGGTGACGTAGGTCTAATTCTTCCAGTAAGTTTTGGACGCCAGCGATTGGGCGACCAGTGGCAATCACGAATTTTACCCCAGCTTCACGAGCTTCTTTGACGGCTTTTGCCACTTCGGGGGTCACTTCGTTTTTTGAGTTCAGTAGGGTGCCGTCGATATCGACAGCAACGAGTTTAATACTCATGGGGGTCTCCTTTAAATTGGCCATTGTGGATATGGGCGGAAAAGTCTCGGTGGGCCTGGGCGAAAAGGTGGTTATCTTCCTGCATTTCGCGTGGGAAATAAAAGCGCCTATCGCCATAACTTGTCCCAGTTAGGGCGGCCACGAGGGGTGACAGTTGCGATAGCTCTACAGAGGTGCCGTCACCTTCTAAAATATCAATCTGCGTCCGAGAGTTTTTCACATCTGGCTTGTAGATGTCGTAGGGCAGGTCAAAATTGAGGTGGATGGCTGTGTAGTAGTCAGGGTCAAAGCCAACCTCTGCCACGAGATGGCGTAACAGATCGAGACCTTGTAGGTCGTCTTGCGCAAAAGTGATAGACTTGAAAATACGACGATTGATAAAGCGACTAGCCAAGTCAGATAAGATAATATCGTCAGCTTCCATCCAGGTTTGAAAGTAGGTGTTGAGCACCCCGTCGTCTAATTTGAGGTAATCCTCTAAGGTGAAGCGATTTTCCAAAAAAGGAATCAAGCGTGGGGCAGTCCTGTCAAAATAAGCCTTATGCTCCACCTCTTGGTAGAGTAACTTGGCCCGTTTTAGCAGATTTTTAAGGATGACTTCCATGGCGCGGGTAGCGGGATGGAAGTAAACCTGCATATACATCTGAAAACGGCTGACAATATAGTCCTCAACAGCATGCATCCCGTGAAAATCAAAGGCGATGCCATTGGGCACGGGGCGCATGACCCGCAAGATACGGGTCAAATCGAATTCTCCGTAGGTTGCTCCTGTAAAATAGGAGTCCCGTAAGAGGTAATCCATCCGATCGACATCGATCTGGCTAGAAATGAGTTGCACGACCTGCTTATTGGGATAGGTGTGGTTGATGACACTCGCGACCTTGCTAGGGAAATCAGGCCCTTGTTGCAGTAAGATGCGGTGGATTTCTGTCTCCGGCCCTAAAATGATGGCCTGGGTGATGGCCTCGTGGTCGGTGTCAAATAGGCCCTCGAAAGTATGGGAATAGGCCCCATGCCCGATATCATGCAAGAGAGCAGCTGTCATGGTTAGGAGGCTCTCCTTACTGTCCCAAACCGAAGCGTATTTGCGATCGAAGAGCCGAGTGACCCGTCGTGCAATTTCGTAAGCTCCTAGGCAGTGGGAAAAACGGCTATGTTCGCCCCCGTGAAAGGTAAAGGAGCTGGTTCCTAGTTGTTTGATGCGTCTTAGCCGCTGGAATTCACGGCTATTGATAAGCTGGTGAATCATGGGATGGTCCACATGGATGTAATCATGAACGGGATCCCGAAAGACTTTTTCAATCATACCTCTTATTATACTAGAATTTAAGAAGAATTTCCTTGCGGGAGCTGGCCTTTCTTGAAAGAATCTGTAGAACTTGCTAAAATAGGGCCATGCTAAGGATTCATATTAAAAACACGGTTCGGATGAACACGGAAATAGATGTTATCGAAGAAGTCTATCAAGGAGAAGTCGTGGAAAAAGGGGCAACTCTCTACCTGCGCTACCGTAATCAAGAAAATGAGCAGGTGGTCCTTAAGGGCTCAGACCAAGAATGGGTCATGTCCCGATTTTCAAGGCCCAAGTCTATCATGCGCTTTTCGGTGGAGGGGCTGACGCAGAGCTTTTTTGTAACCCATCAGGGACAGTTACCCATTTATATCCAGACCCAGTCTTTGGTCTATGAAAAAAATCGTTCTCAGGTCAGTATGTCTTATAGCCTCTACCTGGACGCGGAAGGTCAAGAGGAGTTGGCGCATTATGACTTGCTGGTTTCCTGGGGAAATTTTTAGGGCGCTATCTTGACCCAGCCTTATTTTTCGTGTAAAATAATGGGAAATAAGGGAGTAGCCGACGGAAATATCCGTGGCAAGGTCGTCAATCCGAAAGCAATTTCCGGCCTTGTCTTAAACAGCGAGACTTGTTTCTAAAAACAGGTCTCTTTTTTATGTTTATAAAATGGAGACTTCCCCTAAGCTAGCAATTTTGCTTAGCGATGAGACACCATAAGAGGAGGAACAAACGTGTCCAAAGAACAACTTAAACAGAGCTTTTTTGCCCAAGACCCCCAAACGGTTTTGGCAGAGCTCGATTCGACACCAGAGGGGTTGAGTCAATCCCAAGCACAAGAGCGCTTGCAAACCTATGGCGCCAATGAGCTTGAGGCTGGCGAAAAACGGAGTCTTCTGGCAAAATTCATCGATCAATTCAAGGATTTGATGATTATCATTTTGCTGATAGCCGCAGCCTTATCTGTTGTGACAGAAGGAATGCACGGCTTGACAGATGCCATCATTATCTTGGTGGTTGTTATCCTAAATGCGGCCTTTGGTGTATACCAAGAAGGGCAGGCTGAGGCGGCTATAGAAGCTTTGAAAGATATGTCAAGCCCTATGGCACGTGTTCGCCGAGATGGGCAAGTCATGGAAATTGACTCCAAAGACTTAGTGCCAGGTGATATTGTACTTTTGGAGGCTGGTGATGTGGTGCCGGCGGATATGCGTCTTTTGGAAGCCGCTTCCTTAAAGATTGAAGAAGCTGCCCTAACAGGTGAGTCTGTACCAGTCGAAAAAGACGTGACCAGCTCAGTTGCAGCAGATGCTGGTATCGGCGATCGCCTCAACATGGCTTATCAAAATGCCAATGTGACATACGGTCGTGGTGTAGGTCTGGTGACCAATACAGGAATGTACACTGAGGTGGGGCATATTGCAGGGATGTTGGCGGATGCCGATGAAACGGATACCCCGCTCAAGCAAAGCCTCAATAATCTTTCTAAAGCCTTGACTTACTTGATTGTAGCCATTGCAGCCATTACCTTTGTTGTCGGTGTCTTTATTCGTCACGAAGCCCCTCTTAATGGTTTGATGACTGCAGTAGCTCTGGCTGTTGCTGCTATTCCTGAAGGGTTGCCTGCCATTGTAACGGTCGTTCTCTCCCTAGGGACTCAAACTCTGGCCAAACGGCATTCGATTGTGCGGAGTTTACCAGCTGTTGAAACGTTGGGGTCAACAGAGATTATTGCTTCAGATAAAACGGGAACCTTGACCCAAAATCAAATGACCGTTGAAAAAATTTATTATGATGGGGCTATCCACGAAGCCAGTGAACCAATTGCGCTGGGCTTAGAGTTGCCACTTTTGCGTTCGGTAGTACTGGCCAACGACACCAAAATTGACCCTGATGGCAAGTTAATCGGAGACCCGACGGAAACAGCCTTCATTCAGTATGCCTTGTCACAAGGCTTTGATGTGGCGGGCCTTTTGGCCAAATACCCACGTGTTGCTGAGCTTCCATTTGACTCTGACCGCAAGTTGATGTCAACCATTCACCAAATGCCAAATGGGCAATTCCTGGTGGCTGTTAAGGGGGCGCCAGATCAGCTGTTGAAGCGTTGTGTCTCTCGTGATAAGGCTGGCGATATTGCGCCTATTGATGCTGCAACAACGGAACTCATCCAAAGCAGCAATAGGGCTATGGCTCATGAAGCCTTACGTGTTTTGGCGGGGGCCTATAAGGTGATTGACCAAGTGCCAGACGAGGTAACGGTTGATACGATTGAAAGTGACCTTATCTTTACAGGTATGATTGGGATGATTGACCCTGAGCGTCCTGAAGCTGCAGAGGCTGTTCGTGTCGCTAAAGAAGCTGGTATTCGTCCGATTATGATTACAGGTGACCACCAAGATACGGCGGAAGCCATTGCCAAACGTCTGGGTATCATTGATGAAAATGATACAGAAGACCATGTCTTCACAGGTGCTGAACTCAATGAGTTGACGGATGAAGAGTTCCAAAAAGTCTTCAAACAATATTCTGTGTATGCGCGTGTATCGCCTGAACATAAGGTGCGTATTGTCAAAGCTTGGCAAAATGACGGCAAGGTGGTCGCCATGACAGGTGATGGGGTCAATGACGCGCCATCTCTCAAAACAGCTGACATTGGTATCGGTATGGGGATCACAGGAACAGAAGTTTCTAAAGGGGCTTCCGACATGGTCTTGGCAGACGATAACTTTGCAACCATTATTGTCGCAGTAGAAGAAGGGCGTAAGGTCTTCTCCAATATTCAGAAGTCCATCCAATACCTCTTATCTGCCAATATGGCTGAAGTCTTTACCATCTTCTTTGCCACCTTGTTTGGTTGGGATGTCTTGCAACCGGTACATCTCCTGTGGATCAATCTGGTAACAGATACCCTACCTGCCATCGCTTTAGGGGTTGAACCTGCCGAACCGGGTGTGATGACCCACAAACCGCGTGGCCGCAAGTCGAGCTTCTTCTCTGGAGGGGTTCTTGGAGCGATTATCTACCAAGGTATTCTCCAAACGCTCTTGGTATTGGGTGTTTATGGCTGGGCCTTGCTTCATCCCGAACACCAAGTTTATAAAGAAATCCATGCGGATGCTTTGACGATGGCTTTTGCTACCTTGGGACTGATCCAATTGGTGCATGCCTTTAACGTCAAATCAGTCTATCAATCTATTTTCACGGTTGGTGTCTGGCGCAACAAGCTCTTTAATTGGGCAATTCCGTTGGCTTTCCTTATTTTGATGGTGACCATTGTAGTACCTGGTTTCAACCAATTCTTCCATGTGTCACACTTAAGCCTAAGTCAGTGGTTAGCTGTCTTTATCGGAAGCTTCCTGATGTTGGTCCTTGTTGAGATTGTTAAAGCCATCCAGCGGGCCTTGGGTTACGATAAGAAAGCCATCTAAAGGGCGAAAAAAGTCTAGGAATTATTCCTAGACTTTTTTTAGATTTTTCACGTGAAGACAAGGACTTCATAAAGGATAGAAGCAACTGTAGGCATAGGCCACTAGCAGACTTGTCACACAACCCGCTAGAGCTGCCCAGCGGAAATAGGATTTTTGAGAGGAGGATTTGTGGTGTAAGAAAAAGATGGCTAAAAGTGCTCCGGGTCCGCCTAAAAAGACAGCCTGTCTGAGCAAGACCTTTTCTGGGACACGCCAGCCCCCACGCTTAGCCTGCCACTTATCATAAGCGTAGCAGATAAAGACCAGGCAATTCCAGCAAAAATAAGTAAGAAGGAGGTATATCGTCATAGTTTTTGTAAATCAGGTCTAATATAAATGCGGTCGTCACCAATAGGGATGAGCTTGACAGGGCTATCGTAAAAATCACTGAGAATAGCTGACCTTAAAACCGTGTGTTTTGGTCCTTGGGCCGCAATCTTGCCTTCTTTGAGCAAGAGGACGTGACTAAAGGTCTTAGTAATTTCATCCGCATGGTGAGTGACATAGAGGATAAGAGGGGCCTGTGGGAGCGATTTGATGCGGTCGATGTGCTGGAGCAATCTTTCCTTGGCAAAGAGGTCCAAACCGCTGGTCGCTTCATCTAGAATCAAGATATCAGGGGCTTCCATGAGACTTCTGGCAATGAGCACCAGTTGTTTTTCTCCTTGAGATAAACTGGCATAGGTCCTGCCAAGCAAAAAGCCACCATCAAGTGAGCAAAGCATGTCCCGTGCCAGGGCTAAGTCATTGTCGTCATAGGCTTGGTAGAGAATGCTACTTTTGCTGGCACCTGTCAAGATGATTTGTTCACTGGTTAGATGGCGGGGGAGTCGTTCAGCGATAAAGGACCCGACGACCCCAATACGCTTACGCAGAGCCGTAATATCTCCCTTGCCATAGACGGTATCTAAGACCTGGACCTGTCCTTGAGTATACCAGTATTCCGCCATAAGAAGTTTTAAAAGTGTCGATTTTCCTGCACCGTTTAAGCCTAAGATAGCCCAAGCTTCCCCTGGGTTTACGGTCCAGTTGAGGTGACTGAGGAGGGATTTGCCTTGTCGTTTTAGTGAGACATCGGTCAGTTGAATCAGTGCCATTGCTTTCTCCTTGCTCTTTGTTAGTGGCTCTATTATACCACATCCTTTTCGGTAAGATTTGCAGGAGAGAAACGGTTTTGAGCGAGTTTGTGAGTGAGTTTATGATATAATATAGCAAAGAAAGGAGTATCTTGTGTTTCAAAAGAGCCGTTTATTTTTTTGGACGATTGAAATTTTAGCTGTTACAGCCATTATCCTATTGTGGACTTACATGTCTGAAGTGTTTACGCCCTTTGTCGGCGCTTTTCAGACCTTTGTCATTCCTTTTATTATCGGTGGATTTCTCTATTATGTCTTTAACCCTCTGGTGACCTGGCTAGAAGAGGACTTGCATGTGTCACGCCTTTGGGGCACCTTAGCCACCTTGGTTCTCTTAGTCATTTTGGTTGTTTTAGCGGTCAATAGTTTTATTCCAAATGTGATTGACCAGTTAAATCAGTTAATCAACTCTAGCCAAGATATCTATACGAATTTCCAACAGTACCTGTCTAAGTTGCAACAAAATCCCTTGTTTGAAAACATCAATGTGCAAAAAGCTCTGCAACAGTTAAATTGGTCTTATGTGGACATCTTGCAAAATCTTGTCAGTGGTGTCACGATTAGTGTGAGCAGCATCATCGGAACCGTCACTAGTATTCTGATGGCCATTGTGATTGCACCGATTTTTATGTTTTACTTGCTTAAAGATGGTAAAACTATTCTGCCCTTTGTTGAAGATAAGGTGTTAAAGACGGACAAGTATAAGATTGTCCCCTTGTTAAAGGATATGAATGCGGCGATTTCGCACTATATTTTTGGTGTGGCCATGAATTCCCTTTTCATCTTCGTCTTTTCTTATCTGGGTTATATGATTTTGGGTATCCGTTACGCCCTGATTTTTGCCTTGATTTTGGCCTTTTTAAATGTTATTCCTTACATTGGGCCTTATCTAGGTCTCTTGCCGGTCATTATAGCCTACGCAGGGACCGACTTTAATAAGATGTTGATTGCTTTGATTTATGTCGTCATTCTCCAACAGATTGATGGAATGATTATCTACCCACGGGTGGTTGGTGGTGCAGTAGCCGTTCACCCATTGACCATCATGGTGCTCTTGGTTGTCGGCTCCAATGTTGCCGGTCTAGTCGGTATGATTGTAGTCGTTCCAGTCTATGCCATTCTTAAGGAAATCGTTAAGTTCATTTACCGCTTAGCAGAGGAACGTCGTCAATTTAAACTCAGCCAATCAAAACTCTTAGATGATTAAAGACTAGCCTTATGGCTAGTCTTTGTGCTATAATGGAATAACATTTTATGAATTAAAGGAGAATTGACGATGGAAGACCCCAGCAGTCAGTCGATTATTTTACAATTTTTATTACTGTTTGTCTTAACCCTGCTAAATGCTTTTTTCTCTGCCACTGAAATGGCCATGGTTTCCCTCAATCGGGCGCGCGTGGAGCAAAAGGCTGAAGAAGGCGATAAAAAATATATCCGTCTGCTTAAGGTTTTGGAAAACCCTAACAACTTTTTGTCCACTATCCAAGTAGGCATCACCCTGATAACCCTCCTGTCTGGGGCGAGTTTGTCAGAGTCTTTAGCGGAGATTGTCGCTAAATGGCTGGGTGCTTCTGAAGGTGCCAAGACAGTCGGAAGCATTGTTTCCCTGGTCTTTTTGACCTACATTTCTATTGTGCTTGGGGAGCTTTATCCTAAGCGCATCGCTATGAACCTCAAAGACCGTCTGGCTATTGTGGCAGCGCCGGTTGTTATCCTCCTTGGAAAAGTGGTCAGTCCCTTTGTTTGGCTCTTATCGGCTTCAACGAATCTTTTGAGCCGTTTAACACCGATGACCTTCGATGATGCTGATGAAAAAATGACGCGGGATGAGATTGAATACATGCTGACCAACAGCGAAGCCAGTCTAGACGCAGAAGAAATTGATATGCTACAAGGGGTCTTTTCATTAGATTCCCTCATGGCTCGAGAAGTCATGGTGCCTCGGACGGATGCCTTTATGGTGGACATCAATGACCCGGCACGTGCGGTTGTCGCTGAAATTCTTGACCATACCTTTTCGCGGGTGCCCGTCTATGATGATGATAAGGATAAAATCATTGGGATTATTCACACGAAGCGCCTCTTGGATGCAGGCTTCAAGGAAGGTTTCGATGATTTAAATCTGAGAAAAATTCTTCAAGACCCTCTTTTTGTTCCTGAGACGATTTTTGTGGATGAGTTGCTCAAAGATTTCCGAACCACGCACAATCAGATGGCTATTTTGCTAGATGAATACGGTGGGATGGCCGGTCTTGTCACCTTAGAGGACTTGCTGGAAGAAATTGTCGGCGAAATTGATGACGAAACCGACAAGGCCGAAGTAGAAGTGCGTGAGATTGGTGAGGCGACCTATATTGTACGTGGTACCATGACGCTCAATGACTTTAATGAGTATTTCGAGACGGAGCTTGAGAGCGATGATGTGGATACGATTGCGGGTTACTACCTGACAGGAGTTGGCTCCATTCCTGGACCTGATGATAAAGAAGTCTATGAAGTCGTCGCAGAGGATAAATTATTGACCTTTGTTAATAACAAGGTCAAGGATGGCCGAGTGGTTAAACTCAAACTGACGATCTCCGATGCCCCTCACAGTTCAGAGGTAGACTAGGCTTTAGTCACCTTAAGGCACCTTGCTTGATAAAGGTGAGAATTTTAAAAAGCATCAACAACATGACATAACCTAAACCACCTGAAGGAGATGCTTCAGGTGGTTTCTTGTCTTTCACAGCCCTCACTCAGTGGAACGGATGAGAAGGGCTCAAGGTGGCGGTCGTCTTTTCTTAGACTTATTGCTAGTCTTTTTGGACGCGATGGTGGTATAATGAGGGTATTAAGAATGGAAGAGGTTACAGGCATGACGGCAGTAGATTATGGCAATGTCACAGGGCTAGTGCATTCAACGGAAAGTTTTGGGACTGTGGATGGTCCTGGGGTTCGTTTTATTGTCTTTATGCAGGGCTGTAAGATGCGTTGCCAATATTGTCATAATCCTGACACCTGGGAGATGGAAAGCAACAAAGCCAGAGAGCGGACGGTTGATGACGTCTTGCGAGAAGCGGTCGGATATCGGCATTTTTGGGGAAAAAATGGTGGGATCACGGTTTCAGGTGGTGAGGCCCTCTTGCAGATTGATTTTGTGACAGCGCTTTTTACCAAAGCCAAGGAACAGGGGATTCACTGTACCTTAGATACTTGTGCCATGCCTTTTCGAAATAAGCCAGACTATTTAGAGAAATTTGACCGTCTTTTGGCAGTGACCGACTTGGTCTTGCTGGATATCAAGGAAATCCGTGAAGAACAACATAAGTTTGTCACCAAACAGACCAATCGTAATATCTTGGCATGTGCCCAATACCTTTCAGACAAAGGCGTGCCTATGTGGATTCGCCATGTCTTGGTGCCTGGCCTGACGGATATTGATGAGGACCTAAAAGACTTGGGCGCTTTTGTCAAAACGCTGAAATCCGTGGATAAGTTTGAGGTTTTGCCTTACCACACCATGGGTGAGTTCAAGTGGCGGGAGCTGGGCATTCCCTACCCCCTAGAAGGGGTAAAACCGCCAACAGCTGCACGGGTTAAAAATGCGAAAGAATTGATGCAGACGGAGTCTTATCAAGACTATCTCAAGCGGATTGCGGAATAGAAAAATGCAGGTCCTAGACTGGGTTTTAGGATTTAGACCGACTTCTTTTGAAGTTGGTTTTTTTGTGCCTTGAACAATAGGTAATAGAAAGCTTGAAAACATGATGAATAGCCTAATTTTAAAAAGAAACAGAAGTCTTGTAAGCCAATGCTCTTGTTTTTTTGTAGGACTTACGGTCATAAAACTGAAATATGTTATAATAAAGGCGATTGTCTGTAAAGAAAAGGAGTCAACATGAGACTGACGATTGAAGAAATTGCACAGGTAGTTGGGGCAAGCCCCAGTGAAATTGCTTGGCCACAGGGGCAAGTAGGAAATATCGAATTTGATTCGCGCAAGATAAAAGCAGGAGATATCTTTTTACCTCTTCAAGGGCAACGAGATGGGCATGAATTTATCGAGACAGCCTTTGCCAATGGGGCAAGTGTCACCTTTACGGAAAAGCCTATTGTCGGGCGGCCTTATCTTTTGGTGGCTGAATGCCTTAAGGCTTTTCAAGAGCTGGCCAGCTATTATCTCGAAAAGCAGGGAGTAGATGTCATCGCTGTAACAGGGTCTAATGGGAAAACAACCACTAAGGACATGATAGCAGCTGTCTTGGCTAAAGCCTATAAAACCTATAAGACCCAAGGAAATTACAACAATGAAATCGGCCTACCCTATACGGCCTTGCATATGCCTGATGATACCGAGAAAATCGTGCTAGAAATGGGCCAAGACCACATGGGGGATATCAAGCTCTTGTCTGAGATTGCCAAGCCTCATATCGGAGTGGTTACCTTGATTGGCGAAGCGCATTTGGAATTTTTTGGCAGTCGTGAGAAAATCGCTCAAGGAAAGTTACAAATCACAGAGGGCATGGATGGCGATGGCATCCTCATTGCGCCAGCAGACCCTGTGCTAGCACCTTTTTTACCCAAAGAACAAAAGGTTATCCATTTTGGACCGGATGCTGATATTTTTGTCACTGACTATGTCGAGCATAAAAACGCTTTAGACTTTAAGACTAACTTCCTTGAAGAGGCCATTCACCTGCCGGTAACGGGTCGCTATAATGCCTGGAATGCCATGCTCGCAGCCTATATCGGCCAACTCTTGTCTATTGATGAAGCGGACATCCGTGATGCTTTGGCTCATCTGGAATTAACCCAAAACCGTACGGAGTGGAAGCAGGCAGCCAATGGCGCAGAGATTTTGTCAGATGTCTATAATGCCAATCCGACTGCCACACGTTTGGTCTTAGAGACCTTTTCCAAATTGCCTATCGCAGACGGTGGGAAAAAGCTAGTTGTTTTGGGTGACATGAAAGAGTTGGGACCTGATTCTGTTGCCCTGCACACGCAGCTCTTAACCAGTCTGTCTCCGGAAGATTTCCATTCTCTGATTTTTTACGGGGAGGACTATGCGGAATTGGCCCAGTATGCCGGACAGATGTTCCCACTCGGGCGGGTTTATTATTTCAAGAAAACTGAAAACGAAGACCAGTTCGAAGACATGGTGGCACGGGTAGAGGAGATTTTAGAAGCTAAGGACCAGATTTTGATTAAGGGAAGCCATTCCATGCATTTAGAAAACCTAGTGGCGAGATTGGAAAAGGCGTCAACAGAAAAAGAATAAGGAGTTTTGGGAATTCTCATGACATTAAAACAAAGAATCCGAACACTGCAAGCCAAGGGCGAGGCCTTTACCAAGGATTCAGATAAGCTCTTTCAAGGCACCTATACGCTGGCTTTTGTCCTTGCTATGGTGATGTCTTTCATATCCCCTCGCTATCTGCCTTGGGAATTTAAGAATCCTTTGTGGTGGACCTCTATCGGTCTGTCAGGTTTTGTTTTTGTTTGGAGTGGCTACCGCCATCAGTGGCCTAGGCTACATAAAATTGCGCTTGGTGTGACCCTGCTTAGTCTTCTCCTTTTGTGGCGAGAACCGAGTGCTTCAATGGCTACCTTCTTTCTTTTGTCTGTAGCTGTCGACCGTACGGATAGGCAGCTGATTAGACGGTTTTTCACAGCAAAACTAGTGATTGCTTGTCTTGTTTTTTTCTTTTACCTAAAAGGCTATTTACCTGATGGGCAAACGCCTCAAGTGGGAGAAATGGATAAGTTTCGCTATTCTTACGGTTTTGGCCCTCCCAACTCACTGGCTATGTTTATGTTGAGTTTGGCCATAGACTATATCTTGATGGCCAAAAAAGGGCGGTCTTTGTTGGAAATCCTCGTGCTTGCCCTCTGGGCTTGTCTGATTTATGCGGTGACAGATTCTCAAATTGTCTTTTATAGTTTCGTTGTCATCACTCTGGCCTACCTTTTCAAGCCCTTTTTGAGTCAGTATTTTGTGAGAGGTTCTGTCATTCTTAGTATTGTGGCTGTGATTTTTATTTGTGGGGTAACTTTTTCTTATTGGTTCCAGCCACAGCACCCCTTGTTGGTTTTTGTTAACCGTATCGTGACAGGGCGTTTGGCAAATGCTCACCAGTATTTAGAAGTCACACCGATTGGACTCTTTCCACAAAACGTTCCCTGGCTTTCCTACCCAGATGGGGTTCTGATTACTAATGAAAATTTCTATGTCGATGCGCTTTTGCGAAATGGTTTGATTGCTTACCTGCTCTTTCCTTTGATGATAGCTGCAGAAGTCATTCGCAAGCGATTTAGCTATTTCCACATGATTTTTATCCTATTAGCCTTTGGTATTGCTATGATTGAAAGTTATGGGGTAGATATTACCATGATGAGTATTCTCTTGTTCCCTTATTTTGCCCAACCTTTGGCTAGTGAGCCTAACCAAACACCGGCAGAAGAGAGGCTGTCTCAGCCCTATAGTCGTGTCCAAAGGAGGTTTAAGGCCAGAACATGATGTCTGACTTTTTAACCACACACCAGACCCAACCACCGACTATTTCAGTTTTTTGGTACCTGGTCATTGTTATGGTCTTTATCGGCCTGGTTACTTTGACGCTTGTATCCTATAAAAAAGACAGTTACCGCAAGTGTTTTTTAGGCCTCCAGATTTTTCAATTGCTGATTTTATACGGCTGGTATCTCTCTCATCACATTCCCTTGTCTAATAGCCTGCCTTTCTACCATTGCCGTTTGGCCATGTTTGCTTTGGTTTTCTTACCAGATCGTTGGCCTTTGAAGCAGTATTTTGCCCTCTTAGGCGTGAGTGGGGCGGCCTTTGCCTTGGGTTATCCAGTTTTTGACCCCTATAGCTTTCCTCATATTACGAGTTTTTCCTTTCTGCTGGGGCATTATTGTCTTTTGGTTAATGGTCTGGTCTATCTGTTGCGACACTTTGGTAGCGAGCGTTTGTCTGCTGGGACCTTAGTGCTTTGGACTTTTGCTTTAGATGCTTTTTTGCTGGGTGTCAATGCCCTAACAGGTGGCAATTACGGGCTTCTAAAACACCCACCCATCATGCCTGATGACCATATTTGGCTCAATTACCTTGTGGTTTCTGGCTTGTTAAGCGCCATGTTACTGTTGATTCATGCCCTCTTTAGGCGAGGTGAAAAAAGGTCCAGAAGGGTCTTAGAAACAGTGAAAGCTGAACTCCCCATAGACTAAAGAAAGCCTTGTCGTTAAGGCTTTCTTTAGGACCTGTTACAAAAGGCAATGGGCTCAGATTTTTCGGCTAGGCAGGAGGGCAAAAGCATTCTAAAGACTCATCACACAATTTTTCATTAAGAGTTCTTTTCATCACCTCTCGACTTTGGTATAATAAGGGTGATTTTACTGATGAAAAGGAGTTTTTACATGGCAAAAGTTGTGCATACCGATAAAGCCCCTAAAGCCTTGGGGCCATACGTACAAGGTCGCATCGTAGGCAACCTCTTGTTTGCTTCAGGGCAAGTGCCTCTCTCACCTGAGACAGGAGAAATTGTGGGTGACACGATTCAGGCGCAAACTAAGCAGGTTCTCAAAAATGTGCAGGCAATCCTTACAGAGGCAGGAACAGATTTTGACCATGTGGTTAAAACCACTTGCTTCCTAAGTGACATCAATGACTTTGTGGCCTTCAATGAAGTTTATGCCACAGCCTTTGCGTCGGCCTTTCCAGCTCGGTCTTGTGTTGAAGTAGCCCGTCTACCAAAGGACGTTAAGGTCGAAATTGAAGTCATCGCCGAACTAGACTAAGCTGTCATCAGAGACAAGATAGTCACGTCGGTAAGCAGGAGTAGAAAGATGACCCAGATTAGTCTTTTAATCTCGGTCAAGTCTACTCTTTTTTTTAGGGAAAGGACCTTAGCATGGTAGAATTACGCACGATTGATCCTGGCGTACGTCAATATATCCTAGAACACCATTCAGAGTTAACAGAAAGTTCACACATTTCACATGTTGATCTGGCTCAGTGGCGTCTAGAACATTTAGAAGAAATCATCACGCAAGCCAATGAAAAAAACGACCATATTCGACACAGTTATGATAAAGTTGACCAGGAAAATCGGGCACAGACCCTAGACATCCAAGAACAGCTGGACAGTAAGATTACCTTTGGGCAACGCATTGCAGATGTGGTGGCAAAGTTTGGAGGGTCTTGGACCTTCATCTTGTCCTTTTTGGCCTTCATGCTGATCTGGATGCTTTACAATCTTTTAGCACCAGCGGCTTGGGCCTTTGATAAATACCCTTTTATTTTGCTCAATCTGGCCCTGTCCACCCTGGCGGCTGTTCAAGCGCCTCTCATTATGATGAGTCAGAACCGTGCCTCTGACTATGATCGTTTGCAAGCCAAAAACGATTTTCTGGTCAATAGACGGTCTGAAGAAGAGATTCAGTCCTTGCACAAGAAAATGGACCACGTGGTTCAATCCGACCAGTCTGACCTTTTGCGCGTGCAAGAATTGCAAATGGAGATGCTGGTCAGCCTGAGCCACCAAGTCTCTCAACTCCAAGAAGAATTAAAACAAAGCAAGCTTCCAAAATAAGCTGTGGACTGTAGAAAGCCCGGAAATTTTAAGCCAGGCTTTCTTTTTTTATGCCAGAAATTGGGGAGGAAGGGCTAAACATACAGGCGAATTTTGTAAGCGCTTGAAACAGGTTCTTTGTCCTTTTTGACCATTTTTCTGAACGGGCAAGAAAGCCTTTTTTAGCAAGGATGTAAGGGATTGCAAAATCGCTTAGATGTTCTAAAAAGAAATGACTCAAACATTAACTTACAAACGCCACATTGAACTGATTTTTGTTATAATAAGGGTACCGCGGAATAAGCAGAAAGGTAGGTTTTTATGGCATCAACTCGAATTGAACTAGTGATGATTACGGGCATGAGTGGCGCTGGTAAAACAGTGGCCGTTCAATCTTTTGAAGACATGGGTTATTTTACCATGGATAACATGCCACCCACCCTAGTTCCTAAGCTTTTGGAATTAGTCAAGCCAGAGGAAAATGGCCGCATAGCCCTAGTGGTAGATATGCGTAGTCGGCCTTTCTTTTCTGAAATGACGACCATTTTGGACAATATTCAGGCAGATGAACGGATTAATTTTAAGATTCTCTTTCTGGATGCAACAGACGGTGAGTTGGTTTCACGCTACAAGGAAACACGCCGTTCGCATCCCCTAGCAGCAAC
The DNA here is from genome assembly GCF_001578885.1 of Streptococcus sp. DD12. Lineage (GTDB taxonomy): Bacteria > Bacillota > Bacilli > Lactobacillales > Streptococcaceae > Streptococcus. The sequence goes on along the minus strand of NZ_KQ969495.1, from coordinate 763,296 downwards.
CGGTCGTGTCTTGGACGGTATTACCTTAGAGCGTGAACTTTTAGCCCCTCTGAAAAACCTCAGTCAAAATGTGATTGACACGACAGAATTGACGCCAAGGGCTTTGCGAAAAGAGTTACTTGAACAGTTTTCAGACAAATCCGGTCAAGCACCGTTTCGGATCGAAATCATGAGTTTTGGTTTCAAATACGGTCTGCCGCTCGATGCGGACTTGGTTTTTGATGTGCGCTTCTTGCCAAACCCCTACTATAATCCAGAGCTTCGTGACAAGACAGGTCTTGAAGCTGCAGTTTATGATTATGTGATGGGGCATGAGGAGTCTGAGGATTTCTACACGCATTTGATTGGCCTCTTGCAACCGATTATTCCAGGCTACCAACGAGAGGGGAAATCCGTTTTGACAATTGCGGTCGGCTGTACGGGTGGCCAACACCGGAGCGTGGCCTTTGCCCATCGCTTAGCCCGTGATTTGCGAGAACTCGATTGGGTGGTCAATGAAAGCCACCGAGACAAGGATCGGCGAAAGGAAACGGTAAATCGCTCATGAGAAAACCCAAACTAACCATTATCGGTGGAGGAACGGGCATTCCTGTTTTACTCAATAGCTTGCGGCACTACGATGTGGACATCACGGCTATTGTAACAGTCGCCGATGATGGGGGCTCCTCAGGGAAGTTACGGGCTGAGACGCAATTGACACCACCAGGTGATTTGCGTAATGTTCTAGTGGCCATGAGTGATATGCCCCGGCTCTACGAACAGGTTTTCCAGTATCGGTTCAAGGAGTCAGATGGTGGCTTAGCTGGTCATCCTTTGGGCAACCTCATTATCGCTGGGGTTTCAGAGATGCAGGGTTCCACCTATAATGCCATTCAGTTGTTGGCTAAATTTTTTCACACGACTGGGAAAATTTACCCTGCTTGTGAAAATGCCTTGACTTTACATGCGGTCTTTCAGGATGGCCACGAGGTCTGTGGCGAAAGTTCAATTGCCAAATACAAAGGCATCATCGACCATGTCTATGTCACCAATAGCTATAGCGATGAGGCCCCTCAGGCCAATCGTAAAGTGGTTGAGGCCATCATGGATTCGGATATGATTGTTCTGGGGCCAGGCTCCCTTTACACCTCAATCTTGCCAAACCTTGTGATTGATAATATTGCCCAGGCCTTACGTGAGACACCTGCGACGGTGACCTATGTCTGTAACATCATGACCCAATATGGGGAAACCGAACATTTCTCGGATGCTGACCATGTGCGTGTGCTCAACCGTCATCTCGGGCAAAATGTTATTGACCTGGTTTTGGTCAATGTGGAAAAGGTCCCCCAAAGCTACATGAACACTAATCGCTTTGATGAATACTTGGTTCAGGTAGACCATGACTTTAAAGGCCTTAAAGAACAAGTGCCACGTGTCATTTCCTCAAACTTCCTAAGGTTGGAAAATGGAGGCGCCTTTCACGACGGTGACCTTGTTGCCCAAGAATTGTTGCGGTCTCTAGGAAGGCGCAGACGATGAGCTTTACTACCCAAGTTAAAGAAGAAGTGATGCAGACCTCTCAGCCCAGTTACAGTGAATTATCAGCCTTTATCAAAATGTCTGGTAGTTTAGGCCTGTCTGGTCAGGGGTTGACCTTATCGGTCACCACTCAAAACGCTAAAATTGCCCGTTATATATACGGACTCTTTGAGGACCTCTTTGAGGTCACGCCAGATTTATCCTATCACTACAAGTCCAATCTTAAAAAGAATCGTGTCTACACGGTTCTTATCAGCCAAGCCGTCGAGGCAATCTTGGCAGACTTGCGTTTGGCGGATAGCTTCTTTGGAGAAGCTCAGGGCATTTCACCTGACATTATCGCAGACGAACGCAAGGCCAGAGATTATTTGCGGGGGGCCTTTCTGGCGACAGGGAGCGTCACGCATCCAGAAACAGGGAAATACCAACTGGAAATAGCTTCTGTTTATGCAGACCATGCGACAGACCTCGCCCAGTTGTTGCGACTGTTTATGTTAGATGCCAAAATACTCGAACGTAAAAAAGGGACCATTACTTACCTTCAAAAAGCAGAAGATATCATTGATTTTTTGATTGTTATCGGTGCCATGTCCTGTATGGAAGAGTACGAATCTGTCAAATTGATGCGGGAAGCACGCAACGATATCAACCGAGCCAGTAATGCCGAAGCAGCAAATATTGCTAAAACGGTGACTGCTAGTATGAAGACCATTGACAACATTATCCGCCTTCGGGACAATCAGGTGTTTGAAGGCTTGTCCAGTGATTTGCAACAAATTGCAAACCTACGAATTGCTCATCCAGATTATTCCCTAGCCCAGCTAGGGGCTTTGCTCAATCCCCCTCTATCTAAAAGCGGGGTTAACCATCGTTTACGAAAACTCAATCAATTAGCAAAGGAGATTTAATTATGGCTTGTACAACTATTCTTGTCGGAAAAAACGCTTCTTTTGATGGCTCTACCTTGGTCGCACGGACGGAAGATTCGCCAAGCGGTCAATATACGCCGAAAGCCTTTGTGGTCGTGCAACCAGAAGACCAACCACGGCATTATAAATCTGTCTTGTCTGACTTTGAGATTGATTTACCTGACAATCCCATCCGCTATACGGCAGTACCTGATGCGGGAAACCCTGGGCCAGAAGGTTTTTGGGCTGCTTCAGGGATTAATGAAAAAAATGTGGCCATGTCTGCCACTGAAACCATTACCACCAATAGCCGTGTCCTAGGTGCAGACCCACTAGTGAAAGCTGGTATCGGTGAAGAAGATATGGTGACCTTAGTTTTGCCATACATCTCTAGTGCCCGTGAAGGGGTCCTTCGTTTGGGGCAAATCCTAGAAGAATATGGAACCTACGAATCCAATGGGATTGCTTTTTCAGATACTGAGGAAATCTGGTGGTTGGAAACCATTGGTGGCCATCATTGGATTGCCCGTCGTGTACCAGATGACGTTTATGTCACCAACCCCAATCAACTGGGCTTAGACCATTTTGAATTTGACAACCCTGATCACTATCTCTATTCAAGCGATCTGCGGGATTGGATTCGCCAACACCACCTGGATTTGAATGCGTCTAATGAACATTTCAACCCACGCTATGCTTTTGGGTCTCAAAAGGACAAGGACAAACACTATAACACCCCTCGGGCTTGGTTTATCCAAAAATTCCTCAATCCGGAAGTGCAACAAGATCCAGAATCCTTTGCACTACCATGGTGCCGTAAACCTTATCGCAAGGTGACAATCGATGACATTCGCTACCTGCTGACAGGCTATTACCAAGACACGCCATATGACCCTTATACTCGCGAAAATACCAAGATTTCGGGTTACCGGCCTATCGGGGTTAACCGGACCAACCAAACCCATATCCTGCAAGTACGTCCAAACAAACCACATGATACGACAGGTATCCAATGGCTGAGCTATGGTTCTATGCCTTACACGACTATGGTGCCATTCTTTACCCAAGTCAATGATACCCCTGCCTATCTGCGCGACACGCCAAAAACCCCATCTACGGATAGCTATTATTGGACTAGCCGTATCATCGCTGCTTTGGCTGACCGTAACCATCATGAAATGATGTCTTTGGTGGATGATTATGCAGAAGACACCATTGCTAAAGGTTATGCAGTTATCAATGCTGTAGACAAGGCACAAGCAGAAGGTACCTACTATAACCTGGAAAACAGCAACCAGGAAGTTTCCGATTATCTCCAAAAACAAACCGAAGATTTGTTGGATAAAGTTCTATACGATGCCAGCAACCATATGACCAATGCCTTTTCAATGAGTGACTAAGCCTAAGAAATTTCCCTTTTTGGGGAAAGGACTAGCTTTTTAAACAAGTTTTTTGTACAATAAAAGAGTTAACATGGCTTCGGCCAAAAATAAAGGAGACACATTCTAATGGTAAAATTGGTTTTTGCTCGCCACGGTGAGTCTGAATGGAACAAAGCCAACCTCTTTACAGGTTGGGCAGATGTAGATCTTTCTGATAAAGGAACACAACAAGCAATCGACGCTGGTAAACTCATCAAAGAAGCTGGGATTGAATTTGACCAAGCTTACACTTCAGTATTGAAACGTGCCATCAAGACGACTAACTTGGCTCTTGAAGCATCTGACCAACTTTGGGTACCTGTTGAAAAATCATGGCGCTTGAATGAACGTCACTACGGTGGTTTGACTGGTAAAAACAAAGCAGAAGCTGCTGAAGAGTTTGGTGACGAACAAGTGCATATCTGGCGCCGTTCATACGACGTTTTGCCACCAGCTATGGCTAAAGACGACGAATACTCAGCACACACTGACCGTCGTTACGCATCTTTGGACGACTCTGTTATTCCAGATGCTGAAAACCTTAAGGTTACTTTGGAACGTGCCCTTCCTTTCTGGGAAGACAAAATTGCGCCAGCCTTGAAAGATGGTAAAAACGTCTTCGTTGGTGCGCATGGTAACTCTATCCGTGCCCTTGTTAAACACATCAAAGGCTTGTCAGACGACGAAATCATGGATGTTGAAATCCCTAACTTCCCACCATTGGTCTTCGAATTTGACGACAAATTGAACGTGGTAAAAGAATACTACCTTGGAAAATAATCCAGAAAATAAGCAGTCAGGCTGAGCCTGGCTGTTTTCTTTTTCTCCTCTTAGGCGAGAGATTGCTTTCCTTTTTCTGTCCAGGCAGCGTGGAAAAGCCCTCCTGAGAGGAGGTGCTTGTTTCACTTTAGGGTTCATCTGGTCTAAAACTTGCTAGAATTTCCAAATACGCTATAATAGAAAACATGGTTGAAACATATAGTGCCAAGGCAAATCGCAACATGCGTCGGCCGGTGGTAAAAGAAGAAGTGGTTGCTTTTATGCGGCAACACCAAAAGGCAGAATCGGGCTTTTTAGCAGACTTAGAAGACTTTGCGCAGAGAGAAAACATTCCCATCATCCCCAAGGAGACAGCAGCTTATTTTAGGCTCCTGCTTAAACTTGTGGCCCCTTCGAACATTTTAGAAGTGGGGACAGCGATTGGCTATTCGGCGCTTTTATTGGCGACCTATGCCCCACAGGCGCAAATTACGACGATTGATCGCAATCCAGAGATGCTGGCTTTGGCTCAGGCCAATTTTGACCGTTACGATAGCCGCCGGCAAATTAAGCTATTATCTGGAGATGCTCAGGAACTTTTGTCAGAGATAGAGGGTTCTTACGACTTGGTCTTTATGGATTCGGCCAAGTCAAAATACATCGTCTTTTTGCCAGACATTTTGCGTCTGATGCCAGTTGGTGGTGTGGTCTTGATTGACGATGTCTTTCAAGGAGGAGACGTGGCAAAACCGTTTGAAGCAATTGCACGCGGTCAGCGCGCCATATATCGTGGGCTCAAGCGTCTCTTCGACGCCACCTTAGACCATCCTGGTCTGACAGCAAGTCTGTTGCCACTGGGAGACGGTCTGCTCATGATTCGCAAAGACCAAGAAACGATTGATTTGGCGAATTAAGCTAATTTTAAAAACTTATGGTATACTAAAACAGTTAAAATAAAGGAGTCACCATGTCAAAAAAAGAAACTAAAAAGGATGCAAAGCAACAATCAGCTGAGCAAGAAACAAAAGAAGAAGTAGTTGCCAAAGAAAGCCAATCATCTGAAAAAGAGACCAAAAAAGATGATAAAAAGCGGAGCTACAAAAAGAAGGCTGTCTCTAAAAAGAAAGAGAAAAAACCTTTGACTGAGGAAGAAAAAACCTTCAACAAGCGCGTAGCGCGTGGCTTTGCGATTGCAATTATCTCCGCAGCTGTGGGAGCTGGAGTGACCTATGGCGTGCAACATTCGGGTGCCAATAACGATACTGTTTTAGTGTCCATGAAAGGCTCTACGGTTTCTGTAGGTGACCTTTATGCAGCAACTAAAACCAACTCTGCCAATACCTCAGTTTTGCAAAACATCGTGCTTTACAATGTCCTGCAGGCTAAGTATGGCGACAAGGTATCTTCTAAGGATGTCAACACACGTTACCAATCCACATTGGAATCTCTGACAACCTACGCGTCCTACTATGGCACGACAGCTTCTGGCTATGTGGCGCAACAATATGGGGTTAGCTTGGATGCCTTTAAAAAATACTACATCCGCGAAAGTCTATTAGCGACCTATGCTTTGGAACAAGCTGCGAAAAAAGAAGCGACAGACGCGGCTATGAAAAAAGCCTATGAAACCTACATGCCTGATACAGAAGTGCAAGTGATTCAGTTGTCTGACTCAGACACAGCTAATTCTGTCTTGTCTGATGTCAAGGCAGATGGTGCGGATTTTGCTTCCATTGCCAAGGAAAAAACCGCTGCTACGGACAAGAAGTACAGCTATACTGTGAACTCTTCTTCGACAGACTTACCTAGTGATCTCTTGACGAAAATCAAGGACATGAATGCAGGGGATGTGTCTGATGTGATTAGTGTCACTAACAGCTCAACCTATGCGACTAACTACTACATCGTTAAAGTTGTGAGCCGGAAGGATAAAGACAGTAACTGGAAGACTTACAAAACACAGTTGACCAACATGATTGTCAATGAGAAGACCAATGACTCAGCTTTCCAAAAACAAGTGGTGGCCAATATCCTCAAAGAGTACAATGTAAAAGTGAAAGACAGCGACTTGTCTAACCTCCTGGCTAACTACACGGAAACCTCTAGCACAGCGTCTTCAAGTGCTTCCTCTTCTGCAGCTAGCAGTTCGTCAAGCGCAAGCTCTAACTAAGGCTTGACCATTAGTTAAGAAGCCTGTATAATAAAAACGATTGAGAAAAGTAAGATGATTAACCATCCAGAAAGGTGACGGTTGCTGGGAGTCACTTGGTAGCGTCTTACGGGCTACTCAGTTGGAAACTAAGATAAGAAATGAAGAATGACAAGGTCATTGAATGAAGGTGGTACCGCGGTTATGTCGCCCTTCTTTGTTCGATGCCTTGTCTTTTTTTGAGGGAGGGGACATGACAAAAACAGTGCATTTGCCTGAGGAATTTTCTCTAGGCCCCCGTCCGCTGGACATATGTGATGATGAAGACAGGTTGCTGTATCGCCTAGAAGCCGTAGATACTGTCGCTATTCGGGAATGGGAACTTAAGGATAGCAACCAGCAAGTGGTTTGCCGTCTGCATCGTCGCTTGTCCTGGTTGGGCCCTTGGTTTCGCTTAGACTTTGCCAAGGACAAATCACTTTTTGTGCGCTTGAAACCAAGGCGAAACAGGGCTGTCTGGCGCTGTACGGGGCAACAAAATATGACCTTGACAGGCAACCTGTGGTCGATGAATTGGCGACTGGTCAAAGACCAAGAGGTTTTGGCAAAGGTTTGCTATCAGGTCAAACGCGCCAAACGTCATTACAGCATCACACTCTATGATGAGGGCGTGCAAGATATTGTCATCAGCCTTGTGACGGCTGTCGATTTTGTCAAAGGATTACTCAAAGAATACTAAGCCGTCTAGGCTTACCCAAATAAAGGAGAACAGATGAAACAATTAACCAGTGCTCAGATTCGTCAAATGTGGCTAGACTTTTGGGCTTCTAAAGGCCATGCGGTGGAACCTTCGCAAAGTTTGGTGCCTGTCAACGACCCAACGCTTTTGTGGATTAACTCAGGTGTCGCAACGCTCAAGAAATACTTTGATGGGTCTGTGGTCCCTGAAAATCCTAGGATTACCAATGCACAAAAGGCCATTCGGACCAATGATATTGAAAATGTGGGGAAAACTGCTCGTCACCACACCATGTTTGAAATGTTGGGGAACTTCTCCATTGGTGATTATTTCCGTGACGAAGCCATTGCTTGGGCTTTTGAACTCTTGACCAGTCCAGAGTGGTTTGATTTTCCCAAAGATAAGCTCTATATGACCTATTACCCAGATGACAAAGATTCATACAACTGCTGGATTAAAGCAGGGGTAGAACCTAGTCATTTGGTACCGATTGAAGATAATTTCTGGGAAATTGGGGCTGGCCCTTCTGGACCAGATACTGAAATCTTCTTTGACCGAGGCGAAGCCTTTGACCCAGACCATATCGGTCTGCGCCTTTTGGCAGAAGATATCGAAAATGACCGCTATATCGAAATCTGGAATATCGTCTTGTCGCAATTTAATGCTGACCCAGCGGTACCGCGTAGCGAATACAAGGAATTGCCTCATAAAAACATTGATACCGGAGCAGGTCTGGAACGTCTTGTAGCTGTTATCCAAGGGGCTAAGACCAACTTTGAAACCGACCTCTTTATGCCAATCATCCGTCAGGTTGAACAATTGTCTGGAAAAACCTATGACCCAGACGGGGATAATATGAGTTTCAAGGTTATTGCTGACCATATTCGTTCCTTGTCCTTTGCCATTGGAGATGGTGCACTGCCTGGTAATGAAGGACGTGGTTATGTCCTGCGTCGTTTGTTGCGTCGCGCAGTTATGCATGGCCGTCGTCTGGGGATTAATGAACCTTTCCTTTACAAATTGGTGCCAACGGTTGGTCAAATCATGGACAGCTACTACCCAGAAGTCAGCGAGAAGAAGGACTTCATCGAAAAAATTGTGAAACGTGAAGAAGAAACCTTTGCCCGTACCATCGATGCTGGTTCAACCATGTTGGACCACTTGTTAGCTGAACTTAAGGCGCAAGGCAAGGATACCTTGGAAGGTAAGGCCATCTTCAAACTGTACGATACTTATGGTTTCCCAGTGGAATTAACCGAAGAATTGGCTGAAGATGAAGGCTTTAAAATTGACCACAAGGGCTTTGAGCAAGCCATGAAAGCGCAACAAGAGCGGGCGCGTGCCAGCGTGGTCAAAGGGGGGTCCATGGGCATGCAAAATGAAACCCTGTCTGCTATCACCGAACCGTCTGAATTCCTCTATGAGGTCGAAGAAGCGGACAGCCGCTTGGCAGTCATCATCGCAGACAATGCCCGTGTAGACGCTGTATCAGAAGGGGAAGTCCTCTTGGTCTTTGACCAAACGCCATTTTATGCGGAGATGGGTGGTCAGGTTGCTGACCAAGGAACGATTACGGATAATGCCGGTAATGTTCTCGGCCGTGTACGAGATGTGCAAAAAGCTCCTAATGGTCAAGCCCTGCACACGGTAGCTGTTGAGGGACTGCTCAGCGCTGGGGAAACCTATCATCTGGAAATTGACCATAGCCGTCGTCATCGAGTGATGAAAAACCACACAGCAACTCACTTGCTCCATGCGGCCTTGCACAATGTCTTAGGGAATCATGCCACACAAGCGGGTTCTCTTAACGAACAAGAATTTTTACGTTTTGACTTTACCCATTTTGAGGCGGTGTCCAAGGATGAGTTGCGCCGTATCGAGGAAGAAGTCAACCAAAAAATTTGGGAAGCTATCCCCGTTGTGACAGTAGAAACAGACATCGACTCTGCCAAGGAAATGGGGGCTATGGCTCTCTTTGGTGAGAAGTATGGTAAAAATGTGCGCGTGGTGACCATCGGAGATTACTCTATCGAACTTTGTGGGGGAACTCATGTCGGCAATACCGCTGAAATTGGTCTCTTTAAGATTGTCAAGGAAGAAGGGATTGGTTCTGGAACCCGTCGTATCCTGGCGGTAACCAGCAAGGAAGCCTTTGAGGCTTATCGTGAAACAGAGGATGCCCTGCGCGATATTGCAGCCACTCTCAAGGCCCCTCAAATCAAGGAAGTTCCAAACAAGGTAGCCAGTCTGCAAGACCAGCTCCAAGCCCTACAAAAAGAAAATGCCGAACTCAAGGCCAAGGCAGCGCAAGCGCAAGCAGGCGATCTCTTTAAGGACGTTCAGGAAGCCAATGGGCATCGTTACATTGCAAAACAAGTGCAGGTAGCTGACGCTGGAGCGCTTCGTACCTTAGCAGATACTTGGAAACAAAAGGATTATTCTGATGTTCTGGTCTTGGTCGCTGCTATTGGTGACAAGGTGAACCTTCTGGTGGCCAGCCGTGACAAGGCTATCCCAGCTGGACAGCTGGTCAAGTCCCTAGCACCAATTGTAGACGGACGTGGGGGCGGAAAACCAGACATGGCCATGGCTGGTGGTAGCAATCAAGCTAAAATCCCAGACCTTCTCGCAGCCGTAGGAAAGGCATTAGCATAAAACAAAACAAGAAAATACCATTGGAAAGCCCAATGGTATTTTTGCTTAATCGAGGTTGACCTTGTTGATGAGGAGATAGCGGATGCTGTAAAAGTAAACAAGCGAGAGGACGAGGTTTTCAAGGCCCATGGCAAGGTCAGCGTTGATACCGGACCAAGGGAGGTGCGTATTGATAAAGCCAATCAGTAAGGCTAGAACAAGGTAGAAGAGAAAGGCGATGACGTTTCTCGACCGGTCAAAGAGTTGGCCAAAACTAATAGCTAAGTAGATAAGTAGAGTCCCGCTGATTGAAGCGATAATAAAGGAGAGTAAAAAGCCGGTGAGTTCTAGCCAGTAAGACCAGCCAATCAGGTAGTGAGCCAAGTTTGGCACATCGGTAAATTGCCCTAGGAGAATTCCACCTATGATAATAAAGGACAAAAGCGTTGTAAAACCACTCGCCAGTTGCCAAAAGATAGCGCCAGCTACCTTGGAGACAAGCAGTTGGGAATGGCTGACAGGCAGGGTCAAGGTCAGGTAGCCTTCACGGCCATAAATGCTATCTTTGAACCGCCGGATAATCAAAAAGAGGGTAGCCAGAGCCAGGCTAATAAAGAGCCCTAGAAAGACCAAGAATATAACCGTGAAAATAATGGCTTCAAAGAGAGCGGGTTGGTAGTAGAAATCCGACTCAAATTGAGCTGAATGGATGGAGTGAATACCAGCACGGACTAGAAAAGACCGAAGCCAGACCCCCACGATGGCTGAGAGAAGTAAGATGGCGCCGTACAAGCCTAAGTACCAGCGACTGACAGATGTGATTTCGTGTTTGATAAGTTTTCCTAACATGGGAAGGCTCCTTTCTAGGCTTTAAAGTCTTGGCGGAAGAGTTGGTCGATGGACAGACCAGAAGCGGTACGCAAATCGTCAACATCGCCCTGACGAACAATTTTGCCTTGGTCGATAAAGATGACTTGGTCTAAGATTGGCTCAATATCAGCAATCAAGTGAGTGGCGATAAGCACAGTGGCTGTTGGTGAGTAGTTACTGATAATGGTTTGGAGGATATAATCCCGTGCAGCTGGGTCGACACCTCCAATAGGTTCATCTAAGATGTACAACTGAGCCTTACGGCTCATGACCAAGATGAGTTGCACCTTTTCTTTGTTCCCCTTAGAAAGCTTACGCAAGGGAAGGCTAGTATCAATAGCTAGGTCTGCCATCAAGCTTAGCGCGCGTGATCGATCAAAGTCAGCATAGAAATCAGCGAAATAGTTGATAGTGGCTTGGACAGTCATGTTTTCACTGAAATAAGTCGTATCTGGCAGGTAGGAAACAAGGGCCTTGGTCGCAGCAGAAGGCTTTTGCCCTTTGATGAGGATTTGGCCTTCATCCGTTTGTAAGAGACCATTGATAAGCTTAATCAATGTCGTTTTACCAGACCCGTTTGGTCCTAAAAGACCAACAATATGTCCAGCAGAGAGGTCAAAGCTCAGATTGTCCAGAGCGGTTTTTTTGCCGTAGCGCTTGGTCACTTGTTCAAATGTCAGTAGTGTCATGATGGGCCTCCTTAATATAGCGAGAGAGTAATTGGGGAAGTTCTTGCTCCTTGTGACCGAGTTGTGTCATTCGGTCGACAAAGGATTGTAAGATTGTTTGCGATAGTTCCTGACGGAGCAGGTCAATCAACTCCTGGTCCTCTGTTACAAAACGGCCACTCGTGCGCCGGCTATAGACCAGTTTTTGATTTTCCAACTCGCTTAGGGCGCGTTGAATTGTATTGGGATTGACGCCAGCTGTCTGAGCCAAGTCTCTTACAGAGGGGAGTTTATCCCCTGCAGCTAGTTCCTGGGCAACTATCTCAAGTTTAAGCCGTTCGACAATCTGCAGGTAAATCGGCTTATTGGTATCAAATGTCCATGTCATCGTTAGTTTCCTTTCTGTTTAAATGACTAAGGTGTTGTACCTTTGTACTAAGTGTATAATACAATAGTACAAATAAAAAAGCAAGTCTTTTTTAAGAAAAATTTTAAATTTTTTGAAGGTTAAGCTAGTCGCTCCTGTTTAGGAAGGACTATTTTAATTAGAAGGATTTGCCAAGACTTGTCGAGCTGATATGGAAAATAACTTGCTATTTCCAGAAAAATCATGCTACAATAACCTATGTAGAAAAAAGACCGTAAAAATGTGGCAGACAGGCCTTCTGTGTCTCTGCTACCACGGGTGTGATAGCTGATGCTCCCGTCCTTGCCCGACGCTACAGACGCTTTTTGGAGGCATATGCAGCTTGCGCCAGTGTTGTGGGGTGAAACCATCAATCGCCAGCTTGACGGCAGCGATTTTGGTTCACTCCTCTTTTTAGGCCTTTTCCCTAACATTTTGGAGGATGACATGAGTCATAAAGAAACCGCCAATCGGGCGGATTTATTGTCAATTTTTGCAGCGGCTTTGGTAGCCTTTGCGGGAATTCTCTCGGAAACCAGTATGAATGTAACCTTTTCACATTTGAGTCAGGTTTTTGGATTGGACTTAGGGGTCTTGCAGTGGATAACAACAGGTTACCTCTTGGCTGTAGCTGTTACCATCACCTTGGGAGCGACCTTGGCCCATAACTGGGGGGAACGTCGCATCTTATTTACTTCCTTAGCGATTTTCACTCTGGGAAATGGTGTTGCCATGCTGGCCCCCAACTTTAGTCTGTTGATGGTGGGGCGTGTCTTACAAGGTGGCGCGACAGGGATAGCGATTCCCTTGATGTTTAATCTGGTGGTTGAGCGCGTGCCCCGGCAACGTCTAGGTTTTTATATGGGGCTTTTAGGTATGGTGGTTAGTTTAGCACCGGCTTTGGGCCCAACATACGGTGGTGCTATGATTGCACGGTTTGACTGGCATATGATTTACACCTGTATCATGCCAGTTCCGATTATTTCTTTTATCATCGCCTATGTAAACCTAAAAGATAGCCCTCAAAAAGTGAAAAGACCTTTTGATGTTTGGTCTTTCTTGTTGCTAGCCGTAGCGCTCATTTCTTCCTTGGTGGCGGTATCTAGTCTTGAGGATGGCCATGGGGTCAATTGGCTCTATGTAGTGGTCTTTCTGGTGACCTTAGCCCTCTTTATCTGGCGAAGCCTGACTGTGGAGCATCCCTTTTTAGATATTCGCGTTCTGCGTTTGCCTGTGATTGTCTTGGGAATTTGGCCATTTCTGATTTTTCAATTTTCAAACTTGTCTGCGAACTTTTTGATTCCAAACTTTTTGGTGGCTCAAGGTGCCTCGACAACGAGTTCAGGCTTTTCACTCTTACCGGGTACCCTGATTGGGGCGCTTTTGGCGCCAAGTCTGGGAAAACTCTATGACAATAAGGGCCCTAAATTGAGCTTATATGGAGGCAATTTCCTCGCTTGTTTGGCCATGTTGGTTTTTGCCCTCTTTACGGATTGGCTCAACCTTGCGATTATCATTGGTTTTTATGTTGTCTTTACCTTCGGTCGCAATATGGCTTTTAGCAATACGCAGGCCTATTCAATCTCTTATGTGCCCCATGAAAAGACAGCCGATGTGACAGCGCTCTTTCAATTGGCACAGACCTTTGCAGGAGCAGTCGGGACAGCTGTAGCGGCCGTTTTGGTGAATGCCGCGCCTAATATCACCAGCGGTGGACAAAACGTTTTCTGGATGATTAGTATCCTATTAGCCATCAACTTTGTTTTCTACTGGGCCTTATTTAAGTTGGGTCCTCTGTCTCAAAAACAATCCTAATATAGAAAAGCATGTCAGCTTGGGGATAGGCCCAAGCTGACATTTTTTTGTTGACCTAGGGCTTGTCCTTGGTCTTGATTTTAGGGCAACCTACAGTTGCCCCTTTTTGACAGTCAGGGCTGACTTGCGCTAAAATAAGGACGATAGAAGCTAGCATTTGCTGGTCATTAAGGAGGGATTTCTATGGCTGAAATTTATTTGGCAGGGGGCTGTTTCTGGGGCTTACAAGCTTATTTTGAGCGCATTCCTGGTGTGGAAAAGACCAGTGTTGGCTATGCCAACGGTCAGGTGACGACGACGAATTATCAGCTGATCAAAGAAACCGATCATGCGGAAACGGTACAAGTTATCTATGATGCCAAACAGGTGAGTTTAAGAGAATTGCTCTTGTATTATTTTCGTGTGATTGATCCTCTTTCGGTTAATCGGCAGGGCAATGATCAGGGGCGGCAATACCGGACAGGGGTCTATTATACAGATGATGCAGACCGGCCAATAATTGCAGCGGTCTTTTCGGAGGAAGAAGCTCAGCTAGGGCGAAAACTAGCGGTTGAGTTGGAACCCTTGCGGCATTATGTCTTGGCTGAGGATTACCATCAGGATTACCTTAAAAAGAACCCATCTGGTTATTGTCATATTGATGTGACACAAGCAGACCAGCCCTTGATTGACCCAGCAGCTTACCCAAGGCCTAGTCAGGAAGAACTCAAGACTACCTTGTCTAAAGAAGCTTATCAAGTAACCCAAGAAGGGGCGACGGAAGCTCCTTTTCAAAATGCGTATGACCAAACCTTTGAAGAAGGTCTTTATGTCGATGTGACAACTGGTGAGCCCCTCTTTTTGGCCAAGGATAAGTTTGCATCAGCTTGTGGATGGCCTAGTTTTTCGCGACCAATTGCCAAAGAAGTGGTCCAGTACCTTGAAGACAAGAGTTATGGGATGGACCGCATCGAGGTCCGTTCTCGGTCAGGGCGAGCCCATCTAGGACATGTCTTTCCAGATGGACCAGATGACCGAGGGGGGCTGCGTTATTGCATCAACTCGGCTGCTTTAAAGTTTATCCCCAAAGATGAGATGGCCGAAAAAGGCTATGGGGACTTGCTCCAAGTCATGAACTGAGGGTGAAAAGAGGGGGCCTCTCTTTTTTAGGGGGTTACTATCCAGTCAGTTAGGAAAAAAGCGTTTTTTTACCTCTTGCCAAATGAATTTCTAACCATAAGCTAGATGAGCCCATGGACGGTGATGATTTTTTTCGGTATAATAATAAGGTTAATCAAAGAACTGGAGTAAGACATGACACTAGAAGACGCAATCAAGAAACGCCGGACCTTTGCCATCATTTCCCACCCGGACGCGGGGAAGACGACGATCACAGAGCAACTCCTTTATTTTGGAGGGGAAATCCGTGAGGCTGGTACGGTCAAAGGGAAAAAAACCGGGAACTTTGCCAAGTCAGACTGGATGGATATCGAAAAACAACGGGGGATTTCAGTAACTTCCTCAGTGATGCAGTTTGACTATGAGGGCAAACGGGTCAATATCTTGGACACCCCTGGGCACGAGGATTTTTCAGAGGACACTTACCGGACCCTCATGGCAGTAGACGCAGCGGTCATGGTTATCGACTCTGCCAAGGGGATTGAGGCGCAGACCAAAAAATTATTTGAGGTTGTCAAACACCGCCAAATTCCTGTCTTTACCTTTATCAACAAACTGGACCGAGATGGGCGCGAACCCTTGGATTTGCTAGAAGAACTAGAAGATATTTTGGGCATTGCTAGCTATCCTATGAACTGGCCTATCGGTATGGGCAAGTCTTTTGAAGGGCTCTATGATCTCTATAACCAGCGCTTAGAGCTTTACAAAGGCGATGAGCGTTTCGCCAGTTTTGAGGAAGGTGCTGACCTTTTTGCTAACAATCCTTTTTATGAGCAAGTGGTTGAGGATGTGGAGCTTTTGCAAGAAGCGGGTAACGCATTTTCCGAACAAGCTATCCTAGATGGTCAGCTGACACCCGTTTTCTTTGGCTCTGCCTTGACCAATTTTGGGGTGCAAACCTTTCTTGAAACCTTTTTAACCTTTGCGCCAGAACCACACGGGCATAAGAAAACCGATGGTGAGGAAGTTAGTCCGTTTGACAAGGATTTCTCAGGTTTTGTCTTTAAAATTCAAGCTAATATGGACCCCCGTCACCGCGATCGGATCGCTTTTGTCCGAATCGTGTCGGGTGAATTTGAGCGTGGCATGAGTGTCAATCTCCCTCGCACGGGTAAGGGCGCTAAACTTTCAAATGTGACTCAGTTTATGGCAGAGTCTCGCGAAAACGTTGAAAATGCCGTAGCTGGAGACATCATCGGGGTCTATGATACAGGGACTTACCAGGTCGGTGATACCCTGACGGTTGGAAAAAACAAGTTTGAATTTGAGCCACTCCCAACCTTTACTCCAGAGCTTTTCATGAAAGTTTCTGCTAAAAACGTGATGAAGCAAAAATCCTTCCATAAGGGGATTGAGCAACTGGTGCAAGAAGGGGCTATTCAGCTTTATACCAACTACCAGACGGGCGAATACATGCTAGGTGCTGTCGGTCAGCTTCAGTTTGAAGTCTTCAAACACCGCATGGAAAATGAATACAATGCCGAGGTGGTCATGACCCCTATGGGCAAGAAAACGGTCCGCTGGATTAACCCTGAGCAACTGGATCAAAAGATGTCCTCCAGCCGTAATATCTTGGCCAAGGATCGTTTCGATAACCCAGTCTTTCTCTTTGAAAATGATTTCGCCCTGCGCTGGTTTGCAGACAAGTACCCAGAAGTCACGTTAGAAGAAAAGATGTGATAAAGAGACAAAGCCCGTAAAAATGCGAGAAGAAAATAGGAAAACTGTCGCTGGAAGAGGAGTTCCTGGATGATTTTGTCTTTTTCGCGATGCTTTTAAGGCCTGTCCCATTCATTAGCCTTGTATCGTCTGACTAGCTCACAGAAAAACTGCTATTGCTTCGATTCGCTCCATGACCATGGTGAGGGGCGAAAGTTGTCTGTTTCGAGCAAGTGAGAGCATCAGCTCCAGCCAGAAAAAAGCCCTTAAAAAAAGACAGCAAAAAAAACTTAGCAGCTTAAGTCTTTGTTAAGGCAGGTTGGCTATACTATAGTCATCCCAAAACTTTTCTTTTTCATAAATCTCCTGAAAGTCTTCAGCCTTGGTGCTGGAGGTTTTCTTTTTTTTGTGGCGATAAGTGACGGTAAAAGGGCTTGTTTCAGCTTTCTTTTTAGGGTAAAATAAAATGACATATGGCCGTAACCTTTCTGTCATGAAAGGCTAGTGACGAACGGCTGACACCTGGTTAATGAAAATGGTGGGGAGGGAACCATGGCGGAAAAGACAGAGCCTTTGTTTGGCATTCACGTGCGGGACATTGATGAAACCTTAGACTTTATTCAAGCACACGGCTCATCGGTAGTGCGTTTAGGAGATGGGGAGATCAACCTTCTCTCAGGGGATGGGATTGCCTATCAGGACTTTGATCCAAACTTGGCAAAAGAACTCAAAAGTCTCGCTGGACAAGCTTCTACGCAAGACTTGGTGGTCTGTCTACCAGATGTTTTTGAACACCAAGAGCGCTACAATAATGATGTGATCTTTTTTTGGGAGCAACATTTAAAAGGCAAGGGGGACTATTATGCCTCACTTTGTCGCGCACCTTGGTATGGATCAACCTTTATCTCTAGACCATACATGGACTTGGCTGATAAGTCTGTGAGTGCGGGGTATTTTAAGAAGTTAAAACAATTGTGGAAGGGTCGCAAGCTTCTCATCGTTGAAGGTCTTAGTACCCGTTCTGGTATTGGCAATGACCTGTTTGCGGATGCTGCAAGTGTCTGCCGTGTCATCTGCCCACCGAAAAATGCTTATGCCGTTAAGGATGCGATTTTTGAGGCGATAGTTAAACATGGAAAAGACTGCTTGGTGCTCTTGATGTTAGGCCCTACGGCCAAGGTTTTGGTACCAGCTTTGGTAAAAGAAGGCATTCAGGCGATTGACCTTGGGCATATCGACTCAGAGTATGAGTGGTTTAAGCGCCAAGCGACATCAAAAATCAAGTTGCCACATAAGCATACAGCTGAGCACAATTACGATGTTAATATTGCTTTGGCTGAAGATGCCAGCTACGAGAGCCAAATCGTTGCTCGAGTAGGTGTTTCAGACCTATGGGGTCCCTTGGTTTCTGTTATTGTACCAGTCTATAATGCTGAAAAATTCCTTGGAAATTGCGCCAATAGTATCCTCGCTCAAAGTTATAAGAATATTGAACTGATTTTAGTCAATGATGGGTCGACAGATGGCTCGGCCAAGATTTGCGAGGAGCTCAAGGCCACGGATAGACGCGTACGGGTTCACCACAAAACAAATGGTGGGGTTGGTTCTGCTCGCAATGCGGGTTTGGAGCTAGTGCGTGGCGACTATATTCTTTTTGTTGATAATGATGATGCTATCAGTGAAGACCATATTTCAAAACTGTATCGGTTACTCAAAAAGACCGATAGCGATATCGCCATTGGCAATTTTATTACCCTTCTCGATGAGACGGCCAACATGGTTTGGCATATCGGGGCAGATAAGTACTATGAAGAGGTATACAGCCCAGAGCAGTGGTTTGCCTTTCAGTATGAGAGTCAAGATTACATGAGCCAAGTGTTCACAACCCCTTGGGCCAAGCTCTACAAGGCGGAACTCTTTGAGGATGTTCTCTATCCGACAGATGAAAAAGTAGAAGATGATTACACCACCTATCGTGTCTATCTGGCTGCAGACCGTATCGCCTATATGAATGAAGGCATCTATGTTCACCGTAAGCGTCAGGATAGCGTGACCAGCAGTGTCAATCAGGTGCATGTCTTTCCACTTAAGGCCATTGAAGAACGGCTGACCCTCTTGACCATGATGGGAATGGATACCATCATGGAACAAAGAGCTTATCGTTGGCGCTTGGAACTTCATCGGAAGGCCCTCTTAGAGGCCGGCGATATCACCAACTACAAAAAAGTCGTTCAAAAACTTCGTCTTATTGATAAATCACTCCGTCAACGAGGTATTATTGACTAAGCCTTTGCCAAAAAGTAGAAAGAAGGTCCATGCTAGAAAGACATCAGCAACCCCTGCTTAGCATGGGAGTCCTCCTATTAGTGATTAATCTAGGTTTACGCCCTTTGGCAGAATTCTTGCCGGAAATGCTCTATTATGTCCTCAAGTCAGTCTTTTTGGCCCTCGTTTTCTATTTGGGTTTTCACAGGCGCCTGGGCTTAAAGCTCTCTTTTAGACCACGAACAAGCTTTTGGGAACAGCTAAGCGTGTCCTGGCTGCTTGTCGTCTATCTCTTGTTTATCGTTCTTCCACTTTTAGTTATCGGCTTGTCGCATTATCCGCAGGCTATCTGGGACGCTCTCGTCTCAGCTTTAGTGGCTGGATTTTTGGAGGAATACATCTGCCGTGGCCTCTTTCTGCAGATGGCCTTTCAGGCTGGCAACCGCAGTTACCGTCAGGTCATGTGGGCTGTCTTTTTGTCTAGTCTCTTTTTTGGGCTGGCCCATTTGTCCAACAGTTTGATACAACCGATGAGCCATACCCTTTTTCAGGTCTACTATGCCTTTGCTTTGGGAGTTTATTTCTGTGCCCTAGTAATTCGAACGGGGAGTCTTTGGTGGGTTATAGTGCCACATTTTCTGATGGATTTTAGCGTCATCTTAGCGGCAAATGGCAGTAAGGCAAGTGGCGGACCGACCCTTCTTGGTATTATGGTCTGGTTCCTTATTCTGCTTATTGGCCTTTATCTCTTACGGGAGAAAAAGCTAGAGGCGCTTATAAAAGAATTTTTAAGTTGACAGGGAACTGTCGGCTTTTTTTGTAGCTTTTGGTTTGACTTTCAGGAGAAGGAGGTGTACCATATAGGTATAGACCAATTTTGGTATCAAGGAGGTTCATCATGAAAATTGCTATCGTTGCCAATCAAGCAGAAGGTGGTCGTATGGCTTTTTCCCTAATTGAGAAAAAACTGCAGGAGGGCTTGAAAACCTTGGGGTTAGCGACAGGCAGTTCGCCCTTGGCTTTATATGATACTTTAGCCCATTCTGAATTGGATTTTAGTCAGGTGACGACGATTAACTTGGACGAATATGTTGGCCTGTCTGCGGATAATCCGCAATCCTACCATTATTTTATGCAAGAGCACCTCTTTCAGTATAAAACGTTTGCGGCCAATTATTTGCCAGATGGCCAAGCTCAAGATTTAACGCGTGCTGCCCAAGCCTATGACCAGGTGATGACTGAACACCCGATCGATTTGCAACTTTTAGGGATTGGCCGCAATGGCCACATTGGTTTTAATGAACCTGGAACAGCCTTTGATAGCCAGACCCACCTGGTGGATTTGACAGCCTCTACCATTGCTGCGAATAGTCGTTTTTTCACAACTGAAGAAGAGGTCCCTAAACAAGCCATTTCTATGGGGATTGCCTCCATTATGCAGGCCAAGTCCATCATCCTTTTTGCTTATGGTCCTGAAAAGGCCCAAGCCATTAAGCAAATGGTGACCGGCCCTGTGACTGAGGCTATGCCAGCTAGTATTCTGCAAAAACATGCAGATGTGCAATTGATTTTGGATGCATCTGCTGCGAGTGCTTTGCCAAGTGAGACTCGATAAATTACTAGAGTGCCAGGGTGTCGGGTCAAAAAAACGGGCCAAACGGCTCCTTCAAACGGGTCAAGTCAGCATTGATGGCGAAATTGTTCGTCAAGGCAGTCGCAATTGTGATAGTGGCCTTCAGGCTATTCGTATCGCTGGTCAACTTGTTAAAGAACACGCCGAGACTTACTACCTCGTCCATAAACCCATCGGAGTTGTGACTGCTGTTTCAGATAGCCAACACCCGACAGTGATTGATTTGGTTGCGCCTGAGGAACGCCCTGAAGGGCTGTACCCCGTTGGTCGCTTGGACCGTGATACAGCTGGTCTGGTCTTGTTGACGACTAATGGTCCCTTAGGATTTCAGCTTTTGCACCCGCGCTATCATGTGACCAAGACCTATCTGGTCACTGTTAATGGCCCCCTCCTAGCCGATGCTCCCGACTTTTTCGCATCGGGGGTACGCTTTCACGATGGGACGGTCTGTCAGCCAGCCCAGCTAGAGATTCTCTCAAGTCAGCCTTTTTCTAGTCAAGCCCGCGTGACGCTCAAAGAGGGAAAATTTCACCAGGTCAAAAAGATGTTTTTAGCCTATGGGGTGAAGGTCACTGGCCTGACACGGACAGCATTTGCAGGTCTAGTCTTAGAGGACTCCCTGCAGGCAGGGGCCTATCGCCCTTTGACGGCCAGTGAACAAGCGGTTATAAAGACCTTTTTGAAATAATGGTGGGTTTTTGTAAAGAATTTTCAGAAAAATATCGCAAGACCTTGACAAATATCTGAGACAAGTCTAAAATATAGGTAACTTAACACCAAGGAGACAAGCCATGCCAGCTGTAACATCATTTGTTTTGTTGTTGCGACGAGAGGACTAGTGCAAAAGCATTAGTCCTGTTTGGCTTACCAAGCGGGAGAAAAACATCTCGCTTGGTAGCGAGGTGTTTTTATTTTTAGAAAGTGGTAGATACTATGCGTAAGGTTGAATTTCTCGATACGACTCTCCGAGATGGCGAACAAACGCCAGGCGTCAATTTTTCCATCAAGGAAAAGGTTGCCATCGCAAAACAGTTGGAAAAATGGGGGATTTCCGCCATTGAAGCGGGCTTCCCAGCGGCTAGTCCTGATTCTTTTGAGGCTGTCAAGCAAATTGCTGCAACCCTCACTAAGACAGCTGTGACGGGCTTGGCACGTTCAGTCAAATCGGATATTGACGCTTGTTATGAGGCTCTTAAAGATGCCAAATACCCGCAAGTGCATGTTTTCATTGCAACTAGTCCCATCCATCGGGAGTTCAAACTCAAAAAATCCAAGGAAGAAATTCTTGATATCATCACGGAACACGTGTCATACGCACGTTCTAAGTTTGATGTGGTTGAATTTTCACCTGAAGATGCGACGCGTACAGAGCTAGACTACCTGACTCAAGTCGTACAAACAGCAGTGGATGCTGGCGCCACTTATATTAACATCCCCGACACCGTTGGCTTTACGACACCTGAGGAGTTTGGACATATCTTTAAACACCTTCTTGACAATGTAAAGAGCGACCGTGAGATTATCTTTAGCCCTCACTGCCATGATGATTTAGGGATGGCAACGGCAAATACCTTGACAGCGATCAAAAACGGTGCAGGTCGTGTGGAAGGAACAGTTAACGGTATTGGTGAGCGTGCGGGGAATGTCGCTCTGGAAGAAGTAGCCGTGGCTCTCAATATTCGTGAAGATTACTACCAAGCTAGCAGTGATATTGTCCTCAATGAAACCATCAATACCTCTGAATTGATTTCACGTTTTTCAGGTATTCCAGTGCCTAAAAACAAGGCGGTTGTCGGAGGTAATGCCTTCTCGCATGAATCTGGCATTCACCAAGACGGCGTTCTTAAAAATCCGCTCACTTACGAAATTATCACACCAGAGCTGGTCGGTGTTAAACATAACTCTCTGCCATTAGGTAAGTTATCTGGTCGCCACGCCTTTGTCGAAAAACTCAAGGAATTAGCTCTTGACTTTACCGAAGACGATATCAAACCGCTCTTTGCGAAATTTAAAGCTTTGGCAGACAAAAAACATGAAATCACAGATGCAGATGTCCGTGCCTTGGTAGCTGGTGTTGAGATTGAAAATCCAGAAGGCTTCCGCTTTAATGACCTCAAAGTGACGTCAAATGCGGATGACACTACGACAGCAGAAGTCAGCCTCATCAACAACGATGGTGAAGTTGTGGATATTTTAGCTAACGGTCAAGGGTCTGTTGAAGCAATCTTTAATGCCGTGGATAAATTCTTTAACCAGACTGTTAAACTGCTCAGCTACACCATTGATGCCGTAACAGATGGTATCGACTCACAAGCACGGGTCTTGGTGTCTGTCGAAAATGTTGATACTGAAACGATTTTCAATGCTTCTGGTTTGGACTTTGATGTACTCAAAGCCTCAGCAATCGCCTACATCAATGCCAATACTTTGGTACAAAAGGAAAACGCTGGCGAAATCGGCAATCGTATTTCTGAACGCGACGGTATTGACGCTTAGAAAGGTCAGCTCATGACAAAACATATTGTAACCCTGCCAGGTGATGGCATTGGACCTGAAATCATGGCAGCAGGCTTGGACGTCTTAAAAGCAGTCACTGAGGGAACAGATTTCACCTATACCATCACAGAAAAGCCTTTTGGAGGGGCAGGTATAGATGCTAAGGGACATCCGCTACCAGAGGATACGCTAGTGGCTAGCCAAGAAGCGGATGCCATTTTGCTAGCGGCTATTGGTAGCCCACAGTATGACGATGCACCCGTGCGTCCGGAACAAGGGCTTCTGGCGATTCGTAAGGCCCTCAACCTCTACGCTAATATCCGCCCTGTGAAAATATTTGACAGCCTTAAACACCTGTCACCGCTCAAGGAAGACCGCATTGAGGGTGTGGATTTCGTTGTGGTGCGTGAATTGACCGGTGGTATCTATTTTGGGGAACACCTCTTAGAAAAAGATAAGGCCCGTGACCTCAACGACTATAGCCGTGAGGAAATTGCGCGTATTATCCGCAAGGCCTGCCAAATCGCCCAAGGTCGTAAAAAGAAAGTGACCAGTATTGATAAGCAAAATGTTTTGGCAACGTCAAAACTTTGGCGTCAAGTGGCAGATGAAGTGGCTGCAGAATTTCCTGATGTGACCCTAGAACACCAACTGGTGGACTCGGCTGCCATGCTGATGATTACAGACCCTAAACGTTTTGATGTGGTGGTGACGGAAAACCTGTTTGGTGATATCTTATCCGATGAATCGAGTGTCTTACCAGGGACCTTAGGGGTGATGCCTTCAGCCAGTCATTCGGCGGCTGGGCCAAGCCTTTATGAACCCATTCATGGGTCAGCACCGGATATTGCAGGGCAAGGCATCGCAAATCCGGTCAGTATGATTTTGTCTGTTGCTATGATGCTTAGGGAGAGTTTTGGGGAACACGCCTTGGCGCAACAAGTTGAAGATGCGGTGGCTAAGACCTTTAACCAAGGCGTTTTCACCCGAGATTTGGGCGGTAATGCAAGCACAAAAGAAATGACGGCCAAAATTATTGAAAATTTGTAATTAGGTGGAAAGTGCGATGAGTGGAAAGTCGATTTTTGATAAGGTCTGGGAGCGTCATGTTGTCCATGGCCAGCTGGGAGAACCACAACTTATGTATGTTGACCAGCATTACATCCATGAGGTGACAAGTCCGCAGGCTTTTTCTGGCCTAAAGGAGGCTGGACGGCGCTTACGTCGACCAGACTTGACCTTTGGGACCTTTGACCATAATGTGCCAACGGTTAATATTTATGATATTCGAGATGTCATCTCAAAAGCACAGATGGACACCTTGGCGCGCAATGTTTATGAGTTTGGGATTGACCATGCCAGCCACGGCTCCCAAAAACAGGGCATTGTTCATATGGTGGGCCCAGAAACGGGGCGTACGCAACCTGGCAAGTTTATTGTCTGTGGGGATAGCCACACGGCAACTCATGGCGCTTTTGGAGCGATTGCCTTTGGGATTGGGACCTCTGAAGTAGAGCATGTCTTTGCGACCCAATGCCTGTGGCAGGTCAAGCCGAAGAAGCTCTTAGTGCGTTTTGAAGGTCGCCCTCAAAAGGGTGTTTATGCCAAAGACTACATCTTGGCCTTGATAGCCCAGCACGGTGTCGCCTGTGGCGTTGGCCATGCCGTGGAGTACCAAGGGGAAGCCATTGAGGCCCTCAGTATGGAAGAACGCATGACTATCTGCAATATGTCGGTGGAGTTTGGCTCAAAAATGGGGATTATGAACCCAGATCAAACCACCTACGATTACCTTAAGGATAAGGAATGCGTGCCTCAGGCTTTTGAGGCTGCAGTAGCCGATTGGAAAACCTTGGTATCTGACCCAGATGCGCAATATGATAAGGTCATCACGATTGATGTGTCGACTTTAGCGCCTATGGTGACCTGGGGGACCAACCCCTCGATGGGGGTCTCCTTTGATCAACCTTTCCCTGAAATTCGGGATATGAATGATGAGCGGGCCTATAACTACATGGACATGGCCCCAGGCCAGCATGTGGGCGACATTGAGATTGGTTATGTCTTTATTGGTTCTTGCACCAATGCCCGATTGAGTGACCTGATGTTGGCGGCTGAGTTTGTTAAAGGAAAGCAAATTGCAGAGAATCTGACCGCTATTGTCGTACCGGGCAGTCGTCCGGTTAAACAAGCAGCAGAAGCCTTAGGCTTGGATAAAGTCTTTATGGAGGCAGGCTTTGAATGGCGCGACCCAGGTTGTTCCATGTGTCTGGGAATGAACCCGGATAAGGTTCCTGAAGGAGTCCATTGTGCCTCAACCAGTAATCGAAACTTTGAAGACCGGCAGGGATTTGGTGCCAAGACGCATCTGTGTAGCCCAGCGATGGCGGCAGCCGCTGCCATTCATGGCCGTTTTGTCGATGTGAGGGAGTTGGTTTAGATGGAAAAATTCACCGTATACACTGGGACGACGGTTCCCTTGATGAATGATAATATTGATACCGACCAAATCTTGCCCAAGCAATTTCTCAAGTTGATTGATAAAAAGGGCTTTGGCAAATACCTCATGTATGCTTGGCGCTATGCGGATGACAAATACACAGAGAATCCTGATTTTGTCTTTAACCGACCGGAGTACCGCAAGGCCACTGTCTTGATTACCGGTGATAACTTTGGAGCAGGGTCTTCTCGTGAACACGCCGCTTGGGCCTTGGCTGATTACGGTTTCAAGGTGATTGTGGCGGGCTCTTTTGGGGACATTCACTACAACAATGACCTCAACAATGGTATTTTGCCGATTGTGCAGCCCTTAGAAGTTCGACAACAGCTGGCGGCTTTGTCGCCAGAGGACGAGGTGACGGTTGACTTAGAAGCCCAAAAGCTTTATTCACCTGTGGGAGAGTTTTCGTTTGACATTGATGCGGAATGGAAACACAAGCTCCTCAATGGTCTAGACGATATCGGCATTACCATGCAGTATGCCGACCTTATCGATGCTTATGAAAAACAAAGGCCCAGCTATTGGCAGGAGTGAATTGTCTGAAATATTCTGACAATTCAACTTGTCAAAAGAGGCCAAACATGGTACACTAGTAAAGATTAAACCTATAATTAGATGGAGAATGCAAATGACTAAACACATTCAGTGGGATGGCAACTTATCACAAGAAGGCTTTGAAATCATCAAGGGCGAAGGTGGTGTCTTGGTAAGTCCTACCAAAGTGGGCTATATCATCATGACTGCCGATAAAAAAGGTTTGGAACGTAAGTTTGAAGCAAAAGAACGTAACCGTAACAAACCAGGCGTAGTTCTCTGTGGTAGCATGGAAGAATTGCGTGCTTTGGCTCAATTAACACCTGAGATTGATGCTTTTTACCAAAAACATTGGGACGAAGATATTCTTTTGGGTTGTATCTTGCCTTGGCGTGAAGATGCCTATGCGAAGTTAAAAGCCTATGGGGATGGCCGTGAAGAGTTGATGACGGATGTGCGTGGCACTTCATGTTTCGTTATCAAGTTTGGTGTTCCTGGTGAGCAGTTGGCCAAGGCTATGTGGGAAGAAGAAGGCCGTATGGTTTACGCTTCCTCAGCTAACCCATCTGGTAAAGGAAACCGTGGTAAGGTTGAAGGCATCGGTGAACGTATCGACTCTATGGTTGACTTAGTCATCGAAGCAGATGATTATGTGGCTTCTATCCAACCTGACAAGACCATCGAAACACGCTATGAGCAAGGAGTTATGGTCTCTATGGTTGACAAGGACGGAAAACTCATCCCTGAACAAGGGGCTAACAGCCGTTCCATCACACCATGTCCAGTCGTTATCCGTAAAGGTTTAGATATCGACAAAATCATGATGCACTTGTCTGATACTTTCAATTCTTGGGACTATCGTCAAGGTGAATATTACTAAGCTGAAAAGTTCTGGCCCTTGGCCAGAATTTTTTTATGCCATGAACTAATGAAATGAGCAGTCAGTAAGGGGTAAGAAAAAGGCCTCCGTTCTAGAACGGAGGTCTTTTAGCGGATATGAAGCATGCCTAGCTTAGTTGTCAGGCCATTTGCTTCGCTTTTAGAGGGTCTTTTCCTTATCGCGGACGATGAGAATATCAACCTTGGCATGGCGCATGATGTATTCGGACGAAGAACCAATCAAGAGGCGTTCGAAGCCATTGAGACCGGTAGCCCCCAGCATAATCAGGTCGATGCCATATTTATCGGGAATATCCTTGGCCAACAAGGTCTTGGGATTACCAAATTCGATGACACGTTGGACACGGTCTAGACCTTGCTGACGGGCTTGTCTTTCAAAGTTTTCCAATACCCCTTTGGCATCTGTTTCGAGATTTTCGTAGATGTAGGAGTCGAAGGTTGCGACGCTTTGTAAGGAGCGCGTATCAATAACGTGTGCCAGTACCAGTTCTGCACCGTTTCGTTTGGCAACGGCAATTCCTTTTTCAAAAGCAAGCTCGGATTCGTAAGAGCCGTCTACGGCAACCATGATATGTTTGTATTCTTTTGGCATATGTTCGTCCTCCTTTGGTTTTCACCTTTATTGTACTCTTTTGAAAGTGTTTTTGAAAGCGTTTATCGTTTTTTTCCAAAAAATATTTTAATGAAAAGCAACAAATAGCCACTAAAGAGATAACCAAAAAAGATAATCAGCACAAAGGACAGCACCTTTTGAGGGGCAGTGTGGTTGAGGTCGATAAACCAATAGGGAAAAGGACTGGCTTTTGTTCCTGGGACAGGCCATTTAAGCACCAAGCCATTGAACAAGGCAAAGGCAAAATAGGCTAAAGGCACTAATGTCCATACAAAAGGGTCATAAAAACGGTAGCTTTTGGTCCGGTCAAGGATGAGTGTGTCTAAAATGAAGCCAATGGGGACGAGATAATGAACAGAAAGATTTCTTAAGGTCCAAAAATCAGCTGGCTTCACATAAGGGGATAAAAGAAAGTGGTAGACGACAAAGGTAATACCAATAGCCAGAGTTACCAAACCTTTTTGGCGCAACAAGAGCCGGTTGTCGGAGCGCTTTTTGAGGTCTCGCCAGATAAGATAGATAAGAAAGCACCAGACCAACAGGTTGGAGAAGACCGTATAGTATAAGAGCATACCTGGCCCTGATTGGGAAATTTGCAGGTAGAGGCCACAGCTGGCGATAAGGGTTAAGAAAATGCGGTAGTAGCTACGTGGGGTCACGGATTCTCCTTTTCTGATTTGGTGTGTTGGGCAATGTAGGCTAGTTTTTGAGGACGTGTTTTTCGCTTAAAGCTGGCTTCGGCACTCATGGCCTGGGACTTGCTGGCAAAGCTCTCCTGATAAAGCAGGCGAACAGGCAGACGAGACCGAGTGTATTTGGCCCCTTTTCCCCTGTTATGAGTTGCTAGGCGTTTTTGCACATCGGTCGTGTAGCCGGTATAGAGCGTCCCGTCAGCACAGCCTAAGACATACATAAAGGCTTTAGGATTTGCCATAGTAAATCTCCTGGATTTCAGGGGTGTAGTCTCCTGAATCTTGATGGACAATGAGCGGAGGCAAGACGGTGAAGCCTTGTTCAGACCCATCTTTGATGGCTTCGATGAGGAGCATATTGGCATTCTTATGACTTTTTGGGTAAACAAATTGCAAGCGTTTTGGCGCTAGCCCGTTGGCTTTTAAGGTATCTAATATCTCTAAAAAACGGTCAGGTCGGTGGACCAGAGCCAGTCGACCATTGGACTTGAGGGCATGGCGAGCGACCTGACAAATACTTGCCAAATCGGTGGTTATCTCGTGGCGGGCAAGGAGGTAGTGCTCGGACAGGTTTTTGTGCGACTGCTCGCTGGCTTTAAAATAGGGGGGATTGCAGAGAATCAAATCAACCTGTGAGCGAGGGACGTGGGCCAATAGGTTTTTGAGGTCATCTTGGACGACGGTCACTTGATCTGTGAGGGCATTGAGTTCTACGGAACGCTGCGCCATGTCAGCCAGTCGTTCTTGGAGTTCCACACTGACAATCTGGGCCTGTGTCTGGGTGCTGGCAAAGAGTCCGACAGCACCATTACCAGCGCAGAGATCGACAATAAGCCCGCGCTTGGGGAGTTTGGGAAAGCGGGATAAAAGCACGGAGTCGATAGAATAAGAAAAGACCTCCCGGTTTTGGATAATCTTAACATCTGTTGAAAATAGTTGGTCCACTCGTTCGCCATCTCGTAGAGGCTGTGGCTGTCTTGTTGGCTGTGTCACCTGAGTTCTCCTTTGTCTAGTTCCCCTATTATACCAAATTTTGTGCCAGCCTCTAACTTTTCATTTTTTCTTTAGCATGTTATAATTATGGCACACTAAAAAAAGGAGATTTGCGTGTGTTTTACGCTTATTTACAATATTTTGCGACCTTCTTGCTCTATTGTGTCAATGGGAATGCCCACTATCATAATCGAAAGCGCCTGCCTGACTTAGATGAAAATGTTATCTTGGTCGCTCCGCACCGAACTTGGTGGGATCCTGTTTACCTAGCCTTTTCAACTAAGCCACGGAAGTATGTCTACATGGCTAAGCAAGAGTTGTTTAAAAATCGGGCCCTTGGTTGGTTTATCAAGATGTGCGGTGCCTTTCCCATTAACCGCCAAAATCCTGGTCAAGAAGCCATCAAGTACCCTGTCAAGATGCTCAAAAAGAGTCAGCGCTCATTGATTATGTTTCCGAGTGGTAGCCGTCATGCGAGTGACGTGAAGGGGGGCGTTGCTGTCATCGCCAAAATGGCCAAGGTGAGAATTGTACCTGCGGTTTACGGGGGACCACGCGATTTTTCAAGCTTTATCAAGGGTGCACGCGTGGATATGAACTACGGAGAACCGATCGATATTTCTGACATCAAGCGCATGAATGACCAAGGCATCGAAGAAGTGTCACGTCGTTTGCAAGAAGCCTTTGACCAGTTGGACGCGGAAAATGAAAGCTTGACCCAGGCCACTAAGTTTCGACCTCTTTGGTGGCTCCTCCGGATTCCTCTGGGGATTTTAGCTATTTTACTGACCTTATTAACGGTGGCTTTCGCTTTTCTAGCGAGCT
Source organism: Streptococcus sp. DD12 (assembly GCF_001578885.1). Classification (GTDB taxonomy): domain Bacteria; phylum Bacillota; class Bacilli; order Lactobacillales; family Streptococcaceae; genus Streptococcus. The sequence goes on along the minus strand of NZ_KQ969495.1, from coordinate 733,138 downwards.
TTGTCTGGGATCCAGATAAACACCGGGAAAATGAATTACAATAAGCTGCGGATAGAGAGTGGGATAGGAAAAGCTTGGAGCCTTTGGGCTACGCTTGTCTTGTCCGACTCCCTTTTCGCTGTATAAAGGAGAAAAATGACAATGACTTTACGTGTAAAAGATATGGCACAAATTGCTCTGGTGGCAGCCCTCTATGTGGTTTTAACCTTGACGCCACCGCTAAATGCTTTGAGTTATGGGGCTATCCAGTTTCGTCTAGCAGAAATGCTTTACTTCCTCGTTTTTTATAACCGCAAATACCTCTATGCGGTCACTTTGGGCTGTGTTCTGGCCAATATCCCCTCAAGCTTGGGCCCCATCGATATGGTCGTTGGCGGGCTATCGACCTTTGTTTTTGTCGGTTTGGGCGTTTGGCTCTTTAAAGGTTTTACCAAGGAGCGTATTTTTGGTGGGCTCTTAAATAAAGGTTTCTTCTTTTTTGCCCTCTTTTTTGCCAGCTCCATGGTGACAATCGCCGCGGAATTGCATATTATTTTGAAACTTCCCTTTTTCATGACATGGGTGACGGTTGCCCTGGGCGAACTGCTTTCCTTGCTCATCGGCGCTATCTTGTTTGAGCAGATTGGGCGTCGTATCGATCTGACTCAGTAAAAGGCGCCAGCCTCTTTAAAATTGTGGTAAAATAAAAACATGACACAAACGATGAGAGAATTGGTTGACTTGCTCAACCGGTATGCTAATGCCTATTATACAGAGGATGCGCCACTGGTTACGGATGCCGAGTACGATGCCTTGTATCGGCAATTACAAGAACTTGAAAAGGCCCATCCTGAGGCTGTTTTAGCGGATAGCCCAACCCACCGAGTGGGTGGGCTTGTTTTAGATGGCTTTGAAAAATACCAGCACAACTACCGCCTCTACAGTCTGCAGGATGCCTTTTCTAAAGAGGAACTTGAACAATTTGACCAGAGGGTTAAAGCTGTCTACCCAGATGCCCGATATGTCGCCGAACTCAAAATTGATGGCTTATCTGTTTCATTGACGTATGAGGCCGGAGAGCTGGTAGTCGGCGCGACACGAGGGGATGGTTTTGTCGGGGAAAATATCACGGAAAACCTTAAGCGCGTGAAAGATATTCCTCTGCGTCTCAAGGAAGCTGTCTCGGTGACTGTGCGAGGGGAGTGCTATATGCCTCGAGCGAGTTTTCAAGCCCTCAATGCGCAACGACAGGCGGCCGGTGAGGCTGAGTTTGCCAACCCTCGAAATGCTGCGGCGGGGACCTTGCGCCAATTGGACACTGGAGTCGTGGCTAAGCGTCAATTAGCGACTTTTCTCTATCAGCTTGCCCAACCGACAGAAGACGAGAGTCAGACGGCTGTTCTGGAACATTTGCAAGAACTCGGTTTTTCGGTCAATCCAGACCGCTTGGTCACAGCTAGTATGACGGCTATTTGGGACTTTATCCAGCAAGTGCAAACCAAGCGAGACCAGTTGCCTTATGATATTGATGGCGTTGTCATCAAGGTCGACAACCTCGAGCAACAAGAAGAAATTGGCTACACGGTTAAGGTACCTCGCTGGGCAATTGCCTACAAGTTTCCTGCAGAAGAAAAAGAAACCCAACTCTTGTCTGTGGACTGGCAGGTGGGACGAACAGGCGTTGTGACGCCGACAGCCAATCTGAGTCCGGTTAACCTGGCGGGGACACGGGTCAGTCGAGCAACCTTGCATAACGTCGATTATATACAGGATAAGGATATCCGTATTGGTGATACGGTCATTGTTTATAAGGCAGGCGATATTATTCCGGCGGTTTTGCGCGTGGTCATGAGAGACCGTAAGGCGCAGCAAGCCATGGCAGTACCTGACGTTTGTCCGTCTTGTGGGAAGGTTTTGGAGCATTACGAGGATGAAGTGGCCTTGCGCTGTATTAATCCCATGTGCCCTGCCCAACTCAAGGAACGGCTGATTCATTTTGCCAGTCGAGATGCCATGAATATCGTTGGACTGGGCCCATCTGTCATTGAGAAATTGTTTGCCGCTCAGCTGGTGTCGGATGTGGCTGACCTCTACCAACTAACGACCACCGACTTTTTGGCCTTAGAGGGAATCAAGGAAAAGTCTGCGCAAAAATTGGTGTCAGCTATTGCGGATTCAAAGGCCAATTCTGCTGATAAGCTCTTGTTTGGTCTTGGCATTCGCCATGTCGGTGGCAAGGTCAGTCAACTGCTCTTGGAAAAATTTCATTCGCTCCCTGCCTTGATGACGGCTCCTAGAGAAGAAATGGCAGCCATTGACGGGCTAGGAGAGGTTGTCGCTAACAGCATCAGCAGTTATTTCTCACGACAAGAATCCAAGGACCTGCTTCATCAGTTAGAGGCCGTTGGTGTCAATTTAACCTATCAGGGCATTGTCCTAGCTGAGCAAGCTGTTTTAGCTGGACAAACTATCGTTCTAACAGGGAAATTGGAACGCCTGACCAGAAAAGCGGCTAAGGAAAAATTAGAAAGTCTCGGTGCCAAGGTAACGGGTTCTGTCTCTCAAAAGACGAGCCTGGTGGTGGCCGGTGCCGATGCTGGCAGCAAGCTGGCTAAGGCGCAAAGTTTGGGTATTCCAGTTGAAGATGAAGCCTGGCTGGAAAACTTGTAAAGGAGGAGCTTATGTACCAAAAACGGGCCCGGTTGATTTATAATCCAACCTCTGGCCAAGAAGTCATGAAAAAGAATGTGGCGGAAGTCTTGCATATCATTGAAGGCTTTGGTTATGAGACATCGGCTTTTCAGACGACCCCTGAAGCGGATTCAGCTAAAAAAGAGGCCAGACGCGCAGCCTTGGCGGGCTTTGATTTGGTTGTGGCTGCTGGTGGTGATGGCACCATCAACGAGGTGGTCAATGGAATTGCTCCCCTTAAGCGCCGTCCTTTGATGGCTATTATCCCAACCGGGACAACCAATGATTTTGCCCGAGCTTTGAAAATCCCAAGAGGGAACCCCATCGAGGCGGCCAAGGTGATTGGTAAGCGCCAAATGGTTCAGATGGATATTGGCCTAGCAGGCCAAGACCAATATTTTATGAATATTGCGGCGGCAGGGACGCTGACAGAGCTTACTTACAGTGTGCCTAGTCAGTTGAAAACCAGCTTGGGGTATTTAGCCTATTTGGCCAAGGGGGCGGAACTCTTACCGCAGATTCGCAAGGTGCCTGTCCGCATTACGCATGATGATGGCACTTTTGAAGGGCATGTCTCGATGATTTTCGCTGCCTTGACCAATTCGGTGGGAGGCTTTGAGCAGATTGCGCCTGATGCCAAGTTAGATGATGGCTTGTTTACCTTGATTTTGGTTAAAACGGCTAATCTTTTTGACATGCTGGGCCTTATTCGGATGGCCTTAAACGGTCGGCATATTGGCGACAAAAATATTGAGTATATCAAGACCAGTCAATTGACCATCACGCCATTAGGCACGCATTCCAAACGGATGATGATTAATCTGGATGGGGAATACGGTGGCGATGCCCCCATGACCTTAACCAACCTGCAAAACCATTTGACCTTCTTTGCTGATGCGGATAATATCGCTGATGATGCCATTAGCATTGACCTAAAAGATACGGAAATGTTAGCCCTAGAAGCCATTGCCGAGAAGTTCTCTCAAGAGGTGGACCGTGTGGAAAAAGAACACGAAGAACACCATAAATGATGTCCGGTCCTCGACCAAACTGAGGGTGAAGCTTAAGACGTCACTTAGAATCAAAGTACCTGAACGCTTGAACGGCTTCTGTTTCAAGCGTTTTTTCATGCCAAGAAGTCTTTGTCCTCGACCAAGAGGGCTAAGTTTTTAGCCGAACTCTGTAGAATCTAGGAAGCAAATTAGTTCGTCTAGGTTTTGGGTCCGCTCCTTAACCAGACTTTTTTGGGAAAGGTTGCAACCTGACCAAAGGTTAGGAAGGCTCTCCTGAGGGGCTTGCTGACGCTGCTAAAATGGGATAAAATAAAGAAAAAAGGAGTCTGTTCTCATGACAAGGAGGTTTTGATGATGTCACAACATCCAATGCTGAGGGATGCGCGCTTGTCACGCTTCCCCCTGCCTGTTTGGCTAGCGGTCCCCCTGGCCTGGACCGTTACCTGGGTGGGTAGTTTTACGATTTTTCCGCTCTTAAGGCTTGTGTCTGTAGGGGCCGGTCTCTTGCTATCTGGGCAAAGTAACCTGTCGGTTCAGGAACTTGTCGGGCATTACCTTTTGTTTATCCAGCTAGCTAGCTTTGCAGGCATTATGGCCTTGGTCTTTGCTTGGGTGCGTTTGGTGGAAAAAAGGCCCCTGGTGACCTTGGGCTTTTATGGCAAGAAGTGGCTATCATCTTTGGCCTTAGGCTGTGCTATCGGTTTTCTCCAGTTTGCTCTTGTTGTGGGTCTTTTAGTTCTCACTGGGCAAATCAGCCTTTCGCTCAACTATCTCAGTGGCGATGCGCTTGCTTTTATCTTGGCCATAGCCCCCTTTTGGCTTTTACAAGGAACCACTGAGGAGTTGGTTGTGCGCGGCTGGCTTTTACCAACCTTGGCGACAAAGGTTAGCCTGGTCTGGGCAATCTTTATATCAAGTGCTCTCTTTGGCGCCATGCACCTCCTCAATGCAGGGGTCACCGTCTTGTCAGTGACCAATATCCTACTTGACGGTATCTTTTGCGCCTTATTACTGCTTTACGGTGGTAACCTTTGGTTGGTGGGGGGCCTGCATGGTGCCTGGAATTTTGTTCAGGGAAATATTTTTGGGAGCCTGGTTTCAGGCACACCAGCAGATGCTTCTGTTTGGACTTGGCAACCGGTAGGAAACTTGGCTTGGCTAACAGGTGCTAGCTTCGGCGCTGAAGGCTCTCTCTTGACCAGCCTAGTCTTACTGGCTTCTATTTTGGTTTTGGTCTATCTCTTTTGGAAAAAGAGCGATTGGAGCTGGCAGGATTTTTGGCAAAGACCACCTAAAACACCTTTCCAAAGCGCCAAAACAGGCAAATCTATTGACTAAAAATAGTTTATCACCTATAATGGTGACATCATATTTCTGAAATCCCTCTCGCTGTGAGAGTGGATTTTTTGTGAAAGGAGCACAACCGTGATTCAAAGACAAGACCACAATACCTTTGAACTGGTCTCAAAATACCAGCCATCAGGAGACCAGCCACAGGCTATTGAACAGCTCGTCGACAATATTGAGGGAGGCGAAAAAGCGCAAATCCTCATGGGAGCGACGGGGACAGGAAAAACTTTTACCATGAGTCAAGTGATTGCCCAGGTCAATAAGCCCACGCTGGTCATTGCCCATAATAAAACCTTGGCTGGCCAACTTTACGGGGAATTTAAAGAATTTTTCCCCAATAATGCGGTTGAGTATTTCGTCTCCTACTATGATTTCTACCAACCAGAGGCCTATGTTCCCTCTAGTGACACCTATATCGAAAAGGACAGTGCGGTCAATGACGAGATTGATTACTTGCGCCATTCAGCTACGGCAGCTCTCTTAGAACGCAATGATGTGATTGTGGTGGCTTCGGTGTCATCCATCTTCGGTTTGGGGGACCCACGCAACTATCGGGACAATGTCGTCAGCCTACGTCCAGGAATGGAGTTGTCCAGAGATGCCTTGCTCAATCGTCTGGTAGATATTCAATTTGATCGCAATGACATTGACTTTCAACGGGGGAAATTTCGCGTCCGTGGAGATGTGGTAGAGATCTTTCCAGCCTCTCGCAATGACAATGCTTTTCGCATCGAGTTTTTCGGAGATGAGATTGATCGCATTCGTGAAATCAACCCCTTAACAGGAAAAGTTGTTGCGGACATGAAACATATTGCCATTTTCCCAGCCACTCACTTTGTCACCCAGGAAGAACGCCTCGATGATGCCATTGCCCAAATCGCTCAGGATATGGAAAAACAGGTTGCTCTCTTTGAAAAGGAAGGAAAACTCATCGAAGCCCAACGTATCCGTCAGCGTACCGAGTATGATATCGAGATGCTGCGGGAGATGGGTTATACCAATGGGGTAGAAAATTATTCCCGTTACATGGATGGGCGGGAGGAGGGGGAACCCCCTTACACCCTGCTGGATTTCTTTCCAGATGATTTTCTTATCATGATTGATGAATCGCACATCACCATGGGACAGATTAAAGGCATGTATAATGGTGACCGAGCCCGCAAGGAGATGTTGGTAAATTATGGTTTTCGCCTGCCGTCTGCCTTGGACAATCGCCCCTTGCGACGGGAGGAGTTTGAAGGCCATGTTAATCAAATTGTCTATGTGTCAGCGACCCCTGGAGATTATGAGATGGCCCAGACAGATACGGTCATTGAACAAATCATTCGACCGACAGGGCTGTTGGATCCTGAGGTGGAAGTGCGCCCTACGATGGGACAGATGGATGATTTGTTGGGTGAAATCAATGAGCGTGTGGCCAAAAACGAACGGGTCTTTGTGACCACCTTGACCAAGAAAATGGCGGAAGACTTGACCGATTATTTCAAGGAAATGGGTGTTAAGGTCAAGTACATGCACTCGGACATTAAGACCTTGGAACGAACGGAAATCATCCGTGACCTGCGTCTGGGTGTCTTTGATGTGCTGGTCGGTATCAACCTCTTGCGTGAAGGGATTGATGTTCCAGAGGTGAGTTTGGTCGCTATTTTGGATGCTGACAAGGAAGGCTTTCTGCGTAATGAACGGGGCTTGATTCAGACCATTGGTCGGGCAGCGCGTAATAGCGAGGGCCATGTCATCATGTATGCAGATAAGATAACCGAATCCATGCAGAAGGCCATGGATGAAACCGCCCGCCGTCGGGAACTGCAGATGGCCTATAATAGAGAACACGGCATTACGCCACAAACCATTAAAAAGAAATCCGTGATTTGATTTCTGCAACAACAGTTGAAGAAGGTCAAGTAGCCGAGGAAATTGATGTCTCAACCTTGACGAAAAAAGACCGTCAGGCAACGGTCAAAAAATTGCAAAAGCAAATGCTGGAAGCCTCAGACCGCTTGGACTTTGAACTGGCGGCCCAATTGCGGGATATGATGATGGAAATCAAGGCCCTAGACTAAGGGGAGACTCCTGTAAGTAAGGTCACTTTTTGGCTGTTGACAGCCAGCCAGCCCCGAAAAGATGTCAATTTTTCGATAATATGACAATAATAACGGACGCAAACAGAGATGTGATGGCCTCCAATTCTCCAGAGAGAAATTCCTCCAAAGCTAGCCGCTGTAAGGGAATTTCTCTTTTTCTATTGTCCTAGAATTGAAATCTGTGTTACAATAAAGTAATGTTAGGGGATGCAAGGACAGGTATGAAAAAAGAACAGAAGAAGCAGAAAATGACAGGAGACTTGTATATTTGTCATACGGTTTATCATTTTTTGGTCGCTTTGGCACGTTGGCAAGAAGGGGGCCCTGTCACCTTTTGGTTGAGCACCACCATTTCCAATGCCCAGCAACTGGCTTATCAGATTCGACAATCGGGTGCGCCGGTAAGGGTTTTGGTCAAGGATAAGGATGTCTTGCGGTCAGAATTTGGTTTTTATCCGCGTCCGTTGTTAGCAGAGATGCGGGCTTTTTTGCAGTCCTTTGCTCACATTTACCTATTTAACGATGATACCCCTGAGGGATTTTTTTGTCATAGACAAAAGCTAGCCTATGTATTGCTGGAAGATGGTTATAATTATTTCACCATTGCCCATCAACAGGGTTATCCAAGAAGTCTCAAAGAAAGACTGGCAAGGCAGGTCAAACGTCGCCCTCTGATACGAGGCTACAGTTCAGCTTGTCAGGCGATTGAAATCAATAGTTGGGAAAACTTGGCCGTGAGTCAGACCGATAGTCGCTACGCAAAACTCTGTGTCTTGCCTCGAAAGGCCTTGTTTAGGCAACTGTCGTCAGAGAAAGAAAGCTATATGCAAGCCATTTTTGGCCCTGTCCCAGAAGTTAACGAAAGAGGGCGCTTAGCCTTAGTTTTGACACAGCCTCTGGCTCAGGATGGCCTGATGAGCCCATCACAGCAGGCCTATTTTTATGAAAAGGTCATCACCAGACTCCAGGCCTCGGGCTATCAGGTTCTTTTAAAGGGGCATCCCCGCGATCACTTGACTTATGACGGGATCAAGGGCGTCACCTGCTTGGCTCAAGCTGTGCCGGTAGAATATTTGGCGCTCCAAGGGAAGCTGCAACTGTCTCTGGTTGTCAGCCACTCGTCAACAGCCAATCAGTTTTTTGAAGCCCCTACGGTTAGCCAGGTCTTTTACGATTGGGCAAGGGATAGCTACGATGCTCAGTTACTGGGAGACTATGGATTGGATGAAGGGGATATCAGATGAGCCGAAATAGATTATGGTCTTCAAGTCTGGCCTATACAGTGGGTAACTTATTGATTCAAGGGGTGTCTTTTATCACCCTGCCCCTCTACACCCGAGTCATGACTCAAGCGGATTACGGGAATTACAACCTCTATTTATCTTGGGTGACCATTTTTGCGATTTTTATTGGCCTACAGGTCAATGGGAGTTTTAGCATTGCCAAGGTCAAGTTTGACAAGCGGTTTGATGATTATGTGGCAACGAGTAGCCTAGTATCCTTGCTCTTTTTTCTCATACTATCGCTGGTGGCCTTCTGCTTTAGAGGGTTTTTGGAAAGTCTGCTAGGGTTTCCTAGTGAAATAGTCATTTTTATCTTATTTCAGGCCTTTTTTAGCCATCTTCAGGCTTGTTTTTCCCAATATTTTATTCAGAATCAAGAGACCAAACACCAACTGTTCTTGTCTTTTGGTTTAACTTTTGGCAATGTTTTCTTGTCGGTTGCTTTACTGCTGGCCTTGAAAAATGGGGTTTGGGCACGTATCATCGGTGGCTTTGTTCCCTTGCTTATTTTGGGCATACTCTACTTTCTCTTTTTACTAAAAAAGAAGGTGGTTTGGTGGCAAAAGGCCTATCTCCCCTTTATCTTGGCGACATCTTTACCCTTGGTTTTTCATACCCTGGGCCACAATTTACTCAATCAACTCGACCGCATCATGATTGGCAAAATGCTGGGGATGCGTCAGGTCGCCCTCTATAGTTTTGGTTACTCACTGGGGTTGATTATTCAGATTGTCTTAAATAGCATGAATACCGCCTGGGTGCCGTGGTTTTTTGAAGCCAAGCGTCAAAAGAATAAAGAGCAAATCCAGGAATATAAAAGGCATTATCTTTTGGCCGGTACCTTTTTGACCCTGGGCTACCTGAGTGTCTTTCCGGAGTTGGTTGGTCTGATGGGAAGCAGTGCCTACCGAGATAGCCAGTCTTTCATCGCTTGGATTATTGTCAGTTATTACCTGGTCTTTTTGTATACTTTCCCAGTCAATATTCAGTTTTACCATGGCAGTACCCTTTACATTCCTGTCGGTACCCTCTTGTCAGCAGGCATCAATTTTTTACTGAATCTGGTTTTGATTGGTTGGCTAGGCATTTACGGGGCAGCTTTGGCGACCTTGTTGGCTTACCTGCTCTTGTTGGTCTTTCATCACCTGATTGCCAAGGCTAGATATCGTTACGATGAGATGACGGAAAAACATTTCCTCGTCTTGATAGGCCTTGTCGGACTTTATGCCCTTTTTATCAATCAATTTTTGGACCAACTTTGGGTACGCTGGCTGGCTTGTTTTTTCATCAGCCTGGCCTTTGCCTGGTATTATCGAGCAATCATCACACGTTTTTTACAAAAGCGCAATCTTTTTTAAGGAGTTCATATGGTTTATATTATTGCTGAAATCGGTTGTAACCACAATGGGGATGTGCAGTTGGCCCGTCAGATGGTGGATGAGGCAGTGGCCTGTGGGGTTGATGCTGTCAAATTTCAAACTTTTAAAGCCGACAAGTTGATTTCCCGCTATGCGCCTAAAGCAGATTATCAAAAGGTGACAACAGGGACAGCAGACAGCCAATTGGAAATGACCCGTCGCTTGGAACTGAGCTTTGAAGAATACCTCAGTTTACGCGATTATTGTCAGGAAAAAGGGGTTGATGTCTTTTCTACCCCCTTTGATCAAGAGTCTTTGGATTTTCTCATCAGCACGGACATGCCTGTCTACAAAATTCCGTCTGGGGAGATTACGAATTTGCCTTACCTAGAGAAAATTGGCCAACAAGGCAAAAAGGTAATCCTTTCGACAGGCATGGCAACCTTGGATGAGATTCAGGAGGCTGTTAGGATTTTGCGAGACAAGGGGACCCAGGATTTGTCCATTTTGCACTGCACGACAGAATACCCAACCCCTTATGAGGCGCTGAATCTTAATGTTATCACGACCTTGAAAAAAGCTTTTCCGGGGGTAACGATTGGCTATTCTGACCACTCGATTGGCTATGAGGTGCCCATTGCTGCGGCAGCCCTTGGTGCGGAAGTAATCGAAAAGCATTTCACCTTAGACCAAAATATGCCCGGTCCTGACCATAAGGCTAGTGCCACACCAGATGTTCTCAAGCGCTTAGTCAAGGGCGTTCGAATCGTCGAAGAAGCTCTGGGAAGATTTGAAAAAGTCCCTGAAGCAGTTGAGGAAAAAATAAAATCGTTGCCAGAAAATCAGTGGTTGCCTTAAAACCGATTGCTAAGGGGGAACGCTTCACAACTGCAAACATCACTGTCAAGCGGCCGGGAAATGGCATTTCACCCATGGCCTGGTATGACATCTTAGGAAAAGAAGCAGAGGCTGATTTTGATGAAGACCAAGTTATTGTGGATAGTCGGTTTAGGCCACAACTAAGCGACGATAAGTAAGGGGAGCTAAAACAGTAAAATGAAAAAGAAACGTTCGGCCTATTTGGATATTATTCGTGGTTTGGCTATTGTTCTCATGATTTTTGGTCACACCCTTTCTGATTTTAGAGGACAGGTCAATTTAACGACAGGGGCTTATTATGAAAATCCGCTCTTTCGGGCGATTTATAGTTTTCATATGCCTTTGTTCGCCTTGGTGAGTGGTTACCTCTTTTATTTTTCGGTAAGCAAGTACGAAACTGTCAGCCTTTTGAAAAAACGGCTTGTGCAATTTCTCCTTCCACTCTTCTTTTATGATACCTTGAGCTATCTCTTGCTTCATTCGCATTGGACCCTTTCTGGCTACCTTTTGGTTCTTCAAGGCCACTATTGGTTTTTATGGGCTATCTTGGCCTTGTCTATTGGTTTTGCTTTGGTGCATCGCTGGTTTGCAGACAGCCTTTGGGTATATGGCTTAGTCTTTGTTTTGACCTTTTTGGTCCCCAATGGATTTAAAATCTTTGACCTGTCAAAATTGTTCTTCCTCTACCCTTTCTTTGCTTTGGCCTATTTCTTTGCCAAGTATAAGGACCGACTGCTTCCCTGGGTGAAGGCGCATATCTGGCAAATTTTTCTTCTGTCTTTGCTTGTGACGGTGCTGCTTTACCCCCATTTTCATACAGGGCAATACATCTATAACAGCCGTTACTCTGTCTTGTTTCCTGACGCCTCATTTTCCCGCTTGCAACAGCTCTACAATGATGGCATTCGTTTGGGAATAGGTCTCTCGGCTAACGCGACTGTCTTCTCAGTGACCTTTCTTTTGACTCCTTGGTTGGAAAAATCTCTGCTGAAACACCCCTTGGTTTATCTGGGGCAACACAGCTTAGCCATTTATTGTATTCAGGAAATTGTGATTGTTTTTGCCATGTATCGCCTACCAGCTTTTGTCAAACCGACCTTGGCATACAATCTGCTCGAAACGCTCTTAGTCACCTTGGTTTGTATGGGGCTTGTTTGGGCCATCAATCGCTTACCAATGTTTAGAAAGTTAGGGATAGGGTAAGGTATGAAACGTATTTGTTTAGTGACAGGTTCGAGAGCTGAATATGGGATTATGAAGGGGCTGATGGCCAAGTTGGACCAAGACCCTCAAATTCAGTTGGATATTGTCGCCACTGCCATGCACATGGAAGAAATCTATGGCCTGACCTATCGCGTCATTGAGGCAGATGGCTTTAAGCTGACCAAAAAGATTCCATTAGGGCTTACAAACACGTCAAAAGCAGTTGCTGTGGCAGCTATTTCCCGCTTGCAACTGGCCTTGTCTGAGCTTTTTGAAAGCGTCACTTATGACTTGATTATCATTTTAGGGGACCGTTATGAGATGTTGGCAGTTGCCAACACGGCCTTGCTTTACAACGTGCCAGTTTGCCATTTGCATGGTGGCGAAAAAACCTTGGGAAACTTTGACGAATACATTCGCCATGCGATTACCAAGATGAGTCACCTGCATTTAACGGCAACTGAAGATTATCGTAAGCGGGTCATTCAGATGGGAGAAGCTCCTGAACGAGTAATCAATACGGGCGCATTGGGGGTGGAAAATGCCCTCAATCTTCCCCGTCTGAGCTTGGCCAGCTTAGAAGAAGGCTTAGATATCCCCCTCAAGGACTACTATGTGGTACTCTTTCACCCAGTGACCCTAGATGGGGAGACAGCAGCAGCGCAACAGATTGCGACGCTCTTAAAGGCCTTGCAGGGCATAGACCAGTCGCTGGTCTTTATCGGGGCCAACTCGGATACAGGGTCGGATGTGATTATGGCACAAATCCGCGAATTTGTAGCAGCAGCAACAGCAACCGGTCGCTATCTCTTTTCGTCTTTAACGACGCAAGAATACCAGTCGCTAGTCGCGCATTCTAAAGGACTCATTGGAAATTCTTCCTCGGGTCTCATCGAAGTGCCGTCCTTGAACCGGCCGACGCTAAATATTGGTGATCGCCAAAAAGGGCGTTTACATGGCCCGAGTGTCTTGGATGTTCCTGTAGATGAACAGGCAATTTCACAAGGGATTGCAGCTATGGCTGAGGTGACGGATTTTTCCAACCCCTATTTTCAACCGCAGGCTAGCCAAAAGGCTTACTTGGCCATTAAAGAGGCTCTCAAGGAAGGGCTGACAACGGCTAAAGATTTCTATGACATCAAAGGAGAGGTATGAAAGAACGCGTCGCATTTTTAGGGGCGGGTAGTCATGCAGATGCTATCTTACCCATTTTAGATCCTCTACGTTATCAGTTTATTGGTTTTTTTGACGATAAGCCCATCTCAGACCATGATGGCTACCCTATCTTGGGTCGGCTGGATCAGGCAGTTGCTGCACTGGAAAAGGGGCAGGTGGACAAGGTCTTTATCACCATCGGTGAAAATAAAAAACGCCAAGAAATTTTTGAGGCTGTGGCAGAAAATCACTATGATGCCCTTTTTAATATTATCAGCCCTCAGGCAGCTGTTTTGACTCCTGAAAGCATTTGTGGGCGAGGCATCTTTGTCGGCTACGGGGCTTTTATCGGCTCCAAGGTAGAGCTTGGGGATAACACGGTGGTCAATACCAACGCAATCGTAGAACACCACACGGTGATTGATGGGCATTGTAATATTGCACCCAATGCGACAGTCAATGGGCTTTGTCATCTGGCAGAAGATGTGTATGTGGGAAGCAGCGCCACGCTGGTGCAGTTGATAGATGTCGTGTCGGCTGTGATTATCGGGGCAGGGGCCACTGTGGTACGCTCGATCACAGAAAGTGGCACCTATGTGGGGCTTCCCGCCCGAAAAATCAAGTAGAGGAAATCTTATGAAACCCATCTGTATCATTCCCATCCGTTCAGGCTCCAAGGGGTTGCCGGATAAAAATATGCTCTATCTGGATGGTAAGCCCATGGCTTTTCATACCATTCAAGCTGCCTTGGATTCCCACTTGTTTGACAAAGAAGCCATCGTGGTCTCGACGGATTCATCGCTTTATTCTGACCTGTGCCGTGAGATGGGGATCAGAGTCGTCCTGCGTTCAGAAGCTCTAGCTTCAGACCAGGCAACTACCTACGATGTGCTGGAAGACTTTTTGGCGCCTTATGCGGACGAACAGGTCTTTGTGCTCTTGCAGGCAACCTCTCCCTTGCGGACTGGGCAGGACATTCGAGAAGCTTACCAGCTCTTTGACCCTTCCAATTGTCATGCGGTGGTATCTTTTTCAGCCGTTGATAAACACCCTAGCCTTTTTACCCGTTTGTCCGCAGATGGCATGGCGCAGGATATTGTTGGAATTGATAAAGGCTATCGCAGGCAAAACCAAGCCCCATTGTATTACCCTAATGGTGCTATATTCATGGCGACCAAGGGAGGGTATTTATCGGAGAAGAGCTTTTTTACGGAGAAGACCAAGGCCTATCTCATGCCAGCTCAACGGTCTTTAGATGTCGATAATCTAACTGACTTTAAGCATGCCATGGGCCTTATGGGCTTCGACTATGCCAAACAAGACGAAAAAAACAAGGCAAGTTTCGCCCGGCAGTTTGAAGCCCTGGCCGAGGCAGGTGGCCAATCCGCCCTTATTTGGGGAGATGACCGCCTTTTGGGGCTTGAACTTGCTGGATTTACCAACCAGTCATTGGCTGGTGGAAGGTTAGCAAATTTCCTAGCTCACTGTGACCACCTTTTGACAGCTGATGTGACCACCGTCTTGGTTTCGCTTGGGGTTAATGATGTGATGGTCGGGGCTGATGTGTCTAGCATCAAGAAGGATTTTGAGGGCCTATTTGACAAATTGGCGGGCCGAAAGGTTTATGTGACCACCATTGCTCACAGTCTTTTTCGCTCAGAGCTGTCCAATGCAGACATTGCAGCCATAAATGCTTGGTTACGTGACTTTTGTCAGGAAAAGGGGCTGGCTATCTGGGATCTCAATCAGCTTTTGGCAAGAGATGGCAAGCTTCGCTATGACCTGACAGATGATGGGTTGCACTATAATGCCCAAGGCAAAGCCCTCCTCCAAGCAGGCCTCCAAGACTTTCTTAAGACGGTAAAAGAGTAGTTAGCGCCCTTACTGAAAATGAACCGGTTCTGACTTGGTCTTTAGAACACTTTTAGCTAAAGATAGGGTTGAAAGATGGCTTTCAACCCTATCTTTTTTCGTATTTTTGATATAATGAAGACTATGACAAATAGAAATGAAGACAAGCAAGAGGCGTACGCATTGCTGTTGGCCCAAGCGCGAGCGCTGTTTGCAGAAGAGTCCAATCTGATGGCCAATCTCGCCAATGCTTCCGCCTTGCTCATGTTGACCTTACCAAAGAGTGTTTTTGCAGGTTTTTACCTGTTTGACGGCCAAGAGCTGATTTTAGGCCCCTTTCAGGGTGGGGTTTCCTGCGTCCATATCCCACTAGGCAAAGGGGTCTGCGGTCAGGTTGCTCAGGAAGGAAATAGCCTTATTGTCGACGACGTGCGCCTGCACGCCAACTATATTGCCTGTGACAGTCAGGCACGTAGTGAGATTGTTGTCCCGATGATAAAGCAGGGTCGCCTTTTAGGAGTTCTTGATTTGGATTCTAGGGAAGTCGCTGACTATGATGTTCAAGATAAAGAAGCTCTAGAAGCATTTGTTTCGATACTCATCGAAGCGAGCGACTGGACCTTCGCCATGTTTGAGGAAGAAAACTAATGTATCAAGCGCTTTACCGCAAGTACCGAAGCCAAACTTTTACAGAAATGGTGGGGCAACCTGTTGTTCAACAAGGCCTCAAGCAAGCTGTGGCAACTGGCAAAATCAGCCATGCTTATTTGTTTTCAGGGCCAAGGGGGACTGGGAAAACCTCAGCGGCAAAGATTTTTGCCAAGGCCATGAACTGTCCTAATCAAACCGATGGGGAGCCCTGTAATCACTGTGACATTTGTCAGGCGATTACGCAGGGGAGTTTGGAGGACGTTATCGAAATTGATGCGGCCTCTAACAATGGGGTTGATGAAATTCGTGATATTCGCAACAAATCAACCTATGCACCCAGCGTGGCTAAGTACAAGGTCTATATCATCGACGAGGTGCACATGCTCTCGACAGGGGCTTTTAATGCCCTGTTGAAAACCTTGGAAGAGCCGACAGCAAATGTTGTCTTTATCTTAGCGACTACAGAACTGCATAAGATTCCAGCGACCATTTTGTCGCGGGTGCAACGCTTTGCCTTTAAGGCGATTACACTTGGGGATATCCAAAACCATCTCAAAGCTATCCTTGACCGAGAGGCTGTCAGTTATGAGGAAGCTGCCCTGCGTCTGATAGCACAGGCGGCAGAAGGTGGTATGCGGGATGCGCTATCTCTTTTGGACCAGGCCCTCAGTCTTTCTCAAGATAATCAGGTGACCTTGGCTATTGCCGAAGATATCACGGGTGCGATCAGTCAGGAAGCGCTGACGGCTTATGTGCTTGCCGTCTTTCGTCAGGAAACCGCCCAAGCCCTGTCGCAATTGGATACGATTTTTGACAGTGGTAAGAGCATGTCACGTTTTGCAGTGGAACTGCTAAGTTACTGCCGTGACCTTTTGGTGGCCCAAGCTGGCGGACAAGTGGGCTTTCACGATGAGACCTTTGGCCAACTGGCCCAAGAGATGTCTGCCCAGACCTTGTTTGACACCATTGCGCTCATCACGCGCTATGTGCCTGAAATCAAGGGAGGCCTACAACCCAAGGTCTATGCTGAGATGCTGACCATTGCATTAAGTCAGCCAGATAACCAGACCCCACCTCAGCTACCTGCAGATCTGACGCAACAGCTACAAGCGCTACAAAACGAAATCACTCAGCTCAAAGACGATTTTGCTCGGCTGGGAGCTAGCCCAGCTAGCACCCAGTCCGCTAAGCCTGTCAAAAATACCTATACTTACAAAGTGGACCGCAACAAGGTCATGCGCATCATGCAGACAACTGTCGCAGATAGCCAGCAGTCCAAAGCTTATCTGGACGCCCTACAAGATACTTGGAATGAAATTTTAGATAGCCTGTCTGCTCCGGACCGCGCCTTGCTCCTGGGCTCTCGGCCTGTTTTAGCCAGCCAGGATTATGTTATTTTGGCCTTTGACTACAGCTTTAATGCCGAACAAACCATGAAACGGCCTAATCTCAATGATGTTTTTGGCAATATCCTTAGCAAGGTGGCTGATTTTTCACCTGAAATCATTGCTTTGGGTCAAGAGGACTTTGACAGCATAAAAGAAGAGTTCCGTCAGAGCCGCATGAGCCCCAAAGAAAAAGAAGCTCAGGCCCGTCAAGATATCCCTGATGGATTTGACTTTTTAGACGCCAAGATGGAGCGCTTTGAAGATTAAGACCCTTTTGTGAGGAGGATGCGCTATGGCAAATGAGGACAAGTGGGAACATTTTCGCCCAGATTGGGACAAGTGCTTGGCCTTTGGTTTTCGTCAAACGGGTAAGGACTTAACTTACCAAAAAGCTTTGGCCAAAGGCGATTTAATGCTCAAACTTCGCTTAAGTCCAGATGGACAGCTAGCTGTGATGGTTTGGGATGAGGGATTAGAGGAAAGCTATGAAGCCTGGCGTGTGGTCACCCCTATAAACGCCTTTGCACAAGAAGTCAAAGAGGCTGTTAGGGAAAACCTGCAAACTGTACGCAAGCACTGTTTTAGGGAAATCCCCCTGACCAGCCCTCAGGGCCAGCGCCTCTTTGCTTGGGTTCAAGAAAAGTTTGCTGACCCATGGGACCACCCTTTTTCCCGGCAACCTGATGCGACCGCCTTTCGCTTGCCCCAGACTAAGAAATGGTATGGACTGGTCATGACGGTAGCTAAGCAGAAATTAGTCCCCGCTGAGCCAGCCACTGACAAAGAAATGGTCGAGGTGATAAACATCAAAGCGCCTAGTGGCTCAGTAAATGACCTAACCAAGCAAGTAGGTATCTACCCCGCCTATCACATGAGCAAGAAACACTGGTTGACTATCACGCTGGATGATACCGTCTCAGACGAGACCTTACATTATCTTTGTGAGCAAAGTCGCCACTTGGTTCTTGGAAAAAATAAGAAATGACAAAAGTCTGGCTTGAGCTGGGCTTTTAAAAATGCTAGAATGAAGCTATGACTGAAAAAGAGTATTATCGTGTTGGAAAAATTGTCAATACCCAAGGTCTTCAAGGGGAGATGCGGGTCATGAGTGTGACGGATTTTCCCGAAGAGCGTTTTAAAAAAGGAGCAAGCTTGGCTCTTTTTGATGAGAAAGGGCGATTTGTGCAGGATGTCCTTGTGGCCAAACATCGTAAGCACAAACAGTTTGATATTATCAAGTTCAAAGGCTATGACCACATCAATGCCATTGAGGGCTTTCGTAACCACCAGCTGATGGTGGCAGAAGACCAGCTCAGCGACTTGCCTGAGGGTGAATTTTATTACCATGACATCATTGGATTGGATGTTTATGAGGGGGACCAGTTGATTGGTCAGGTTAAGGAAATTCTGCAGCCCGGTGCAAATGATGTCTGGGTTGTCAAAAGAAAGGGCAAAAAAGACTTGCTCCTGCCTTACATTCCTCCCGTTGTTTTAGCCGTTGACCTGCAAGAAAAACGTATTTTGGTTGATATCATGGAAGGTCTTGATGATGAAAATTGATGTGATGACCTTGTTTCCTGAGATGTTCGCCCCACTTGAGCATTCCATTTTAGGGAAGGCGACTGAAAAGGGGCGCTTATCCATTCGTTATCACAATTTTCGTGACTATGCGACAAAGGCGCGTCATGTGGATGATGAACCATACGGTGGTGGTCAGGGAATGCTCATTCGAGCGCAACCGATTTACGATTGTTATCGGGCGATTGACAAGGTCACCCAGCGTCCCCGTGTCCTTTTGATGGATCCTGCTGGACGAGCCTTTGACCAGTCGCTAGCTGAAGAATTGGCCCAAGAAGACCAGCTCATCTTTATCTGTGGGCACTACGAGGGCATTGATGAACGGATCAAACCTTTGATCACTGATGAGGTGTCGTTAGGCGATTATATCTTGACTGGTGGTGAGCTGGCTGCCATGACAATGATTGATGCGACGGCGCGTTTGCTACCAGATGTGCTTGGCAAGGTGGAAAGCCATTTAGACGATTCCATCTCGACAGGTCTCTTGGAATACCCGCAGTACACAAGGCCCTATGACTATGAGGGAATGACAGTGCCAGATGTGCTCATGAGTGGCCATCATGAAAATATTCGCCGCTGGCGGTTAAAAGAGAGCCTCAAAAAAACCCTGGACAGACGGCCGGATTTATTGGCCAAACGTGATTTGACAGCAGAAGAAGAAAGTCTTTTAGCTGAGATTAGAGATGAGAGGACGGTTTAAGCCATGACAGAAGAGAAACACATCGATATTACCATAATCGGAGGTGGCCCTGTCGGCCTATTTGCAGCCTACTATGCCGGTATGCGAGGCATGCAGGTTAAAATTATTGAGAGCCTAGCAGAACTGGGTGGTCAGCCTGCTATCTTGTATCCTGAAAAGAAGATTTACGACATTCCTGCTTTTCCTGCGGTGACAGGTCAAGAGTTGACGGACCGTCTTTTGGACCAGTTAGCTCTATTTGATGACCGGATTACCGTTTGTCTCAAGGAAGAAGTGCTTTCCTTTGAACAAACAGAGGCTGGTTATACCATTACAACAGATAAGGGGCAACACCAAACAGGAACCATCCTTATCGCTTGTGGAAATGGGGCCTTTGCCCCTCGCCCTTTAGGGGTGCCGGAAGAGGAAAGCTATGCCGGCAATAATTTGCACTATATTGTCCGTAACCTGCAAGATTTCAAGGACCAGGATGTGGTCTTGATGGGTGGCGGTGATTCAGCAGTTGACTGGGCTCTGGCCTTGGAACCCATTGCTAAAAGTGTAGCCTTAGTTCATCGCAGAGACAAGTTCCGTGCGCACGAACATAGTGTGGAAAAGCTGGAGGCATCAAGCGTTGCTGTCTACACCCCTTATACCCCAGCCCAACTAAAAGGAGATGGCCAAAAGGTCAGTCATATCCTGCTAAATAAAGTCAAAAGTGATGAAAGCATCACTTTGCCTTTGGACAGTTTGATTGTCAACTATGGCTTTTCTACCAACAGCAAGCATTTGAAATCATGGGGCTTAGACCATAAGCGGACCAGCGTTTTAGTTTCGCCAACCTATGAAACCAACCTGCCAGGTATCTTTGCGATTGGGGATGCGGCTGAGTATGATGGCAAGCTGGATTTGATTGCGGTAGGCTTTGGAGAAGCCCCTCTAGCGGTCAACCAAGCCATTTTACACCTCTACCCAGAACGTGATAATCGGTTAATTCATTCTTCCTCTCTTTTTGACTAAACAAGATTTGTCAAGACGAGGAAGTTGTATAAGAAAACCTCTGAATCCATGGGATGTCAGAGGTTTTTTCTTGTATTTAGTCCCAAAACGCACCTATAGCATTAGGGCTTAGCTGCTTGCTGTCGTTGTGTCAGCCGTTGTGCTATCGGCATTGTCTGTGGTCGTTGCATCGCTACTGGCTACAGTTCCACTACTCGTGTTTGTCGTTGTGTTGTCTTGATTGGTTGTGGCGGTGTTGGCATCAGTGCTAGTGCTGACATCGGAGCTAGCAGCCGTATTAGCAGAAGTGCTTGTTTGATTGCTTTTGCCTGTGGTAGTTGATTTGTTAGCATCCGTAATTTTGACGATGGTTGTTGACGTGGTATTTTTTGGGAATTGCTGTTGTTACCACTGTTTTGGAAGTTATGGATGGTGATAAGGGCTGTGATAATCCCCAAGGTCCCCCCGATAAGGGCAATGGTCTTTTGCAAGGCTGAAAACCCTTTTGCGATATGTTGAGTTGGTGCTGTCTTTGTCCCTTTTTGATGCGGTTTACTTTGACGTGAATAGTGTTCTGCCATGATGGCCTCCTTTGTCTATCATCTGAACCTATTATAGCTTTTTCCCTCAACTTTGCCTTAAACCAAGGTGAAAGAAAACCTTTTCATAAAAACTTTATTTAGCTGGACTTGCCTTCATTTTAATTTTTACAGTCCCGGACCTGAACTATGGTATAATAGGCCTATTGTAACAGAAAAAAAGGAGCGTCATGATTTATTTTGACAATGCAGCGACCACCGAAATGTCGCCTCAAGCGCTAGCGACCTACCAACAAGTGGCTACACGCATGATGGGTAACCCATCAAGCCTTCACCAACTGGGCGAACAGGCGACTCGCATCTTGCAGGCCAGCCGCCAACAAATTGCGGAACTTTTGGCTAAGGAACCTTCAGAAATTTTTTTCACCTCAGGGGGAACAGAAAGTGACAACTGGGCCATCAAAGGGGTTGCCTTTGAAAAAGCCTACCTGGGGAAACACATCATTATCTCAGCTGTAGAACACCCAGCTGTTCGTGAATCAGCTCTCTGGCTGGAAAGTCAAGGTTTTGAAGTGGATGTGGCTCCGGTTGATGCCCAAGGTCGGCTACTAATTGACGCTTTTAAGGCCCTTTTGCGAGAAGATACCATTTTAGTTTCTATCATGGCTGTCAATAACGAGGTCGGTGCCATCCAACCCTTAAAAGAAGTTGCAGCGATTTTGGCCGATAAGCCTAAGGTGACTTTTCATGTGGATGCGGTCCAATCCGTTGGCAAGCTTGCTCTAGAAGAGGTTTTACTGCCACGTGTTGACCTGGCGTCCTTTTCAGCTCACAAGTTTCATGGGCCGCGTGGGGTTGGTTTTTTGTACAAAAAACTTGGTAAAAAAATCACTCCTCTCTTAAACGGTGGGGGGCAAGAAGAAGGCTTGCGCTCAACGACTGAAAATGTGGCCGGAATTGCTGCTATGGCTAAGGCCTTGCGGTTGACACTTGAGACGGCTGAGCAAGACCGCCAAAAGTTAAAGGCCATGAAAGAGGTGCTTTATCAGGCCTTGACGGATTTTCCTGCTGTCAGCCTCTATTCCGGTCTAGCAGGTTTCGTGCCCAATATTTTGACCTTTGGAATCAGCGGTGTCCGAGGAGAAGTATTGGTTCATGCCTTTGAAAACCACGCGATTTTTCTATCGACCACCTCAGCTTGTTCCTCAAAAGCAGGAAAACCAGCAGGGACCTTGCTGGCTATGGGGGTTCCCACTAAAAAAGCCCAAACAGCGGTTCGGATTAGTTTAGATGAAATCAACACAATGGCAGAAGTCGAGCAATTTTTGACGGTCTTTCGCCTGATTTATAAAGAAACAGAGAAAGTGAGATAAGCTTAAGCATGCGCTATTCAGAAATTATGATTCGTTATGGGGAACTGTCTACCAAGGGCAAAAACCGCATGCGTTTTATTAATACCCTAAAACGTAATATTAAGAGTGTTTTAGCCGTTTACCCTCAGGTTCAGGTCGAAGCAGACCGTGATCGGGCCCACGTTTACCTTAATGGCCAAGAGTATGAGCCAGTTGCTCAATCCCTCAAAGAAGTGTTTGGGATTCAAGGTTTTTCACCTGTGGTACAAGTGGACAAAACAGTTGATGCGCTCAAAGCTGCTGCCCAAGACATTATGACAGGCCTTTACCGTGAGGGCTTGACCTTTAAGATAGCCAGTCGACGTAGTGACCACAGTTTTGAATTGGACAGCCGTGAGCTCAACCACACCTTGGGGGATGCGGTGTTTGCTGTCTTGCCGGGCATCCAAGCGCAGATGAAAAACCCAGATGTGACCTTAAAGGTTGAAATTCGAGACAGGGGAGCCTTTTTATCCTATGAGGATGTCAAGGGGGCAGGTGGTTTGCCTGTTGGAACTGCTGGAAAAGGCATGTTGATGTTATCTGGTGGGATTGATTCACCAGTGGCGGGTTACTTGGCCTTGAAGCGTGGGGTGAATATCGAGGCTGTTCACTTTGCCAGCCCTCCTTACACCAGTCCAGGCGCTTTGAAAAAGGCACAAGATTTAGCCCGTAAATTAACAAAGTTTGGGGGTAACCTGACTTTTATCGAAGTGCCTTTTACTAAGATTCAAGAGGAAATCAAAGACAAGGCGCCAGAGGCTTATCTGATGACCCTCACCCGTCGCTTTATGATGCGCATTACTGACCGTATCCGTCAAGAGCGAGGTGGTCTCGCCATTATTAACGGGGAGAGTCTGGGTCAAGTGGCTAGCCAAACCATGGAATCTATGGCAGCCATTAATGCGGTCACGACAACACCAGTTCTTCGTCCAGTTGTCACCATGGACAAACTTGAAATTATTGATATCGCTCAAAAAATCGATACCTTTGACTTGTCCATCCAACCCTTTGAAGACTGTTGTACCATCTTTGCTCCCGACCGGCCCAAAACCAATCCTAAACTCAAAAATGTCTTGCAGTACGAAGAGCGTTTGGATGTTGAAGGCCTGGTAGAAGCAGCGGTTTCAGGTATTATTGTGACAGAAATAACACCTGAAGGCAGTAAGGATGAGGTGGATCATCTAATCGATGATTTGCTTTAACAATCAGGCAACTAAATGTGTTTGAGGAGAGCCTCAAGCACTTTTTTTGCCCCTCTGTTTGCCTTTAGTAGGCTGGCAGACCGTCAATTGGTTTAGGATGAGGGTCAGTTGAAAAGTAAAGACCTAATATGTGATTTGAAGCACACATTATATCTGTCATTTTTTCGCCTTATTTGTCATAAATGGGCTATCTTGATTGAATTTTAAGCCCTAAAATATTATACTAGTAGTATTGAGCTTTACAGGTCTTGGATGACGCTTGAAATAAATGACATAATCACAACTAAATCATGAGCTTCTGAAAAGTTCTGTAAACATCAAAAGACAAAGGAATAGAATTGAGAAAAAATGAAAGTACATATTACTAACCTCTATGGGCAATCCCAGGCCAGCGTGGCGCAAATTGCTCAAAATTTATCAGCGTCTGTTGCCAAGGGCTTGGGTTTTTACGAAATCGGTGTTTATTCCTATCCAGTGGATACGGACTCAGACAGTGAACTGTCCAAGCGTATCGATGGCATGATTGCGGCTGTCGGTTGGGGCGATGTGGTGATTTTTCAGTCACCGACCTGGAATTCGACCGAATTTGATGATTTTTTTGTCAATAAGGTTAAGGCCTACCCTGATTTGAAGGTCGTTATTTTTGTTCACGATATTATTCCGCTTATGTTTAAGAGCAATGAATATTTGATTGATAAAACCATTGCGACTTACAACAAGGCTGATGCTATCATCCTGCCATCTCGGAAGATGGAAGCTGAGTTGCGCCGTTGGGGCTTAACAACCAAGAAGGTCATTATTCAGCACATGTGGGACCATCCGACGCAAAGCCTCTATAGCCGCCCACAGTTTAAAAAAGAAGTCATCTTTGCAGGGAATCCGAGTCGCTTTACCTTTGTGAATGACTGGCGCTATGACCTGCCTTTGCGCCTCTACAGTTCTGAGACACCTGAAGGGGAAAACCTCAATATTATCCCAGAAGGCTGGCGCAATGATGCGGAGCTTATCCAAGAAATGCCGCAAAAGGGCGGTTTTGGACTGGTTTGGTCGCAAATTTCTGACGTGGATTACTATGAGTGGAATATCTCTTATAAGTTGAGTTCCTATTTGGCGGCGGGGATGCCGGTCATTGTGCAAGATACCCTTTCGAATGCCAAAATTATTCAGGATAACCATCTGGGACTTGTGGTGAAAGATCTGGAAGAAGCCCAGGCGCGGATTGCTGACATGACACCAGAAGTTTATGACCAGATGGTGGAAAGTGTTCGTAAATTTAGAGAGTTAGTGATTGACGGTTACTTTACGAAAAAAGTTTTGATTGATAGTGTGCATGCAGTGATGACTGAGCACGCTTATGATTAGGAAAGAGAGTTTGTTTCGGTGATAAAAGCCTTCATCCATAAGCACAGCCAGTTGAGCCGTATTGTCTTTACCTTTTTGATAGTGATTCTTTTTATCCTAGGTCGTTACCTGCCCTTGCCCAACGTGCCTTTAGGGCAGTATCTGGCGCAAAAGCAGTCTGCCTTGAACTTGGCGGCAAGTGTGGCTGGGGGAAGTCTTTCGCAAATTGGTCTCTTTTCACTGGGACTTGGGCCATGGATGTACGCCATGATTTTAGTGCGTCTGTTTGGTATGGGCAAGCAAAATAATTCCGTATCCAAAAAACGGATGGAAATCCGTCAAAATCTCTTGATGGTAGTCATCGCTGTCATTCAAGGGCTGGGGATTGCTTTTAGCTTGACTTACACGTCAGGCCAAGTCAATTTTTTGGCCATGGTCGCACAGAGCACCTTGATTTTAGTGGCAGGGGCCTTTGTTCTTGTTTGGTTGGGGAATCAAAATGCCATGTATGGCGTTGGGGGGCCTACCATCATTGTCTTGACCAACATGCTCTTATCACAGGACCAGACCTTCCCCTTATTTGTCAAATTATGGAACAAGGGCCATTACGTCTTCGTGAGCTTTATTGTTTTGTGGACCTTGCTGGCGATTTACTGGATTTCCGTCTCTGAAAAGGCGGAGTATCGGATTAAGATGCAGCGTGTATCCATCAACAGCCAGCTGGCTGAAGAGGCTTATCTCCCGATTAAGGTTAATACATCCGCAGGGATGCCCTTGATGTATGCCTTTACCATGCTCATGTTGCCACAGTACCTGGTCATGCTCCTGCAAAATGTCTATCCAAAGCAAGACAAGCTCTGGCAAAGTATCACGTCGGCTCTGACCACAGATAACCTGATTGGTGTCTTGATTTATATTTTGATTATCTTTCTCTTGGGGATTGCTTTTTCCTATGTGAACCTCGATATTGTCAATCAGACGGAAAATCTGCGCAAGAGTGGTGACTTTATTGATGGCATTCGCCCTGGAAAACCGACACAAGCGTATTTGTCACGCTTAGTTGCTCGTTTGGGCTTCTTTTCAGGCTTGACTTTGGCTTTGGTGGCGGGGATTCCCTTGTTAGTTGGATTAGGCAATGCAGAACATTTACTCATTGCTAATGTGTCAGGTATTTATATCATGATGACAGGAATGCTTATCACTATTATGGATCAGATGGCGACCTCTCGCCTGATGAAACGGTATCGGGGACTCTTTGAGTCTGATCAGTAACTGGTAAACGAAAGAGGAATGCATGTTTTATTTTATTTCTGCTTGGTATCATTCCGAACGCCCTTGGTATGACAATACCGAATCCTGGTATCGAAGAGGTTCAGCCATGGACTTTGACGACACCATCAATCATTTACGAATGTTTTGGCATGCGCAAAAAGAAACCACGTTAGTGGTTTTTAACTATATGCCCAATCTGCGCTATTTCACTCATCGCTATGATTTGCTAGAAGTGCCAACCTGGAATGCATTTGATGCCATTCAAGACATCCAAGTTGCTGAGCATCGCATTTTGGATTATCGCGATCTCAAGTGGCCAGAGGGAGTCTCCTTTACTTATACCCCCTTTATGGTGGTTGCCCGTTTGGGTCAAGAAACGATTGCGCACATTGAGTTTGGCGATGAAGGCCAGATGGTTTGGATTGATGCCTTTGCTAAGGGGCAGTTGACGCATAAGTATGTCTTTGATGACCGAGGCTTTTTGTCTAGCATCTTGTTTTATCAGGATGGCCAACCCCACCACCAAGACTACCTCAATACCAATGGGGAGTGGCAAATTCGTGAGATGCTGACACCGACGGACCAGTCTGTGACCATCAACCCACGGGTGGCCCACCGATTTGCTCGCCAACAGTACAACCACATGGGAGAATTGGTCAAAGAGCAGGCCCGTCACTATTTTGCCCAACATGATCAGGCCGATGACGTGCTTTTCATTGCTTCTGATGCCCGTCATAACAGCATTGCTTTTGCTGGCAAAGGCAAGAAGCGGGCTGTCTTATCCTTTTTCCGCAATCGCTTTGATTTGTCACAAACCAATGACCTGATTCGTCTGATGGGGGTCAGTGATTTGGTGATTGCAGATACCAAATCCTTGGCCGAAGAACTAAAAAATCTCACACAAGAGCCTGTTGAGCATATATCTCCATTTGATACCCGGCTGACCTTGGGAAAAAGTCAGCGCATCAAGGAATTGATTATCTACTTCGTCGTGGATGCCTTTACTGCTCAAGGGCTTGAAAAATGTTATGAGATATTCTTTCGTCTGATGCGTGAAAATGAGCATGTGGTGCTGTCGGTCATTACTTATGACCGTGACCCTGCCATGGTCGAAGAGCATCGCCAACAGCTCGCTGAGCTCGTCGCGAAAGAAGATGCCAAAGAAGCGGGCGTCATTTTAGAGGATCCCAATCAGCAGCGGGGACAAAGCGAGAACACGACAGATGAGGAAGAGGATGAAACCCCACCTCGGGTCTTCTTTGACAACTTACATAGCGAGCTAGAGGTTATCGACCATCTGGACAGCGCCCGGATTATTGTGGATTTGTCGCCAGAACCAGACCTCTACACCCAGATTGCTGGGATTTCTGCTGGTATTCCGCAGATCAATGCGCAGGGAAGTGAGTTTGTCGAACACCTCAAAAATGGCTACATCATTACAACCTTTACAGATTTAGAAGAAGGACTGCATTATTATTTGGATGGCTTAGCCAATTGGAACGAGTCTCTTGTGAACTCTGTTCAAAAGATTGTCGCCTATACCTCAGGTAACTTGGTTCAAAATTTATTGACCCATCTGGATATGAAAACTGACGAAAAGCATGAAAAATAAACAAGTGATTTTACAGGTGGGCTCGCAAAATTTGCGCCCCCGCTTGAATTTACCAGAAAGTGTTGAGTGGGTCTACCTCACACCAGATGCCATTTCAACTTTTGCTTTGCAAGAAAAAACGGTTCGTGAAGAAAACAAGCAACTCAAAAAAGCTAATAAACCGCTCAAAGCAGAGATGCGTTTTGCGGCTATTTTGCTGACGGACCCATCTTATCCGGCGAGCTTATGGGACTTAAGCTTGTGGGCGGAAGCGCATGCGGTTTTGATTCCACATTATTTGCAACCGGAAAATGATATCCTGAAAGACTTTCTGCAGGATTACATGGCACAAAAGGTGGATGTCTTTGACCTGAAAAACTTAGAAACCCTCTTAAGCAAGGGGCTCTTCACTGGTCAGTATGGGGCTAAAATGCCGATTTTAGAGTATGATGTCTCCGAGCGTTTTCAAGGGGATTTCTCCTATCAGGGCAATCGTTACCTGCTTTTGGATGGCCAGTATGCCAGAGATTTCCAAGAGATAGCGCGTTTTCGCTACAATATCCCCTATGAGCAGACCCAGTTGTTGGACCTTTGGTTAGAATACCAGGTGTCTAGCAGTGTTGACCTGCGCATGGTTGTTCAGTTAATACCGGCAGGAGCGACTTCTGACATCACACAAGAATGGGTATTCACGCAAGCAGACATGGCCGAGTCTGTCGAAATTGATGCAGACTTGTCGGGCAACCTTGCCGTTTCCATCCAAGCCCGTGGGGTGGGCCAGCTTAAGCTCGGTCCCTTGCATTATCGCCTAGGACGGCATGGGTTGGGAGAATTCATCCTAGGAGGGGAACGCTTTGCGGATGAGACGCGCCAAGAGTTCATGTCTTATTTCCACCCTGGGGATGGCAAACCACCGCTCAATGTGTATTTTTCTGGGTTTAAGACGGCCGAAGGCTTCGAAGGTTATTGGATGATGAAAAGCATGGGAGCGCCCTTCTTACTCATCACAGACCCACGCATCGAAGGAGGCGCCTTCTATCTTGGGGGAGCCAGCTATGAGAAGGCCATTCGTGACTGCATCCAGGACAAGATGGATTTCCTAGGCTTTGAACCGGGACAATTAATCTTGTCAGGCCTTTCTATGGGGACCTTTGGGGCCCTCTATTATGGGGCACAATTGCCAGCACATGCCGTCATTGTCGGAAAACCCTTGGTGAATCTGGGAAATATGGCTTCCAATGAACGCCTCAACCGGCCTAATGGCTTTCCAACTTCCTTGGATTTGTTGGCTAGCTTGATGCCAGACCAGTCACAAGCGTCTGTTCAAGGGCTCAATCAACGTTTTTGGTCTGTCTTTGATCAGGCCAAGTGGCAGCAGACCATTTTGGCCATTGCCTATATGCGAGATGATGATTATGATGGGCAGGCCTTTCAAGATTTGGTCAACCATACCAAAGGAAAACCTGTAAAAATTATCGGCAAAGGTTGGCTGGGACGGCACAATGACAATTCACCGGCCATTGTTAATTGGTTTGTGACCCAATACCACAATATTCTCCGCCAAGATTTCGAAAGGGATATCTAGATGAAATACCAAATTGATTGGGTGAATGATACCAAAAATACCTATCTTTACGGCAGTCAGATGCGTTTTATTGGTCGTCGGGTTATCTTTAAGAATCGCCTAATGCCCTCGGGCAATGCCATCAAAACCTGGTCTTCTAAAAGCCAATTTCAGGCCAACCGTATTTTGCCTGAGCTTCCCTTGTTACAGCGAGGAAAAACCTATTACCTGACCTTTCAAGGGCAAACCAAACCTGAAAACAGCCTGTATTTGCGGATTGCTTTTTTCGACCGTTTTCAAAAGGAAATTAGCTTTGAGGTTTTAAAGGAAGGTAAGTCGGATTTTGTCTACCCTTTGGAGGCTTATAGCTACAGCATCCAACTCATCAATGCTGGCTGTACTGAGGTGGTTTTTGATGGGCTGTCACTCTCTGATCAGGCGGCAGCAGAAGAAGTCTTGCCCAAAGATGTGCTAGCGCCATCAGCAGACCAAAGCCACTTGACCGTTTTGTTTCTTGAAAATGCCAGACAAGATTTGCAGACCTTGAAAGAACGTGAGCTCTTTGGTTTGTCTGATGTGCTTGTGGTGGCTGACGAAGAGGCCTTAACGCATTTTTATTTGGATAAGGACTTTAACCTCTCTTTTCAAAAACAAATGCAGGCTTTGGAAAAGACCTATGCCAGGATTCGCTTTGTTGGCTATGGGCCTAGAGGAAATCTGGCTAGTCTTTACTACAATTATAAATTTCCGGGTAGTCAAGCTTATGTCACCGATGATTTTTATGATGAAAGAACCTACCAAGGTCTCCTAGATGATAGCCAGGTGCGTATCGATAAATCCTTGAACTCCCTCTTAGACCGCCTAGTCTATTCACGTGATATTATCACTTATGGATACACGGCAACGCATGATGAAGCTTTGGCCCTGATTAGCCCGACGCTGTCTTATTGGAGTCAGTTGACCTACCTTCCATTTTTGAAACCTTCTAAAACTTTATGACAAAACTAAAAGCTTATTTTACGCTTGACTATTACCGCCTCAAGCGTATTGGAAAAATCTTAGATCAAATCAATGCCTTGGAGGCGACCTTTCAAGCCATGACAGATGAGGAATTGCAGGCGAAGACGCCAGAATTTCGGGAACGTCTGGCACAAGGGGCTAGTTTAGACGCCCTCTTGCCAGAGGCCTATGCCCTGGTGCGCGAAGTGGATCGCCGTGTCTTAGGCAAGTTTCCATATGATGTGCAGGTTATCGGTGCCATTGTCCTCCACGAGGGCAATCTGGCAGAGATGAAAACGGGTGAGGGGAAAACCTTGACAGCGACTATGCCCCTTTACCTTAATGCCTTATCTGGTCAGGGGGCCATGCTTATCACTACCAATGACTACCTGGCCCTTCGAGATGCTGATGAAATGGCCCCTGTCTATCGTTTTTTAGGACTCACGGTAGCCAAAGGTGTCCCTGAAGACCCTAAAAAGAAGGTGAGCACAACTGAAAAGAAGGCTATCTACCAGTCAGATATCATTTACACGACCAATTCAGCCTTAGGCTTTGATTATCTGATTGATAATTTAGCCCCTTCGCTAGAAAAAAATACATGCGGCCTTTTCATTATGCCATTGTGGACGAAGCGGATGCTGTTTTGCTGGATACTGCTCAGACCCCTTTGATTATTTCTGGTGCGCCTCGCCTGCAGTCCAATCTCTACCAGATTACAGACGATTTTATCAGGACCTTGCGCCCAGAACTGGATTACTATCATGATAAGGAGCGTAAGGAAGTCTGGTTGACCCAAAAGGGGATTGACCAGGCAGAGCAGTATTTTGCCTTGCATAATTTGTTTGTCAAAAGTCAGCTAGAACTTGTGCGCCACCTCAATCTGGCTTTGCGCGCCCATCTCATTTATGAGCGGGAAAAAGACTATGTGGTCGAAGAGGAAAAAGTCCAGCTCCTCGATAAGGAAAATGGCCGGGTATTGGATTCGACCAAGCTACAAGGTGGCCAACACCAAGCCATCGAGGCCAAGGAACATTTGCCATTGACACCTGAAATGCGGGCCATGGCTTCTATTACCTACCAAAACCTCTTTACCATGTTTGAGAAATTATCAGGCATGACAGGAACTGGAAAACCTGCAGAAGATGAGTTTATCGAAACTTACAATATGGAAGTTGTTCGTATCCCGACGAATATTCCTGTCATCCGAAAGGATTATCCTGACCGTATTTTCACGACGCTTCCGGAGAAAGTAACAGCCATTGTTAACTTGGTTCGAGAAATCCATGAGACAGGTCAACCTATCCTCTTGGTGACGGGTTCTGTGCGGATGTCTGAACTCTTTTCAGAGGTCTTGCTGTTAGAGGGGATAGCCCATAGTTTGCTCAATGCCTACAATGCCGCCAAGGAAGCACAGATGATTTCTGAAGCAGGTCGTTTGGGGGCGGTGACGGTGGCTACCAATATGGCTGGCCGTGGTACAGACATTAAACTGACCGATGAAGTAAAGGCGCTAGGTGGTCTTGCTGTGATTGGTACCGAACGTATGGCCAATGAACGCATGGATTTGCAGATGCGAGGCCGGGCCGGTCGCCAAGGGGACCCTGGCTTTAGTCAGTTCTTTGTGTCGCTAGAAGATGACCTCATTGCCAAGTTTGGTGGTGAAGGGATGGAAAATTATTTTAAAAAGCACAAGGACCGAGTGGACTATGACCAGCCCAAAGAATTAAAAGCAGGGCGCTTTAAGCGCGTGGTCAAACGCTCACAAGCAGCGAGTGAGTCCCAAGGGATGACTTCGCGCCAGCAGACGCAAGAATTTGACCAATCGGTAAAAGTGCAACGTAATTTCATCTATGATGAACGCGCAGCCATTCTAAAAGGGTCTAGCGATGGTTTTTCGGTCTCAGATATCGTTAAACGTGTCCTCAATCGCTTTTTAGATAAGCACGCTAGCTTGGACCATTTTGCCTTGGACCGTTTTATTTTGGATAATATTTCTTACGCCTTCACGGGAACCCCTGAGGCTCTTGACCTGACAGATAGGGAGGCTGTTTTTAGCTATCTCCAAGAAATGATTCTTGCTGAACTCAAGCAAAAGCAGGCCCTTGCCGGGGGAGAATACGACCTCTTTGAGCAAACGGCTGTGCTCAGAGCGATTGATGAAATGTGGATTGAAGAAGTCGACTACCTCCAACAACTCCGTGTGGTTGTTTCTGGTCGTCAAAGCGCTCAACGCAATCCAGCCTTTGAATACCACCGTGAAGCCCTAGTTGGTTATCAACTCATGAAAAAAGACATTGAAGATTTGGCCTTGCGCTATTTGATGCTGAGCACGGTATCGCATAATCCGAAAGGTCAATTGGAAATTCATTTTGTCTAATCCCATCATATTACAGAAAGAATGCTATGACAGTTTATAATATTAACCTCGGCATTGGTTGGGCATCCAGCGGTGTTGAGTATGCGCAAGCCTATCGGGCAACCGCATTTCGAAATAAGGGTATCCCAGCTAAGTTTGTCTTTATGGACATGTTTCAACAAGATAATCTTTGTGATTTGACCCGCAATATCGGTTTTGCAGATGAGGAAATCATCTGGCTCTATGGGGCTTTTACAGATGTCAAAATTGCACCGACTAGCATGCGTTTGGCTGATTTTGAAGCCGAAATTCCCTTTCCCATTACCCGCCGTGAACCACAAGGACGTGTGGTCAAGCTCTATTGTGAGGCAGAAGACCTCTTTTATACCTGCTATTTGAGTGATGAGGAAAAACAACTCATGCATCGCGTTGAAATGGTCTCTCGAGGGAATTTGATTCGAAAAGATTTCTTTTCTTATACCCGTATCTTTACCGAATATTACACCCCAAGAGACAACCGAGCCTATCTCTACCAACGGCGCTTTTATAATGAAGATGGTAGCGTTGCTTATGATGAAATTATCGACAACGACCATAGTCTCTTTAAAATGAAGGACCGTTTGCTCCCGTCTAAAGAAGCCTTTATCGCTTATTTTATGGAAAGTTTGTCGCTGACAGCTCATGACTTGGTGATTTTAGACCGGTCAACAGGAACAGGTCAGGCTGTTTTTAGCCATGTGAAACCAGCCAAGTTAGCGGTTGTTGTCCATGCCGAGCATTTCTCAGAAAATGCAGTGACCGACGATACGATTTTGTGGAACAATTTCTATGAATATCAGTTCACCCATGCTGACAAGGTGGACGCCTTTATCTGTGCTACCCAAGCGCAGGCAGACCTTTTAGGACAGCAGTTTGCCCAATACACAGCTCATCGTCCAACTATTGTTACCATCCCGGTCGGCTCCATTGATTCTCTCAAAGAGCCCCAAGGAGACAGAAAGCCTTATGCCATGATTACGGCTTCACGTTTGGCGGGTGAAAAACATGTGGATTGGTTGACTAAGGCCGTCGTTTTGGCCCACCAAAGCAATCCTGCCATTAGCTTTGATATCTATGGGTCCGGCGGGGAAGAGGCCAAAATTAGAAAAATCATTGAAGAACAAGGGGCGCAGGATTATATCCGTTTGATGGGCCACCATGATTTGACCGATGTTTATAAACAGTACGCTCTCTACCTTTCTGCTTCTAAAAGTGAAGGTTTTGGGCTCACCCTCTTAGAAGCTGTCGGTTCAGGTTTGCCATTGATTGGTTTTGACGTTCGCTACGGGAACCAGACCTTTATTTCTGATGGGGAGAATGGCTACCTTATCCCACGATTTGAAACAGATGACGAAGGACCGATTGTTCAAGCCCTGGCGCAAAAGATTTTACAGCTCTTTGCACGCGAAGACCAAGCAAGCCTTTATCAAAAATCGTATCAATTAGCGCAGGATTACTTGACCAGTGTGGTTGAGGAAAAATGGGCGACATTTATCAAGGAGTTGACAGCATGATTAATTTGTTTGACACTTATGATCAAAATAGTTGGGATCTGCATTACTCCCTCCTGATGGCAGGCTATCAAAACACGACCGTCGCCTTAAACGATGATGGTTTCCTACCAGAAGATGTCACCTCGCCTTATCAGTTTTTCACAGGCTTTGATCAGGAAACCGAAGGGCGTCCCCTTTACTTTAATGAAGTTCCTGTCCCTGATTTTTGGGAAATTGCTGGTAACAATAACCAGGCGGAAATATTGGACTACGACCAGAAGCGTGGCGAAATCCACTACAGCCAACCGACCCACAAGCGTTTGGTAAAAACAGTGGATTGGTATGACCGTGAGGGCCGTCTGCGCGTGACAGACCGTTATCACCGTTCTGGCAAGCTCTTTGGCCAGACCACTTATAATGAGCAAGGGCAGGCAATATTTACAAGTTATCTAGCGCCTGATCAGGTCGAAGTCTTAGTCGAAAACCATGTGACAGGGGACTTGACTCTCAATTGGGAGCAAAAGGTCTACATTTTTAAAACCAAGCATGAGTTTGTTCGTTTTTATTTGAACGTTTCTGGGCTTGATACGGATCGTATCTTCTTTAATTCCTTGGGCCTGCCTTTTCTTGCTACTTACTACCTCGAAGAAAGTGGACAGGATATTCTCTTTTGGCAGGAACCCATCGGGGATGAGATACCTGGCAATATGCAAATCTTACTCAATGGTAGTCCTCGGCCAACCAAGATTATCGTTCAAGACTATGCTGCCTACGAGAAATTAAGGGCTCTAGCAACAGCAGAACAGCAAAGTCAGATTGATTTCCTTGGCTTTATCTACCCATTTGTTCGCCGAAACCAAGGCCAAGCAAACGCCTTGATTCTCACCAACTCGGATCAATTAGAACACATCGATACCCTGGTTACCCAGCTCCCTGACTTGCACTTCCATATTGGTGCCTTGACTGAGATGTCTAGTCGTCTCATGGATTTGGCCAAATACGACAATGTGAGTCTCTATCCCAATATTTCGCAGACGGCTGTGGATCATTTGGCCAAGACCTGTGATTATTATCTAGATATCAATCATTTTGGTGAGATTTTGTCAGCGGTTCGGATGGCTTTTGAAAATCATATGCTGATTACAGCCTTTACCAACACCCGTCATAATGCCGCCTATACAGCACAAGGCTTGACCTTTGCACCAGAGCAGGTGGCAGATATGGTTGCTCTCTTACAGAGCGCCCTTCATCAGGCCCAAGACCGCTCGCATTACCTCAGTCTCCAAGAACAACACGCTCATGTGGAAACAACAGAGCGCTACCGTGCCTTGATTGGCTAATAAGGAGAGAAAATGCCTAAAGAAAATCCTTTAAAAGAGTCCATTTCTGGACGCCTAGCCGAAGAGCGCTATAGCATTCCAAAAAAGAAGAAGGAAAAAAAGCCCTTTAATTTTCAATGGATTCTCATTATATCCATTTTAGTAGGGCTGATATTATCACTCATTCGTCTTTTAGCCTATTTTTAAAGCTTCCCTCAGGTGAGGGAGGGGCAGAAAGGTCCTTTGACAGCTTGCCAATCTTACCTTTGTGCCTAAGGTCTCAAAGGGCCTAAACGCTTGAAACAGTCTGTTTCAAGCGTTTTTTTTATAATAGGAGGCTTAGCCCTTGCATATAGGAGCTGAATTATCTTCTATCTATTGGTAGAACTAGGAAGAATCTACTCATAGATAAAGTCTGTCCCTGTTCTGAGCTGGGGTAATCCTCCTAGCCCTTTTGTTTAAAGACTTGTAAGAGGTCAAAAGACACCACACAGGGGGGTCTTTTATGTTGAAAAAATGCCAATCCATCTCGTGAAAGAGACGGTTTTAGAATATTACACTTTAGTGACGGAAAACGAAGAGAAAATGACAGAAAAGGTGCTTGCACCCGCCTAGCATGTCAAAAAGGTGTGTCGAATTTAACTAAATTCTCCAAGAAAGAGACCATATTTTGAAAACATAAACGGTAAAACAACAAAACGTCATCCCAAAATGTGGTCAAAAAAACAAGAGTGGTCAAAATTAAAAATGCCCATTTTTAGAGGCTTTCCCGTTGAAATATTTTTGAAATATGTCAACTTTCAGACCTTGGATTCAGGAGGAGGAGGTCTGTGGTCAGCTATTTTACCAAAGTCATAAAAGTGTAAAAGGATAACAAAATAAGCCTGTTATTTTCATGAAATGTTTTATCGCTTCATATTACACCCGTATGACGCCTTGTTAAATAACAGTGACACCTATTGTTTTCGCCAAATGTCTAGGTTAAGATGAGTATGTTCAGTGAGAGGAATAAAGCTGAATGAAAGATCTTATCCTAAATGTAGAAAGGCGATTCTATGCGTCGTAAAATGTTTAACAAGGACTTCAACGAAGTCAACCGCGAAAGTCGCGTCAAAATGCACAAGTCCGGTAAGCACTGGGTAACAACTATTATGTCCAAATTAGCACTGATGTTTGTTGCTAAAGGAAAACACGTTGTTAAGACAGAAGTTACCGTTCAAGAGCAAGACGTTGACTCCCTCAACCACTCCGGCCACGCCTACCTCAAGGGCATTGTGGCTGCTGGTGCTATTGCAGGAGGAGCAGCATTGGTTTCTCAAGGAAATACAGTGCATGCTGATGAAACAACAGGAACTATTACAGAAGCTGAACAAGACCAAACTTTGGTTAACCAAGATGTGGTAACCCTAGAAGGTTCAAGCAGTGCCTCAACCACTGCAACAGATGAAGCTTCTCTTTCCCTATC
This sequence comes from Streptococcus sp. DD12, assembly GCF_001578885.1. Lineage (GTDB taxonomy): Bacteria > Bacillota > Bacilli > Lactobacillales > Streptococcaceae > Streptococcus. The sequence continues at coordinate 696,423 of NZ_KQ969495.1, read as the reverse complement.
TGTGGAAGCGTCCCTCAGTGCCTCAACCTCTGAATCGCTTTCCTTGGATGCATCGCTGACAGCCTCTGAATCAGAAAGTCTCTCTCTAGAAGCCTCAACCTCTAGCTATGAATCACTTTCTGCATCAGAAGTTGCCTCACAATCTACAACAGTAGCAGGCTCTGAAGCTGCCTCAACCGCTTCAGAAGTTGCTAGCACAACAACAGTTGTTGCTGCACAAACCTCAACTAAGCAAGCAACAACGAGTGTAGAAACACAAGAATTTACAACAACTCAAACAACCAGCACTCAAGCTGCTATTAACGTGGCTACCTTGACCACTTCAAAGGTCACTACAACAGCCAACACGATTGAAACCGCAGCAGTTGCTGCGACAACAACGACAACAACAGCTGGTAAAGTGCGTAGCCGTCGTGCCTTGACAGATACTGCAGAAGTTGCGGTTTCAGCATCAGGAGCTTTGTCTACGACAGGTTCAACGTCAACAGGTGTTACAACTAACCCAGCCATCACTTTGCCAAACGGGGCACGTATCTCAGATGCAGCTCTTAAAGAACAAGGTTATGCCGTTGATCCTGCGACAGGACGCTATACATTTGCCATTTGGAACTTTGTTAAAGATGGTTCCAGCACAGGAGCTCCTTTCTCAGATCTTGGCTACTATGCTACCTTGTCAGTTGACCGTACAGCTATCAATAGTCAAACAGCTACCAACCCAACCGTTTACTTGCGTATTTTAAACAAGTCAACAGGGGAAGTGATTGAAGAACACACCCTCTATGCAGGTCAAAAATCTGTTGCCATCAATAAAGCCGCTCAGATTACTGGTGATGCCAATGTGACCTCAACATTGACCTACAATACTGCAAATGCAAACACCCTAGGGTCTATCAACATTAACTGGTCAGAGCAACTAAAATACGAAACTTACCAAGTGTTGGATGTGGTTAACCCTGGTAACATGACACAAGCCAAACCAAACGTGGAAACAGCTGTGCCATCTCGTCAAATTAATCAATCGACTAACTACAAATTGGTTGATAGTTCCTATGTAGAAGGCCAACCTTACAAACCAACTGGTAAAGAAACAACTTTAGCCAAATACACGCAAACTGGTATTGAAGGACAAGATTATGTTTCTTCAGATGCGCGTGAAATCCCTGGCTACACACGTGTTGTGGCAACAACTGATAATACACAAATCAAATCAGGTATCCTTGGGGAATCAACCGTAGGTGCTAAGTATGTTGAACTAAACGGTGGACAACGGACTTACTATACAAAACGTATCGTGGAAGTCGTCAATACAGACGGTGACACGCAAACTAAACTCTATGTTTTGGACCCATCTGCTGTCTCAAGCTTCTCAGCTTCTGATATCGGCACGACAGATGTTTCCAAATACCGTTTGGTCTACACTGGTCCTGTCTTGAAAGCTGGCACCAAATGGACCTTAACTTCAGCTGAAGAAAATCAATCAACTCGTATTTACAGTAACAACGGGGATTACTACCTGACAGTCACAACCTTCACCGATACAAACCGTGATGCGAATGCTAACATTTCAGGTTGGTACAAGGTTAATGGCACCAAGCGTACTGACGTCAATGGTATTGTTTGGGATGAAGCCTTTGGTCAAGCACCAAACCCAGCTATTTCCGGAGATAAAGGAAATAACTTCGCTAACCAAATCGGTGGACGTGACGCGACATTCGGAACTAAACCAGGTAAAGGGAATGCTGGATATAGCGGTTACTCTAATAACTACACGATTCCAACAGAAACCTTGAAATCATCTGATGTTAACTATTACTACCGTAAGGACACAACTTCAGAGTCTCAATCACAATCAAGCAGCTTGTCTCAATCACTTAGTGAATCTCAAGAGCGCTCAGAGTCTGAATCTCAATCAGTTAGCCGTTCACAATCGCAATCATTGTCTAACAGCGGTTCCCAAAGCTTGAGCAATTCAGTTTCGCAATCAGAATCTGCATCAACATCAGTAAGCCAATCAGAATCAACTTCAGTATCAGTAAGCCAGTCTGAGTCAGCTTCAACGTCTGTAAGTGAGTCAGAATCTGCATCAACATCAGTAAGCCAATCAGAATCTGCATCAACGTCTGTAAGTGAGTCTGAGTCTGCTTCAGTGTCAGTGAGCCAGTCAGAGTCTGCTTCAACATCAGTGAGTCAATCAGAGTCTGCATCAACATCAGTAAGCCAATCTGAGTCAACTTCAACATCAGTAAGTCAATCAGAGTCTGCTTCAGTATCAGTGAGCCAGTCTGAATCTGCCTCAACGTCTGTAAGTGAGTCTGAGTCTGCCTCAACGTCTGTAAGTGAGTCTGAGTCTGCTTCAACGTCTGTAAGTCAATCAGAGTCCGCTTCAGTATCTGTAAGTCAGTCTGAATCCGCTTCAACATCTGTAAGTCAGTCTGAGTCCACTTCAGTATCAGTAAGCCAGTCTGAGTCTGCTTCAGTATCAGTAAGCCAATCTGAGTCCGCTTCAACGTCTGTAAGCCAATCTGAGTCCGCTTCAACATCAGTAAGCCAATCAGAATCTGCTTCAACATCAGTAAGTCAATCAGAGTCTGCTTCAACCTCTGTAAGCCAATCAGAGTCCGCTTCAACCTCTGTAAGCCAGTCAGAGTCCGCTTCAACGTCAGTGAGCCAATCAGAATCCGCTTCAGTGTCTGTAAGTCAATCTGAGTCTGCCTCAACATCTGTAAGTCAATCTGAGTCAACTTCAGTATCTGTAAGTCAATCAGAGTCTGCTTCAGTGTCAGTGAGCCAATCAGAGTCTGCTTCAACCTCTGTAAGCCAATCAGAATCTGCTTCAGTGTCAGTGAGCCAATCAGAGTCTGCTTCAACCTCTGTAAGCCAATCAGAGTCTGCTTCAGTATCAGTGAGCCAGTCTGAATCTGCCTCAACATCAGTAAGTCAATCAGAATCCGCTTCAGTATCAGTAAGCCAATCAGAGTCTGCTTCAGTATCAGTAAGCCAATCAGAGTCTGCTTCAGTATCTGTAAGTCAATCAGAGTCTGCTTCAACGTCAGTAAGCCAGTCTGAATCTACTTCAGTATCTGTAAGTCAATCTGAGTCTACTTCAGTATCAGTAAGTCAATCAGAATCCGCTTCAACGTCTGTAAGTGAGTCAGAATCCGATTCAACCTCTGTAAGCCAATCAGAATCTGCTTCAACATCAGTAAGTCAATCAGAATCTGCTTCAGTATCCGTAAGCCAATCAGAGTCAACTTCAGTATCAGTAAGCCAGTCTGAATCCGCTTCAACATCAGTGAGCCAATCAGAATCTGCCTCAACATCTGTAAGTCAATCAGAATCCGCTTCAGTATCTGTAAGTCAATCAGAATCTGCTTCAGTTTCAGTAAGCCAATCAGAGTCTACTTCAGTATCAGTAAGCCAATCAGAATCTGCATCAACATCAGTAAGCCAGTCTGAGTCTGCTTCAACGTCAGTAAGCCAATCAGAGTCTGCCTCAACATCAGTGAGCCAGTCTGAGTCCACTTCAGTATCAGTAAGCCAATCAGAATCCGCTTCAACGTCAGTAAGCCAATCAGAGTCTGCATCAACATCTGTAAGTCAGTCTGAGTCAGCTTCGACATCTGTAAGTCAATCAGAATCCGCTTCAGTATCAGTAAGCCAGTCTGAGTCAACTTCAGTGTCAGTGAGCCAGTCTGAATCTACTTCAGTATCTGTAAGCCAATCTGAGTCAGCTTCAACGTCAGTGAGCCAGTCTGAGTCAACTTCAGTATCTGTAAGCCAGTCTGAGTCAACTTCAGTATCTGTAAGCCAATCTGAGTCAGCTTCAACGTCAGTGAGCCAGTCTGAGTCAACTTCAGTATCTGTAAGCCAGTCTGAGTCAACATCAGTTTCAGTTTCACAAAGCCAAAGCTTGAGCACGTCAGTTTCTGAATCTCAATCAGTCTCAACGTCAGTGAGCCAATCAGAATCAACCTCTGTTTCAGTTTCACAAAGCCAAAGCTTGAGCACGTCAGTTTCTGAATCCCAATCAGTTTCAACGTCAGTGAGCCAGTCTGAATCAACATCAGTATCAGTCTCACAAAGCCAAAGCTTGAGCACGTCAGTTTCTGAATCTCAATCAGTTTCAACGTCAGTGAGCCAATCAGAGTCAACCTCTGTTTCAGTTTCACAAAGCCAAAGCTTGAGCACATCAGTTTCTGAATCTCAATCAGTTTCAACGTCAGTGAGCCAGTCTGAATCAACATCAGTATCAGTCTCACAAAGCCAAAGCTTGAGTACATCAGTTTCTGAATCCCAATCAGTCTCAACATCAGTGAGCCAGTCTGAATCAACATCAGTATCAGTCTCACAAAGCCAAAGCTTGAGTACGTCAGTTTCTGAATCCCAATCAGTCTCAACATCAGTGAGCCAGTCTGAATCAACATCAGTTTCAGTTTCACAAAGCCAAAGCTTGAGCACATCAGTTTCTGAATCTCAATCAATCTCAACATCAGTGAGCCAGTCTGAATCAACATCAGTTTCAGTCTCACAAAGTCAAAGCTTGAGTACGTCAGTTTCTGAATCCCAATCAGTCTCAACGTCAGTGAGCCAGTCTGAATCAACCTCTGTTTCAGTCTCACAAAGCCAAAGCTTGAGTACATCAGTTTCTGAATCCCAATCAGTCTCAACATCAGTGAGCCAGTCTGAATCAACATCAGTATCAGTCTCACAAAGCCAAAGCTTGAGTACATCAGTTTCTGAATCTCAATCAGTTTCAACGTCAGTGAGCCAGTCTGAATCTACTTCAGTATCAGTTTCACAAAGCCAAAGCTTGAGCACGTCAGTTTCTGAATCAACCTCAACCTCTATCAGCCTCTCAGAAAGCTTGAGTACGACAGAATCACTTAGTCAAAGTACACCAGCTTCTCAATCAACCTCTCAATCCGAGTCAACATCGACATCATTGCCTGAGAGTCAACGTCCATCAGAATCTGCTTCAACATCATTGTCAACATCTGAATCTCAACCAGTGGCACCACGCCCATCTGAGGTTCTCCCAACAACTGGTGATGAAACAGCAAGTGCTGCTACCTTCTATGGTGCTGCAGCGATGATTGGAGCAGTTGCTCTAGCAAGCAAAAAACGTCGGAAAGACTAAGCTTTTCTATCAAGCATAAGATAAGATAATTTCAGCCAAAGAGTGGGTCTTCCCACTCTTTTGGTTTTTTTCACAAAAACCCTTTAAAAAGGCAAATACCTACAGTTATGGCAGGACTATCAACTAGATTTAACAAAATAGCCATGAAAAAGGTTAAAATATGACACAAATCTATGTCTTTTGCAGAAGGTTTGTGATAAAATACTGTCTTGTAATGAGATGTCTCATCTTCCTGTCAAATAAGGAATTGATAACATCTCTTCAGGAAGGGAATAAACAAGAGAATGCAAAAAAAAGAACACCTGGGAAAAGGATTCCCTGAGGCGGAAGTAAAAACTCGGGTTATTTTGTACAAGGCGGGGAAACACTGGGTGTCTTGCCTTATCTCCCGACTATTTTTATCCATCCTTAGTAAGGGAAAAGCCATCAGCCAAGCCCTTTTAAAAAAGGATAAAGAAAGTGACCAGTTAAAAAACGCGTCATCTCCCTACCTAAAAGCTGTAGTAGGAGCGGGTGCTGTCATTGGAACTGGCCTTTTAACCAGCCGAGAAAACCTGGTGCAAGCTGAAGAAGTCCTTGCTCCCACACCTGCATCCGAGGCTGCCGCAGAAGAAACCTTGGTGGGTCATGATGTCCTGACTGTCGGAGCAGAACAAGTGGAGCCAAGTTTAGAGAGTTCTCAAGCGAGTTCTCTGGCAAGCAGTGAAGGGCAAGATGAAACCAGTGTAGCGGGATCAGCCTCTCTCGAGACGTCTTCAGAAAGCAATACGGTTGTTGGTTCTTTTCGGGCAGCGACGGGGAATGGGGACACGATAGCAACTTATATTCGTCCGGGAACTGTGATTATTATTCGTGAGCCAGGGAGAGATAGTGAATCGCTGACTAATGCGGCAAGTCTCGCTATGTCAGTGAGTTTGTCGACTTCGGCCAGTCGGCTTTCCTCAACAGAAAATAGTTTGAGTCTGGTGACCAGTCGTTCTGCTTCAGAACAGTTGTCTCTCAGCCAAAGTGTTTATTGGTCTCAGTCTGAGAAGCAGAGCCAATCGCTGAGTGAATCCCTCTCCCGCCAACTTAGCTTGAGTCTATCAGATAGCCGACGTGAGAGCCAGTCCTTAGCGGATTCTTTGTCGAAAAGTCTGAGTCTTTCTAGCAGTCTATCCCAGAGTGCTAGCCTATCAAGGAGCCTTTCGACCAGCCTATCAGAAAGCGTCTCAGTAGTGGAATGGCCAAGTGTCAGCACCTCTTGGAGTAGTTCAGAGAGCCTGAGCCAATCCGAGAGTTTAGTAGCCAGTGCCTCTACCAGCTTATCAGAGAGTGTTTCTGTAGTGGAGTGGCCAAGCGTCAGCACTTCTTGGAGTAGTTCAGAGAGCCTGAGCCAATCTGAGAGTTTAGTGGCCAGTGCCTCTACTAGCTTATCAGAAAGCGTCTCTGTAGTGGAGTGGCCAAGTGTGAGCACTTCTTGGAGTAGTTCAGAGAGCCTGAGCCAATCTGAGAGTTTAGTGGCTAGTGCCTCTACCAGCCTATCAGAAAGCGTCTCTGTAGTGGAATGGCCAAGTGTGAGCACTTCTTGGAGTACCTCAACTAGTTTGAGCCAAGAGGCTTCCTTGAGCACAAGTCTGAGTGAGTCCGTTTCAGTGGCTAATCAATCTACGTCAGCCTCCATCTTACCTAGGCCGAGTGTGAGCGAACAAGTCTCTCAATCCTTATCACAGTCGACTTCTGAAACGTCTCAGAGCACTTCGAAAAGTGCATCGGATTCAAAGAGTCAGAGTGAATCATCTTCCAAAGCAGTCGCTCAATCACTGTCACAATCACGCAGTGCCTCATTGAGCCTTAGCCAAAGTGAGAGCACGGAGGGCTTGCGTTCCGAGTCCGCTTGGCAGGAAAGTTCGGAAACCATTCCGTCAGCGCGCTTGGAAACGCACCGCGAACAGCAAGGGATGGGGTCAACTGCGATTTTAACAGCTGGTGCAGTAGCTAGTGTGGGTGCGGTTGCAGGGACAACTTATGTCCTTGTGAGAAGGTATCGCCAAGGCTTTAAAGGGCCAAAGGGAGATGACACCATGTTCCCAGACTAAGCTTGTAAAAGTTACAAGAAGAAGTCTTCTAAAAATAAAATGATCTAACCGTTATGAGCTGTTCTAGGGTGTGTTGTGCCCATCAGCATCTGACTGAAATGTATCACTGATAGAAGAAGAGGTGGAAAGGCTTGCTTTGCGAGTCTTTTCGCCTTTTTTTGCTAACAGCTAATGCCAGTCTTGTGCTATACTGCTAGTAGGAAAGACAGGAGGAGAGACATGAGTTTACGCTATCAAACGGTTTATCCATTTACCAAGACGGCTAGCAGGGTCAAAGAGCTCTATCTGGGGGCCTTCCCTGAAAATGAACGCTTTCCGTTTGTACTTTTGGAAGCAGCGAGCTTGTGGAAGGGCCATGCTTTTAAGGCCTTATATGAAGACGACCAATTTGTCGGCTTAGTTTATTATTGTTTTAACCAGGAATTCTTTTACCTACTCTTTTTTGCGGTATCGCCAGATGTTCAATCGCAGGGCTATGGTGGGCGGATTATGGCAGATCTTAAAGCCAAGGCCGAAGATCGCACCTTTATCTTGATGGTTGAAGCCATGGAAGAAGAAGCTGACAATGCCCATCAACGTAAGCGTCGAATCGCCTTCTATGACCGCCATGGTTTTTCTGTGACAGACTACGATTACGTGGAGCGAGGGGATGTCTATCATGTTTTGGCAAACCAACCATATTTTGACCCCGTCAGATTTGAGCAATTTGCGAAAAAAGCTGTTTTTTCGGCTATTCCCTTGGCGATTAAAAAGCGTTCAAGCTAGGGAACTGCCTCTTGCAGAGACAAAACTGCATTGTTATTGTAACGCGAGAAATCTTAGCTTGTCTAAGGTTTCTTTTTTTACTTTTTTGCAACTTTTTGGTAATCTATTTTAAGCAAGAAGTCGTCTCGGAGAGGTAAATTGAGATGGCTTGAAAATTAGTAACATAAATATAGACAAAAGCAGATTATCTTACAGTTATAGCGCTGCTAAATGTTCTTTTTTTGCTAATCATGACGTTATCGCTTAAAGGAGAATACTTGTGCGACGCAGATCGTTTAATAAAGAATATAAAGAAGTTGACCGCAAGAGTCGGGTGCGGTTATATAAGGCTGGCAAACACTGGGTAACAGCGGTTTTATCACAGCTTAGCCTTTTTCGTGTCGCTGGAGCAAGTGACCGTTTGTTGACATCGACGCTTGAAGAGAATAAAGATGCAGACCGTTTGTCTGATGCGAGCAGAAACTACCTCAAGGGAATTATGGCACTTGGAGCCGTCTCTGGAGGTGGCGTTTTGCTGACCCATGGGCAAACTGTCTTGGCTGACGAGGCTCTGACCACCAGTTCTGCCTCAACTGGTGATACCTTAGTCGATCAAGATACGGTAGTGATTAGCTCGTCAGCAACCGATTCACAAGTTAGCGAAAGCCAATCGGTTGTCTCATCTGAAACGACGACTGAAGAGAGTACGGTAACAACAGCAACAGATAGCCTGCTATCTGAATCGCTCTCCCAGTCTTTGTCTGTTAGCCAATCTGAGTCCCAATCCTTAGCGGCATCAGAGGCTATTTCCAGTTATCAGTCTCTTTCTCAGTCTTCTTCGCTTTCTGAGGAATTTTCAGTGGTCAGTTCTGAGAGCGCCAGCGCACTTGCAGCCTCATCTCTGACGGATTCTTCAACAGAAGATGCCAAAAGTCTTCTAGACCAAAATGTTTCGGAAGCAGAACTCTTGGTGCCGATTGCCAATCGCTATGCAGCCACGCTGACAGATACGACTGCTAAGGCCCAACTTCAAGCGGCCATTGCCACGGTTCAAGCTGAGATTAGCCAATCATCGACTTTGCTGGCTGCGACAAGCAGTGCTCAAGCCTATGAGACTCAACGCAAACGTCTCAGCGATGCTTTGGATGTCATGCTGGCTAGCCTAGAAGCAGCCGGTTATACTGGTAATGGAACGAGTGCTGATGGGAGCGCCATGACTTATGCGGTGTTAGCCGCAACTGGGGATAGCTCCAGTCTGTCATTGCCAGCATATGCAACGCTTAGAGGGGATCAGAGTACCTATTATGTTAAGCGGATTGTGCAATATTCAGACCTTAACAGTTCATATACAACCAGTATCTACGTGCTGGACCCTTCAGAAATTTCTAATTTCTCATCGTCTGATATTGGCACCACAGATACGTCTAAATACACTCTAGTTTTCTCAACAGGGGACGTTGCAGCCGGGTCAGCTTATACCTACTCCGGAACCATGACGCTATCAAGTGAAAACGTTCCAACCAGTGTTACCACCCGGGTCTATAGTCGCAATGGCGATTACTATATGGATTACTGGGTTATCTATCGAGATGGGGAATATAAGCCCCAGATAACGTCTTGGTACAGCGTGGCGACTGGTCAAGCTTTGACAACTGCGCCAGATTCTAGCCTCTCTATAGGGCCTGGAAGGAATGAAAATAACGTCATTGGTGGTTCTGGTGCTGCTCGGGTGACCACGATTACCATTCCTGTTCAAGGTGTGGATTCGACCGTTGAGTCCATGAGTGTTAGCTTTTCTGCAAGTGCCAGCACGAGTGAATTACAAAGTGTAAGCGCGTCGCAAAGTGTGAGCCAAAGTCTCTCAATCTCAGGATCAGCGTCTCAGTCCCTTTCGACTTCAGTTAGTCAATCTGAGTCTACATCCGCGTCAGTATCAGCGAGTGAGAGTCTCAGTACCTCTGTCTCCGTGTCGGAATCTCTTTCAACTTCGGTCAGTCAATCCGAGTCCCTTTCTGAGTCAGTATCAGTGAGTGAGAGCCTGAGCACGTCTGTGTCTGAGTCAGAATCCCTTTCAACCTCAGTCAGTCAAT
>NZ_KQ969495.1:633349-686011 GCF_001578885.1 Streptococcus sp. DD12 | reverse complement strand
CCGAGTCTACATCCGCGTCAGTATCTGCGAGCGAGAGTCTCAGTACGTCTGTCTCTGAGTCTGAATCTCTTTCAACCTCAGTTAGTCAATCTGAGTCCACCTCCGCGTCAGTATCAGCGAGCGAAAGCTTGAGCACGTCCGTGTCTGAGTCTGAATCCCTTTCAACATCAGTAAGTCAATCTGAGTCCGCTTCCGAGTCGGTATCAGCGAGCGAAAGTTTGAGTACTTCTGTCTCCGAGTCAGAATCCCTTTCGACTTCGGTCAGTCAATCCGAGTCCACCTCCGCGTCAGTATCGGCAAGCGAGAGTCTCAGCACTTCCGTGTCTGAGTCTGAATCTCTTTCGACATCGGTAAGTCAATCAGAGTCCCTTTCTGAGTCAGTGTCAGTGAGCGAAAGCCTGAGCACGTCTGTCTCCGAGTCAGAATCTCTTTCAACTTCGGTCAGTCAATCCGAGTCCACTTCTGCGTCAGTATCAGTGAGTGAGAGTCTCAGCACCTCTGTGTCTGAGTCCGAATCCCTTTCAACTTCGGTAAGTCAATCTGAGTCCACTTCTGAGTCGGTATCAGTGAGCGAAAGCTTGAGCACGTCCGTGTCTGAGTCTGAATCCCTTTCAACTTCGGTCAGTCAATCTGAGTCCACTTCTGAGTCGGTATCAGTGAGCGAAAGCTTGAGCACGTCCGTGTCTGAGTCTGAATCCCTTTCAACTTCGGTCAGTCAATCCGAGTCCACCTCCGCGTCAGTATCAGTGAGTGAGAGTCTCAGCACCTCTGTGTCTGAGTCCGAGTCCCTTTCGACTTCGGTAAGTCAATCCGAGTCCACCTCCGCGTCAGTCTCGGCAAGCGAGAGTCTCAGCACCAGTCTTTCTATGAGTGAAAGTCTCAGCACCAGCTTGTCTACCAGCGAAAGCTTGAGTACCAGCTTGTCTACTAGCGAAAGCCTGAGCACGAGCTTGTCTATGAGCGAAAGTTTGAGTACTAGTCTGTCAACGAGTGAGAGTCTGAGCACGAGCTTGTCTATGAGCGAAAGTTTGAGCACAAGTTTCTCCACCAGCGAAAGCTTAAGTACCAGCCTTTCGATGAGTGAGAGCCTTAGCACTAGCTTGTCAACCAGTGAAAGCTTGAGTATGAGCCTTTCTATGAGTGAGAGCTTGAGCACCAGTTTCTCAACAAGCGAGAGCCTTAGCACTAGCTTGTCCACTAGCGAAAGTTTGAGCACGAGTTTCTCTACTAGTGAAAGTTTAAGTACCAGCCTTTCTATGAGTGAGAGCTTGAGCACGAGCTTGTCTACCAGCGAGAGCTTGAGTACAAGTTTGTCTATGAGTGAGAGCCTGAGCACAAGCCTGTCTACCAGTGAAAGCTTGAGTACGAGCCTTTCTATGAGCGAAAGCTTGAGTACCAGTCTGTCAACAAGCGAGAGCTTGAGTACTAGCTTATCTACCAGCGAGAGCTTAAGTACCAGTCTTTCTATGAGCGAAAGCTTAAGTACGAGCTTGTCTACAAGTGAAAGCCTCAGTACTAGTCTTTCTATGAGTGAAAGTCTCAGCACTAGCCTCTCTACTAGCGAAAGTTTGAGTACTAGTCTGTCAACGAGTGAGAGTCTGAGCACAAGTTTCTCTACTAGTGAAAGTTTAAGTACCAGCCTTTCTACTAGTGAGAGCTTGAGCACGAGTTTCTCAACTAGTGAAAGTTTAAGCACCAGTCTGTCTACAAGTGAAAGCCTCAGTACCAGTCTTTCCACCAGTGAAAGTCTCAGCACTAGCTTGTCCATGAGTGAGAGCTTGAGTACAAGTTTCTCTACTAGTGAAAGTTTAAGTACGAGTTTGTCAACGAGTGAGAGCTTGAGTACCAGCCTGTCTACAAGTGAAAGTTTGAGTACGAGCCTTTCTACCAGCGAGAGTCTAAGTACTAGTCTTTCCATGAGCGAGAGCTTAAGTACCAGTCTTTCTATGAGCGAGAGCTTGAGTACTAGCTTGTCTACCAGCGAAAGCCTGAGCACCAGTCTTTCTATGAGTGAAAGCTTGAGTACAAGTTTCTCAACTAGCGAGAGCTTAAGTACCAGTCTGTCCACCAGTGAAAGCTTAAGTACTAGTCTTTCTACAAGTGAAAGCCTGAGCACCAGCTTGTCTATGAGTGAGAGTCTGAGCACAAGTTTCTCTACTAGCGAGAGTCTCAGCACCAGCCTTTCTATGAGTGAGAGTCTCAGCACTAGCTTGTCCACCAGCGAAAGCTTGAGTACCAGCCTGTCTACAAGTGAAAGTTTAAGTACCAGCTTGTCTACTAGCGAAAGCTTGAGTACCAGCTTGTCTACCAGTGAAAGTCTAAGTACTAGCTTTTCTACTAGTGAAAGCTTGAGTACCAGTCTTTCCATGAGTGAAAGCTTGAGCACCAGCTTCTCTACTAGCGAGAGTCTCAGTACGAGTCTTTCTATGAGCGAGAGCTTGAGCACAAGCCTTTCCACCAGCGAAAGCTTGAGCACAAGTTTCTCTACTAGCGAGAGTCTGAGCACGAGTCTTTCTACCAGCGAGAGCTTAAGTACCAGTTTCTCTACCAGCGAAAGCCTGAGCACCAGTCTTTCTATGAGCGAAAGCTTGAGTACTAGCTTGTCTACTAGCGAGAGCCTGAGCACAAGCTTGTCCATGAGTGAGAGCTTGAGTACCAGTTTCTCTACTAGTGAAAGTTTAAGTACGAGTTTGTCAACGAGTGAGAGTCTGAGTACCAGCCTTTCTACTAGCGAAAGTCTGAGCACTAGCTTGTCAACTAGCGAGAGTTTGAGTACCAGCCTTTCTATGAGTGAGAGCCTCAGCACCAGTCTTTCCATGAGTGAAAGCTTAAGCACTAGCTTGTCTATGAGTGAAAGCCTGAGCACCAGCCTATCAACCAGTGAGAGCTTGAGCACGTCAGAATCACTGAGCCAAAGCACAACGACTTCTCAAAGTCAGGCAATCTCTATGACTGAGGCAATGAGTCTTTCGGAATCGACATCGGATTCAGAGCTTCTTTCAACTTCTCAAATGACCTCCTTGAGTGCTTACCCACAAGCACCAGCACCAGTCGGGCGGTTACCGCTGACAGGTGATGATAGTGCTAGCCAGTTGGCTTTAGGACTTGGGCTTGTCTTGATGGGAGGAAGCTTAGCTCTTGCTAAGAAGAAAAAGAAACCGTAAGCGATTAGCCAAATTTTTTCAAAGGTGTTTAGCCTATTTAAAGAGAGCCTTAGTCTAACTAAGGCTCTCTTTTTCTTTCACTCCGCAAATATGATATAATGGAAAGACGTGACGGGAAAGGAGGAGACCCATGTTTGAGACGAAACTAAGCCCTGAAAGAGTCCTTTTGGTCCATGTGGTTCTACCTGAGAGTCAACGTTGGGAAATGTCGCTAGCTGAGCTAGAACGATTGGCACAAACAGCTGGCGGACAAGTAGTGGGCAGTGTTATCCAAAGAAAAAATGTTATCGATGCCAAAAGTTTTGTCGGTAGCGGGAAGCTAGACCAACTACGCCAAGAGGTTGAAGACAACGCAATAGACACCGTTATTGTCAATAATCGCTTGTCCCCTCGGCAAAATATGGTCTTAGAGGAAGCTTTGGACTGCAAGGTGATAGACCGTATGCAGTTGATTTTGGACATTTTTGCCATGCGTGCCAGAAGTTATGAAGGCAAATTGCAGGTGCATTTGGCCCAGTTGAAATACCTCCTGCCTCGTCTGGTCGGCAAAGGCATTATGTTATCTCGGCAGGCTGGCGGCATCGGGAGTCGTGGGCCTGGGGAGAGCCAATTGGAGCTCAATCGGCGGTCTATTCGCCATCAAATCACAGATATCGAGCGCCAACTGAAAGTCGTTGAGAAACAGCGACAACAAGGCAGAGAGCAAAGACAGCAGTCATCTGTGTTTAAAATTGGTCTTATTGGCTACACCAATGCGGGTAAATCCACGATGATGAATTGCCTGACGCAAGATGACCAGTACGAGGCGGATGAATTGTTTGCGACTTTGGATGCAACGACCAAGAAGATTCATATCCAAGGCGCTTTTGAGGCAACCTTAACTGATACCGTTGGTTTTATTCAAGACTTGCCAACAGAGTTAATCGCAGCCTTTAAGTCAACTTTGGAAGAAAGCAGAGATTGCGATTTACTGTTGCATGTTGTTGATGCAAGTGACCCTGATTTTAGAGAGCAAGAAGTTGTTGTTGAGCAGTTGTTGGACGAGGTGGACATGGGCACTATTCCTCGGTTGACAATTTATAATAAGTTGGATAAAGTCTCTCTCTTTGCGCCCGACCGTTTTCCCCATGCGACCTTGTCTTGCAAGGCCAAAGATAGCCATAAGCAGATAAAAACGATCTTGGTGCGCGAACTTAAGCACCTCTTTTCTCCTTTTCAAATTACTTGTCCAGTCGAGGAAGTCTACCGACTATACGAACTCTCTCGTTGGGCCATCTTGGATCAAGATGAATTGGGGAATTTTTCAGAAACAATTACAGGCTATATTGCCGACAAAAACAAATGGAGATTAGAGCGCTTCTATGACAGATTATCTTAACTTAGCTTTAACTTATGGGGGCTTTACACAGCTCGATCAGGCTTATTTAACAGGGGTGCTCAAGGGACTGTCCGACAAGCAAAAGCGGCTTTTTATCACACCACCGCCTAGCGTCATCAATGCTTTTTTTGCGCAGTATTATCAAAAAGAATCCCCACGTCAGGCGTGTGATTACTTTTTTGACTTGTCCCAGGCTTTGGAACTCTTTCAAGACCAGCCAAGCTTTCAAGAAGCCAAGCCTTTTATCCGCTTGAATCTGGATGGAAAGGCCTATGGTTTTGCCTACCAGAATAAGTCAGAAGAGGCCTTGGTTTTTGCAGAATATCCGAGTCCTTGGACGGTAGATTTGGCCCTTCAAGTGGCCAATTTGTTTCCCTTTTACCAAGTGCGAATAGGTGAGGATTATCTGCATCTGAAGCCTTTGTCAAGGTCTCTGAGTCAGGCCCAACCATTGGCTATTGAGGACCCACTGATTGAGGGCTGGCAATGGGCAGATGGAACCATCTGTCTGAGGGGCTATAATCAAGAAGACCTTTTAGACTTAGCGCATCAGTATCCCGGACAAAAGGCCTTTGCCTTTTCGGACCGACAAGTAAACGTATATATCGAAAAGGAGTAAGCATGGAAATCCAATTTCTTGGAACGGGCGCTGGGCAACCAGCAAAGGGGCGCAATGTGTCGAGCTTGGCACTCAAGCTGCTCGATGAAATTAACGAAATTTGGATGTTTGATTGCGGGGAAGGCACCCAACGTCAGGTTCTCCACACCAATATCAGACCACGTAAAGTAAAGAAGATTTTCATCACGCATTTGCATGGTGACCATATTTTTGGTTTGCCCGGTTTTTTGTCCAGTCGGGCTTTTCAGGCCAATGAAGAACAAACGGATTTGGATTTGTATGGTCCTGTGGGGATTAAAAACTATGTGATGACGAGTCTACGCATGTCCAAGACCCGCCTGCCCTACCGGATACAATTTCACGAATTTGACCAGCACACGACAGGGAAAATCATGGAAACTGATAAGTTTACGGTTTATGCTGAGCCTTTGGACCATACGATTTTTTGTGTGGGCTATCGGGTCATGCAAAAAGATTTGGAAGGAAGCTTGGATGCTGAAGGCTTAAAGGCTGCTGGTTTACCTTTCGGGCCCCTCTTTGGAAAAATCAAACAGGGTGAAGACGTTACCTTGGAAGATGGCCGAGTGATTCGCGCTAGCGATTTTATCTCGCCACCACGACCTGGAAAAGTTGTGACGATTTTAGGGGATACGCGTAAGACAGATGCTAGCATTCGTCTCGGTTTGGGGGCTGATGTTTTGGTGCATGAAGCAACCTATGGCCAAGGGGATGAACGGATAGCAAAAAGCCACGGGCATTCGACCAACACACAAGCGGCTCAAGTGGCCAAACAGGCCAATGCTAAACGCCTCTTGCTCAACCACATCAGTGCCCGCTTTTTATTTAAAGACATGGCCGATTTTGAACGGGATGCCCAAGCGATTTTCCCACAGACCCATGTTGTTAAAGACTTAGAAACGATTGAACTATGAGAACACTGCTTATCACAGGGGCCTCTGGTGGCATTGCGCAAGCCTTTATCGAGACCTTACCCAAGTCTGATCGTTTGATATTGCTCGGTAGAGATGCCGAAAAACTCGAAAAACGCTATGACGCCTGGCCTAATAAACGCTGTCTGGCCTATGATGTCATGGATAATCAAGCCTTGGTGGCTCTTGTGACCGAAATTGGGGCGAGCGAGTCCATAGACGTCTTGGTCAATACGGCTGGCTTTGGGGAGTATAAGGATTATCAGGACTTTTCCTGCGATGAGGTTGAGGCCATGTTTCAGGTTAACACCTTTGCAACCATGACCTTTTGTCGCCTGTTAGGACCTCGCATGGCCCAAAAAGGAGCAGGCCATATTATCAATGTTGTCAGCATGTCAGGCTTGGTGGCGACAGCCCAGTCCTCGGTTTATTGTGCCAGTAAATATGCAGTGACCGGTTTTTCAGATGCCATCCGCTTAGAGCTAGCTGATCAGGGAGTCCAGGTCACCACGATCAACCCTGGTCCAGTGGCAACAGGCTTTTTTGATTTGGCCGACCCAGAGGGTGTCTACCTGGAAAAAGTTAAGGCCTTCACCTTGAGTCCTCAAGCGGTTGCAAAGAAAATGGTTGAGGTACTCGACCACCCACGACCGAGTGTTAACCTGCCCTGGACGCTCAACTTTGCCTATAAGTTTTCGGTTCTCTTTCCACGCTTTTCTCAGTTTTTGTCCCGAAAGGTATTTAATTATAAATGATTCAACAACGCTATCAATGGCAGCTGGCCCAAACGGATCCAGATGCAGATTTTATGGCTATGGCAAAAAAACAAGGACTAGATACGCTGACAGCTCGTGTGGCTTATGCAAGGGGCTTGACTAGTGAAGAGGCTCTAAGTCAGTTTTTGCAGAAAGATATTAGCCAACTGCATGACCCTTATCTCTTGCATGATATGGCGAAAGCAGTGGAGCGCTTGCGTCGAGCCATTGAGACCCAAGAACAGATTTTAATCTATGGCGACTATGATGCTGATGGCATGACCAGTGCCAGTCTGGTCCAAGAAACCTTGGAAATGCTCGGTGCCCAAGTGCGGGTTTATCTGCCCAATCGTTTTACCGATGGCTACGGGCCCAATACCAGCGTATACAAATACTTTATTGAACAAGAGCATGTCGATGTCATATTGACAGTGGATAATGGCGTTGCAGGTCATGAAGCAATCGCCTATGCCCAAGCAGCAGGTGTGGACGTCATTGTGACGGACCACCATTCGTTGCCAAAGGAACTGCCGGAGGCTTTTGCCATTGTTCACCCTGAGCATCCTGAAGGTCACTACCCTTTTCCGCATCTGGCTGGTGTGGGTGTGGCCTTTAAGCTGGCCTGTGCCTTATTAGAAGAAATTCCACAAGAACTTTTGGACTTGGTGGCTATTGGGACGGTAGCTGATATGGTCAGCCTGACGGATGAAAATCGTCTCATGGTGGCCTATGGCCTAGAAGTGCTCAAACAAACCGAACGTCTTGGTCTCCAAGAACTGTTAAGCCAAGCCCAAGTTTCCCCCTCACAAGTGACAGAAGAAACCATCGGCTTTACTTTGGCTCCAGCGCTGAATGCCCTGGGGCGCTTGGATGACCCCAATCCAGCCATTGAACTTCTAACGGGATTTGATGACTTAACTGCCCAAGAGTTAGCCAAATTATTGCTTGATAAAAATGAAGAACGCAAAGCCTTGGTCCAATCCATCCAGCAAGAAGCCCTTGCTATGGTGGATGCCAGTCGGCAGGCTCAAGTCCTTGCTAAAGAGGGCTGGCACCCTGGTGTCTTGGGAATTGTTGCGGGTCGCTTATTAGAACAACTGGGACAACCCGTGATTTTGTTGGCTATTTCCGATGGAAAAGCCAAAGGCAGTGCTCGCAGTGTCCCTGCTGTGGATATTTTTCAAGCACTGGATGCGCACAGGGAGCTTTTTGAGGCCTTTGGTGGCCATGCTGGGGCAGCTGGGATGACCTTGCGTGTTGACCAGCTCCCTGCTTTACAAGACGCTTTGGAGGCTTACATTTGCGACCAGCAGATTGATTTGAGTCAGAAACCGGCCCTGGCCGTCGATAGCACAGTGGCTTTATCTGATCTCAGTTTAGCAAGCTTGGACAATCTTCGCCTTTTAGCCCCCTTTGGCATGGACAATCCCAAACCCCACCTACGTCTTACAGATGTCACGGTGACCCAGTCAAAAACCATGGGCAAGGATCAAAGCCATCTTAAGTTACGTTTGCAAGAGGGGCAGACTGCAGTGGATTTGGTAGCTTTTTCACAGGGCCAGCGGGCTTTAGATTTCGCCCAGGCTCAGGGGCTAGAGTTTGTCGTGAGCTTATCGACCAACCATTGGAATGGGCAAACAAGCCTGCAGTTGCTTTTTGATGATGCGCGTGTCGAAGGCGTCCAACTCTATGATGTCAGAAGCCGACGCCAGACACCGCCGGCTGATGTGCCTGATTTGATGGAGGCGCCTCAGGCAACTGCTGTTGTGATTAACCAACTCCCAGAAGATTTGACCCCTATCTGCCAAGCCCTGCAGGCCTATCCCCATGAGGCCATTTATTTCCGCAACCAGATGACGCCAAATTATTATCTGACTGGCTATGGGCAACGGGAACAATTCGCCAGACTCTATAAAACGATTCAGCGTTTTCCAGAGTTTGATGTGCGCTATAAACTAAAAGAACTTGCCAATTATCTCAAGATTGACCCTATTTTGCTGGTCAAGATGATTCAGATTTTTGAAGAACTCGATTTTGTAACCATCTCAGATGGTTTGATGACGGTCAACAAAAATGCTGCTAAGCGAGATATTGCAGAAAGTCAGATTTACCAAGATTTAAAAGCTTTAGTTAAAGTGCAGGAGTTGATGTCGATTGGCAGTCCCAAGGACATTTATGACTATTTGATGCAACCAGCCAATGCAAAAACTGTTTCCGACTAGAGAAACATGCTATAATGTAGGCTGTTATAAAAAGGAGAAAGAAACATTCATGAATTTAAAAGATTACATCGCTAGTATTCCCAACTATCCACAAGAAGGGGTGACCTTTCGGGATATTAGCCCTTTGATGGCAGATGGCAACGCCTACAGCTACGCTGTTCGTGAGATTGTCCAATACGCTACCGACAAGGAAATCGATATGGTAGTAGGCCCTGAAGCGCGTGGTTTTATCGTGGGCTGTCCTGTGGCTTATGAGCTGGGTATCGGTTTTGCGCCCGTTCGTAAACCTGGAAAACTGCCTCGTGACGTGATTTCGGCGGACTATGAAAAAGAGTATGGCCTAGACACCCTGACCATGCACGCTGATGCGATTAAACCAGGGCAACGGGTCCTCATCGTCGACGACCTTTTGGCGACAGGTGGAACGGTAAAAGCGACCATCGAAATGATTGAAAAATTAGGTGGTGTTGTTGCAGGCTGTGCCTTCTTGATTGAACTAGATGACCTCAAAGGTCGTGAAGCCATTGGCCGTTATGACTATAAGGTTTTGATGCATTTCTAAGCGTGTTATAGTTGATAACTATAGCTATCTAGAAAAAATATATAATTGCTAACTATAGGTTCTTCCCTTATAATAGGTCTATCACTAAAAATGGGAGGACTTTAACATGCCGATAACTGTGGACAAAAAACTCGCTGCCATTGACATCTTACGTCAGGAAAATATTTTTGTCATGGACAATATGCGCGCAGACCATCAGGATATTCGGCCGATGAATGTTCTCATCGTGAACCTCATGCCCAAAAAGGCTGAAACGGAAGTTCATCTCTTACGTAATTTAGCGAATACGCCCTTGCAGATCAATGTTGATTTTCTCTATATGACCAGCCATCAGTCCAAAAA
Source organism: Streptococcus sp. DD12 (assembly GCF_001578885.1). Classification (GTDB taxonomy): domain Bacteria; phylum Bacillota; class Bacilli; order Lactobacillales; family Streptococcaceae; genus Streptococcus. The sequence goes on along the minus strand of NZ_KQ969495.1, from coordinate 676,040 downwards.
TACGGGGCGCGGTTATTTAGAGACTTTCTATAAAACTTTCGCTGATATTGAGGGCAAGTTTTTTGATGGCATGATTGTCACGGGAGCTCCTGTCGAACAGATGGCTTTTGAAGAGGTCGATTATTGGCAAGAGCTATGCGATCTGTTCAACTGGTCCAAGACCCACGTCTATTCCACCTTGCATTTGTGTTGGGGGGCGCAGGCAGGTCTTTATTATCGCTATGGGATTGACAAAGACTTGTTAGCCTGTAAACTTTCAGGTGTCTATGAGCAAAAGGTTCTCTTGCCAGATAGTCCCTTGATGCGAGGGTTTGATGATACCTTTTTGGCCCCTCACTCTCGACATACCGAAGTGGTTGAAGAGGCGATTCGCCGTCAGAGTCATCTGCAGGTTTTAGCCGCAGGTGATCAAGTTGGGCTTTCTATCTTGTCTAGTCGGGATATGCGAGAGGTTTATAGCTTTGGTCACTTGGAGTATGGTCGTGAGACCTTGTCACAAGAGTACCACCGTGATCAAAAAGCAGGCCTGTCACCACAAATTCCCATCAATTATTTCCCAGAGGACCAGCCAGATCAGCAACCGAGCATGCGCTGGAGTTTAGCAGCATCAACCTTCTTTAGCAATTGGATGAACTATGCGGTTTATCAAGAAACCCCTTATCGCTTAGAACAACTCCAAGAAGAGGTAGCTATGTTTGGCTACCTATAAGAGAATGAGATGAGTTATTACAAGATTTTTAGTTCGGAACAGGCCATTTTGCCTCTTCCTAGTGCCTTGCTCTTGCACTTCAAGGCTATCTTTTCCAATGCAGATGATTTTCTCGTTTGGCAATATTTTTATTACCAAAACTTGAGCCCTGAAAATGAGATGACCCCTGGTCAGATTGCAGAAGCTACCGGCAAATCTCTTACAGAGATTAATCGTTCCATCGAACGCCTGGTCAATGGTGGCTTGATTAGCATGACAGATATTCAGTTGGATGCCCGCTTGGATACTGTTTTTGATGCTCGGCCTGTCTTTAGGCGTTTGGACGAAATCCTTGGTGATACGGCCCATCCAGCAGAAGACGCGAGTCAATCTTCACCGGTGATTAGTCTCAAGACGCTAAATGAAGAATTTGAACGCGAGTTAGGGCGTTTACTGAGTCCCTTCGAGCTAGAAGACCTGCAACAAACCTTGGACGAAGGCACACGACCAGAGTTGGTCCGTGAGGCGCTCAAATTAGCGGTTCTTAATGGTAAGGCCAATTGGTCCTATATCAACGCTATCCTACGCAATTGGCGCAAGGATGGGATTACAAGCTTGGCTCAGGTGGAAGCGCAGCGGCGAGAGCATGAGGCCAGTCAACCGCAAAACGTTACGGTTTCCGATGATTTTTTACAGGCGATGGACCTTTGGCAGGACGATTAAGCCCCACAGGCCCTCTGCTAGTGACCTATTTATCAGTGCTATCAAGCCCTTCTGGGCTTTTTTTTGTGTCCAAGAGATGGTATACTTAGAGCAGTTAGTCTGATGTGAAGGAAGTTAAAATGACCATTACCCTTTCAGACCGTCTCCAGGCGGTCAAAACCTTTGTGCCTCAGGGGGCACGTCTTTTAGATGTGGGCAGTGACCACGCTTATTTACCGATTGCGCTTATTCAGGAGGGGCAGATTTCTTATGCCGTAGCGGGTGAAGTCGTGGTTGGTCCCTATGAAGCTGCCAAAGCAAATGTCCAGACTTTTGGGTTGGAAAAGCAAATTGTAGTTCGTCTGGCAGATGGATTAACGGCCTTTGAGGCTGAAGATCAGCTGGATACCATTAGTATTTGTGGTATGGGTGGGGGACTCATTGCGCAGATTTTGGAGGCGGGTAAGGAGAAGCTAGCACCTGTGCAACGCCTCATCTTACAGCCCAACAACCGGGAAGATGATGTGAGGACTTGGTTGGAGCATAATGGCTTTGAACTTGTGGCAGAGTCCATGGTGTTGGATCATGGTAAATTTTATGAAATCTTAGTGGCGCAGGCAGGTCAGATGACCTTGACTGAGCAAGAAAAACGCTTTGGCCCCCTATTAAGTCAGGAAAAGTCAGCGACCTTTACCCAGCGTTGGCAGAGAGAACTGTCTAAATTGGAGAGGGCTCTGACTAAGATTCCCCAAGAAAATACAGATGACCGACGCCTATTGGTTCAAAAGATGAGAGCGATTGAGGAGGTTTTGGCGTGAAAGCAGAAACGTTGATTGAACGGTATGAAGTATTTTGCCCTCAGGAACTATCCATGGAGGGAGATGTTACTGGTTTGCAGTTGGGCAGTCTTGATAAAGACTTGTCACGTGTCATGGTTGCCTTGGATATCCGGGAGGATACGGTAAAAGAAGCCATTGCGCAAGGCGTTGATTTGATTATTGTTAAGCATGCCCCGATTTTTCGGCCGCTTAAAAATTTAGTAGATAACCCGCAAAATCGCTTGCTCTTGGATTTGGTCAAACACGATATTGCGGTTTATGTGAGTCATACCAATATCGATGTCGTGCCGGGCGGTTTAAATGACTGGTTTTGCGAGCTGCTAGATGTGACGGATACGACCTATTTGTCTCAAACGCAGGCCGGTTATGGCATTGGCCGAGTGGGTCATATTGCCCCACAAACCTTAGAGCAATTTGCCAATCTGGTCAAGGCTAAATTTGGACTGGACAGTGTGCGCCTCGTCAGCTATGAAAAAGAATCGCAGGCGCTCCTTGATTGTGTGGCTATCTGTGGCGGGTCTGGCCAATCTTTTTATCCGGAGGCTATCAAAAAAGGGGCCCAGGTGTATGTGACTGGGGATATCTATTACCATACGGCACAGGAAATGTTGACGCAAGGCCTTTTAGCGATTGACCCTGGGCATCATATCGAGGTTTTGTTTGTGGAAAAGGTAGCCCAATTGCTCAACCTGTGGAAGGAAGCACAAGGATGGGATGTCACGATTTTACAAAGTCAGGCAAATACCAATCCTTTTTATCACCGATAGGAAATCTGTATGACAAAAATAGCGATTATCGGAGCTGGGGCTGTCGGAGCAACAGCAGCATTTTACTTATCCCGAGAAACGGACTGTGACCTAACCGTTTTCGACTATGGGGAAGGTCAGGCCACCAAGGCCGCGGCAGGTATTATCTGTCCTTGGTTTTCTAAACGGCGCAATAAAGCCTGGTATCGCCTAGCCAATAAGGGGGCGCATTTTTACCAGGAGTTACTTAAAGACTTAGCAGCTAGCGGGTATGACGGGGATTTCTATCAACAGACAGGTGTTCTTCTTCTAAAAAAAGACGACAAAAAGCTAGACGAACTCTATGACCTAGCCTTGAGTCGGCGAGATGAGGCTCCTGCCATGGGGGATTTGAGCCTTTTGGAAGCAAGTCAAGTACAAGACCTCTTTCCAGGTTTGACCGGCTTTGCGCGAGCGCTTTACGCGACGGGAGGGGCTCGAGTAGATGGCGCTAGATTAACGCAGACGCTCTTAAAGGCTAGTGGTGTTCCACTTGTTAAAGGCAAAGTTGACCTTGAAGTGCTAGGCGATGCTTATCGGGTGGGCCATCAGGTTTTTGACCAAGTTATTTTGGCAACTGGTGCTTGGTTGGGTGAGATTTTAGAACCCTTAGGTTATTCTGTCGATGTCCGTCCCCAAAAGGGGCAACTCAGCGATTATTCGATGAGCCACCAAAAGCTAGACACTTGTCCTGTTGTCATGCCTGAGGGGGAATTAGACCTGATTCCTTTTACGAATGGCCAACTGAGTATCGGTGCCAGCCATGAAAATGATAAGGGATTTGACCTAACTGTGGACCCAACCATTACAGAGCGCTTCGACCAAGAAGCGATGGGTTACTACCCGGACTTGAGACAGGCTAAGGTCCACCAATCACGTGTGGGGACGCGTGCTTATACAAGAGATTTTTCCCCTTTCTTTGGTCAGGTTCCAGGTCTTTCTGGTGTTTATGCAGCGAGTGGATTAGGGTCGACGGGCTTAACCATTGGTCCTTTGATTGGTCAGTTCTTGGCCAATCTGGCGACCAGCAAAAAGCCAAGCCTAAATCCTAGCGATTACCCTATCGGAAGCTATATTGCTAAGCGTTAAGATGAAGCCTTGTAATCTGGGGCATTTTGAGTCCTTAAGCTCAGAGATGAAAAGCCTGACTTCCTAGAGGATTCCTGACCATTCCTCTCTCAGCTAAGAAAAGACTTTGTCTTCGCTCCCTAGGGGTGACTTTCTACTACTGATAGAAAGCTGCTTGGTTTTCTGGCACCATTAAAAATCGAACCCCGTTAAAAAAATGTAAAAAGGAGTTTACATGTCTCTGCACAGTCAACTAATCACCGCAGACTTGCCTGACCTAGCTCGGGTAGAGGCCCTCAATAAGGAGGCCTTTCCACCGGAAGAACGTGTCTCGCTGTCTGAAATGTTAGAAGCGGCTCAGGGGGATAGCGCAAACTTTTTTGCCTTTTATGACGAAGGTGATTTTGTGGGCTTTGCTTTTAGCCTTTACAACGAGGCTTGCTTTTATTTGAGCTTCTTTGCAATTATGCCGACCAAGCGTAGTCAAGGTTATGGCAGTCAAATCATTGACAAATTGGTCGAATTTTACCAAGGAAAGACCATGGTTCTCGAGGTTGAGCGCCTGGATGAACCGAGTGATAACCTGTCGCAACGTCAAGCGCGGATGGCCTTTTACCAGAGAAATGGCTTTAAAAGTAGCAATGCCTTTTTGAATTACGATGGCTTGAGCTTTGAAATCCTCTACCGTGGCGATCATTTTGATGAGGCAGCCTACCGGGATATATTTGCCAAGTTGCAAGCCCAGCATCCCTTTCATTTTGGCATTAGCTATCGGGATTTGAGTGACAGTTGATAGTCTGCTCGGTCATGGCTAAGGCTATCACTGTTTCGCCAATCTTCAAGTTCCCCCACAAAGATGATATGTTATAGGGGATGACGACTGACATTTGTCAGTAGTTGTCGTAAACTCCATATTGGAGGGCGCCCGCTCTTTATCTTTCTTGTTTGTTTAGCTGGGGCGCTGTTTTTACTCCTTTAGAGGAGTTGTTTTGTGCACCAGATAGGGCAGAAGTTTTGTAAACCCAAGAAAAGCTGGCTCAAGAAATCCAGCTTTTTTGTGATGATTTTCACTTGACAAATACAGCGGAAGCGCTTACAATAAAACAGTAGATTTCCTGAAAAGGGAATGGTACCAAAAGAAAATTGAGAGGTAACTATCATGGAAACTATGAAAGCAGCGCGTTGGTATGCGGCTAAGGATGTCCGTATTGAAGAAGTTGAAGTCCCTGAGGTTTTACCTCATCAGGTCAAGGTAGCCGTCAAATACACAGGAATTTGCGGGACAGACCTGCATGAGTATTTAGATGGACCGATTTTCATCCCAACGGAGGAACATGTTTACTCTGGGCAAAAAGCACCTGTGACACTGGGACATGAATTTTCAGGTGAAATTGTCGAGGTGGGTAACCAGGTGACGCGGGTCAAGGTTGGTGACCGAGTGACGGTTGAACCTATTTTGGCTAAGCACAATTTGATTGGGGACTATAACTTGGACCCTGATTTGAACTTTGTCGGTCTGGCTGCAGATGGTGGATTTGCCAAATATTGTGTTTTAGATGGGGATTTGGTCCATGTCATTCCAGATAGCCTGACTTATGAGCAGGCAGCCTTGACGGAGCCTGCAGCGGTTGCTGTTTATGCTGTGCGCCAATCAGCACTCAAGGCTGGTGATACGGCTGTGGTCTTTGGCCTTGGCCCTATTGGCCTACTCATCGTGGAAGCCCTCAGGGCTGCAGGTGCCTCAAAAATTTATGCCGTTGAATTATCAGCAGAAAGACAAGCTAAGGCAAGAGAATTAGGGGCGATTGTGGTAGAACCCGAGGCAGGAGAAACCGTTGTGGAAGCCATCCACCGTTTAACAGACGGGGGAGCGGATGTTTCTTATGAAGTCACTGGTGTTCCAGTGGTCTTAAGCCAAGCCTTGGCCGCTGTCCATAAGGCGGGTGAATGTATGGTCGTCTCTATCTGGGAACGGGAAGCGTCCATCAACCCCAATGAATTTGCCATTCAAGAGAAATCCCTGAAGGGAATTATCGCCTATCGCCATATCTTCCCTAAAGTGTTGGAATTGATGGAGCAAGGCTACTTCTCAGCAGACAAACTCGTCACCAAAAAAATTAGCTTGGAAAATATCGTCCAAGACGGTTTCATCGAGCTAACACAGGACAAATCGCAGATTAAAATTCTTGTAAAACCAGAATAAGATGTTTGCTATCGAGATAAGTTGAAACAGTAAAAAAACGCCAGTAGGCGTTTTTTTTTGTTGCGAAATACTGATGGGACGTGAAAATTTTTCTTACAGATGAATCCGTTTTTTAGTTTGAGGGTCAAAGAAGTGCCCTTTAACGACATTGAAGGTCAAATTGACAGTCTCTCCTGGTTTGTGGTAATCCCTCGCATCCACTCTGGCAGCGAATTCCGTATGGCCCTTGCGGACATAGAGCATGGTTTCAGACCCCAGGAGTTCAGCGACTTGAACCTCGGCATCCACATTAGCCTCGGGATAAGTTTCTTGAACAATCGGTTTGCTGGAAATGTCCTCTGGACGGATACCAAAGATGACTTCTTTTCCTTCATAGCCAGTTTCTTTTAGGATTTTGGCTTGCCCTTGTGTGATGGCGAGGTCGAGGCCTTCTTCATTGCTAATGCGCTGACCATCTACTTTGACCGTAAAGAAATTCATAGACGGACTGCCAATGAAGCCAGCTACGAAGGTATTCACGGGCTCGTTGTAGAGTTCTTGTGGGCTACCAATCTGTTCAATGCGACCGATAGTGCCGGAACCATCAGGGTTTTTGCTAGCACTCATAATAACGATACGGTCTGCCAAGGTCATAGCTTCCGTCTGATCATGGGTGACATAGATGGTTGTTGCGCCAATACTTTGTGTGATTTTGGCAATTTCAGCACGCATAGTCACCCGAAGTTTGGCATCCAGGTTAGAGAGGGGTTCGTCCATCAGAAAGACTTTGGCATCACGAACGATAGCCCGCCCCATAGCCACACGTTGGCGTTGTCCTCCTGACAAATCTGCGGGTTTACGTTCCAAGAACTCGGTTAAGCCTAGACTTGCCGCAGCCTCACGGACCCGACGGTCGATGTCGTCTTTTGCGTATTTACGCAGTTTCAAACCAAAGGCCATATTTTCATAAACGGTCATGTGCGGATAGAGTGCGTAATTTTGAAAGACCATGGCAATATCTCGGTCTTTAGGTGATTTATCATTCACACGTTCTCCATCGATGAAGAGGTCGCCTTCAGTGATATCTTCTAAGCCAGCAACCATGCGGAGGGTGGTTGATTTTCCACAGCCGGAAGGACCGACAAATACGATAAATTCTTTGTCCTTAATGTCGATAGAGAAATCTTCAACAGCGTAATGCGAAGCATTGGGGTATTTTTTATAAATCTTGTCTAATTTTAGTGTTGTCATAATAATTTTCCTTATCCTGTAAACTTATTTGACAGAACCACCAGTCACACCTTCAACATAGTATTTTTGCATAAAGATAAAGAGGAGTGTGATTGGAATGGCAATGAGAATGGCACCAGCGGTGAATGGTAGGAACCATTCGTTGATAGCATCTTGGTTGAGCATTTGATAAAGCCCTAGCGCTACGGTGTACTTGTCTTTAACGTCACCAAGAATGACAGAGGCAAAGATAAAGTCAACCCAAGGTCCCATAAAGGCCATCAGCGCAGTATAGACGATGATGGGTTTGGACAGGGGCAGGGTAATCTTGGTGAAAATTTGCAGGCGTGTAGCACCGTCAATCATGGCTGACTCATCCAAAGCGTAGGGAATGGTATCAAAGAAACCTTTGGCAATGTAAAAACCAAGCGCCGCCCCCGCGGAATAGACCAAAATCAGTGATGTTAATGTCTGGGTTAAATTGAGTGCCTTGAGGATGTAGTAAACTGCAATCATACTCATAAAGCCAGGAAACATATTTAGGACAAGAGCTAACTTTAGAAAGCCATTGCGATGCTTGAACTGGATGCGGCTTAGCGAATAGGCCATACCGACGGTGATGAGTGTAGAGAGGATACAGGTGCAGGTTGCCACGATAAAGGTATTAAGAAACCATTGGCCAAAAGGATAGGCATTGTTGTTAAAGAGTTTGATGTAATTGTCAAAAGTGTAGGTTTTGGGAAAGAAGTAGGGGACCGCATTGGTGCCTTCTCCTCGAAAACTGGTCAGGACAATCCATAGGATAGGGAGCAACCAAATCACGGCAAGCACGGTTAAGAGGATGTAAATACCTGTTAGGTAGAGATTTTTTTTGCGTTTCATTATTTAGCAGCTCCTTCCTGGAATGAAGCAGACCGCGTGTAGGCCAAAAGGCTAAATATGGCGGACAAGGCAAAGATAAGAATACCGATAACAGAGGCTAAATTATAGTCTTTGGCTGTAACGGTTAACTTGTAGAGCCAAGTGACCAGAAGGTCAGTAGACCCTGCTTGGTAGTAAGCGGAATTGGTTGGCCCACCACCTGTCAAGAAGTAGATGACATTGAAATTGTTGATGTTCCCGATAAATTGCTGAATTAAGGACGGCGCCATAATCAGTAAAATTTGAGGGAAGGTGATGTGCCTAAAAATTTGGAATTTGCTGGCCCCATCGATTTCTGCCGCCTCGATTTGCTCCGATGGGAGATTCATAATAATACCCGTTGCCACTAGCATGGTAAATGGAATCCCAATCCACATGTTGACAAAAATGATGGAAAATTTAGCCCACAGTGGGTCTGTTAAAAAGGGGATAGGCTCTTTAATGAGGTGCAGATGCTGTAAGATACCATTGAGTGGCCCGTGATCATTGAGGAAATTGCGCATCAAGAGCAGGGACACAAACTGAGGCACCGCAATCGTAATCACAAATAGCGTCCGCCAGACTTTTTTAAAGCGTAGCCCCTTGGTGTTGAGTAAGAGGGCAAGTACAATTCCGAAGAAAAAGGTCGTTGCCGTTGCAGCAACAGCCCAGACCAGGGTCCAGGTTAAGAGAGGGAAAAAGGTACTGGCCATGCGCCCTGAAAAGACGTCGCTAAAGCTTGCGAAACCAACCCAGTCAAAGAGAGATTTTGGAGCCGGGTGATTGTGATCAAAGTTGGTAAAAGCCAAAGAGATCATGTAGATCAACGGTAAGATGGTGAAAAGTAAAACTCCAATTAGCGGAATAGCCATCAGTCCCATGTGAAAGCGACCATCTGTCAGAGTTTTCACATCTGTCAGAAAGTTTGGGACAGGACGACCCGTTTGGACAAGAGACATGAGATGCCGTGTGCTTTTTAGGCTGCACCAGTAGATGTAGGCAAAGACTGCACAAAAGATAAGGGCAGCCAGTCCTGAAATCAGCATCAGCATAGAGTTGTCCCCGGCCACTTGAACGGTGATGGAAATACCGTCAACAGTTTTCGTGGCCTCTCCCTGCTCTTGACTCCCCAGAGTGATTAGGCCTTGAAGAGCTGGGATGACCTGTAGGAAAAAGCTCAGCAAAAAGAGTATTTCAGAGAAGAGGAAAAGCAAGCCTTTGGTCCATTGTTTATGGACGAGATTGCTAAAGCCCATGATGAAAAAGGATAGTTTGACCTCCCAGCTTCCTTTTTGAAAAACTTGGCGCATGGGAAGGCTCTCGTATGAAATCTGTGTCATAAGAATCTCCTAGTCAAGCTGTAAAAAAAGTGAAGAGAAAAAGACTCCTCACTTTTTGCCTTATTTAGCAGACGCTAAATCTTTATCAAATTGTTGCAATTTAGCAAGGTATTGGTCCTCACTGATTTTACCATTGTAAACATCACTGAGGATTGCAGCACTTTCAGTCCAAAAGACGGACATTTGGCTGAGTTTTGGCATGACAGTCGTGTAGCTGTCAGAAGAACCCATAGTAATAACTGCTTGAGCTAGTGTGTCATTTTGGACGGCTTGAGAAGCTTGGACTTCTTTGTTGGCAGGAATGATGTGACGGCCCTCAAAGCTGAATTGGTTTTCTTGACTGTCCTTGCTGGTCAAAGCTTGAGCGAGTTTGTAGCTAGCGGCAATACGGTCTGCGTTCCCTTTTGAAGGTGTTTGGTTAACCGCATAGAGCTTAACACCTAGAAAGGCTTTTTGTTGCACTGTTTTGCCACCGATGACGACAGTTGGGTAGATAGCGATACCAAGATTGTCTTTACCGACTGCTTTTTCAGCAGCAGCGTAATCCCATGGGCCTGATTGGAAGGCGTCAATGGAACCATCGCCAAATTTTGAAAGGGTATTGGCTGCGTCGACATTGACAAAGCCGCTATTAGATTTTTGAGCTGCAATAAATTTTAGCACGTTAACCCCAGCTTCATTGCCCCAGTTGGTTCCCTTAACATCTTCACCGGAAGCTCCAAAGAGGGTATCTCCGACTGATAGGAAAAGAGGGGCTGTGGCATAGGCATTGACTTCTTTTAGGTTGCCTCCGAATTTACCCTTTGAAGTAATGGTTTCATAAGATTTGACATCGTCTGCTGTCAGTTTTGATTTGTTGTAGTAGGTGACTTGAGACTCGATACCATAAGGAAAGGCATAGGTTTTTCCTTTGTATTGGGCACCAAGTGCAGCTTGCTCGGTATCATTTTGAGTAATCTCTTTCCGGTATTTTTCAGGAATTTCTTGAATGGCGCCTGATTCGACGAGTTTACCTAACTGATCATGAGGCAGTGAAAAGACATCGGCAGCTGTTGAAGCATCCTTAGTCAGGTTTTCTTGGGCATTAGGGTCTTCCATTTCAACCATGTCAACCTTATAGCCGGTTTCTTTTTCAAAGTTTTTAATGGTGTCTGCGTAAGATGTCTTAGCGCCAGTAGGCACCCACAACTTCAGCGTTTTTTCACTAGCAGAAGCTTTTGAATCTTTGCTGTTGCTACATGCGACAAGGAGTGACCCTGCCACTAAAAGACTTGTCCCTGCAAGCAGGACTTTTTTCCAATTTTTCATTCTGATTCCTCCTGAATGACTTGTTTTTCTCCATTATGCAACCGTTTGCAGAGTTTGTCAAGCGCTTTCTTTAAATTTTTTTAAAATATTTTGTTTTTTGTTGAGTCCTCCTAAGGAAAACCCATGAGACGGTAGGGGGTGCAGATTAAATTACCATCTGTTGACATTTTTCTTAAAAGTGGAATAAATCGACATTTTTAGCGTGTTTTTGAAAGCAGGGTTTGATACAATACTTATGATGATGGTTTAAGGACTTTTTTTGCGAAAACAATTGATGGGCCTGCCAGGACAAAGGAGTGAGTAAGGATGCAAAGGATGAAAGTCATGTTAACGGGGGCCTCTGGAGCGATGGGGCGGGCCTGTCTGAAGGAACTGACCAAAGATGAGATGGCTTTTGACTTACTCTTGATGTGTTTGGATACGCCAGAAGATCGTCGGGTCTTGTCAGCCTATCAAGACCATCCACAGATTGAAATTGCCTACGGGGACATCACCGACGCCGAATTCGTTCAAAAACTCATGCCTCATATTGACCTTGTCATCCATATGGCCGCTTTGGTGTCGCCTAAGGCTGATTATTTTCCAGAGCGTACCATGGAAGTCAACTATGGTGGAATGGAAAATCTCTTGGCTGCCATCGCTCACTGGGATCAGATGGATAAGACCCGTCTGGTCAGTATTGGGACTATTGCGCAGACGGGTGAGCGAATGCCTGGGATTCATTGGGGCCGTATCGGTGACCCCATAAAACCGTCAATGTTTGATTATTACGCAGTTTCCAAGGTAGCTGCTGAGCGTGTTTTGATTGAATCAGGTTTGACTTATTGGGTTAGTTTACGCCAAACGGGAATCATGGGGCCGACCATGGCCAGTATCAAGGACCCGATTATGTTTCATAATGGGTTAAACAATGTGCTCGAGTACGTGTCTGATCGGGATTCGGGTCGCATGGTTGCTCACCTGTGTCAGTATGTGGCAAATGATAGTTTAGCAGATAGTTTTTGGGGACATATCTACAATATTGGTGGCGGTGCCTCCTGTCGCTTGTCGGGCTATGATATGTACCGAGGGTTTTTCAGTCGTTTGGGGTTTAAGGATGTCAATGCGATTATCGAACCTCGTTTATATGCTACCCATAATTTTCACGGTCATTTTTTCCTGGATTCTGATACTTTAGAGGACTACCTGCACTTTCGGCAGGATGATTTGTCCTATCTGTTTGATTGTTTGATGGCTGATTTGGGTTGGCAGGCTAAGCTGTTAAGGGGGGTGAATCGCCTGCCTTTTGGGCAAAAACTGACGACCCCAATCATTCGAGCTATTTTTCGTCGGATAGCCAAGAGAGAGCACGGTAGCCTCTACATGGTGCAACACAAGCAGATGGATGAAATCGAAGCTTTCTGGGGCAATATGAAAAACTGGGAGGCTTTGCCTGCTCAGGTTGACCCCAAAGATTTGTTTACAAACTGGGAAGAAGAAGTTTGGATTGACCACGGCTATGATGACAGCCTGCCTGAAGAGGAGCTCAACCTTGCCATGGTGCAAGAGGCAGCCATCTTTCGTGGGGGAAAATGTTTGAGCACTCACATGACTGTGGGGGATTGGACAACGCCTCTGGACTTCTCTTGTAGCTACGGACATGACTTTAAAGCCAGCCCACGTCTTGTGCTAGAGGGCGGTCATTTTTGCCCTGAGTGTGAGAGACGGTCTTGGAATTATGGCCAAAGGGCCCAACGTGAGCCTTTCCTGCGTCAAGTTTGGGCGCCTCTGCATGGGCCTGAAGAAATTCGAGAATACCCCAAGGCTTTTTCAGAGGCCACGGTTGATGCCTTCCGCCAAAAAGAACTGCCAAGAGAGAAATAGTGGCCGAAGGCCAACTGCTTTCAGGTCTCTAGGGGAAATGTCGCCATGAGAAGCTTCTAGAACTATTCACTAATGGTTAAAAGTCAAAAGAAAATCCTTTTAAGGACTGAGTGACACGCTCAGCCCTTTTTTCTTAGTCTTTGAATGTCTCTTGCTACCTATGGTATACTAGAACTAGGAATAAGCAAAAGGAGAAGGACCATGCAAGAAAACAATTACCGTTGGGCTACCCTAGGGACAGGTGTCATTGCCAATGAGCTGGCACAGGCTTTGCAAGCGCGTGGACAAAAGCTCTATGCTGTAGCAAACAGGACTTATGACAAGGGGCTGGCTTTTGCCCAAAAGTATGCCATCGAAAAAGTCTACACAGACATTGATCAGGTCTTTGAAGACGAGGCGGTTAACATTATCTACATCTCCACGCCACACAATACCCATATTGACTTTTTGAGAAAGGCCCTGAGGGCAGGAAAACATGTCCTTTGTGAAAAATCTGTCACCCTCAATAGTCAAGAACTAGAAGAAGCGATTGCTTTGGCGAAGGAACATCAGGTGATTTTTGCCGAAGCGATGACCATTTTCCATATGCCCATCTATCGGCGTTTGGCCATGCTACAGGCTTCTGGCCACTTGGGCGACTTAAAACTCATCCAGATGAATTTTGGCAGTTACAAGGATTACGACATGTCAAATCGTTTCTTTAACCGCCAACTAGCAGGCGGAGCGCTCTTGGATATCGGTGTCTACGCCTTGTCCTTTGTGCGTTGGTTTATGGAGACCAAGGATAGTCAAATCAGCTCTCAGGTCCGCTTAGCCCCATCTGGGGTAGATGAACAGGCTGGTATTCTCTTGACCAATCCAGCTGGCCAATTGGCCACGATTACCTTGTCCTTACACGCTAAGCAACCCAAGCGTGGCTTGATTGTTTTTGATAAGGGCTATATTGAAATTTATGACTACCCTCGGGGGCAAAAAGCGGTCATTACCTATACGGATGACGGTCATCAAGAGGTTATCGAGGAGGGCAATACCTTGGAAGCACTCCAATATGAGGTGGCCGATATGGAAGAAGCCGTGTCAGGGCAGTCCAATCACATGTTTTTGGAATACAGCCAAGACGTTATGCAGATTATGACGGATTTACGTAAAGACTGGGACTTGGTTTATCCAGAAGAAGAATAATCTGGGCTTCCAGATACCCCAAATCTTTAGGGCTAGTCTGTCCTGTTGAGGGCTGATTTCCATAGGATTTGTTTGTCCAAAAAGGGAGGCGTATGCATGCTTTACCATCAATCTTATGACTCCCCTTTGGGAGCGATGTCTCTCTTAGCCACGGATAAAGGCTTATGTGGTTTATATTTTCAAGGGCAGGCCTATTTTGAAAAAGGTTTTGAGACATCTGAGCGACGTGAGGTCTCTAGGCCAGTTTTAGAAGAGACGGTTGCCTGGCTGTCAGCTTATTTTTCTGGGGAAAATCCCAGCACAGCCGATTTGGTGCTAGACCTCCATGGGACGCCTTTTCAACTGAGGGTCTGGCAGGCTTTGCGAGCAATTCCTTATGGTCAAGTCACCACTTATGGGGATTTAGCCAAGGACTTGCAATGTCGTTCGGCCCAAGCTATCGGTGGAGCAGTGGGCCGAAACCCCATTGCCCTGATTGTTCCCTGCCATCGGGTCCTTGGTGCTAAAGGGCAGTTAACGGGTTATGCCTCAGGGCTACAGGTAAAGGAAGCTTTGCTAAGAAGGGAAGGCCTTGAACTTGACAGTCTGGTAAAAGGCGACTAAGATGAAAAGAAAAGGTGAAAAGAAGGTTTTTATGTTAACATTTATTGCGTATCCCAAATGTAGTACCTGTCGGCGGGCAAAAGCGGAACTTCAAGAGTTAGGACTGGACTTTGAGGAGCGAGATATCGTCACCCAAACCCCAAAAGCCGAGGAATTGTTAGCCTGGCTAAAGGCTGGAGAGTTTCCCATCAAAGCATTTTTTAATACCAGTGGGCAAAGCTATCGGGCGCTGGGCTTAAAGGATAAAGTGGCTGACCTGCAAGCAGAGGAAGCAGCGCGTCTTTTGGCTAGCGATGGCATGTTGATTAAACGGCCTCTGTTGGTTAAAGATGGTCAGCTCTTACAAATCGGCCATCGTAAATCCTACGATGCTTTGAATTTGTAGGGTGGCGCTATGGTCTTATCCAAAAAACGTGCCCGCCACGTCCTAGAAGAAATTATTGCCCTCTTCCCTGAGGAAGAACCGAGCTTGCACTTTAGCAATCACTTTGAACTCCTCATAGCTGTCATGTTATCCGCCCAGACCACGGATGCTGCCGTTAATAAGGCAACTCCGGCTTTATTTAAAGCTTACCCGACCCCGAAAAAGCTAGCCTTGGCATCGGTGGCAGACATTGAGACCTATATCAATAAATTAGGTCTCTATCGCAATAAGGCGAAATACCTCAAAACCTGTGCCAATCAATTGCTGGAACGCTTCAACGGAGAAGTTCCTCGGACCCGTAAGGAGCTTGAAAGTTTAGCAGGTGTCGGACGAAAAACAGCCAATGTGGTGATGAGTGTTGGTTTTGGAATCCCTGCCTTTGCAGTAGATACGCATGTCCAGCGTATCTGTAAACACCATCAGATTGTCAAACAGGATGCCAAACCGCTCGATGTCGAAAAGCGCGTGATGGACGTGCTGCCCCCTGAGGAATGGTTAGCAGCCCACCAGGCCATGATTGCCTTTGGTCGGGCTATCTGTCACCCTCAAAATCCCGAGTGTGATCACTACCCGCAACTCTATGACTTTACCAATATATAGGAGACCTATTCATGAAATTTTTAGACCTCAATAAGAAGCGTCATGCCTTTAAAAACTTTACGGATAAAGCGGTGGATCCCAAAGATTTACGGACAGCCATTGAGATTGCTACCCTTGCCCCATCGGCAAATAACATTCAGCCTTGGAAATTTGTTCTCGTCAAGGCCAAAAAAGATGCTCTTGCAGAAACCTTACCCGATGCCAATCGCCGACAGCTAGACCAAGCCCCTTATGTGATTGCTTTGTTTTCGGACACAGATTTGACCCAGCGTTCCCGCAAGATTGCGCGTATCGGTGTCAAAGATTTGACCAATGACCAGTTAGAATACTTTATGACAGTCTTACCAAGTCGCTACGCCAAGTTTTCTGAGACTGTTAAAGGGGAGTATCTGGCGCTCAATAGTGGCTTGGTTGCTATGAACCTGGTCCTAGCCTTGACCGATCAAGGGCTGGCCTCTAATATCATCTTAGGTTTTGACAAATCAGTGGTCAATGACATTTTGGACATTGATAAGCGTTTTAGACCTGAACTGCTCTTTACGGTCGGCTATAGTGATGACTTGTTAGAGCCTAGTTATCGCCTACCAGTGGACAATGTCATTGAAGAACGCTAAAAGGATAGCAAAGGTAAATTGGCTCTTGCTATCAAAAAAAGACTAAGGACTCGAGTCCTTAGTCTTTTTCAATAATTTCTGCTTACGATGACAGGCCTAGGGCAGGTCGATGACCAAAACAATTGGGGTATGGTCTTGGCGTTCCCCAGAGTCAATCATTTCAGACGTCACGACGCAATCAGCCAGGCGTTGACTCACCAACCAGTAATCAATGCGCCAGCCACTATTATTGATTTTAGACGTTTTACTGCGCTGTGCCCACCAAGAGTAGACATGAGGGACGTCTCCGTGTAAGTAGCGGAAGGTGTCCACAAAGCCACGGTCTAGTAGACGAGTGAAGCCTTGACGTTCCTCGTCTGTAAAGCCAGGAGAGCGACGATTGCTTGCTGGATTAGCCAGGTCGATTTCCTTATGGGCAACATTATAGTCACCCGTCGCTAAAACAGGTTTTTGGGCGTCCAGTTCTGCCAGGTATTCTGCATACTTGGCATCCCAGATTTGACGCTCGGCTAAGCGTTTTAAGCCATCCCCAGCATTGGGCGTATAGACTTGGGTCACAAAAAATGTAGGGAATTCTAAGGTGATGATACGCCCTTCGCTGTCCATGGTAGAAGGGGCGTCAATCTCAGGAAAACTGACGATAGGGTCTAGATGTTTTTGTATAAAAAAAGGGTACCAGCATAGCCTTTACGCGCAGGTTCAACCGAAGACCGCCAGCTATTCTTGTAGTCTGGGAAATAGTCGTCTAAGAGGGCCAGATGTTTTTTACTAGGCCCTTTTGCGGGCAATTTGGTTTCTTGGATGGCAATGATGTCAGCGTCTTGGGCGACCAAGGTGTCGATAACTGCCCGAGACAATTGCGCTCGTGCTGAATCGCTGGTCAAGGCAGCGTTTAGTGAATCAATATTCCATGAAATGAGTTTCATAAGTCTTCCTTTGTATGTGATAGTGCCATTGTAACAAAAAGGGTCCAAAAAAGCGATGACAAGCCCTTGACCCAAAGCTAAAAATAAGCTGTTTGTCCGAGGTGTTTTTTGTTATAATAAAGGGGCTAAAATCTTAAAAGGAGTGCTCATGAAAGAAAGCAAGGATTTCAACTTAGCTGTGGATGTGATTATGTTAGCAGGGACCCTGCTGATTAAAAGTGGCTCAGAAATTTATCGGGTTGAAGATACCATGATTCGTATTGCGCACTCCCAGGGTATTTTGGACTGTAATGTTTTGGGGATGCCGGCCGCTATTTTCTTTTCTATCGATGCGAGCAATATCTCGCGGATGAAACGCATTACGTCATCGTCCTATAATATTGAAAAGGTTTGCGAGGTCAACCAGATTTCCAGAAGTCTGGTGGCTGGACAGATGAGCTTGGCTGAGGCCAAGCGTGCCTTAAAGGCGCTGGAAAAGAAGCCACTTCCCTACAGCCCCTTTGAGCAGACGCTAGCGGCGGTGATTAGTGCCCCCTTTTTTTCCATTATGTTTGGAGGCAATGCTTTTGATGCCGTGGGTGCAGGGCTTGTGACAATCGTGAGCTTTCCTATTTTTCTATTTATGGACAAGTATATCCGTATCAATTTTGTGAGTGCCTTTATGGCTGCGCTAGCTTTTGGTTTTTTAGCACAAGCTTGGCAGTTGTTTTCGGGTTTTCCGACTTCGGCAGATTTAATCATGGCAGGTGCTGTCATGCCATTTGTGCCCGGCATTGCACTGACGAATGCTGTCCGTGATATCATGACCAATCATATCAACACAGGGATGAGCCGCCTGTTTGAATCTTTGCTCATTACCTTGGCTCTAGGAGCAGGGACCTCAGTTGCCCTGATTTTGATGACCTTATGACCTTACTATTACAAGCTGTAGCGAGCCTCCTCGCTGTTATTACCTTTTTAATTGTCCTTAACGTCCAAAAAACCAAATTACTGCCTGCAGGCGTTCTGGGCATGGGAGTTTGGATTGTTTACTATCTGCTCAAGGGCCCAACCAATGTCATTATTGCGACCTTTATTGCTGCCATTTTAGGCGCTTGTATTAGCCAGATTCTCAGTATCCACTATCGCACGCCAGCTGTGGTGTTTATGCTAGCGGTTCTGGCGCCTTTAGTGCCGGGTTATCTCTCTTATCGGACAACGGCTTCCTTTGTGACGGGTGAATACCGTGAGGCGGCCATTCAAGCAACCTCGGTCGTCCTTTTAGCCTTGGTTGTTTCCATCGGAATGGCGAGCGGGACAGTCGTTTTAAAAATCTATCATCTTTATCGCAAGCAAGTCTTGAATAAGAAATAATACCGCAAGACAAGGCCGTCGAAAGCAGACGGCCCCTTGTTGTTCTCAGCTAACTGTGTTAAAATTTTACCAGATGGGAGTGGCTAATGAAAAAAATAATTATAAGTTTATGTTTAGGAATGAGCTTGCTGGCTCTAGCAGCTTGTACTGCAGAAGATGGGACTTCGCAAGCGACAGGAACCAGTGTTTCGAGTTCTTTAAGTGCGCAGCAAAATCCTACGGCAGCATACAAGGACCAGCGTCTGGCCATGGACAAGGTGACCTACGGAGTTCAAGCTGATAACTTTGCAGGGGGCAGTTCGCTGGCAACTCTGACCAGTTATTTTGGTCAACCAACAAAGTCAGAGCAAAGCCCCAGTGGCAATGTGACCCTAGATGTCTATACTTGGCAACTAGGCCAGGTAAAAATTCAAGCCAGCCTGTTTCAAGATAGCACGGTAGCCTTATCTATTTCGAATTTTTACTTTACACGTGAAGAAAGCATCACAAAGAAAACCTACCAAAAATTAAGCAAAGGCATGTCCTATGCCAAGGTAGAAGAGTTGCTCGGAAAGCCGGATGACTATTCTAAGGCTGTATCATCTGATGGAGAAGAAATGCAGGCACTCTGGGTGTCTGGTCTTCGCAGTCAAAAGAGCAATCCACGTATTACGCTGACATTTAAAGAGGGCCTTCTGGATAAAATTACCAGCGAAAACCTCTCCTAACAGAAAATGACTGCTTATGAGCAGTTTTTTTGATGCTTTTTAAAGTTTTTGAAAGATTTTGCTTGACTTTGAGAGAAAGTGAGATATAATATCCCTTGTAAACGATTTCAGAGAGGAGGAGTGAGGTGCTCAAATCCGAACGCAAACAGATCATTTTAGATCTTTTGGCTGAGGACTCTTTCGTCACTTTGGAACAGTTGACCCAAAGATTAAAGACATCAGAGTCAACCTGCCGTAGGGACTTGGATGAATTGGCGGAGGCGGGTCTCTTGCATCGCGTCCATGGGGGCGCTGAGCTGGTCACCTCTTTACAGGCAGAGCTTGATAACCAGGCCAAGTCGGTCAAACATGTGGCTGACAAACGGGCCTTGATTGCCAGTGCTTTGGCGACAATTTCACCGGGTGATGTGATTTTTATCGATGCAGGAACCACGACAGCTATGCTGATTGAAGCCTTGACTGTTTCAAATGTGACAGTGGTGACCAATTCCATTCACCATGCCACCTTACTGGTGGAGCGAGGCATTCAAACCCATATCATCGGTGGATTTGTCAAACAATCAACGGATGCTAGCGTCGGCGCTATGGCTATGCGACAGATTGATGAGTTGCACTTTGATAAGGCTTTTATTGGAATCAATGGTGTGGATAGCGATAGCTTGACGACACCAGACCCAGAAGAAGCGGTCATCAAACGCTCAGTGATTGCTAACGCAAAGGTGACTTATGTGCTGGCTGACCAATCCAAACTGGGGCAAACAGCTTTCGTCAAGGTGGCGCCAATCACATCTGTCGTCCTCATCACCAATCTGACATCGTCACACTTACTCACTACTATAAAGGAGAAAACGAGGGTAATCACAGTATGATTTATACAGTCACATTGAACCCATCGATTGACTTTATTGTCCGTCTGGACAATCTGGCCTTGGGGGAAGTCAATCGCATGACAAGCGATGATAAGTTTGCTGGGGGAAAAGGCATTAATGTCAGTCGCATTCTCAAGCGTTTAGGCATTGCCAATACAGCAACTGGCTTTATCGGTGGCTTTACCGGCCGCTTTGTCACAGATGGTTTGGATGCTGAAGGCATCAAGACAGACTTCGTCGCAGTTGACCAAGATACGCGTATCAATGTCAAAATCAAGGCCGGCGAAGAGACTGAAATCAACGGTCAAGGGCCACACATCACCGAGGAGCAGCTTCAGGCTTTGGAACAGATCTTGTCAGGTTTGTCTAGCGATGATACAGTGGTTTTTGCAGGTTCTGCACCAAGCAATTTGGGCAATGCCGTCTACAACCGCTTGATTCCAGTCGCTAAAAAAGCTGGTGCTCAGGTAGCCTGTGATTTTGAAGGACAAACCCTTCTGGATTCACTGGCCTACCACCCCCTCTTGGTTAAACCCAATAACCATGAACTGGGAGACATCTTTGGGGTGACCTTGACGGAGCTAGCAGATATTGAACGCTACGCGAAGGAAATTTTAGCCAAAGGGGCACAAAATGTCATCATTTCCATGGCAGGCGATGGGGCCCTATTGGTGACGCCTGAGGCATCTTATTTCGCTAAGCCTATCAAGGGTCAGGTCAAAAACTCTGTGGGGGCTGGTGATTCTATGGTGGCTGGCTTTACCGGTCAATTGGTTGAAACTGGTGATGTGATTGAAGCTTTCAAATGGGGAGTAGCCTGTGGTACAGCAACCACCTTCTCAGACGATTTGGCCACCAGTGAGTATATTAAAGAAATTTATCAAAAAGTAGAGGTAGAAAAACTATGAAAATTCAAGACTTGCTCCGTAAAGAAGTCATGATCATGGATTTGCAAGCGACAACAAAAGAAGCTGCAATCGATGAAATGATTACAAGCCTTGTAACTAACGGTGTCGTTACTGACTTTGATACTTTTAAAGAAGGTATCATGAATCGTGAAGCCCAAACGTCGACTGGTTTGGGTGAAGGGATTGCTATGCCCCACAGCAAAAATGCTGCTGTTGCAAAACCAACGGTTTTGTTTGCCAAATCAAATAAAGGTGTCGATTATGACGCTTTGGACGGCCAGCCAGTTAATCTCTTCTTCATGATTGCAGCGCCAGACGGAGCCAATGACACCCACTTGGCAGCCCTTGCGGAGTTGTCTAAATACTTGCTTAAACCTGGCTTTGCAGATCAGTTGCGTCAAGTCTCAACAGCTGACCAAGTGTTAGCGACCTTCGATGCCGCTGAAGAAGAAACTCAAGAAGAAGCAGTTCGCGAAGCCCAAAACAGTCAACCAAAAGCTGGTCAAGACTTTGTGGTAGCCGTAACAGCTTGTACGACAGGGATTGCTCACACCTATATGGCTGAAGAAGCGCTCAAAAAACAAGCTGAAGAGATGGGAGTTGCCATCAAGGTAGAAACCAACGGAGCATCTGGTGTTGGGAACCGTTTGACAGCTGAAGACATCGCTAAGGCTAAGGGAGTCATCGTTGCAGCTGATAAAGCGGTTGAAATGAACCGCTTTGATGGCAAACCTTTGGTGCAAGTGCCAGTTGCCAAAGGGATCAAAGAGCCTGAACAACTTATTCAAACTGTCTTGGATGGGCAAGCACCAGCCTATGCAGCGACTGGCAGTGTGGATGCTTCTGCCGAATCTGGTGAAAAACTGACATTGTGGGGGGCTTTCTACAAACACCTCATGAGCGGGGTTTCACAAATGTTGCCGTTCGTTATCGGTGGCGGTATCATGATTGCCCTTGCCTTCTTGATTGACCAACTGATGGGCGTGCCAACTGACCAGTTGTCACAATTGGGTTCTTACCATGAAATTGCAGCGCAATTTAAAGCAATCGGTGCAGCAGCCTTTGGTTTCATGTTGCCAGTCCTTGCTGGTTACATTGCTTATTCCATTGCTGAAAAACCAGGTTTGGTTTCTGGTTTCGTAGCTGGTGCTATTGCGTCAAGTGGTGCAGCCTTTGGCGGGGTCCCATTTGCTGAAGGCGGTAAAGCAACGCTTGAACTAGCCGGTGTCTCATCTGGTTTCCTTGGTGCCTTGGTCGGTGGTTTCTTGGCTGGTGGGGTTATCCTTGTTCTTCGTAAAGTCTTGGCAGGTATCCCACGTGCACTTGAAGGTATCCGTTCTATCTTGCTCTTGCCACTTCTAGGTGTCTTTGCAACTGGTTTCCTTATGCTTGCTGTTAATATCCCAATGGCAGCGATTAACACGGGGCTTAATAACTTCCTTTCAAGCTTGTCAGGTAGCTCAGCAGTGCTTCTTGGCCTCCTCGTTGGTGGTATGATGGCTGTCGATATGGGTGGACCAGTGAATAAAGCGGCTTATGTCTTTGGTACTGGAACACTTGCAGCGACTGTAACATCAGGTGGTTCAGTCGTCATGGCTGCGGTCATGGCTGCAGGTATGGTGCCACCGTTGGCAGTCTTTGTAGCGACACTCTTATTCCGTAACAAATTCACTGAAGAAGAACGTAACTCAGGTTTGACAAACATCGTTATGGGTCTGTCCTTCATCACAGAAGGAGCTATCCCATTTGGTGCAGCTGACCCAGCCCGTGCGATTCCAAGCTTTATTGCTGGTTCTGCCTTGACAGGTGCCTTGGTCGGTTTGGCTAATATCAAATTGATGGCGCCTCACGGTGGTATCTTCGTCATCGCCTTGACGTCTAACCCACTCCTTTACATCGTCTTTGTCTTGGTTGGTGCTATCGTCTCAGGTATCCTCTTTGGAGCCCTTCGTCGCCCAATCAAAGATTAATAATCACTGAAAAAGTCGGTTGTAGCCGGCTTTTTTGTTGTCTTCAAAAAACACTAAGATAGGATAAATTTTGCCCAAAGACCTATATTTTTTGTGTGCTAAGGTAATGAAGACGAAAAAAGTCTGAACCTTGTCGGTTCAGACTTTGCTCGTTTCTAGTCAATTTTTTTATCTTTAAAGACGAAAAATTTACTGATCAGGTAGTTCAAGGCGATGATGAGCACTTGTGCGAAAATCATTTCAATGGTATTCACCAGGGTTTTGCTATCTCCGACAAATTGCCCAATCAAATGAGGATTGGTGTCAACCAAGTACCAGGCCATCACCATATCAAGGGCGAGAGTCCCTAGGCGAGCCACGAAAAACTGCACCAGGCGTTTAAACCACCCTTGCCGTTTTTGGTTAAAGACAAACCTATCATTGGTGAAAAAAGCAAAGAGAATTGCTAAAACATTAGCAATCATGGCTGAAAGCGTCGCATCTTTTACCAGTGCGAAAATCAGAGCACGTACCACCATATAAAACAGGGTCGCCAAGACGCCAAAGAAAAGGTATTTGAAGGCTTCGCTTAAGATAAAGCGCCTTACAAAGTTGCTAAAGGAAGATTTTTGTTTCATAGCCTTACTATATCATAAAACTGCTCAAAAAGCGCTAGAAAGTCGCAAGTAGTTCTTGTCAGCTAGGGGGGACTAGGGTAAAATGGTGGAAAGGAGAAAGGTGAGGAGAAAAAAGGGATGTCGCAGTTTAAAAATGAAGCAGTAAAGGCCATGGTGGTCTTGCGCAAGGCTTTTCGGTCTGTAGATAATTATGTATCGACTACTTTTAAAGAAGACGGTTTGACGACCAGTCAGTTTGCTGTTTTGGATCTGTTGAATGCCAAGGGGCCTATGACGATTGGTGACTTGGTCAAGGGGGCCTTAGCGACATCAGGCAACATGACTGTGGTGATTAAGAATATGGAAAAAAAAGGGCTGGGTGACGCGTCAAGCTTGTCCCAATGATAAGCGAGCTTTTTTAATCACTTTGACAGCTAAAGGGAAGCAAAAGATTGACCAGGCCTTGCCACACCACATCCAGCGTGTTGAGACCTTCTTTGCCCGACTGACAGCAGAAGAACAAGGGGAATTAATCCGAATTTTAAAGAAGTTCAAAGACTGAGCCCTATTTTTGACAGGCCCAGTTTTTCTTGCTAAGATATCACTACATAGTAACAAAGAGGTGGGAAAATGACAAAAAATATTTTATTTCTAGTAGGGTCTTTGCGGGAAGGTTCTTTCAACCAACAGTTGGCCAAGTATGCTGAAAAAGCTCTGGAGGGAAAGGCGACTGTTAGTTATTTGGACTACAGAGATGTTCCGATGATGAACCAAGATTTAGAAAACCCTGTTTTGCCTGCCCTTGCTCAAGTACGTGAGGCAGTGGCAAAGGCAGATGCTATCTGGATTTTTTCTCCTGTCTATAATTTCTCTATTCCAGGTGTGGTTAAAAATGTCTTGGATTGGCTGTCACGCGCAGTGGACCTGTCTGATCCTACAGGCCCTTCGGTTTTACAGGATAAAGTGGTGACTGTTTCATCTGTTGCCAATGCTGGGCACAACCAGTTGTTTGCTATTTACCACGATTTATTGCCTTTTATTCGAACAAAAGTTGTCGGAGACTTCACCGCATCACGGATCAATGATGATGCTTGGACAACAGGGGTTTATGTGCCGACAGCGGATGTTCTAGATGAGATTGCTTGCCAAGCCCAAGCACTCTTAAAAGCCTAAGTCCTGCTTGTCAGCTTTAAAGACCACTCTGAGCAGGTCACAAACAAAATAAGAAATAACAAAGGATAAGTAAGGGTCTGATTTTGCAAGCCCTTGCTTATTTTTTTGCGTTTGTTAAAAGGCGCTTTGCCCTCTGGGATGTGGTATAATGGCCCTATGGAAAAACAAACTATGACAACAATCGCTAGTGATTTGGCAGTAAAGCCATCACAAGTGGCAACTGTTCTAGACTTGACCAGTCAAGGCAACACGATTCCCTTTATTGCGCGCTATCGAAAGGAAGCCACTGGTAATCTAGATGAAGTGACCATCAAAGCTATTATTGATAAGGACAAGGCCTTAAAGGCGCTTGCTGACCGAAAAGAGACGGTTTTGGCGAAAATAGCTGAACAGGGAAAACTGACAGACCAGCTGAAAACAGCCATTTTGGCGGCAGAAAAGTTAGCCGATGTCGAGGAACTTTACCTGCCATACAAAGAAAAGCGTCGGACAAAAGCCGGCATTGCGCGTGAGGCCGGACTATTTCCTTTGGCGCGACTGATCTTGCAGAATGCTTCTGACCTTGAGACCCAGGCCCAAGCCTATCTCTCTGAGGGCTTTCCAGATACTAAGGCAGCTTTAGCAGGTGCTGTGGACATCTTAGTCGAGGCCTTATCAGAGGATGTTGCTCTCCGTTCACGCGTTTACAATGATATCTGGGAAAACAGTATCCTGCGGTCGGAAGTCAAGGATGCAGAGAGCGATGAAAAAAAGGTCTACCAGATTTATTATGATTTTACGGAGCGGGTTAAGGATTTACCGGGCTACCGTGTTCTGGCCCTGAACCGAGGGGAAAAGGCTAAAATTTTAAAAGTCTCCTTTGACCACCAACTGGATAAGTTGACCGTCATCTTTCAATCACGCTTTAAGGCCCTCAATCCTTATATTGAAGAAGTGGTGCAACAAAGCCTCAAAAAGAAAATCATTCCAGCCATGGAACGGCGGGTGCGTTCAGAACTAACAGAGGCTGCCGAAGACGGAGCTATTCAGTTATTTTCTGAAAATCTTCGCCATCTCCTCTTAGTGCCTCCGCTAAAAGGCAAGGTGACGCTTGGTTTTGACCCAGCCTTTCGGACAGGTGCCAAGTTAGCGGTTGTTGACCAGACGGGTAAACTCTTGACGACCCAAGTCATCTATCCGGTCGTACCAGCTAGTGCACAAAAAATTGCCCAAGCGAAACAAGATCTCAGAGACCTCCTGGTGACCTATCAAGTGGAAATCATCGCTATCGGTAATGGAACTGCTAGCCGTGAAAGCGAGGCCTTTGTCGCAGAAGTTATCCGTGATTTGCCAGAGGTTAGCTATGTCATTGTCAATGAAAGTGGGGCTTCGGTTTATTCAGCGTCCGAATTGGCCCGTCATGAATTTCCGGAATTGACCGTTGAAAAGCGCTCAGCCATATCCATCGCCCGTCGGTTGCAGGACCCTCTAGCTGAGTTGGTAAAAATTGACCCTAAATCCATCGGTGTGGGGCAATACCAGCATGATGTCAGTCAAAAGAAACTATCCGACAATCTGGACTTTGTCGTTGATACAGTGGTTAACCAGGTAGGTGTCAATGTTAATACAGCCAGTGCCGCCCTACTGTCTCACGTAGCCGGCCTCAATAAGACAATTTCCGAAAATGTTGTCAAATATCGGGAAGAAAATGGACGTTTGACCAGTCGGGAACAAATCAAACAGGTTCCTCGTCTAGGGGCTAAAGCTTTTGAGCAGGCTGCAGGCTTCTTGCGAATTCCAGATGGCGACAATGTCTTAGATAATACCGGGGTTCACCCCGAGTCTTACCCAGCTGTGCAAGACTTGTTTGACCAGTTGGAAATTACGGAATTGGATGCGTCAGCCAAGGCTAAGCTACAAGCCCTATCCTTGGAAGAAACGGCGGAAAAACTGGCAATCGGGCAAGAAACTCTAGCCGATATCCTAGCTGATTTATTAAAACCTGGCCGAGATTTACGGGACAATTTTGAAGCGCCTGTTCTTCGCCAAGATGTTCTGGATATTAAAGACTTGCAGATTGGTCAAGCCCTTGAAGGAACCGTTCGCAACGTGGTCGATTTTGGTGCCTTTGTCGATATTGGCGTTCACGAAGATGGTTTGATTCATATTTCTGATATGAGCGACCAATTTGTTAAACACCCTAGCCAAGTTTTGGCCGTTGGTGATGTGGTCAAGGTATGGGTGACGAAGGTTGATTTGGAACGTCAAAAGGTTAACTTATCGCTGGTTGCGCCACGATGATAGATTTAAGGGCTTATGTGCAGTTGGTTTCTCTGGAGGATTTCCAGCTGCCCTTTCGCCATCAGGTTCAGTGGAATAACCGCTTAAGAACAACAGGTGGGCGTTTTTTCCCCAAGGATGGCCACTTGGACTTCAATCCAAAGGTTTTAGAGGAGCTAGGACAAGAGATTTTCCGTAAAATCGTCCGTCATGAACTCTGTCATTACCATCTTTATTATGCCAAAAAGGGCTATCGCCATCAGGATGCGGACTTTAAAAGACTCCTGGCCCAAGTCGATGGCCTACGTTACATGCCACCCTTGCCAAGCCAGCAGAAGACCTACAAATACCGCTATATTTGCAGTCATTGTGGTCAGGAATACCTACGCCAAAGACGGATGAACCTGCAACGCTATCGCTGTGGCCACTGCCGAGGGCGACTCATCATAGACAGCTGAAAAAAACCAAGGAAGACCCTTGGTTTTTTTGTGTTTTATAGAGTTGTTGCTGGTAAAAGGAATAAAAGAAATCACTATCGTATTAAGACTATAGTTTTTCTTTATTATCTTGATACAAAATTCCAAATAGTCAGAGGTCTATTCTTGTGTTATCTATCAAAAAAAGACACTTGGTTTTAAGTGAACGATTTTATTTAAAAGAAATAAATTGATTAAAGAGAAGACTATTTTAAACTCCCTGAAAATTTCGCAAAAATATTCTTGAAAGGGTTTACAGATTTCTGAAAATGGGGTATACTATGAGAGTAAATGATTTGTGAATTATATCACAACTAAGTTTAAAGGAGATCCTATGTCTGATAAGAAACAACCTACCCCTGAAGAAAAGAAATTGGCTGCCGAGCAGCATGTGGATGAATTGGTTCAAAAAGGATTGATTGCCCTTGAAGAAATGCGCCAACTCAACCAAGAACAAGTGGATTATATCGTGGCAAAGGCTTCGGTAGCTGCCCTTGATGCGCATGGGGAACTTGCTTTACATGCCTATGAAGAGACTGGACGTGGTGTTTTTGAAGACAAGGCAACGAAAAATCTGTTTGCCTGTGAACACGTGGTTAACAACATGCGCCATACCAAAACGGTTGGGGTCATTGACGAGGACGATGTGACTGGTTTGACCTTGATTGCAGAACCGGTTGGCGTGGTCTGCGGGATTACACCGACAACTAACCCAACGTCAACGACAATCTTTAAAGCCTTGATTTCTTTGAAGACACGCAATCCGATTATCTTTGCCTTTCACCCATCTGCTCAGGCATCCTCTGCACATGCTGCGCAAATCGTGCGTGACGCCGCTATTGCCGCAGGAGCACCTGAAAACTGTGTGCAATGGATTACAAAACCTTCCATGGATGCGACAGCAGCCCTCATGAACCACGACGGTATTGCTACTATTCTTGCGACGGGTGGTAATGCCATGGTTAAAGCAGCCTACTCTTGTGGCAAGCCTGCCTTGGGTGTTGGTGCTGGAAATGTACCTGCTTATGTTGAAAAAACAGCTAATATCCGCCAAGCTGCGCATGATATTGTCATGTCTAAATCTTTTGACAATGGGATGGTCTGTGCCTCAGAACAAGCCGTTATCATTGATAAAGAGATTTACGACGCCTTCGTTGAAGAGTTCAAATCTTACCATACCTACTTTGTTAACGACAAAGAAAAAGCGCTTTTGGAAGAATTCTGTTTTGGTGTCAAGGCTAACAGCGAGAATTGTGCTGGAGCCAAATTGAACGCAGATATCGTCGGGAAACCGGCTACTTGGATTGCAGAACAAGCTGGATTTAGTGTGCCAGCAGATACCAATATCCTGGCTGCTGAAGTGACAGAAGTGGGGCCAAAAGAACCTTTGACGCGTGAGAAATTATCTCCTGTTATTGCTGTTCTCAAATCTGAAAATCGTGAAGACGGTATTGATAAGGCCCGTCAAATGGTTGAGTTTAACGGCCTCGGACACTCTGCTGCCATTCATACGGCTGACCAAGAGTTAACCAAGGAATTTGGTAAAGCTGTCAAAGCCATCCGTGTTATCTGTAACTCACCATCAACCTTTGGTGGAATCGGGGATGTTTACAATGCCTTTCTCCCATCTCTGACTTTGGGTTGTGGTTCATATGGACGTAACTCTGTCGGGGATAATGTCAGCGCTATCAATCTCTTGAATATCAAAAAAGTAGGAAGACGTAGAAATAATATGCAATGGTTTAAAGTGCCGTCTAAGACATACTTCGAGCGGGATTCTATCCAATACCTGCAAAAAGCGCGTGATGTGGAACGGGTCATGATTGTCACCGACCACTCCATGGTTGAGCTTGGTTTCCTCGATCGGATTATCGAGCAATTAGACTTGCGTCGTAATAAGGTCACTTATCAAATCTTTGCAGAAGTCGAGCCAGATCCAGATATCACAACTGTTTATAAAGGAACAGAACTGATGCGAGACTTTAAACCAGACACCATTATTGCTCTAGGTGGGGGGTCTCCAATGGACGCAGCCAAGGTCATGTGGCTCTTCTATGAGCAACCTGAGGTTGACTTCCATGATTTGGTTCAAAAATTCATGGATATCCGCAAACGGGCCTTCAAATTCCCAGAGTTGGGCAAGAAAACCAAATTCATCGGTATTCCGACAACCTCTGGTACAGGTTCTGAGGTCACTCCATTTGCCGTTATTTCTGATAAGGCGAATAACCGCAAATACCCAATCGCAGACTACTCATTGACGCCAACCATTGCCATCGTTGACCCAGCCTTGGTGATGACCGTCCCAGACTTTGTCGCAGCTGATACAGGTATGGACGTGCTGACGCACGCTACTGAAGCCTATGTTTCTCAGATGGCTAACGACTACACGGATGGTTTGGCCTTGCAAGCAATCAAGCTCGTTTTTGAACACTTGGAAAGCTCTGTCAAGAATGCTGACTTTGAATCACGTGAAAAGATGCACAACGCTTCAACCATTGCAGGGATGGCCTTTGCCAATGCTTTCCTAGGCATTTCTCACTCAATGGCTCATAAGATTGGTGCGCAATTCCACACGGTTCACGGCCGTACCAATGCTATCTTGTTGCCTTATGTTATCCGCTATAATGGTACGCGTCCTGCCAAGACAGCTACTTGGCCAAAATACAACTACTACCGTGCCGATGAAAAATATCAAGACATTGCTAAAATGCTTGGTTTGCCAGCTTCTACCCCAGAAGAAGGGGTGGCATCTTATGCTAAGGCAGTCTACGAGCTGGGTGAACGGGTTGGTATTCAGATGAACTTTAAGGCGCAAGGCATTGACGAAGCAGAGTGGAAAGCTCACACCCGTGAATTGGCCTTTCTTGCCTACGAGGACCAATGTTCACCAGCCAACCCTCGCTTGCCAATGGTTGACCATATGCAAGAAATCATGGAAGATGCCTACTATGGCTATAAAGACCAACCAGGGCGTTTGAAATAAGTTTTTGAAGTGCCTTCTCATCAGCATTTAGCCATCTGCGTCACTGGAGTGGGGGACCAGCCAAGATTAAAAGAGCAGCAGAACTCTTCTTAGCTTTTTAGGCCCCCTTAGGTGTGGTTTGGATGGTAGTGAAACCCTAATAGCTTGCCTAGCTGTAAGGTCTTGAAGTTTTAAAACGCTTGAAACAGACTTGTTTCAAGCGTTTTTCTTATGGCAAGAAGCCTTTGATGTTTGTTTTTAAGCATTCGCTTTAACCTTTTCATGGGGAGAACGCCGTGGCTTCTACCAAGGTCTGAGCCTGTCTAGGTTTTATAAGTCGCAAGGCTTGTCTTTTCTTTTATCATTTCGATAAAAAGTTTATATCTTTTTGATAAAAAAGCTTGACCCCAGTAGAAACATCCCCTATAATGAAACCAACACCTTTTAAGGAAAGAGAAAAGAAGGATGACACAGAGGATTGCAGTTGTTTTTGGGGCCTTTGCCCCATTGCATCGAGGCCATATCGATTTGATTCAAAGAGCTAAGCGCCAATGTGACCGCGTTCGGGTAGTGGTATCAGGTTATGCTGGTGACCGTGGCGAAGTTGTTGGTCTCAATCTCCAAAAACGTTTTCGCTATATTCGAGAGGCCTTTCGAGATGACGAATTAACGTCTGTTTATAAGCTAGACGAAAGTCAGGTGCCTCGCTATCCCTTGGGCTGGGATATTTGGTTGAATCACTTGCTACAGACCATTGCTTATCGCGAGGAAGAAGAGGAATTAACCTTCTTTGTAGGTGAGGAAGCCTATGCTAAGGAACTTGATCAACGCGGTTTTTCTTCCCAGCTAGAAAAGCGTCGTTTTGGGATTTCATCGACGATGATCAGGGAAAATCCGAGTCGTTATTGGTCTTACATCGCGCAACCCTTTCGCCGACAATTCACCAAAAAAGTCCTGATTATGGGGAGTGCCAGCAATGGAAAGACAACACTTGCTAAGGACTTGGCGCGTTTTTATGATGCTCCCGTCAGTTTAGAGTATGCTAGAGAATATCAGGTCAAAAATAATGTTCGGGATGATGAGTTGACTCCCAAGGATTACTATTACCTACTTTTGGGTCAGTACGATCAGACCTCACAACTTATCGAGAGTCAGGCCAACCGTGGGTTGGTGATTGCTGATACTAATTCTCTGGTGACAAAAGGCTATTATGATTATTATCTGGATCAGGTTGGAGAAGAACCAGCCCCATCAGCTACCTTTGATAACCTCTTTGTCAGCCTGCTAGCCAAAGAAAAGTGGGATCTTATCTTATTTACGCAACCTGTTGGAACTTATGTGGATGATGGTTTTCGTGATATGACGATGGCAGATAGTCAGACACGGCTGCATTTTTCACATTATCTCGATGAGCTCCGACAACAGCATCTGCCGGATATCCCCGTGACCTATCTGACAGGGAATTACCTAGAAAACTATGAGTCGGCTAAAGAAGCCATTGATCACATTTATTCTATCGCATAAAGGAGAACACATGAAAAAACTTCGAAACAAATGGCAAACCTTTGGCCAACACTTGCACAATGTTCATCGGGAAGCGAAAAAAATCGGTTTTTGGGGAATTCTAAGCTTGCTCTTTCAAGACCTTTTTTGTGGGCGGAGTGTCTGGCAATGGCTTTATTTGATAGCCTTGTCCAGTGTGCCGCTTATTCTAGAGTTTAGTCAAACACAGGCCCAGCATGACTGGGTAGGGTTATTGGCCTCTTGGACAGGTATTGTCTGTGTGATTTTAGTAGCAGAAGGACGCGCCAGTAATTATCTGTTTGGGGCCATCAATTCGGCTATTTATTTGATAATGGCCTTTAACGCCACCTTTTATGGCGAAGTGCTGACGACAGCCTATTTCTTCATCATGCAACCTATCGGCCTTTACACCTGGTTATCCAACCGGATAAACGACCAAGGAAATGTTGAAGAATCTCATTTTGAAGCCAAGGCCCTGCGGCTGGTTGATTGGCTGAAGTACTTGGCCCTAACCGCGATTATTTGGATTGGTATGGGCTTTGCCTACCAAAGCATCCATAGTGCGCGTCCATTTCGTGACAGTGTGACGGATGCCACCAATGGGGTTGGACAACTGTTGATGACCCGTCTGTATCGTGAACAATGGATCTTCTGGATTGCGACCAACCTTTTTAGTATTTATCTCTGGTGGGGCAGCAATATCCAAATTCAGGGCATGTATTGGGTTTATACCCTTAATAGCCTGGTCGGCTGGTATCAATGGACCAAAGCGGTCAAAACACCAAAAACCAACGGTTAAGCTATTTCCTTTTTACGTGTTAGAAAGGGATATCATACCAGTAAAGAGAGGTTTCCTTTCTTTTTTTCTTGACCTCTTTAGGTCTAAAATAGACCACATATTGACCTCACCCCTGTGGATAAGTCTTAAAAAAGATAAAATTTTCCCTGTGGATAACTTTACAAGTTCATTGTTTTAGGTTAATATAATATTAAATAGTTTGACAGAAGGTGACAATTAACGAGGAAAACACACATGAAGAAAAAAAGAAAACAACTCTTGATGGTTGCGGCAACCTCGCTCTTATTAGCGGGAGGCTTGACTGCCCAGTATGCTTATCAAGGAAAAAATGTAACTAAAATTAAGGCAGAGGGCGTGTCCTACGGTTCTACCGCAAACTTTATCGCAGAAATCGCTCCTTCTGCCCAAGAAATTGCAGCCCAATATGACCTATACGCGTCAGTGATGATTGCTCAAGCTATTTTGGAATCCAGTTCGGGAACCTCTGCGCTCGCACAAGCTCCCTATTATAACTTCTTTGGGGTTAAAGGTTCCTATTACGGTAACTCGGTTTCCATGACAACTTGGGAGGATGATGGGGCTGGCAATGCCTATACGATTGATGCGGACTTCCGGTCCTACGCATCACCAGCAGGCTCGCTTTATGACTATGCTGCCCTCTTGAGTTCATCCTATTATGCAGGCACGCATAAGTCCAATACCAACTCTTACTTGGATGCGACGGCAGCCCTCACAGGTACCTATGCAACAGATACCAGCTATGGTGACAAGCTAAATAGCATCATTGCGAGCTATGGTTTGACCCAATACGATACGCCGACTTATACTGCGACAGATAGTGACACTGGTAGTGTCTGGAATAGCTACCGGGGCTCATACACCGATGCAGAAACCTTGGCTTTGGATGAAGCCTGGGCCAATCGCTAATAATGACAAACCTAGGACTTTTGCCCTAGGTTTTTTTATGTTTTCACCTTGAGTTTTTTCTAGAAAAACCATCTGTCAGCCCATGCTGAAAAGGATTAAGGAGCATTTTTTGCTGGCCCGTCATTTTTTGAGGAAATTTCGGGTAAGTTTTGCTTTTAAAATCTATTCTTGTTACAATAAGGAAAAAAGACTAGAAATGGTAAGCTTATGACAATTAAAATTGTGACTGACTCTTCTTTGACCATTGCGCCAGAATTAATTTCCGCACTGGATATCACAGTAGTGCCCTTATCTGTAATGGTTGCAGGTGTTGTCTATGCCGATACGGATTTAAAAGCACCGGGTTATTTCTTATCACTAATGAAAGAACACAAGGAGTTGCCAAAAACCAGTCAACCGCCGGTAGGGCTTTTTGCTGAGACCTATGAACGCTTGATAGCAGAAGGGGCTGACCAGATTGTATCGATTCATTTGACAGATAGTTTATCAGGTACCATTGAAGCGGCTCGCCAAGGCGCGCAATTAGCGGGCCTTTCTGACCAGGTGACGGTCATTGATTCTTATTTCACAGACCAATGCCAAACTTTTCAAGTAACTGCAGCAGCGCGTTTGGCACAAGAGGGGGCATCGCTGGATGCTATTGTCGCAGAGATTGCCAAGGTCCGGGAACATTCCGAACTCTTTATCGGTGTTTCAACATTGGAAAACCTTGTTAAAGGTGGGCGCATTGGTCGTGTCACAGGTCTTTTAAGCTCGCTCTTAAACATCCGCGTGGTTATGGAAATGAAGGATAAAACCCTGACGCCTGTTGTTAAAGGGCGTGGGGCGAAAACATTTAACAAGTGGCTAGATGGCTTTATCTCAGAAAAAATTGAGGGCCAATCGATTGTTGAAATTGGGATTTCCTACTGTGGGACTGCGGATATTGCTCAAGGATTTAAAGAACGCCTGGCTCTTCATACCCAAGCACCGATTACCGTTCTAGAAACCACATCGGTTGTCCAAACCCATACGGGCGAAAACGCCTTTGCGATTATGGTGCATTATGCTTAAAGGTTCGAAAATTAGGACTTTTGGTCTCTTTCTTATCCTACTAGGTCTTTTTTGCGGTCTCTTTTGGTTTTTAGTGCCAAGCGTGCGTCCAACGGTCGAACGGGTGGCACAGACGGTGACCAAGGAACGCTGGACCATGGTGGCGATTGGGGATTCCTTGACGGAAGGTGTCGGCGATACGACACAGAAAGGTGGCTATGTGCCTCTTTTAGGTAAGGCATTAGAAAAAAACTATGACGTGCGCGTCAAGACCAAGAATTTTGGTGTTTCTGGAAATACCAGTCAGCAGATTTTGAAACGTATGACAGAAAATAAGGCCATTCAGAAGTCCTTAAAGTCAGCCAAGCTCATGACTGTAACCGTTGGTGGCAATGATGTGCTCAAGGTAGTGAAGGGCAATCTCTCTAACCTGACGGTCTCAAGCTTTAAGCAACCCCAAAAGGCTTATCAGAAACGGTTGCGTCAAATTATTGACCTCGCTCGGCGAGATAACCCGCAATTGCCTATTTATATTATGGGGATTTACAATCCTTTTTACCTCAATTTTCCTGACCTAACCGCTATGCAGGATATTATAGATAACTGGAATGAGGCCACCTTAGCAGTGACGCAGTCATATCAAGGTGTTTACTTTGTTCCTATTAATGATTTGCTCTACAAGGGCATCGATGGAAAAGGTGGCATCACTCAGGAGACTTCTGGAAATATCAGTATTTCTAATGATGCCTTGTATGATGGGGACCATTTTCACCCTAATAACCGGGGCTATGCGATTATGGCAGAAGCAACAATGGAGAAAATCCGTGACACACAATCAAACTGGTAAAAAACACGTTATTTGGAAATGGCTATTCTTTGTCCTTTTAGCCCTCAACCTCGCTTTTGTTGGAGTGGTTGGTGTTCGTATCTTTTGGCCGACAACAGTTAGTCAGTCAGAACAAGTTGACACGACAGGAGCGGTTAAAATCGGGACTTTGACCACTAGCCGCAAGGAATTTAACCAAGCAGCAGCCTCCTACCTTAAAGACTATACCAAATCTTCTCAATACCGTTTTTATGCAACGTCTAGTCAGATGGTTTTTGAGGGGAGCTATACTTTTTTGGGCTATAAGATTCCTCTGACCTGCTATTTTGACCCTCAGGTCACCTCTTCTGGGTCTATCCGTCTCAAAATGACCTCTTTTTCAGTCGGAACTCTGTCCCTCCCAAGTAGTGAAATCTTGAAATACCTCAAAGGGCATGTGGACTTACCTCAGTTTGTTTCCATTGATATTGATTCAGAGACGATTACATTACAACTTGAAAACATGGCGAGTTCGGCGACAGCTAATACTTTTCTTAAAGC
This sequence comes from Streptococcus sp. DD12, assembly GCF_001578885.1. Classification (GTDB taxonomy): domain Bacteria; phylum Bacillota; class Bacilli; order Lactobacillales; family Streptococcaceae; genus Streptococcus. The sequence goes on along the minus strand of NZ_KQ969495.1, from coordinate 639,862 downwards.
AGAGAACCTAGATTTGGCACAGGATAAGATTTCTTTTAGTATCTATAAGAAAAACGATTAAAACACGTTTAAAGCTTGACGTTAGGCCATCTTTAGGGTAAGATGGTTGGTGTTAAGACGTTGAAACGTCTATAAAATATTTTTGGAGGATTTGTTACATGGCTAACAAACAAGATTTGATTGCAAAAGTGGCAGAAGCTACAGAATTGACTAAAAAAGATTCAGCAGCAGCTGTTGATGCCGTATTCGCAGCTATCGAAGGTTTCCTTGTAGAAGGCGAAAAAGTTCAATTGATCGGTTTTGGTAACTTTGAAGTTCGTGAACGTGCTGCACGTAAAGGTCGCAACCCACAAACTGGTAAAGAAATCGAAATTGCTGCTTCTAAAGTGCCAGCCTTCAAAGCAGGTAAAGCTCTTAAAGACGCTGTAAAATAATAGTTAGAAAGTCTGTTGAAAGGTCAACAGACTTTTCCTATCTGTTCTTCTAAAGAGGTGAATATGTCAGCTTTGACGCTTCTCGCTATAGCCTTGCTAGTATTTACACTCATCAAGATGGTGATGATTATACTATCCATTAACTCTGTAAAGCCCCCGAAAGTTGATCCCAAAGTTATCGATGCCAATAATAAAGCTTATGATGGTGATGATGACGATTGGGAAGACTAAGAAGCGGTTGGTAAGATGAAGACACAGTTTTTGGTTATTGAAACTTGTCTTGCCTGTCTTCATTTTCAGAAAATCAAAAAGCCTGGACAGAAGTCCCAGGCTTTTCTTGTATCTTATAAGTAGTGCAGTTTGCCTCTAAAGTCATCTAGGCTGTCGTAGCCCTTTTCATCCATAATGCTTTTAAGTTCTTGAGACAGACGGTCGAAAATCTGTGGACCTTCTTTTTGAAGTGCAGTCCCGACTTGAACCATGCTGGCACCACAGAGAATGTGTTCGAAGGCATCCCGACCAGTTTTTACACCGCCTGTACCGATAATTTTAATCTCTGGGTTGAGGCGTTTGTAGAAGGCGTGGACATTAGCCAAGGCAGTCGGTTTGATAAAGTCACCGCCGATACCACCAAAACCATTTTTAGGTTTAATCACAACACTTTCGTCCTCAATGACTAGACCATTTCCGATGGAGTTAACGCAGTTGACAAATGCCAAAGGGTATTGATTGAAAATGGCAGCGGCTTGATCAAAGTGGACGATATCAAAGTAAGGGGGCAATTTGACCCCTAAAGGTTTGGTGAAGTAGCTGAAAACTTCCTTCAAGATAGCATCTGTTGTTTCAAAATCATAGGCGATTTGAGGTTTGCCTGGAACGTTTGGACAAGAAAGATTGAGTTCCACGAGACCTTGGTAGTCACTTTCTTCAACCTTTTTGAGGATAATGTGGGTTTCTTCTGGTGACATCCCCACCAAAGAAAGGAAGTGGGGTTTGCTGCTAGGGTCTTTTTGTAATTCAGTGACATAATCCAGATAATAGGTGAATCCTAAATTAGGTAAGCCCATTGAATTAATAGAGCCCCAGTCCGTATTGACATAACGTGGTTCAGGGTTTCCTGGACGCGCTTCTAGTGTACCAGTCTTAGTGACGAATGAGCCGGCCTGTGATTGTTCAATCTGCTCGAGTTCTTCGCGTGTCATGCAGTAAACACCTGCTGCATTCATAAAACAATTGTCGAAGTGAAATGCCCCGATTTGAGTCTGTAATTGTGCCATGGGAACCTCCTTTTTCTTGGCTTAAGTATAGCATTTATCCGCAAAGTCAGCAAGGTAGATCAGCTTGTTTCTAAGAGAGTGAGTGAAAGCGGGATTCAGTTTTTCAGAAAATTTTTGAAAATGATAGCATTTTCAAAAAGTAGGGTCTTAAAGACAAGTAAGACTTGACATTCATTTTGACTGTGCTATAATATCTCATTGTAAGGGTTATCATAGATAATTCAAAATTTTCAAAAAGAAAAAGGAGAACCATCACATGGCTTCAAAAGATTTTCACATTGTTGCAGAAACAGGGATTCACGCACGTCCAGCAACTTTGCTTGTGCAAACAGCTAGCAAATTTGCTTCAGACATTACCCTTGACTACAAAGGTAAAGCCGTTAACTTGAAATCAATTATGGGTGTTATGAGTCTTGGTGTCGGCCAAGGAGCTGATGTGACTATTTCAGCTGAAGGTGCAGATGCAGACGACGCAATTGCAGCAATTACTGAAACAATGACTACGGAAGGATTGGCATAAGACAATGACAGAAATGCTTAAAGGAATTGCAGCATCTGATGGTGTTGCCGTTGCTAAGGCATATCGACTTGTCCAACCTGATTTGTCATTTGAAACTGTAACAGTTGAAGATACAAATGCAGAAGAAGCTCGCCTTGATGTCGCACTTAAAGCGTCTGAAGACGAGCTTTCTCTGATTAAAGAACAAGCCGTTAAAAGCCTTGGTGCAGAAGCAGCAGCCGTTTTTGATGCACACTTGATGGTTCTGGCTGACCCAGAACTCATCGGTCAAATCAAAGACGCTATCACAAGTAAACAAGTTAATGCAGAAGCAGCCCTTAAAGAAGTGACCGATATGTTTATCGCAATCTTTGAAGGGATGGAAGATAACCCTTATATGCAAGAACGTGCAGCGGATATCCGCGACGTTACTAAGCGTGTTTTGGCAAATCTTCTTGGCAAAACCTTGCCAAACCCTGCAGCAATCACTGAAGAAGCTATCGTGATTGCCCACGACTTGACACCTTCTGACACTGCTCAGCTTAACAAGAACTATGTTAAAGCTTTTGTAACGAACATTGGGGGACGTACAAGCCACTCCGCTATCATGGCACGTACCCTTGAAATCGCTGCAGTTTTGGGAACTAATGATATTACGGAACGTGTACAAGACGGCGATATCGTCGCTGTCAATGGGATCACTGGTGACGTTATCATCAACCCAACAGATGAGCAAGTAGCGGAATACAAGGCGGCTGGTGAAGCTTATGCCAAACAAAAAGCTGAGTGGGCCTTGTTGAAGGATGCGCAAACCGTTACAGCTGACGGAAAACATTTCGAGTTGGCTGCCAATATCGGAACACCTAAGGATGTCGAAGGTGTCAACGATAACGGTGCCGAAGCCGTTGGTTTGTATCGGACAGAATTCTTGTATATGGATTCACAAGATTTTCCAACAGAAGACGACCAATACGAAGCTTATAAAGCTGTATTGGAAGGCATGAACGGAAAACCTGTCGTTGTCCGCACCATGGATATCGGTGGAGATAAGGAACTTCCTTACTTTGACCTGCCAAAAGAAATGAACCCATTCTTGGGTTACCGTGCTTTGCGTATTTCCATTTCTGAAACAGGTAACCAAATGTTCCGTACACAGTTGCGTGCTTTGTTGCGTGCTTCTGTTCACGGTCAATTGCGTATCATGTTCCCAATGGTTGCCTTGTTGACAGAATTCCGTACAGCTAAAGGCATCTTAGAAGAAGAAAAAGCTAAATTGCTGGCAGAGGGTGTTGCTGTTTCAGATGACATTCAAGTAGGTATCATGATTGAAATTCCTGCAGCAGCGATGTTGGCTGACCAATTTGCTAAAGAAGTGGACTTCTTCTCTATTGGTACAAATGACCTGATTCAATACACCATGGCTGCTGACCGGATGAATGAGCAAGTTTCTTACCTCTATCAACCTTACAACCCTTCTATCCTGCGCTTGATTAACAATGTTATCAAAGCTGCTCATGCAGAAGGCAAATGGGCTGGTATGTGTGGTGAAATGGCTGGTGACCAAAAAGCAGTACCACTCTTGGTTGGTATGGGTCTAGATGAATTCTCTATGTCAGCAACTTCTGTTCTTCGGACACGTAGTCTCATGAAGAAATTGGACACTGCTAAAATGGAAGAATTAGCAAACCGTGCTTTGACTGAATGTGCGACAATGGAAGAAGTTCTCGAACTTGAAAAAGAGTACGTGGATTTTGACTAAAATTCGCCAATAGCTAGAACCTTTGACCCTTGGGGTTGAGGGTTCTTTTTTAGCCCTTTTTTTGCTAAAATAAAAGGCAGTTAGCGTAAGGAAGAGGATTATATGGCACTAAGAGAACGACAAACCTGTGTTTTAAAAATTAAACGTATGGGTATCAATGGTGAGGGGATTGGTTATTTTCAAAAAACCCTAGTTTTCGTTAAGGGCGCCCTTAAAGGAGAGGAGGTCTTTTGCAAAATTACAAAGGTAGGTCGAAATTTTGCTGAGGCTAAGTTGCTCGAGATAAACAAACCTTCCAAGTTTCGCGTGCAGCCAGACTGTCCCATCTATGAAACCTGTGGCGGGTGTCAAATCATGCATCTGCGCTATGACAAACAACTAGAATTTAAGCGTGATTTGTTAGGTCAAGCCCTTAAAAAGTTTCGGCCACAAGGGTATGAAAGTTATGACTTACGCCCCACTATTGGTATGGATGAGCCTTGGCATTATCGGGCTAAGTTGCAATTTCAGACACGCCCCATTAAGGGCCAAGTGAAAGCAGGACTCTATGCTGAAGGGAGCCATCACTTGGTTCCTTTAGATAATTGTTTGGTACAAGACCGCGTGACACAAGCCGTTGTCAATACTATTGTTAGCCTGTTAAAAAAGCACCGCTTGCCTATTTATGATGAGCGTAAACAACAAGGCATTCGAACCCTCATGGTGCGTCAAGGGCAGACTAGCGGTCAGGTTCAAGTGATTCTAGTAACTTCTAAACAGGTCCGTCTGTCTGCAGTTGTCAAAGAACTTGTGGCCCAACATCCTGAAGTTGTGACAGTTGCGGTCAATTGGCAGACCAAGAAAACGAGTGACATCTATGGGGATAAAACTGAAATCATCTGGGGCAAAGAAACAATTAATGAAGCTGTTTTGGATTACCAGTTTGCCTTATCTCCACGGGCTTTTTATCAACTAAATCCTAGTCAAACGCAAGCACTCTATAGCGAGGCTGTAAAAGCTTTGGAGGTGACTGCTTCTGATCGGTTGATCGATGCTTATTGTGGTGTCGGGACCATTGGTTTTGCATTTGCTAATAAGGTAGCCGAGGTGCGTGGGATGGATATCATTCCGGAAGCAATCGCGGATGCTAAGGCGAATGCCAAACAAATGGGTTATGCCAACACGCATTACGAAGCGGGAAAGGCTGAAACGATTATTCCCCGTTGGTATCGGGAAGGCTACCGTGCCGATGCAATTGTAGTGGACCCACCGCGTACTGGTTTAGACAAGCAGTTATTAGAGACGATTGTGGCCTATGCACCTGAAAGGATGGTCTATGTTTCTTGTAATGTCTCAACTCTGGCCAGAGATTTGGTGACCTTAACACGCGTTTACGATGTGGCTTACATCCAGTCCGTCGATATGTTCCCACAAACTGCTCGTACGGAAGCCGTAGTGAAACTGGTAAGAAAGTAGGTACTTATGCTTATTCGTTATGCGAAAGAGGCGGATATCCCAGCGCTTCTAGCTATATATGGACCCTATGTTGAAAAAACAGCTATTACATTTGAGTACGAGCCACCGAGTCTAGATAGCTTTCGCAAAAGATGGCAATCTATTTCGGCTTTTTACCCTTTTTTGGTGATTGAAAAAGAGGGGGAAATTTTAGGCTATGCCTATGCATCAGCATTTCAGTCGCGCCCTGCCTATGCCTGGTCTGTTGAAACCAGTATTTATTTAGCAGAAAAGGCGCGTGGCCAAGGTCTTGGGCATGCGCTTTATCACCGCTTAGAAGCTGACCTGCAAAAGATGGGAGTTACCAATATCAACGCCTGCATTGCGCAAGCTCGTCAGGAGGGTCCTTATCTCAGTCATGCCAGTCGCCATTTTCATGAAAAGGAAGGCTTTCGTTTGGTGGGAACCTTTCATAAATCAGGCTATAAATTTCAAGAATGGTTCGATATGGTTTGGATGGAAAAAATAATAAACCCTCACCAAAGCGATATGCCTAAAGTACAGAGTATTCAAGAAGTTTTAGCGGAAAAAAGACAAAATAGCAACTGATGATGACCCTGTTTTCTTTACAAATTCTCTAGGACTATGTTATGATAAACCTTGTAACATTTGTAACATAAAGGAGATGCTGTGTTTTATTCAGGAAAGCATTGTGCGCGCAAGGAGCGTTATGGGATTAAGAAATTAAGTGTCGGAGTAGCGTCTGTTCTGATTGGGACCGTCTTTGCGACGCAAGGAAGTGTTTTGGCGGATGAGACGGCTGGTCAACCTCTGGAAACAGCGACTGGTCAAGTGACGACAGGAGCTAGTGCCTCTGCTGAGGCGATTGAGGATGCTGAGTCGTCCTCCGACACTGCCTCTAGTCAAACTGATGACAACAGTCAAACCTCCCAAAGTAGTCAAACAAAAGTAGAGGCTGACAGTCTCGACGTTACCAGTGCTCCAGCTAGTCAGGACCAGGCGACTACAGAGATATCTGCGCAACCGTCTTCTGCAGATGCCAACACAGCATCATCTACCACAAGCACTGAAACAGCAACATCCGAAAGA
>NZ_KQ969495.1:588499-632469 GCF_001578885.1 Streptococcus sp. DD12 | reverse complement strand
ATTTCAGCCAATCTAGTGACTGTTAAAGAGACAAGCGGTGGTTTAGCCCTATCCTTACGTTCTCAAACGCTCAATGATTTGTCTTCCGTCCGTTATGCCGTTTGGTCCCAAGTTAACGGTCAAGATGACTTGCATTGGTATCAGGCCAATAGTCAAGGTGAGGTTCTTGTGCCTTATCGTGACCATACAGGGACTGGCCTCTATAACATCCATGTCTACACCCTCAAGAATGGGCAACTACAAGGTGTGACGACAACCAGTAAAACGGTTTCAGAGCCACACTTATCGACAAAAATTGAGGCTTTGGATACCGCAACCTACCAGATTACTATTTCTGGCGTTCCGGATTACCTGACTGACCTCAGCTTACCAGTTTGGTCTGATAGCAATGGTCAAGATGATTTGGAATGGGTACAGGCCTCTAAAATTGCTGAAAACACCTACAGTGCGACTGTTCGTTTGAGCAATCATAATTATAATCTAGGCCATTACTCTGCTCATATTTATGGGAAAAATCAGCTGGCTAATGGCAAGCAAGAAGGTCTTTTAGCGACGAAAGGCTTTACGGTAACGGCTATTGCAGATAAGGATAAGTTGGTCAACAGCTTCTTTATTGATATCTCAAGTTACCAAAAAGAGATTTCTGTTGCCCAGTTTGCTAGCTTGAAATCACAAGGCATCCAAGGGGTAGTGGTTAAGCTAACAGAGGGAACCAATTATATTAACCCATTTGCCGCCTCACAGGTGGCTAATGCCAGAGCTGCTGGACTGACTGTTTCGGCTTACCATTACTCACACTATACCTCAGCCGCAGAGGCACAAGCGGAAGCACGCTACTTTGCTGCTGCAGCCGAACGCTATGGCTTCAATAAGACTGCAGTAATGGTTAATGATATGGAAGCAGATGGCATGCTAACCAATATCAACGCCAATACTCAAGCTTGGGAAGCAGCCTTGAAAAATTTGGGTTACACAAATTTGGTGCATTATACCATGGGAAGTTGGTTGGATATCAATGGTGGTTCTGTGAATACCAACCTATTTGGCTTGAAAAACTTCTGGGTGGCCCATTATTATGATGGCTATCAAGTGATGAGTCAGGAACGGGCCAAAAGCCTATCGCTCTACAAGGGAGCAGCTGCTTGGCAGTTCACGAGCGTTGCCCCTTTAATTGGGATGAGTTTAGACCAAAGTTTAGATTATACTGGACGATTTACCCGTTAGTTCTTAACGGTTGGCTCTATTTATTTGAGCGAATTCATGCTATAATAAAGACAGGAAATGTCTGCTATAATGAGCTTTTTACGCTGACAAAAGAGCTAGGTGGACCCTAGCTCTTTTGTGTTTTTAATAAGGAGAATGCAATGACAAATGCTTTACTAGAACGGTTTATCCGATATGCCAAGATTAACACTCGTAGTGATGAGACCAGCCAGACCATTCCGACAACACAAAGCCAAGTGGATTTTGCTAAAAATGTTTTGGAACCTGAGTTGCGTGCATTAGGTTTGCAGAATGTGCATTACTTAGAAAGTAACGGCTATTTAGTAGCCACTTTACCGGCTAATGATGCACGTTTCACTCGAAAAATCGGTTTTATTTCACACATGGATACGGCTGATTTTAATGCGGAAGGTGTTAATCCGCAGGTGATTGAAAATTACCAAGGGGGTGACATTCCTTTAGGCACATCAGGTTTTTCGTTGTCACCTAAAGATTTTCCGCAGTTGGATGGTTACCTTGGCCAAACCCTGATTACAACGGATGGGACAACCCTTTTAGGGAGTGACGATAAATCTGGAATTGCTGAAATTATGACAGCCATGGCCTATCTAGTAGACCACCCAGAAATCAAACACGGGGAGATTCGTGTGGGATTTGGGCCGGATGAAGAAATTGGCCTTGGGGCTATTCATTTTGATGTCGCTGATTTTGATGTGGATTTCGCTTACACGGTTGATGGTGGGCCACTGGGCGAATTGCAGTATGAAACCTTTAGTGCAGCTGCAGCTGACGTGACGGTGCAAGGGCGCAATGTCCACCCTGGGACAGCAAAAGGCCAGATGGTTCACGCGCTACAAGTACTCATGGATATCCATGCCCAATTACCTGAAAACGAACGGGCTGAAACAACAGAAGGGCGAGAAGGTTTTTATCACCTCTTAACCCTGGAAGGAACTGTCGATGAGGCACAAAGCCATTACATTCTAAGGGATTTTGACCGTGAAGGCTTGGAGGCTAAAAAAGCTCTCTTGCAACAAATAGTTGACCAAACCAACCATCACCTCGACCAAGACCGTGTGACCTTGACACTGACAGATCAGTATGCCAATATGCGTGAAGTCATTGAAAAAGATATGACACCGATTACCCTCGCTAAGCAGGCCATGAATAGCTTAGGCATTACACCGGTAATTGAACCAATTCGTGGTGGAACTGATGGCTCAACGATTTCTTTCATGGGTATTCCAACCCCTAATCTATTTGCGGGTGGGGAAAATATGCATGGCCGCTATGAATTTGTCAGTCTGCAAACCATGGAGAAAGCGGTCGATGTCATTGTTGCTATTGTCAGCCAATCGGATACTGTCTAAGCAAAAAAGGAGGCAAGCATGATAAAAATTTTTGGTAAAATGCGCTACCACTGGCAACCAGAACCCTCTTGGTTGGTGATTTATTGGTCTTTTGCATTGATACCGATTTTTCTGGCGATGGCTCTGGTGTATGAGCAGGTACGCCTTCCAAATGTCATTTTCTTCTTGTTTGGTCTCTTTTTAGTCTTACTGATTGTGGGCTTTCATCGCTATTTTATCATCACAGAAGATGGCAAAGTTAAAGTGATTTCCCTAGATCCTATCCGCTTACGAAAAATGGATATTAGCCATATCAATCGTATCGAAGTTTCAAAAGGTAGGGTATGTTTTGTCTTAGCCAATAAGCCAAATCAAGTCTTTTCGATGCGCAAATGGCCAAAAAAATACTTTTTAGACGCTCTAGCAATCAATCCTTATTTTACGGGTGAAGTTGTTTTATTAGACCACCATTTTTTGGATTATTTTGAGCTCTATGCCAAAGGGAAAACAAAAAAAGCCCTTAAGCATCTTTAACGATGAGGGCTTTGGTTGGACAAGCTTTGACAGCAGCCAGAGTGCTAGATTTTGCCTCGACATCAAGGAGGCGTTGGTCAGCATTTTGAGCAAAGATGACGATGCCCTCATCATCATAATCAAACAGAGGTGACAGCGTCTGACATAGCCCACAAGCTATACATTTTTCTGGTAAAATTTGAACTTTCATAGTAATATTGTAGTACGAAATAAATAAAATCACAAGGAGTAAAACATGTCTAAAAAGCCATGGGAAGATAAAGTTGACGACGACTGGACAGAAGAGTACTCACGTTCAGCAAAAGGCGAAAATTTAATTTCGACGCCCTTCTTGACAGGGATTTTGGGAATTTTCTTTGTTGTCATTGTTGTCATTTTGGTGTTTTTCCTTTATACATCCACGGGTGGCAGCAACAAACAAGCATCTAGTCAGTCAAGCAGTTCTCAGTCATCAGTTGTTTCTAGTAGTTCTACCAGCGCATCTTCTAGCCAAGAAGAAGCGTCATCTTCAACAGAAGCTTCCTCTTCTTCAACAGAGGATAGTTCAAGCACAGCGACCTCTTCAAGTTCAACAACACCAAGTAGTAACGGTGGAACCATTACAGTCAATGCTGGTGAAGGACCAGCATCTATTGCGGCACGTGCGGGCATTTCCTTGGACCAATTGTATGCCCTTAACCCCGACCATATGACGACAGGTTCTTGGTATGCTAACCCTGGTGACGAGGTGTATGTAAACTAATGACAAAGCAGCCCATTCAAATTGCAATCGACGGACCAGCTTCTAGTGGTAAGAGTACAGTAGCTAAACTTATCGCTCAGAAATTGGGCTACACTTATCTGGATACTGGGGCAATGTACCGTGCCGTTACCTATCTGGCTTTATCCAATCAACTGACGGCAGAAAATGTTTCAGAACTGCTCGAACAACTAAAGACCTATTCTGTTAGCTTTGGGCGCGATGAGAAGAGCAACCAACTCGTTTATGTCGGTGATGTTGATGTGACCCATGCGATTCGTGAAAATGATGTGACCAATAATGTTTCCTGGGTTGCAGCAATTCCTGAAGTCCGAGAAGCATTGGTGGCTCTCCAACAAGACATCGCGCAAGAGGGTGGTATTGTCATGGATGGTCGCGATATCGGAACAGTTGTTCTGCCAGAGGCTGCTGTAAAAATCTTTTTGGTGGCTTCTGTTGAAGAAAGAGCCTTGCGCCGTTTCAAAGAAAATCAGGAAAAGGGAATTCCGACAGAACTGGAGCAGCTAAAAGAAGAAATTGCTCAGAGAGACTATAAAGATAGCCATCGAAAAACGTCCCCATTAAAACCCGCAGCGGATGCGGTGTCATTTGATACGACAGGGGTGTCTATTGAGGGCGTTGTTGACTTTATCATGGATAAAGTACAAAAAGTTCTTGACAAGCAGTGAGAGCTGTGATAGAATTTAAATAATGAGAAAAGCAGAAGTGAGAGCTTCTCGCCTTGCGACTAACGTTGTCTGGCCCTACATGTAAAACATCTTGTGATGATTACTCGTAGTGCGGACTGTTAAAGCAGTCCGCTTTGTTTTTCTCTAAAAAAATGAAGAGGTGAAGGATATCGCAAAAAGAGATTTGTTCATTAACGATGAAATTCATGTGCGTGAAGTTCGTCTGATAGGCCTTGATGGTGATCAACTTGGTATTAAGCCACGAACAGAAGCTCAGGAAATTGCTGATAACGCTGGTGTAGACTTGGTTCTCATCCAGCCTCAAGCAAAGCCGCCTGTAGCACGTATCATGGATTATGGCAAGTTCAAGTTTGAGTATCAGAAAAAGCAAAAAGAACAACGGAAAAACAAAGCGTAGTAACCGTTAAAGAAGTTCGTCTGAGTCCAGTTATCGACAAGGGTGACTTTGAAACAAAACTGCGCAATGGCCGCAAGTTCCTTGAAAAAGGCAACAAAGTCAAAGTGTCTATCCGTTTTCGTGGCCGTATGATTACTCACAAAGATATCGGTGCCAAGGTTCTTGCAGACTTTGCAGAAGCGACACAAGATATCGCGATTATCGAACAACGTGCCAAAATGGATGGTCGTCAAATGTTTATCCAATTAGCACCAATCCCTGACAAGAAAAAATAAGGGAAGAAAATAGAGGAGAAAGAAAATGCCTAAACAAAAAACACACCGTGCATCAGCAAAACGTTTTAAACGTACAGGGTCTGGTGGACTTAAACGTTTCCGTGCGTACACATCTCACCGTTTCCACGGGAAGACTAAAAAACAACGTCGTCATCTTCGTAAAGCCGCTATGGTGCACTCAGGAGATTTCAAACGTATCAAATCTATGCTGACTCGCTTGAAATAATCAGGCATCACTCACAATTCGAATATCTGGAGGAATTATAAATGGCTCGTGTAAAAGGTGGCGTTGTATCACGTAAACGTCGTAAACGTGTTTTAAAACTTGCAAAAGGTTACTATGGTGCTAAGCATATCTTGTTCCGTACTGCTAAAGAACAAGTAATGAATTCTTACTACTATGCTTACCGTGACCGTCGTCAAAAGAAACGTGACTTCCGTAAATTGTGGATCACACGTATCAATGCGGCTGCTCGTCTTAATGGTTTGTCATACTCACAACTCATGCATGGTTTGAAATTGGCTGAGATTGAAGTAAACCGTAAGATGTTGGCTGACTTGGCGGTTAACGATGCGGCAGCTTTTACAGCATTGGCTGATGCTGCTAAAGAAAAACTTGGTAAATAAGACCATATCAAGAAGTATTGGCGGAAGCCGATGCTTCTTTTTTTTACCTGGGCTCTTGAGAGCCTTTTTTTATACTTTAAATCATGCTATAATGAAAGTAATTCGTACGAAATGGGAGGGCATCATGCTCAAGAGAGATTTTATTCGTAATGCGATTTTCATCGTTATTGCTTTGGTTGCTATTTTATTGCTTCGTAGTTTTGTTTTTTCAACGATTCGTGTGCATGAACCCTCAAGTAATGCCTATATTGCCAATAATGATATCTTGCTCTTTAACCAAAATCGTCGGCCTGCTCGTAAAGATTTGGTGGTTTATGAGGTGGATGGCACCCGTTATATTGGTCGAGTTATTGCAACACCTGGTCAATCTGTCACCTTTATGGATGATATCTTATATCTGAACAATCAAGCAACGTCAGAACCTTACCTAGATCAGGTTAAAAGTCGTTTCCTCAGTAAGGCCTCACAGGGAACACTTTATACTGAAGATTTTAGTATTGCGACTTTGACACATAATAAAACAGATAAAATTCCTAAAGACACCTATCTTATTTTGAATGATAATCGAAAGAGCTCCAAAGACTCACGGACCCTTGGATTGATTTCACGAAAAAATATCAAGGGCATCGTCGCCTTTCGTGTTTGGCCTTTGGAAAAGTTCGGCTTTTTACGCATCCAATAAAAATAGACCTTTAAGGTCTATTTTTTTATAGAGTTTCAAATTTTCTCGCATTAACTTAGTCAATGGGCTTAGTCCTGCTTGTGTAGGTCTTTATGTTATAATAGAGAGAAGTAGAAATGAGGAGATAAACATGGCAACGATTCAATGGTTTCCTGGACATATGTCTAAGGCGCGCAGGCAGGTACAAGATAGCTTAAAACATGTGGATTTTGTGACGGTTTTAGTGGATGCCCGTTTGCCCTTGGCTAGCCAAAACCCTATGCTAGATAAGATTATCGGGGACAAGCCACGCCTTGTCTTGCTCAATAAGAGCGATCTAGCGGACCCACAATTGACAAAAGATTGGGAAGCGCTCTTTCGGCAACAGGGGTTGGCGACATTAGCCATCACAGCCAAAGAAAACCAAACAGTGAAGCTGGTCACCCAACAAGCCAAGCATCTAATGGCAGAAAAAATCGAGCGTTTGCGGTCTCGAGGTATAAAAAAAGAAACTTTGAGGACTATGATTGTCGGGATTCCTAATGTGGGGAAATCCACGCTGATGAACCGTCTTGCTGGTAAGAAGATTGCTGTTGTTGGGAACAAACCTGGTGTCACTAAGGGACAGCAGTGGTTAAAATCAAACAAGGACTTGGAGATTTTGGACACACCAGGTATTCTTTGGCCTAAATTCGAAGATGAAAAAGTTGGTCTAAAGTTAGCTTTAACTGGGGCTATTAAGGACAACTTGTTGCCCATGGATGAGGTCACTATTTTTGGGATCAATCATTTCAAGACTTATTACCCCGACCGCTTAAAAGAACGTTTCAAGACCATCAGTCTCGACCAAGAAGCGCCAGAAATCATTATGGATTTGACGCGCCAGTTGGGCTTTCGAGATGACTATGACCGTTTTTACCAGCTATTTGTTAAGGAAGTCCGTGATGGTAAGCTGGGGCGTTATACCTTGGACATCCCAGGAGAAGGTGATGGCGACAATCAGTGAGATAAAAAAGGCGCTAGAAAGTGTGACAGACTTAGAAGATAGTCGCTGGGCACAGTGGGAACAGGATTCTCGCAAGGGGGTTCAAGCTGCTATTAAACGGCGAAAACAGGCGATTCAAAAAGAGATGGCTGAACAAGACCGCCTCAAGCAAATGTTGGTCTATGAAAAAGAACTTTTAGAGCAAGGTTATGCGCTTATTGGTGGTGTCGATGAAGTTGGCCGTGGTCCTTTGGCAGGTCCTGTGGTGGCTGCCTGTGTTGTTTTGCCAAGAGGGCTGGTGATAGCAGGCTTAAATGATAGCAAGAAGATTGCTAAAAGTCAGCACCGTGTGGTCTATGACCGTGTTGTCGGTCAAGCTTTGGCCGTGGGGATTGGTCTGGTCTCAAATGAAGTTATCGATCGGATTAATATCTACGAGGCCACTAAAGTAGCGATGACAGAAGCCATCAAACAGGTTCAAGCACAGCTGGTTTTAGATGCCCTCTTGATTGATGCCATGACCTTGGAAGTGCCTTTGTATCAAAAAAGTCTCATCAAAGGGGATGCCAAATCACTCTCGATTGCGGCCGCATCTATTGTCGCCAAGGTGACACGGGATCAATTGATGGCCGACTATGATAAGCAATACCCTGGCTATGATTTCTCTCACAATGCAGGTTATGGAACGGCCAAGCATATCCAAGCCCTCAAACAGCTAGGACTTACGCCTATTCATCGTAAGACATTTGCCCCTGTCAAAGAAATGGTCGATGGGAGAGACTAAAGGGCTAGGTCATGGGCTTCAGGGAAAGCGCAAGAATTAAAAAACCAATCCTAACGAATAGAGTCATAAAGATCATTCCTATGGTCTTTTTTGTTGCGCAACGGTTTTGCAAGAAATATGCTCAGTTCCTCTATATAAAAAAATGATAACCAACCATTGGAAAAATAGATTATGTAAAATGATTGCGGCGTGGTAAGATGGAAACATCTCAAAAGTGAAAGAGGTTTTCCATGACAGAACATTTTACCATTCATACCATTGAAACAGCTCCAGAGGCCGTCAAAGACGTTTTAGCGACCGTCAAAGAGGCAAATGGGGGTTATATTCCTAACTTGATTGGCCTTTTAGCCAATGCACCAACAGCACTTGAAACTTACCGAACAGTTGGTGAGATTAACCGTCGCAACAGTTTGACCCCAACTGAGCGTGAAGTGGTCCAAATCACGGCTGCCGTGACAAATGGTTGTGCCTTTTGTGTGGCAGGTCATACGGCTTTCTCCATTAAGCAAATCCAAATGGGGGATGATTTGTTAGAAGCCTTGCGCAATCGCACCCCGATTGACTCAGATCCTAAGTTGGATACCTTGGCTAAATTTACGATTGCTGTCATCAATACCAAAGGACGTGTCGGGGATGAAGCCCTAGCAGATTTCTTTGAAGCAGGCTATACCCAAGAAAATGCCTTGGATGTTGTCCTAGGTGTGAGTCTGGCCAGCCTGTGTAACTATGCAAACAACATGGCTAACACCCCTATCAACCCAGAGTTACAGGCTTATGCCTTAGAGCAAGACCCAACAGCCTAAGAAACGGGACGTTTTTGGACCAAGGAGGACAAGAAATGAGCTTTTTTTCGACAACTTTTATTGACTGGTTGGACAGTCACGCCCAACAAATCGACCAAGAGTCCTGTGACGTGGCCAACCAACTGGTGGAACGCATTGCAGCTGAGGGGGCTTTCCGTGTCGGAGTCCCAGAATCATTGGGAGGCCTGGGAGGAAGTCACCAGGATGTGATTGAAGTTCTTGCTGAATTGGCAGAGCATTCCCTAACAGCGGCTTTTGCCTCATGGGGACAAAGGACGTTGATTGACAATATTCTTCATGCTGAGCAGGATTACTTTAAGACACATTACTTGGAAAAGTTGCTGTCTGGTGCGTATTCCGGTGGAACAGCTCTTTCTAATGCGGTCAAATTCTTATCAAATCTGGAAGAATTGAATGTCCAAGTCATTGAAAAAGATGGCGAATACGTCCTTAAAGGACGTTTGCCTTGGGTGACCAATGTGCGTGAGGATCATTTTGTGGCCATTTTTGTGGCCGGCTTTGAAGACCAAAGCCGTGAACCGATTGTTGTGGCAATCCCTTCTGAAACACCAAAGCTCACCCGCTCACAGGACCTAGAATTTGTTGCCTTGCAAGGGGCTAATACGGCAGCGCTGACTTTTAATCAGGTGCCTTTGCAAGAGGAATGGATTATTTCACATGATGCCAAACAGTTTTTGGCTCAAAATCGTCCAGCTTTCCTTGGCTATCAGTTTGGTTTAGCCTTTGGTCTGGCCAAAAAATCTCTGTCTGAAGTGGAAGCAAGCCTGGCCAAACGCAGTGTCCTCAAAGAGGAGTGGCAAGCCCAAAAAGAAGCTCTTGCAAGCATTAAAACGGAACTATTTGATGGTTTAAGGGACTATGATTATTTTGTAGCACACCCGAAAGAACTGTTTCAATTGCGTATCGATATTGTCGATGTCGTGGCGCAGAGCCTCTTGCTAGAGTTGCAGGCAGGTGGTGGTCGTGGTTACTTTAGCCATTCTACCTCTGGTTTTATTCGTCGCTGGAATGAGGGAGCCTTCTTGCCTATTGTATCCCCAAGTGCGGTGCAGTTGCGCCATATTCTATCAGGCGCATGAGACGGTTAGGCAATCTTTTAAAGCAGCCACCCTTCTTGCTTTCAGGGGCCATCTTGGCCCTTTTTGGTTTAGGAAAATCATGGACGGTTGACTGGCCAGTTTTTTCGCAAATCCTGACGGGTGTCGGTCTGTGTTTATGGCTGGCTTATGTCTTTTATTGGGGGAGGCATTGGCGAAAATGGTTGCAAGCTATCCAAACCCCTGCCTTTGCTTCAAGTTTTGCGACCTTTCCCATGGCTAGTCTCTTACTGTCTCACTATATCAGTCAATGGCCAAGTCTTCTGGGCTTAGCGCAAGTTTTATGGTGGTTGGCCTTTGGTGGTCATCTGGCCTTAATCCTATACTTTACCCTGACCTTTGCCAAAAAGCGCTGGTACCAACAGGTCTTGCCGAGTTGGACGGTTCTTTATGTTGGGATAGCTATGGGAGCTGTCACCAGTCAAGTTACGGGCCAATCCATTTTGGCTCAGCTCGTCTTTTACTTTGGTTTATTGGCCAGCTTGATTTTGTACCCTCCCTTGCTGATACGTTTGGCCAAACAAGGTCTTCCTGAAGCCTTATTAGCCCAAAAAGCTATTCTTTGCGCGCCCTTGTCCCTTCTTCTTGTAGCAGGGCAGGCCATCGGGGTTTTTCAAGGCGCATGGACTTATTTGCTCATTTTCCTGATTCTTTCACAAGCCCTTTACGTTTATGTGGTCATAAGCCTGAAAACTCTCTTAAGGCGAGCTTTTTCACCCGCCTTTTCGGCCATGACCTTTCCCCTAACGATTTCTGCGACCGCCCTCCAGTTGGGGTTGGCTGGGCTTCATCACCCGTTGCCTTGGTTGTTTTGGACGGAGCGCTTTTTAGCAACGCTTGTTTTGCTTTATGTCTTAGGGCAATTCATCTGCAAAAGCACAAGTGATTCGCAAAAGTAGGGAGGAGAGATTCTGTTAGCATAAAAGGCATGACAGTATAAAAACAAAAAAAACGGTTGGATTTGATGGTCCAATCGTTTTTGAATAGAATCTGTTGTCTTGGACAAAGCCTCTAAAATCTAAGGTGTTTTGTGGCAGTTGCAAAAGAATTGCCGTCATGCTCTTAGGTCTCGTCTTCAAGGTCTAAGGTCAGGGGGTAACAACCACGCACGGCGTTACAAGCGTAGATGGCATCAGCATCTTTGAGGTCTTTTATCTTCAGGTATTTTTCTTTGACACGACCACTAGTGACGAGCTTTTGCCGAAAAATGCCGTTTAAAATGTCGAGGTCAGCGGGGGGTGTCCACTTTTGACCATCTTTTTCAACGATAAGATTGCCAATTGTCGTTTCAAGTAAATTCCCCTTTTCATCAAAGAAGATAATTTCGTGAGAACTCTTTGGCAAGTGTGGGCGGTAACTGGTTTTAAAATGCGTGAAAGGATTTGCCAAATCTTTAGTCTGTAAGACTAGCTTGGCTTGTAAAAAGGTCTCTGGCAAGGGGGTTAAGATATCTGTATTAACCTGCAAGTCTCCCGTCCGTGATAGAGCCAGCCTTAGGCGGTAGCTCTGATGAGGGTCTGTCTGACTTTGCACCTCTGCGATGGCCTGCCAAAATTGCTTCTCATCGAAGGGGTAGTGGAAATAGCGACTAGCCTTTTTTAGCCGTTTGAGATGGTCATTTGCAAAGCTGACTTGCCCATTTTCCAATCGAGCTGTGGTGATGAGGTCAAACTTAGGGTGCTTTTGATAGAGTACCTGGGCTTTTTCTTTGGTTTCTTGATACTCACTTTTCCAATCACTCATCCAAGTAATGCCACCCCCGACACCGTATATAGCTTCTTGCTTGTGGACTTGGAGGGTCCGAATGGCGACATTAAAAATTGCATTACCGTCAGGCAAGAGGACACCTATGGTGCCACAGTAGACCCCTCTAGGGTTTGGCTCCAGTGCGTGAATAATGGCCATCGTGGCGATTTTAGGGGCACCTGTGATGGAACCACAAGGAAAGAGTGCTGAAAAAATAGTGGCCAGTTGCGTATTTTCTCGGAGTTCGGTGGTGATGGTTGAGGTCATTTGCCAAACGGTGGCGTATTGTTCCACTTGGCACAAGTGGGGGACTTTTTCACTCCCAACAAGGGAGATGCGGTTCATGTCATTGCGCAACAAGTCGACAATCATCATATTTTCTGCACGATTTTTGGCATCTTGTGCCAGCCACTCAGCGCGTGAGAGGTCATCTTCGTCAGAGATACCACGAGCGATGGTGCCCTTCATGGGACGTGTTAGCAAATGCGACCCCTGACGTTCAAAGAAAAGCTCAGGGCTGATGGAGAGGATTTTTTGGTCATCATGCGCAATATAAGCATTGTACTGAGCGTCTTGTTCCAGACGGATTTGCTCATAAATGGCTAAAGCATCTGCGGTCAGATTAGCCGAAAGCGGTATCGTGTAGTTGACCTGATAGCTGTCACCTTGACGCAGATGGTTTTTGATTTGGCTAATGGCCTTTTTATAGGCCTCTTGACTGACAGCAGATTGCCACGTTTTTGGCATATCAACAGGCCTGTAGGCGGTTGGAAACGGAACTCGCTTGGGGTGGCGATGAACACTAAAGTAGGCCAGATATTCTGTCTGCAGGGGGCCAGCGTGTACGGTAAATAGGGGGTCAAAGGCCTTGGCAGCTTCATAGGCTAGGTAACCAACCACGTAAAAGCCTTGTTTCTGGTAGTTTTCTGCTTTGTCAAGAATGCCCTTGACCTGAGACAAATCGGATGTTTTTAACTCTAAGAGGGGGTCTGTAAAAATGAGGCGTTCTTTAAGAGGCTTAAAATCAATGATAGTTAGATGGTGCATAGGTTTAGTGTATCACAAAATGCTTGCTGGAATAAAAGAAAACAGCCTTAAGGCTGATAATTAAGATAATAAAGGGAGTATCCACTGGGTCCAGGCCCAGGAAACAGGCATGACGATAACCATAGCTGGAATCATATCAGCAGTTGGAAACATTTTTAGCCCTAAAATCCGAAAACCGGTAGCAATCATCAAGAGGCCTCCGCAAGCTTTAAAGTCACTAATCATGACAGGCGTTGTGAGCGGAATAATTTGTTTGGCCGCTAAAAAGAGGGCGAAAAAGATGATGAATTGTGGAAGAGCGACTAAGGAAACCACTAGGCCCAGACTTGTCGCAAAAATCATGGCTGTGAAAAAGTCCAAAATAGATTTTGTGATGAGGATGGTGCTATCTCCGGTCATGCCGGACACGAGACTTCCATAGATACCTGTTCCACTCGCACAAAAAAGTACGATGATGGTGACGAGGGTAATGATAAATTCCTTTTCTGAAAGACTCTCGTTAGGGTTTTTGAAGGTCTTTCCCATGAGACCTGCCCCGCGCTCAATCCATTGTCCAAAATGGATGGCAAGACCAAATGCTGTACCGATGACGACTGAGAAGATAACAGCCGAGAGGTTCTTCATATCGAGCATGGAATAAATTCCCATACCGATAGAGGCCAAACCAAAAATCATGTTGAGCTGGGCTTTAAAATCTTCCTTTAAGAAACCTCCAAAGAGGGCACCAAAAAGTCCTCCTAGGGCTATCGCAACTGTATTGATGAGAACACCGACTGGCATAAGCACCTCCTTATTTAGTTAGGCTAATCTTACCACGATTTTTGGGACAAAACAAGGGGAGCTGGCTTTCTAGCTGACTTTTGTGATACAATGAAACTATGTTTCATTCTGTTTTATTAGGTCTTTCTAGTCTTCGGCGTCGTGAAGTGCTAGTGACAAGTGTGATTATCATGGGCTTTGCGCTGTGTTTGATTTTACCACAGTGGCTACAAGGGACTTTTATAGCTGGAAGTGACTTGTTATTTCACTATAACCGCTTTTATGACACAGCCATGCAAATCAAAACGGGGCATTATTCTTATTTTATGACCCTCTTTGGTTTTCAAGCTTCTGGCCGAATTGTGAATGCCCTCTATGGCCCTTACTTTGCCTATTTTCAAGGCTTGTTGGTTTTACTAACGCCGTCCTGGTTAGCCTATCAGCTTTTGAGTCGTTGGTTGATAGCGACTCTAGCGGGGCTTTCACTTTTTCGATTACTCAAACGCATAAACCTCAATCAGTGGCCAGCTTTAGCTATGGCTATGGTTTACATGACAACCTTTAGTATTCAGTATTGGACCTATCGTCAAGGTTTCACGAGTTGGGGAGCAGCGATTTTCCCTTGGTGTCTCATTCCAGCCATTGATTATGCACAAAAGCATAAGATTTCCATTGGCCGTTTGGCCCTTTCGGTTGCTCTGATGACCCAGGTGCACCTCCTATCGACTTTCTTTTTGGTATTAAGCTACCTGCCTTTTTACGCTTATGGCTTTTGGACGGATCAGCAGAAGGGGCAGGCCATTAAGCGTATTGTAGCAAGTATGCTCGTTTTCGTCCTTTTGTCCTTAAATGTCTTTTTACCCTTAGTGCAGGTCAATGCTAGAAATACCTTATTAGCTCCATTTGTAAACAAAAGCATGGCAGCCAACACCATTAACGGAACGGCGAGTTATTGGCTAGCGACACCTGTCCTTCTGGTCATTCTTCTCATTGTCTTTGTTGGCTGGCAGTTGCTCAAATGGCGACAAGCGTCCGCTTTATCACGCCTGACTTTTCTGAGCTTTTTAGGTTTTAGTTTTTGTGCCACCAGCCTTTTTCCATGGGCCTGGGCCAATGCGCACCACATCAAGGCAATTGAGACCTTACAATTTCCATTTCGCTTTTTTGTTCCTGCTCTTGTTTTTCTTTTTCTGGGTCTGGGACTCTTATGGAAAAATGCTTTTCAGCAAAAGAGCTGGCGCCGTCTAGGTCTTGCTTTCTTGTTACTGACGGCTTTGACTGGCTGGGTTCAACTCCAAGTGATTTTGCCCCAACAAAGGGGTTACCGTAACAGCTACAATACGATTCCAAACGGAAAACACCTGAGAGTGTTGACAGATGACGCAGGCATTCGAAAGGCTTTTAGCAGTAAAGATAAGGCAGATTTGTTAGCTTTGGCAGTGAAATCCACACCAGACTACCTGCCTCAAACGTCGCAAAAGACGGATGTGAATTATTACGATGTCTATGATGAGCTTGTCATCAAGCCTAATGAAAAGTATCAAAAAGTACAGACAGGCCAAGAGCTTCAGGTCACTTGGCAGGCTCAATCGGCTGGCCAAGTCGAACTCCCTGTTATTGCTTATGCGGATAGCCGTCTGACATTGAACGGTCACAAATTGACGAAGAAGGATTATAGCAGAGGGCTGATTGGCACAGTCATTGTCCATCAGGTAAAAGGTACCAATCACTTGACCTTAAGCTATCAGTCGCCTAAAACGTTTGTTTTTGCCATCTGGCTCAATATCCTGTCTTGGATTATTTTGGGAATTTGGGGACTTTTTCATCATAAAGCCTAAGAGAAAGGAAGCAAGCTTGCTTGAAGCTAGCTTCTTTTTTCTTGCCTAACTGGTGAAATCATGTTAGTATTTAGCTACCAATTCGGAGGTAAGGCATGGACAAGATAATCAGTGATTACGAAAAGTTAACAGTTAACCGCCGGCCCTTGCATCAAGTGGCTGATATTTTTAAGGGAAAAGCCATCTCACCCAAAGACGCGCCTGGGGATATTGCAGTCATCAACTTACGAGACATAGGCCCCTTGGGGATTGAAGGGGAGGACCTGCAATCGCTATCTGGAGATAAGCGTTTGTTACAACGCTACCTTTTAGAGGATGGTGATTTATTGCTGGCTTCAAAAGGGACCGTTCACAAGGCGGCTGTTTTTGAGGAGCAGGACTTTCCTTGTGTGGCATCGGCCAATATTATTGTTGTACGGCCTGGTAAGGAACTCTCAGGCTATTATCTCAAGTTCTTTTTTGAGTCTAAGCTTGGATTAGCCCTCCTAGACCAGGCAAGTAGTAGCCAGTCATTGCTCAATATTTCCAGTAAAGCCTTAGGCAGTATTGAGGTTCCGATAATCCCCTTGGTTAAACAAACCTATTTAGCGCAACGCTATCTGCAAGGCAGAGAGGATTATAAACGTAAGCTCTCTCGGGCAAATCAGGAATGGCAAAGAATTCAAGACGATATTACCAAGCACTTGTACTAGAAGTGGGCAGGACAGCTAAAAACTTCCAGCCTCTTTGCCATTGAGACTTACTAATTCACAAAAGGAGGAAAGACAAAACAATGTCACAAATAACATGTCCGCACTGCGGAACGGTTTTTACGGTTGACCAAAAAGAATACAGTCAACTGCTCAGTCAGGTTCGCAGTAGTGAGTTTGAAAAAGAAGTCCATGACCGCTTGGAAAAAGAAAAAGAGCTTTTAAAAGAGCGGGCCAAAAATGATCTAAAAGAGCAGGCTCAGGCTAAGGATAAAAAGATAGATCAGTTGTCACATGAAATCGAGCGCCAAAAGCAAGCACAAGAGATGGAAACACAGGCCCTTCTCACCCAAAAAGAGCAGGCGATTAGTGAGTTGACCTCACAATTAGAAAAGGCAGAGGCGATCAGAGAACTAGAAGTGAGACAAGCCCTGGCCAGCAAGGAAACGGAACTGACACAAGTCAAAAATCAATTGGAAGTGCTCAGTCTTGAAAACAAAACGAGCTTGGTTGAAGCCGTTGCTCAAGTGGAAAAAGAGCGTGATGCCGTTAAAAACCAATTGGACTTGCAAGAAAAAGAAGCCCAGCTCTCTTTGTCAAATCTCCAACAAGAATACGAATTAAAACTCAAAGCCGCTCAACAGGAAGTTGACTTTTATAAGAACTTCAAGGCACAACAATCGACCAAGGCTATTGGAGAAAGCTTAGAAATTTATGCAGAAACTGAGTTTAATAAGGTGCGTGCCTACGCCTTTCCAAATGCTAGTTTTGAAAAAGACAACACCATTTCTGGAAGGGGTTCCAAGGGCGATTTTATTTACCGCGAAACAGACGAAAATGGTGTGGAAATTTTGTCCATCATGTTTGAGATGAAAAATGAAAGTGATGAGACCAAAACCAAACACAAGAACCGTGATTTTTACAAGGAATTGGATAAGGATCGCACAGAGAAAAACTGTGAGTATGCCGTTTTGGTCACCATGCTAGAGGCTGATAATGATTATTTCAATACTGGAATCGTTGATGTCAGCCATGAGTTTCCTAAAATGTACGTGGTCCGTCCCCAGCTCTTTATTCAACTGATTGGGCTTTTGAGAAATGCGGCTTTAAACTCGCTCAAGTACAAGCAGGAGTTGGCGCAGGTACGAGAGCAGCATGTTGATATCACGCATTTTGAGGATGACCTAGAAAGTTTCAAAAAGGCTTTTGCTAAAAACTACAATTCTGCCAGCAGTAATTTTAAAAAAGCAATCGACGAGATTGATAAGAGCATTAAGCGCATGGAGGCTGTTAAGGCGGCCCTGACCACCAGTGAAAATCAGTTGCGGTTAGCCAACAACAAACTAGACGATGTTTCTGTCAAAAAATTAACACGAAAAAACCCAACCATGCGGGAAAAGTTTGCAGCCCTAAAGTCTGACTAAGGGATTGCGACGTCAAAAGACCACTACAATTCTGTAGTGGTTTTTCTTTTATAGGATGGTATCGTGTTTTTCGATAGCAAAAATGGCTAAGGTCATCAGCAGAGTCGCCAGGAGTAAGACAATGACCAAAACTGCCCAAGAGTGAAAGGCAGAAAAGCTATAACCAAGGAGGGCAGGACCTGTGGCCGCGATGCAGTAACCTCCTGATTGCACCATGCCCGATAAACGTGCGGTAGCTTGAGAATTACTTGTTTTTAAGGAGAAGGAGAGCATCATATAAGGGAAAAGCACACTGGTTGACAGGCCTAAGAGGAGGCTGATGACTAACCAAAAGTTAAACTTTGCGCTAGGTAGTAAAAGGCCAACCAAGCCCAATACAGAAAGCCCAGCAACGGCTGTCATAAAGGCTATCCTGCCTTTTTGGTTAAGCCTAGCGATGAGCGACGGTGTTACCATGGAAACAGGGATGCTGATGAAAGAGAAGGCGCCCGCAATCAGGCCTGCTTCTACCTGAGACAAACCAGCAGTTTGGGCAATCGTTGGCAACCAGGCCATTAACGTATAGTAGAGCAATGATTGCAAACCACCAAATACTAGAAAAACGAGGGCCGCTTTATTTCGCCAGAGTGATGTTGCCACACCATTGGTTTGCGCTTGAGCGAAACGGTGGTTATGACGGGTATTGGGCAACCAGACCAGAGTGGCAAGTCCGATTAGGCCACTTAATAAGAGGATAAAAATCTGCCAAGAACTGGCATTCACGATAGGAACAGCCAAACTAGACCCTAGAGCAGTCGTTAGGCCCATGACGGTTAGGTAGAGAGCGGTATAAAAGCCAACCTTTTGCGGAAAATAGTGCGAGACTAGACTCGGTAAAAGGACATTAATCATGGCGATGGCAAAGCCGACCAGTAAAGTACCTAAATATAAGGCGGGTAGGGAAATAATTCGCACGAGCGAACCCAGAAGTAGGACAAAAAGAGAGAGGGCTAAGAGTTTTTCTAGGCCAATTTTAGCAGCCCAGGCTGGCGCCAGCGATGAAAAGAGGGCAAACATGAGTAGGGGGAGAGAGGTCAAAATCCCTAGGTTACTAATGGAAACATGTAAACCACTCGCTATATCGGTCAAGATGGTTGGAATGGCCGTAAAAGGAACCCTCATGACAGCTCCCAATAAGATAATACCTGGTATGAGACAAGCGGATTTTTTCACAAAAAATGTCCTTTCACATTCGTTTTGATGATATGGCGAAATAAGTTAGTTTCCCAGTAGCTTTTGCAGAATTTTACCGCCATAAATCCAAAGGTAAGAAAAGGAAAGAATGGATAGCGGTTTGGTCCATAAGAGAATCCCAATCAGACGGCGATAGCTCATCTTAGATAGACCTGTAATCATGAGCATGATGTCAGCAGGCATAAAAGGAATAATTTGCGTAAGGATAAAAAAGCGTTCGTAATTCTTGGTGTCCAAGCGCCGTTCGTATTTGTCAAAGGTCGCCTCACTGGTGAAAAGTAAAATAAATTTCTTCCCATAAATGCGCACCAAAGTAAAGAGGATTAAGCTCCCAATGAAAATGCCCAGAAAATTGTATAAAAAGCCTAACCAAAAACGAAAGGTCAAAAAGCCCACGACCGTTGTGACACCACCTGGAATGATTGGGAAAACCACCTGGATAATCTGAACCAGAATGAAAATCAAAAAACCTGTCATAGGGTGATTTTCAACGGTCTGTGCCAGCAGATTGTCATCGTTTAAAATGCCTAGCTGAAAGAGCCAGATAACGGCAATAACAGAACCAAGCAGTGCCAATATACCTAAAATCTTAAAAATGTGTTGCCATACTTTGTACATGATGTTATGATACCACACTTTTTTGGTCCTAGATAGGTGAAACTGAGGGTTTTTATTGTTCTTTTTCTACAGATTTGCTATAATAAGAATCTCAAATGACGGGGTCGTTACGGATTCGACAGGCATTATGAGGTATGTTCTGCGACCCATCGGCAGATGTAAAAATGCCAGTTAAATATAACTGCAAAAAATAACACTTCTTACGCAGTAGCTGCCTAAACACCAGCTCGCGTAACTTCTGCAAGATGGCTTGCGTTTTGTTAGAGGTTTTATTTTAGCAAGATACGTTGTTTTGCTTGCCTAGGTAAGGCAAAAGAGATTTTTAGGCTCGCCTGAGCTGAGTTTGAGTTATGTACTAGGCTGAGGTTAAATGCATACATAACCTATGGTTGTAGACGAACATATTGGCAGGTGTTTGGACGTGGGTTCGACTCCCACCGACTCCATATTTACTTTTTAAACTTTTTAATCCTTCTTAAAACGTTGATTTTTGCAACGTTTTTTCTTTTTTGCTTCTTATAGCTTGCTATTACTTTTTAAAATAGGGAGTTACAAAAAGAGGGACTGAGGTCATTGCTATAGTAAAGACAACAAAAAAAGAGTGAAGAAACCGCGCTCCAATGGGTGCTCGACTCCTTCACTCTCTACCTAGATGATACATCAATTAACTTTTTTTACAATTTATCAAGTAAAAAAATAGAAGTGACCCACCTCCTACCGCAGACGAATCTGTTTCAAGGGGAGTTAGACCACTTCCTTATCATTTGAATTATACAATTTGTAAAGATTTCTTGTCAAGAAAAGAAAATAGAGGCTTTGCTACCCTCCCATGGCTCAGAGAGCTTTATGCGGAAGGATGTCAAGCTTTCTAAGGATTGACTAAGGCACCGACCACATCGTTTGTGGGATGATTTTTTTTATCGAAAATAATACAAGCGAAGTCGTCATCATACGGCTTTTTCTTATGCGTCTAATGGAATTTTAGCATGCTAAGATACTACAAGAGTTAGACAGTCTGGTCAACAAGTCCCATCAAAAGGTCTTGGAGACCTATAAACAGCGGGAACTGTCTTGGAAGTCACCAAAGAAAAAAGCCGTCCCACCGAGAGGCGGAGCGGCATGAGATTACCGTTTACTGGCTTGGCGCATGCTGTCGATCTTTTCAGCATTAGGGGTGACCCTTAGGGTCTTTTGTCCTCTGTAGGTGACAAAACCAGGATTACCACCTTTTGGCTTGTGGAGTTTTTTGGCTGTAATCATATCGACTTGCACCAGATTAGAGTGACGGGCTTTGGAGTAGTAGGCGGCTAGCTCAGCTGCATCTGTTTTAACTTCGTCGCTCGGATTGAGATTATCTCGGATAACCACATGGCTACCTGGAATGTCTTTGGCATGAAACCAGAGCTCGTCTTTTTTGGCCAGTTTAAAACTGAGTTCGTCATTTTGCAGGTTGTTGCGCCCGACTAAGATAAGGGTCTGCCCATCGCTAGCAAGATAGCTTTCTGGTGCGCGACGCTTATGCTGTTTATCCCCGTGGCGCTTCTTGAGAAAGCCTGTGGTAATCAATTCTTGGCGAATGTCTTGGATGTCATCTAAGTTGGCCTGTTCCAGAGCGGTTTCAACAGATTCCAGATAGCGGATACTGTCTGAGGTTTCTGAGATAAGACCATTCAGATGCTTAACGGCTTCCTTGAGCTTTTGGTAACGTTTGAAATAGCGTTGGGCATTTTGGTTGGGCGTCAGTGCCTTGTCAAGGGGAATCTGGACTTCTTCATTCGTGTAGTAATTGACCAAGCTAACGCTGTCTTGATCGTTTGGGACTTGATGCAAAAAGGTTGTTAGCAGTTCGCCGTATTGGCGAAAGGTTTCCGCACTATCCGTTGCCGCCAATTCTTGTTCTTGTTTTAGAAGCTTCTTGCGGCGGCTATTCAGTTGGTTCTTGACGAGTAAAATCAAGTCATGCGCTTGCTGGTTGACCCGATCGCGCTCGGCCTTATCCAGATAGTAAGTGTCTAAGAGGTCAGATAAAGAGTCAAAGTTCTTTTGGGCATCAGGATGGCTGACAGGGAAAAATCCTTTTGGAGTCAAACAAGCCTGTGTAGCCTGACTAAAGAATTGGCGAAAGGTTTTCAAGGTCTGTTGACTGCCAGTGAGCTCTTGCGCTAGTAAACTAGCGGTGTCTCTCCCTAGCCCTTGAAAGTTTTTTTGCAGTGAGTTAGCTGTCACGTCTGTTGTCTTGAGGATATGAAAGAGGGACTCGTCAGCAACCGTGAAAGGGTTAGCTTGATCCTGGGCAGGAGGGGCTACGTAGGTGCTACCAGGTAAGATGGTTCGATAGGAATTTTGCGAGAAACCAACGTGTTTGATGGCTTCTAGAATCTTATTTTCCTCTTCGTCGATAAGGATAATATTTGAATGTTTGCCCATGATTTCGATAATCAGAACAAGCGAGAGGTCGTCCCCGATTTCGTTTTTGTTGGAAATAGCAAGGCGCAGGATACGGTCATTGGCAAGCTGTTCAATACTTTGAATCAAGGCTCCCTGAAGGTATTTACGCATGAGCATGGTATAGGTAGTGGGGGTCTGAGGGTTTTGAAACTGCGTCTGTGTCAACTGTACTCGACTAAAAGTCGGATGGGCTGATAAGAGAAATTTCCAATTTTTGCGGTGGTTACGTACCGTTAAGACCAGTTCTTGGGCAAAAAGTTGATTGATTTTTTGAATACGACCACCCTCTAGCGATTGCTTGAGCTCTTGGGTCATATGATGTAAGAAAAAACCGTCAAAAGACATGGGATTCTCCTTTTCTAAAAGTGTCTTACCCATTATTATATCATGAGAAGGTAAAAGCAGGCATAGGAGAAAGGTAACTTTTTCTTTTTTACTAGAAATGTTCTTAGACTATGGCCTAGCGGGACAAATTAGGATAAAATAAGGATGAAATGAGGGAAAGTATGCGAAATTATGACGTTTTTTATCAGAGATTAACAGCTCCTTTAAGGCGCCATAGAAAATGGATTAGCTGGCTGGATTGGAGCAATAAGCTAGTGACGCTGACGATGTATTTGGCCTATGTAGCTTTGCTAGTGGGTTTATTAGTGATGAGAGACCCCTCACTTTTTTGGCGAATGGTTCTGATTCCTGGCGGAAGTTTTTTGGCGATTTCCCTTTTCCGCCATCTTCTGAATCGCCCAAGGCCTTACGAACGTTGGGCAATCAGTCCTTTGATTGTCAAGCATACCAAAGGACATGCCATGCCTAGCCGTCATGTTTTCTCAGCGACTATCATCAGTATGGCCTATCTTTATGTCTACTGGCCTCTAGGGTGTTTTTTCTTGGGCCTGTCTGTCTTGCTTGGCTCTTGTCGCATCTTAGCTGGCGTGCATTACCCCTCAGATGTCATTGTCGCTTATCTTTTAGCAGGGCTATCGGCCAGTCTTTTCTGGTTGTTATAAGAGAAATCCCTTTTCAGTGCAGGGTCTTTATGCTAGACTGAAATAGTATAAGAATGAAAATAAGGAGTCCGTATGCAAAGCCTTTTGCGAAAACTATCGAGTAGCCTAGAAGTTCTTGGGCGGTCTGCTGGTGTGCTCATTTTTGGATTGCTTTTTATCGTCACAATGGTCTTAAGGACCACCATGATGACGGGGCTTTCCGAATGGGCCATGATTACGCGCGAGCCCTGGTACGTTTATCTGACGGCCTTTATTTTACTGGCTTTGGGCCTCTATTGGCCACGCCTTTTTAAGGAATACAGCACCCGACAGATTCGCCGATTTTTTACCATTTGTTACCTGATTTTTGGCTTATCTTTGGTTTTACTCACGGCTTACGTAGGCCGTGATGATGCGGGGAAGGTTTTTGAAGCAGCTCTGCAGTTTAATGCTGGCGACTACCATCTGCTGGAGCCCGGGGGCTATATGTTTCGTTACCCCCATCAATTGGGCTTGGTGAGCTTTGAGCGTTTGGTGCTCTGGGCTATTCCCATTCCTTTGATATCAGTGTTCTTTGCGCTCAACTTAGCTTTTGTGTTGGGGATGAATACTGCCACCTACAAGATTGCCCAAGAATTATTCGGCAAAGCCCGTTGGGTCCGTGCAACAGTTATTGTCACCTATGGTTTTTTACCTCTATTATTTAACATCATGTTTGCCTACGGCCTTATGTTTGGCCTCTTCTTCGCAGTTTGGGCAGTTTATTTTGCCATTCGCTATCTTAAGTGGGAGAAGTGGTCCGATGCCTTGTGGTCTCTGCTCTTGATGACGGTGGCCTACTGGGTACGAAGTAACAATGTCATCCTCATTGTCGCACTTTTAGGGGTCTTCGTCCTACACGCGATGAAGCGGTGGCGCTTTAAACCTTTGCTTTTGGGCCTTGCCTATCTTGTTTTTGCCCTAGCTTCTAATAAGGCTACGGTTGCCTACTATGAGCAAGTCAGTCACCAGAAAATCTCTGGAACACCCCAGTTGGCTTGGGTAGCTATGGGAATTCAAGAAGACGAATCCTCCAATCGCGAACCCGGATGGTATACAGGTTATGTCCGAAAAGTTTACTTCCGTGAAAAAGGCGACATTAAAAAGATTGAAGCCAATGCCAAGCATTTAGTTCTCAAACGGGTAAGCTACTTTCTCAGTCATCCCGAGGACGCCAGCTGGTTTTTCGGCATAAAATTTTTAAGTTCATGGACAGAAGGCAGTTTCCAGTCGATTTGGTCAGGGCCTAGTAAGGCTAAAAAACAACCTTTATGGAATAGCTACGCCAAATCAATCTACCACCAAGGCTCTCTCCACCTGATTTTTATCACCTATATGCAGGCCTTCTTAATCCTGATTTATCTAGGGGGGCTCTGTTATTACTTGTTTAGCTTTAAGCGGTTGGGCGACCAAGCGCACCTCACCTTATATGCCCTGTTGGTCATGTTTGGGGCCATTATTTTCCATCTGGGTTGGGAAACAAAGAGTCAGTATATCTTACCTTACATCTATTTCCAATTGCCGATGGTAGCCGTTGGTCTGTCGGATGGCTTTGGGTTAGTCAGCTATAAACGCAGAAAGAGGCGGCAGAAACGACAAAAAGGCTTCTAGCTAGAGAAAAGACCTAGGACCACTATCGAAAGATAGTGGTTTTCTTTTTGAAACTAATTTCCCATAGCAAATAGTTGCATTGAGTCTTGGCCATGTGTTAGACTACGCCTATGATAACTTAAAGGAGAAAAAACGATGGCAAAAGCTTATGATTATATCGTTATTGGTGGAGGAAGTGGCGGGATTGCTTCCGCTAATCGCGCAGCTATCCATGGCGCAAAAGTCCTCTTGGTAGAAGGAAAAGCTGTTGGTGGGACCTGTGTCAATGTTGGCTGTGTTCCTAAAAAAGTCATGTGGTATGGGGCGCAGATTGCTGAAAGCCTTAGACTTTTTGCTCCCTCTTACGGATTTAATTATGGACCTGTCACCTTTGATTATGACACCTTGAAAAAGAACCGTGAGGCCTATATTGACCGTATTCATGGCTCTTATGAGCGTGGCTTTGAATCCAATGGTGTGGACTACATTTATGATTACGCGACCTTTGTTGATGCTCACACCATAGAAGTGGCCGGAGAAAAATACACGGCACCGCATATTCTGATTGCAACGGGTGGCCATGCCCTTTACCCTGAGATTCCGGGTGCTGAACTGGGTGAGATTTCGGATGATTTCTTTGCCTGGGACAGCCTGCCTGAGCGTGTGGCTGTTGTCGGAGCAGGCTATATTGCCATTGAATTGTCCGGTGTCCTTCATGCCTTGGGTGTGAAAACGGACCTCTTTATTCGCCATGAGCGTCCTTTGCGTCATTTTGATGAAGAAATTGTTGACGTGTTAGTGGATGCCATTGATGCCGATGGGCCGACCTTGCATCGGAATGCTTCACCAAAATCAGTGGAAAAAAATGCAGACGGTAGCTTGACAGTCGCCTTTGAAGATGGGGAAAGCCTTGTCGTTGATAAACTTATCTGGGCTATTGGTCGCAAGGCCAACACTACAGGTTTCGGTCTTGAAAAAACCGGTGTTGCAGTGGATGCGCGTGGGTTTATCACAGTGGATGATTTTCAAAATACCAGTGTTGAAGGCATCTATGCTGTTGGCGATGTTACTCCATGCCCTGCCTTGACTCCGGTTGCTATCAAAGCTGGACGCTTGCTGTCTGAACGTCTCTTTAACAACCAACCAAAAGCCAAGATGGATTATGACATGATTCCAACTGTTATTTTTAGCCATCCCCCTATGGCATCTGTCGGCTTGTCAGAAGCAGCTGCGGTGGCAAAATTCGGTTCAGACGAGATTAAGACCTATCGTTCGAGCTTTGTTTCCATGTATACAGCTGTGACGGACCACCGTCAACCCAACAAGATGAAGTTAGTGGTTCGTGGTGAAGATGAAGTCATTGTCGGTATCCATGCTATTGGTCAGGGAGTTGATGAGATGCTTCAAGGTTTCGCTGTGGCCATGAAAATGGGAGCGACAAAGGCAGATTTCGATAGTACAGTGGCGATCCATCCCACTGGCTCAGAAGAATTTGTCACCATGCGGTAATGGTAAAAGAAGAGAGCATTTAGGGAATAATGCCAACAAGAGAGACCAAGGAAAACTTTCTAGGTCTCTTTTTTGTGGGGGGAATGTGTTATAATAAAAGAAAATCAACAAAGGAGAAAATCAGCGATGACCATTGATTTTAAAGCAGAAGTTGCAAAACGTCAGGATGCCATGATGGCTGACCTCTTTGACCTCTTACGGATCAAATCAGAACGTGAAGATGACAAGGCAGATGCAGAGCATCCATTTGGACCAGGCCCAGTTAAAGCCCTTAAGCATTTTTTGGCTATGGCCGAACGCGATGGCTATCAGACCAAAAACATTGATAACTATGCCGGCCAGTTCGAGTATGGTGAAGGTGACCAGGTTTTGGGGATATTTGCGCACTTGGATGTGGTGCCTGCAGGTGAAGGCTGGGACAATCCGCCCTATGAACCGCTTATCCGTGATGGTAAGCTGTATGCTCGTGGGGCTTCAGATGACAAGGGACCAACCCTAGCTTGTTACTATGCCTTAAAAATCATCAAAGAGTTGAATCTCCCCGTCTCAAAGAAAGTTCGCTTTATCGTCGGGACAGATGAAGAATCTGGCTGGGGCGATATGGACTATTATTTTAGTCACAACGACCAAGACAAACCTGACTTTGGTTTTTCACCGGATGCAGAATTCCCTATTATCAATGGTGAAAAAGGAAATGTCACCGCTTATGTACATTTTTCTGGAGACAATCATGGTCAAGCAGAGTTAGTGTCCTTTACAGGTGGCTTGCGAGAAAATATGGTTCCTGAGCAAGCAGAAGCCCTCGTCCGCTTGCCGGAATCAGAAAAAGCCAGCCATAAAGAAGCCTTTGAAGCCTTTGTGGCCCAAGAACCTATCTCTGGTCAGTGGACTGAAAAGGATGATGCTGTCTTGATTCAGGTCAAAGGGAAATCAGCGCATGGCTCACTACCCGAAGACGGTATCAATGCAGCGACTTACTTGGCGCGTTTTCTAAAAGACTTGCCGTTTGAAGGACCAGCTCAAGCCTATATCACCTTTATCAGTGACCACTTGCATAAGGATTTTGCAGGAGAAAAACTTGGTCTGGCTTATACAGATGCTAAGATGGGGGCTCTGTCTATGAATGCTGGTGTCTTCTCCTTTGACCAGTCACAAGAGGACAATACCATTGCCTTAAACTTCCGCTACCCTAAAGGAGTGACTAGTGCTGACCTTAAAGCTGGTCTTGAAAGACTCTCCGGTCCAGAGCAGGTAACCCTGTCTGAGCACGAGCACACACCACACTACGTCCCAGTGGATGACCCAATGGTTGCAACGCTTTTGCAAGTTTATGAAAAACATACAGGGCAAAAGGGGCATGAGACCATTATCGGTGGGGGGACCTTCGGTCGCCTTTTGGAAAGAGGGGTTGCTTTTGGAGCGATGTTCCCAGGTTATACCAACACCATGCACCAAACCAATGAATTTGCCGATGTGGCGGACCTTTATCGGGCGAGTGCGATTTACGCTGAAGCCATTTATGAGCTGATTAAGTAAGAAAAATAAATTACATTTTTGTTACAAAACAAAGACAAAGGCCTCGCTTCGGTCACAGATGTTATAATTTATGCAAAAATAATACAAACAGAAAACGCTTGTTTTCTGTTTTTTTAATGGATTTCCACTAATGAAAGTGTCAAGAAAAAGCATATTCTGTTTTTTAGGCGCAAGTTAGAAAATATCCGTTAAATCCTTTTAGAACAGGCATTTGCCCTATATGCATCTTTTGTTTAAAATCCAGAAGTAGCCAAAAGATGTCAAAAACGTAACGCTGTATTAAGACTTGCTTAACCCTATTACTATTTCAAACAGGTTATGTTATGATTTACTATGGAAAAAATTGATTTTATCTTAATGCAAGAAAGGTAGTTAGCCATGTCAGGAAAACATGCAAAGCAAAAGACGGTGACTTATTCGCGCGTTGATCGTGTGACCATGCACAAGTCGGGGAAACATTGGGTGACGAAAATGGTTTCTCAAATGGGGACCTACGCCCTCAAAGGAGCAGCTGTAGCGGGGGCCTCCCTCGTTTTATTTGGAGCTGCTGGAACTGTTCAAGCAGATGAGGTAGATGCTAATACGGGTGATGCCACCAATAGTCAAGCCACTGATGCCACTTTAGAAAGCGCAGAAGTAGAGGACCAGGCAAGTAACGCTGGGACAGCATCAGTGACAGGGACTCAAGAAGACGCAAGTTCAGATACCACTGCGAGCGAGGAGAGCAGTCAAAGCGATTCTTCATCTGCGACTGCGCCAACGGTAACGGCTAGGACGACAACCGCGGCTACAGGTGGTCAAACAGAAGAGTCATCAACAGTTGCTGCTTCAGGCAATGAGACGACTTTCTCAAAAACGGGTACGACGATTACCGTCAGCAACCCTGATGTAAAGGTAACAGGCTCTAATCAGCTTTATGGGACAACCCATGTGGACTACAGCGTAGATTTTCCTGACCAGTTGGCTATCAACTCAGGTGATAGTGTTCTTTTGACCTTGCCAGATGCTTTGCGATTACAGACAGGCTATAGTTTTGATGTGTTAAATCCCGATGATGCTGTTGTCGGACATGCTGTAGCAGACCCAGAAACCAAGACGATTTTGACGACTTTTAATGATTATTTTGAAAGTCACCCTCTTCATAAAAATGTCAGTCTGCACCTGGATACCAAGTGGGATTCAGAAGTCGTTAACCGACCTGGCCAAGAAGTTGTCCTAAACTTCAACGGGAGCTTGGTCCCTGTTAAAGTGGATGGCGTAGCGCCACCACAAAGCAATGAAGTCATCGCCAAATGGGGGAATCAAACACAGACAGATGCCAATGTCAACAGCTGGTGGATTCGCTTCAATAATGCGCGTGAGCTCTTAAACTATGTCACCTTGACGGATACTTGGGGACAAGGGCAAACTTATGTGGATGGGTCAATGTCTGTCACTTTCTTGAAAGATTGGGAAGGCTGGCAAGTATCTGATACAAATAGCGAACAAGCCCAAGCATTTTTCAATGCCTTTCACGTCTATGCTGGCGGCTTTGAAGCTAAATTGGATCAATTAAATGATATCTTGGTTTTAAACTATCAAACCCGGTCTACGACGGGTGAGAATCCGACGAATACGATAAAATTTGTGGCAGAATCTACTGGTGGTGAAAGCACCTATACCATTGAACGTGTCACAGGAAATGGGCGTGCCGCTGGAGATAGCGAAACACCAATCATCCCGAACACGCCAACTTCAGAAACGCCAAATCAACCAACACCACCAAATCCAACTCCTGGTCGTGGTGGTAGTGGTTTTGGGCCTCGTCCAAGCGCAACAGCTATGGCTGCTTACACGAAAAGTCTTCAAGCCAGTCCTAGTCCAGTAGCTCCTGTCGCTAAAGGTCTTGCCGTCGCTGCAGCCCGCCTTCCAGAAACAGGAAGTCAGGACATGACAGGCTTAGCCATTCTCGGCTTTGCCCTTATGGGAGGCAGTCTCTTATTGACCTTTGGTCCACGTCGTTACCAAGCCTAATGAACAACACCCTTTCATCCTCTGAAATGGGTGTTTGTCATTTCTGTAGCAAATAATTGGCAAGGACGAAACTTTAGGTTACAATAAGCCTATCAAAAATTATGGAGGGTTGTTATGGCTGAAATCGTAACAGATAAAACATTTGAACAAGAGACATCTGAAGGACTTGTCCTCGTTGATTTTTGGGCAACTTGGTGTGGCCCATGTCGGATGCAAGCGCCTATCTTGGACCAATTAAGCGAAGCCTACGATGATAGCGAATTGCGCATTTTGAAAATGGATGTGGATGAAAATCCAGAAACAGCTCGTCGTTTTGGCATTATGTCCATTCCAACACTTATGTTCCTTAAAGATGGTGAAGTTGTGAAGCAAGTAGCAGGTGTTCACACCAAGCAACAATTGTCTGCTATTGTCGATGAACTTAGCTAAGTGCTTTGGTCATCCTTAAACGGGCTGACTTTACCTAAAAAGACGCTAGGGATTTCCCTAGCGTCTTTTTTTGAGGTTTAAGCTGTCTTGCAGACTGCTTCTTATTTATCGATTAGCAACCAAACTAGGTTGGGCAAAGTGTTCTGTATGATGGGTTTCCCGTTCAGCGATTGCTTCGTAATCCGTGTCATTCCAGTCTAGCAATCGGTAGTTTTGGTTATCTGTGGTTTCAAGCAGAGTAAGGCTGGCATTGTTTAGTCCCCCTTTTTGGCGTAATTCGGGGATTTCATAGCCCAGCAAACGGCGAATACTTGCTGTCAAGATAGCTCCGTGTGAAACCAAAAGGACCTGTTCCACGGTGTTAGGATTTAGAGATTTGACAAAATCACAGATACGGTTGGTAGCTTGGTAGACACTTTCAGCAGCAAACACATTGTGGTCAAACTGGCCGAGGTTATGGTAGAAGGCGTTAATCTGTTTGGGGTAGATACCCTGAATAGTTGTAATTTTTTGCCCTTCAAGTCGTCCAAGATGCCATTCTTCTAAAGCTTTTGTGACTTCAATCGTTTTTTGGCTGGTTTGGTTATTGGCCATTAGGATGGCTGCGGAATCTTGTGCCCGTTTGAGTGGACTAGTGTAAACTGCGTCAAAGGCTGTGGTACTTAAAGCAAGGCCTAGACGCTGAAGCTCTTCTTTGCCTTCGATCGTCAGCGGGGAATCGCCATTGGCCCCTTGGAAGCGCCCTTCAGCATTCCATGTGGTTTTTCCATGACGTACAAAATACAGTTTCATGATGTCTCCTTTAGAGGTGTTTAATGGTCGGTGAGTAAATCTGTAAATTCAGCAGCAACAAAATCGGCTAGGATTTGGCTATCTATTCGGATAGAACGGCCGATTTCTCCTGCTGAAACAATGAGCGAGCCGGATTCTTTAGCCGTCTGGTCGATGAAAATAGGAAAGGCATGTTTTTGTCTGATACCAACAGGGTTGTTGGCACCGTGAACATAACCAGTAGTCTTTTGCAGTTCCTTTTGCGGAATCATGGTCACTTTTTTATTGCCAGAGACCTTGGCGAGTTTTTTCTCATCCAAGTGCTCTGTGATGGGAATGATTCCAATGATTGGCCCAGTTTTGTCGCCTTTTAGGGCCAGTGTTTTATAGATAGCTGAGCGGTCAATCCCCTCAGGTAGGCTTCCCTCCAAGGCGTTGAGGCTAAGGCTATCGTGGCTGATGCCTGCTTTATCCAAAATCTGATCTACGAGGGTCTTTTTAAGTCCCTTTTTCTTTTTCATGTGATGTGCCTCCCTATTAACTACCCTTCTATTGTACCATGTTATGCCTTGTTCGAATAGTCTGGGAAAACGAATTCTTGCCTTGACCTGCCATCGAAAAGCAGGGAGAGCTTGGTGATTATCTAGGGTAAGAGGAGAAGGGGGGGGCTTTGGGATGAGGTGTTTTTAGGCTATCAAAAAGCCTAGGAGCTTTCTCCTAGACTTGAAATGACTTAACTGCCAAAAAGTTTTTTAAAGGTTGCTTGGGTGTCTTTTGTTGGCGCAATTTGGTTAAGGTCCAAGACACCATTGTAACCGTTTAGACGGCCTTGCGACGTGTACTGATGCAGGTCATAATCTAAATCGGTAGCCGGTGCGGCATTATAGTAACCGTTGTCTGTCCCATAAGTTGGAATCCAGACGGCGCTAAAGCCAGAAGTGGAAATCCCGTGTTCTTGCATAAAATAAGTTCCAATGTAAATCCCGATTTTCTTGGCACCGAGGGAGGCGAGCTCCTTGCGAAAAGCTTGGACACCTGCATCCATATCAGACATCGTTTTTTCCTCGACATCTAACCAGTAGTAGGTAGGGTGGTATTTTGAGGCGGCTTTATAGAAGGTTTTTGCCTCTGCTCGCATTTCTTTTTTATTGGAACCCAAGACATAAGCGTAAACAGCAACAGGAATGCCACGTTTTTGAAACTCAGTAATATGTTTCTGGTAAGCGGTATCCATGCCGTCAGCGTCAGTGGCATTGTTTTTCTTGGTAATATTTGACCCCCCTTGGACACGGACGATAACAGCGGAAATATTTTTAGCGAGGGTATCGTAATCAATACTGTCAGGTGCCTGCCAAGCGGATAAATCAATAATAGGTTTGAGGGCTTCTTGACTGCTAGCACTAGATGTTGACGATGATGTGGTCAACGTACTTGAGGGAATATCTTTTTCGGCCTCGGCAAGGCTCCTCGTTCGGCTTTGTGTTGTCACCAGATGGGCCAACACAACCCCAAAAGCAAAGATTCCCAAGAAGATAAAGGCTACAATCGGTTTTAGTCGTCTTCTCATTAACGTCATTTTAACCTAAAATGCGTCACTTGACAACTCTAAGGCTTCCGTTAGCAGAAAGGCCACTTTTTTGAGCTGTCCTTGGACACCTCCATTGGTTGCTATAGATGGAAATTATAACCTACTATAAAAAAATGGTAATTGTTCCCCTGCAGGGGAAGTGATAAGATAAAAGGCAATTACCTATCCATCTTAGAAATAAGTGAGGCGACAGCATGACGAAAACACACGAACATTTTGACCACGTAGGTTCTTACCTGCGTCCCCAAGCTCTCAAAGAAGCTCGAGAATGCTACGCAAAGGGAGAAATTAGCCAGCAAGAACTTTTGGAAACGCAGGACCGTTTGGTCAAAGAATTGGTCGGTCACCAAGTGGAAAATGGCCTTAAAGTGGTTTCAGATGGGGAGTTTGGTCGCTCATGGTGGCACCTGGACTTCCTTTGGAACCTTAATGGTCTCGAAGCCTACCAACAAGAAGATTCCTATAAGTTTCATGGGGCTAAGACCCGTACCACAAATGTCCGTTTAAATGGTCAAATCACTGAAAATCCGGACCACCCTTTCTACCGTGATTTTACCTACCTAAAATCAATTGTCCCTGAAGGCGTAACCCCTAAGGTAACCATTCCGAGTCCTTCCCTAATCATCAATCGGGACCATCGCTCTGACCTGGCCTTAGAGTATTATGAAACTTGGAATGACTTTTTAGATGGTCTGGCTCAGGCTTACAAGGATACCATTTTACATTTTTATGACTTGGGAGCGCGATACATCCAGTTGGATGATACCACTTGGGCTTTCTTGATTCAACAACTTGAAGATAATAAAAACAATCCTGAGGAGCGCCAGAAATTCCAACGCATTGCTCAAGATGATGTCTATGTCATCAATCAAATTTTGGCAGGTTTGCCGGAGGATTTGACTGTTTCCACCCATATTTGTCGAGGGAACTTTAAATCAACTTATCTCTTTGAGGGAGGCTATCATACCATTGCCCGTTACTTGGGGCAATTAAACTATGACATTTTCTTCTTAGAATACGATGATGCCCGCTCAGGTGATTTTTCTCCCTTGGCAGCCATTTGGAACAACCGCAAATCTGTCGAGTTGGTTTTGGGGGTTATTACATCAAAAGACCCTGCGCTTGAGGATGTCGATGCCATCGTGGCCCGTATTCAAGACGCAGCCAAAAGCGTCCCTTTGGAAAATCTCGGTATCTCTACCCAGTGTGGTTTTGCTTCAACGGAAGAAGGCAATATCTTGACCGAAGAGGATGAATGGCAAAAATTGCGTTTGATTAAAACCATCACAGAGACCATCTGGAAGGATTAGTCGCTAGGGGTTCATTTTAACTGTAAAACGTTTAACCGAACAGTCTCCCCTGGGGGCTGTTTTTGCTTTTCAAGGATTTGTCAGAAAATTTCCACGATTTTACGGGTAAGAGTTTACTTTTACATACAAAGAAGTATAATAGATAGTAACGAAAAAAGGAGAGATTTTTGTGGCTACTAAACGACTCGAGAACAATACAAATGCTGACATTGTTCGTGAAGAAATCGCGATCTTAACCCAATTGTTGGATGAAACTACGCAAAAATTGATTGGCCCATCTGGCTTAGCGCACATCAAAGAGATGACTCGCCTATCAGCCAAGGGAGATTATCAGGCGCTTGAAAACTTGATTTCCCAAATGGATAATCAGGAAATGGTTGTGGTTTCTCGCTATTTTGCTATTTTGCCACTACTGATTAATATTTCAGAAGACGTCGATCTGGCATATGAAATCAACTATGAAAATAATGTTGGGCAAGATTACCTAGGAAAACTCGAACACACCATTGACCTTGTGACAGAGCATAAAAATGCGCAAGAGATTTTGGAACATGTCAATGTTGTGCCTGTTTTGACGGCTCACCCAACTCAGGTTCAGCGAAAGACCATGTTGGAGTTGAACAATCAAATCCATGAACTTTTGCGGAAACACCGTGATGTTAAAGAAGGGCGCATCAACAAGGAGAAGTGGGAATCTGACCTCAAGCGCTATGTTGAGACAATGATGCAGTCAGATATTATCCGTGAAAAGAAACTCAAGGTAACCAATGAGATTTCCAACGTCATGGAGTACTACAATAGTTCCTTGATTCCAGCGATTACGAAATTGACTAGTCGTTATCAAAAATTGGCTGCTCAAAAAGGCTTGTCCTTGGATGACTCAAAACCCATTACCATGGGGATGTGGATTGGTGGTGACCGAGATGGGAACCCTTACGTCACTGCGGAGACCTTGCGTCTATCAGCCATGGTGCAAAATGAAGTCATCATGAATTATTATCTGGACAAGTTATCAGCGCTTTATCGCACCTTCTCCTTGTCTGATAACCTTATCCAGGTCACCGAGGCTTTACGGGCTCTAGCGGACAAATCCTCAGATACGTCAGAATTCCGTGAAAAAGAACCTTACCGTCGTGCCTTTAACTATATCCAACACAAGATTTCCCAAACCTTGGCCCATATTCAAGGCAGACAGGAACAGGCCCAAAGTCTTCCAACTTGGGCAACTGAGTCTGCTGCTGTTACTGAGGAGCTAGATGTCTATGCCAATGTATCTGAATTTCAGGCGGATTTAGCCGTTATTAAAGATTCATTGGTGTCTAATGGCGATGAGGACCTCATTGATGGGGAGTTTGAAGAACTTTTAGAAGCAGCCCGTGTCTTTGGTTTCTTCTTGGCGACCATCGACATGCGTCAAGACTCTAGTGTCCACGAAGCCTGTGTGGATGAACTCCTGCGTGAGGCCAATATTGTGCCTAACTACAGTGACTTGTCTGAAACAGAAAAAGTAGCTGTTCTCCTTAAAGAATTGCAAGAAGATCCAAGAACCTTGTCTAGCGCTAACGCAGACAAGTCTGAACTTCTGCAAAAAGAATTGGCCATTTTCCAAACAGCCCGTGACCTTAAAGACACCTTGGGTGAGGATGTTATCAAACAACACATTATCTCCCACAGTGAAAGTGTCTCAGACCTTTTTGAGCTCGCTATCCTCCTTAAAGAAGTAGGACTTCTCGACACAGACAAGGCTCGCATCATGGTGGCACCTTTGTTTGAAACCATTGAAGACTTGGAGAATTCTGGCGATATCATGCGGCAATACCTTTCCTATGATATTGTCAAACGATGGATTGCGCAAAATAAGGGTTACCAAGAAATCATGCTGGGTTATTCAGACTCCAACAAAGACGGTGGTTACCTGTCTTCTGGTTGGACCCTTTACAAGGCGCAAAATGAGTTGACACAAATTGGAGAAGAACGCGGTATCAAGATTACCTTCTTCCACGGTCGTGGGGGAACTGTTGGTCGTGGGGGTGGTCCTTCTTATGAAGCCATTACCTCGCAACCTTTTGGAACGATCAAAGACCGGATTCGTTTGACAGAGCAAGGAGAGGTTATCGGCTACAAATACGGCAACAAGGATGCCGCCTACTACAACCTTGAAATGCTTGTGTCTGCAGCCATTGACCGGATGGCGACAGGTATGATTACCAGCTCAGAAGAAATTGGCGACTACCGTGAAGCGATGGAAAGCATCGTCACGGACTCTTATCAGATCTATCGTGACTTGGTCTTTGGTAACCCTCATTTCTATGATTACTTCTTTGAGGCGAGTCCTATTAAAGAAGTTTCTAGTCTGAATATCGGTTCACGGCCGGCAGCGCGTAAAACGATTACGGAAATATCTGGCCTGCGTGCTATCCCATGGGTATTTTCTTGGTCTCAAAACCGGATTATGTTCCCGGGTTGGTATGGTGTAGGTTCTGCCTTTAAACACTTTATTGATCAGGCTGAGGGAAATCTGGAACGCTTGCAACACATGTATAAAACTTGGCCCTTCTTTAACTCACTCTTGTCAAATGTTGACATGGTTCTATCCAAGTCTAACATGAATATCGCCTTTCAATATGCCCAGTTGGCTAAGGATCCAGCGGTTCGTGAGGTATTTAACATTATCCTAGATGAGTGGCAGTTAACCAAAGATGTCATCTTAGCGATTGAGCAACAAGAAGACTTCATCGAAGAGAGTCCATCTTTGAAAGCTTCGCTTGAATACCGTCTTCCTTACTTTAATGTGCTTAACTATGTGCAGATTGAACTGATTAAACGCCTGCGCAAAGGGGAATTAGACGAAGAAACTGAAAAACTTATTCATATCACTAT
Organism: Streptococcus sp. DD12; assembly: GCF_001578885.1. Lineage (GTDB taxonomy): Bacteria > Bacillota > Bacilli > Lactobacillales > Streptococcaceae > Streptococcus. The sequence continues at coordinate 595,810 of NZ_KQ969495.1, read as the reverse complement.
CAACGGAATTGCAACAGGTTTGCGTAACTCTGGTTGATGATGAGAGCACCGTCATTGCGGTGCTTTTTTGGTGAAAAAGTTTGGAACAGTGAAACGTTTTCACTGTTTTTCTGTAAGAGACTGTACTATAATACTCTTTGTAAAAATTTAAAGCCTTTTCTTTGCCTTTTGGCATGAGGTCGGGTATTGTAGTAGATGAAGTAAATGAAATGAGGTGACGAGATGTCCAAACTCACTAAAACAGATTATCTTGAAATGTTTGTTAAAATGCAACAGATTCGGGATGTGGATATGACATTGAACAAATTGGTTCGTCGTGGTTTTGTCCAAGGGATGACCCACTTTTCGGTTGGTGAAGAGGCTGCCTCTGTTGGCGCCATTCAACCCTTGACTGACCAAGATATTATTTTTCAAATCACCGTGGTCATGGTCAGACAATTGCCAAAGGTATCGATATTAAGGCGATGATGGCTGAACTTGCCGGTAAAGCAACAGGTTCTTCCAAAGGACGTGGTGGTTCCATGCACTTGGCCAATCTTGAAAAAGGCAATTACGGAACTAATGGTATTGTTGGTGGGGGCTATGCCCTGGCTGTGGGAGCGGCCTTGACGCAACAATACGAGGGAACAGACCGTGTTGTCGTTGCTTTTTCAGGGGATTCAGCGACCAATGAAGGGTCTTTTCATGAGTCAGTCAACCTAGCTGCTGTCTGGAACTTGCCTGTTATTTTCTTTATTATCAATAACCGTTACGGAATTTCAACTGATATTAGCTATTCTACTAAGATTGACCATCTGTACAAGCGAGCTGACGCTTACGGGATTCCTGGTTACTATGTTCCAGATGGAAATGATGTCGTTGCTGTTCAAGCCATGATGGACAAGGTGGTAGCGGACGTCAGAGCTGGTAAGGGGCCTGCTATTGTCGAGGTTGAGTCTTACCGCTGGTTTGGGCATTCAACAGCTGATGCTGGGGCTTATCGGACTAAGGAAGAAGTGGATGCTTGGAAAGCGAAAGACCCTATCAAGAAATATCGCACTTACTTGCTATCAGAAGGGATTGCTAGTGAGGAAGAATTGGACCAGTTAGCTGATGCGGTTGCCGATGAAGTAAAAGAAGCGGTCGCCTTCGCTGAGGAAAGTCCTTTCCCTGAACTTTCAGTAGCTTTTGAAGATGTCTTCGTTGACGAATAGGAGAAAAGAATGACAGAATTTAAGAAAATGGCTTTACGTGAAGCAATCAACTTGGCACAAAGCCAAGAAATGCGACGCGATGAAAAGGTCTTCTTGATGGGAGAAGATGTCGGTGTCTACGGGGGAGACTTTGGGACATCAGTTGGCATGTTAGCTGAGTTCGGTGAAAAACGGGTTCGCGATACCCCTATTTCAGAGGCTGCTATTGCAGGTGCAGCTGTCGGGGCTGCTCAGACGGGCCTTCGTCCGATTGTGGATTTGACTTTTATGGACTTTATCACCATTGCCATGGATGCGATTGTCAACCAGGCAGCCAAGACCAACTACATGTTTGGTGGGGGCTTGAAAACCCCAGTTACCTTCCGTGTGGCATCTGGTAGTGGGATTGGTTCTGCAGCGCAACACTCTCAGTCACTTGAAGCTTGGGTAGCACACATTCCTGGTTTAAAAGTTGTGGCACCTGGTACGGCAAATGATGCCAAGGCCTTACTAAAAGCGTCTATTCGAGACAATAACCCTGTTATTTTCCTTGAACCTAAGGCTTTGTATGGGAAGAAGGAAGAAGTGGATCAGGACCCTGATTTTATAATTCCGCTGGGGAAAGGTGACATCAAGCGCGAAGGTAGTGATGTCACTATCGTCACTTACGGGCGCATGTTGGAGCGTGTTTTACAGGCAGCTCAGGAAGTCGAACAAGATGGCATTTCAGTAGAGGTTGTCGATCCTCGTACCTTAATTCCTCTGGATAAGGACATCATTATCAACTCTGTGAAGAAAACAGGGCGTGTGATTCTGGTCAATGATGCCTATAAAACAGGTGGTTTTATCGGTGAAATCGCAGCCATGCTGACTGAGAGTGAGGCCTTTGATTATCTGGACGCCCCAATCATACGTTTGGCTTCCGAGGATGTTCCTGTGCCTTATGCGCATGTCCTTGAAACGGCTGTCTTACCAAGTGTTGAAAAAATCAAAGATGCCATTATCAAGCAAGTCAATAAAGGCTAATCACTAAAACAGGAAAGGAGACCAGATGGCAGTAGAAGTTATCATGCCAAAGCTGGGTGTTGACATGCAGGAGGGTGAAATCCTCGCCTGGCACAAGGCAGAGGGCGATAGCGTCCAAGAAGGGGATATCCTCTTAGAAATCATGTCAGATAAGACCAACATGGAAATCGAAGCCGAAGATTCGGGTGTGCTCTTGAAAATCCTTCACCCCGTCGGTGATGTGGTACCTGTCACAGAAGCGATTGCTTATATCGGACAGGCGGGAGAAGATGTTGCCGCATTGACTCCAGAACCATCGACACCAGCAGTTGAGGAAGCTTCTCCGGTAGAGAAGGCCTTAGAAACAAAAGACGCGCCTCAAGCCAGCCTGGCAGACCGTCCGCATGACCCTGTCTCTTCTGAGGATGGGAAAGTTCGGGCGACACCAGCTGCGCGGAAACTGGCAAGGGATTTGGGCATTTCTCTAGCGGAAGTTCCAGGAACCGGTGCCAAAGGGCGGATTCATCGCGATGATGTCGCTGCCTTTGAAGCTGCGACACCGAAAGCCTCACCCCTTGCAGCTAAAATGGCTTTGGAATACGGGATTGATTTACAAGCGGTCAAAGGTTCGGGCTTCCGTGGCAAGATTATGAAAGAAGATATTCTTGCTTTAGTAAGCAAGGAAGAGCCGTCAGATGAAGTTAAGCCAGCTGTCAAAGACGAAAAAGTTCAAGAAAGCTTGCCAGAAGGCGTAGAAGTTATCAAGATGAGTGCGATGCGTAAGGCGATTGCCAAGGGAATGGTCAATTCGTACTTAACCGCACCAACCTTCACCTTGAACTACGATGTCGATATGACCAATCTGATGGCTTTGCGTAAGCAACTGATTGACCCTATTATGGCTAAAACTGGCTTTAAAGTGACCTTTACCGACTTGATTGGTCTAGCTGTTGTTAAAACCTTGATGAAACCCGAACACCGGTATTTGAATGCGTCCTTAATTCATGATGCGCAAGATATTGAACTTCACCGGTTTGTAAATCTAGGGATTGCAGTGGGACTCGATGAGGGTCTGGTTGTGCCCGTCGTTCACGGTGCTCAAGACATGAGCTTGGCTGACTTTGTCGCAGCATCAAAAGATGTGATTAAAAAAGCTCAGACAGGCAAATTGAAAGCTCAAGAAATGTCTGGCTCAACTTTTTCAATTACCAATCTGGGTATGTTTGGAACCAAGAGCTTTAACCCTATTATCAACCAACCAAACTCAGCTATTTTAGGAGTCGCTGCAACGGTTCAAACGCCGGTCGTTGTCGATGGCCAAGTTGAAGTGCGTCCGATTATGGGCCTTTGCCTTACCATTGACCACCGGATTGTTGATGGGATGAATGGGGCTAAATTTATGGTTGACCTCAAGGCCCTCCTAGAAAACCCGATGGAATTACTGATTTAAACGTAAGAAAGGAAAACACATGGCAGTAGAAGTTATTATGCCAAAACTGGGTGTCGACATGCAGGAGGGGGAAATCCTCTCATGGAAAAAACAAGAAGGCGACACTGTCCAAGAGGGCGATATCCTTTTGGAAATCATGTCAGACAAGACCAATATGGAAATCGAAGCTGAAGATTCTGGTGTTTTGCTGAAAATTATTCACTCTGATGGGGATGTCGTTCCCGTCACACAGGCCATCGCCTATATTGGTGAACCTGGTGAAGTGGTCCAAGAAGCAGGACAAAGCCCAGCCAATCCTGCTCAAGCTTTGAAAGAAGCTGGTCTTGAAGTTCCTGAAAAACCTGTCCAACAAGTCGCTGCCGTCCGTGAGGAAGCTTTGGCTGATGATGAGTATGACATTGTTGTCGTTGGTGGTGGGCCTGCGGGTTATTATGCGGCCATCCGTGGGGCACAATTGGGCAGTAAGGTAGCGATTGTAGAGAAATCTGAATTTGGTGGTACCTGTCTTAACAAAGGCTGTATCCCAACGAAAACTTACTTGAAAAATGCAGAAATCCTCGATGGTCTTAAGATTGCCGCTGGTCGTGGGATTAACCTCGCATCAACCAACTACACCATTGATATGGATAAAACGGTGGACTTTAAAAACCAAGTCGTTAAAACCCTGACAGGTGGTGTCCGTGGTCTCTTAAAAGCCAATCAAGTCACGATTTTTAATGGTCTTGGACAAGTCAATCCTGATAAGAGCGTGGTGATTGGTGGGGATACTATTCGTGGACGCAAAATTATCCTGGCAACAGGGTCAAAAGTGTCTCGTCTCAATATTCCAGGCATCAATTCACCACTGGTTTTGACCTCTGATGATATTTTAGACCTGCGTGAAATTCCAAAGACCTTGACCGTCATGGGTGGTGGTGTCGTCGGTGTCGAACTCGGTTTGGTTTATGCCTCTTATGGGACTGAGGTTACCGTGATTGAGATGGCAGACCGTATCTTGCCAGCAATGGACAAGGAAGTTTCACTGGAATTGCAAAAGATTCTTGCCAAAAAAGGTATGGTCTTTAAGACATCAGTTGGGGTGTCTGAAATCGTTGAAGCCAACAACCAATTGACCCTCAAACTGAGTGATGGGTCCGAAGTGGTATCAGAAAAGGCCCTTTTGTCCATCGGTCGTGTCCCTCAGTTAAACGGTTTAGAAAACCTCAATCTGGAAATGGATGGCAACCGTATCAAGGTCAATGCCTACCAAGAGACATCTGTGCCTGGTATTTATGCCCCTGGTGATGTCAATGGAACGAAGATGTTAGCGCATGCGGCTTACCGCATGGGAGAAATCGCAGCAGAAAACGCCGTCTGGGGAAATGTCCGCAAGGCCCATCTCGACTTTACACCGGCAGCGGTTTATACCCATCCTGAAGTTGCCATGTGTGGGATTACCGAAGAGCAAGCGCGCAAGGATTATGGCAATATTTTGATTGGTAAATCTAGCTTTGCAGGTAATGGGCGTGCTATCGCTTCAAATGAAGCCCACGGTTTTGTCAAAGTCATCGCTGACACCAAGTACCATGAAATTCTCGGTGTCCACATCGTTGGGCCAGCCGCAGCTGAAATGATAAATGAAGCCGCAACCATCATGGAAAATGAGCTAACTGTTGATGAACTCTTACGCTCTATCCATGGCCACCCAACCTTCTCAGAAGTCATGTACGAAGCCTTCGCTGACGTCCTTGATGAAGCTATTCACAACCCGCCAAAACGCAAGAAATAAATCTCGAAAAGCTAGACCCTTGGGGCTGGCTTTTTTTGTTAGGAAGACAAGGTGATTTTTGTGAAAGAGCTTTCTTTTTTGTTTTTTTAACAGTTAAACTGAGCTGAAAGCCCTTTATCCGTGTATAATAGGCTTGAACATTTTGATACTTTATAGAAAGAAGGCAAACGATGTCTTATTACATACATGCAGACCAGTTTTTCTATCCCCAAGGGATTCGCCAAGGCGGTTATCTGGAAATCAGTCAGGGGCGTTTTGGGGCCTATCAGGTGGACTTGCCTGAAGGTGCGGAGGTCTTGGATTACTCTGGTTTTAGTATTGCGCCTGGGCTTGTGGATACGCATATCCATGGTTTTGCAGGCAGTGACGTCATGGATGCTGACGTAGATGGCTTGGTGCATACCATGAGTGAGGGCCTTTTATCGGCTGGTGTGACGAGTTTTTTGCCAACAGCATTGACAGCTTCTTTTGAAACACTGCTGGACATTAGCCGTTTGGTCGGTGAACATCACCAGGAAGCGACAGGGGCTAAAATCCGAGGCTTGTATTTTGAAGGGCCTTACTTTACAGAAGAGCATAAGGGGGCTCAAAATCCAAAATATATGAAAGACCCAAGTTTTGCTGAGTTTACAGCTTGGTATGAAGCGTCTAAGGGCCTTTTAAGCAAAATTGCCATTGCTCCAGAACGGCCACAGGCAGCAGACTTTGCCCGAAAGGTGAGTGACTTGGGTGTTGTTGTAGCTCTGGGGCATTCCAGTGCGACCTATGCCCAAGCTGTCAAAGCCGTAGATGCCGGAGCCAGCGTTTGGGTGCATGCCTACAATGCCATGCGAGGCCTCTCCCACCGTGAAATCGGTATGGTAGGCGCTGTCTACCAGCTTCCCCAAACCTATGCGGAATTGATATGCGATGGCCACCATGTGTCGCCTGAGGCTTGTGATATTTTGATCCAACAAAAGGGCTATGACAAGGTGGCCCTGATTACGGATTGTATGGCTGCTGGTGGGCTAAAGGATGGCCAGTATAAACTGGGCGAATACACCGTGGATGTCCGTGATGGTGCAGCCTTTTTACCGACTGGAAATTTAGCTGCCTCTATCTTACGCTTGAAAGATGGCATGAAACATGTGGTGGATTGGGGCTTGGTAAATGCACATGAAGCGGTCATGATGGCTAGCTTGATTCCTGCTCAATCCATGCGGATTGATGATGTCTGTGGGCAAATCAAGCCAGGACATGCTGCCGATTTTATCGTCCTAGATAAGGACTTGTCTTTGCAGGCAACCTATTTGGATGGGATTAAGCGGTTTGAAGTGGGACAATAAACAGGCAGTTTTAGAGGATTTGAAACAGTTGAGAGTCTTGCTCTCAACTGTTTTTTGTCTTACCCTTGCTTTTATGCGTTTTCAGCTAGGGATTAGGAGAAAAATTCTTTCAAAAACCTTAAAACTTTGCTATAATTATCTTTGTAACATTTGTAACATAAAGGAGATGCTGTGTTTTATTCAGGAAAGCATTGTGCGCGCAAGGAGCGTTATGGGATTAAGAAATTAAGTGTCGGGGTAGCGTCTGTTCTGATTGGGACCGTCTTTGCGACGCAAGGAAGTGTTTTGGCGGATGAGACGGCTGGTCAAGCTCTGGAAACAGTGACTGGTCAAGTGACGACAGGAGCTAGTGCCTCTGCTGAGCTGATAGAGGATGCTGAGTCGTCCTCCGACACTGCCTCTGGTCAAACTGATGACAACAGCCAAACCTCCCAAAGCAGTCAAACCAAAGTAGAGGCTGACCGTCTCGACGCCAGCAGTGCTCCAGCTAGTCAGGACCAGGCGACTACAGAGATATCTGCGCAACCATCTTCTGCAGATGCCAGCACGGCCTCATCTGAAACAAGCACTGAAACAGCGGTATCCGAAAGG
>NZ_KQ969495.1:529538-586825 GCF_001578885.1 Streptococcus sp. DD12 | reverse complement strand
AAGCTTTAAGCAAAAGGAAATCTCCTTGGTGTGACCAAGGAGATTTTTTTGATGGGAGTGCTGTCTTAATCTTTATAGGGGCTTTTGGTTTGATTGAGCCAAGCGTAAGTCAGACCGATAAAAAGGCCACCGCCAATCCAGTTTCCAATAAAGACGACAGCCCATTGTCGAAGGACATTGGTGAGGCTAAGTCCTTGAATGTTTTCCACCTGGCTGAAGGCAGCTAACATGAATGAAGCAAAGTTTGCAATCAAATGTTCATTGACCAAAAAGACAAACATGAAGATAGCCGATAAAATCAATGGGATTTTAGCGCTTTGTTCTTTGATGAAAATAAAGCAAAGAATGGCAATGTTGACAAAAATATTGGCTGTAACCCCTTCAATCAGGTTCTGCCAATCAGACTTGGCTAGCTTGGTCTGGACGGCATTGACCAAAAAACTGTGGTCGGTCAACTGGCTAAAAGAGAAGGATTGGTTAAAGAGATAGGCTAGTAGCGTGGCCCCGACAAAATTGAAAAAGGTACAATAGAGCAAAATGGTCACTGTCTTTTTCCAGGAAATGACCTTGTAGTAGCTACCGACAGTTAAAAACATCATGTTGGAAGTTGCCAGCTCGCTGTTTAAAAAGACAACGTAAAGTAGGCCGAAGGCGAAGATGAACGCAAAGATAAAACGTGACAGAGCTGGTGATAGTGGCGCAATGATATCCGCTGCAATTGCCCCGCATGCCGTACTGGCAGTCAGATAGCCCCCTGCCAGCATGGAGCGTAGGGCATAGCGTGTAAGGCTTTCGTCGAATAATTGTTCTTTTTTCTGACAAGCGGCAGTGACAGCCGTCTGGAATTGGGACATATGTTTTTCTAACTCCTTAGCTTTTTGTTTTATTTTATCATAGCTGGGTGAAATTGAAACCCTTTTCACAAGTTTTTTTTAGATTTTTCCGCTAAAGCCAATGATTTGCCCCAAAAAAGCCCCTGCTGGGTGAACGCAGGGGGAGGTAGGCGGCAAAGGCCTTTATAGGCTTACAATTTTAATTCGTAGGGGAGGATAAGTGTCTCATCGCCAGCTTCATCGACGATGAGTAGCCTGCTAGGAGCATAGGGGTCAAAGGGGTAATCGTAATCAAAAGCAATGGCAGTCTTGCGACATTGCTGTGAAATGAGGAGTGTGAGCTTGTCCTCGCGGTTTTGAAAGTCAACCCGTAGCTGGTCATCCAAAGGAAATACCCCCTTGAGGTAATTATCAAGGATATCCCAGATGGTGTCGATAATCTTTGGGTCTACGCTTGAGACAACGCCAAAACTGGCATAGCGGCCTTTGGAATGTGAAAATGCCATGTGGACCTCCTTTGAAAGGCGAAAGACAGGGATTGGTTAGTAAGGGCAAGGCTTAAAAGAAAACTGTCTGATAGGTCTTGCGGTTTTCTTTTGACCTCGGCAACTGTTTTGGTTGCGTTTGAGGCTAGCGACAGGCTCTTTTGTAGGGGAGGTTAAGCCTTGTCAGCAAACAAGAAAAAGAGCCTTAGACGGTGTCTCAGACTCTTAAGATTGCCGTGGAGACAACTTTACCGATTCTTTAGTTCAAGATAACGTTTGTACCAAATAGTGACATAGGCTTGGGAGAAAGGTCCCTTGCCTTGGTTAATCCAATCGACAAGAATTTTGACATTTTCCTTGAGAATATGGTCAATATCAGCCGAGTAATGCATGGCTTGCTTGTGGGCTTCATATTCGTCAACATCAAGCAGGCGTTTTTCCCCATCTGCAAAAACCTTGACATCCAAATCATAGTCAATGTATTTGAGCGCTTCACCATCTAGGACAAAAGGGCTAGCAAGGTTGCAGTAGTAGGAAACCCCATTGTCTCGAATCATGGCAATAATGTTGAACCAAAACTTTTTGTGAAAGTAGACAATGGCAGGCTCGCGGGTTACCCAACGCCGTCCATCATTTTCAGTCACCAAGGTATGGTCATTGACGCCGATAATGGAATTTTCAGTTGTTTTTAGTACCATAGTGTCTCGCCATGTACGGTGGAGACTCCCATCATGCTTGTAACTTTGAATTGTAATAAAGTCGCCCTCTTTTGGTAACTTCATGGGACTCCAACTTTCTACAATTAAGTTTATCACTCACTATCTTAGCATATTTGCTTAAAAAATTCAGCTAAAAAATGTCAGATATCGTATTCCCTTAGAGCCTGGTGAATGGCATCGAAAGTGAAGCCTTTACGGGCTAGGTGGTTGGTTAGTTTTTGTTTTAAGGCATAGCCTTCATTTTTTCGCGCATAGCGGTCAAAGACCTTATCGATTTCACGAAAGAGAAGGTCGGTTTCCTGGTCTGGGTCAGACGTCAGGGGGAGTTTTGCAAGGGCGGTTTGAATATCTCTTGCGGCATATCCCCTTTGGCTGAGTTGCTGGTAGAGTTTGGTCTCAAGCGCTTTTTGGGGAAGCTTTTTTTCGTACTTTTTGCAGAGTTTTTCTGCCGTTGCAAGACAAGCCTCTGTAAAATCTGTCTGGTCCAAGACCTCGGCGATTATGGCCTTTGCAATGCCTTTTTGCCCTAGTTTTTGTTTGAGATAAAAAGGTCCCTTGTCGCCACCAGTCGCCTGCTGGTGAACGATGTCTTTAGCCAACTGTCGGTCGTTGAGCCATTCTTCTTGGATTAGGCTAGCAATGACGGCTTGGCTAGTAGCTTGGTCGATGTCGTGTTGCATCAAGTAGTCTTGGACTTGTTTTTGACTTCGACGGGCGAAGGACAGGTGGTAGAGGGCCAAATTTTTACCGTAAGAAAACTGAGAAAATTGACGGATTTCAGCTAACTCACTCTCGGTCAGGCTTTTGCCTTTAGATAAAAAGAAGCGGACCAATGTGTCTTCGGTGATGTAGAGGGTCTCTGAACTGTCCAGCTCAAGGAGGTAGAGGCGCTTTTTCTTTTCGAGTTTGGTGATTTTCATACATTCATTATAGTACAAATGAGACGAAAAAACTGGTGAAAGCCGCAGTGAAAGGAGAAAGAAAAGCCTTTGTTTGCTTTCTTGCTGATGAGGGTTGAAGCTAGGATTGACAGCTGTCATTTTTCAGAAAAAGAGTCGGCGAAAGCTCTTCCTAATCCCTTATTTCATGCTATAATAAGAGGGATATATGACAAAATGATGACAAAAGAAGAGGTCGGAGAGACAAAGGTGTTAAACAGCTTACGAAAAAGTTGGCGCATGGCTTTGATTGCGCCTAAATTGGTTTGGATGATGGGGATTCTGTGGATTTACCTCTTAGGTCGCCTCTTGCCCTTACCTTTTTACTCGCCTCGCAAGGAGAGAGCGCTTTTCAAGGAAATACTGCCGTTTTAGCCAATGCCCTGGCTGTGACGGGAGCCCATATCGGGCCTTTGACACTTTTTAGCTTGGGTTTGGGGCCTTGGATGGTCAGTGTTGTTCTCTGGCGTTTTTTAACGGCTTTTGGCGCCTTTAAACAGCTCAGTCAGAGCCAAGCAGAAGCTTATCGTTTGTTTTTAAGCTTAATAGTGGCAAGCCTGCAAGCTATCGCTTCTTTACGAGGCTTAGTCTTATCTCCGACCTACAGTGTCTTTGGTTTATTCTTTATGCAGGGCCTTACGGTGGTGACCCTGGTAGCGGGTAGCTTTGTTCTGACCTGGTTGAGTAACCTCAATAGTCAAAAGGGTCTTGGTGGCATGACCGTTATCATCCTGGCCAATATGCTCTTGTCCTTGGGCGATAGCATCTGGCAGTATTTTGCCAATCAAAATTTAACCTTGTCCCAACTGGTCTTTCAGGTTGCCTTAGGCTTGCTGGGGTGTTTGTGCCTGATTTATGTCGCTGGAATTTTATATCGGGCAGAGTATCGCATACCGATTTTACGCATCGGTGTCAATACCCCTTACCATGAGGCCTCTTATCTGCCCATACGGGTGACACCGGCAGGTGCTATGCCATTTATGTATGGGATGACACTTATGCTTTTCCCACTCTTTGTCATCCAAGCCTTGGCGCAACTTTTTCCCTATAGTGGGCTATTGGATTATTTGGCCCGACACCTGTCTTTGACAGAATGGAGTGGGGTCTTGTGCTATATAGTCTTGCTCTATGTGCTGTCCTTAGGTTTTGCTTACTATAATTATGACGCCAATGATCTGGCCAAAACCTTACGTAAAAATGGGGATTACATCGCAAGTGTAGCGCCTGGCCTAGCCACGCGTCAATTTATTCAAAGCAAAGTAACCGCTCTGGCCCAATTTGGTGCCCTGGTGGTTTTAATGGTGGGTGGTGTCCCTTTACTCTATGGGGTTTTGCAGGGGAACGACCCGCAGACCATTTTGCTGAGCATTTTAATCGGTGATGTTTTTATGTTAGCGGGCTTTTTTCTTGATGTAATCGAGCAGGTGACGACCTTGCGCAATTGGCGACGTTACCATAATCCAATATAGGAGGAAACATGTATTATTTTGTGCCGGCTTGGTATGCGACAAATCGTCCTTGGTATGCAGCGTCCCAAGAATGGACCCGGGTCTATGAAGAGATTGCTTTTGATGATACGATAAATCAGGTACAACTCTTTGCAGAGGCGGGTGAAGCTGTCCGTCTGATTTTTTTGACCTACCAACCTCAATTACGTTATGAACTGCATGAAAAGGGCTTGCTTGGTCAGGTCTACTGGTCTTTTTTTGATGATATTCAAAATATTTCACGGACCCACACACGTCCGATTGATTTTACAGCCTTAGCTTGGCCCAAGGGGACAGAATTTCTCTATACGCCTTTTGCGGTTTTTGCCAAAAAAGATGGTGTCCTACTGGCGAAAATTGCTTTTGCTAGTAGTGGCAATTTGCTGGAAATCCAATGGCAAAAAGAGGGGCAACCTCAGTATACCTATCTGTTTGATGACAGAGGTTTTTTGTCTAGTATTTTGTATTATGATGGGGCTGGGCAGGCCTTGTATCAGGACTACCTCAATGAAAATGGCGTTTGGCAGGTCAGAGAACACCTTCAAGCGACAGAAGAGCCAGCGATTGAAATCAATTGGTTTTCCGACCATGTTTTCGCCAAAAAACACTATGCTGACTGGGGGGAATTGGTTCAAGAACGCCTAGCACTTTTGGCCAAACAAGTGCTCACAGATCAAGACACGCTTGTCTTAGCCAGTCATGCCCTTCACAATCAGATGTTACTAGACAGTTTTCCTCAGCAAAAACGTGTGCTGTCTTTCTTTGGCCAGCGCTATTCTTTAGAAAATAAGGAAGCTCTCGTGGAACTGGTCAAGCAGGTTGATTTGTTGGTGACAGAGTCTAAGGACCATGGCAAGCTCCTAGAGGAAGCGCTAAAGGAAGCCGGCAGTCCATCTAGGGGGCTTCTGGTCATTTCCCCTTTTGATAGCCGTTTGCGCTTAGGGCAAAGCCAGTCTATGCGTTTTCAAGATTTGTATTTTAGGGTTGATGGCCTCTCAACAAAAGAGGTCAAAGAGCATCTGATCGGCTTGTTTCCGCTTTTGGCCAAGCGAGAGGACCTGCTCTTGACCTTGGTGACTTATGAGCGTTGGAAATCCTTTGAGGATCTGAAAGCTTGGATGGAGTCCTATTTATTGGCGCATTTTGATCGTGAGGATTTCTTTATGGAAAGTTTGGCGCCAGGCGAAAACCCTGTGGATGAGCCCTCTTGGGAATTGTCACGCATGCGTTTTATCAACTTGGTTCGTACGGATCAGATTATCCAAGAATTGGATCAGGCGCGTCTGGTTATTGACTTGGCTCCTCAGCCAGACCTCTACACGCAGATTGCCAGCCTTAGTGCGGGTCTGCCACAGATTCATCAATCACCGACAGATTATGTCAGGCATAAGGAAAATGGCTGGCTGCTAAGTGAAGAGGGGACTCTGGAAGAAGCGGTTGCTTATTATGTCAATAGTCTTAGCCATTGGAATAAGGCTTTGGTGCATACGGTAGAGCGCATGGCTGAAAATAGTAGTGGGCGTTTGTTGGCGCAATGGCGCGAGCTTTTAGAAAGGAACTTGTCTTAGATGCAGATTTTACAAATTGGCAAGCTGGATTGGCGAAGTCAAGTCCAAGAGTGGCCAGACCATCTGGACTGGCAATTTGTCTTGCCTGACAAGGCTTCCATCACAGCTTACATCAGCCAAAAAGAAAAGGAATTGCTTGAAGCGACTCAAATAAGGTCAACAGAAAAAGAGGCGCTGAAACCTGAGAAACTTCACTTTGCAGCGATTATTTTAACCTCGCCTCTGGCAGAAGACCTCTTAGAACCGCTGTCAGATACGGTAGAAGCTTACGCCCTTTTGCAGGTGTCAGGCTTGGGACTAAAAGCGCAAAGCAAGACAGGCATTTTTCATCGCAAGGTCTTGACAGAATTACCGGCTTTTGCGACTCCCTCAGAGACTGTCGATTATTTATCACAGGTCATTTTTGATGGGCAATACGGGGAAACGCTTCCCATTCATCATGGGCAGGTCAATCCAGAATTAGCGGTCACGAGTAACTACCATGGCCATGTCGGTCTGGAAATTTCAGGAAAATTTTCAGACGACTACCAGCAATTGCTGACCTATACTTACAATCTGACCAATCCGGGGCACCCGATTGAACTTTGGCAACAATATGTCAAGACCAATGGTGACCTGCGGTTGCGCTTGGAAGTGACCCCTATCAATCAGATGGGGCTCTTGGAACTGGACCAGACCTTTTACTTCGATGAAGTGGCAATGCAAGCGCCTTGTTTCTTACCAAAACGCGACAAGGAGATTCTGAGTTATGCGGTATCCCTGTCCGTCAAGGGCTTTGGAACGGTCATTCTTGGGGACTTGCACTGGCGTTTTTCACACAAGGAACTTGGGACCTTGGTTTTGGGTGGCAAACGCATCCGTGACAAGCAAAGACAGGACCTCTTTTATTATTTCAACCCAGGAAATCTAAAGCCCCCTTTGTGTGTTTACTTTGCGGGTTACCGGCCTGCCGAGGGCTTTGAAGGCTTTGGGATGATGAAGGCCATGGGGCATCCCTTTTTATTGGTGGCGGACCCAAGGCTAGAAGGTGGCGCCTTTTATATTGGCAGTACGGAAATTGAGGCCAAATTGCAGGGTGTCATTCAAGAGGCTCTGGACTATTTGTCCTTTGACTACCATGATGTGATTTTGTCAGGGATTTCTATGGGGACTTATGGTGCCTTGTATTATGCGGCGCAGGTGCGTCCTTATGCCGTTGTTATCGCTAAACCCTTTACAGACTTAGGCGATACGGTGACAAATCTCAAACTCACCCGACCTGACGAGTTTGAAACCATCAGCGATGTTCTGGTCAATGTCAGTCAGGGGCGGCAGACGCTCAGTCCTGCCCAACTCAATCAGCGTTTTTGGGACAATTTTAGTCAGTCGGATTTTACTCGGACGACTTTTGCCATTGCCTACATGCAGCAAGATGACTATGACAGGCATGCGACCGAGCGTTTATTGGAACATTTGGCACAAAAACAGGTCCATATTTATACCAAGGGCTTTGAAGGGCGACACAATGACCAAAATGGCCCTATCATCCAGTGGTTTTTAAAACAATACCAAACCTTACTAGCAGATGGTTATGAAAGGAGGCAGCAATGACAGGGCAAAGAGTTATGTACATGACAGGTAAAGCGATTGCCCCTGCTATGGTCTATCTCTATGGAACGCAGTTAAAGCAAGAGGGAGACACCTTATCTTTGACAAATGCTTATATGGCCTCTGGTCGGACCTTACTCACCTTACAATCACAGACCAACTACCAAGCGCATCGGCGCGTGCCCCAGTTACCACTTTTGGTACCAGGCTATCGTTATCGATTAAAAAGAGAAATCACCAGTCAGCCGGAAGGGCGTTGCTTGGTCGGTTTAGATTTTTACAATCGTCAGGGGGATGTCATCGAGCGCTTGGTTCTCAGGCCCGACGAAGAAAGCTTTCTATGCCCAGAGGCTGCCTATACCTATGAATTGATTCTTACCAATGCGGGCTGTCATCAGCTAACCATCTCTAGCATCGAACTGATCGAAGAGAGTCAACAGACAGCCATCCCCTTGACCCTGCCTGTTGAAAAATATTATACCGAGGCGGAACGGCCGCAGGAGCTTGCTTTTGTCTCTAGCTTGCTCAAACAAGCACCAGGAGGCTCCCAGTATGGTCGTTAAATCCTCTTTTTCCCTATCTAACCGACTGGTTCTCAGGCGCTTGGGGCGCTATTTAAAAAAGATAAATGCCCTTTCTGATCAAATGGCTAGCCTATCTGACCAGGCTTTGTCTGGCTTGACCCAAGAATTTAAAGCCCGTTTAGCGCAAGGCGAGAGTCTAGACGCCCTGTTGCCAGAGGCTTTTGCGGCTATTCGTGAAGCAGATAAGCGTGTTTTAGGTAAGTTCCCTTATGATGTTCAGGTCCTGGGTGGTTTGGCCTTGCATTTTGGTTATATTGCGGAAATGAAAACCGGTGAAGGAAAAACCCTGACAGCCACACTGCCTCTTTATGTCAATGCTTTGACAGGCAAGGGGGCTATACTAGTGACGACAAACGATTATCTGGCAGAACGCGACCAAAAGGAGATGGCTCCCGTTTATGAATTTATGGGGCTGACGGTTGGTTTAGCCGTTTTTCCAGAAGCAGTGGACCCGACACCAGCCATGAAAAGAGCGACCTATGGGAGCGATATTGTTTATGGGACCAGTGCTGGTTTAGGTTTTGACTACCTGTCAGATAACTTAGCGGCAAGCAAGGATGAAAAATTTTTGCCTGATTTTCATTATGTGATCGTTGATGAAGCGGATGCTATTTTTTTGGACAATGCGCAAACGCCTCTGATTATCTCTGGGATGCCCCGTGTTCAGTCCAATCTTTATGATATTTGCCATCAGTTCGTGTTGACCTTGAAGGCTGACCAAGAATATCATTTTAATTCAGATGACAAGCTGGTTTATCTGACTGGGCTTGGCGTGGCTTACGCCCAGGATTATTTTGAGGTGGAGGATCTCTATGCCCCTGACTACTTTGAGTTAAATCGTCATATCAACCTGGCCTTGCGGGCTCAGCTTCTCTATCAGCGTGATGTGGATTATGTGGTTCAAGATGATAAGGTTGAATTGCTAGACAACCGTAGCGGTCGGGTCCTGGATGGCACGCGCCTGCAGTCAGGTATTCACCAGGCCCTAGAAACCAAGGAGGGGGTTAAAAAGACGGCAGACTCGCGCTCCATGGCTTCCGTTACCTACCAGAGCCTTTTTAATCTTTTTCCAAAATTAGCCGGGATGACAGGGACGGGGAAAATGGCAGAAGCCGAATTGCTCAAAACCTATGGTCTAGCAGTTGTCCAGATTCCCACCCATCGGCCCATCCAGCGCAAGGATTACCCTGATGCCATCTATACCACCCTGCCTGAAAAATTACAGGCCACCCTATCTTTTGTTCAGGATTGTCATGCTAAGGGGCAACCGATTTTGCTGATTTCGGGAACTGTTGAAATCGCTGAAATATATTCTCGCATGCTTTTACGGGAGGGAATCGCCCATAATGTTTTGACCGCTAAAAATGTTGCCAAAGAAGCTGAAATTATTGCGGAGGCTGGTCAATACCAAGCTGTCACGGTCGCAACCTCCATGGCTGGTCGGGGAACTGATATCAAACTCGGTCCAGGTGTTGCTGAACGAGGTGGTTTAGCGGTCATTGGGACCGAACGCATGGCCAATAGTCGGATTGATTGGCAACTGCGTGGTCGGGCTGGCCGTCAAGGCGACCCTGGCCTCAGCCAGTTTTTTGTGAGCTTGGAGGATGAACTCTTGGTCAAACATGGGGGCGCCTACCTGGCGCGTTACCTTGACAAGCATCGTGACCAGCAGAGTATAGAGGAGCCGAAGGCTTTGACGAGGCCCATCTTTCGTCGGCGCTTGGCCTTAGCACAAGTCAAAAGCGAAGACCAGGCCCGTCAGGCCAGAGAAGCGACCATTCGTTTTGACGAAAGCTTAAGGGTCCAAAGACTTAAGGTCTATCGCCTGCGTAACCAATTGATTGCGGGGACCATTGACCTTCGCCATCGCATTCCCCAGTTGGTCCAAGAAGAGGTAGAGCATTACCAAGACAAGCGGGGACCACTGACCTTGACGGCTCTGAACCGTTATATTTTGGAAAATTTTTCTTATCAACTCCGTCAATGGCCTGCCGACTTTGACCCAGAAGATGCCCGAGCAGTCCTGGCCTATCTCATGGACCTGTTTGAAGCAGAAATGAAAACCAAGGCGCGTGATTTAGGGGAAGCTAGCCGTTTGGAGGAATTTTATCGCTTGGCTGTTTTACGAGCGATTGACCACTGCTGGATTGCACAAGTCGATAGTCTGCAACAACTGAAAAACTTTGTGACCTCACGCAGTTTTGCGCAACGTGATGCGGTGATGGAATACTATCGCGAATCCTTCATGTCTTATGAAGAGATGAGTCAGGACATCCGCAGTCAGATTGTTCGCCATGTGATGCTGAGTCAAGTTGAAAAAACAGCAGAGGGAGACTTGTCCATTTACTTTGTTTAAGGGAGGCTCTATGACTAAAAAAAATGACTTGTTGGATCAAGATATTACAAAGCGCGTGGCGGAAGTGCGTTACCATAAACCCCAAAAGAAAAAGACCGCCCCTCTATTTTTTACCTGCTTTTGATAGCTATCATCACTGCTGGTGTGCTTTATTCACTTTTGCGGAGTCTTGGGTAGAAAAGTCGCAGGAGTGGCTTGAAAGCACGAAAACATAAAAGAACTCAGAAAGAGAGAGCCAGATGGACAATGGCTTGCTCTTTTGGGTTTCTTTTTTGTGTTTGAAACCTCTTGGCTGTTTCATAAGGCCTAGCTCTAGGGAAGCTAGGCACCTGTTTGGTCAATTTTCAGTCTTTTGTTTGCTGTTAGAACCTTGGATTTTTGCGACGTTACCAAGAACTTTTTCTTGGATGGGAATGTTTTCGTGACAATTGTGACAAAAATGAAAAAACCAAGTGATATAGCTAGGTAAGACGGGCTTTCTATGTTAAAATAGTAATGATTGTAAATAAACTGATACAGTGGGAGAACTATGCCAAAACGACAAGAAACCCTCCATGAAAATTCACGTCAAACGCGTGTGAAAATGCATAAATCCGGAAAACACTGGGTCCGGACATTAATGTCAAAAATAGGCTTGATTCGTTTGTGCGGTGGAGAAGTCACTGCACCGCTTGTGACGGATGATTTGGCGGACAAATCAGTGTCGACAGCGACTATTTTAAAAGGGGCTGCTGCTTTAGGGGCTTTAACAACAGGCGCCTTAGGGGCGCAAACAGTCCTTGCAGATGATGCGGTGATGGCCTCTGAACTGGCTCAGGATACTCTGGCCACGACAGATCAGGTGGACCTGACTTCAACCTGTGCCTTGCCGTCTGAGAGCCTTTTAGGTCAAGAAGTCACACAGGCGTCCGAGCAAGACAGCGTGGTTGCCTCAGAATCCCTTTTGGTTTCTGGGTCTCTTAGCCTATCGCAGTCTGAGTCCTTATCTGAGAGTTTGTCGAGCAGCCAGTCTGCATCGGCTTCTTTAGCTGTGTCTCAATCTGCTAGTGCGCAGAAAGAGAGCCAATCGGTCTCATTATCATTATCGCAGTCAAGCAGTCAAAGCAGGCAATCCGCTTCTAGTCAAGCGCCAGCATCTCCAAGGGCAGCAACGGCGGCTGACAGGGGGCAAGCTAGCAGTCAAGCCCAAGATAAGCAAGAGCTTGCAAAGTTGGACAGTTTGTCCAAGGAGATTCAATCTTATCTTGATTTGACCGCCGACCTGTCATCGGCTTTGGAAGCTCGCCAAAAAGCGCAAATAGCCCTTGAAACCATTCAGCTCTCCTTAGCGGGGCAAGGCTTAGATTTAGCTGCAGCTGTTCAAGTAGCGACTTCCGCTAGAAATTCCATCGTCAATGCCTACACACGGGCTAACTCAGGACGCCGTGATCCCTTAAATGGTCAGGCTATCTCATCAGGTAGTCGCCTCTATGCGAGCGGAACCTGGACAGGTGATGGGGGAATTGCCTATACCTTTGACTATCCCGTTAGTGAGGGGGGCACTGATGCCAAGCGGTCTTACCTGATTTCTGACAATAACAACAGTAGCATGCCAACGCTGGCCGATCAGGTCAATAGTGCAGTTAGTTATAAGGCGACACCAGTTTATGAGCATGGGACCTACGGTCGCGTGACCGCTATCCAGTGGACCATCACCTACAATAATAACGATAATGCCAAGACCAAGCGAAGCGCTAACGTTCCCCTTTGGTCACGCAATAAATACCGTGACTACGTGCAGATTCCGACCCAGCTGGATATGCCGACCAGCATCAATGGGACTGCGGCTTCCTCATGGACTAGTGGCAACACCCAAGGTTATATGACGGCTAATGGCGGTCAAAGTGGCAACCAAGGTGACCTTTTTAGGTCGCTTATGAACGGGAACAAGGACAGGTGGACCCGAGAAACCACTGCCTATGTTGAGGCGGCTTCAATCACGAACCAAACCAACCGTGTGATATATAGCACTCAACAAAACAATACCTATACCATGACCTTTACCACAGCAGTCAAAGCAGGCTTAACCAATGACGACTTGGTAGCCATGCAGGTTTTGGTAGGTATGGCCAATGCTACCCACGTTCCCGCTTTTGTGCACTATGACACCAATCCTGCCAATATCAAACTCTATCAGGCTCAAGCCAAATCCGATAATGTCTATGCCTTGCTCAATGAGAGTGGGACAGACCTTGCGACAGCGGCAAACTTTGTCGTTACAAAGACTGGCGAGGCCTTTCCGACAGGGACGACCATCAGTTTCGTGAACGGTGGCTTTGATGTGTCAAGTATTGGCAATAAAACGTTAACCATCAAAGTACAGGTGCCAGGTCAAAAAGACCAGCTGGTGACGATTTCCTATACGGTTTACTCCACTATGGAGGCTAATTCACCCGTTTATGATTTCGCAGGTCAAGCCCCAAGCAATGGGCAGACCCGTTCAGGTTATATCCATGCCAGTGGCAATCAAAATCTGCCTGAGGGCATGCATTATTATTGGTATGATGCGTCTGGCAATCTCATTGCTGAAAATTCTTCGACATCGCCAGTTCCAGCAGTCAACGTAGCTGGAAAGCATACCTACAAGATGAAGATGCAGTACCCTTATGACCGTTTTGGGGCTACTAGCAATGCCTTTTCTAAGGATATTGTCATCACGCAAGAGGTTTTTGCACCAGTCAAAACACAGGATTATGTCTACCTGCAAGGGGATAGTGGCCTTGTTTCGGCTCAGGAGGCTGTAAAAGATAGCTCAGGGCTTGGTTTCCCATCAGGTACAAGTTTTGAATGGGTGGATGGTGCACCATCGACAGCTACGGGTGGTCAATTCACCAAACAGGTTCGGATTACCTTACCGGCTGATGGCAAGGGAAATCGTCTGTCCACAACGGTTGATGTGCCTATTACTGTCTATCAGGTGGTGGCAAAGGCTTCTCAAGTCCAAACCTATGTGGGTGAGACTGCCAGTGACCTGACGGTTGCTAAAAACTTTGTCTTATTGTCTACAGGCGAGGCTCTACCGAGTGACGCAACGGCAACTTTTGTGACCGCCATTGATAATACGACCACCGGACAGCGAAATGCCATGGTTAAAGTCACTTTTGCGAATGGTCGCACGCAGACAGTCGCCATTCCATATAGTGTTGACCCTGCTATCAAAGGAAAATCCCCTATCTATGACTTCAAGGGTCAGGACTTGACCAATGGTTCAGCAACTGGTGTAGGTTTTTACAATTACATTGAAAAAATCGGAGATTCTTCCTACCCTGGCGGGATGGACTGGGTGGTCACGGCAAATGGTCAGCGAATTACTGACTATAGTCAGATTAATACCAATACTGCCGGTTATACGGACTACACGGTGACAGCCTATCTGCCAAAAGGCCGTTTTGGGCAGACGGATAGCGCCAGCCGTCTCAGTATGACCACCACTTTCAGGCATATTGTCTATGATATTGTGGCCAATGACGCCCCCGCAACTAGCCCGACGAAGACTTGGACGGTGACACAAGGGCAAAGCTTAGCCATTCACCCAGCCTCTGGGGTCAAGTACAACACAGGTTCCAATGCCATCAGTCCTGTCACAGCAGATACCTTTAGCTGGAAGGATGGCGATGCCCCATCGGCTGACAAGGCAGGGCGCTTTGTGAAAACCATTGTGGTCAAAACAGGTACCGATGGTGCCGGCCATGTGGCGACCAAGGAAGTTAATGTTGTCCTAACGGTAAATCTCCAAGCGCCAACCATCACGAGCGATTTGACTGGAAAGGCTGGTTTGAGCAATCAATCCGTCACAGTGACCGCTACACCAGGTGCGACCGTGACCTTGACGGGGCCTAGTGGCGCCACCATAGGGACTGCCGTGGCCGATAGCACAGGCCTTGCGACCGTTGTGGTCTCAGCCAGTTTACCAGGTGGTACCATTAGCGCTAGCAGTAGTCAAGTGGTGCCGACTGAGACAGGTGGAACAACGACCTTTACGTCAACAGGTAACACCAAACTGGCGACTTACCAAACGGTTACAGCGCGGGCTCAAAAAATTTATGCCTTAGCAGGGGATACTGCTAGTGACTTGGCGGTGGCAAGCAACTTTGTTCGCTTTGCTGACGGAAGTGCCTTGCCAAGTAGCGCTCAAGTGACCTTTGTGTCAAAAATCGATACGGCAAGTACTGTCAGCCAAGGCACGGCTCAAGTCAAGGTTGTTTTTGATAATGGCAACCAACAGTTGCTGGCTATTCCTTATACCATTTTGCCAAATTTGGTTACGGGTTATAGCAGTACGGCCGAGTTCAATGACTTTGTCGGAACGACATCGGTCAACGGCACAGATTTATCAGGTTATGCTCGACCATATGGTGGGGATGTTTCCGCCTTTAGTCAGGCAACTGTTCTTTGGACAAATCATACGACCAACCAAACGTCTAGTGCCTTTCCATTGTCAACGCAAGCACCAGCTGGTGGCAATTACACGGTCACAGCCATTTATCCGTATGGACGCTATGGTGAGACGACGACGGCATCTGAAAAGTTGTCCACTTCCGTAAGTTTTAACTACAATGTTTTTGAAGCGACATTCCGTCAAAATTACACCTTTGCGCAAGGTGACACTTCTGACACGACCTACACAGCTCTACAAGCCAATGCAAAAGCAGCCTTAGACAGTCTAGCTGGAGGGATACCAAATTACCAATCTAGCCTAAGCTATGCTTGGACAAAAGCCATTGATATCACTAAAGTAGGCGCCTACACGGCACAAGTCACCGTTACGGCTTATGACGAAAACAATATGACCATCATAGCCACTAAAACCTATGATGTGACTTATACGGTTAATGTCCAGACTCCTCAGATTGTCACTGATTTGACCGGTAAAGCAGGCTTACTCAATCAAACTATCGCACTGACTGGAACACCTGGTGCTCAGGTGACGCTGACAGATAAGGCAGGAAATACGGTAGGAAGTGCTACTTTCGACACTAGTGGCAAAGCTAATATTGTGCTAAGCACGGCTTTGCCGGCAGGCAATATAACAGCTGTGGCTTCGATGGAAGGACTAGATGGCTCGGGAGGTCAAAAGACCTTCACCAGCCAAAGCAGT
Source organism: Streptococcus sp. DD12 (assembly GCF_001578885.1). Classification (GTDB taxonomy): domain Bacteria; phylum Bacillota; class Bacilli; order Lactobacillales; family Streptococcaceae; genus Streptococcus. Next base: position 571,131 of record NZ_KQ969495.1, on the reverse strand, counting down.
AGCAAATTAGCCACTTATGGAACAGCTGTTACCAAGGCGCCGATGATTTATGCCATTTTTGGGACACAAACAAACTTTGGTGATTTAAGTGATCCACGTAACTTTGTGACCCTGTCAGACGGCACGGCCATACCTAGCGATGCGACAGTAGTCTGGGCTACGGCTATCAACACTCGCAATTCGGCAACGAATCCAACAGCCTCAGCCAAAATTACCTTCTCAGACGGCAGTGTTCAGACAGTAACTGTCCCTTACACTCTCTTGCCGTTTTTGGATACGAATTTCCCAGGAGGCGCCATCGCTAATGAAATTAAAGGGCAAGCCATTGTCAATGGAACAAGCTACCGGAGCTATGCAACGCCTACCGGAGGCTCTAATCCTCTGCAAGTAGCCAACACAGCTAGTGTGACCTGGACCTTACGAAACACCAACCAGACCTACACAGCTCTAACGAATGACAATGCAGGGACCAACAACTGGCTGGTCACTTTAACCTATCCACAAGGGCGTTATGGTGAAACAACTGATGCCAGCCAAAGATTGAGTACCAGTTCCGTCTTTCGACAAGATGTCTTTGATTTTAATGGAGCCGGCCCTTATAACTTCACCCAAGGAGATGTGACTGATGCCACCTATCTTAGCCTCAAAAACGCAGCTAAGAATGCCCTTCTTGACCCAACGGGTGGAATAACAGGCAATAACAGTCAGATAAGCTATGACTGGAAAAAATCAATTGATTTGAGTCAGCCAGGTGTTTATACGGCTCTTGTTACCGTTACTGTTGAAGATGTTGACTTTTTCGGTATTCCTGCTTCCAAAGATGTTTCTGTGACCTACACAGTCGGTCTAAAAGAAGCAGAAATCACAACGGATTTGACTGGAAAAGCAGGGCTCAGCAATCAGTCTGTTCAAGTGACAGCTAGCCCAGGAGCTACAGTAACTCTGACCGGACCAGATAATGCAGTCATTGGTAGAGCTGTTGCCAATGCTAGTGGGCTTGCGACAGTAGTGGTAACTGGACTAATGCCACTGGGAACCATCAAAGCTAGCACAAGTATGACGGGTCCTGATGGCAATGGCGGGCAGCAAGTCTTTACCGCTAGTGGTAATAGCAAAGAGGCTACCTATGGGCAGTTACAAGCAAAAGTACCAACGATTTACACTTATGTTGGTGAAACCGCTAGTGATTTAGAAGAAGCACGAAACTTTGTCACGATGCCAGATGGCTCTGCCTTGCCAAGTGACGCGACGGTTGTCTTTACCAGTGCTATTGATACAAGTTCTGCAGGTGATAAGACAGCAACAGTTCAAGTGACTTTGGCCAATGGCGCAGTCCAGACAGTTAGCCTTCCTTATCATGTATCTGTTGGTATCCAAGGGAAATCACCGATTTATGATTTCAAAGGACAGCCGCTAACCAACGGTTCTGGGGCAGGTGCGGGCTTGCTAAATTATGTCACTCTCCAAGGCGGTTCGCAGGCTATAGATACTGGCACAAGTTGGACCGTCACCGGCAATGGTGTGACTGCTAGCGACTTAGTCGCCCTCTCAACTGCGACTGCAGGAAGCCAGACCTACACCCTAACCGCAACCCTACCTAAGGGGCGGTACGGGGAAACAGATCTGTCTAAACGCTTGGTGCAAACAACCAGCCTAACGCATATTGTTTATGATTTGGAGTATAACCTAACTCCTTTACCGCTCAATACTTGGACTTTGACACAAGGCAGTGGAACGATTATCCAAGCAGTATCCGGTGTCAAATATACGAGTGATTCGCCAGTTATTCCTTATGTCGCCAATGAAACCTACACATGGAAAAACGGGGATGCCCCATCAACAGATAAGCCAGGTATTTTCAAAAAGACCATTGTGATTACAACGGCTATTGATGGTGCTGGTCACCGGGCGACGAAAGAGGTCGAAGCAACGGTAACAGTTGTCCTGCAAGATGCTACGATTACCAGTTCACTGACTGGAAAGGCTGGTTTGAGCAATCAATCCGTCACAGTGACCGCTACACCAGGGGCGACCGTGACCTTGACGGGGCCTAGTGGCGACACCATAGGGACTGCCGTTGCCGATAGCACAGGTCTCGCGACCGTCGTGGTCGGTGACCGCCTGCCAATCGGGAAAATCTCAGCGTCGAGCAGCATGCAGGTTCCAGACGGTAATGGGGGAACAACGACCTTTACCTCTAAAGGAAATAGTGTCGAGGCCACTCTGGGGACACTTGCTGTCAAATATACCAGTATCAATCTGATAAAAGGTGAGACTGCATCAGATTTAACGGATCCTCGGACGCTCATCACTATGGCAGATGGTTCATCTATTCCAGACGATGCCACTGTTACCTATACGACGGGATTTGATAGCTCGACAGTCGGAGAAAAGACCATCGGCATACAAGTGGTCTTTCCAGGTTCTTCGACGCCTCTGTCAGTGACTACCAGCTACCGTGTTTGGCCAGCTCTTTTGGCTAAGTCAAATGTCTTTAATGATATTAAAAATACCTCCCTATCAAATGGTCTTAATATCCATAATTACTTTACAAATGATGGGGGGACATGGGAAAATCTAGCCGCTTATCCTTCCCTTTGGACCAACCAGGAGACAGGTGTTAGCACGACAACTTTCCCATTGTCTACGACAGAACAAGGTCAACAGGTTTGGACATTGACCTACCGTATGACATTTGGACGCTTTGGTGCGACAACAGACACCAGTCAACAACTCAAAACGAGTGCTCAAATCACCCATAATGTCTATGATTTCCAAGCAAAATCAGGCTTAACCTTTGAGCAAAAGAATCCAGATGCGCTATTTAATGCATTGGTTAACCAAGCACAAAATGGTTTAGTGGATCAGACGGGTGGTGTTTCTGCTTCGACGAACACGATTCGCTACACTTGGGTAAATGGTGCCCCAAATCTGGATACCGTTGGCACATTTACAGCTGTGATTCGCATCAGTATCACAGATCCTACTACCAATCAGACGGTCACTCAGGACGTTGAAATGACCTACACTGTGACGCCAAATAGTTTAAGCGTGTCTATCAGTCAGTCTCAATCGCTGTCAGCCGTGGTTTCCCAATCCTTATCAACGAGTCTTTCTCAGAGCGAGTCAGTGTCAGTGGTTGTATCTGAGTCCCTTTCGGAATCGGTATCTGCGAGTGAAAGCTTGAGTACGTCTGTCTCCGAGTCCGAATCCCTTTCAACTTCGGTCAGTCAATCTGAGTCTACATCCGCGTCAGTATCGGCAAGTGAGAGCCTCAGCACCAGTCTCTCTACAAGTGAAAGCATGAGTACGAGTCTGTCAACGAGTGAGAGTTTGAGTTCTAGCCTTTCTACCAGCGAGAGCTTAAGTACTAGTCTTTCTACAAGCGAAAGTCTGAGCACTAGCCTTTCTATGAGTGAGAGCTTGAGTACCAGTCTTTCTACCAGCGAGAGTCTGAGCACTAGCCTTTCCACCAGCGAGAGCTTGAGCACGAGTCTTTCTACTAGTGAAAGTTTAAGTACCAGCCTTTCTACAAGTGAGAGCCTGAGCACTAGCTTGTCTACCAGCGAAAGCTTGAGTACGAGCTTGTCTACTAGCGAGAGCCTTAGCACCAGCCTGTCTACAAGTGAAAGCTTAAGCATTAGCTTGTCCACCAGCGAGAGCTTGAGTACTAGCTTGTCAACTAGCGAGAGCCTGAGTACCAGCCTTTCCACCAGCGAAAGCTTAAGTACCAGTCTTTCTACTAGCGAAAGCCTGAGCACAAGTTTCTCTACTAGTGAAAGTTTAAGTACCAGCCTTTCTACTAGTGAGAGCTTGAGTACGAGTTTCTCAACTAGTGAAAGTTTAAGCACCAGTCTGTCTACAAGTGAAAGCCTCAGTACCAGTCTTTCCACCAGCGAGAGTCTCAGCACGAGTCTCTCCATGAGCGAGAGCCTGAGCACGAGCTTGTCCACCAGTGAAAGCTTAAGTACTAGCCTTTCTATGAGCGAAAGCTTGAGCACTAGCTTATCTACCAGTGAAAGTCTCAGTACCAGCCTTTCTACCAGCGAGAGTCTGAGCACTAGTCTTTCCACTAGCGAGAGTCTGAGCACTAGCTTGTCAACTAGCGAAAGTTTGAGTACCAGCCTTTCCATGAGCGAAAGCTTAAGTACTAGTCTTTCAACTAGTGAAAGCCTGAGCAGCAGCCTATCAACCAGTGAGAGTTTGAGCACGAGCCTTTCTACTAGCGAGAGCTTAAGTACCAGTCTCTCCACCAGTGAAAGCTTAAGCACGAGCTTGTCTATGAGTGAAAGCCTGAGCAGCAGCCTATCAACCAGTGAGAGTTTGAGCACGAGCCTTTCTACTAGCGAGAGTCTGAGCACCAGTTTCTCAACTAGCGAAAGCCTCAGTACCAGCCTTTCTATGAGCGAGAGTCTCAGTACCAGTTTCTCTATGAGCGAGAGTCTCAGTACCAGTTTCTCTATGAGCGAGAGCTTAAGTACCAGTCTCTCTACTAGTGAAAGTCTGAGCACTAGCCTTTCTACTAGTGAGAGTCTAAGTACGAGTCTTTCTATGAGCGAGAGTCTGAGCACGAGCTTATCTATGAGCGAGAGTCTGAGCACAAGTTTCTCTACTAGCGAAAGCCTGAGCACTAGCTTGTCTACTAGCGAGAGTCTAAGCACCAGCCTCTCTACTAGCGAGAGCCTGAGCACGAGCTTATCTACTAGTGAAAGTTTGAGTACCAGCCTATCAACTAGCGAAAGCCTGAGCACGAGCTTGTCTATGAGCGAAAGCCTGAGCACGAGCTTATCTACAAGTGAAAGTCTAAGTACTAGCTTGTCTACTAGCGAGAGCCTGAGCACCAGTCTTTCCACGAGCGAAAGCCTCAGTACCAGTCTTTCCATGAGTGAGAGCTTGAGCACCAGCTTGTCCATGAGCGAAAGTCTCAGCACGAGCTTGTCAACCAGCGAAAGCTTAAGCACCAGCTTGTCCACAAGTGAAAGCCTGAGCACCAGCCTTTCTACAAGTGAGAGCTTGAGCACGAGTTTCTCTACGAGCGAGAGTCTGAGTACCAGCTTATCTACCAGTGAAAGCCTGAGCACCAGTCTTTCTACCAGCGAGAGTCTGAGCACTAGCTTGTCTACTAGCGAGAGTCTAAGCACCAGCCTTTCAATGAGTGAAAGTTTGAGCACGAGCCTCTCCACGAGCGAAAGCCTCAGTACTAGTCTTTCTACTAGTGAGAGCTTGAGTACCAGCTTGTCCATGAGCGAGAGCCTCAGCACCAGCTTTTCCACCAGTGAAAGCTTAAGCACTAGCTTGTCTACTAGTGAGAGTCTAAGCACCAGCCTTTCAATGAGTGAAAGTTTGAGCACCAGCCTTTCTACAAGTGAGAGCTTGAGCACGAGTTTCTCTACGAGCGAGAGTCTGAGTACAAGTCTTTCCATGAGTGAAAGCCTAAGCACTAGCCTCTCAACCAGCGAAAGCTTGAGCACGAGCTTGTCTATGAGCGAGAGTCTGAGCACTAGCTTGTCTACTAGTGAGAGTCTAAGCACCAGCCTTTCAATGAGTGAAAGTTTGAGCACCAGCCTTTCTACAAGTGAGAGCTTGAGCACGAGCCTCTCCACGAGCGAAAGCCTCAGTACTAGTCTGTCCACTAGTGAGAGTCTGAGTACCAGCCTTTCCACCAGCGAGAGTCTGAGCACTAGCTTGTCCATGAGCGAAAGTCTAAGCACTAGCCTCTCAACGAGTGAAAGCTTGAGTACGAGTCTCTCTACTAGCGAAAGTCTCAGCACCAGCTTGTCAACTAGCGAAAGCTTGAGTACAAGCTTGTCTACTAGTGAAAGTTTAAGCACGAGCTTGTCTATGAGCGAAAGTCTCAGCACTAGTCTTTCCATGAGCGAAAGCTTGAGTACCAGCTTGTCAACTAGCGAGAGTCTCAGTACCAGTCTTTCCTTGAGCGAGAGTCTGAGTACGAGTCTTTCTATGAGCGAGAGTCTGAGTACGAGTCTTTCTATGAGCGAGAGTCTGAGTACGAGTCTTTCTATGAGCGAAAGTCTGAGCACGAGCTTGTCCATGAGCGAAAGCCTGAGCACGAGCCTTTCTACTAGTGAAAGCTTGAGTACTAGCTTGTCAACCAGCGAAAGTCTAAGTACTAGTCTTTCCACTAGTGAAAGCCTGAGCACTAGCCTCTCCACTAGTGAGAGCCTGAGCACGAGCTTGTCTACTAGCGAAAGCTTAAGTACCAGTCTTTCAACGAGTGAAAGCTTGAGCACGAGTCTTTCTATGAGCGAGAGTCTAAGCACTAGCCTCTCTACCAGCGAAAGCCAGAGCACCAGCTTGTCTACTAGCGAGAGTCTGAGCACAAGTTTCTCTACTAGCGAAAGCCTAAGTACGAGCCTTTCCACTAGTGAAAGCCTGAGCACTAGCCTCTCTACCAGCGAGAGCTTAAGTACCAGCTTGTCTACAAGTGAAAGCCTCAGCACCAGTCTCTCCACCAGTGAAAGCCTGAGCACGAGCTTATCTACTAGCGAGAGTTTGAGTACCAGCCTTTCTACCAGCGAGAGCTTGAGCACGAGTCTTTCTATGAGCGAGAGTCTAAGCACTAGCCTCTCTACCAGCGAAAGCCAGAGCACCAGCTTGTCTACTAGCGAGAGTCTGAGCACAAGTTTCTCTACTAGCGAAAGCCTAAGTACGAGTCTTTCAACGAGTGAAAGCCTGAGCACTAGCTTGTCTACTAGCGAGAGTCTAAGCACCAGCCTTTCTATGAGCGAAAGCTTGAGCACAAGTTTGTCTACTAGCGAAAGCCTTAGCACCAGCCTTTCTACCAGTGAAAGTCTGAGCACTAGCCTTTCTATGAGCGAGAGTCTGAGCACCAGCCTTTCCATGAGTGAAAGTCTCAGCACCAGCCTCTCTACTAGCGAAAGTTTGAGTACTAGTCTTTCAACGAGTGAAAGCTTGAGTACTAGCTTGTCAAACAGCGAAAGTTTGAGTACCAGCCTCTCCACCAGTGAAAGCTTAAGTACTAGCCTTTCTACTAGTGAAAGTCTCAGCACCAGTCTTTCAACGAGTGAAAGTCTAAGTACTAGCTTGTCAACCAGCGAAAGCCTTAGCACCAGCTTGTCTACCAGTGAAAGTTTAAGCACGAGCTTATCTACCAGTGAAAGTCTCAGTACCAGTCTTTCCACCAGCGAGAGCTTAAGTACCAGCTTATCTATGAGCGAAAGTCTGAGCACCAGTCTTTCCACCAGTGAAAGTCTGAGCACGAGTCTTTCAACGAGTGAAAGCTTGAGTACCAGCTTGTCTACCAGCGAGAGCTTAAGTACCAGCTTGTCTACCAGTGAGAGCCTAAGCACCAGCCTTTCCATGAGCGAAAGCCTGAGCACCAGTCTTTCTATGAGCGAAAGCCTGAGTACCAGTCTGTCCACTAGTGAGAGTCTGAGTACCAGCCTTTCAACCAGCGAGAGTCTGAGCACTAGCCTTTCAACCAGCGAGAGTCTGAGCACTAGCCTTTCAACCAGCGAGAGCTTAAGTACAAGCCTTTCTACTAGCGAGAGTCTCAGCACCAGTCTATCTACCAGTGAAAGTCTCAGCACCAGCTTGTCCACCAGCGAAAGCCTCAGTACTAGCCTTTCTATGAGTGAGAGTCTGAGCACGAGCTTGTCTATGAGCGAAAGCCTAAGTACGAGCTTGTCCACCAGCGAGAGTTTTAGTACAAGCCTGTCTACCAGCGAAAGCCTAAGCACCAGCCTTTCTACCAGCGAAAGCTTGAGTACCAGCTTGTCTACTAGCGAAAGCCTGAGCACTAGCTTGTCTATGAGCGAAAGTTTGAGTACTAGTCTGTCAACGAGTGAGAGTCTGAGCACGAGCTTGTCTATGAGCGAAAGTTTGAGCACAAGTTTCTCCACCAGCGAAAGCTTAAGTACCAGCCTTTCCATGAGTGAAAGCCTGAGCACTAGCTTGTCCACCAGCGAAAGCTTAAGTACTAGCTTGTCCACCAGCGAGAGCCTGAGCACCAGCTTGTCCATGAGTGAAAGTCTGAGCACCAGCCTCTCTACTAGTGAAAGTTTAAGTACCAGCCTGTCTACAAGCGAAAGCTTAAGTACCAGTCTTTCCACTAGTGAAAGCATCAGCACTAGCTTGTCAACTAGCGAGAGCCTTAGCACCAGTCTTTCCACTAGCGAAAGTTTGAGTACGAGTCTCTCCACTAGCGAAAGCCTGAGCACCAGCCTCTCTACTAGCGAGAGTCTAAGCACTAGCCTTTCTATGAGCGAGAGTCTGAGCACCAGCTTGTCAACTAGCGAAAGCTTAAGTACTAGCCTTTCTATGAGTGAGAGTCTAAGCACTAGCCTCTCTACTAGCGAAAGCTTGAGTACAAGCTTGTCTACTAGTGAAAGTTTAAGCACGAGCTTGTCTATGAGCGAAAGTCTCAGCACTAGTCTTTCCATGAGCGAAAGCTTGAGTACCAGCTTGTCAACTAGCGAAAGCTTAAGTACTAGCCTTTCTATGAGTGAGAGTCTGAGCACAAGTTTCTCTACTAGTGAAAGCTTAAGTACTAGCCTTTCTACCAGCGAAAGTCTAAGTACGAGTCTCTCTACTAGCGAAAGTCTCAGTACCAGCTTGTCCATGAGTGAAAGCTTGAGTACCAGCCTTTCTACCAGTGAAAGCTTAAGTACGAGTCTTTCCATGAGTGAGAGCTTGAGCACGAGCTTGTCTACTAGCGAAAGTTTGAGTACCAGCCTGTCCACCAGTGAAAGCCTGAGCACCAGCCTTTCTACAAGTGAGAGCTTGAGTACAAGCCTATCTACTAGCGAAAGTTTGAGTGCGAGCCTTTCTATGAGTGAAAGTTTGAGTACGAGTCTTTCCATGAGCGAGAGTCTCAGCACCAGCCTCTCCACCAGCGAAAGCTTGAGTACGAGCTTGTCTATGAGTGAAACACTTGCTTCTTCTCAAGGGGCACCGAGTCTAGTGGGCTATTCGCCTGCATTAGGACAAGCTGCGCTGTCACAGGAAATGGGAGCGTCAGTTAGCCTCTCGCTTAGTCTGTCAGATCGCTTTTACCTGAGTACCAGTCTGCAGACCGGCTTTAGCCTGTCGCTGTCTTACACGGACAGTACTAGCATGAGTGGGGACTACGTTTATGTGGACGACATTCCAACTTATATCGTAGGTGGAGCGGTAGCAGCCACAGCCCTGGCCCTAGCTAAACGCCGTAAGACAGAAGATGACCAGTCAGAAGACTAATCTTTCTGTTCAGCTTTAAAAGAATCTCCAAAAATGGAGATTCTTTTTTTGCCTTGTCAAATGAATCTAGACAAGCTTTTGCCTTTAGACTATAATAAGAAGAAAGCGGTTTATTTTTAAAGGAGTTATCATGTCAGAACCATTATTTTTAGAGTCTCAAATGCATGAAAAAATTTGGGGGGGACGCCAGTTGCAGGAAGTCTTTGACTATCCGATCCCTAGTGACCATGTTGGGGAATACTGGGCTATTTCGGCACACCCCAATGGGGTTTCTCGGGTTAAAAATGGACGTTTTGCAGGCCAAAAACTTGATCAACTCTACGCCCAAGAACGTCAATTGTTTGGGAACCGCAAAGAGCCGGTCTTTCCTTTGTTAACCAAAATTTTAGATGCTAATGATTGGCTCAGTGTGCAGGTCCACCCAGATGATAGCTACGCCTTAGCGCATGAAGGCGAACTTGGCAAGACAGAGTGTTGGTATATTATCGATGCGAAACCTGGTGCAGAAATTATTTATGGCCACAATGCTCGCTCCAAAGAAGAACTGCGTCAGAAGATTGAGGCTAAGGACTGGGACAAGTTACTGACCAAGGTGCCTGTTAAAGCTGGGGATTTCTTTTATGTCCCTAGTGGCACCATGCACGCCATCGGAGCAGGTATCTTAGTTCTTGAAACGCAACAATCCAGTGACACGACCTATCGTGTTTATGACTTTGACCGCAAAGATAAGGAAGGGCACTTGCGTGAATTGCATTTGGACAAATCAATCGATGTGCTAACCATCGGTCAACCTGCCAATAGCCGCCCGGTTAGTTTGCAGATGGACAACTTGAAAAGTACCCTCTTGGTGGCCAACGCTTTTTTTGCCGTTTATAAATGGCAAATCTCAGGTCCAGTAACCTTTACAAAGACAGCTGATTACAGTCTGGTGAGTGTTTTGGCGGGCCAAGGCAAACTTCTTGTTGCTAATCAAGAATACCCTCTAAAAAAAGGCGACCATTTTATCTTACCAAGCGATGTCAAAGACTGGTCTTTTGATGGCGAACTCGAACTCATTGTCAGTCACCCCTAAACGAAGAATTCCCTGAGAGATAAACATTCTCAGGGATTTTTGCCGTCATGACTAGCTTTGAGCTTTTATCTCTTTATTGAAGCCGCCTGGCCAGTGAACTTGGATTTGAGTAGGAAAAGATTTTGGAAAAAGAGAGTCAGGTCGCCCAATTTCTGATATAATGGCAAAGACTATATTTAAGTGAGGACACCATGTTTATTGTCGATTTTATTTTACATATTGATGACCATATCTACAACATTGCCAATTCTGTTGGGGGTTGGACCTATCTGGTCTTGTTTCTGGTCATTTTTATTGAAACAGCAGCCGTAATTATGCCTTTCTTACCAGGGGATAGTCTCTTGTTTGCGGCAGGTGCACTAGCTGCAAATCCTGAGATGCGTTTTCATGTGGGTCTATTTATGGTCTTGTTTTTCATCGCAGCTTTTGTGGGTGATATCTGTAACTTTTTCATTGGACGAACTTTGGGTTATCGGCTGGTCCACCATCGCTTTTTCAGTAAATTTATCAAAGAGGACCATATTAGAGAAGCAGAAGTCTATTTCGAAAAACATGGGTCAGGGTCCATCATTTTGGGGCGCTACCTGCCGATAGTCCGCACCTTCGTTCCCTTTGTCGCTGGGCTTAGTCAGTTTCCTGTTCAATCTTTTGTGAAACGTGCCTTTGTCGCAGCCATTTCTTGGTCCTTGATTGCAACGGGGGCTGGTTACCTTTTTGGCAATATTCCCTTTGTGAAGGCTCATTTCTCAGCCATCATCCTAGGCGTGGTCATCGTTACCCTTTTGCCGACAGTCATTAGTGTCATTAAAAGCAGTCTTGCTAAGAAAAAGAAAGCTTAACAGCAAAGCAACAAAGAAAGCCCCCTTCACAGAAGAAGAGGGGCTTTTCTTTTGCCGAACTGCCTCGGACGGGCTTTGTGATAAGCGAGAATGCCGGTATGAATAAGGAATGGTAAATTGAAAAATATAATGCAACAAATAACCATAGCCTTTCGTTGGTGTAAGCAGTAAGTAACTATACAAACAGAAGCCGAGGAAGAACGATGAGCCACACCCACCTTACCATAACCGAACGCATAAAGATAGAAAGCTACCTGTAATTCAGTTTGATACCTTGCCAAATTGCCTGTAAATTTGGTGCCCATAAGTCTACCCTTTCAAGAGAGTTCAGACGATGCCAAACAGGTTATTCCGCAAGCTTAGGACAGGAACAGTAGGACCATAGGGTCAAGCAAAAAGGTTGGAAGTCGCGTTTGACCCCAAATCTGTAAGATGATGAGCTCACGTAACTGTTGCACTTATTTTTGCAATTATCCTATTAGAAAACATTTTTCAAAATCCCCTTGTGCAATCTCTTCCGGATTCCTCCGGGAGAGTTTTTTGTTAAGGAGAAAAGGTAGAGGGCCTTGTGAGTCTCCTTTGAAAGAGTGGCTCAGCAGGCATCATTTATGGTAAAATAGAACATATTCGTCGAGGGGAAGGAGTGAGGACTTTGTTGAAGATTTTTGTGTTAGAAGATGAATGGATCCAACAATCGCGTATCGAAGCGGTCTTGCAGGATCTCATCCGTCAAAAATCCTTGCAATGCCAAGCCCCAGAAGTGTTTGGGAAGTCAAGCCAGTTGCTGGATGCTATCACAGAAAGAGGAGCCCATCACCTATTCTTTTTAGATATCGAGATTAAAGGTGAGGAGAAAAAAGGTCTGGAGATCGCAAAAGAGATTCGTAAGAAAGACCCCCATGCGACCATTGTCTTTGTCACCACTCACTCTGAATTCATGCCCATTACCTTTCAGTACAAAGTGGCTGCCTTGGATTTTATCGATAAAACGCTGGGTGAGGAAGACTTCAGAGAGAGAATCAACTCAGCCATCGACTATACCTTGGAGCAAGTTGGGACTACAATTGCACAGGATGCCTTTACATTTGAGAGTGCGATGGCGCGTGTACAAGTTCCTTTTAATAAGATTTTGTATGTTGAAACGTCTCCAACCATTCACAAGGTCATTTTACACACCCAGGATGAGCGCCTGGAATTTTACGCTAGTATTGCCGATATCGAAAAAGCAGATCCCCGCTTGTATCGGTGCCACCGCTCCTTTGTGGTGAATCCGCAAAATATTACGAAGATTGATAAAGAAGCCAAGAAAGCTTTTTTTGGAAATGGGGACAATTGCTTGATCTCACGGACCAAGTACAGAGGCTTACTGGACGCTTTGAAAAAATAGAAGGGAGAAAGAATTGCTGTTAGATATTCTAATGTCTTACCTAAAGTTCTTCGTCAGCATGCTGATCTATCGTCATATCAGTAGACAAGAGTTCACCTTGCGCTGGCTCTTTTTGTGCCCCTTCTTCTTTGCAATTATCTTTACCCTTGTGCCACCGGTAGGCTTTTTTGGCTATTTCTTAGTATTTATTGCCTATAGTTTCTATCGAAATCGTAACATAGGACACCTTTTGAATATTTTTTACGGGCTCTACCCGGTTGTCATGGAGAGTCTCATTGGGCGCCTCCTAGCCTTTTATGTCTTTCCAATGCTAGGGATCGTACTTGTTCATGAGGCATCTGTCAGCTGGTATGATGCTCTACTTGAATTGCTGGTCTTTCCTGTTTATATAGGAATCACTAAATTGTTAAAACTAGATTTTACAGATCTAAAAGTAGGGTTTCAACGGCAGTATTTTAATCGTTTCTTACTCCCAATGGATCTTTCCATGTTTGTGTATTTGCTCAGTGTTGCAGGTCTCGGGGGGGGGGAGGACGCTATTCCTCATGCAGATGCTTTACGGGAACAGGTAAATAGTATTTATTTGATTTTGTTTTTTGCGATGCTCTTGTATTTCAATGCGGTATCCAAAGAACGATTGAAACAAGAAATTCTGGAACAAAAAGATAGGCAACTGCAGGAGTTAGCCACCTATAGCCAACACGTCGAAATGCTTTACGGGGAGATTCGTGCCTTTCGTCATGACTACCTGAATATTTTAACCAGTCTCAAATTAAGTATTGATCATGAAGATCTCAACGCGATCAGGGAAATCTATGAGAATGTTCTACGAGAGAGTGGCCAACAATTTTACGATAGCAAGTTTGATATTGCCAAACTCAGTCACATCGAAAATCCAGCTGTAAAAAGTGTTCTGTCCGCAAAATTATTGGAAGCTCAAAATAAAGGGATTGAGATCTCTGTCGAGATCGATGAACCTGTTCGTGAGCTATTCATCGAGGTTTTAGATTTCATCAGCTTTTTATCTATCCTTTGTGACAATGCTATCGAAGCAAGTCTTGAATCAGAGGACCCCCAGTTGACCCTTGCCATGCTCCAGGAGACGAACTCCCTTATTTTAGTAGTTGAAAATAGTACAAAAGCTGAAAAAATAGATCTGGCGAGAATTTTTGAAAAGGACTACTCGAGTAAAGGAGAGGGCCGCGGTCTTGGCTTGTACAAGATCCAACAATTACTGGAAAAGTATCCCAAAACGACAGTGTCTACCAAGAGTTCAAACTACCGATTTACCCAGAGTCTGACCTTTTGGAAGGAATAATAGAAGAGAGAGTGGGACAGAAATCGGTAATTCGTTAGCATTCGATTTCGTCGTCCCACCTCCGCACAGTTGAGTAGGGCCGTAAAAGCTGATGAAATCAGCCTAGTAGAGACAACTAAACCACTGCGTCTTACGCGACAATCCAAAAATAATTGAGAGGCTAGAACTTTTGTCCCAGCCTCTTTTTTGACCGTCACGACGATTTTCTGACCGTTTCTGACAGAGAGCTACAAAGCCTGCCCTTTTGAAGTATACTATACACAAGATTAAAAAGAAAAGAGGGAACGTATGTTTCAGGTCGCATCTATTACAAAATCATTTAAGGAGAATGCTGTATTAAAGGGAGTGTCTTTTTCGATAGAAGAAGGAGACAAAATTGCCTTGCTGGGAAATAATGGGGCAGGTAAAAGTACCCTGTTCAACATTATCGCTGGACAGCTCCAGGCTGATTCGGGGACGATAAAGACTGCACTTGATTTTCAAAGGGAAATTGGAATGATGCCTCAGGGGGATCTGCTCATCGAGGATCTAACTGTAGCTGAATTCGTCGAATTAAAAAGTCGGATGAATCAGTTGAAGCAGGCCGATATCAATGGACTCTTAGAAATGGTCGAATTAAGAGACTCAAGAGAGCAGATGGTGGGAAGTCTTTCTGGGGGTCAAAAGAGACGCTTGTCCTTTTTATTAACCATTTTGAATCATCCAAAGTTGATTTTTTTAGATGAGCCAACGACTGGCATGGACTTGGAAGCAGTGGATAACTTTTGGAAGCTACTGGAAAAGGAAGAGTTTACATCTGTTGTGGTGACCCATGATTTCAACCAAATTGATGCCTTTTTTACAAAAGTCCTGATTTTAAAAGAGGGTCGCATTGCTGCTACAAAGGCTGTTGAGGATATTCACCAGGCTGGTCGAACCATTGAGCAGTATTTCCGAGAAGAGATGAATAAAGGCGGGGAACAAGCATGAGAAAGATTCAATTAAAACAAGTTTTACGAAATAAGCGCTTTGTATTATTTACCATTATTTTACCCATAGGCTGGTATATCTTCTTTTATCAGCTTCAAAAAGGGGTTTCGCCAAGTATTTTATTAGGCATTGCCGTCTTTATCGGGGTCATTGGCAATAGTCTTGCAACTTTTAGTAAGCGTATCGCCTCAGATATCGGGTTTTATTCTTTTGAATCCCACTTTACAAGCTATAGTGTCAAGAACTATTTATGGGATCAAAGCATCGTGCAACTGATTCTGAACAGCTTGATCTTTTTAGCAGTACTAGTAGTTGCTGTTCTAGGTTTTCACTTTCCAGTGACGACTAGCCTGTTGGTACAATTTTTCCTCTTATCCTTGATGGGAATCTACTTTAGCGTGATTGGCTTTGTACTTGGGGTTAGGGTAGATGCTAAGACGATTGATACTATTGGCTTTCCTATCATTATTTTGGCTGCTATGACCATTATTCCCTTTGATACACTTGGCGCAAGTGGAGGATTTATGGACTTAGTTGGCAAGCTACAACGGGCTTTCCCAGGCTATTATTATACAAAGCTGATCCAAGATTTGACTGAGAAACAAACGATCGATCCTACCCAATTAGCGCTCTTTGTTGCCGTATTTGGATTGAATCTGCTATTTTTCTATTTGCTAGTACCCAAAAGGAAAATAGGGAACTAAGAGCAGTTAAAAAGAGAGTGGGACAGAAATCGGTAATTCGTTAGAATTCGATTTCGTCGTCCCACCTCCGCACAGTTGAGTAGGGCTGTAAAAGCTGATGAAATCAGCCTAGTAGAGCCCACTCAACTACTGCGTCTTGCTCGACAATCCAAAAATAATTGAGAGGCTAGGACTTTTGTCCCAGCCTCTTTTTGTGCATAATGCCCCTACATGGTTTTAATGACTAATTGTTTCAGATAAAGCTTGTTAAAAGCAAATTTTCCATATTAAAGAAAACCATCTACAAATAAAGCCCCCTTCACAGAAGAAGAGGGGCATTTCGTTTGCCGTACTGCCTGAGCTTGGCTTTGTGATAAGCGAGAAAGTCAGTCCTAATACGTATAAAAAAACACTAGCGATTGCTAGTGTTTTGGGTTTAGACATTGAGGACTTGGTTGAGAAATTCCTGCAGGCGTGGGTGCTTGGGATGGTCAAAAATTTCATCAGGGGCACCATCTTCAAGGAATTCTCCATCAGCTGTAAAGATGACACGGTTAGCCACTTGACGCGCAAAGCCCATTTCGTGGGTGACGATTAACATGGTCATTCCTTGGTGGGCCAAGTCTTTCATAACATTAAGCACATCACCAACCATCTCAGGGTCAAGAGCAGAAGTCGGTTCATCAAAGAGCATGATATCTGGGTTCATGGCCAGACTACGTGCGATGGCTACCCGTTGTTTTTGCCCACCAGACAGACTGCTTGGTTTGGCATCTGCCTTGTCAGCTAGACCAACTTTTTCCAAAAGTTCCATGGCCACCTTTTTGGCTTCCTTCTTGCTCATTTTATTGAGTTCGATGGGTGCGTATGTGATATTATCAATAACGCTCATGTGTGGGAAAAGGTTGAAATGTTGGAAAACCATACCGATATTTTCACGGGCTTTATCGATATCTGTTTTTTTGTTACTGAGTTCGTAACCGTCAACGATAACCTGCCCAGTCGTAATATCTTCTAGAAGATTAAGAGTCCGTAGAAAAGTTGATTTTCCTGATCCTGAAGGCCCGATGATACAAACAACATCCCCTTCAAAGAATTGGGTTGTAATCCCTTTGAGGACTTCATTAGAGCCATAGGATTTGTGCAAATCTTGCACGTCAATTTTAAGTTCACGTTCTTTTGTCATAGATTATTTAAACCTCTTTTCCAAGAGTTTCGCCAATCGCGTCAAAAGTGTAATCATGACCAAATAAACAATGGCTAAAATGGCATAAATTTTGAAGGATTGGTAATTGCGGGCAATGATGATTTTACCAGTTTGGAAGAGTTCAACCAGACCGATTGCTGCGATGATAGTAGTATCTTTAAGCGTAATGACGAACTGGTTGATAAAGTTTGGTAACATCAAGCGGAGGGCCTGAGGAACAATGATGCGACGCATGGTAGTCACATAGGAAATCCCTAAACTACGGCTGGCTTCCATTTGCCCTTTAGGCACGGCTTCAATCCCTCCACGGACGATTTCGGCAATATAAGCACCAGAGTTTAGACTAAGGGCGATAACCCCAGCGACAAACTCATTAATCGTCACTTGGCTACCAGTCATTTGTTGGAGAACATTTGGAATGCCCCAGAAGATGAAGGCTGCGACAATCATTAAAGGAATACCCCGAACCACATCGACAAAGACGCTAGCAATGATACGTAAGGATTTAAATGGGCTGACGCTCATCATACCGATTAAAATACCGATAATCAAAGCGATGGCAAAGGATAGGAGGGCCAGTTGGATGGTAATCCAGAGACCGCTTAAGAGTTGTTTGTAGTTGTTTTGAATCAAACCAACAAAGGTTGATTCATCAACCGTATTGTCAGAGCTTGTTTCATTGGCGCTCGTGTACTTGGCGATAATTTTATCGTACTCACCATTAGCTTTCAGGGCAGCTAGACCATTGTTAAACATTTCGATGAGTTCGGAGTTGCTTCCCTTACGAACGGCAAAACCAAGATTTCCCGTATCGATACCAGCAATCGGTGTTTCAAAACTACGGCCTTCTTTGATGGCATAGTCCAAAACAGCTTTGTCATCCATGATGGCCTGAACAGAATTGGAATTCAAACTATCATAGAGGGAAGAAGCATCGTCATAAGTTTTAAGGGTGTAACCGTATTGGTCTGCGTGGTCCTTTAGCCAGAGGTAGGAAGACGTTCCAGTTTTGGCACCGACTTTTTTACCTTTTAGGTCCTCGTAAGATGTAATCTTGCTGCCTTTTTTCACAGCGAGTTCAATCTGAGACGTGTAATAAGGCTCAGAGAAGTCAAACGTTTGTTTTCGTTCATCCGTGATGGTCATTCCAGCAATGGCGCCATCAGCTTGCCCTGTCTGAACCGCATTGAGCGCAGCGTCAAAACCTGGGTGGCTGAGTTTGATGGTGAAACCTTGTTGTTTGGCAATGGCCTTGATCAATTCAATATCAATTCCAACGTAGTTGCCCTGATCGTTTTGGTATTCAAATGGGGCAAAACTAGAGTCCGTCACGATGGTATAGGAACTCTTTTTGGGTGTTGCTTTCGCAGTTGTCGCTTCAGCAGTTGAAGCACTTGTTGCTGTCGTTGTTGCACTGGCTTGTTTTTCACCAGTCCATTTTTCGATGATAGCAGACAGGCTGCCGTCAGCCTTCATTTTAGCCAAAGCATCATTAAACTGCGTTACGAGATATTCATACTTGCTGCCTTTTTTGACACCAAAAGCGAAACTCCCGATACTTTCACCCTTCATTGAAAGGTTCAAGTCTTGGCCTTGATTGATAGCGTATTGGATAACGGCTTTGTCATCCATAACCGCATAAACAGAGCCAGCAGCTAGGCTGTTATACATGTCATCACCTGTATCGTAGGTTTTTACGGTATAGCCATACTCTTTTTTGTGGTTGTCCAGCCAAGTGGAGGCTGCAGTCCCGTTTTTAACACCGACTGTTTTGCCTTTTAATTGGCTGTATTTGCTGACTTTGTTAGATTTGGTGGTCGCAATGACGATAGAAGTATCATAGTAGGTATCACTCATGGTGAAGACTTTCTTACGTGCTTCTGTAACTGTCATTCCAGCCATAATCGCATCGGCTTGGCCAGACTGCACGGCATTTACCGCAGCGTCAAAACCAACGTAAGAGACATTATAGTCCCAACCTTCGATTTCAGCGACTTTTTTGAGAATATCTACATCAATGCCCTTATAGGTCTGATCAGAATCTTTAAATTCGAAAGGGGCATAAGTTTGGTCGGCGACGACAGAGATTTTGTCGTCCGCCTTGGCCTGCCCAGAAAAGAACAGTGCGCAAAACACTGTCAAGAGCAGTGCAAAGACTTTATTTTTCATTAAGTCTCTCCTTTTTATAAATTTACCTTAAAGATTATACCAAAAGATTGGCTCTTGGGCAAATTCAAAGCCAATTGATGTCACAAAATATAACATACTCAGGAAGGTGTTTTTATCTGAGAACGGCCTAAAAAGCCAGTTTTTGTGCTAAAATAGAAGCAAGACACGCTGAAAGGAAAGCACATGGCCAAAAAAACACAACTCGCTACCATTTGCTACATTGATAATGGGCAAGAATTGCTACTCTTGCATCGGAATAAAAAAGCCAATGATGTTCATGAAGGCAAATGGATTTCTGTTGGCGGTAAAATCGAGGCTGGTGAAACCCCTCAAGCCTGTGCCATTCGTGAGATTTATGAGGAAACTGGTCTGACTGTTGAGGACATGCGTTTTGCTGGGCTAGTGACCTTTCCAGACTTTACGCCAGATACTGATTGGTACACCTATGTTTTTAAGATTACAGCCTTTAGTGGGACCTTGATTGACTGCAATGAAGGAACCTTGGCTTGGGTGCCTTATGAGGAGGTCATGAAAAAGCCGACCTGGGCTGGGGATTACCAATTGTTTGATTGGATTTTACGAGATGTGCCTTTCTTCTCCGCCCGATTCGTCTACGATGATAAGCAGACCTTACAAGAACAAGACGTCGATTTTTATCCGCAAGCATAGAAAAGGAGACCATATGTCTTATAGTCAAGAGGCTTTGGAGGCTCTCGAAGCGCAAGATATGGCGCGATTCGAGCAACTTTTTAATCAAGCGCAAGAAAATGACAGCGCCCAAACGCTGTTGGCCTTGGCCGATTATTTAGAAGCCATCGGCTTTTACCCTCAAGCCAAGGTCTTATATGAAAAATTACTCCCACACTACCCGGATTTAGCCATCAATCTAGCCCAAATCGCTGGTGAAGATGGGGATATAGAGCAAGCATTTGCCTATCTAGAAGCCATTCCCCAAACGAGTGACGCCTACCTATCCGCCTTGTTGACCAAGGCTGATTTGTACCAACTAGAAGGGCTAACCGAGGTGGCAAGGGATAAAATGGCAGAAGCTCAGGCGCTATCAGAGGATCCTATTGTAACCTTTGGCTTAGCTGAAATGGAATTTGAATTAGGAAATTTTTCACAAGCCATTAAGGCCTATGCTCAATTGGATCAGCGCTCTATCTTTCAGGCGACGGGTGTTTCTACCTACCAGCGCATTGGTTTTGCCTACGCTAATCTTGGTAAGTTTGAAGCTGCCATTGAATTTTTAGAAAAAGCGGTAGAGCTTGACTTTGAGGAACAGACCCTCATGGCCTTAGCGAGTCTATTGTATGAAGCTGGTGAAAGCCAAAAGGCAAACCTTTACTTTAAACAACTAGACACACTCAACCCTGATTTTCCAGGCTATGAGTACCTTTATGCACAGTCCTTACATGCCGAACATGAAACCACCAAGGCCTTGCAGATTGTGCAACAAGGCCTAGCCAAAAATAGTTTTGATAGCCAGCTTTTGCTCTTAGCTTCGCAATTAGCCTATGAATTGCACGATAAGAAAGCCAGTGAAGCCTATCTGAGGCAAGCCCTTGACATCAGTGAAGACCGTGAAGCAGTTGTATTACCCTTGAGCAATCTCTTGCTGGAAGCCGGGCGCTATGATGAGATTCCTCAAGTGGTGACAGATGATACCGTGTCTGTTTTGCCCAGATGGAATCTGGCTAAGGCATACCGCCAGTTAGAAGAGGATGCGAAGGCACAATCGGTTTATGCCGACATCGTGGATGATTTAAAGACAAATCCTGAGTTTTTGCTGGATTATGCCTTGTATTTACGTGAACTGGGGGAAAAAGAAAAAGCCAGCCACTACCTCAAAGCCTATCTCAAAGAGGTTCCCGATGATGGTCAGGCAGTTGCTTGGTTAGCTGATTGGCAAGCAGAGGCCCCTTTTTAAAAAGTTTGCAAAAAATTCACAAAATCCTAGACTAGAAAAAAGGAGAAATACCTAGTCTATGATATAATGGATAAGAATTCATTTCATTATTCGGAGGGGTTAGAATGTCTGAAACGCAAAAAACATACGGTGCAGATTTAGTCGTCGATAGCTTGATTAACCATGATGTCAAATATATTTTTGGTATACCTGGAGCAAAGATTGACCGAGTTTTTGATACCTTAGAGGATAAGGGGCCTGAGTTAATCGTGGCGCGCCATGAACAAAATGCAGCCTTTATGGCTCAAGGTATTGGGCGTATCACGGGAGAACCAGGTGTTGTCCTCACAACTAGTGGGCCTGGGGTTTCTAATCTTGCTACTGGTCTGGTTACGGCTACGGATGAAGGGGACCCTGTGTTGGCTATCAGCGGACAAGTCAAGCGCAGTGACCTTTTAAAACGTGCTCACCAATCCATGAACAATGTTGGTATGATGCAACCGATTACCAAATACTCGGCTGAAATTCACGAGACTGATACCTTGTCAGAAATCATTGCGAATGCCTATCGTTACGCTAAAGAAGGTAAACCGGGAGCGAGCTTTATTTCTATCCCTCAAGATATCGTAGACAGCCCAGCTAGTGTCAAAGCCATAAAACCCTTGACAGACCCTAAATTAGGTTCTGCGTCCGTTGACGATATTAATTACCTGGCGCAAGCGATTAAAAATGCCAAGTTACCTGTGTTGCTTTTGGGAAATGGTGCCTCTACGGCTCAGGTGACCAAGAGTATCCGTCAAATCTTAAATGCGGTTAAACTGCCTGTTGTGGAAACCTTCCAAGGGGCTGGTATTGTTTCGCGTGACTTAGAAGAAGATACCTTCTTTGGGCGGGTTGGTCTCTTTAGAAACCAACCAGGTGATATGTTGCTCAAGCGGTCTGACCTGATCATTGCGATTGGCTATGACCCAATCGAGTACGAGGCACGAAACTGGAATGCTGAAATTTCTGCCCGCATCATTGTTATCGACGTGGAACCAGCAGAGATTGACACTTATTTCCAACCAGAAAGGGAATTGATTGGGGATATCGCAGAAAGCTTGGACTTGCTTTTGCCAGCTATTGCAGGTTATCGCCTGGATGACGATGCCCGTGAATACCTATCTGGTCTCAAACACAAGGCCAATGATTTAAAATACGACCGGACACCTCAAGAAGGCATTCTCCATCCCTTAGACGTTATCGAAGTCTTGCAAGGGCAAGTCTCTGATGACACCACAGTAACCGTGGATGTCGGTAGCCACTACATTTGGATGGCGCGTTACTTTAAGAGCTATGAAGCGCGTCATCTGCTCTTTTCAAATGGGATGCAAACGCTGGGTGTTGCCCTACCTTGGGCGATTTCAGCGGCCTTAGTTCGGCCAAATACCCAAGTGGTTTCTATTTCAGGTGATGGTGGTTTCCTCTTTTCAGGTCAAGAACTGGAAACCGCGGTTCGTCTTAAGTTGCCGATTGTTCACCTGATTTGGAATGATGGAAAATATAATATGGTGGAATTCCAGGCAGAAAAGAAATACGGTCGGGCAGCAGGTGTGTCATTTGGACCGGTTGACTTTGTGACCTATGCAGAAAGTTTCGGGGCCAAGGGTTACCGGGTGCACACCAAGGATGAATTTGAAACCGTTTTGGCCAAAGCCATGGCAGAGTCTCAAACGTCAGGTCCCGTCTTGATTGATATTCCTATTGATTACAAGGATAACCTTTCTCTTGGAGAAACCATTTTGCCAGATAAATTTTATTAAGGGAGACGCAAACGCATTATGGCAGAAGCGATTAAATTATTTCAGTACAATACGCTCAGCGCCCTCATGGCGGGCTTGTATGGCGGTAGTCTAACAATCGGAGAGTTGCTCGAACATGGTGACCTTGGCATTGGAACCTTAGATTCGATTGATGGAGAGCTCATTGTTTTGGATGGCAAGGCCTACCAAGCGATTGGAACTGAGGGGCAAGACCCTCGAATTGTTGAAGTTGGCGATGATGTCAAAGTGCCTTATGCCGCTGTTGTACCGCATCAGGCCGAAGTTGTCTTTCGTCAACGCTTTCAGATGACGGATAAGGAACTCGAAGAACGTATCGAATCCTATTATGACGGCGTCAACCTTTTTCGCTCGATTAAAATTCATGGCGATTTTTCTACCATGCATGTCCGCATGATTCCCAAGTCAAATATGGATCAAAAATTTGCGGAAGTGGCGGTTCACCAACCAGAATACACCCGTAAAAATGTTTCAGGGACTATTGTCGGTTTTTGGACGCCAGAAATGTTTCACGGCGTTAGCGTAGCTGGCTATCACCTGCATTTTATCTCAGATGACCACACCTTTGGTGGACATGTGATGGACTTTGTGATTGAAAACGGGATTGTCGAGGTTGGCCCTGTGGATCAGTTGGACCAGCGCTTCCCAGTTCAAGACCGCAAATACCTTTTTGCCAAGTTTGACATGGACGAACTCAAGGAAGATATTGACAAGGTTGAATAAGTGGCCCAATGTTTGGAAATTTCCCTCATCAACCGGCTAACTTACTCCTAAGCTGATAGCCTTCTTAAGCCTGATAAAAGCTGTACTTTTGTCAGGCTTTTTTTGTTGGCTGAGTGGCTTTTTTTTAGCGGTTAAGAAAAGGTGCGATTAACAGGTTTAAGGTCTTTTTAAGAAAACATAATGACATAATATGAAATCAAGAGCTTTTCCTAGGGGATAGGGTTTGTAAGCGTTACTATTTGTGTTAAAATGACCGTGATAAACAAAAGGAGGTCGCAACCATGGAAAAGAAGGTTCGTTTTCGCTTACATAAAGTGAAAAAACATTGGGTAACGCTAACTGTGTCGACATTGGCACTGGCTCTGACGCTAGCAGGGGGCAACAGCGTCCAAGCAGAAGAAATTTCTGTAACTGATAGTGCCCCGCAAGTAGTATCAGTAGACAGCACAAAAAGCAGTGGAGACATCTCCCAATCGCAAGAGGAGAGCCAAGGAGAAGAAGCTAGCGCAGCTGAATCGGTAGCTGGTCAAGAGCAGAGTGCGATAAGCACGGCAAGTGTATCAGAAGGCATTACCGCTGACGCAAAGGAAGGACAAACGCCTTTAAGTGAAGACTCAGAAATTCAGACAAGTGGTCTGAATAAGCAGGAGGAGCTCACACCTGCGAGCACAGGCGCAAGGGCGTCCGAAAATGTTAATAGTTCAACAGTAGCAGAAGCTGCTGAGGGTTCAGACCAATCCAGAGCTAGCGATGTGGCTGAGACACCCCGCCGTCAGTTCCTTTCTGATGAAGCTGGTAACTGGTATTATTACGATGCTGATGGCCAAAAGGTCACCGGTCCGCAAACTATTGATAGCTTCCATCTTTATTTCTACCAAGATGGTGTTCAGGCCAAGAATGCGCTGGTTGAACGAGAAGGCAAAAAGTACTACTATGACGCAGATGACGGTCGGCTAGTGACCAACCTGGTTTTCGACTATCAGGGTAAGTCTTATACCGCAGATGCTAGTGGCGTTCTGACAGAGAACCCGCAATACCGTAAACAATTTGTCTCTGACGATCAGGGAAACTGGTATTATTATGATGCCAATGGCCAAAAACTGACTGGTTTTCAGACGGTTGATGGGGTCAAGCTTTATTTCAAAGAAGACGGTAAGCAAGCCAAGGGAGAATTAGTTACGGTTGATGGTTATTCCTACTACCTTGACAAGGATAGTGGGGCTTTGGCAGCCAATCAGGAGATTGATTTTGGGCTCTATGGCCGCAATAAGGTTTATAAGGCCTATCGGTATTTTGATGCCGATGGTAAGATGGTAACAGGCTGGTTGGACCGTGATGGACAGCGGTATTACTATGACAAAAACGGCGTGAAAGTCCTTGATGTCGCTAACTATAACCATAATGTTGCGGATCGCGATTTTATACCAGGTTTGTTTGGTACAACGGTGGACTATCAGTTTGATGCGCAAACAGGTGCGATGTACCGCAATGCCTTTGCGGAAGTCTATGGTTTTAGTCCTGAAGACCCCGCAGGGACGCGTTATCCTAGCCGACATTTGGCATACTTTGGCGAGGATGGGAAGGCTGTTTCAGGTTGGCAGGAAATTAATGGTCAAACCTATTATTTCTACCCAGAATCTAAATTCCGTATGGGATTTGGTCTCAGATCCATTGATGGCAAACTTTACTATTTCCAACCAGGGACTAACGCCCTTTTACGTCAAGCTGATTTTGAACTGAATGGCAAGTTCTACACTGCAGATGACGCAGGTGTGGTGACAGAGAAGCCACAATACCGAAAACAATTTGTCTCTGACGATCAGGGAAACTGGTATTATTATGATGCCAATGGCCAAAAACTAACGGGTTTTCAGACGGTTGATGGGGTTTCACTCTACTTCGATAAGGATGGCCGTCAGGCTAAAGGAAAACTCGTGAACATCGAGGGAGAAAGCTATTATTTTGATCCCGATAGTGGGGAAATGTTTAGGGATGGTTCCAAAGAGATTAATGGCCAAACCTACTATTTTGCAACTGACGGCTCTATGCTACACGACCAATTTTACACGGTTCGTATGCCAGGACGTAACAATGACTACACCCTCTATTTGACTAATCGGGGGGAAGTTTACAAGCAGGGGGTTGTTACCTTAAGTGATGATACCTATTATTTCTTTCCTGACTCAGGACACATGGCCAAAGGTAGAACCTTAATTGGTGAAGAGGCTTACTATTTTGACCCCGTGACTGGAAAATTACTAAAAAATCAATTGATTGCTTCAACAGTCACCAGCGTAGGTCCTATGTACGCTATCTATTACTATTTAGCGGACAGCGAAGGCCGTCTTCAAACAGGCTGGCAGACGGTTGACGGGGAAACTTATTATTTTATGCCACCAACGGCTGCAGATAATCAGTTAGAACACTACCGTGCGGCTAGTATTGTGAAAGAAATTGACGGGAAATACTATTTATTCGATGGTCAAGGGCGCTTAAAACGCAATTATACCGGAAAGGTCAGCTATTCAGGTCGGGATGCCTTTGATAAGGTCGTTTATTCTTCTGATTATAAAACCGATGCTGAAGGGGTGCTTCAAAAAGGGCTTTTTGAAGTGAATGGTAACATCTATTACTTCAATTATGCAGGCTACACTCTTGGAAGCCCAAGTGGAAAGACTAAGGACCCTTGGCAAGTCATCGATGGCCAGCTCTACCACTTTAAGTATGAGGCACCAGGCTACAACATGGCCCCCTTGTCTCGCAATGTTAATGTCGTAAAAGACGGCAAAATCTATCACCTAGATGAAAATGGGCATCCAACCCTCTTAGATATTCGGAACCAATTCATCTCAGATGAGGATCATAAGTGGTATTATTTTGATGCTGATGGCACTATGCTAACGGGCTTTCAGACCATCAATGGCCAGCACTTGTATTTTTATGAGGACGGAAAACAAGCGAAAGGACGCTTTGTAAACATTGATGGCAAGTCTTATTATTTCGACCCCGACAGCGGTGAAAAATGGGTAAATCGTAAACTGGTTACTGAACCTGCTCATTATGTCTATGTCTTTGACGCAGATGGTGTAGCTACCCAAGTTAGCCCATAAGTTATTAGCAATCCCTCGATTTTGTCATCGGGGGATTTTTATTGCTGACAAAGTCGCTTTTAAGGATTGATTAAGATAGGAAAGTGACATAATATGAAAACCATAATATTTCTTATATTATTGTTTGAAAGCGTTTTAAAATGGTGCTAAAATGTCGGTGAAATCTAAAAAAGGAGGACAGAACCATGGAAAAGAAGGTTCGATTTCACTTACATAAAGTGAAGAAGCGTTGGGTTACGGTAATGGTGTCGACTGCGGCACTAGGTCTTCTCTTGCTAGGTGCAGGGTCTGTGCAGGCAGATGAGCTTGCCAGCAATGACCCAGCTTCGCCACCTGTCGAAGTGGTCACAAGCGATGGGCTTTCTGACGCATCTGACAGTCTCAGTGAAGCGCCCCTTGCCGATCAAGCAGTGCCTACCAGTGACGGTGACCTGTCTAGCCAAGCCTTGACAGCGGAAACTTCGACGGAGCAAGTTGCAGACCAAGCGTCAATAGACGATTCTGGGACAGCAAACGCGTCACCTGCAGAACCTAGCCAAACACCACCAGAGGCAGACGAAACGGCCCCATCAAGCGGTGATCAGACTAAGCCTTCTGTCGACACACCGCGCAGTCAATTTGTCTCAGATGACCAGGGCAACTGGTATTATTACGATGCCAATGGACAAAAACTGACTGGTTTTCAAACAGTGGACTACCTTCAGCTCTATTTCCATGCCGATGGCCGTCAGGCCAAGGGCGAAGTGGTCACGGTTGACGGCAGTAGCTATTATTTTGACAAGGATTCTGGTGAAATCTACCGGAACGGCTTTGCCTCAGATGCCGCAGGCAACTGGTACTATCTGGGTGAGGATGGCAAGGCGGTGACCGGCCTGCAAATTATAGACAGCTTCCCGCTCTATTTCTACCCTGACGGCGTTCAAGCCAAGGATGCTTTTATCGTCTTTGACGGCAGTAGCCATTACTTCAAGGCAGGAAGTGGTCAATTGGCTACGGATGGTTTCTTCTCAGATGCTGAGGGCAATTGGTACTATGCTGATCCGACTGGTCAGCTTGTGACTGGTGAGCAGACCATTGATAGCTTCCATCTTTATTTCTACGCAGATGGTGTTCAAGCCAAGGATGCTTTGGTGGAACGTGACGGTAAAAGCTATTACTATGATGCCGATAATGGACGTCTGGTGACGGACCAAACCTTCGTTCTTGATGGCAAGACCTACACCGCAGATACAACTGGTGTCGTGACCCAAGTGCCACAACACCGCAATCAATTCGTCTCAGATGACCAGGGTAACTGGTATTATTACGATGCCAATGGGCAAAAATTGACAGGTTTTCAAACCGTAGATAACGTTCGTCTTTATTTCCACTCGGCTGGTCGCCAAGCCAAGGGCGAACTGGTGACAATTGATGGCAAGCGGTATTATTTCGATAAAGCTTCCGGTGAACTTTATCGTCGTGTTTATCCGATAACCATCGATGGGGTAGCTTACACCGCAGATAGCCAGGGTGTTCTGACAGAAGTTCCCAAATACCGCAATCAGTTTGTTTCTGAAGACCAGGTCAACTGGTACTATGCAGATGATGCCGGTCACTGGTTGACTGGTCCCCAAATCATTGACACGTTTAATTTGTATTTCTACGAAGATGGCCTTCAAGCCAAAGATGCCCTTGTTGTGCGTGATGGCAAAACCTATTACTATGATGCCGACAATGGCCGTCTGGTGACTAACCGACCTTTTGTCTTTGACGGAAAAACCTACACGGCAGATGCAACTGGTGTCGTGACGGAGGGGGCGTCCTATCGCAACCAATTCGTCTCTGACGACCAAGGCAACTGGTATTATTTTGATGGGGATGGCCAGCTGGTTACAGGTTTCCAAGTGATTAATGGTCAACAGCTCTATTTTGCTAAGGATGGTCGCCAAGTCAAGTCAGGATTGACCAAAATTGATGGGGCTACCTATTATTTTGATCCAGATAGTGGGGAGATGGCTGTCAATCAAGAAAGGGAATTTTGGCAAAAAATTAGTTATGGGGAAAAACTGATTCCGGTTTATCGTTACTTTAATGCAGATGGTAAGATGGCCGTTGGCTTCCAAGATAGGGACGGACAAACCTACTACTATGATGAAGATGGCATAGCTGTCCGAAGTGTTCACCTGTATAATGCTAATGTTCATAGCGATCTCTACTCAGCGGGGGTCTTTGGATTACGCCCAGATTATCTCTTTGATGAAAAGACAGGCGCTATGAAGCGTAATACCTTCGTTTATACGACTGCTCTGAGACTGCATGAACCACATATTGGTAGACTTCCTGTCCCTTGTTGGGTTTACTGTGGTTCAGATGGTTTGGCAGTGACAGGCTGGCAGGTAATCAATGGCAAAACCTATTATTTCTATCCAGAATCTAAATTCCGTGCGGAGTCTGGGTTGGAGACGATTGATGGCAAGGATTACTTCTTCGATTCGGATTCTGTGCTTGTGCAAGACCTTACCTTTACACTGGATCAGAAGTTCTATCGGGCCGATGAGAAAGGGGTTTTGACCAAACTCGAAAGTGTTGCTGACCAGTTTGTCTATGATCTTAACTGGAAAAGGGTTTCCTATACTGAGGCGAATGGTGAAGTCCGACACGGCGTGATGATTAAACGCGATTTTGTCCTCTACTTTAAGGCAGACGGTAGTCAAGCCAAGGGGGAATTCCTGACCATTCATGGGGCTACTTACTATTTCGATGAAGATAGTGGTGAGATGTATCGCAATCGCTTGGCCACAGATACCAATGGCGACCAGTACTATCTAGGAGGGGATGGCAAAGCCCTGACGGATACAGTATTTGAACACGATGGCAAAAGCTATCAAGCGGATAGCAAGGGCATTGTGACCGAAAAAGACTAATGTGACCGATAAAAGAGTCCCTGTTTCTCCTGACCAGGGGCTTTTTGGTGCTTGAAATGAGGCCTAGATGCCTCAGCAGGCTCTATGCATCCAGCTGTTTTTAAAGAGCAGGGGCTGACGTCCTCGATTTATCCTCAAGGAAGAGCAAGCGGGTAATTTTTTTAGAAAAAAATTGTGAAAAAGCGAGCATATTTCTTGAAAGCGTTTTTAAGCCTTGCTATAATCTAAAGGAATGAAAGATTATGGAGGCTATTATGAGCAAAGTTGTTGTTGTTGGCGCTAACCATGCGGGTACCTTTTCGATTACCACCCTCTTGGATAACTATGGCGCTGAAAATGAGGTAGTGGTATTTGACCAAAACTCAAACATTTCTTTCCTTGGCTGTGGTATGGCCCTTTGGATTGGTAAGCAAATTTCAGGTTCAGATGGGCTTTTCTACGCCAATAAAGAAATCTTGGAAGAAAAGGGCGCAAAGGTTTACATGAATAGCCCTGTGACAGCCATTGATTATGATAAAAAGGTTGTGACTGCCCTGGTTGATGGGAAAGAACATCACGAAAGTTATGACAAGTTGATTTTGGCAACAGGTTCACAACCTATTTTGCCACCGATTAAAGGAGCTGAAATCAAAGAAGGCAGTCGTACCTTTGAAGCAACCTTGGAAAACTTGCAGTTTGTCAAACTGTTCCAAAACGCTCAAGAAGTGATTGATAAATTGCAAGACAAGTCTGAGCACATTAACCGTGTGGCTGTTGTCGGAGCAGGCTACATTGGTGTTGAGCTGGCTGAAGCCTTTAAACGCTTAGGCAAAGAAGTTGTTCTAGTAGACGTGGTGGATACTTGTTTGGCCGGCTATTATGACCATGATTTGACTGACTTGATGCGTGCCAACCTAGAAGAAAATGGTATTGAGCTAGCCTTTGGCGAAACAGTTCAAGCTATTGAGGGAGATGGCAAAGTTGAGCGTATTGTCACTGACAAGCAAAGCCGTGATGTGGATATGGTTGTTTTGGCCGTCGGTTTTCGTCCAAATACAGCCCTCGGTGCTGGTAAGATTGAAATCTTCCGCAATGGCGCTTATCTGGTCAATAAAAAACAAGAAACCAGCCTTCCAGACGTGTATGCTATCGGAGACTGTGCGACCGTTTATGACAATGCCTTAGAAGATACCAACTACATTGCCCTAGCGTCAAATGCTGTCCGGTCGGGTATGGTGGCCGCTCATAATGTTGCTGGTCATGACTTTGAGTCCTTGGGCGTTCAAGGGTCAAACGGTATTTCCATTTTTGGGCTTAACATGGTTTCGACTGGTTTAACCGCTGAAAAAGCCGAACGTTTTGGATTTGACCCAGTGGTTACAGAGGTAGAAGACCTCCAAAAGGCTGCCTTTATGGAACACGGCAACTATGAAGTAACCTTGAAGATTGTTTACGATAGAAAAACACGTCGTGTGCTAGGTGCGCAAATGGCCTCTAGAGGCGACATTTCTATGGGTATTCACCTCTTCTCATTGGCTATTCAAGAGCAAGTGACCATTGACCGATTGGCACTTTTAGATCTCTTCTTCTTGCCACACTTTAATCAACCGCTCAGCTACATCGCAAAAGCTGCCTTAAAAGCAGAAGACTAATCAAAAAACACCAGACGCCTGTCTGGTGTTTTTCTTAGGTAAAAAAATTTCCAATCCGTCAAGAGTAGCAGTCGGGTATCGCAAGCGACCATCAAACCTAAAAAAAAACCGTTTGTCAGTTGACAAACGGTTTTTGTGGTGAAGCTCTTAGTTACGAGAAGCTTCTTGGAATTCTGGGTTTTGCCACGCTTCGTCGATGATAGCTTTCAATTCGTCAGCAGAAGCTTGCATTTTTTGTGTTTCAGCGTCGTTCAATGGGATGTTCACTGGACGAACGATACCGTGTGCCCCAACGATAGCTGGTTGACCGATGAAGACATCGTTGATACCATATTGACCGTCTTGGAAGACTGACAATGGCAATACAGCATTTTCATCATCCAAGATAGCTTTTGTGATACGAGCCAAGGCAACAGCGATACCATAGAAAGTAGCACCTTTTTTGTTGATGATGGTGTAGGCTGCATCACGAACACCTTCGAACAATTCAACCAATTCAGCATCGTTGAAGTTGTCAACATCTTTAAGGTAGTCTTCTAAGTTAACACCTGCGATGTTTGCATGAGACCAAACAGCGAATTCTGAGTCACCGTGTTCACCCATGATGTAGGCGTGAACGGAACGTGCATCCACATCCAATTTTTCAGCCAAAGCTTGACGGAAACGTGCAGAGTCAAGGGAAGTACCTGAACCGATAACACGTTCTTTAGGGAAGCCTGAGAATTTCCAAGTAGAGTATGTCAATACGTCAACTGGGTTTGCTGCAACGAGGAAGATTCCCTTGAATCCTGATTCAACAACTTGAGTAACGATTGATTTGTTGATGGCAAGGTTTTTACCAACCAAGTCCAAACGTGTTTCACCTGGTTTTTGAGGGGCACCAGCTGTGATAACAACCAAGTCAGCATCTGCACAGTCTTCGTATTTTGCTGCGTAGATTTTCTTAGGTGAAGTGAAAGCCAAGGCGTGGCTCAAGTCGAGAGCGTCACCAACCGCTTTTTCGAACAATTGAGGGATTTCGATAATTCCCAATTCTTGAGCAATTCCTTGGTTGACCAAGGCAAAAGCGTATGAAGATCCAACGGCACCGTCACCGACAAGGATAACTTTTTGTGTTGTTTAGTTGCAGTCATGCTAAACATCTCCTTAATTTTTTTTGAGTTCAAGACCCATTCACATGTATTCTATCACGTTATGGGCTTTCTGTCACGGTTTTATTGGAATTTCTCCCTCAAGCCAAAGACTTTTGAGAAAATATGCAGAAAACTTTCAACATAATTGGAGAAAGAGCTTGGCTTTGCAAGGCAAGTCACGTGTTTTCATGGTCAAATAACTGAAAAAATGCTATAATAAAGCGTATTTACATAGAATGGGAGTAGAGTGCATGCAAGATAAAAATTTGGTCGATGTCAATCTGACCAGCGAGATGAAAACAAGCTTCATTGACTATGCCATGAGCGTTATCGTCTCGCGTGCGCTTCCAGATGTACGGGATGGTCTAAAACCCGTGCAACGTCGTATTTTATACGGCATGAATGAATTAGGGGTAACACCGGACAAACCCCATAAAAAATCAGCTCGGATTACAGGGGACGTCATGGGGAAATACCATCCACATGGGGACTCGTCTATCTATGAAGCCATGGTTCGGATGGCACAATGGTGGTCTTACCGCTACATGCTAGTGGATGGTCACGGTAACTTTGGTTCTATGGATGGGGATGGACCAGCGGCGCAGCGGTATACCGAAGCCCGCATGAGTAAGATTGCTCTAGAAATGTTGCGCGACATCAATAAAAACACGGTTGACTATCAGGACAACTATGATGGTTCTGAAAGAGAACCTGTGGTCTTGCCAGCACGTTTTCCAAATCTTCTCGTGAATGGCGCAACAGGTATCGCTGTTGGGATGGCGACTAATATCCCGACCCACAACCTTGGTGAAACGATTGACGCTGTTCACCTGATGTTGAAAAACCCAGATGTGACCACTCGAGAACTTATGGAAGTCCTGCCAGGGCCAGATTTTCCGACGGGTGCTTTGGTCATGGGACGCTCAGGTATCCATAAGGCTTATGAAACAGGTAAGGGCTCAATCGTCTTACGGGCTCGGACAGAAATCGAAGAAACGAAGTCAGGTCGTGAACGCATTGTCGTCACTGAGTTTCCTTACATGGTCAATAAAACCAAGGTACACGAACATATTGTTCGTCTGGCTCAGGAAAAACGGATTGAGGGCATCACGGCAGTGCGGGATGAGTCCAACCGTGAGGGTGTCCGTATGGTGATTGAAGTGCGACGGGATGCTTCGGCGCATGTAATTCTCAATAACCTCTTTAAGTTGACGAGTCTTCAAACCAACTTTAGTTTTAATATGCTGGCCATTGAAAAAGGCGTTCCTAAAATTCTGTCTTTGCGTCAAATTTTGGCCAACTATATTGCCCACCAAAAGGATGTTATCGTTCGTCGGACTGCCTTTGACAAGGCGAAAGCGGAAAGCAGAGCGCATATTTTAGAAGGCTTATTGATTGCTCTAGACCATCTCGACGAGGTTATCCGTATTATCCGTAACAGTGAAACGGACACCATCGCTCAACAAGAATTGATGAGTCGTTTTGCCTTGTCAGAACGTCAGAGCCAAGCTATCCTAGATATGCGTCTGCGTCGTCTGACCGGTTTGGAAAGAGACAAGATTCAGTCGGAGTATGATGACCTCTTGGTTCTTATTGCAGACTTAGCCGATATTTTAGCCAAGCCTGAGCGCGTGATTGCCATCATCGGTGACGAGTTGGAAGAAATTAAGCGTAAATTTGCGGATGAGCGTCGAACAGAGCTCATGGTGGGTGAAGTCTTGTCACTTGAAGACGAAGACCTCATCGAAGAAGAAGATGTCTTGATTACCTTGTCAAACAAGGGCTATATCAAGCGTTTGGCCCAGGATGAGTTTCGGGCGCAAAACCGTGGTGGCCGTGGGGTTCAGGGAACTGGTGTCAACGATGACGATTTTGTCAGTCAGTTATTGTCATTGAGCACCCACGACCCGATTTATTTCATGACCAATCTGGGGCGGGTTTATCGGCTAAAAGGCTATGAAGTGCCTGAATATGGCCGTACAGCTAAAGGGCTTCCGATTGTTAACCTCCTGAAACTGGATGAGGGTGAAAAAATCCAAACCATCATCGGTGGTGCAAGAGAAGAGGCAGATGCCTACCTCTTCTTTGTGACCAAGTACGGTGTGGTCAAACGAACCGCCCTTGAGGAATTCAAAAACATTCGCCAAAATGGCTTGAAAGCCTTGAATCTAAAAGATGGCGATGAGCTAATCAATGTCTTTGTAACGAGTGGTCAAGATGACGTGATTATCGGAACCAAGACGGGTTACACGGTCCGTTTTGCAGAAGACAAGGTGCGCGCCATGAGTCGGTCGGCGACGGGTGTCAAGGGGATTACCCTACGCGATACAGATGAAGTGGTTGGGGCATGCGTTGTTTCAGATGAGCAAGAAATTCTAATTGTGACCGAAAAAGGTTTCGGTAAGCGAACTTCCGCCCAAGAGTACCCACAAAAAGGTCGCGGTGGGAAAGGGATTAAAACCGCAAACATTACAAGCAAGAACGGCCCATTGGCAGGCCTCGTAACGGTTTCCGGAGATGAGGACATTATGCTAATCACTGATACAGGTGTCATGATTCGCACACACGTAGCTAGCATCTCGCAAACTGGTCGTGCAGCTATGGGGGTTAAGGTGATGCGTTTGGACCAAGATGCCAAAATTGTTAACTTTACGCTAGTGGCAGCCGAAGCCTCAAGTGAGACTAAAGAAAACCAGGAGGCGGCAGATGGTCAAGAAGTCTAAGCAGCCAAGGTCTTTCAAAGGTAGACTCGCTTCGGTCTTGCGTTGGCTAGTCATCATCCTCTTATTCACGGTCGGTTTGGCTTTGGTTTTCCAACGCTCCTTGAGAAATAGTATGATTGCCTGGAACTCCAATCGTTACCAAGTCTCTCATGTGTCCAAGAAAACGCTAGAAAGTAACCAAAAGAAAAAGGCCACCTACGATTTTAATGCTGTCAAATCACTGAGTGCAGAATCAGTTTTGTCTGCTCAAATGAGCGCACAAGACCTACCGGTGATTGGTGGTATCGCAATACCTGACGTTGGTATCAACCTACCAATCTTTAAAGGGCTTGGGAATACCGAGCTTTCTTATGGGGCTGGCACCATGAAAGAAGACCAAGTGATGGGACAAGGCAATTACGCCTTGGCCAGTCACCATGTTTTTGCCATGGCGGGTGCTTCTGAGATGCTCTTTTCTCCCTTGGACCGTTCTAAGGCAGGTCAAAAGATTTATCTAACCGATAAAGAAAAGGTTTATACCTATACAATCACCAGTGTATCGATTGTTGACCCGACAGATGTCGCTGTCATTGATGATACGCCTGGAAAGACTCAGGTCACTCTGGTGACTTGTACAGATGCTGAAGCGACACAAAGAACCATTGTCGTGGGTGAACTCACTAAGACCAGCTCCTGGGATAAGGCGCCTCGGTCAGTGAAGAAAGCTTTTAGCAAGTCTTATAACCAAATCAATCTCTAAAAGAAGTGTCGGTCAGGGCTTACCTGAATGCCGACCTTTTTTTGCTTTTGCGGTATAATGGCAATATGAAAGAATCTGTTCGTCTCTTGCATCTGAATGATTTTCATTCACATGCTGAAAATTACCCCAAACTTCGTCGCTTTTTTCGGGAACACGGTCAGGGCTTTGATGGTCAGGTTTTGCGCTTGGACATTGGAGACAATGTGGATAAGAGTCATCCCCTGACGGATGCGACATCAGGCCAGTGGAATGTCCAGTTGATGAATGCTCTGGGAATTGACTTTGCAACAATTGGAAACAATGAAGGGATTGGTCTATCTAAACAAGAAATGACAAGCCTCTATGATGCCGCGGACTTTTCTGTTGTTTTGGGAAATCTGAGACATCCGGATGGGACACGACCAACTTGGGCAGAGCCTTATGCCATTTTTGAAACCTCTCAGGGGCATCGTCTGGCCTTTTTAGGCTACACTTTCCCCTATACCTTGACGTATGAACCCAATGGTTGGCAGGTGTTGGACATGTATGCTTGTCTGGAGAAAGATTTGGCTCTTCCTCAGCTGACTTCAGCGGATGCCGTTATTGTCCTAAGTCATTTAGGTCTGGGTGTCGATCAAGAGATGGCTAAACGCTTCCCACAGATTGACCTCATCATCGGAGCGCATACCCATCACCTTTTAGAGGAAGGCACGCAGGTCAATGGTGTTTATCTAGCTGCGGCTGGTCGTTATGGCGAACATGTGGGAGAAATTGACCTTGTCATAGGAGATGATGGGTT
The DNA here is from genome assembly GCF_001578885.1 of Streptococcus sp. DD12. GTDB lineage: Bacteria > Bacillota > Bacilli > Lactobacillales > Streptococcaceae > Streptococcus. Next base: position 534,799 of record NZ_KQ969495.1, on the reverse strand, counting down.
AGAGGATTGTGTCATCAAAACCTTTGCGACGTCAGAATTACCCAGTCGCACAGAAGATAAGGCTTGGGTGTCTGCGATGGCTGCTGACGGGCATCGCTTGTTAGCGCAGGTGGCTTTGGAGGATTTTGACCGGGCTCCTGACCTCGAAGAAAGTGTGGCTTTGACCATGCAGGCCATGCGTAGTGCGACAGAAGCTGACCTGTGCTTACTCAACACAGGTATTGTAGTCACCCCCTTTGCGCAAAACTGCACGCTGGATAGCTTGCACCAAAGTCTCCCTCACCAAATGCGCTTAATCAGCTTAGAGGTGACTAGTCAAGAACTCAAAGACATTTGCCAAGATATTTACTATCAGGCAGAATTGCTGAAACACCAGGCTATTCGTGGGATGGGCTTTCGTGGAAAAATTTTTGGGGAGATGCGGTCACAGGGATTTACTTACAAAAATGGAGAAATAGTGTATAATAGAAAGGTTGATAAGACGAAAGAGCGGCACCGCCTCGTTTTGGTAGACCAATATTATTTTGCACCTTACTTTGAAAGCCTTAAACAGCAGAAGGTGCACTTGCATTTTCCAGACCTCTTGCGCCAAACGGTGGCTCGCTACATGAAAGGAAGACATGAAAAAGGATATCTCACCTGATTTGTATAATTACAATCGTTTTCCAGGACCAATATTTCAATATGAAGCCCCGTTTGTTCAGGCAGAAGGTCGTCAGTTTGAGCTTGTCTATAATTCCCAGGAGGGCTTTGACACCGAAAGTTTCACACAACGCTATAGTGATTGGCTGTGTCAATATGATTTCATTGTGGGGGACTGGGGCAATGACCAATTGCGCCTAAAGGGGTTTTATGAGACCTCTAAAAAAGGGGAAAATACCATTTCCCGTTTGGAAGATTATCTGCAGGAATATTGTAATTTTGGTTGTGATTACTTTGTCTTAAAAAACACCCAGCCGCAAAAGGTGACTTATCAAGAGGAAAAAGACTACCGACGCAAAGACCGGCGGTCACGAAAGAAATCGTCACAAGGCGCGCATTTTCAGACTAAGCGACGCAGTCAAGAGACTCGTCCAGCCCAAAAGCCATCGAAAAAGCGAGAGAGCAACCAACATTTTACCATCCGCAAGAAAGGTTAACGCATGAAACCATCAATTTACACACTGACCCAAGATGAACTAATCGCCTGGAGTCTAGAACATGGCCAAAAGAAATTCCGTGCCACACAGATTTGGGACTGGCTTTACCGCAAACGTGTGCAATCTTTTGAAGAAATGACTAATATTTCAAAAGATTTTATTGCCCTTTTGAATGAAAACTTTTGCGTCAATCCTTTAAAACAACGGATTGTTCAAGAATCTGCAGATGGCACGATTAAGTACCTGTTTGAACTGCCAGATGGCATGCTCATCGAAACCGTTTTGATGCGTCAGCACTACGGTCTTTCTGTTTGTGTCACCACTCAAGTCGGCTGTAATATCGGCTGTACTTTTTGTGCCTCTGGTTTGATTAAAAAACAACGCGACCTCAACAATGGAGAAATTACAGCTCAGATTATGCTGGTCCAAAAATACTTGGATGAAAGGGGCCGTGATGAGCGTGTGAGCCATGTCGTTGTGATGGGGATTGGGGAACCGTTTGACAATTACACCAACGTCTTAAAATTCTTACGAACCATCAATGATGACAAGGGATTGGCTATTGGAGCACGTCACATCACTGTTTCCACGTCTGGTTTGGCCCATAAGATTCGCGAATTTGCAGATGAAAACATTCAAGTGAACTTGGCGGTTTCCCTTCATGCGCCAAATAATGACCTCCGTTCGAGCATCATGCGGATTAACCGCTCTTTCCCATTGGAAAAATTGTTTGATGCGATTGAATACTATATTGCTAAGACCAACCGTCGGGTGACCTTTGAGTATATTATGTTAAATGAGGTCAACGATAAGCCTGAAAATGCGCAGGAATTGGCGGATTTAACCCAAAAAATTCGAAAATTGTCCTATGTCAATTTGATTCCTTATAACCCTGTTTCAGAGCATGACCAATATAGCCGTAGTCCTAAAGAGCGTGTGGATACTTTCTATGATGTCTTAAAGAAAAACGGCGTTAACTGTGTTGTCCGTCAAGAACATGGAACAGATATCGATGCTGCCTGCGGTCAGTTGCGGTCTAATACGATGAAAAAAGATAAGGCAAAAGCCCAAGCCAAGGCAAAAGCCTAATAGCAAAGAAAGTTCCAAACATTTTTGGGGCTTTTTTTTGCTGTAACGGTTGCCGTTTGATTTGTCATAGCGGGGATAACTTAGCAGCCTCCTAAAATCACTTGACAAATAGAGAGAGACTTCCTATAATAGCCTAAGATATCCTTTAATTCAGTCCAGAGAGGCTGCAAAGGCACCAAGTGATAAAAAAAGCAGGCCTATAGCCCCTGCTGGATTTTGTGTGACCTTGCCCTCTTGGGTGAGGTCTTTTTTGGTGAAAGGTTGCTATGGCGTTACAAGAAAAACTAAGGCTAGTGAGTCAAAAAGAAATTGCCCCTGATATCTTTGAAATGGTATTAAGGGGAGAAATGGTTGCGGACATCAAAGCAGGTCAATTTTTGCATATTCGTGTCCCTGACCCTAGTAAACTGTTGCGGCGCCCCATCAGTGTATCTCGTGTGGATAAAGTCGCTAAGGCAGTGACCATTATTTACCGGGTGGCTGGAGATGGCACCCGTTTGCTCAGTCAAATGACTGCTGGGGAGTCACTTGATGTCATGGGACCACAGGGCAACGGCTTTGATTTGTCTTTGGTTTCAAAGGGGCAAAAGGCGCTTGTTATCGGCGGTGGGATTGGCGTACCGCCAATGGTTGAGGTAGCCAAAGAATTGCATGAAAACGGAGTGGCAGTTACAGCTGTGCTAGGTTTTGCTAGCAAGAACGCCGTGATTTTGGAAAAGCAAATGGCGCAATACGGACAAGTTATCGTAACGACCGACGATGGTTCTTATGGGATTAAGGGTTACGTCTCAACGGTTATCGACCAATTTGAGGAGACCTATGACGCTGTCTACGCCTGCGGCGCACCGGGCATGTTAGCTTATGTGGACCAAACTTTTCAAGACCACCCTCAGGCCTTTATCTCGCTAGAAGAACGCATGGCTTGTGGGATGGGCGCTTGTTATGCGTGTGTTGTTCATCTCAAAGATGGAACAGATGCCAGCAATGAACGTGTCTGTCATGAGGGCCCTGTTTTTCCAACAGGCCATGTGGTCTTATAGGAGGTGCCGATGATAGAAAATCCATTAGCAGTCCATCTGCCAGGTTTAGACTTGAAAAATCCTATCATTCCAGCCTCAGGTTGCTTTGGCTTTGGGCAAGAATACGCCAATTACTACGACCTTAATCGGCTGGGGGCCATTATGATTAAGGCCACCACACGAGAGCCGCGTTTTGGGAATCCGACCCCTCGTGTTGCCGAAAGCCCATCGGGCATGTTGAACGCCATCGGTTTGCAAAATCCTGGTGTAGACAAAGTCTTGGCTGAAAAGTTACCTTGGCTTCAAGACCATTTCCCAGACCTTCCCATTATTGCAAATGTGGCAGGCTTTTCTGTGGAAGAATATGCTTATGTTTCGCAGCGTATCTCGCAAGCAGCAAACGTGACAGCCATTGAACTGAATATTTCCTGCCCTAATGTTGACCATGGCAATCACGGCCTCTTAATCGGGCAGGACCCAGACTTGACCTATCAAGTGGTCAAGGCAGCAGTTGCTCATGCAGATGTCCCTGTTTACGTCAAGTTAACCCCTAGCGTAGCGGATATTACGGTTACAGCACAGGCAGCTGAAGCGGCTGGGGCCACTGGTTTTACCATGATTAACACCCTAGTAGGCATGCGACTGGACTTAAAGACAGGAAAGCCCATCATTGCCAATGGGACAGGTGGTCTGAGTGGCCCAGCTCTCTTACCCATTGCTGTCAAACTCATTCGCCAGGTGGCTGAACAATCCGACCTCCCTATTATCGGTATGGGTGGGGTTGACTCAGCTGAAAGTGCCTTAGAATTGCTTTTAGCAGGTGCCAAGGCAATCGGTGTTGGTACGGCCAACTTTACCGACCCTTACGCCTGTCCAAATATTATCGACAATTTACCCCGGGTGATGGCCAAGTATGGCATCGCGTCACTCGAAGCATTGCACCAACGTGTTACAAAGGAGATTAGACATGCGAGAAGAACGTCCTGTTATTGCACTTGATTTTCCGAGTTTTGAAGAAGTCAAAGCCTTTTTAGCCAAATTTCCAACAGACGAATCGCTTTATGTTAAAATTGGAATGGAACTTTACTATGCTCAAGGTCCAGAAATTGTAAAATATGTCAAATCACTTGGGCACAGTGTCTTTTTGGATTTGAAATTGCATGACATTCCCAATACGGTATACTCAGCCATGAAAGTTTTGGCAGACCTAGGCGTGGATATGACCAATGTGCATGCTGCAGGTGGTGTCGAAATGATGCAGGCGGCACGTCAAGGCCTTGGCCCTGGGCCAAAACTGATTGCCGTCACCCAACTGACATCAACGTCGGAAGAACAAATGCAAGAAGACCAAAATATCCAAACATCCCTGCAGGCTTCGGTTTTGCATTATGCTAAAAAAACGCAAGAGGCCGGTTTGGATGGTGTGGTTTGTTCCGCCAAGGAGGCTCAGGCTATCCACGAAGCTACTTCTGAGGCCTTTATTTGCCTGACACCAGGTATCCGCCCAGCGGGTGCAGCTGTAGGCGACCAAAAGCGCGTAGTAACTCCTGGCCAAGCCCGACACATTGGATCCAGTTATATTGTCGTTGGGCGCCCTATCACACAAGCACCTGACCCCTATCAGGCTTACCTCGCCATCAAAGAGGAGTGGAATCGTTAAACATTTACAGCTATGCCATGTCTTTTGAGACAGCATCTAGGGAACAAGAAAAGAGGAAAAATATGACCTTAGCAGCACAAATTGCATCAGATTTATTGGACATCAAAGCGGTTTACTTAAAACCAAACGAGCCTTTCACTTGGGCATCAGGGATTCAATCACCAATTTATACCGATAACCGGATTACCCTTTCTTACCCTGAGACCCGCACCTTGATTGAAAATGGTTTTGCGGAAAAAATCAAGGAAGCCTTCCCTCAGGTGGAAGTTATTGCCGGAACAGCAACTGCAGGCATCCCTCATGGAGCTATTGTTGCAGACAAGATGAACTTGCCTTTTGCCTACATTCGGAGTA
>NZ_KQ969495.1:516175-529211 GCF_001578885.1 Streptococcus sp. DD12 | reverse complement strand
AAAAGACCATGGGGCAGGCAACCAAATTGAGGGCCGTGTGGTCAAAGGTCAAAAGATGGTTGTCATTGAAGACCTCATCTCAACAGGTGGGTCAGTACTTGAAGCGGTTGCCGCAGCGGAACGTGAAGGGGCAGACGTCTTAGGGGTTGTAGCGATTTTCACCTATGAACTGCCAAAGGCAGATGCCAATTTTGAGGCTTCTGGTGTCCGTCTAGAGACCCTTTCAAACTATAGTGAATTGATTAAAGTGGCTAAGGTACAAGGCTACATAGATGCTGACGGTTTAGAATTATTGAAAAAATTCAAAGCCAATCAAGAGACCTGGCAAGACTAGATTTTTCATACGCTAGGTCTGGAGAAAAAGACATGAAAATAACAGTTGATTTTGCTGATAGGGTAGTTCCCCAAGCCTATGCCAAGGGTGCTGCGCTATCACAAGCAGGTTTGCCCTTTTTGTCCTTCCCATTTGCCCTCCATGAGGTTCACCGTGGGGCCAAAAGCTTAGCTTGGACCTTGATGGATTGGGATGCCATTCCTGTCTGTGGTTTTCCTTATATTCACTGGGTGGTTGCCAATGTGCCAGCCAACCAGTTGACTATCCCTGAGGATTTTGCCCGTCAAGGAAAAGCGCACACAAGGGGGATAAATAGTTCCTATAGTCCCTTGTGGGAGGAGCGCCCTTTTGACTTGCGTCATGGCTATATTGGCCCCTGTCCTCCGGACAAGGACCACCGTTATGAGCTCAAGGTTTATGCTCTGGACACGCTTTTGCCCTTGTCGGACGATTTTTACCTCAACCAACTTTTCGAGGCTATGGAAGGGCATGTTCTAGATGTAGCTGAACTAGAGCTGATTGGTCAAGCTTAGGACCAAATAAGGAGACCTATGGAGCATTCGGATTGGCATAATGCCTTAAAGGCTGAACTGCCTCAAGATTATTTCAGACAAATCAATCGCTTTATGGACACAGTCTATGCGACTGGTACCGTCTATCCCCCACGTGAGTCTGTGTTTGCGGCCTTACAGAAAACGCCCTTGGCAGAGGTAAAAGTGGTTATCTTAGGTCAGGACCCCTATCACGGACCTGGGCAAGCACAGGGCTTGTCGTTTTCGGTGCCTGATGCACTAGCCGCGCCACCCTCCTTGCAGAATATTCTCAAAGAACTGGCGCAGGACCTGGGAGAAAGTCGTCCTAGTCATGACTTAACGTCTTGGGCAGAGCAAGGGGTGCTTTTGCTCAACGCTTGTTTGACGGTACCTGAGCACCAAGCCAATGGTCATCAGGGGCAGATTTGGGAACCGTTTACGGATGCGGTTATGCGTCTGGTGAATGCGAAGGCATCTCCTGTTGTTTTCATCCTTTGGGGCGCTTTTGCGCAGAAGAAAAAGGCTCTCATTAGTCAAAAGCACCATTTGGTCTTGACGGCGCCACATCCCAGTCCACTTTCGGCTTATCGTGGCTTTTTTGGCTCTAAACCATTTTCAAAAACCAATCATTTTTTGAAGACAGCTGGTCTGTCTGAGATTGATTGGCTAAATTAGGAAAGGAAATCTCATGTTAGTGATTAGAAATGGTCGTGTGATTGACCCGAAGACGAAGACAGACGCTTTGTTAGATATCTTGATTGACGGGAAAAGGATTGTTCAAATAGCTCCCGACATTAAGGCCCCAGAAGGTGCAGAAGTCATTGATGCCAGTGGCTTGGTGGTTGCTCCTGGTCTTGTAGATATTCATGTGCATTTCCGTGAACCTGGTCAAACGCATAAGGAAGATATCCATACGGGGGCCTTGGCTGCTGCTGCGGGTGGTGTGACGTCTGTCGTGATGATGGCCAATACCAATCCCACCATATCAGATGTGGAGACGCTCAAGGAAGTCTTAGCCAGCGCTGCCAAGGAAGCCATTCATGTCTATACCAATGCGAGCATTACGACACAGTTTGATGGGGAGCACCTGACAGATTTTAAAGCCTTGCTAGAAACAGGAGCGGTTGGTTTTTCAGATGATGGGATTCCTCTAGAATCAACCAAGGTTCTCAAATTAGCGCTTGATTTGGCCAATGCCAATGGCACTTTTTTGGCTGTCCACGAAGAAGACCCTGGCCTCAATGGTACGCTTGGTTTCAATGAGTCGATTGCTGAGAAGGCCTTTCATATTTGTGGGGCGACCGGTGTGGCTGAATATGCCATGATAGCGCGTGATGTGATGATTGCCTATGACCGGCAGGCACACCTGCATGTGCAACATTTATCTAAAGCGGAATCAGTTGAGGTGGTCGCTTTTGCGCAGAAAATGGGTGCTAAGATTACGGCTGAAGTGGCCCCACAACACTTTTCAAAAACAGAGGACCTCTTGCTAATCAAGGGGGCTAATGCGAAAATGAATCCCCCTTTACGCTTGGAATCAGACCGTCAAGCAGTGATTGAAGGGCTTAAATCAGGGGTGATTTCTGTCATTGCGACTGACCACGCGCCTCATCACGCAGACGAAAAGGCCGTGGCAGATATTACCAAGGCGCCGTCAGGAATGACGGGCTTAGAGACCTCTTTACCTTTAGGGTTGACCAATCTGGTTGAAACAGGTGACCTTAGCCTGATGGCACTCTTAGAAAAGATGACCATTAATCCTGCCTCTATGTATTCGTTTGATGCTGGTTATCTAGCTGAAGGTGGCCCTGCAGACCTGGTCATTTTTGCAGACAAGGAAAAACGGGTCGTGTCTGAGCATTTCGCCTCCAAAGCAAGCAATTCACCCTTTATCGGAGAAGAGCTGACCGGTGTGGTCAAAATGACCATTGCAGACGGGGAAATCGTCTACCAAAACAAGTAAGCTAAAGAGCGCTAGTCGCTCTTTTTTTGCCTTTTCAGGGTCAGATTTTTGTGCTATAATTGGAAAGATAATAGACGATAGAATAAGGAGTTCTCCATGGCATTAGATCTTGTCAGAGAAAAAGAATTTGTTAGCCAGTACCATTACGATGCGCGTAATTTTGAGTGGGAAAAGGAAAATGGTGCGCCTAAAACCTCCATTGACGTGACTTTTCAGCTGGTTGATAAAAACGAAGAACAAAAAAGCACCCAATTTATTGCGGTATTGCAATTTATGATTGTTCGAGATGAGTTTGTCATTTCAGGGATTATTTCCCAAATGGTTCGTCTGAAAGACCGTCTGATTAACGAGCCCAGTGAGTTTTCTCAAGATGAGGCTACAGAAATTGCTGCGCCTTTATTGGACATTTTGCAACGCTTGACCTATGAAGTGACAGAAATTGCTCTGGACCTTCCTGGTATCAATTTGGAGTTTTAAAAATAGATGAAATTAGCCGTTATTACAGACTCATCTGCTGTTTTAGCACCAGCCGTTCGTGAGCGTCAGGACGTTACGGTTTTGCCCATCACTGTATCCATTGATGGTGTCGACTATATCGAGGGGGAAACCTTAACTGCCGAAGCCTTTTATGGCCTGATGGCGCAAGCCAAGGATTTGCCTAAAACGAGCCAACCTAGTCTAGCTACGCTTGAGGAAACCTTGGCCTATTATCAGGCGCAGGGCTATACTCACGTGATTGGGCTCTTTTTATCCAGTGGTATTTCAGGTTTTTGGCAAAACATCCAATACCTCAAGGATGACTTTCCTCAGTTAGAGATTGCTTTTCCTGATTCAAAGATTACCAGTGTGCCTTTGGGGGCCATGGTAGCCTCAGTGGTAGAGTGGGCGGATAAAGGTTTGGATTTTGAAACCATTCAGGCCAACCTTCAAGTCCAAATTGAGGGCACCAAAGCCTTTATCTTAGTAGATGATTTGAATCATTTGGTACGTGGAGGCCGCTTGTCCAATGGGTCTGCCCTTCTTGGAAATCTCCTCAACATTAAGCCGATTTTGTACTTTAATGAAGAAGGTGTGATTGTCGTTTACGAAAAAATTCGCACTGAGAAAAAAGCCATCAAACGCCTGATGAAGTTGATTTTAGAGGGGACAAAGGACGGCCGCTACAAGGTCTTCGTGATCCATGCCAATGCTCGTGAAAAGGCTAAAGCCTTGAAATTCAGCCTCGAACGAGAAGGCATTTCTGATGTTGAGGTGGCTAATTTTGGCTCTGTCATTGGAACCCACGTGGGTGAAGGTGCTCTGACTTTAGGATATGTCCCTATTGTTGACACAAAAAGCTAACAGTTTTCAGTTCAAATAAAAGGAGAAGGTATGACAATTCGTGTAATAGTTGCAGGTTATAAAGGACGGATGGGCTCAACAGTTGTTGACATGGTTAAGTCTGATAGCGAGCTGGTCTTAGCCGGTTTCTTTGATCCTTTTGCGACCGAAAGCGACTGGGACGGTGTGCCAGTCTACACTAGCTATGAAAGCATTAAAACGCTGGCAGCTGACGTTTGGGTTGATTTTACGGTGCCAAGTGCTGCCTACACTAATACACGCTTTGCCTTGGAAAACGGTTTTGCTCCTGTTGTGGGGACAACCGGCTTTTCGCCAGAACAAATTCAAGAATTAGAAGACCTCTCTCGTGAAAAAGAACTTGGTGGGTTGATTGCCCCTAATTTTGCTATCGGGGCGGTATTGATGATGCAATTTGCTGCCCAAGCAGCTAAGTATTTCCCTGATGTGGAAATCATTGAACTTCATCATGACAACAAAAAGGACGCGCCAAGTGGTACCAGCCTAAAAACAGCAGAACTCATCCGCGACAACCGTGTAAGCAAACGGCAGGGGGCTGTTGATGAAGAAGAAACCATTGCTGGTGCTCGTGGTGCGGACTATGATGGTTTTCGCATCCATTCAGTGCGCTTGCCTGGCTTAATTGCCCATCAAGAAGTTTTGTTTGGTGGTCAGGGAGAAGGCTTGACCATTCGCCATGATTCTTATGACCGTGCTTCATTTATGGGCGGTGTCAATCTGGGGATTAAGGCTGTCGTCAAAGGGCAAGAGTTGGTTTACGGATTGGAAAAATTACTATAAACATGCATACATTATCACATTTGCCTTCTGAATTTCAGGAGGCTTTGCCTATTTTAGAAAAGCTCCAGGCCGCAGGATTTGAGGCTTATTTTGTGGGGGGATCCGTGCGGGATGTGCTTTTAGAGCGCCCTATTCATGACGTGGATATTGCCACCAGTGCCTACCCTCAGGAAACAAAATCCGTTTTTCCGCGGACGGTTGATGTGGGCATTGAGCATGGCACCGTTCTCGTTTTAGATGGTGAGCGCGAATACGAAGTCACGACCTTTCGAACGGAGGATGTCTATGTGGATTACCGCCGCCCTTCGGCAGTGACCTTCGTGCGTTCTTTAAAAGAAGACCTCAAGCGTCGTGATTTTACGGTTAACGCTCTGGCCTTAAATGAACAATCGGAAATCATTGATTTATTTGATGGGATGACGGATTTACAGCAGAAGGTGCTGAGGGCTGTCGGCGTGGCTGATGAACGTTTCAAAGAGGATGCCCTGCGTATCATGAGAGGTTTTCGTTTTGCCGCTAGTCTTGATTTTGCGATTGCGTCAGATACCTTTACGGCCATGAAAGCGCATGCCCCTCTTTTGGAGAAAATTTCTGTCGAGCGCTCCTTTATCGAGTTGGATAAGCTCTTATTGGCTCCTCAGTGGCGCAAAGGCTTAAGAGCCCTATTGGATTGCCAGTCCCAGAATTATTTGCCCCATTTAGCCATTTACTGTGATAGCTTGCACACCTTGATGGAGCGTTTGGCAGCTGATTTTCGTTTTTCAGCCTCTGAGCAAGCCTGGGCCAGTCTCTTTATCTGGCAAAGCGAGGTGCCAGATGTGCGGCAATTTTTGAAAGATTGGAAGACTTCCAATGAGTTTCAGAAAAAGGTGTCTGCCATTGTGTCTGCTTTTCGTCTCAGACAAGGCGCTTCTTTGTCTGCTTGGGATCTCTATGCTTTTGGCACGGAAACCTTACTCTTAGTTGAAGACCTCCGAAAAGGACTAGGACTTCCTACTGATTATGACCGTATTTATGCCTTGGAAGCGGGTCTGGTGATTCACAGTAAAAAAGACATGTGCCTGAATGGCCGTGATTTGATGGAAACTTATGGGCTGGCTGCTGGCCCTCATCTGGGGCATATCTTAGATGATTTGGAAAAAGCCATGGTTATGGGGCGTCTTGCCAATGACCAGAAAGCAGTCAGTCGTTACCTGAAAGAGAAAGGGGTCGTATGAGCGATTTTATAGTTGAAGGATTAACAAAAACAGTTGCGGATAAGACCCTTTTTGATGAGATTTCTTTTGTCATTCATCCTGGAGACCGGATTGGCCTCATAGGGCTTAATGGGACGGGAAAGACCAGTCTGCTAGATGTTCTCTCTGGTCGGGAAGGCTTCGATGGCGACAGGAGTCCTTTTTCGCTAGCCAATGGCTATCAGATAGCTTACCTGACACAGGAACCTGCCTTTGATGAGCAATTGACGGTTTTAGAAACGGTCTTAAATGATGAGCGGCCAGAGGTGGCTCTATTGAAACGCTACGAAACCTTGATGGCCCATTATGAGCCCACAAAACAGGCAGAATTGGAAGCTGTCATGGCTCAGATGGATAACCTAGGTGTCTGGGCGATGGAAAGTGATGTCAAATCCGTTTTGACCCGCTTAGGTCTGTCGGATTGGCAACAAGTTGTTGGAGACCTGTCTGGAGGTCTCCGCCGTCGGGTGCAATTGGCGCAAATCCTGCTTGGTGATGCCGACTTGCTCTTGCTAGATGAACCAACCAACCATCTGGACATTGCTAGCATCGCTTGGTTGAGCCAATATTTGGAAAAAGGCAAGCGCACGGTCTTGTTTATTACCCATGACCGTTATTTTCTGGATGCCATTTCTACCCGTATCTTTGAGTTAGACCAGGGAAATCTCCTGGAATATCGGGGCAACTACCAGGATTATGTCCGCTTAAAAGCCGAGCAAGACGAACGCCAAGCTGCAAATCTACATAAGAAGAAGCAACTTTACAAACAAGAATTGGTCTGGATGCGTCGGCAACCGCAAGCACGGGCAACCAAACAACAAGCCCGCATTGACCGCTTTCATTCCCTCAAGAAAGATTTGGCACAAGAGACGAGTAGCTCAGATTTGTCGGTGGCTTTTGAAGCGAGTCGCATTGGGAAAAAGGTTATTACTTTTGACCAGGTTTCCTTTGCTTATGAACCAGAGAAACCTCTGATTACTGACTTTGATTGGCTGGTGCAGGCCCATGACCGCATAGGGATTGTTGGTGAAAATGGGGTCGGGAAATCGAGTCTCTTGCATTTGATTAATGGGGATTTATTACCAGGGGCTGGTAGCATCACCATCGGAGAAACCGTTCGCATTGGTTACTTTTCTCAACAAATCCGAGGTCTTGACCCTGAAAAGCGGATCATCAATGCCTTACAAGAAATCGCCAACGAAGTGGATACCAGTGAGGGGCGCGTGTCCGTAGCCGAGCTCTTGGAACAATTTCTCTTTCCGCGCCACATGCATGGCAGTCTGATTGGTAAATTATCAGGTGGTGAGAAAAAACGTCTCTATCTCTTGCAGATTTTGCTTCAAAAGCCCAATGTTCTCCTCCTAGACGAACCGACCAATGATTTGGATATTGCTACCCTGACAGTTTTAGAGAATTTCATTCAAAATTTCCAAGGGCCAGTCATCACCGTCAGCCATGACCGTTACTTTTTGGATAAGGTGGCTAACAAAATCTTAGCCTTTGAAGCAGGACAAATCCACTCTTATTTTGGCAACTATACGGATTACCTCGACGAAGTGGCCTTTCAAAAAGAACAAGAGGAGCTAGTCAAGCAAAAACAGACGCCTCTAGCCACTGAAGTTCAAGAAAGAGCCGAACAAGATAAAGCTCCCAGCAGCAAGCGGAAATCCTATATGGAAAAGCAAGAATGGGCAACGATTGAAGAGGACATTTTGGCCTTAGAAGACCAAGTGGCTCAGATCGAAGCAGAAATGCAGACTTGTCAGGCTGATTTCGTCCGTTTGGGTGACCTGCAAAAGGAGTTGGACCACGTTAACGAAGCCCTCCTAGCTAAGTATGATCGTTATGAGTATTTGAGTGAGTTGCCTGATTAGAAAGTGAGAGATTATGAAACTCATCTGGACCTATTTGAAACGCTACCCCATTTGGCTCTTGATTGATCTGTTGGCGGCGCTCTTATTTGTTGTGGTTAATCTGGGCTTACCGACCCTGTTAGCTAAGATGATTGATTTGGCCATTACGCCAGGCCGCTTAGACCAGGTCTATTTCTGGGCTCAAATGATGGGTTTAGTGGTTATCCTGGGCTTTGTTGGCCGTGTTCTCTTGTCCTATGCCTCTTCTTATCTGACCACACACTTGGTAGAAGCCCTAAAAAATGATGCGAATGATCAGATGCTGCGCTTTTCACACGAGGGCTTTGATCAATTTGGGATTGCTTCTTTAGTGACCCGGCAAACGCAAGATGCTTTTGTGGTGATGCAATTTGCCGAACAGGCCTTGCGGATGGGCATTATCACGCCAATGATGATGGTGACTTCTGTCATTATGATTTTTATCACAGCCCCTTCCTTGGCTTGGATTGTAGCGGTGGCTATTCCTTTCTTGCTGCTGGTTATCGCTTATGTCGCTATCAAGACCAAGGTCTTGTCTGAGCGTCAACAAAAGAATCTTGACAAAATTAACCAATACGTGCGTGAAAATTTGACCGGCTTACGAGTGATCCGCGCCTTCGCACGCGAAGAATACCAGGAGGAGCGCTTTGACCAAGTTAATGGGACATACGCTGGCCTTTCCCGGCGCCTCTTTACCTTGACTGGTTTGACGGAGCCTCTCTTTGTGCAAATTATCGTAGCCATGATTGTGGCCATTGTTTGGTTCGCCTTGTCTCCCCTGTTGGCATCTAGTCTTCAGATTGGGGATTTGGTCGCTTTTGTAGAATATAGCTTTCATGCCCTCTTTTCCTTTTTGATATTTGCCAATCTATTCACTCTCTACCCTCGGATGACAGTATCGGCTCACCGTTTGGAGGAAGTTCTTGAAGCCAAACCCATGATTCAAGACCCTAAAAATGGCGTGACAAAAACCGAAACAGCTGGTGTTTTGACTTTTGACCATGTGACTTTTGGCTATCCTGGAAAAACCGAAGAACCTGTTTTAGAGGACATTTCCTTTACGGCAAAACCAGGACAGACCGTAGCCTTTATCGGGTCAACGGGATCTGGGAAGTCTACGATTGTTAATTTGATTCCACGTTTTTATGATGTCACTTTTGGACGGATTCTCTTAGACGGCGTGGATGTCCGTGATTACAAACTTTCTGCTTTGCGGGACAAACTAGGCGTTGTGCCACAAAAGGCGGTCCTCTTTACGGGAACGATTGCTGACAACTTACGGTTTGGAAAGCCTGATGCCAGTCAAGCAGACCTAGAAGCAGCTGTCGATATTGCTCAGGCCAGTGCTTTTATCCAAGGTACAGCTAATGGTTTTGAGACCCATCTAGCCGAGGGAGGAAGCAATCTGTCCGGTGGCCAGAAACAACGGCTGTCTATTGCTCGGGCACTGGTTAAAAAGCCTAGTCTATATATCTTTGACGATAGTTTTTCAGCCTTGGATTATCAAACAGATGCCCAGTTGCGGAAACGGCTCAAGGAAGTGACACAAGATGCGACAGTTTTAATCGTGGCCCAGCGCGTGGGAACCATTCGCCAGGCAGACCAAATCATTGTTCTTGACCAGGGGAAAATCATCGGACGTGGGACTCATGAGGAACTGTTGGAAACGTGTTCGGTCTATCGTGAAATCGCAGAGTCTCAGCTCAAAGACGAGGAGAAAGGAGGCCAGCATGCAGACGACTAATGTTTTCTTACGGCTTTGGACCTATCTGAAAGCTTACCGAGTCGCTTTTTTTGGCGCTATTTGGCTTAAAGTTCTAGCGGTTGTGATGAGCGTCCTCGAGCCTTTTGTGATTGGTTTAGCCATCACGCGCATCACGGAAAACCTTCTAGCCATTGTTGGTCGGGTGCCGGGAGCAGGACTTGATTATTCTTATATTTTGGGCATTTTAGCCCTGTATTTGGTTAGGGGAATGCTGTATAGTCTGGGCTCTTACGGTTCTAACTACTACATGACGAAGGCTGTACAAGGAAGCATCCAAGAACTGCGGCATGACCTGTCCCATAAAATAAATCGGCTGCCCGTTTCCTACTTTGATACAGAGCAGTTTGGAAATATTTTGGGCCGCTTTACCAGTGATGTCGAAACCGTTTCGAATGCACTGCAACAGAGTCTCCTGCAGATTGTCAATGCCCTTTTGACCTTGATTTTGGTCATTGCCATGGTTTTGTATATCAATTGGCCTTTGGGACTGATAGTCATTGTCAGCATGCCACTGATTTATGGGATTTCTCGTCTGGTGGTCAAGCATTCCCAGCCCTATTTCAAACGCCAAGCCGATGCGATTGGCCAGCAAAATGGTTTTGCCCAGGAACGGTTGACAGGGTTTAATGTCGTCAAACTCTTTAATCAAGAAGAAGCGACGGCTCAGGAATTTCGTCAAATCACCCAAGAATTGCAGACCGTTGGCTTTAAGGCCAGTTTTATCTCAGGTCTCATGATGCCTTTTTTAAATCTGATATCAGATGGCACCTATGTCTTGATTGCCCTTTGGGGCGGGCTTCAGGTCATTGCTGGTAAACTCACCATTGGGAACCTGCAGGCTTTGATTCAGTATGTGTGGCAAATCAATCAACCGATTCAGACAGTGACCCAGTTGTCTAGCGTTCTGCAATCAGCCCAATCCTCTCTGGAACGGATTTTCCAAGTTCTGGATGAAGCAGAAGTGGTCAATCAACCGACAGAAATCTTGGCACATGACTTGAGTGGGCAAGTTGCCTTTGAAGCAGTCGATTTCAGTTACCTGCCTGACCGGCCTTTGATTCGGGACTTCAATTTGGATGTTTCCCCCGGCCAGATGATTGCCATCGTCGGGCCAACGGGAGCTGGAAAGACGACTCTGATTAACCTGTTAATGCGGTTTTATGATGTCAGTGCCGGTGCCATTACGATTGATGGGCATGATATCAGGCATCTGTCTCGTCAAGATTATCGGCGGCAGATTGGGATGGTGCTCCAAGATACCTGGTTGTTTGAGGGCACCATTCGGGAAAACCTTCGTTTTGGTCGGTTAGATGCCACAGATGAGGAAATCGTTGCTGCTGCCAAGATGGCTAATGTTGACCATTTCATTCGGACCCTGCCTGGTGGCTATGATATGGTCATGAACCAAGAGTCCAGCAATATTTCGCAAGGGCAAAAGCAACTCTTGACCATTGCAAGGGCTCTCTTGTCGGACCCACGGATACTTATCTTGGATGAGGCCACCTCCTCTGTGGATACACGGATGGAACAACTCATCCAAAAGGCCATGAGCCGTCTGATGGAAGGGCGGACGAGTTTTGTGATTGCCCATCGTCTCTCAACCATCCAGGAGGCTGACCGCATCTTAGTTTTACGTGATGGTCAAATCGTTGAACAAGGCAACCATCAGGAACTTCTCGCAGACCGTGGTTTTTATTACAATCTTTACAATAGTCAATTTGCTGAAGATGAATAAAAAGAAGTCCAATGGACTTCTTTTTTATCATCTCTAGAGCTGTATACTTTCGTTTGCTACGTTTAGGGTTAGAGTGACCTGATAGCGTTCTTGGGTGAGTGTTTGGTAGACTTGATCAGGAGAGGCCGTCAAGCTAGTCGTCGTCGCCAGAGGATCAGAAGGCTTTGCCCAGTCAGCATTAGGGTAAATGCTTGGGTAAAGCTGGTTGAGTTCTTGGCTCAGATAGGTATTGAAAGCGGTAAGGCTATAGGTGTTGCCATTGAAGTCTACCGTGATGTCGTTTAGGATGTCAGTGGTGTCTATCCGTTGGATAGGACTGCCTAGGCTACCTGTGGTCGTTCCAACGAGGATGGAGTAAGTATTGTTTTTATCCTTGTTTTGTTCAAGTGTTGTGCCTTTATATTTGACCGTTAGGGGATGCCCTAGTCTGATGTAGAATCTATCAAAAGGGCTAGCGGTTTGATTGCTAGGGTCGAGGAGGCCCTTATATTCTAGTTTAGTTTGATTGTTTACTTGCCACCATTCTAGACCGACGTCATAGGTTTGGTCATAAGTGGTAGGTGTTGGAACAGTAACATCCAGATAGAGCTGGTAGGTCCCCAGTTTTTCATAAACATAGGTCACTGTCTGGGTGCCGTCGATGACCTTGCCAGACGTTGCGGCTGAGTCAGCAGCCATCTCTTTGAACTGGTAGCCCTCGATGGTCTTTTGCTCGGTGGTGTAGGTGCTGTCGACATCTGCTTCGTCGGCTACAGTCACACTATCTGCGATGGTATTTCCGTCGGTATCCACATAGCGGGCGATAACGGTCCCTGACGGGATAGAAAGGGCGCCGACATAGTGGTAACCCGCGATGGCAGGTGGCGTGATGACGGTGTCAGTGGCCACCAACTCTGCTTCCTTGAGCACGGTGCCTGAGTAGGCCTTGGCCACGCTAGTGCCTAATCCTAGGGCGCCTGTCGCTACGAGGACAAGAAGCAAGCCCTTGGCGCTGGTGGTCTTTTTGCGGATGACGAGAAAGAGGGCGCCACCGATGCAAACAATCCCAATCAGAGACAAGCCGGCGATTGTTTTTTCACCTGTCTCTGGTAGCAAGCCCTCTTGGGGCTTAGAGGCTGGACTGTCGCTGCTGGTCGCTGACGGTGTGGTCGAAGAAGACGGCGTGCTAGCGTTTGATGAAGGGGACGACTCCGGTGTCTGGTCCTTGGCATAGACCAGCTTGTAGCGCCAGTTGGCCTTGATGGCTTCATTGGCATCCAGTTGGCGGACCTGGGCTTTTTCCGCACTATCAAGGCTATCGTAGTCGACATAGGCCATGTTGGGCCCACTCTTAGTAGCAGTGGCTAGGCCTGACCAGTCGGCCGCCGCCACCCGTGAGGAAAGGGTTAGCGAGAGAAGCAAAGCAAAGAGCGCTAACCCGAATCGAGACCACAAGGATTT
>NZ_KQ969495.1:403875-515793 GCF_001578885.1 Streptococcus sp. DD12 | reverse complement strand
AATCGGGGGGGGGTCAAGGAAAATGACGGTCTAAGTTAGGTTAATGCCATGGCCATTCTTAAATGAATCTGTGTTATAATAGACACATGGATTTATGGACACAGCTGGCATTGTACCAGTTCATCGAAACACCGCTTTGCCATTTGCGCCCCTTGCGGATGAGTGATTTTGACAGATTTTATGCTATTATCAGCTGTCCTCAAAATACAGCTTTTATTTTTCCGAGTAGACAGGACCCTGATGAGGTCTCCTATCTGATGGCCCATAATTTTATCAAAAATCCTTTGGGGATTTGGGCTATTGCCAGTAAAACCAATGATGACTTTTGGGGAATTATTCGGCTGGAAAACATTCAGGTGAGTAAGCGGACGGCTGAAGTTGGTTATTTTCTCCATCGCGACCTGTGGGGCCAAGGCCTGATGACAGATTGTCTGAAGACCCTGTGCGACTTTTCTTTTGGCAGTTTCGGCCTTGAAGAACTTCTTATCAAGACCCATGCAGAAAATGTAGCCAGTCAACGGGTTGCCCAAAAGGTTGGTTTTTTAGCCGGTCAAGGGTATCGAGCCAGTGACCGCTACAGTCATAAGGTCCGTCACTATCAAGATTATTACCTCACTAGAAAGGCGTGGGCACATGAGTAAACACCAAGAGGTTCTGGATTATTTGCAAAAATTGCCTGTCGGCAAGCGCGTCAGTGTTCGCAGTATTTCCAACCATCTAGGGATAAGTGATGGGACGGCTTACCGTGCCATCAAGGAAGCAGAAAACCAAGGATTAGTGGAAACTCGCCCTCGTAGTGGGACCGTCCGCATTGAGACGCCTAAACCCAGCATGCGTTTAGAGGCCTTGACCTTTGAGGAAATTGCCAAACTGACGGATTGTGAGGTTGTGGCTGGTCATCAAGGGCTAAAAAAATCCTTTAAGAAATTTACCATCGGTGCCATGACCAAGGCTAATATTGGAAAATATCTGTCCAAGTCGGGGCTTTTAATCGTCGGTGACCGGACGGCTATTCAACGGCTAGCCCTCGAATCAGGTAATGCGATTTTGGTGACAGGTGGTTTTGAAGTCACAGAGGCCATTAAGGAACTGAGCAACCGCATCCAAGTACCGATTTTGTCCTCCCATTTTGATACCTTCACTATCGCGACCATGATTAACCAGGCCTTGTCCACCATGCGGTTAAAAACCGATATTCCAAATGTGGAAAATATCTATCTGGACAAAGATACCTATGGCTACCTGCAGGAGACGGATACGGTGAGGGATTTCACGACCTTGATGAAAAAACACAACCACGTCCGTTTTCCCGTGGTCAATGCCCATGGGATGGTGGTCGGTGTGGTTTCCATCCGGGATGTCACTGAAAAGGCAAAATCCGTTGTGATTTCACAAATCATGACCCGCAACCCTTTGACAACTCTGGCAAGGGTTAATCTTTCTCACATTAGTCAAAAAATGGTCTATGAGGACTTTGAGATGATTCCCGTCGTGCAACCCAATCACTTGCTACTAGGTGTGGTGACACGACGGCAGGTCATGGAAGCCTTGCAGGACAGTCAAGATAAGGCTATTCCTTCATATAGCGATAATATTACCTCTCACCTCAAAGAGGGGCGTTATGCCTACAATCTTGAGGTCAGCACCAGCATGATAGACAGTCAGGGAAATCTAGCCCAGGGCGCCATGGTTGAGTTGCTCAAAGAAGTGGGCATTCGCCTGTTGACGAAAAAACAGCATAAAAATATTATCATTGAACAAATCGTGCTATACTGCTTACAGGCTGTACAACTAGACGACCACCTCGAAGTGAGAAGTAAAATCATTAGCCACACGAGGCGGTCTGCCACGATAGATTTTGAAGTCTATCAGGGCATGCACATGGCTTACAAAGCCACTTTATCCGTTAAACTCAAATAAAGACATCAAGGAGATATCATGATTACACTAAAATCAACCCGAGAAATTGAAGCTATGGACCGTGCAGGTGACTTTCTGGCCAGTATTCATATTGGCCTAAGAGACCTCATCAAACCAGGGCTGGATATGTGGGAAGTTGAAAACTATGTCCGTCGTCGCTGTAAAGAAGCCAATGTGCTTCCTTTGCAGATTGGTGTTGATGGGACAGTGATGGATTATCCCTATGCCACTTGTTGTGGGCTCAATGACGAAGTGGCTCATGCCTTTCCGCGCCATCTCACGCTCAAAGAAGGCGATTTGCTCAAAGTGGATATGGTTCTTAGCGAACCCTTGGACAAGTCTGTGGTCGATGTCTCAAAATTGGATTTTGATAATGTCGCTCAGATGAAGACCTACACCGAAAACTACACCGGTGGCTTGGCGGATTCTTGTTGGGCCTATGCGGTTGGTGAGGTCTCACAAGAAGTCAAAGACCTCATGGATGTTACCAGAGAATGTCTCTATATCGGTATCGAGCAAGCCAAGGTGGGAAATCGTATTGGTGACATTGGTGCTGCCATCCAGGAATATGCTGAAAGCCGAGGCTATGGGGTAGTTCGTGATTTGGTCGGACACGGTGTTGGTCCAACTATGCACGAAGAGCCTATGGTGCCTCATTATGGCACAAAGGGGCGTGGCCTGCGTTTACGTGAAGGCATGGTCTTAACCATTGAACCGATGATTAATACAGGGACTTGGGAAATTGATACGGATATGAAAACCGGTTGGGCGCACAAAACCTTGGACGGTGGCCTCTCTTGTCAATACGAACACCAGTTTGTCATCACCAAAGATGGCCCTGTTATCTTGACAAGCCAAGGAGAAGAAAGGAGCTACTGATGGCAGCCAAAAAGCTGTCACATCGTCTCTTAGAACGCTTGTCATGGGCACCCTTGCAAGTTTGGCTCAAGCACTACGCTAGCGCAGAAGTAGACCTGTCTTCAGTTGCTGTAGCTTATTACCTCTTGCTGACGGTTTTTCCGCTCATGGTACTGGCTGCCAATATTTTTCCCTATCTGGGAATCAAGGTCAGCACCTTATTGGGCCTCATGAAGGAGGGGTTACCCCCGGCTTTTTATGCGCCAGCGGAAGCCATCACTCGAAATATTTTTGCCAGGCCATCGACGGGTATCTTGTCGGTTGCCGTCCTTGCAGCCTTTTGGACCCTCTCAAAAAGTCTAGGTTCCTTGCAAAAAGCGATAAATAAGGCCTATGGGGCCTCTCAACACCGAGATTTCATCGTCTCTAGTCTGGTTGGCGCTTTTATTGGTATCTTGATTTTATTTTTATTGGGATTCACCATGTTTTTACCGACCGCTATCAAGCTGGCAGTTCGGCTTTTACGCACACGAGGGCTTGCTCCTTATCTTCTTGAGTTTTTAGGAGATATCACTTACCCCATAACCCTAGGTCTGCTCTTTCTAGGCCTTAGTGTCTTGTACCTAGTCCTGCCAAATGTTAAAATTACCAAACTGCGTTTTGTTTTACCTGGGACAGCTCTAACATCTGCTTTTCTGGTCCTCTTTAGCAGTCTGGTATCGACCTACATCATTCACATGACCAGCCGATACATTGATATCAAGGTATTTGGTTCGGTCATGATTTTCATCGTGATGATTTGGTTTATCTTTTTAGGTCGTGTCCTTATTTTAGGAGCGGTGCTCAATGCCACAGTCCAAGAGTTGGTTCAAGGTGAACTCAAAGGGCGACGCGGAGACGTTGCCACCATTCTACAAGACCGCAAAGAAAAACGAGAAGACTAGACTAGTCTTCTCGTTTTCTGGTCTTATTTTTTAGCCTGATGGGTCAGGTTAAGCCCCCAAGAAATGGTACTTTCCTCATGTTTTAGGATACGACTAATATTTGACCGATGGAGCCAGATAATGCCTAGACCGACGAGGATAAAGACAATGGAAAAGAGTGGCTCATAGCGTGGAATAATAACATGAAAGAGTGGGAAAAGGCAGATACCCAAAATACCCATGACTGCCGTCGTGATTGAGGCAAAGGAAATCATGCTGGTCAGATAAAGGGCGATGGTAAACACACAAGCGCAATAGATGAGGTAAAGAGGGGCAATCCCAATCAGGGCACCAAAGGTTGTGGCAACGGCCTTTCCCCCTTTAAAGCCTGCAAAGATTGGGAAAATGTGTCCCAAAATAGCCGCAAGACCAAAAACAATTCCCCACACACTGGCTGGGCTTATGCCGAACCAGTAAGGGAAAAGGGTTGGTAATAAGCCCTTGAGAACATCTAAAAGGAAGACTAAGATGCCGGCCTTTTTACCCAGAACCCGAAAAGTATTGGTGGTTCCGGTGTTACCAGAACCATAGTCGCGTAAATTTTTCCCAAAGAAAATCTGTCCAATCCACAGACCACTGGGCACAGAACCTAGTAAATAGGCAACAATCAATAATAAAGTAAGTGTCATAAGTTCATTATAGCATAGACTGGAAGTTAAGGAAATCTTTGTTCAAAAACTTGTCGGTTAAATAGGATTTCTTACCTAAAAAGAAGAAATTTTGCAAAATTTGCCAAAAACTTGTAAGATAGATAAGATGTTACTCAAGGAGGTCCTTTGTGGCTAAAGATATTACGATTAATAATTACGGCGATGATGCCATTCAAGTTTTAGAAGGTCTGGAGGCTGTTCGAAAAAGGCCTGGGATGTATATTGGGTCGACTGACGGAACTGGTCTACACCATCTGGTCTGGGAAATCGTTGACAATGCTGTCGATGAAGCCCTTTCTGGTTTTGGGGACCAGATTGATGTTGTTATCCATGCGGATGGCTCCCTCTCTGTGACAGACCATGGACGGGGGATGCCGACAGGGCAACACGCCATGGGGATTCCGACAGTTGAGGTAATCTTCACGGTTTTGCATGCTGGGGGAAAATTTGGACAAGGAGGCTACAAGACCTCAGGGGGACTCCACGGGGTTGGCTCTTCCGTTGTTAATGCCTTATCCACTTGGCTCGAAGTCGAAATCACACGTGACGGCAAGATTTATCGGCAACGCTTTGAGGATGGTGGCAAACCTGTCACAACCTTGGAGGTTGTCGGTAAGGCAGCCAAGTCTAAAACAGGCACTAAGGTAACCTTCAAACCCGACGACAATATTTTTTCAACGGTTACTTTTAAGTACAACACCATTGCGGAGCGCTTGAATGAGTCAGCCTTCTTGCTCAAAGATGTGACCTTGACCTTGACCGATGAGCGTGATGGCCAAACCGATGTTTTCCATTATGAAAATGGGGTGCAAGATTTTGTCAGTTACCTCAATGAAGATAAGGAAACGCTAACGCCTGTCTTGTATTTTGAAGGCCAGGAAAATGATTTCCAAGTGGAAGTGGCCCTTCAGTACAATGATGGCTTTGCGGATAACATCCTGTCTTTTGTCAATAATGTCCGGACCAAGGATGGCGGCAGCCATGAAACGGGCTTTAAGTCTGCCTTGACCAAAGCCATGAATGACTACGCCAGAAAAACAGGATTGCTTAAGGAGAAGGACAAAAATCTGGAAGGGTCAGATTACCGTGAGGGGTTATCGGCTGTCCTATCCATTTTGGTTCCTGAGGAGCATTTGCAATTTGAAGGGCAGACCAAGGACAAGTTAGGAACTCCTATGGCGCGTCCTTTGGTGGATGCCATCGTCTCAGAAAAATTGACCTTCTTTCTCCTTGAAAATGGCGAACTGGCCAATACTCTGGTGCGTAAAGCTATCAAGGCCCGTGATGCCAGAGAGGCAGCCCGTAAGGCCCGTGACCTGTCCCGTTCGGGCAAAAAGAAAAAGGACAAGGGCTTGCTGTCAGGCAAACTGACTCCCGCCCAGTCGAGAAACCCTAAAAAGAACGAACTTTATCTGGTCGAAGGAGATTCGGCGGGTGGTTCTGCCAAACAAGGGCGTGATCGAAAATTTCAGGCTATCTTACCTTTACGAGGGAAAGTGCTTAACACTGAAAAAGCCAAGATGGCGGACATTTTGAAAAACGAAGAAATCAACACCATGGTCTATACTATCGGAGCTGGTGTCGGGGCAGACTTTACGCTGGATGATATCAACTATGATAAGATTATCATCATGACCGATGCGGATACCGATGGGGCGCATATCCAGACCTTGCTATTGACTTTCTTTTACCGCTACATGCGTCCGCTAGTAGAAGCAGGGCATGTCTATATTGCCTTGCCTCCCCTCTACAAGATGTCTAAAGGTAAGGGGAAAAAAGAACAAGTAGCCTATGCTTGGACAGATGGCGAACTCGAAGACCTGCGCCAGCAGTTTGGTAAGGGAGCTAACTTACAGCGTTACAAGGGGTTAGGGGAAATGAATGCTGACCAACTGTGGGAGACGACGATGAATCCCGAAAGTCGGACCCTGATTCGTGTGACCATTGAGGATCTAGCGCGTGCAGAGCGCCGGGTGTCGGTCCTTATGGGAGATAAACCAGCCCCACGTCGGCAATGGATTGAGGACAATGTCCGCTTTACCCTAGAAGAAAATAGTGACATGGTCTTTTAAACTCTTAAAGAATGGCTGTCTCGGTTGAGATAGTCCTTCTTTTTTTTAAGCGTCAGCAAGGCAAGTAAGCGCTCTATTTGTTATAATACAAGTATCTATTCGTTTTAAAGGAGAGCGACATGAAATATATTGTCAATACGAGTAATGACCCTGCTTATAATATTGCTTTAGAAGCCTATGCCTTTCGGGAGTTGGTGGATGAGGATGAACTCTTTATTTTGTGGATTAACCGTCCTGCCATTATCGTAGGTAAACACCAAAATACCATCGAAGAAATCAATAAAGCCTATACGGACGAACAAGGGATTCAGGTCGTTCGTCGCCTATCTGGTGGAGGAGCGGTTTACCACGACCTTAATAACCTCAACTACACCATTATCTCTAACAAGGCGGATGAAGGGGCCTTTGATTTTAAGACCTTCTCCAAACCGGTTATTGACACCCTAGCAGACCTGGGGGTCAAAGCTGAGTTTACTGGGCGTAATGACCTGGAAATCGACGGCAAAAAATTCTGCGGTAATGCTCAGGCCTACTATAAAGGGCGCATGATGCACCACGGCTGTCTCTTGTTTGATGTGGACATGACGGTATTAGGGCAGGCCTTAAAAGTCAGCAAGGACAAGATTGCTTCTAAGGGGGTCAAGTCTGTTCGGGCACGCGTTACCAATATCTTGGAGGAATTGCCAGAAAAAATTACGGTTCAAGAATTTTCAGATGATTTGTTGGCTAAAATGAAAGAGTTCTATCCAGACATGACTGAGTATGTCTTGACGGATGAGGACAAGGCAAAAATCCAAAAATCATACGAGGAACAGTTCAATACCTGGGACTGGACCTATGGTGCCTCACCTGAATACACCATCTCAAGAAGTGTTCGTTATCCAGCAGGGAAAATCACCAGCTATGCGGATGTGGAAAATTCACGGATTAAAAGCATCAAAATCTATGGAGATTTCTTTGGGATTAAGGATGTCACAGATATCGAGCAAGCCTTGATAGGTGTGCGCTATGAATTTCCAGATGTCCTCAAAGTGATTGAGACCTTTGCTATTGGCGATTATTTCTCACGTATGACGGCAGAAGAAGTGGCTAAGGCCATTGTCGCCTAATCATAAACGAAAAGAAGCCTGATGGCTTTTTTATTTTTAACCTTGATGACTAAAGAGGGAGCAGAAAAAAGGTCCCTTCTTACAGGTCACCTGAGCTGCTTTTGAGGCTTTCAAAAATGGCTTAAAGGTGGTATAATCTTAAGGCAAGTTTTGAAAAGAGAGAGTACCCGTATGAAAGTATCTAAGCGCCATTTGCTCAACTATTCCATCCTCATTCCTTACCTGATTTTGTCAGTGATTGGCCTATTGGTGGTTTACTCAACGACCAGTACTAGCCTGATTCAGGTCGGTGGGAACCCCTTTGCTTCGGTCATTAACCAGGGGCTCTTCTGGGGACTTAGTCTGCTGGCGATTACCTTTATTTACCGGCTCAAGTTGACCTTTTTACGCAGCGCCAATACCATGGTTTTCGTCATGGGGATTGAAATCCTTCTGCTGATTATCGCTCGTTTTTTCTCCAAAGAAATTAATGGGGCCCACGGGTGGATTTCGGCTGGACCGATTACCTTTCAGCCGGCAGAATACTTGAAGCTGATTGTGATTTGGATGATGGCCCTGACCTTTGCCCGACGGCAAAGAGAAGTCGCCATGTATGATTACCAAGCCTTGTCTCGTGGACATCTATTTCCTCGCCAACTCCAAGATTGGCGGGTTTACCTAGCGGTTATGGTCGGTTTGGTAGTAATTCAACCTGACTTGGGAAATGCGACCATTATTATTTTAACCCTCTTTATCATGTGTTGCGTCACGGGGGTAGCCTACCGATGGTTTAGTACCGGTCTTGCCTTTATCGCTGGTGGGGCGACCTTGTTCCTTGGGTTTATCGGCATGGTCGGTGCCGACCGCATGGCCAAGGTGCCGGTCTTTGGTTATGTCGCTAAACGCTTTAAAGCCTTTTATAACCCTTTTAAGGACGCTTCGGACTCTGGTCACCAGCTGATTAATTCTTATTATGCCATGAGCAATGGGGGCTGGTTTGGCCGTGGGTTAGGCAATTCTATCGAAAAGAAAGGTTACTTGCCTGAGGCCACGACGGACTTTGTCTTTTCCATTGTTATCGAAGAGTTGGGGCTCATCGGTGCCGGTCTCATTTTGGCGCTGATGTTCTTTCTCATTTTGCGGATTTTCTTGGTTGGTATTAAGGCTAAGGATGCCTTTAATGCCATGATTGCCCTTGGTGTTGGCAGTCTTTTGCTGGTGCAGGTCTTTGTCAATATTGGTGGGATTTCAGGCCTGATTCCTTCAACAGGGGTTACCTTCCCCTTCCTTTCTCAGGGGGGGAATAGCCTGTTGACGATTTCAGTCGCCATAGGCCTCGTGCTCAATATTGATGCCAATGAGAAGCGTCAAGTAATTGAAGAAGAAGTCGAAGAAGAACTCAATGAGTTGCGTTTCTCTTTTGACGATGAACTGTAAAAGACGTGCGGAAATTTTCCGACGCCTTTTTTATCTAAGGAGTATTATGAAAAAAATCGCTGAAAAAATCAGTCTTTTGGGGCTTTCGCTCATGCTGATTTCCTCTTTTTCTATCTCATCAGCCCTGCCTCAGATGCTGGTTTACTATAAAGGCTACCCAGCAGACCAAGTAGAGTTTTTGGTATCCATCCCCTCTTTTTTCGTTGTTGTCATGCTCTTGGCTAATGGCTATTTGGTGCGCAGGCTGAGCGAACGCCAGTTGATTGTGACAGGACTCCTATGTGTGAGTCTGGCAGGGAGCTTTCCCCTTTTTGTGCAAGCCTATTGGCTTGTTTTGCTCTCACGCGCTGTCCTAGGGATGGGCTTAGGCATGATCAACGCCAAAGCGATTTCTATCATCAGTGAACGCTATTCTGGCAAAGAACGTGTCCAAATGCTGGGCCTAAGAGGGTCTGCCGAAGTCGTCGGTGGAGCTGTGTTTACCTTGGCTGTCGGGCAATTACTGCGCCTGTCTTGGTCTTGGTCATTTGCCATTTACGCATTTGGCCTTGTCATCTTGCTCGCCTATCTGGTCTGTGTCCCACAGGGGCCTGGCCAAACCG
The DNA here is from genome assembly GCF_001578885.1 of Streptococcus sp. DD12. Classification (GTDB taxonomy): domain Bacteria; phylum Bacillota; class Bacilli; order Lactobacillales; family Streptococcaceae; genus Streptococcus. The sequence goes on along the minus strand of NZ_KQ969495.1, from coordinate 506,183 downwards.
ACAAGCACTTGGCCCAATCGTCCCAAAAAACGCCTTTGTCTCTGATGCAATGGGGGAAGGTAATCTGGCTGGCTATCATTTCTAGTTGGACGGTAGCCATCAGCTCTGTCCTGAATCTGCGCATTCCTTTTTTGGTGAGTCAAAGTGGCATGGGGACGGCCACGCAAGCCAGCTATGTTTTGACAGCCCAACAATTAACCGGGATTGTCTCAGGCATGTGTTTTGCCTTTTTACTGAGTCGCCTGAAAAGACACCTGCTCCTTGTTAGTTGTTTTGGGCTGGCTATCGCTTTGTTTATGATGACTCAGGTGACTAGCCTTGGCCTATTGGCTTTAAGCGACGTCGCAGTAGGTTTTTTCTACAGCATTGTCCTGACAGCCATCTTCAACCAGTTGTCGGAAACCATTCCTTTTGCTCAGCTTAACACTGCCACAGCAGTGGTCTTAGTTGGTTGTAATCTAGGCTCAGCGCTGTCACCATATCTGCTAAAAGCTATTGCGATGGTCTGGGATAGTCCAAAAGCCTTCCTTGTCGTATTGGCAAGTGTCTGCGTCTTCATTGGCCTAGTACTAGTCTTTCAAAATACCAAAAAAGAGGTGACCCATGCGTCTTGATAAATATTTAGCCGATTGTGGTTTGGCGAGTCGCCGTGATGTAAAAGAAATTCTCAAGAAGAAAAGGGTAATGGTCAATGGCCAGATAGAGACTTCTCCTAAAACCCAGGTTGACGCGCAAAAGGATCAGATCGTTTTAGACGGTCAAAGGCTAGTCCACGAGACCTTCGTTTACTATCTCCTTAATAAGCCAGTCGGTGTCCTATCAGCTACCGAAGATGCCAAAGGCGCAACAGTCTTGGACCTCCTGGATGAAACTGCTCATCTAAAGGCTGTCTTTCCAGTCGGGCGCTTGGACAAGGATACCGAGGGCTTGCTCCTCTTGACCAATAATGGCCCTCTGGCCCATGCGCTCTTATCCCCCAAAAAACATGTGACAAAGACCTATCTGGCTCAAGTGGCCGGTGTCATGGATGAGGCTGACGTGGAACGTTTTTCCCAAGGCATTCGCTTTAAAGATTTCACCTCGCAGCCGGCACAGCTGGACATTATCCAACAGGATGAGGCCAGTAACCAATCAGTTGTCTTGGTTAGGTTGGCAGAAGGGAAGTTTCATCAGGTCAAGCGCATGGTGCATGCCTGTGGCAAGGAAGTCACATCGCTTAAACGCTTGTCTATGGGGCCCTTACAGCTCGATGAGAATCTAGCCCCCGGTGAATTTCGCCGTCTGACTGAGGCTGAAATGCATGCCTTAGAAAGTTTTGGGGTGGCTTTGTAACAAAAGGAAAATGGGATTTGTAACCATTGACATGACATCAAAAAATGATACAATAGAGACATATAGAAAGGGGGAGACTCATGCAAATTTCTAGTCGTCTCACTATTGGGGTTCATTTATTGACTCTAGTGGCACTTGATAGAGCTGATGTCCCAATGACCAGCGATAAAATAGCAGGCAGCGTGGGGGTCAACCCTGTCATCATCCGTAAGACCTTGTCTCAACTCAAGAAGGCTGGGCTTATCGAGGTTACCAGAGGTCGCGGTGGTATTACCATATTGAAGTCACTTTGTGACATTAGTCTTTATGATGTTTACCTGGCGGTCGAAAGTCTGGGAGAGTCTCAAAAACTCTTTAGTTTTCATGACAATCCTAATCCCAACTGTCCTATCGGGCGCAATATTCATGGGGCTTTGGATGATAAGTTGAAGCAGGCCCAAGAAGCTTTGGAAAATAGTTTGCGTTCGGTAACCTTAGCGGATATTGTAGCAGATGCCAAGTCCGGGATAAATCAGGAAAAGAATCTTGCTTGAAAAAAGAAACTGACTCAGTCAGTTTCTTTTTTTATGTAGTTGCTCTCATTTCATCGATAGGTTGCACTGAACTCTGCCAATAAAAAGAATACTTGCAGTTAAGGCGAGCAAAGCGAGCCAAAACCAAGACTTCCCGCCGTGAGAAAAACGCTTGAAACAGAGGTGTTTCAAGCGTTTGGGAACTTTGAGACGCTAGGCTCAAAGTTCAGGTATGGAATCCGTCAGGAGTCGCTACCGTCCAATCCTCACTTAAGGGAAGTCTTAAAAAGACCTTGTCTTCAAACTCAAAAAAACTGACTGGGTCAGTTTCTTTTTAACATAGATGCTCTCATTTCATCGATAGGTTGCACTGAAGTCTGCCAATAAAAAGGATACTTGCAGTTAAGGCGAGCAAAGCGAGCCAAAACCAAGACTTCCCGCCGTGAGAAAAACGCTTGAAACAGAAGTGTTTCAAGCGTTTGGGAACTTTGAGACCTTAGGCTCAAAGTTCAGGTATGGAATCCGTCAGGAGTCGCTACCGTCCCATCCTCACCTAAGGGAAGTCTTAAAAAGACCTTACTTTCAAACTCAAAGAAACTGACTGAGTCAGTTTCTTTTTTTAGGGCAGTTGAAGTCCGGTTATTAGGAGTGAAACCCCTGCGATAATCAAAAAGAATGCTGCCAGATAGCCGATAAAGGCTGAAAAGAGAAGGGGTAAGACCAGTAAGAGAATACCGATGACCAGCGTCCAAACACCGCTGGAAAGGATGTGGCGGTCGCGGTCAAAGGCGGTGTCACGTAAACTAAAGCCTAATAAGATACGGGTAATACCAATAGCAATAGCCCAAAAGCCCACTAAGGTAATTAAGAAATTCGCCCGTTCAGCTCCTGACATACCAAAAATAATCAGCGCAAAAATCAGTGAAAGAATACTTTGTAAAAGACTCCAGATGTTACGGTATTGTGGTTCTAAACTAAAGTAAAAACTCATCTGACTGACAGCTGCCGCAAATAAGGCAAAGGCCAGTACCCAAGCTAAAAAGGATACTGTGGAAAGCGGATTGACTAGCCAGATGATACCGACTAAAGTCGTTAAACCACCTAAGGTAAGTGTTAAACCTTTCATAAAAAAATACCTCCAATGAGGTATATTGTAGGCTAATGCTGGCCTGCTGTCAATCGTTGGCTTGAGCAGAAATTTGATGGAAGACCAAGTACCATTTTTCGTGGCGGCGCCAAAGACTGGTATGAAACTCCTCCCCGAGCTGATAGGTCACTAGTTTGGTTTTTTGTGAAATAGAGGTCATGTCAAAGTTAGTGAGTTCTATTTGTTCTGCTTTAGGTAGGATTTTTAGAAAGTCGTCGACTGTCAAACTTTCTCCTTTTGCTGTGACACAGCGAAAATCGGTCATCAGCCATGGGCGATAGGTCTTAGGTTTGAGATGGAGCCCCAATTCAAACTGGTGGAGCTTGTGATAGACATTTTCTAAAATCTCATCCTCGGGAATCGCAGCAGGTTCGACGTGGATATCAATATCGTAGACCCCAAAGCGGTGCTTGAGGAGGTCTTCAACTTGTTCGGTGATGGCGTGACTCTCATAAACCGACAAGTCAGGGTTCATTTCCAAAACAATATCCAAGTAGACATTGCTGCCATAGTTGCGCGCCCGCTGTGACTTGATGCGTGTAATTTTAGGGATTTTGAGAATCTCTGTCTCGTACTTGGCTAATTCGGTTTCATCAAACCCATCAGAGAGGGAAAAAGCGCTGGAGATAAAAATATCATAGGCTGTTTTGAGGATGAAAATGGTGATGACAACAGCAGCTAATTTATCCAACCAGGCCATGTTAAAGGCGCTGGCTAAGACCGCGATGGCCGTCCCGATAGAGGTGACAGCATCTGATAGGTTGTCTGCGGCAACAGACACCAGGGCGCTAGAGTTGGTTTTTTTAGCCAGCTGACGGTTGTAGGCATAGACAGCTAGCATAATGACAGCGGATACCAGACCAACTGCTGCAGCTACAGGATCAACTGCCGTATTCTCGCCCGTAAAGATTTTTTTAATGGTTTCCCATAAAACCTGTAAACCGATGACAAACATGATAAAGGAGGTCACCAGACTGGCCAAATCCTCGATTTTCCAGTGACCAAAGCGGTGATCACTGTCAGCAGGCCGACTGGCCAGGCGAATACCAATCAAGATGGTAATATTGGAAATGATATCCGAAGCATTGTTAAAGCCATCCGCAATTAAAGCTTGGGAATGCATAAACTGACCAAAAATGAGTTTCAATAGTGTCAGTAGTAGGTAAGCGACTATAGAAACAATGGGCCCGCGTTGGGCTAGTTGATGGTTGGTTGGTGCGTGTGTCATATTACTCCCCTATTCAAAGAAAGTAATATTATACCATAAAAACAGGTCTTCTAAAAGCCTTTCTGGTTACACGACTCAGGGAGTTAGCTTTTTAGGTGGTGGTCTGGATCTTCTTTCGAGGCTTAGCTGTCTGCAGGCATTGTCAATCATAGGATAGTATCAGAACTGGCAATAAAAGTAGAAGAAAAGGGTTGTGAAAGCGCTTATAATAAAAGCTATATTAGAAAAGCAAGAAGTGAAGGAGTTTATTATGGTAAAGCAATTTCCGAAAGATTTTCTTTGGGGTGGCGCCACTGCTGCCAACCAATTTGAAGGCGCTTGGGATGTCGATGGGCGGGGACCAGCCACCTCAGATACCTCACGTGCAGTAGCCCCTGAGGCACGTAAGTCCTTAGGAGAAGAATTCTCAAAACCTATGACGCAAGCTAAGTTGGACTTTGCGCTATCTGATAAAGAGGGGCTTTACCCCAAACGCTGGGGGTCCGATTTCTACCATCGCTACAAAGAAGACATTGCCCTTTATGCGGAGATGGGATTTAAAACATTTCGTCTATCCATTGCTTGGTCACGGATTTTCCCAAATGGGGATGAGCTCGAACCCAATGAAGCGGGGCTGGCCTTTTATGACAAGGTCTTTGATGAACTCAATCGTCACGGCATCGAACCTCTGGTGACGCTATCACATTATGAGTTTCCTATTCATTTGGTTAAAGCTTATGGGGGCTGGAAAAATCGTAAGGTCATTGATTTCTTTGTCCACTATGCCAAGACAGTTTTCAAACGTTATCAAGGCAAGGTTCGCTATTGGCTGACCTTTAACGAAATTAATATCCTAGGAATGACGGGCTATCTCTCTGGTGGCTTGCTCTTTGAAGATGAAACCTTACACTTAGATGAGATGTATCAGGCGGTCCACCATCAGTTTGTGGCCTCGGCCTTGGCAACCAAAGCAGCGCACGAGATTGACCCAGATAACCAAGTGGGCTGTATGTTGGCTCGCATGCAAGCTTATCCTGCGACGTGCAACCCAGAGGATGTCATGGAAGAAATCCGTAAAGACCATGAAAATCTTTTCTTTTCAGATGTGCAAGTGCGTGGAAAATACCCAAGCTATGCCAAACGTTTCTTTAAAGAAAATAAGATTAGGATAGAGATGGCGGTTGGTGATGAGGAAATTCTGGCAGCCTATCCTGTCGACTTTATGTCCTTTTCTTACTACATGTCGTCCATTGCTCGCAAGGAACAAAAGACAGACGCCACTGCTGGAAACCTGGTCTTAAGTGAACCAAACCCTTACTTAGAGGCCTCTGATTGGGGGTGGCAGATTGACCCAGTTGGTTTGCGTATTACCTTAAACAAACTCTATGACCGTTACCAAGTGCCACTGTTTATCGTTGAAAATGGGCTGGGTGCCCTAGATAAGGTTGAAGCGGATGGCAGCATTCATGACAGCTACCGGATTGACTACCTAGAAGCGCACATTCAGCAGATGTACGAGGCTATTGAGGATGGTGTTGAGCTGATGGGGTATACCATGTGGGGCTGTACTGACCTGGTTTCTGCTTCAACATCAGAGATGTCTAAGCGCTATGGATTTGTTTATGTAGATGCTGATGACCAAGGTAAGGGGTCCTTTGACCGTTTGCGCAAGGATTCCTTCTACTGGTATAGAGATGTCATTGCTAGTCAGGGCGCTAGTGTCTTAAACCAAGACTAGAAAGGAGGGCTGTCATGAAAAACCTCTACCTCATGCGCCACGGGCGCACCCAGTTTAATGAGGAAGGCCGGGTCCAAGGCTGGTGTGATTCGCCTTTGACTGAAGAAGGTGTTGCACAGGCCTTGGCCGTGGGGGCTTATTTTCGTCAAAAGGGCATTGTTTTTGATGCGGTCTATAGTTCAACACAGGAGAGAGCTACGGATACAGCTAAGTTGGTTACTGGTTGGGAAACAGTCACCCAACTCAAAGGCTTAAAAGAAATGAATTTCGGCCGCTTTGAGGCCCAACCTGAGTACCTTTTGCCCAAGTTCAGGCCAGGAGCCAATTCCTTTGAAGATGCGCTGGTTTTCTATGGTGGTGATGACATTAGGGATGTGGGTCGCCGAGTGAAGACCTGTGTGGATTCTATTCTAGCTAAGGACCCAGTTGATACCATTCTAGCCGTCAGCCACGGGGCAGCCATGTGGGGTCTCCTCTTAGAATTGGAGTTGACATGGCATTTAGGACGAGGCCTCAGCAATGGGGACATTTGCCATTTTGTGGCCACAGAAAATGGCTACGAATTAACAGAAATCATAGCACCAACAGAGGATTTTCGCATCTATCCAGTTAAAGGAGGTAGTGTTGGTGGGTAAGACGATTTATCTCATGCGCCATGGCCAGACCTTGTTCAACCTGCAAAAACGGATTCAGGGTTGGTGTGACGCCCCTCTAACGGACTTAGGCATCGCTCAGGCACAAGCGGCTGGGCGTTACTTTCATAGCAGACAGATTACTTTTGACGCCGTTTATAGTTCAACACAGGAGAGAGCCTGTGATACGGCAGAAATTGTCTCAGGGCGTATGGATTATGTCCGTCTCAAAGGTCTAAAAGAAATGAATTTCGGGTCCTTTGAGGGCCATTCAGAAAGGCTTAATCCGCCACTCAACCTCCAGGATGGATCCGGCTATGGCGACTACTTTGTGGCTTATGGTGGCGAGTCAAATGTTCAGGTGTCTAAACGTATGGCAGAAACCTTGACGACGATTGCAGAGCAAATGGCAGAAGATAGTCAGGTTTTAGTAGTGACGCACGGCGCTGCCTTGTCGCAATTTTACCGTTTTTGGACGGTAGAGCCACCAGTTATCAAGGGAATGCCCAATTGTGCGATTCTGACGATTCATGTTTTAGCTGATGGGCAATTTCGTGTCGACAGTGTCTATGATCCTGTTGCAGAGACCTTCCTTTTTGAACGCTAGCCGTCCAACCGCCTTGCTCACAGGGCGGCTTTTTTGTATAATGGAGAAAAGGAGGGCTTATGAGCTACGAACAGGATTTTTTAGCTGACTTTGAACAATGGGTCAACCAACAGGTGACCATTAACCAAATCGCTATGGACCAGGCCCACAAGGTTTGGAAAGAGGATAAGGACGCGCGTGCTGAGGATGCCTTTATCCGTTATGAAAGCAAATTGGATGCCTACCGTTTTTTGCAGGGGAAATTTGCCAATTACCATAATAAAAAAGGTTTCCATGATATGCCGGAAGACCTTTTCGGAAAAAGAACATACTAAACAGAGAGGGTATTGCAAAGATGCCCTTTTTTTGCTACACTAAAACAAACCTCGGTGTGACCATAACACAGGGGAAAAATGAAGGAAAAGAAAGTTTAAGATCAATGGCTAAAAAGCTTAATCGCAAAAAACAACTGCGTAACCAGATTCGTCGTCATGAAAATTTGGCTTCTACGGTTGTGTCAACCCCTCGTTCAACAGGAGTAGGTCAAGCACCTGCTGCTCAAACTAGACCGCAAACCTTTTCAAAAGGTGAAAACACCAAACCACGGACAGCGGTGAATGAGGATTTGGCCCAAAAAGCCCATACTTTGGAAGCCTTTAAGGCCCTCCCACAAGTGGCAGATATTCGTTCAAATCTTGTTGAAACCCTCTATCAAGCAGGCTTAACGTCAGCCCATGCCTTTGAAAATTGGACGGAAAAAGAAATTCTTGCCCTCAAAGGAATTGGTAAGGCGACTGTAGATAAGCTCAAGGCCAATGGTGTTACTTTTAAGGCTGACTAGGCCAAATGCTATGCATTCTTAATGCTAGCTTAGATTTATCCGCACCACGTTAAAAACAACCAAGCCTTCGGGCTTTTTTTCTTGCCCCAAGCTGACCGACTGTTGGCAAAATTTGTTATAATAGCTTAAAAAGGAGAAGTGATTATGAATAATACAATAGATTTGTCTCAACCAGTAGCTAACCTACTGGATAAAAATCCTGAATTGCTGGAGCTCTTGGTAGAACTAGGCTTTGCCCCTTTAGCCAACCCTCAAATGCGTGAAACAGTAGGCCGTCAGGTCTCCTTGATTCAGGGCGCTGCCATGCACGGTCTGCCTATCGAGAAGATTCGGGATATTCTCGTAGCCAATGGCTATGAGGTGACAGGGTTAGGCGAATGACCGACCAACGCATAGCAGTTTTACGGGACATTCTTTTAGACCTCCATCATGGGGCAAGTCCAGAGTCCGTGCAGGAACGTTTTGATGCGACCTTTTCAGGGGTTTCAGCGATTGAGATTTCTTTGATGGAGCATGAGTTGATGAATTCGGACTCGGGGGTGACTTTCGAAGATGTCATGGAGCTTTGTGATGTCCATGCCAACCTTTTCAAAAATGCTGTTCAAGGCGTAGAAGTCGCTGATACTGACCATCCTGGTCACCCGGTTCAAGTCTTCAAGCAGGAAAATTTGGCCCTGCGGGCGGCCATGATACGTATTCGTCGACTTTTAGAAAGCTTTGCGAGTCAGAAAGACGCTGATTTGCAGGAGGAGATGAAAAAAGGCCTGGTCCGTCAGTTGACCTTGTTGGGGCAGTTTGACCGCCATTACCAACGTAAGGAAGAACTCTTTTTCCCCATCATGGAACGCTATGGGCATGATTCCCCACCAAAGGTCATGTGGGGCGTGGACGACCAGATTCGTGGTCTTTTTGCCAAAGTCTTGCAAGAAGCAGAGCAACTAGAGGGCGCTGATACTAGTCAACTGCAGACCGCCTTTGAGGCCTTTGCGGCGGAATTTGAAGGCATGATTTTCAAAGAAGAATCAATTCTTTTGATGATTCTCCTAGAAGCCTTCACTCAGGATGATTGGCTGGCAATCGCCAAAGAAAGCGACACCTATGGTTATGCCATTATCATGCCTCAGGAAAAATGGCTACCGCAACGCCATGATTTTTCCGAAGATAGGGCGCCATCAGAAGCTCCTCAGTCTCAGGTGGAAGGAGCAAACGCTGAGGAAACCACTAGAAGACAGCACTCGCTGTCCCAAGAGGTTCAGCAAGTCATTGACACGCCAGATGGTCAACTGACCATTTCATTTACACCAAAAGAGAAGGCTGAGCCAGCCCTTGACCGCAGCAGCCAGCAACCCTTTGGGCATGGCTACCTCTCTGTGGAGCAGGCCAACCTCATTCTCAACCATCTGCCCATGGAAATAACCTTCGTCAATAAGGACGATATTTTCCAATACTATAATGACCAGGCTACTTTTGAGGAGATGATTTTCAAACGAACACCCTCTCAGGTCGGCCGGCAGGTCGAACTCTGTCACCCACCGAAAGTTTTGCCCAAGGTTCAGGCAATCATGAAGGGTCTGCGTGACGGGGTTAAGGATGACTATGTCATGTGGTTTAAATCCCAGTCACGTAACAAATTCGTGCATGTCACCTATAAAGCTGTCCGAGATGACCAAGGCGTCTTTCAAGGTGTCTTGGAATACGTCCAAGATATCCAACCTTACCGAGAAATCGACACAGATAGTTATCGTGAGATTGACGAATAGGGAAAAAGGCGCAATAGGGATGTCAGCAAAAAGAGGAGGGTGTAAACCTCCTCTTTCATTTTATCGCTGATGGGTATGTTTGGTTATCCATTGTTCCTTCTTGATGTTTAACCAAAAGGCATAAATCCCAATGGTGATGAGGGTTAAAAGGGTCCATTTGATCCAGTTACCAAATAGTTGCCCACCCGTTCCATCAAAATACAGACGGTGACCATCGATAACCGTGTGTTGCGCCTTCCATTTTTGCATCCAGCAAATGGCCCACGGCGTTGCAAGGCCAAGGCTAAAGGTAATCATAATCCCGGCAATGATTGAGTGACCAATATAACTCAAAAGTCCGCCATCAAAATAACTTTGTTGATACAAAATAATCTCCTTTTTTCAAAAAATGTGTGAATAGCATCACTTTATGTTAGTATAGCAGTTGAACGCCTGAGCTGTCAATCCGTCAATTAAAGTCAAGAAAGTAGGGAGCTTGCTGGTCTACTAGCTTTAGCAAGTGATTTTGACAGAAAGCCTAAAAAGTGTGCAGACATGAAATATGGCCAGGCCTGCCATTTTTTCACCCCTAACAGCAGGCCAAGTCAAAAAAACTGCTGGACTTTTCTCTCGTCTATTGAAAGCTGAGGTGGAATTTGGTAAGATATCACTACAGAGGTAGATTAGAGCCATTTATTACAGAAAGTGGTGTTGCTGAGAAGTCCACATAGATGCCTAATCTTAGTTGCTGTCATTAGATTAATCATAAAGCATGAAAGTTGCGGGCTCTGCCCGAATCTGGGTGGTACCGCGGAGCAATTCGTCCCTGTCAGTTGAGATAGGACGGATTGCTTTTTTACTATCTCGGAAAATCAGCTAGCGAAAGGAGTCTTATGGCACACCCTTCTGAAAAATGGGCAGGAAGGCCATTACCTGACCTTGAAACAAAGCGTCTACACCTGCGCCAAAGGCGCTTGTGTGATGCGCCAGATATCCTAGAATTTACACGTTTGCCAGAAGTCGCCTATCCTGCTGGTTTTATCCCCACGCAAACCCTGGCCGATCAACGCACCTATCTAGAGGTCTTTTATCCCAAAAATCTGCACGACAACAAATTGCCATCAGGCTATGGGCTCACCTTAAAAGGTGAGGATCGGGTGATTGGCTCCATTGATTTCAATCACCGTCTGGCAGATGATGTCCTTGAAATGGGCTATCTGCTGTCTCCAGATTATTGGTGTATGGGCCTGATGACAGAGGCTGCGGAGGCTTTTTTACAGCAGGCTTTTGAAGGTTTAGCCTTGACTAAAGTGGAGTTAGAGTGTTATGACTATAACCATGCCAGTCGGCGACTGGCCAACAAGCTCGGTTTTCAGGAGGAGGCGCGCTTACGCGCACGCAAAGATGTCCGTGGGGAGCGTTGTGATATTTTGCGCTTTGGCTTGCTTAAAAGTGAGTGGCAGGGCCATCAAAAGCGCCTGCAGGAAGGAGATGACAGATGAAAGTATCCTTTCAAACCAGTAAACTTTATTATGGTTTTCCGATTTTTATCTTGGCATACCAAGACCAAAGATTTGGTTACAATGTGACGACCTGTAGTTCGTCTTATAGCCTAGGAGATGTGGTCGTTATTGGCGTCGGTGCTGAGGAAAATGCTGCAGAGCAAATCAAGCACCACCAAGCCTTTACCATCAATATCCCAGATGAAAAGACCATGCTTGAGATGGAAGAAGCCGGCTTTAGCAGTCACCGAGAGAAAATCAAACAGATTGGCTTGGATTTTTCCCTGTCTAAAATCACGCAAGCCCCTATCTTGGAAACCTGTCCTCTTACCCTGGATTGTCAAGTCGAACGCATCATTGAATCAGACGGGATTTGTCATATCTTTACCAAGATTGTCGACCGCTTGGTGGCACCTGAGCTTCTGGATGACAAAGGGCATTTCCGCAATGACGCTTTTGCGCCAGCTTACTTTATGGGAGATGGCCACCAGCGCGTCTACCGCTACCTAGACGACCGCGTCGATCCTATGGGAAGCTTTATCAAGAAAGCGAGGAAGCCAAGCTAATCTCTGACAATTTTCATTATCGGTTCACAGGTCTCTGGAAAGGTGGTATTGGTCAGGGGTAGGATAAGCCGATAGATATAGAAAAGTAAATCCGTCGCAATCGAACGGAAAATTGACTGACCTATACACTCAATTGCCAACCTTTTTTAGTTATGCTAAATCAATGTAGCTTGGGAGTAGCGTGGAGGATAGTGGGGATTACGGGAACTAAAAATAAAAAAGTATACAATATGAAAAATACTGAATGGATTTATAATATAAAAGGTAGAATTATTAGATTTTTAGCCAGAATCGGATATTTTCAAACTGCAGTGAGCATAGTATTGGTTATTGATTTGCTTTTATATAATTTATTTAATTTAAGGATCATTGCTCTTAAAAAAGATAATTTTTTTAATTGGATGATTTTGATAACCCTATTGGTTGCTTCTGTTTACTATATATATAAATACCGCAATAGCACGTTAAATTTTCTAAGTGTTTCTGATGATTATAAGAAATTTGTAGCGTTATTTAGATTATTTAATAACACTTTTGCGTTAGTTATAATATCTTCGGTTTTATTGAGGATTACGCAAATTATACTTTTAACCACGCTTAATTTTAAATTTACACCACAAACTAAAGATGCATTAATAGGTTTTATTTCTTTGTTAATAGTGACGAAAATGCTATTTTCTTTATTTGCTTTATTACTTGATGTGAAATTTTATATTGCTATATTGATTTTCTTTTCACTGATACCAGTTGTATATTTTATTGGTATCTTTGACCTAAAATGGTGGGCGGTAATTACAGGTTTTCTAGTGATTTGGAAATTTATTAATTCTAATGATATTTTGGTGCTTTATTTTAAAGGCAGAGAAATAAAGCATATCCCCAGAAGGTTAAGATATAGATGGAAAGTAAATGAACTTATAGGTTATATCATAACGTCTGCTTTATATGTCATTCTGCTCATTTCAAGTGTATTTGAAAGTAATAATATTTCTATAGAGGCTCGTGCAAATATTAGAATATACACTTTTCTATTTTTTTCAATTACAGTTTCAATTATTTTTGCTATTGTATATTATATTTTGAAATTTTGTAGTGACAAATTTAAACTTTGTTTTTTAATAAAAGTCAGAAAAACATTGGGTAAGATTTTTCCGGTGTATACGTACACGAAATTATATAACGAATCAAAGAAAAAGGAGAACACACATGTCTAAAGAACTTTCACCAAAATACAATCCAGCCGAGGTTGAGGCTGGTCGTTACCAAAGCTGGCTTGATGAGGATGTTTTCAAGCCTTCAGGCGATAAAAAGGCTAAGCCTTATTCTATCGTCATTCCACCACCAAACGTGACTGGGAAACTCCACCTGGGTCACGCTTGGGATACGACTCTTCAGGATATCATTATCCGTCAAAAACGCATGCAAGGCTTTGACACCTTGTGGTTGCCAGGAATGGACCACGCTGGGATTGCGACCCAAGCTAAGGTAGAAGCCCGTCTGGCGGAAGAGGGTATCTCTCGTTACGACCTTGGTCGTGACAAATTCTTGGATAAGGTCTGGGAATGGAAAGACGAATACGCTTCAACGATCAAGCAGCAATGGGGCAAGATGGGCCTTTCTGTCGACTATTCTCGGGAGCGATTCACCCTTGACGAAGGTTTGTCAAAAGCCGTTCGCAAGGTCTTTGTGGACCTCTACAAAAAAGGCTGGATCTACCGTGGGGAATTCATCATCAACTGGGACCCCAAGGCGCGCACTGCCCTATCTGATATCGAAGTCATCCATAAGGATGTCGAAGGTGCCTTCTACCACATGACCTACATGTTGGAAGACGGCTCACGTGGGCTTGAAGTCGCAACAACACGTCCTGAAACCATGTTTGGGGACACAGCTGTAGCCGTAAATCCCAATGATGAGCGCTACAAGGATTTGATTGGTCAAAACGTGATTTTGCCAATCTTGAACAAACCTATCCCAATCGTGGGAGACGAGCATGCAGACCCTGAATTTGGAACAGGTGTGGTTAAAATTACACCAGCCCATGACCCCAATGACTTCTTGGTAGGTCAACGCCATGACCTGCCACAAGTCAACGTCATGAACGCTGATGGCACCATGAATGAGCTAGCAGGTGAGTTCAATGGCATGGACCGTTTTGAAGCCCGTAAAGCTGTTATCAAAAAGTTAGAAGAAATCGGTGCTTTGGTCAAAATCGAAAAAATGACCCACTCTGTCGGTCACTCTGAGCGTACAGGTGTGCCGGTTGAACCACGCTTGTCTACCCAGTGGTTCGTCAAGATGGACCAATTGGCCAAAAACGCCATCGCCAACCAAGACACAGACGACAAGGTCAATTTTTACCCGCCACGTTTCAATGATACCTTCCTCCAATGGATGGAAAATGTACACGACTGGGTAATCTCTCGTCAGCTCTGGTGGGGGCATCAAATTCCTGCTTGGTACAATGCTGACGGGGACATGTATGTCGGCGAAGAAGCCCCAGAAGGGGACGGTTGGAAACAAGATGAAGACGTCTTAGATACCTGGTTCTCATCTGCCCTTTGGCCATTTTCAACCATGGGTTGGCCTGATGTCGACTCCGAAGACTTCAAGCGTTACTTCCCAACCTCAACCCTGGTAACAGGCTATGATATCATCTTCTTCTGGGTGTCACGGATGATCTTCCAATCCTTGGAATTTACAGGTCGCCAACCCTTCAAGAACGTTCTAATCCACGGGCTTATTCGTGACGAGCAAGGCCGTAAGATGTCTAAATCACTTGGTAACGGAATTGACCCAATGGATGTCATCGACCAATACGGTGCTGACGCTTTGCGCTGGTTCCTCTCAAACGGTTCTGCGCCAGGGCAAGACGTGCGTTTCTCTTATGAGAAAATGGACGCTGCTTGGAACTTCATAAACAAAATCTGGAACATTTCCCGCTACATTCTCATGAACAATGAAGGTTTGACCCTAGATGAAGCGCGTGCCAATGTCGCAAAAGTGGCTGTAGGTCAAGCTGGCAATGTGACTGACCGCTGGATTCTTCACAACCTTAATGAAACCATCGAAAAGGTCACTGAAAACTTTGACAAGTTTGAGTTTGGTGTGGCTGGCCACATCCTCTATAACTTCATCTGGGATGAGTTTGCGGACTGGTATGTGGAGTTGACCAAGGAAGTCCTTTATAGTGACAACGAAGATGAAAAAGTCATCACGCGCTCTGTGCTTCTCTACACACTGGACCAAATCCTGCGCTTGCTTCACCCTATCATGCCATTTGTCACTGAAGAAATCTTTGGCCAAATCTCTGACGGCACCATCGTAACGGCAACATACCCAGTGGTTCGTCCAGAGTTTGATAATGAGACAGCGGCAGCTGGCGTAGAAGCTCTTAAAGACGTGATTCGTTCTGTGCGTAATGCGCGAGCTGAGGTTAATGTTGCGCCAAGTAAGCCGATTACGATTCTCATCAAGACTAGCGATAGCCAGCTGGAAGCTTTCTTCAACGCTAACCTTAACTACATCAAACGCTTCACCAACCCAGAGCATCTAGAAATTGCACAGGACATCGATGTGCCAGAACTCGTGATGTCCAGCATTATCACAGGCGCTGAAATCTACTTGCCACTGGCAGACCTGCTCAATGTCGAAGAAGAATTAGCACGTCTCGAAAAAGAATTGGCAAAATGGCAAAAAGAACTGGATATGGTAGGTAAGAAACTCTCTAACGAGAAATTCGTCGCCAACGCCAAACCAGAAGTCGTCCAAAAAGAACGCGACAAACAAGCCGACTACCAAGCTAAATACGACGCAACCGTAGCGCGGATTGATGAGATGAAGAAGTTGGTTTAATAGCCTAAAATCGCTCAGGCGTCGTTAAGACGTCTTGCCCTACCGCAGGTACAGCCAGCGACTTCTTGCCTAGCCTTCAGCTGATTTTAGTCACATAAAACGAAATTATAGATTAAAAGGAACACGGTGGAATGCCGTGTTTTTCTTTTGTTTTACGATAGTATCTCATCGGTGTTATTTGCGTTTGAACTCATTAAAAGAATCTAGTATAATCAAACTAAATTTAATTAGAAAAGAGTTTCTCTATGCCAGAAGGTATTAGTTTATTTCAAGAGACACTCATTAAGTCTTTGAAATTTGGATTTGTGGATAACATTAATTTTCGAGAAGGTGGGTATTCCCCACAAATCTTAATTAATGATCCCGAAACACAGCGTTTTGTTTTGTCAGATTTGCAGGATGAATTATCTCATTGTCAGACTTTTTATATTTCGGTAGCCTTTATTACCCAGTCAGGGATTGCCTTGATTAAGTCTCAGCTGTCTGATTTAATGGATAAGGGCATAAAAGGAAAAATTTTGATTTCCCCCTATTTAGATTTCAATGATCCCTTGGCCATGCGTGAATTGCTGAAGTTAAAAAACGTTGAAGTTCGTTTGACTCCCGAGCGTATGCAAATGCATGCTAAGTTTTACTTGTTTGAACATAAAGGAAAACAGGTTTTAATTTCTGGGAGCTCAAACCTTACTCATACGGCGCTCAAGGTCAATTACGAATGGAATATTAAATTAACGTCGGCTCATAATGGAGAGCTAATTCAGGCAACGAAAAGAGAGTTTGATAGAATTTGGATTCAGTCTGATCTCCTAACAGAAGAAAAAATAAGATCTTATGCAAAAAAACGGCGAAAGACGATTCAGGTTGAAGAGATTCAAGAAGAAGCGACAGAAGCCTATCGCGTCGATAAGATTAGACCGAATAAGATGCAGGAACAAGCCTTAAAAGGACTCCAATCTATCCGAGATTCTGGGAAAAGAAAGGCTTTGGTTATCAGCGCGACAGGAACGGGTAAGACTTTCTTATCTGCTTTTGATGTGCAACAATTTGCTCCAGAGCGAATGTTATTTATTGTACACCGCGAACAAATTCTTCAAAAGTCCTTGAAAGATTTTCAAAAGGTATTGCAGTTTCCAGAATCAGAAGGAATGATTTACCATTCTGGAGCGAATGTGACGGGAAAGAAATATATTTTTGCAACGATTCAGACACTATCCCGTGATAATAATCTTCAACTCTTTGCAAAGGATTTCTTTGATTATATTTTGATTGATGAAGTTCATAAAGCGGGTGCGGACTCTTATAAAAAAGTAATGGCCTATTTTCAACCAAACTTCTTTTTAGGAATGACTGCTACTCCAGAGCGGACGGATGGGCAAAATATCTATGAATTGTTTGACTATAATATTGCCTATGAGATTCGTTTACAAGATGCTCTTGATAACGACATGCTCTGTCCATTTATCTATTATGGCGTGAAAGATATTGAAGTAGAGGGCAATCTAGTTGATGAAAGTACAACGATTAGCGAATTAACGTCTGAGGAGCGTATCAAGCACATCCTTCGTAAAATTGATTTCTATGGTGTTAGCGGAGACAAGGTCAAAGGACTTATGTTCTGTTCTTCTAAGCAAGAAGCATATGAACTTGCTTCTAAATTAAACCAAAAAGGGAAACGCTGTCGCGCCTTAACAGGCGATGATAGTATGGATACTCGTAATGCTGTGGTCGCACAATTGGAAAATGGCGAGCTAGACTATATCCTTACGGTAGATATCTTTAATGAAGGGATTGATATCCCCTCTGTAAATCAAGTTGTCATGCTACGTAATACACAATCAAGCATTGTTTTTGTTCAGCAATTGGGCAGAGGTCTTCGAAAGCATGACAGTAAAGAATATGTGACAATTATTGACTTTATCGGAAATTATAAAAACAATTATCTAATTCCTATCGCTCTTTTTGGCGATCAATCGATGAATAAGGATAATTACCGGAGGGAGCTCCGAGAGCCTAATATTCTCAGCGGTTTAACGACAATTAATTTTGAAGAAGTAGCTAAAGAACAAATTTTTAAGTCGATTACCAATACTTCATTGTCAAATATGAAATTATTAAGAGACGCTTATACAGACTTAGAAAATAAGTTGGGTAGGAGTCCTCTGTTGGTTGACTATTTAAATTATGATAGTATAGATCCCTTAATTTTCTTTGAGAATACTAGCTTCAATAATTACGCCGATGTTCTAAATAAGTTTTCTAAAGAGAATCTAGTCTTATCAAATGATGAAAAAAGGTGGCTTAATTTTCTAACCTTCGAATTCTTACCTGGAAAACGCAAACATGAATTACTATTACTGGAACAGTTACTAAAGCAAGGAAATGTCAAGAAGAAGGATTTTAAGAAGTTACTGAAATCTAAGGAACTGCTAGTTGATAAAGCAACCCTTTCTTCAGTTGAATCTGTTTTACAACTCACATTCTTAAAAAAGCAAGAAATAAAGAAATTTGGGGATGTGCCCCTTTTGATCTGTCAGGAATCTGATTATTGTTTGCAGGATGATTTTCAGAAATTTCTAAAGGGTGCTGATTTTAAGCAAGCTGTTGAAGATATAGTGCAGGCTGGACTTATCAAATCTAGGGACTATCCTGATACATTTACGATTGGTAAAAAATACTCTCGACGTGACGTTGTAAAACTACTTAATTGGGAAAAGGATGAGCCTCCATTAAATATCGGTGGATACAAAATCGATAAGACAACGAATACCTGTCCGATTTTTATTACCTATCATAAAAATGATGACATCAATGATACGATTAAGTATGAAGATGAGCTAATAAACGAAACAACCTTAAAATGGTTTTCAAAAAATAAACGAACCCTCGCTTCTCCGGATGTGCAAACGATTCTAGATTCACCAACTAATGGCCTCGATTTAAAGTTATTCGTTATTAAAGACGATGCAGAAGGAGGGGAATTTTACTTCCTGGGGGATTTAAATCTTATTTCATCAACAGTCGAAGAATTGGTTCGACCATTAGAAACTGGAGAGGAGAGTATCGTTACCATGCAGTTTAAATTGCAAACTCCTGTATCAAATACTCTTTATCGCTATATCACAAAAAAATAAGAACAGGATTCGTTCCTGTTCTTATTTTTGAGATAGAAGATCAACGGCTGGTTGATCAACAGGTGCCCAGTTCAATGTCTTTAGTTCGTTAGGTGCTAACCAAATTGAATTTTGGTGTTCAAGTAAGTCTAGATTTCCAGAAATGAGTTTGGCATGGTAGGTTTTCATGACAACTGTTCCGAAATCATAACCATAGGAGGCTTCATTCACATAAGATAAAATTTTAATTTCAGAGTTTAGTTCTTCCTTAATCTCACGGAGAAGAGCCTCTTCTGGTGATTCACCAGCTTCTAGTTTTCCACCTGGGAATTCCCAATAGCCTCCTAGACTTTTTCCTTCAGGTCTTTGGGCACAAAAAAATTTACCCTTGTGTTCTATGGCAGCCGCAACGACTTTGATTATTTTTTTAGACATAGGTTTCCTCCAGGTCCATTGTATCAAATTTTTGGGGAAGAACGATCCGATTTACTGATAAAAATTCTTTCTAGACTCTACTGTTCCCAAAATTTAGGCTCAAATTTACTAAAAAGAGTTAGTTTTACTTTGTTGCGTATATTTTTGCTGGAAATCAACGCTATTCGCCTGACCAAGTTTACAAACGGCGAGATTGGGATTGAATTCATCTGGATGGACACCGAAAATCCGCCTAGCGATGCTATTGGCTGGGTGTCAAAGAAGAAGTAAGATAGGAAAAGCCACCTGTGAGACAGGTGGCTTTACTGCTAGTCAATTTGCGATACGGTTGAGGTCCTATCTCTGAGAATAGAGGGATTTGTTTTTGAGTGTCCTGATAAACAAGTTTAACCTTGTCTAGAGTAAGACGATAAAACTAATGGTATCTTTTTTGTAACGGACAGTGATTTTTCCTTTAAAAAGTGCGACCATACTTTGGGCGGTTGATAAACCGACGCCAAAGCCTGTGGTGCTAGCGCTGTCGCTTCTATGGTGCGACTCGTCCTCACGGTAGAAGCGTTCGAAGAACTTGCTGTAGTCTAGGCTTTTTCCTTCCTTAAAGGTATTGGAAACAATGAGACGGGCCCGTCTGCGCCCACGTCCTTCAAGCGTGACAGAAACGGTTCCCTTAGGGTCGCAGTACTTGTTGGCATTATCAACTAAAATGGTGACCAGCTCAAAGAGGGATTTTTGTTCGGCTTTAACCTGCACGCCAGGGGCAACGGAAAGATGAAAGGTTTTGCCGTCTTTGATGACAGAGGACTTAAAGTCTTCGGCCGCGTCTTGAACGATAGCTGAGAAATCAAGGTCGTGCAAGACAATCTCTGCCTGTTCTTCCAGGCGTGCCAAGGTCACTAGTTGGGTAATCATTTCGGTGAGGCGTTTGGTCTGGTCGGCTGTGCTCTTGGTCCATTCGGTTTCACCGGAAATCATCTCTTGCAGTTCATTGTTGGCGCTAATAATGGCGACAGGAGTCTTGAGTTCGTGGCTGGCATTGGTAATGAAACGGCGTTGTTTTTCATAACTTTTGATAAAAGGCCGCATGAGTCGTCCGGAAAAGAGGCTAATGACGCAGACAAAGAGAATGAGGTTGATAAAAGAGACGCGCAAGGAGAGCCAGAAAAACTCAAATTCCATCAAAGATGAGATATCCAAAAAGACGACACGCCGATTGTTGCTGTTAGAAACCCTGGTCACTTGAAAAATGTAAGCCCCATCTTTTGTGAAAAAGAGCCCCCCATTTTGGTTGGAAGCTAGCAGGCGCTTCAGGCGGTTTTGGGAAATGGAAATGTCGTCAAAACCATTTTGGTCGATGACCTTACCTGATTGGTCAGTGGTGATGGTCAGGTAGTGAGCCGCTTGGTAAGCCGTATCATAGATTTGGTTACTGAGGGCATTTTGCGGTTGGTTTTGACTTTGGGGGAGTTGCCCTTGGTTTTGGCTGATGAGGCTCACCATGCTTTGTGATTCGTTATAGGCTTGGAGGTAGTAGGCGGTGTTAAGGACCGCAATGACAACGAATAAGACCAAGGTGACACATAGGGTTGCAATAAGGATAAAACGTCTTCGGAGTTGTTTGATCATAGGCTCAGCTCCTTATTCTTGAGTACTTAGGCAAAAATCGCCACCGTTCTCTCCTGTGATGTGACTGTTTGCCTGGACGGCTTGTAGTTTTTGGCGTAAGTAGGAGATGTACATGTAGACATAGGTGGCCGGGTCGTCTTTTGTAGTGTCAGACCAGACATGACGAAAGATTTCGTTGGTAGATAGCACCTTATCGTGGTTTTGCAGGAGAAAAGTCAGGAGTTTACTTTCTTTGCTGGAGAGACGGACGCTATTTTCCGCCTTGAGTTCTTGGTTGACCACATCTAAAGTCAGATTGCCTAAACAATAGTGACTGGGGGTGAGGTTTTCTTGACGCCGATTCATGGACCGTAAGCGGGCTAAGAGTTCTTTGAGGGAAAAGGGCTTGGTCAGATAGTCGTCAGCCCCGGCATCCAAACCTAGGACACGGTCGTCGATTTCAGCCATGGCGGTCAGCATGATGATGTGGCTGGTATTACCAGAAGCTCGGATTTCTTTGAGTGCTTCGAGTCCCGTTTTTTTAGGCATCATAATATCTAAGATAACGACATCATAGGCATGCGCTTGAGACAGGTCGACAGCTTTTTGGCCATCAAAAACAGCATCGACCACATAGCCTTCATGGGATAAAGCTGTCGTCACGACACGAGACATCTGCGCCTCGTCTTCGGCAAATAGGATACGCATAGGGAAGGACCTTTCTAATCTTTGTTTTCTGCGATGAGCTGGCGAATGGTTTGCATGGTCAAATCACAGGAAGCCAGCTCATCCGAGCAACGTTTAAGTTCTTCGGTGATGAGTTCCGCGTTTGAGATGTGGTGTTTGTACTTCATCTGGTGTTCTAGGCTCGCCCAGGAATCCATGGCCAGTGTTCTGAGTTGGACCTCGATAAAATAAGTTCCTTGGGCTTGACCCAGGCAGTCGGGATAAGGGGTCTTCACCTCTAAAATCAAGTGGTAGGAGCGGTAACCATTGGGTTTGGCCTTGGTGATATAATCTTTTTCCTGAACAATGGTCACATCAGGGAGCTGACGTAAAAAGGCAACAGTTTGGTAAATATCGTCAACAAAACCACAAACCACGCGAATGCCAATGGCATCACGGATTGCTTTTAAAGCCGATTGGGGCGTTTGGGGCAGACCTTTGCGTTGGCATTTTTCCATCATGCTTTCTGGACTCTTAATACGATAAAGAAGGTGTTCATAGAGTTTAAAGCCTGTTTGGGTTTTGACTGTGTGACTCTTATCCTGTATTTTCGTGACCATCTCCTGCATGACGAGAGGCAGGTAGTCGGCGTAAGCTCCATAAATCTCTGGCATAGCATTCTCCTTCTTTTTAGCTTTCATTATACCATTTTCTCTTAAAGGAAAATGATAGGGGCTGTCTTTGTCTTAAAATGTCTCTTCTCTAAGCTTGTCACCGTCTGGCTTTTGTGGTAAAGTAATATGGCTGAAACAAATGGAAAGAACGCGTAGAACATGCAAAAAATTGTCATTCATGGTGGAAAACCGCTGAAGGGAGAAGTCCCTGTTTCTGGGGCAAAAAATAGTGTCGTTGCTCTGATTCCTGCTACGATTTTATCAGACGACGTGGTAATCCTGGATGGGGTTCCTGATATTTCAGATGTCGCGAGTTTGATTGACATTATGACGCTCATGGGAGCCAGTGTTAGCCGAGAGGGTGATAGCCTGATTATCGACCCACGTGGCGTTAGAGATGAACCCATGCCCTCAGGAAAGATTAATAGTCTTAGGGCTTCTTATTATTTTTACGGTAGTCTTTTGGGCCGTTATCAGTCGGCTACTGTGGGTTTGCCAGGGGGCTGTGATTTGGGCCCACGGCCGATTGACCTGCACCTCAAAGCTTTTGAAGCGATGGGCGCAAAGGTGTCTTATGAAGGCGAAGCCATGCGTCTATCGACTGATGGTCAGGACTTACAGGGAGCCCATATCTTTATGGACACCGTCAGTGTTGGGGCTACCATCAATACCTTGTTGGCGGCAGTCAAGGCCAAGGGGCGGACGATTATTGAAAATGCAGCAAGAGAACCGGAAATTATCGATGTCGCCACCCTACTCAACAATATGGGGGCGCGCATCCGTGGGGCTGGGACAGACATCATTACCATCGATGGGGTCAGTCACCTGTCAGGCACACGTCACCAGGTTATTCCAGACCGGATTGAAGCAGGGACTTACATCGCCCTAGCTGCTGCTGTTGGTGAGGGGATTCGAGTGACAAATGTCTTGTATGAGCACCTCGAAAGCTT
Source organism: Streptococcus sp. DD12 (assembly GCF_001578885.1). Taxonomy (GTDB): domain Bacteria; phylum Bacillota; class Bacilli; order Lactobacillales; family Streptococcaceae; genus Streptococcus. The sequence continues at coordinate 483,089 of NZ_KQ969495.1, read as the reverse complement.
TATTGCCAAGCTTGAAGAAATGGGTGTCCGCATGACGATTGACGAAGATTCGGTTTTTGTGGAAAAGCAAACGGATTTAAAGGCTGTTTCTATCAAGACAGCGCCTTATCCTGGTTTTGCGACTGATTTGCAACAACCCTTAACTCCCCTTCTTTTGACCGCCCATGGCACAGGGACCATTACAGATACCATATATGAAAAACGGGTCAACCATGTCCCTGAACTAGCTCGGATGGGGGCTGAAATCCACACGACAGGGAATGGCATCCTTTATCACGGCCCTAGCACCTTATCTGGTGCACCCGTTAAGGCGTCAGATTTGAGGGCAGGAGCAGCGCTCCTCATTGCAGGGCTCATGGCTGAAGGGAAAACCGAAATCACCAACATTTCCTTTATTTTGCGTGGCTACTCCCAAGTTATTGAAAAGTTACAAGCGCTTGGTGCGGATATTCAATTAATCGAAGCGTGATAAGTAAAAGAAGTTCTCCTAGAACTTCTTTTTTTCTGTCTTTATGGCGAGAGAAGGGCTAAGAATTGAATTCTTTAATCGTAAGCAAACCAGGATAGTTTTTTTACACGTGAGGATGGAGATAAGGGGAAAAGACTATACCAATTTTGCGCTTGACAAGCTGAAATGAAAGGATTATACTGATTTTTGTAGTTCAAATGGTTGATTTGAACTATACCAATTTGTTACAAAATACATGAAAATGAAATGAAAGGCTGGCGTCCCTGACGTCAGAGTAGACTTATGTGTGGAATTGTCGGTGTTGTTGGAAACACAAATGCAACGGATATTTTGATTCAAGGTTTGGAAAAGCTGGAGTACCGTGGCTATGACTCAGCCGGTATCTTTGTTTTGGATCAAAATCAGGCTCATTTGGTTAAGGCTGTTGGTCGCATCGCTGAGCTCAAAGCCAAAACCGACGGCGTGACTGGAAAAACAGGTATTGGTCACACCCGCTGGGCAACCCATGGACAACCCACTGAGGACAATGCTCACCCCCACACGTCCCAAACTGGTCGTTTTGTGTTGGTACACAATGGTGTCATTGAAAACTATTTGGAACTAAAGAACGACTTCTTGGCAGGCCATGATTTCAAGGGGCAAACGGACACAGAAATTGCCGTTCACTTGATTGGTAAATTTGTTGAAGAAGACGGGCTGTCTGTCTTGGAAGCCTTCAAAAAAGCTCTCCACCTGATTCGGGGTTCTTACGCCTTTGCCTTGGTTGACGCGCAAAATCCTGATGTGGTTTATGTGGCAAAAAACAAGTCACCGTTATTGATTGGTCTTGGCGATGGCTACAACATGGTATGTTCGGATGCCATGGCCATGATTCGTGAAACCAATCAATACATGGAAATTCATGACAAGGAGTTGGTGATTGTGACCGCTGATGAGGTGACCGTGCAAGACTATGATGGTCAGACCAAAGAGCGGGAAAGCTATACGGCTGAATTGGACTTATCTGATATTGGTAAAGGCACTTACCCTTACTACATGCTTAAAGAAATCGACGAGCAACCTTCTGTCATGCGTAAGCTTATCAATGCTTATACAGATGACAAGGGTCAGGTGACGGTAGATGATGCGATTATTCAAGCTGTCCAAGAAGCTGACCGTATCTATATTATTGCTGCGGGAACTTCCTACCATGCTGGTTTTGCGGCAAAAAAAGTTCTCGAAGACTTAACACAAACGCCTGTGGAACTGGGTATCTCATCTGAATGGGGCTACAATATGCCACTTTTGAGCCAAAAACCACTCTTCCTCTTTATTAGTCAATCCGGTGAAACTGCTGATAGTCGTCAGGTTTTGGTCAAGGCCAATGAACTTGGTATCAAGAGTTTGACGGTGACTAATGTGCCTGGTTCTACCTTGTCACGTGAGGCAGACCACACCTTGCTTTTGCATGCAGGCCCTGAAATTGCGGTGGCTTCTACCAAAGCTTACACGGCACAAATTGCGACTTTGGCTATCTTAGCTAAGGCTGTCGGTGATGCCAATGGCAATGAAAAAGCTAAAGCTTTTGATTTGGTGCACGAGTTATCGATGGTCGCGCAAGCCATTGAAGCAACCTTGTCTGAAAAAGAGTCGATTGAAGAAGCAGTGGCTAAGACCTTGCCAGATACCCGGAATGCTTTTTATATCGGGCGTGGGCAAAATTACTATGTCGCTATGGAAGCAAGCCTCAAACTCAAAGAAATTTCTTATATTCAGTGTGAAGGTTTTGCAGCTGGTGAGCTCAAACACGGGACGATTGCCCTTATCGAAGAAGGGACACCAGTGATTGCCCTCTTGTCAGATGAAGTTTTGGCGAGCCATACCCGTGGAAATATCCAAGAAGTTGCTGCTCGTGGGGCACATGTCTTAACGATTGCAGAGGAGCAAGTCGCGCGTGAAGAAGACGCTATCGTTCTTCCGACTGTTCACCCTTATCTGTCAGCTATTTCGATGGTAGTTCCGACTCAGCTGATTGCCTACTATGCGACCTTGCATCGTGGTTTGGATGTGGACAAACCACGTAATCTGGCAAAATCTGTTACTGTCGAATAATACAAAAAAGAGTAGAACAGGTCATCCTATCTCAAAAGCGATAGGGCGTGAGCTGTTCTACTTTTTTAGCGATTGGAGAAGTCTTCCAAGACCTTGGCCATGACTTGGGGACTTTCTGCTTGTTCAGCTAAAATCCAGTCTGTGATGATGGCTTCTATAGCGCCGATATGGGCTGTTTTGGCATAGGTTTCAGAGATACCGTAAAGGTTTCTGAGGTAGTGGGGAAAGTTAGGCATGTTATCAAAAAGGTTTTCTAGGAGTTCACGAATGGCTAGAGGTAGGTTGACGTATTGGGATTGGGAAAGCGCGTAGAAAAACTTTCTGTTCTTTTCGACATATTCTAAAGCTGGTAAAATATCCAAATGCTTGCAGTCTGTCGTGGTTTGGGCCAGAAGGGCCATAAACGTATCCAAGGTCTCAGCTTTCATCTGATCCATCATGTCGAACTTATCCAGATAATGCAGATAAAAAGTCCCCCGGTTGATGCCTGCTGTCTGGCAAATGGCTGTTACGGTAATACTTTCAAAACTCCGATGACTGAGCAGTTGGGTGATGGCCAGACGGATGGCCGTGGGCGTTTTGCTGTGTCGTTCTTTGGTCATAAAATCTCTTTCTAAAATAGACAGTTTGTTCATTTTTGTGCATTGTCATATGGCTTAAGCGTGCTATAATAAGCACATCGCTAATCAACAAGGTGTTGATTATATCCTAATGTTTAGGAAATAACTTGTCAAGGAAAAGTGACAAGCAATCGAAGAAAGGAGCGGAAATGGCTTATATAGAAGTTAAACAGGAATACAAGCGTTATCAGGTTGGTGAAACAGAAATTCTAGCCAATAAAGATGTTAATTTTGAAGTCAATAAAGGCGAGTTGGTTATTATTTTAGGGTCATCCGGCGCTGGTAAGTCCACCCTTTTGAATATTTTGGGTGGTATGGATACCAATGATGAAGGACAGGTCATTATTGATGGCGTGGATATTGCCACATTTGATTCCCATCAGCGGACCAATTACCGTCGGGATGATGTGGGTTTTGTTTTCCAGTTTTATAACTTGGTGGCCAATTTGACGGCCAAAGAAAATGTGGAGCTGGCCTCTGAAATTGTCAAAGACGCCATGGACCCTGTGGAGATTTTGACACAGGTGGGGCTGGCAGACCGCATCAATAACTTTCCTGCCCAATTATCCGGAGGTGAACAGCAACGGGTCTCCATCGCTCGTGCGGTAGCTAAGAAGCCAAAAATCTTGCTCTGTGATGAACCGACAGGGGCTTTGGACTACCAAACCGGAAAACAGGTTCTCCAAATCCTGCAGGATATGTCACGTAAGCAAGGCGCTACGGTTATCATTGTCACTCACAACGCTGCCTTAGCCCCTATTGGTGACCGTGTGATTCACATGCGAGATGCGACGGTGAAGTCTGTTGAGGTCAATGAACACCCACAAGACATTGCTACCTTGGAATATTAGGAGGTCTGACATGTCTAAAAGGATTTATTGGAAAGACATTAGACAGTCTTTTACAGGCTCTTGGGGACGGTTTTTATCTATCTTCTTTCTGATGTTTTTGGGGTCTCTGACTCTGGTTGGTCTTAAGGCAACGACACCCAATATGCAACGCACAGGGCAAGCCTACATTGATCAAACGCATACCATGGACCTTGCGGTGATGTCTACTTATGGCCTCAGTGAAGATGACGTGAAAGAGCTTAAAAGTATCAAGGGGGCTCAGGTAGAATTTGGGTATGTAACGGATGAGACCATTGCCAAGTCTGGTAAGGCCATTCGCCTCTTTTCACAGCCGGATAAGATTTCAAAAATGCCACTGACAGCGGGACGTTTGCCTAAAAAAGCAGACGAGATTGCCCTTGGTGAGCAGTTCAAAGGGCGCTATCAAATCGGGGATAAGATTTCCCTAAATGCCAAGGATAAGTCCAGCACACTTAAGGCACAAACCTTTACGGTGACAGGTTTTGTCAAATCGTCTGAGATTTGGGGAAAGACCAATATGGGAGCCACAACCGCTGGTGATGGTGAGTTATCTGGCTACGCCATGGTGGCCAAAAGAGCCTTTAAGTCTTCAGTCTATAGCATAGCCCGGCTATCCTATGACGACTTGAGAGGTGTTGGTTATTATTCGACTACTTACAGCCAGCGCTTGGCCAAGCATCAAAAAGCCCTCAACCGATTGATAGCCGATAATGCTAGCCAACGCTTGGCACAAATCAAGGCGCAAGGGCAAGATAAAATCAATCAAGGCTACACAGCCATTGCCCAATCGGAACAAGAGTTAGCAACTGCAGAAGAGGCTATTGCCAATGGTCAGGCGACCATTACGAGCAAGCAAACGACGCTCGATCAAGCTTCAGCAGAGCTTGCTCAAAAAGCGACTGGTCTGCAAGCAGCTGACGGGCAATTGGCGCAATCACAGGCTCAGTTAGCTCAGGCAAATGCTCAGTTGACTACAGCAGGGGGTGCTTTAAGCCAAGCCCAAGCTCAGTTAGATGCTAAAAAGACAGAGCTAGACCAGGCTGGGGCTCAATTAGAGCAAGCACAGGCTCAGTTGACGGCGACCAAGACGCAACTTGATGAGGCAAAAGGAAAGATTGATGCGGGCAAGACCGCTCTGGCTGATAGCAAATCGCAATTGGATGCCTTGGCGCAAACCATTGCCCAAAAAGAGAGTGAGCTTGCCTCTGCACAAACAGCCCTGCAGACGGATAAGGACAACTTAACTGCTCAAGGGCAAGACCCAGCAAGCGATAGTGGGATTCAAGCGCGTGAAGCTGAGCTGGCAAGTCAGACACAGACTTTGGAAGGCTTAAAAGCGACCTACACCAGTCAAGAAACGACCTATAACCAGGCCGTGGCAACTTTGACACAAGAAGAAGCGACCTACCAGTCGGGCTTAACCCAGTACCAAACGGCACTGGCAGAGTTTGAAGCCAATCAGACAGCTTATCAAAATGGACTTGCTCAGTATCAAGCTGGTCTAGCGACTTACACGAGTCAACTAGCCAGCTACGAAAACGGGCAAGCCCAGTACCAATCAGGCTTGGAAACCTATGCCTCTGCCAATAATCAGTACACCCAGGGCTTGGCACAATTCCAGGCGGCCCAGTCGGCCATAGCGACCAATCAGGCCAAGATTGACGCAGCCATTCAGAACCTAGCAACTGCCAAGTCTGCCTATGCCCAAAAGAAGGCACAGGCAGACCAAGAAATTGCACAGGCCAAAGCTAATTTGCTTGAGGCTCAAAAGCAGCTGAATCAGTTGCCTCTGCCTATCTATACGAGTTACACGCGCTCTACCCTACCTGGTGGAGACGGTTATGAGATGTACAAGAGCTCGACCAATTCGATCTCTGGTGTGGGCAATCTCTTTCCTGTCGTCCTCTATATCGTAGCGGCAATGGTTACTTTTACAACGATGACACGTTTTGTGGATGAAGAGCGAAACAAGGCTGGAATCTTTAAAGCCCTAGGTTATACCAACCGCCAAATCATTGCGAAATTTGTTCTTTATGGTTTGGTGGCAAGTCTCCTAGGAACAATCGCCGGAAGTCTAACTGGAACCTATCCTTTAGCCTATCAGTTGAGTCGCATTGTCGGAACGTCGACTTTGATTGGGACCAGTCAGCTTTATTTCTATCCTGGTCTGTTTACGGTGACCATGGTTCTCGCTCTCCTAGCTGCGGTTTTACCAGCTTATTGGGTAGCCCGTCAAGAACTCATTGAAAAACCAGCCCAGCTTCTTTTGCCTAAACCGCCTGTTTCAGGCGCTAAGATTCTACTCGAACGCCTGACCTTTATCTGGCGCCGGATGAGTTTTACACACAAGGTGACCGCTCGGAACATTTTCCGTTACAAACAGCGGATGGCAATGACTGTCTTTGGGGTTGCGGGTTCGGTTGCCTTGCTATTTGCAGGGCTTGGCATTCGGTCATCTATCTCAGGTATTGCGGAGAGTCAATTTCAGGATATTTTGACCTATCAAATGGTTCTAACGACCAATCAAGAGGCCAGTCAGTCAGAAAAGGATGATTTGCTTAAGGCCTTAAACGATAAGAAAAAAGTGACCTCCTACCAGGAAATCACTTACCAATCCACTCAGCAAACGGTCAAAAACGCCACAGAAGAGCAACCTGTCTCTGTCATCGTTGCAAATGCGCGTCACTTGTCCAGCTATGTCAAGATGACTAGTCGCGCAACAGGCAAGCCTATCCAACTGACCAACCAAGGGGTTGTCTTGTCTGAAAAACTGGCTCAACTCTACGGAGTCAAGGCTGGTGATCAGATTACCGTTAGCTTGCAGGAGAAAAAATATCGGGTCAAGGTAGCTGCCGTAACTGAGATGTATGCTGGCCATTTTATCTTTATGACGCCCTCTTATTATCAAAAGGTAACTGGGCAAAAGGCCTCTGAAAATGCCTATTTTGTTCGCTCATCAGATTCGTCTACGTCTCAGGTGAAAACACTCGCCAGCCAACTGTTAAAAATGAATGCTGTTTCAACGGCTGTCCTCAATACCAGCCTCATCAACCAGATTTCCTCTATTTCACATTCTATGGAGAATGTTATGGTTATTTTGATTGTATTGGCCACGCTTTTAGGAGTTGTTATTCTCTACAATCTGACCAATATCAATGTTGCTGAACGCATCAGAGAGTTGTCAACCATTAAAGTCCTTGGCTTCCACAATAGAGAAGTCACCCTCTATATCTACCGCGAGACAATTGTTTTGTCTTTGGCAGGTATTGTGACAGGACTGGGCATGGGGGTTCTCCTTCATCGTGCGATTTTAGCTATGATAGGTTCAAGTACCATGATGTTTAATCCTGATGTGGCCCTTAGCGTATGGGTGATTCCAATTCTTGTCATTATCTTAATCTTGGCTGTTTTAGGGTGGTACGTCAACCATCAGCTACGCCAAGTTGACATGCTGGAGGCCCTTAAATCTGTGGACTAACCAAACGGTTTCTATCTTAAAGACGCATAAAGCACCTAGAACAGACGTCTAGGTGCTTTTATGTCCTTGTGTCTTGCTTGATGTCAACCAGGCCTGCCAGCTATTTAATGTCTTGGTAATTGGCTTCTAGTGCCCGTTTAGTGGCTGGTCGGTCAGCGATACGCTGGGTCCAAGCTTGTAGGTTCTTGTAAGATTGGACATCTAAGAATTTTCCAGCATCTGTCCAGATCTTGTCCTGAGCGAGGCGGCCATACCAAGACCAGATGGCCATGTCAGCGATGGTGTAGTCTGAGCCTGCGATATAAGGTTTATCCGCTAACTCTTTATCGAGCAGGTCGAGCTGACGTTTGGCCTCCATGGCAAAGCGGTCAATGGCATAGCCTATCTTTTCAGGGGCGTAGTGGAAGAAGTGACCAAAGCCACCTCCGAGAAATGGAGCCGCTCCTGTAGACCAAAAGAGCCAATTCAGAACTTCTGTACGTTGTGCCCAATCTTGAGGAATAAAAACATTAAATTTATCAGCCAAGTAGAGCAAGATGGATGCTGATTCAAAGACACGAACAGGCTTTTTTTCAGATTGGTCAATCATAGCGGGAATCTTTGAGTTGGGATTGATGGCGACAAAGTCAGAACCAAATTGGTCGCCATCGCCAATCGCGATGCGATAAAGGTCGTAGTCAGCATTGGCTAGGCCAAGTTCTTTGAGTTCTTCAAGCATCAAGGTAACCTTGATGCCATTTGGTGTCCCCAATGAGTAGACTTGAAAAGGAGCAGTTCCCTTTGGTAAGGTTTGGTCAAACCGTGCGCCAGCTGTTGGTTGATTGAGCCCTCCCCAGGCCCCGCCCATTGCTGTTGGGGCTTGCCAAACGTCAGGTAAATGGTATTCAGACATGTGTTGCCTCCTTGTCTTGTGATAAGACTAGCATAACAAAAATGTCAAAAGACTGCAGAAGATAGGATTAAAGTTTTATCGCCTAGCATCTAGTCAAATGTCTCAAAAACAGGTATACTAGACAGAAATATCTTGATTAGTGAGGAAAATACATGAATCTGCAGGACTTAGCCAAAGTTGAACTCCACTGTCATTTAGACGGTTCTTTGTCCTTATCTGCCATTCGCCAACTGGCTGATTTAGCTGGTATTGCTGTTCCAAAAGATGATGAGGCCTTGAGAGCGCTGGTTAGCGCACCTGCAGGAGCTAAAACTTTGATGGAGTACTTGCAGCCTTTTGATTGGGTTCGCCCGCTCTTGCAGACAAAGGAAGCTCTAGCCTTGGCGGCTTATGATGTGGCCAAACAGGCTCACGAAGATGGGGCCATTTACCAAGAATTGCGCTTTGCCCCTGAACTGTCCATGGATCAGGGCTTGACGGCCTATGAGACCGTCGATGCGGTCTTGTCGGGACTAGAAAAAGCAGAAGCGGAGCTTGGCATAACAGCGCGTTTGTTGGTCTGTGGCATGCGACAAGCAGCCCCAGAGATTTCCCGATCGATTTTTCAATCCGTTGCTCCCTTAGCCCAGCGCGGTCTCGTGGGCTTTGATTTTGCGGGTAATGAAGTGGATTTTCCACCAGAAGTCCTAAAAGAGACCATGGCGTCTGTCGAAGCATTAGGTTTGCCCTTTACCTTGCATGCGGGCGAATGCCATTGTGCCCAAAACGTGCAAACGGCCATCCAACAAGGGGCCCGTCGTATTGGACATGGGACGGCTCTGTATAACCGTCCAGATATTGTTGAAGAAGTGGTCGCTCAGCAAGTGACCGTTGAAATTTGCTTAACCAGCAATCTTCAAACCAAAGCTTGCCAGACCTTAGCAGAATTTCCCTACCCCTTACTCAAAGAAAAAGGGGCTCGTATCAGTATCAACACAGATAACCGCACGGTTTCTCAGACCAATCTCACCAAAGAATACAAGCATTATCAAGAGGCCTTTGGGCTGACCCTAGCTGACTTCTATGCGCACAATCAAGAGGCCTTGTCTGGTGCCTTTGTGTCTGATAAGACAAAAAAACGCTTACGCAAAGCCTTAGACCAAGCCTATTTGCCACTTTTAGGGGAAAGCTCTTCAAACTTATCCTAAAATGTGGTATAATTTCAATTATCTGACAATTTAACCAAGGAGAAAACGCACCCATGGCATTAGCTAAAATCGTTTACGCCAGCATGACTGGAAATAATGAAGAAATCGCTGATATCGTCGCCCAAAAACTTGAAGAACTTGGCCACACGGTTGATGTCGACGAATGTACAACTGTAGAACCAGAAGAATTTGAAGATGCGGATATCTGCGTCGTCGCCACCTACACCTATGGAGACGGGGATTTACCAGACGAAATCGTGGATTTTTACGAAGATCTCCAAGATTTGGACCTGTCTGACCATATTTACGGGGTCTGTGGATCTGGCGACACTTTCTATGATTATTTCTGCAAGTCAGTAGATGAATTTGACGAAGCCTTTGCACGGACAGGTGCGACAAGAGGGGCTGAAAAAGTGAAAGTCGATCTCTCTTGCGATGACGATGATATTGCCAATCTGGAAGCTTTTGCCCAAGCCCTTTCTGATCAGGTTGGATAAAGAGGAAGACGCGCTTGCGCTCTTTTTTTATAATGATGCAAAAACTGAAACACTTTAGTAAGGATCACCGCGTTTGGTTACGGATAGGACTGCTTAGTTTTCTTATTTTTCTTGGCCTATTTCTCTATAAATATGTTCCCTTAGTAAGGGAAATCTGGCGTTTTGGCACCAACCCGCTCTTGTTAGAACAAACCTTTCGTCACCCCACTCTAGGGGATATCCTATTGCTAGTGGTATTGACAGCTTTAATGACCGCTATTCCTTTTATGTCAAGTTCTGTCATCGCCTTGGTTAATGGGGTTATCCTAGGGGCTACCTTTGGTTTTGCCATAAACTGGTTGGGTGCCCTCTTGGGGAATATATTGGTGGCGACCATTATAGCCCACACAGACTTAGCCCATGTAAGAGGACGGACGGACAAGCATACGCAGTGGTTGAGCCATTTTAAAAATCACTTCCTTTCTTTGACCTTGGGGTATATGATTCCTTTTGTGCCTTCCTTTTTGGTCAATGATCGCGCTGTGGTTTGGAAAACACCTAAAAAACAAGTCATCTGCGCTATTTTGCTGGGGACAGCCCCCTCAAACTTGATTTATGCCTTTGGAGGCAATGCGCTTTTTAAATGGAATTTTAATGATTTGCTCTGGCTGGCGCTGATCTTAGGGGTGCTTTTAGGAGTTTATCTAATCGTTAGACATGTCACTGGAAAGAAGGATAAAAATGTCACTTGATCTCTCAAAAATTCGTACAGAAATTGATGCCGTTGACCATGAAATTGTGGCTCTGTTAGAAAAGCGGATGCACTTGGTTGACCAGGTCGTTGCCTACAAAGAAGCAACGGGTATGCCTATCTATGATGGCAACCGTGAGGCGGCTATTTTAGAAAAGGTGGCTAATCTGGTCGAAGACAAATCCTACCAGACGACTATCGTTGATACCTTTGAAGCAATGATGCGCCACTCTCGCAAATTTCAGAAAGGACAACTTGGTGACAGCAAGTAAAGGGCTGACCCTTTTAAAAAACACCTTGGTCTGGTGCTGTTTAGCCCTAGTTATTGGCGCTATGGTAGGCGCTCTGGATGCCTTGTTTGGACGGGTTTTAATTGGCCTGAGTAACTTTAGGACAGCCCATAGCTTTTATCTTTTGCCTTTCTTGGCCCTCGCAGGTTTAACCATAGTTGGCTGCTACCAAAAGTTTGGTGGAAAAAGTGGCAAGGGGATGACGCTAGTCTTTGATGTGAATGAAGGCAAGGAGGAGACGATTCCTTTACGCTTGATTCCTCTAGCGATGGGAGCGACCTGGTTGACGCATCTTTTTGGAGGTTCAGCTGGCCGTGAGGGGGTGGCTGTTCAGCTAGGAGCAACCTTATCCCATCGTTTTTCCCGCTGGATTAGTCAGGAAGAGGGGTCAAATAAACTCTTAGTCCTCGGTATGGCAGCAGGTTTTGCCGGTCTGTTTCAAACGCCTTTAGCGGCAACACTTTTTGCCATGGAAGTCTTGATTATCGGTCGCTTTTATAGTCAGGCGCTTTTTCCAACCTTTGTTGCCTCTTTTATGGCCAGTTGGACCTCTCATAGCTTGGGACTTGAGAAATTTACATTCCCTGTTTCCGTCTCCTTGACACTGACGCCGGAACTCGTCTTAAAATTACTCCTTTTAGGGATTCTCTTTGGCTTATGTGGCAATTTCTTTGCTTATGCACTCACTTATGCTAAGCGGTGGGCGGCTAAGCTGTTTCCCAATCCCTATTGGCGCATTGCTAGCCTTGGTGTTTTGCTGTCTATCCTCTTTCTCGTTCTTGATGCTGGACGTTACTCTGGCCTTGGAACCAATCTCATTTCAGCTAGCTTTTCTGGTGGTAGCATCTTGCCTTATGATTGGTTGCTGAAATTACTATTGACAGTTCTCACGCTGGCCGCAGGCTACCAAGGAGGAGAAGTGACGCCACTTTTTACCATCGGTGCTTGTTTAGGGGTTGCTGTGTCGAGTTTGGTTGGCCTACCCCTTGTTTTTGTGGCAGCTTTGGGCTATGCAGCTGTTTTTGGCAGTGCAACATCAACCTTTTTAGGGCCGATGCTGATTGGCTGTGAGGTTTTTGGTTATGCTAATCTCCCTTATTTTTTCATTGTTTGTGCCATAGCCTTCGCCTTGCATCCCCAACATTCTATTTATGGCGCACAAAAGATGGTGTCAAATAAATAAAATAGCTTTACGAAACATCAAGACTTTGTTATAATAAATGGGTGTGTTTAATGGACGCACGAAATACCGCCAATCCGCTGGGTCCTGCGCTTGATGATTGGTAAGAGAAGGAGTTAAAAATGAATCCATTAATCCAAAGTTTGACTGAAGGTCAATTGCGTACTGATATTCCTGAGTTCCGCCCTGGGGACACTGTTCGTGTTCATGCGAAAGTTGTCGAAGGTACGCGTGAACGTATCCAGATCTTTGAAGGGGTTGTTATCTCTCGTAAAGGTCAAGGAATCTCTGAAATGTACACTGTACGTAAAATTTCAAGCGGTATCGGTGTAGAACGTACTTTCCCAATCCACACACCACGTGTTGAAAAGATTGAAGTTGTACGTTATGGTAAAGTACGTCGTGCGAAATTGTACTACTTGCGTGCTTTGCAAGGTAAAGCTGCACGTATCAAAGAAATCCGTAAATAATTTACAGATTTCAGTAAAAAGTCTGTCCTCGTGGCAGATTTTTTCATAAGTCCTCTTAGTTAAATGGATATAACAACTCCCTCCTAAGGAGTCGTTGCTGGTTCGATTCCGGCAGGGGACATATAGCAGTTTATAATTAGGCTGTTTTAAAGGATGATAGCCAATGTTTCCCATAAATGTAAGACAAAAGCCCTAACAGCAAGTCACCTGTTAAGGCTTTTTTACTTGCCCTCAAGGTCTTCTTCAGTCATTCCTTGAGGGCACTGATGTCTCTACGGCTAGCGCCAAGCGCCTAGCAGTGACGGAACACGCTAGAGTGTAGACCATGGGTCAGCAACAAATCATGAAGGACAACGGCTTTTACCCAATTTAGACTTGTGCTTGAGTCAAGAGCTTGTAACAACTGCAAGCGTATAGGCTGTGAGACGGCCAACAAGCCAGCTCCTATCGATGCCATGGAGAGTGGCAAGAATGCTTCTCCGATCCATTCTAACTGCCGATGCGCAGTGGCTGAGGTATGGGGGGAGGAGGGTGCAGAAAAGCATGACTTTATAAAGGAAAAAAGTTATAATCTAAGTGAGGAATAGAAGTAGAGAAATATCGGGAACTACGCACCTAGATATAGGTATCTGAAAAGTGGGGATTTCCCGTCCCACCTATTCTAAAAAAGCGCTTAGATTTTATCTAGGCGTTTTTTGCTACAAAAAAAGGAAGAGCAATGACTGAAATTGACGTAACACAGTGTGTTGAAGAAAGTGAAAGAGAACTTAATCAAGGTAACGGACCTTTCCGCGGTAGTAGGCTAGCTAATGGTGTTCTTGCGGATTGTAGGAGGGAAGCAGTGAGACAACCTATGGTCAAATCAGACCCAATGAGCCATGTCTTTAATATCGCACCAAAGCCGTAAACCCACGGCTTTTTCTTATGCACCTAAGGGAATTTTAAGAACGGTAAGACAGTGCCAGAGCTAGACAGTCTGATCAACAAGTTCAAATAAAAGGCTTTTGAGAATGGTAAGCAAGGCGAGGCTGATTATCTATAGCCAAAAACTGGCACACCATTCATTTGTTTGCCTCCTCGTGTCTTTAGCAAATTTTTGCGAATAATTTAATGGAGGATGAAATATGTATGCCATTAAATGGGAATCGAATGCCTTTTTACCAAGGGAGCGCTTGGCTAGCGCAGGAGTGGAAGCTCTGAGCAATCAGGAACTCTTAGCGATACTCTTACGAACAGGTACGCGTCAGAAAAATGTCTTTGAACTAGCTGGAGAGTTTTTAGAAACAATTGGTGATTTATCGCACTTACGACAGATGTCCTTGCAAGAATTTCAAGCCATTGATGGCATTGGACCCGTCCGTGCCACGGAATTGATGGCTCTGGTGGAATTGGCTAGACGTATCCATGGTGCAGAACTCAGCAAATCAGAGCGTATTTTGAGTTCTGACCGCTTGGCGCAACGCATGCAAGTAGAACTAAGAGACCAAAAACAAGAACACGTCATCGCTCTGTATTTAGACACGCAAAATAGGCTAATAGAAAAACGCACCATTTTTATTGGTAGCGTTCGTCGTTCAGTAGCAGAGCCGCGTGAAATTTTGTACTTTGCTTGTAAAAATATGGCGACTTCTCTGATTATCGTTCACAATCATCCGTCTGGCGATCCGACTCCGAGTGAGATGGACCAGCAATTCACCAAACGGATGCAGGCATCTTGCCAACAATTGGGTATCGTCTTTTTAGATCACCTTGTCATTGGTTACCCTGATTATTATAGTTTTCGAGAGCAAACAGATTTGTGTGATTAGAGGTGATTAACGACATAGTCAAAGACATCGATGGATTCTTTGCGTTCTTGAATCAAGTGGTCAGGGTGCCACTGCACACCTAGAAAATGCGGATAATTTTGATCAACAATGGCCTCAATGGTGCCATCGCGGGGATCTTTAGCAATCGTTTTTAGACCTGTACCAAGTTTTTTAACACTCTGACGGTGGAAGGAGTTAATCCAGTTGCGCTTGCCATAAATATCGTATAAGGGCGTTCCCTCGTCTAAAACGACATCGTGCGTGCTGTCTTCTAACCAATGGTTAGGAATTTCTTGATTGAGGCTACCGCCTCTGATAACATTATAGAGTTGCATACCGCGGCAGACGGCAAAAATAGGTTTCTTTTGACGCAGGGCCTCGTTTACGAGAGCAATTTCAAACACGTCACGGGAACGGTTATAGTCATCACTAGCAACCTGCAAGTCCTCGTGATAAAATTCTGGCGAGATATTTTGACCACCTGCTAAAATGAGTTTGTCAATGCTTGCAATATACTGTTGCGTGTTTTCAGGGTCTCCGATGGGGATAATATAGGGAATGCCATCAGCCAACTGCACGCCTCTAACATAGCCAGAGGGAGTATAAGAGACATGAATATCTAAGGACTCTAACCCTGAGCGTTCATTTCCAGCAATACCAATCACTTGTTTGGCCATTAGAGTCCCTCCTGTTCTTGGTTCATAAAGTATAAGAGTGTCTGCAATTCACTGGTTAAGTCAACATATTGCACCACCACGTGACTGGGAAGTTTGAGCTGTACGGGTGAAAAACTTAGGATACCTTCTATACCAGCCTCAACAAGAATATCAGCCACTTCTTGGGCTTTGACAGATGGAACAGTTAAAATGGCGGTCTTAACCTGAGAATTTATCACATGTGATTTAATCTCGTCAATAGGGTAAATAGGAATACCGTCCTTTGACGTATAACCAACCATGGGGTGGGACTGCTGGTCAAAGGCCATGGTGATACGCATCTTGTTGCGTTCATGAAAGCGGTAGTTCAAGAGGGCTTTTCCCATATTGCCAATACCAACTAAAAGGACATTTGTCGTATTGGTGTCATGCAAGAGCTGGGCAAAAAATGCTGTCAACTTTTGCACGTCATAGCCAAAGCCACGACGACCAAGCTCGCCAAAATGCGAAAAATCCCGCCGAACAGTTGCTGAATCCACACCAATAGCTTCAGCAATTTGTTTTGAATTAACCTTGGTGATCTTTTCAGCGTTAAACCGCTTAAAGACACGATAGTAGAGGGATAAGCGTTTAGCGGTTGCTTTTGGGATGAGCTTGTCTTCTGTCATGGCTGACTCCTTTCTATACTCGTTAATTGTAAAAAAAGATTGTGAAAAAAGCAACAAAAATGCTGCACTTTGTGATAAGAAAAAACTATCTTACGATAGTTTTTTTGAATTATGAAGGAATTTTCTCAAATACGCCGCGTTCAACCAGACTGTCCATCAAAAAGTAGAACTTTTCCTGAAGAATTTTGTGTTCCTCGGTTTTAAAAATATTGACGGGGCGTAGGCCTGATTTATCGGTAATGGTTAACTTGAAGCCGGTTAGGTCCTTGTTGATGGTGATTTTGAGTAAAAAGCCATCGCCACTATTAGGGACTTTCTCGAGCAGGCGTTGTAACTCATAGATACCAATGGGTTGTTTTTGGGTGAAGGTCATATCCCGAAGGGTATAAGCTTTGACTGTCGGGCTGAGCGTATAAGTGTCCCGAGAGTCCGCAAGATGTATGGTTTTTTCAAATGCCATATCAGTCTCCTAAAATTGTGTTAATGGTTTGGGCAAGTGACTTGGCCTCGTCTAGCGTATTTTGGTCGCCAAAGCTAATCCGAATGGAGCTGGTCAGGCGTGGAGAGTCGCTACCATAATAAGCGCTTAGGACATGACTAGGGTCTACGGTTCCTGCCGTACAAGCAGAACCTGTTGAAACACAAAATCCCGCCAAATCCAATCTTGTCAATAGGGTATTGTTGTTTGCCCCTAAAAAGCCTAGGTTGAGAACATGTGGCAAGCCCTGTCCCAAACGATTTTCCTGATAGGGAATCGTCAACTCGTTCAAAAAAGTTTGGCGGAGTTTTTCGATATGTTTGGTCTTGGTTCCAACATCACTCAAACTATCCTCTAAGGCCTCAGCCATAGCCGCTATGCCGATAAGATTTTCCGTACTAGCACGGCGTTTGTCTTCTTGCTCTCCGCCATGAAGCAAGGCATCAAAGTGAAGGGGGGCAGAATAGAGGAAGCCGACCCCCTTTGGTCCGTGAAATTTGTGGGCTGATGCCGATAAAAAGTCAATACCTAGCTCCTGAGGATGAAGTGGAACTTTACCGACAGCTTGGACAGCATCGACATGAAAAACAGCCTGATGGTCAGCCAATAAGGCTCCAATTTCTTGGATTGGCAAAAGGTCACCTGTCTCGTTATTGGCAAACATGGTAGAAACTAGGATAGTGTCCGGACGTAGCGCCTCTTTGACTTGCTGGGCGGTAATGTTTTGGCCGTCTTTTGGTGTTAGGTAAGTCACGGAAAAGCCAAAACGTTCTTCCAGATAGGCCATGGTATGGAGAACACTATGATGCTCAATAGCTGTGGTAATCAAGTGCTTTCCTTTGGCTTGGTTGGCTAAAGCGTAGCCTTGAATGGCGGTCACATTGCTTTCCGTCCCCCCGAAGTAAAAATGATTTGGTGGGGTGGGACGTCTAAGGCGCTAGCAATTTTCTCACGGCTTTCTCGTAAGAGTTTACTGGCCTTGCGACCTTCCTGGTGCAAGCTTGAGGGGTTTCCATAAATGCTCATTGCAGCCAACATCGCCTCTTTAACAGCAGGAGTTAAAGGACTAGTAGCAGCATTGTCAAAATAAGCCATTAGTTTTCATCCTCTTGTGTGTAGGTAAAGAGTGGGCTCAATGGTTCATGGGCTTGGATACGGACCACAGCATCTGCAATCAATTCACTGGCAGAGAGATACTTGACTTGGTCTGGGGCAGCTTCTTTAGTCGCCACTGAATCAGTGACAAGGATTTCCTCAATAGGTGCCTTGCTGAGGATACTTGCCGCACCACCTGCAAAGAGTCCGTGGCTGGCAGCCGCGTAGATAGCAGTAGCGCCTTCACGTTGAACAATTTTAGCGGATTCTGCAAAGGTCAAACCTGTGTTAAGAATATCGTCGATGAGAATGGCCGTCTTACCCTTAACATCCCCGATAATATAGCCTTCTTCACGGTTACTATCGTCTTCTGCGTGGTCAATGATAGCGATCGGCGCATCCAGATATTCAGCCAAACTACGAGCTCTTTTAATGCCTGAATTTTTAGGGCTGACCACGACAACGTCGTCACCGGTAAAACCTTTGTCTTGATAGTATTTTGCAAATAAAGGAATGGTAAAGAGGTTGTCTACTGGGACATCAAAGAAGCCTTGCACCTGAACAGCATGCAAATCTAAAGTTAACAAACGACTGACACCAGCTTTGACCAACATGTTGGCAACGAGTTTAGCAGTGATAGGTTCACGAGGTGCCGCGATACGGTCTTGACGGGAATAGCCAAAGTAAGGGATAACGACATTGATAGATCGGGCGCTTGCACGTTTACACGCATCAATCATAATCAACAATTCCCATAAATGGTTATTGACGGGGTTGCTGGTGGACTGGATAATGTAGATATCATGTCCCCGAACTGATTCTTCGATATTGATTTGGATTTCGCCGTCAGAGAACTGACGAGAAGCTAATTTCCCAAGTGGCACGCCCATGGCTGCAGCGATTTTTTCTGCGATAGCCTTGTTAGAATTGAGGGCGAATAGTTTCAGTTGACTGTCGGTACATTTTTGTCCCATGACCAATGAACTCCTTAAATGTTTAGTGTCTTTATTCTACCAAAAAATAGCTGATGATTAAAGGGGAAAGCTAGCATTGCCTGTCACAGATTGGCTTAAATTTTGCTATACTAGAAGGTATGACACTAGCAATTACCACAAGTTTAGGCATGCCAAAGGACTTGGTAGAAGAAGCAGAAGGCCTAGCCAAGCGCAATGGCTGGGCCTACTTACCGAGACGAAAATACTCTGTCACAAAGTTACTGCAGGGCAGGGATGGGCTTTTTTTGTTGGCCAGAGAAGGCTTAAGTTTTCACCGTTTGGGCCAGGCCGTTTTGCAATTTCATCCGGACACAGCCATCTTGCGGGCAAAAGCACCCCATGACCCCTTGAGAACTCTACTTGGGACGAGTCCGAAAACAATTTTGGATACCACCATGGGCTTAGCAACAGATGCCATCGTTATGGCGCAGGCTGGGCATCAGGTGACAGCTGTAGAGTCTCAAAATCTTATTGCGCAGGTTGTTGCTTACGGACTGGCTCATTATGAAAGTGGTTGGCCGAGTTTTGATGCTGCCATGCGGTCAATTGAGGTTGTCCATGCCGACCATTTGGCTTTTTTAGGCGAACAAGCAAGCAATGCCTTTGATATTGTTTACTGCGATCCCATGTTTTCTCAGACGATTACAGAATCGCATAATTTGGCAGGGATAGCTGATTTGGCAAATGCCAACCAGCTGACAGATACTTTTATGAGGGAAGCCTGTCGTGTTGCCAAAGAAGCGGTGATTTTTAAGGGGCATTTTCGCGATAAAACCTTTGAACGTTTGGGCTTTGACCGTCAGGTGCGTCCTAATCAAAAATTTCACTATGGGATTTACCGATTAGTCTAAGGTATCGACAAAACGAGCTACCTTACTTTTGGCAAAACGATAGGGAATCTTGTGCGTATTCAAAAAAGCGTCAAAATCACTTTTGCCTTTTTGCGCATCAGTGACCTCTAATTCCAGTTCGAAATCTTTTTGATCGGCATAGGTATTTTCATCCAAAGCCATAAGGCCAATTGGAAACTGTTTTTCAAGGCGTTTAGTGGTTAAAGCCCCAAGACAGGTCAGTTGGTTGAGCGGGATATTGTGTTCCTCTAAGAGTGACACAATGTCGCCCTTGGGCAATTGAAGATTTTCTAAAATGTCCTCTGCTTCCTCGCGTGATAAGGGCTGATTGTACTCCTGATTTCCAACAGTCTGAGGGATTTTTAAGGTTAATTCGGCGCGATCATCTAAGGTACGGATACGCAAGGCCATTTTCGCCTTTTTAATAGCCCAAGAAGGTGTTTCCAGATAATAGTTGGTCTGGATAATGGCTGTGGTGTCCTCGAACAGGGCCTCTAATTGCTGATAGTCAGCTTGAGAAAGTAGGCTTTTGAACTCAATTTCAAGATGTTGCATACGTTTTCCTTTCGGTTTGTGGTATAATAGCTATATTCATTGTGGCTTAAATGACCAAATAATTCAAGCCGAAAACCATCCCCATTAGCGGGCTAAGGAGTAGTATGGACTGGGAATTATTTTTAGACCCTTATATACAAGCAGTTGGTGAACTCAAAATCAAGTTGCGTGGGATTCGTAAGCAATTTCGAAAGCAAGGGAAGCACTCAGCTATTGAGTTTGTGACAGGTCGCGTCAAATCCGTGGAGAGCATTCAAGAAAAAATGGCACTTCGAGGGATCGGCACTGACTTGTTGGAGCAAGAAATGCAGGATATCGCTGGTCTACGGGTGATGGTGCAATTTGTGGAGGACATCCAAGAAGTTGTCAGTCTCTTAAGACGGCGCTCAGATATGACGGTGGTGCAAGAGCGCGACTACATTAGTAATCGTAAACCAAGCGGCTACCGTTCCTATCATGTGATTATATCTTATCGGGTGGATACCATCAACGGCCCCAAAGACGTGTTAGCAGAGATACAGATTCGTACCTTGGCCATGAACTTCTGGGCGACGATTGAGCATTCTCTTAACTACAAATATCAGGGAGATTTTCCCCAAGCCATTAAGGAACGTCTTGAAAACGCGGCCCGAATGGCCTACAAACTGGATGAGGAAATGAGTGCTATTAAAGAAGATATCCAAGAGGCGCAACTGTTATATGATCCCATCAATCGGCATATCAAGGACGGAGTAGGAAATAGTGATGACACAGACGACATCTATCGCTAAGAAAAAAATCGCCATCATCGCTAATGGCAAATACCAAAGTAAGCGTGTGGCTTCACGGCTTTTCGCACTGCTTAGGGATGACCCTGACTTTTATTTGACCAAGAAAAATCCCGATGTTGTTATTTCTATTGGTGGTGACGGCATGCTCCTGTCGGCCTTTCATATGTATGAAAAACAATTAGACCGTGTGCGGTTTGTCGGAATTCATACCGGTCATTTAGGGTTTTATACCGATTACCGTGATTTTGAAGTGGATCAATTGGTGGAAAATTTGCGCCAAGACCGTGGGGGGAAAGTTTCTTATCCGGTTTTAAAAATCGAAGCCACTTTACAAGATGGAAGACTTTTTTCGACCCGGGCGCTCAATGAAGCCGCTATCAAGCGCTATGAAAAAACAATGGTGGCAGATGTCGAACTAAATGGCAATTTTTTGGAGCGTTTTCGTGGTGACGGCTTGGCTATTTCGACACCTACAGGGTCAACGGCTTACAATAAATCTTTGGGTGGAGCGGTTTTGCATCCGACAATTGAAGCACTTCAATTGACAGAATTAGCTAGCCTCAACAATCGCGTCTACCGTACCTTAGGTAGCCCAATCATTGTCCCGAGAAATGAAAAAATTCAAATCACTCCAAAACGAGCGGGCAGTTATACCTTGTCAGTAGACAATAAAACCTATAATTTTAAAAATGTGGCCCAGTTGACCTTTAAACTAGACAGAAGAAAAATTTCATTTGTGGCTACACCAAACCACACCAGCTTTTGGGAACGGGTGCGTGATGCCTTTATCGGTGAGGTCGAAGAATAATGAGATTTGATTTTACAGTTGACCGACCCTGTCAGGTCAAAACCTTTCTCAAAGGCCACGAGGTTTCCAAGGGATTGTTGGCGAAAGTGAAATTTAGAGGGGGCAAGATTTTAGTCAATGGAATCGAACAAAATGCTATTTACGTCTTGGAAACTGGCGATCAAGTAACCATTGAGATTCCTGCTGAAATCGGTAATGCACAGTTAGAGAGTACTGACTTCCCTCTAGATATCGTATTTGAAAATGAGCATTTTCTAGTGGTTAACAAGCCTTATGGCATTGCCTCGATTCCCAGTGTTTTACATAGTCACACTATGGCCAATGCGGTCAAAGGGTATTATGAACGTCAGCGCTATGAAAACCATCAAATACATATCGTGACTCGTCTGGACAAAGATACCAGTGGGCTCATGCTTTTTGCCAAGCATGGGTATGCGCATGCCCGAGCAGATAAACAGCTACAGGCTAAGCGCATCAATAAGCGTTACTTTGCCCTGGTTTCTGGTGACGGTGACTTGCCTGATTATGGGGAGATTATCGAACCTATTGCACGTCCAGAAGATAGTATCATCACGCGCTGTGTCCACCCTTCTGGCAAGTATGCGCACACTAGCTATCGAGTCGTTCAGCGTCTAGGGCCAGTCACTTTGGTGGATGTTAGCCTACACACAGGACGCACCCACCAAATTCGTGTGCACTTTTCCCATCTAGGCTTTCCGCTTTTAGGCGATGACCTTTATGGGGGACGAATGGACCTTGGCATCACACGCCAGGCCCTTCATTGTCATCATTTGGACTTTTTTGAGCCCTTTGAGAAACGTTTGTTAACTTGCGACCAGGAAATTCCTCAGGATTTCCAAGCCGTTTTATAACAATTTCACTCATGAAAGGATAATTTATGTCAATTATCGATACACTTGCCCAACAACTGAATGGGACCCAATTAAAAATTGTTTTTCCTGAATCTGAAGATGATCGTATTTTAGAAGCGACTTTGCGTTTGGTTAAAGAACGCCTTGTTCATCCGGTCTTGATCGGAGATGTCAGTCAAGTGACGGCCTACTTCAATGGCAATGGCATCATTGAAGGCTTTACTGTCATTGATCCAAGCACTAGTGACTTGCGTGAGCCATTAAAAGAAGCACTTTTGGACCGTCGCAAGGGGAAAGTCACTGCTGAAGAAGCAGACGATTTGCTCCTACAGCCCAACTATTTTGGGGTGCTCTTGGTATATGCGGGCTATGCTGATGGGATGGTATCCGGAGCTGTCTACACAACGGCCGATACGGTACGTCCTGCCTTACAGCTCATCAAGACGAAACCTGGCATCACGCGCACCTCAGGTGCCTTTCTCATGGAAAAAGCAGAACACCGCATGATTTTTAGTGATTGCGCGGTCAATATCGATCCAGATAGTGAGGCCTTAGCTGGTATCGCAACAGGGGCAGCCGATTTGGCGAAAATGTTCCATATCGACCCTAAAGTGGCGCTCTTAAGCTACTCTAGCAAGGGAAGTGGTTCGGGCCCTGCAGTTGATAAAGTTGCTAAAGCAGCTAGTCTGGCACAGGAAGCTCGTCCAGATTTACTGTTAGATGGGGAATTACAGGTAGACGCCGCTGTTAATCAAGTGGTTGCCATGAAAAAAGTGCCTCAAAGTCCTCTAAAAGGGCAAGCAAACGTGCTCATTTTCCCTAATATTGAAGCTGGAAATATTGGCTATAAATTGGTGCAACGCTTGGGTGGTTATGACGCCATTGGCCCTATCCTAGTAGGTCTCAATAAACCAGTATCTGACTTGTCTCGCGGTTGTAACGCAGACGATGTCTATAAACTGACCGTTATTACAGCTTCACAAGCCCTGGCTGACAAGGCCTGATGAAGTAAACAAGACACAAAAACCCGTCCACTAGTGGACGGGTTTTTTAACTATCCAATTTGATTTAACAGCCCATCGGCGGTCGTATTAGGTAAAATGCGGACGCGTTTGAGGGACATGAGCCCATCACTTGCTGTAGCGACACCTTCATCTGTGGTGACGGCTAGTTTATAGTACTGGCTAGCGATAGAAGTGACAGTATCGTTGTAGCGCCCGGATGGGTAAGCAAGGGCAATGGTGTCTTGGTTGAGTTGGCTGTTTAAGAACTCTTTTGATTGGCTAAATTCGGTTGCCAATTGGCTCGTTTCCGTGGCACTAAGGTCTGGGTGGTTGGCCGTGTGGCTTTGGAAACTCATGCCATTTTCTTTCATCTCAAGCATCTGAGCAACTGTGATATTGGCGGCATTCCCGTTTTCGACATAGTTGGTAATGACATTATTAGTTGCTTTGGCCTGGTAATTTTTCAAAATGGGATAGGCAACCGTGTAAAAATCTAAGTTCCCATCATCGAAGGTTAACCAAACAATCTTTGCGTTATTGTTTGGCAGGACATTTTCCGTGAGCACCTTATAGGCTTCTTCTGGGGAGAGGAAGTAGTAGCCTGCATCTTTGAGCGCTTTGATATGGCTGTCAAAAGTGGTTGGGTCGACAATTAAGTTGGCATTTGCAGCTTCTTCAGCCGCCATGACATGGACCGCATGATACATGAGAATAGGCAGCTTAACTTCGCTATCTTGTTTGACCCAGTTGACCTGTTCGGTTTTGGCAGAGTTGTTTTGGGAGGCACTACTGGAAGAATTAGTCGAGCTAGCTGTCTGTTGGCGTGTGGCTTGTCCCAATCCAGCAACTAGCCAATACCCAAGACCCACAAGGGCAAGAATAAGAAGGAAGAGGGCAGTTTTGCCACGTTTATTGAGACGACGTTTATGGCGATGTTTTCTAGCCTGCATAAATTAGTTTTCTCCTTTTGCGACTGATTTGGTTTGTTTTTGATAAGAGACCCCTAGGGTTTCCATGGCGAATAAGAAAATAGGGATACCGATGATAAGACCCCACACTCCCAGATAGTGTTCTCCTAGGAGTAAAATCAAGAAGACATAAAAAGTGGGTAGCTCTGTCTTATCTGAGTAGAGTTTTGGATTGATGATGTAGGTTTCAAAAGCGTGGACAATGGCTAGCATAATAATGACATAAAAAATGTAATTCATTCCGCCGACGCTATAGGCCACAAAAGCGAGCGGCACAGCGGAAATAATGACACCTGCCACAGGGATGAGACTCAAGATAAAAATCATCAAGGCAAGGGCCATCAGTTGGTGAATCCCCATCAGATACAGACAGAGTGTGGTCAGAATGGTGTTACAAAAGGCGACGACGATCTGTGTTTCCAGGACGACACCAAAAGAGTCGGTAAAAATTTTCCCATAATGCTGAATATCCTTGAATAGCCAGGCATTGGGACCTTTTAAAAACTGTTTAGAAAAAGTCACTAAGTGCTGACGGCTAAAGCTAAAAAGAAAGGACAAAAAGAAAGCTAAAAGGAAGGTTTTCCCTATGTTGGTAGCCGTTGTTAGCGAGGCTAGTAAAATGGAGGCCCCATTCTTTAGTTGGGTTTCCATATTATCCTGGCTAATATAGCGTTTGAGGTAAGACCATACGATTTCAAGGTCTTTAGGGGGGTGGTTGATGTAGGCTAAGAGTTTGTCAATCAAGGAAATGGATTCATTGATAAGAACCGGAAGATAACGGGTAATCCCCAGATACATGAGACCCAGAATGACTGCATAAGTTGCTAAAACAATGATTTTTGAAGGTATCTTAAACCTTTTGTGAATCATTTGCTCCAAACGGTAAACGGCATAAGCGAAGACGAAGATGAGCAAGAAAAGACTGACAAAACTGCGTAAGGCGTAGATAGCTAACAATAGTGCCACCAAGACAACCAAGCGCCGTAAGCGTTGATTCGCCAGAAACTTCTCCCATAACTGTGAGGACATGAGGGCTCCTTTCCGAAAAAATAAAAAAGAATACCTTAATTGTATCATAAAGGATGTGGGTTTAACTGTCCTTGAAAGGATTTTTTTGGTACAATATGAGAAAACACATAAGCTAAGGAGATAGCATGACGATTAAAATTGGATTATTCGGTTTTGGTACAGTTGCCAGCGGCATTCCCTTTTTGTTAACAGAGAACCAAGAAAAGATTACCGCTGCATCTGGTAGCCAGCTGGAAATTGCTAAAGTATTGGTCAAGGATGAAGAGGAAAAAGCACGTCTTTTAGCAGCGGGAAATGACTATAACTTTGTTACCAACGTCGAAGACATTTTAGCAGATGACAGTATTTCTATCGTTGTGGAACTGATGGGACGCATTGAACCGGCTCGCACCTTTATTCGTAAGGCTTTAGAATCTGGTAAAAATGTGGTCACAGCCAACAAGGACTTGATTGCCACCCATGGGGCAGAGTTGATTGATTTGGCGGCTGAAAAGGGCCTTGCGCTCTATTATGAAGCAGCGGTTGCTGGTGGTATTCCGATTTTACGTACGCTGGCTAATTCATTGACTTCTGACAAGATTACCCGTATTTTGGGTGTTTTGAATGGGACATCAAACTTTATGTTAACCAAAATGGTTGAAGAAGGCTGGTCCTATGAGGAAGCTCTTAAGACTGCTCAAGAACTTGGCTATGCGGAAAGTGACCCAACCAACGATGTTGAGGGGATTGATGCTGCCTATAAAGCCGTCATCCTTAGTCAATTTGGTTTTGGTATGACCATTACTTTAGATGATGTGACCCACCAAGGCATTTCTACCATTACGGCAGAAGATGTTGCGCTTGCCCAACAGTTGGGTTATGTCATTAAACTCGTGGGAGATATCCGTGAGACGCCTTCAGGGATTGCTGCCCAAGTTTCACCAACTTTCTTGCCTAAGTCTCACCCACTCGCCAATGTCAATGACGTCATGAATGCGGTCTTTGTCGAGTCTATCGGTGTGGGAGAATCCATGTATTATGGTCCAGGGGCTGGTCAAAAACCAACCGCAGCATCGGTTACAGCTGACATTATCCGTATTGCGCGTCGCATTAAGGAAGGCAATGTTGGCAAAGGTTTCAATGAATTCCATCGTCCAACCCAATTGGCTCGTCCAGAAGATGTGATCAGTCCATATTACTTTGCCTTGGAAACACCTGATCAACAAGGGAAGTTGATTGAGTTAGCTGAAATTTTCAACGCCCAATCTGTCTCCCTGGCACAAGTCATTCAACAGCAATCGGTTGAAGGGAAGGCACGTCTTGTCATTGTGACCCATGCCCTCAACCAAGAGCAATTGCAACATGTCGTATCAGATTTGAACCAAAAAGCTGATGTCCAACTATTGAACTACTTCAAAGTTCTTGAGGGGTAAACTATGAAAATTACGGTACCAGCAACCAGTGCCAACATTGGTCCTGGCTTTGACTCAGTAGGGATTGCTGTTTCCAAATATTTGACCATCACAATCGCTGAAGAAAGTCCTGAATGGTTGGTTGAACACCAATTGGGAGAAGACGTTCCTAGCGATGCGCGTAACCTGCTGATTGCGACAGCCTTAGAAGTGGCACCAGAATTGCAACCTCATCGGATTATCATGACGTCAGATATCCCTCTGGCTCGTGGATTGGGTTCTTCGAGTTCTGTCATCGTGGCCGGCATCGAACTGGCTAATCAATTGGCGCAGCTTCAGCTGTCAGCAAAGGAAAAATTAGCCATTGCAACACGTATCGAGGGGCATCCTGACAATGTTGCACCAGCTATTTATGGCAATTTGGTCGTTGCAGCAAGTCTGGATGACCAAGTCTCTGCTTTGGTAACCCCCGTGGCAGAAGTTGCTTTTCATGCCTTTATTCCAAATTATGAGCTTAAGACCTCTGATAGCCGTAAGGTCTTGCCACAGGAACTGCCCTACAAGGAAGCCGTTACAGCTTCAGCGATTGCCAATCTGGCCGTTGCTGGCATGATTGCAGGTGACTGGGAACTAGCAGGGCAAGCCATTGCCAGAGACCGGTTCCATGAGAAATACCGTCAACCTTTGGTTAAAGAATTTGAGCCGGTTCGTCAAACAGCTAAAGAAATGGGAGCTTATGCGACCTATCTTTCTGGTGCGGGGCCAACCATTATGACCATCATCTCAAAAGATCAGGTCTCAGCTTTTAAGAAGGCGGTCGAAGCCTTGCAACTTGATGGGAGTTGTCATATTTTATCGGTGGATACCAAAGGTATTCGCGTCGAATAAGGAAATATTGTTAGGCAATGAAAACTAGCCGAAATTTTTCGTCGCTAGTTTTTTGCTAGAACAAGGAGATAGCGGTGACGAATAGTTTGACATACGACCAGTCTTTGGACTGGATTCATGCCCAGCTCAAGTTTGGTATCAAACCTGGGATTAAGCGGATGGCTTGGCTTTTAGAACAACTAGGACATCCTGAAAAAAAGGTGACTGGCATCCACATCGTCGGTACAAATGGTAAAGGGTCTACGGTTTCCTACTTGCAGCACATCTATAGACAGGCTGGATACAGTGTCGGTACCTTCACTTCGCCTTTTATCATTGATTTTCGTGAGCGCATCAGTTACAACGGACAGATGATTGCAAAAGAAACACTTGTCCAGCTGGTTGAGCGACTCAAACCCTTGGCAGAACGCCTCCCCAAGGAAACCCAACTGGGTACAGCCACTGAATTTGAGTTGATAACAGCCATGATGTTCTTGTATTTTGGGGAAATGCAGGCTGTCGATATTGTCCTTGTTGAAGCTGGTCTGGGAGGACGCTATGATTCGACCAATGTCTTTTCCCCTCTAGCCTTGCTGTGCCCATCTATCGGCTTAGATCACCAAGATATTCTTGGAGCAACTTATGCTGAAATCGCAGATCAAAAGGTAGGGGCGCTTCATGATAGAGAACCTTTCTTGTATGTTGCTGACCGCCAAGATGTCATCACCGTGTTTGAAGAAACCGCTCAAAAAAAACAGAGCAAAAGTCAACAATTTGGGCGTGATTTTCAGATGAGTAAAGCTTCAGATGGGACTTATACGTTTAAACAGGGGAAAACTGTTCTGACAGGGCTGACACCTGGTATGCCCGGCCAACATCAGGTGAGAAATAGTGCCTTGGCGCTTGCGGCTATTCATCAATTGATGGAAGGCTTTCCTGTGTCTGATGAGGCCATTCGCCGGGGACTTGCTCAAACGCACTGGCAAGGGCGAACCGAGTTTTTGCGTCCCAATCTGATGGTTGATGGGGCTCATAATCGCGAAAGCGTGGCAGCCTTAATAGACGTCCTAAAGACAGAAAATGAGCGCCCCCTTTCCCTTTTATTTGCGGCTATTAATACCAAACCAGTTAGTGATATGCTGAGTGCCTTAAGCGAAATAGGACCGGTAACCGTAACGACTTTCGAGTACCCTAAGGCCTATGCTCTAGCGGATTACCCTGAACTTTACGCGCAGGAAAACAACTGGAAAGCTTGGGTAGATAAGGCTTTAGGAGATACCGGGGAAACACTTTACGTGATTACAGGTTCGTTGTATTTTATCTCACAAGTGCGAGCCTATATTTTAGAAAAGGAAGAAAATAAGGAATCATGAATCTTGAAAAAATGCAAGAAGCGATTTATCTCTTGCTAGAAGCTATGGGAGAAGACCCACAACGCGAGGGACTTTTGGAGACGCCTAAACGGGTGGCTAAGATGTATGCTGAGATGTTTGATGGGCTTCACAAGGACCCTAAAGACGAGTTTACCGCTGTTTTTTCTGAGGGCTACGGTGAGGCTGTTCTAGTCAAGGATATTCCTTTCTATTCCATGTGTGAACACCACCTGGTTCCCTTTTATGGGAAGGCCCATGTGGCCTATGTGCCAAATCAAGGCCGTGTGACGGGATTGAGCAAGTTAGCTCGAGCAGTGGAAGTGGCTAGCAGCCGCCCACAGGTTCAGGAGCGCTTGACCCAACAGGTGGCCCAAGCTGTCGATGAAGCCCTGTCCCCACGAGCGGTCTTTGTCATGGTCGAAGCAGAACATATGTGTATGTCTATGCGGGGAATCAAAAAACCTGGGTCAAAAACCATTACGACAGTTGCTCTGGGTGATTACAAGACTTCTCCAGAAGCGCGTGCTGAGATTTTAAGCCTGATAGAAAAGGACTAAGATGAAGATTGGACCTTACACATTGTCTGGGAACAGCGCCATTATGGGTGTGCTCAATGTTACACCAGACTCTTTTTCGGATGGTGGCAATTATGATAGTGTTGAAACAGCTTTAGCGCAAGTTGAGCAACTCTTAGCAGAAGGGGCAAGTATTATTGATGTCGGCGGAGAGTCTACACGACCAGGTGCTGAGTTTGTCGATGGAGCCACTGAAATTTCTCGGATTGTCCCTGTTATCAAGGCGATTAAGGAGCGCTTTGATTGTCTGGTTTCTATTGATACCTATAAGACAGCGACAGCTCGTGCTGCCTTGGATGCAGGTGCCGATATTTTAAATGATGTTTGGGCAGGGCTCTATGACGGCCAGATGCTGGCTTTAGCTGCTGAGAGGCAAGTGCCCATTATCTTGATGCATAATCAAACTGATGATCGCTATCAAGATGTCACTCAAGAGGTTTGCGACTTTTTAGCAGAAAGGGCCCAAGCTGCTCGTGAAGCCGGTGTTCCAGCAGACTATATCTGGTTGGATCCTGGTTTTGGCTTTGCCAAAAATGTTGAACAAAACAAGGCTCTCTTAAAAGGGTTAGACAAGGTTTGCCAACTGGGCTACCCTGTTTTGTTTGGTATTTCGCGAAAACGGATTGTCGATGCCCTCTTAGGGGGGGATACGAAACCTCTTGAGCGTGATCAGGCAACAGCAGCCTTATCTGCCTGGGCCTTGCAGAAGGGCTGTCGGATTGTTCGTGTGCATAATGTTGCTTGCAACAAAGATGTGGTGACTGTGATTGGAGGCTTGTTGGATTGATGGATGTGATCTTCTTAGAAAAGTGCCGATTTTACGGCTATCATGGTGTTTTACCTGAGGAAACAGTTATTGGGCAAATCTTTGAAGTGACTTGTCGCTTAGAAGTTGACCTGACGGCGGCTAGCCAGTCGGATGACTTGCTGCAGACGGTAAATTATGCGGAAGTTTTTAACCTGCTTAAGACCTACTGTGAAACAAAGCGTTACCAACTGTTAGAAGCCTTGGCAGGGGATATCATTCAAGCGATTTTAGAGGCTTTTCCCACAGTCTCAAGTGTCTGGTTGCGTGTCGGCAAACAGAATCCACCTATTGCAGGTCATTATGACCAAGTCGGAATAGAAATGAGTCGGCGACGTCATGGCTAGAGTGTATTTAGGTTTAGGGTCAAATATGGGAAATCGTTTGGCTACCCTAGAGGGAGCTTACGAAAAATTGGCTAACTTACCACAAACCCAACTGCTGGGGCAATCCTCTTATTATGAAACCAAGGCTTGGGGGATGACTGACCAGGCAGATTTTATTAACGCTGTCTGCTTGTTGGAGACACAACTGACACCTGAACAACTTTTGGAAGCTTGTCAGACCATTGAGGCGGATTTTGGTCGCAAACGCTTGGTCCACTGGGGGCCGAGGACCTTAGATATTGATATCCTTCTTTACGATGACTTAATTCTAGACAAGGAAAGGTTACGCTTGCCTCACCCCTATATTAAGGTGCGTCCTTTTGTTTTAGTTCCTTTGTTGGAACTGGCTCCGGAGCTTATAGACCCACAGACAAGGCTTGCCTATGCCGAGGCCTTGAAAAGCCTTGGGAATGACGATATAAAGCGCTTATAAAAAATATCTTTTTCCGTGGCCTGCCTGTCGTTTTTAGGGTGAAAATTTGTTATAATGGAATCGGCTTTGAGCCGATTTTTTTTAGTAAAGAAAGATAAAAGATGAAACAAGAAATGCAAGCGACGCTCAAAGGGATTGATATCCGTTTTGATGAGCCCTTAAAACAGTATACCTATACACGGGTGGGTGGACCAGCTGATTATTTGGCTTTCCCCCGTAACCGCTATGAATTAAAATACCTCATCAGTTTCGCCAAGGCCCATGATATTCCTTGGATGATTTTGGGCAATGCCTCCAATATTATTGTGCGCGATGGTGGTATCCGTGGCATGGTCATTATGTTTGACCGCCTAAATAGTGTCTCTGTCGACGGCTATGTCATTGAAGCCGAGGCAGGGGCCAATCTGATTGAAACCACAAAAGTAGCGCAATACCACAGTCTCACAGGCTTTGAATTTGCCTGTGGTATTCCTGGTAGCATTGGTGGTGCTGTCTTTATGAATGCAGGTGCCTACGGGGGAGAGATTGCCCATGTGTTAATCTCAGCAACCGTTTTAACCGCCGATGGTGAGATTGTCACCATTGAAAATCGAGATATGGCCTTTGGTTACCGTCATTCTGTCTTACAAGACAATGGGGCTATTGTTATCTCAGCCAAGTTTGGTCTTCAACCAGGTGACTATACGCAAATCACTCAAGAAATGGCGCGTCTGACCCACTTACGCCAACTCAAACAGCCTCTAGAATACCCCTCATGTGGCTCTGTCTTTAAGCGACCTGTTGGACACTTCGCAGGGCAATTGATTACCGAAGCGAACTTAAAAGGACACCGTATTGGTGGGGTTGAAGTCAGTCAGAAACATGCCGGTTTTATGATTAATATTGCCGATGGTTCTGCGGCTGATTATGAGCAACTCATTGCTCACGTCATTGAAGAAGTTAAAGCCATGTCAGGTATTGTCTTAGAACCTGAGGTTCGCCTGATTGGCGAATACCAAACGTCAAAAGACTAGAAGGGGGTCCTCGTGAGCCAACCCATTATTGCCTTTGAACAGGTGTCAAAGGTTTTTGAAGACAACGGTACCGTTGTCCTAAAGGATGTCAGCTTCGAGCTCGAAGAAGGAAAATTTTTATACCCTGCTGGGCGCTTCTGGTAGTGGAAAGTCAACCATTCTCAATCTGATTGCTGGCCTGTTGCAACCTACGAGTGGGCAAATTAAACTCGATGGGAAGGTCATCAATAACCTTCCCATCAACAAACGCGATGTCCATACCGTCTTTCAAAACTACGCGCTTTTTCCTCATATGACGGTTTATGAGAACGTGGCTTTTTCCTTGACCTTGCAAAAACGCCCACGCAAAGAAATCAAAGAACGTGTTCTTGAAGCCTTACGCATGGTAAGGCTTGAGGGGTATGAAAATCGCCCCATTCAAAAACTCTCTGGTGGTCAACGCCAGCGGGTGGCCATTGCTCGGGCTATTATCAATCAGCCACGTGTGATTTTGCTAGATGAGCCTCTATCAGCCCTAGATCTCAAATTGCGAACGGAAATGCAGTATGAACTTCGGGAATTGCAACAACGTTTGGGGATTACCTTTATCTTTGTGACCCATGACCAAGAGGAAGCTCTGGCCATGAGTGACTGGATTTTTGTCATGAACAACGGGGAAATCGTTCAGTCTGGAACGCCTGTAGATATCTACGATGAACCCATTAACCACTTTGTTGCCAATTTCATCGGCGAGTCCAATATCATCCCAGGACGGATGCTTAAAGATTACCTAGTCGCCTTTAATGGCAAGACCTTTGAGGCTGTAGATGGGGGAATGCGTCCGAATGAGGCTGTCGAGGTGGTCATTCGGCCAGAGGACTTAGAATTGACCCTACCAGACGAAGGTAAGCTACAGGTGACCGTTGATACCCAACTCTTTCGTGGCGTACATTATGAGATTATTGCTTATGATGAACTGGGAAATGAGTGGCTCATTCATTCCCGTCACAAAGCTATCGAGGGCGAAGTGGTTGGTCTAAACTTTGCCCCAGAAGACATTCATATCATGCGTCTCAACGAAACCGAAGAAGAATTCGACGCCCGTATCGAAGAATATGTGGACGTGGAAGCACCAGAAGAAGGGCTAATCAATGCCATCGAGGAGGAGCGCCATGACGACATCGGCTAAGCGATTTTTGTTAGTGCCTTACTGGTTGTGGATTTTCTTTTTGTTTTAGCTCCCATGGGGCTTTTGGCGGTCCAGTCTTTCTTTGATACTGCAGGCCATTTTAGTTTGACGAATTACCAGACTTTCTTTCAGTCTGGAACCTATCTGCGTATGGGCTTTAACTCCGTCTTTTATGCCGCAATCGTCACTCTAGTGACCTTGCTTATCAGTTACCCAGCCGCCTATTTGTTAACCCGATTAAAACACAAACAGCTTTGGCTGATGTTGGTGATTTTACCGACTTGGGTTAATCTCTTGTTAAAAGCTTACGCTTTTATGGGGATTTTAGGGCGACATGGGTCCATCAACGCCTTTTTAGGTTTCTTTGGTTTGGCACCCCAGCAGTTGCTTTTTACAGATGCCGCCTTTATTTTTGTGGCTGCATATATCGAACTTCCCTTTATGATGCTCCCCATTTTCAACGTGCTTGATGACATGGACCAAAACCTTATTCATGCCAGTCAGGACTTAGGTGCCAATACTTGGCAGACCTTTCGGCGGGTCATTTTCCCCTTGTCTTTAAATGGTGTTCGCAGTGGCATCCAGTCTGTTTTTATTCCCAGTCTGAGCCTCTTTATGCTGACCCGTCTGATTGGGGGGAACCGTGTCATTACACTAGGAACTGCCATCGAGCAACATTTCTTGGTCACCCAGAATTGGGGAATGGGGGCAACAATCGGTGTTATTCTCATTCTCGCCATGGTGGCGACCACTTGGTTGACAAAGGAGCGCTAAGACATGCAAAAGACATTATCAAGACTTTATCTTGGGCTCGTTTTTATCTTGCTCTATAGTCCGATTGCTTATTTGATCGCTTACTCCTTTAATAGTGGCGATACAATGACGGGCTTTAAGGGGGTTAACCTATCGCATTATCAGGAGTTGTTTTCAGACCAGCGGTTGTTGGTGATTTTGCTCCAGACCTTCTTTCTAGCCTTCTTGAGTAGTCTTTTGGCTACAATCATTGGGGGAATTGCGACCATCAGTATCTACTATGCCAAACGGCGCTATCGGGACGCCCTATTAGCTATCAATAACGTGCTTTTGGTATCACCAGACGTGATGATTGGGGCCAGTTTTCTGATTCTCTTTACCTATTTAGGTTTTCAGCTGGGTTGGCTATCTGTCATCATGAGCCATGTGGCCTTTTCCATACCGATTGTTGTCCTGATGGTTCTTCCTCGTTTACAAGAAATGGAGGACGACATGATTCATGCGGCTTATGACCTGGGGGCCAGCTCTTGGCAGGTCTTGCGTCGCGTCCTCTTGCCATTTTTAACCCCTGCCTTAATTTCAGGTTATTTCATGGCTTTTACCTATTCACTCGATGATTTTGCCGTGACCTTTTTTGTGACGGGAAATGGGTTTTCAACCTTGTCTGTGGAGATTTATTCCAGAGCACGTCAAGGCATTTCCTTGGAGATTAATGCGCTGTCAACCCTAGTCTTTCTCTTTTCCATCCTCTTGGTCATCGGCTACTACCTGATTTCCGGCCGAAAGGAGGAGCACCATGCATAAGTTATCAGCCTTTTTTGGCGGTATTCTAGCCATCTGCGTCCTCCTATTTTGGGGACTATGGTTCATGCAAAACAAGAGTCAAAAACAAAGCGGAGACCAGACCCTGGTGATTTATAATTGGGGGAATTATATCGACCCTAGTTTGCTTAAAAAGTTCACCAAGGAAACCGGCATTGCCGTGGATTATCAGACCTTTGACTCCAACGAAGCCATGTACACCAAAATCAATCAAGGGGGGACTACTTATGACCTCGCGGTTCCAAGTGACTATATGATTGATAAGATGAAGCGGGAAAATCTCTTGCTCAAGCTGGACAAGTCACAAATCAAAGGCTTCGATGCCATTTCTGACACCTTTAAAAATTTATCTTTTGATCCCAACAATGATTATTCTATTCCTTATTTTTGGGGAACATTGGGAATTGTCTACAATGACCAACTGGTCAGAGAAGTCCCCAAAGAATGGTCTGATCTCTGGAAACCGACTTATCGCGACAATATTCTTCTTTATGATGGCGCCCGTGAGGTTCTAGGGCTGTCGCTCAACAGTTTAGGTTATAACGTCAACAGTAAAAATATGGCCCAACTTAAAGAAGCTACTCAGCATCTGGAGGCTTTAACGCCTAATATCAAGGCCATTGTTGGTGACGAAATGAAAAACTATATGATCAATGGTGAAGCCGCAGTCGGGGTAACCTTCTCAGGTGAAGCCAGTGAGATGTTGGATAATAACAGTCATTTGCATTATGTTGTGCCAAGCCAGGGAAGCAACCTCTGGTTTGATAACTTGGTCATCCCTAAAACAGCCAAGCATATCAAGGAAGCTTACCGTTTTATCAACTTCATGCTCGAGCCAGAAAATGCTGCACAAAATGCCAGCTATATCGGCTATGCGACACCTAATGCCAAGGCCAAAGCCCTCTTGCCTGATGCTGTAAAAAATGACCCGGCTTTTTACCCTAATCAAGCCACCATGTCACGCTTACAGGTCTACCAAAATCTAGGTCTCAAGTGGCTTGGCATCTATAACGACCTTTATCTACAATTTAAAATGTACCGAAAATAGGAGACAACCATGAAAATAGAACGGGTTTATAACAATAATGTTGTCTCTGCCTTCCATGATGGAAAAGAATATGTCTACATGGGTAAGGGACTTGGCTTTCAAAAGAAAGCTGGAGACAACTTGGATGAGACAGCGATTGAAAAGCGTTTTGTACTAGATGATGTCAATGGGTCGTCAGAGCTCTCTCGCATCCACGTGACAATAGATAGTGCGACCTTGTCTAGTGTTCTAAAAATTATTGAGATGGCTGAAGAAGAGCTTGGACGTCCCTTTGAAGCCAATTTCTATATAGCGCTAGCTGACCATTTGCAGTTTGCTATCGAGCGTAGCCAAGAAGGTCTTATTATTGAAAACCCGCTAACTTGGGAAGTCCGAAAATTCTACCCGCGAGAGTTCCAATTAGCTCAAAAAGCAGTTGATTTACTCAATCAGGATTTCGGCATTTTGCTCCCCAAGGAAGAAGTGGCCAATATCGCTCTTCATTTTCTCAATGGTCAAAAAGATTTGGGTTTAAATGGCCAAGGGCGAACCCTGCAACGCATTGTGGTTGAGATTATGGATATTGTGCGCTTAGACTTGGGTTTGCCCCTATCTAGCGATGAGGAGAGCTTGGTTTACGATCGCTTTCGCACCCACCTCCATTATTTTGCCCAGCGCGTGATAAAAGGTGGAAATCCTCAGGAGGGAGATAGCTTCCTCTATGAACAAATCGCTCTCAACTACCCGCAAGCTTTTGCGACCACGCAGAAAATTGTTCAATACGTGGACACAAACTTTGCCCAAAAAGTCAGCCGAGACGAGCAAGTCTACCTGACCATCCATATCAACAAACTGCAAGAAAGCATAAAAGAGAAAAAAGGCTAGGGCAAAAACCTAGCCTTTTGTATATCCCAAAGTATATATTTTATCGGAGAAAATTACTTTGATAATGATGGATTGGTGAGGGGCAGTTCCTTTAGGGTAGAAAATTCGGATACCCAAGAAAGTGGTTGGCGTGGGGAAACAGGAGACTTATGATACAGAAAGCGGTCAGGCTAAAGAATAACTGCAGAGACCAGGTGGACCTTATTTTTTGATAGTTAATTTCTGGTGCTATTAACAAAAGAAAAAGGCTAAAAACCTTAATTTTAAGCCTTTATAAGTTTATTAACACTATTCCCATTCGACAGTAGCAGGTGGTTTGCTGGTGATATCGTAGACGATGCGGTTGACGTGGTCAACTTCATTAACGATGCGAACAGAAATTTTTTGGAGGACATCCCATGGTAGACGTGCAAAATCTGCGGTCATGCCATCAATAGAAGTAATGGCACGAATGGCAATGGTGTAGTCATAGGTGCGTCCATCTCCCATAACACCGACGGAGCGAACACCTGTATTAACAGTGAAGTATTGCCAAACATCACGCTCAAGACCTGCTTTGGCGATTTCTTCCCGCAAGATAGCATCGGATTCGCGAACCGTTTCGAGTTTTTCTGGGGTAATCTCACCCATAATACGAATAGCAAGTCCAGGTCCTGGGAAAGGTTGGCGCCAAACGACTTCATCAGGCATGCCAAGTGCAGTTCCTAAGGCACGAACCTCGTCCTTAAAGAGGGTATTGAGAGGCTCGATAAGTTCAAACTGCATGTCCTCAGGCAGACCACCGACATTGTGGTGTGATTTGATAGTTTGTGCTGTCTCTGTTCCTGATTCAATCACGTCGGTATAAAGGGTGCCTTGCGCTAGGAAGTCCACCCCTTTGAGCTTGCTGGCTTCATCATCAAAGACGTAAACAAATTCATTACCGATAATTTTTCGTTTCTTTTCAGGGTCATCAACGCCAGCTAGAAGGTCTAAAAAGCGTTTAGACGCATCCACACGGATGATATTAAGGCCAAACTTGCCTCCCAACATGTTCATGACTTGGTCGCCTTCACCCTTGCGCAAGAGACCATGGTCAACAAAGATACAGGTCAACTGATCGCCAATAGCCTTTTGCAAGAGGACACCAACGACAGAAGAGTCAACACCCCCTGATAGGCCTAGCAAGACCTTACGGTCACCGACTTTTTCACGGATTTCAGCGATTTGCATGTCGATGAAGTTGTCCATAGACCAGTCAGCCTTTGCGCCACAGATAGTGAGGGCAAAGTTCTTAAGAATGTCATTTCCGTAAACAGAGTGACGTACCTCAGGGTGAAATTGGATTCCGTAAATCTGGCGCTCAGCATTTTCGATAGCCGCATAAGGGCAGTCCTCAGAGTCCCCAACTAGTTTGAAGCCAGCTGGAATCTCTGTCACCGCATCCCCGTGGCTCATGAGAACAGTTTGTTCTTCAGGCGTCCCGTCAAAAAGAGCGGACCTTGCTTGCAAACGCAGAGTAGATTGACCGTATTCGCTGTTTCCAGTCTCGCCAGCAGGAACAACCTTACCACCAAGTTTATCGGTAAGAAGTTGCATCCCGTAACAGATACCAAGTATTGGAATACCAAGTTCGAAAATTTCGGGGTCAATGCCAAAAGCGTCTTCTGCATAGACCGAGTTAGGGCCTCCAGAGAGGACGATACCGATGGGGTTGATGGCACGGACTTCGTCGGCCGTGATTTTGTGACTTTTTAGTTCAGAAAAAACTCCAAATTCGCGGATACGGCGAGCAATCAATTGGTTGTATTGGCTACCATAGTCCAGAACGATGATTTTTTCAACAGCTGCAAGCTGAGGGGCATTAGCAGTCATGGCTTTCCTTTCAATTCAAAGAGATACTCTTATTTTAGCATAAAGTTTGCGCTTTTGCCTCACTTTAGCCAAAAAACGCTTCTTGCTTTTCCTAGGGGATAATTTTTGGTAGTATGAAGGGTAGGACAAGGAGGGGTCACATGTTACCAGCCTATATACAGATTCACGACCGCTTGCGTGATGAGATTGATAAGGGGGAGTGGCGTATCGGCTCTCGCCTACCGAGTGAACGAGACTTGGCGGATGATTTTGGGGTTAGTCGGATGACTATGCGCCAAGCAATCGGTCTTTTGGTCGATGAGGGCCTACTAGAGCGCCGTAGGGGGTCTGGGACTTATGTCGTGGGCTCACAGGTTCGTGAGACCATGCGGGTGACAACGTCATTTACGGAGATTGTCAAATCACAGGGGCGGACGCCCTCCAGTCGCCTTATTTCCTACGAGCGGGTCCACCCCAACGAGCAGGAAGTCAAGAACCTAGGCATTACGGCGCATTCTTATATTATTCGGATGGAACGGGTGCGCTATGCCGATCAAATGCCTGTCGTTTTTGAAGTGGCTGCCATCCCCGAAAAATTTATCAAGAATATGGATAAGGAATCGATTACGAGCCACTTTTTTCAGACGCTTGGCGATAATGGCTACCAGATTGGAAAGTCGCAGCAAACCATTTATGCCCAATTAGCTTCCCAACAAGTGGCGGAATACCTTGAGATCCAGCAAGGAGACGCTATTTTAGGCCTTAGGCAAATGACTTATTTCACAGATGGGCAAGCCTTTGAATTTGTAAAAAGTCAATATGTGGCCGACCGGTTTGAGTTTTATTTAGAAAATAATTAACCAACATATATTTATATACGTCACCACGCTTCCGATAACGATCAATTTTTAGAAAAGCCAGTATTGCAATAGTGTTTGCTGGCTTTTTTTGCTATAATATGCCTTATGGAAATTGAAAAAACAAACCGAATGAACGCTCTTTTTGAGTTTTATGCGGCCCTTTTGACGGATAAGCAGATGAATTACATTGAGCTTTACTATGCGGATGATTACAGCTTAGCGGAAATTGCGGAAGAGTTTGGCGTCAGTCGTCAGGCGGTTTACGATAATATCAAACGTACCGAAAAAATTCTTGAAGACTATGAGCGCAAGCTCCATATGTATTCGGATTATATTGTACGGAGTGAGATTTTCGATCAGTTAGCCTTACGCTATCCAGAAGATTCTTTTCTTCAGGAGCAACTGCAAGTATTAAACAGTATTGATAATAAAGATTAGGAGAATAAGATGGCATTTGAAAGTTTAACAGAACGCTTACAAGGTGTTTTCAAAAATATTCGTGGTAAGAAAAAATTATCTGAAAAAGATGTTCAAGAAGTCACTAAGGAAATTCGTCTGGCCTTGCTGGAAGCAGACGTTGCACTTCCAGTCGTAAAGACTTTTATCAAACGGGTTCGTGAACGAGCAGTCGGTCATGAAATTATTGACACCTTGGACCCGACGCAACAAATCGTTAAAATCGTTAATGAAGAATTAACGGAAATCTTGGGTTCTGAGACGGCTGTGATTGAAAAATCACCAAAAATTCCGACCATTATCATGATGGTTGGTTTGCAAGGGGCCGGTAAAACAACCTTTGCAGGGAAGTTAGCCAACAAACTCATCAAGGAAGAAAATGCCCGCCCGCTCATGATTGCAGCTGATATCTATCGGCCAGCAGCCATTGATCAGCTCAAAACACTGGGCCAACAAATCAACGTTCCTGTCTTTGATTTGGGGACTGAGCAACCGGCGACAGAGATTGTCCGCCAGGGTCTCGCTCTTGCAAAAGAACAACACAATGACTATGTCATCATCGATACAGCAGGTCGTTTGCAAATTGATGAAAAACTCATGCAGGAACTGCAAGATGTCAAAGAACTCGCTCAACCAAATGAAATTCTCTTAGTTGTCGATGCCATGATTGGTCAAGAAGCGGCCAATGTGGCTCGCGAATTCAATGCCCAGTTAGAAGTCACAGGTGTTATCTTAACCAAGATTGATGGGGATACCCGTGGTGGGGCGGCCCTATCTGTCCGTGAAATCACTGGAAAACCCATTAAGTTTACCGGTACTGGTGAAAAAATCACCGACATCGAGACCTTCCATCCTGACCGGATGGCCAGTCGTATCCTGGGGATGGGTGACCTCTTAACGCTCATCGAAAAAGCTAGTCAAGAGTACGATGAAAAGCGGTCTGCCGAATTGGCAGAGAAGATGCGGGAAAACACCTTCGATTTCAATGATTTTATTGAGCAATTGGAACAAATGCAGAATATGGGTCCTATGGAAGATATTCTCAAGATGCTACCAGGCATGGCGAGCAATCCAGCGCTTAAAAATCTGAAAATCGACGAAAAAGATATCGCCCGTCGCAAGGCTATTGTCTACTCGATGACCCCAGCTGAAAGGGAAAATCCTGACTTGCTCAATCCTAGCCGTCGCCGTCGGATTGCAGCTGGTTCAGGAAACTCCTTTGTCGAAGTCAATAAGTTTATCAAAGATTTCAATCAAGCCAAGAGCATGATGCAAGGTGTTATGTCTGGTGATATGACTAAAGCCATGCGTCAGATGGGCATTGACCCTAATAATCTTCCGAAAGATATGCCTGGTCTAGACGGCATGGACATGTCCGCTCTTCAAGGTATGGGTGGCAATGGGATGCCTGACCTTTCGGCGCTTGGCGGAGATATGGACTTTAGTCAAATGCTGGGCGGTGGTCTTAAAGGGAAGGTTGGTTCTTTTGCGATGAAGCAAGCCATGAAACGGCAAGCCAACAAAATTAAAAAAGCCAAGAAAAACGTAAAAAATAAGGTAAAAACTGGAGTCATCCAGTTTTTTTGAGTTTAAACTTGGCTGTGACCTTTTCCGTGCTAAGTAACCCATTAAAAGCAGAGTTTCCCTAAGCCTTCTTTAATTTTTTGTGTTAGGCTGATAGAAAATGCTAGGGAGGGCTTGCTGATGACTGTGCAAAAAATTCATCCACTTGACTTCATAGGGACAACCCTCCTCTCTTTTATGCTGTCTTTTTGGGCCTTTAAAACCTTTGTCATCCCCTACATGCGGCATATCAATCACTATGGGCTGGTTTTTACCATGGGACTGCATAGTATCATCGTCTTGAT
This sequence comes from Streptococcus sp. DD12, assembly GCF_001578885.1. GTDB lineage: Bacteria > Bacillota > Bacilli > Lactobacillales > Streptococcaceae > Streptococcus. The sequence continues at coordinate 441,241 of NZ_KQ969495.1, read as the reverse complement.
CTTGACCTATACCTTTTATTGTTTTTTCACATTTTGTAGGCGCCGTCAGATAAGTAGTAAGACCGTAGTCAGTCTGTATACCATTTACTTTTTAGGTTTGATTTACGTCTTGTTTTTTAAAAATATTGGTAAACAAGGCTTAAGTTTGGATTTTTTCTCTTTTGTTAGTGATTTTCAGTATAGTGGGCGTTTTGTTCCTGTGATGAATGCCATCATGTTTATCCCATTGGGAGCGATACTGCCCAAGCGTTTATCAACCCTTCCTTTGGCCATAGTGGGAATACTTCTGGTGGAAGGCTGTCAGTATGTTTTCCATTTAGGCGTCTTTGATTTGGGAGACCTTACGCTGAATAGTCTTAGTATCCTGATAGGGATGGGACTTGCCTTGACACCTCTGGCCCAAAAAGTAAAATCTATCATCCGGTAAAAAGCCAGACTTTTCTGGCTTTTTTCGTTTGAAAATTTGCTATAATGAAAGCACTATGTCTAAGAAAGAGGACCTTATGACCAAAGATTTTATTACCGTCATCGGAGCTGGTCTCGCTGGAAGCGAAGCGGCTTATCAGATTGCCAAAAGAGGGATTCCGGTCAAACTCTATGAGATGCGTGGTGTCAAGCCAACCCCTCAACATAAGACCGATAAATTTGCGGAATTGGTTTGCTCAAATTCCCTTCGAGGTGATAGTTTGACAAATGCTGTCGGTTTGCTCAAAGAGGAGATGCGCCGACTGGACTCTGTTATCATGCGGGCAGCAGAAGCCACGCGCGTACCAGCAGGCGGTGCTCTAGCAGTAGACCGTGACGGCTTTTCTGACACAGTGACCCAAGAAGTAAGCCATCACCCGCTCATTGAAGTCATCCGTGCAGAAGTGACAGATATTCCCTTGGATGGTATTGTCGTGATTGCCTCAGGTCCTTTGACTTCAGATGCCTTGGCAGAGAAAATCCATGCCCTAAATGGTGGTGACGGCTTTTACTTTTACGATGCTGCAGCCCCGATTATTGACAAAGCCTCTATCGATATGGATAAGGTTTATCTCAAATCGCGCTATGATAAGGGAGAAGCAGCCTATCTCAACTGCCCCATGACCAAGCAAGAATTTATGGCTTTTCATGAAGCATTAACAACCGCCGAAGAAGCGCCACTTAACAGCTTTGAGAAAGAAAAATATTTTGAAGGCTGTATGCCCATTGAAGTCATGGCTAAACGTGGTATAAAAACCATGCTCTATGGCCCGATGAAGCCCGTCGGTCTCGAATACCCAGAAGATTATAAAGGTCCGCGCGATGGAGACTTCAAAACGCCTTACGCAGTGGTCCAACTCCGTCAGGACAATGCTGCTGGCAGTCTTTACAATATCGTCGGTTTTCAAACCCATCTCAAATGGGGGGAACAAAAGCGAGTCTTCTCTATGATTCCTGGCCTGGAAAAGGCTGAGTTTGTTCGTTATGGGGTGATGCACCGCAATTCTTATATGGATTCGCCTAATCTCTTGCAGCCAACCTTTGCGACCAAAAAGAATCCCCAACTCTTTTTTGCAGGCCAAATGACTGGTGTGGAGGGCTATGTTGAATCAGCAGCCTCAGGGTTAGTGGCTGGTATCAATGCTGCAAACCTTTTTAAAGGAGAAAAAGCGCTTGTCTTTCCTGAGACGACGGCTATTGGGGCTCTTCCTCACTATATCACCCACACAGAAAGCAAACATTTCCAACCGATGAATGTCAATTTTGGGATTATTAAGGAGTTGGAAGGGCCAAGAATTCGTGATAAAAAAGAGCGTTATGAAAAAATCGCCCAGCGGGCCTTGTCGGATTTGACGGCATTTCAGCAACAAAATGCACAATCCTTCGAATGAAAGCGTTAAACAGACTAAAAAAGTTAGGGAATCCCTAACTTTTTTGCTTATCTTATGATAAAATAGTTTTAAAATAGAGAGGAAAGCGAACGGATGAACACATCTTATTTTTATTTGGAGATGAAGACGCATGAGCTTGAGGTGCCTTACACAGGGCAACCTCGTCGTGTCCGTGTTCTCCTTCCCAAAAACTACAACCGGGATACGGACAGGCATTATCCTGTGGTGTATTTCCACGATGGTCAAAATGTCCTGTATAGTAAAGAAGCTTTTTCTGGGCATTCTTGGAAAGTGATTCCGACGATTAAGCGTAATCCCGATATTGACCGCATGATTGTGGTGGTTATCGATAACGATGGCTTTGCAAGGATGAATGAGTACTCAGCTTGGAAGTACAAGGAGACAGCCATCCCAGGTGCAGAGCTAGGAGGCAAGGGGATCGAATATGCGGAATTTGTCATGGATGTGGTTAAACCCTTTATTGATGAAACCTATCGGACCTTGTCAGATAAAGCCCACACGGCTATGATTGGGTCTTCGCTCGGTGGTAATATCACCCAGTTTATGGGGTTAGCTTATCAGGAGCAGATTGGTTGTCTTGGTGTTTTCTCAACAGCAACCTGGTTACATCAGCAAGCTTTCGACCGCTACATTGCCCGTCAGGACTTGGATCCTGAGCAAAGGGTCTTTATCTATGTCGGAACTGAAGAAGCTGATGACACCGATAAGACCTTGATGGCTGGTAATATCAAACAGGCTTACATTGATTCGAGCCTGACTTATTACCGACAATTGTTGGCAGGTGGCATTCCCTTGGAAAATACCAAGATTGAGATTATCTCTGGAGCTATTCACAACGAGATGGCTTGGGCAGAATATCTGCCAGAATGTTTTAGATTTTTTAGTGAGAAATGGTAGGAATTTATAATGCACGTTGAATTTTTAAGCCACTGGTCAGGTAATCTTGGCCGTGAAATGAATGTGAACCGCTATGGTCATGCTGGTTTGCCTATTGTTGTTTTTGCCTCATCCGGCGGATCTTTCTCAGAGTATGCTGACTTTGGTATGATAGAAGCCTGCCGTGACAGCATTGAGAGTGGTCGGGTACAATTTTTCACCCTGACCAGCGTCGACAAGGAAAGTTGGTTGGCAGACTACAAGTCTATGCATGATCGGGCTCAGGCTCACCGAGCATATGAGCATTATGTCATTGACGAAGCCATTCCTTTTATCAAGCATTTGACGGGTTGGTATGACGGGATGATGGTGACGGGCTGTTCTATGGGAGCTTATCACGCCGTCAATTTCTTCTTACAGCACCCAGATGTGTTTACTAAAGTAATCGCCTTGTCCGGTATTTATGATGCGCGTTTCTTTGATCAAGGCAATGATTATGGTGGCGATGAAGCCGTCTACCAAAACTCACCAGCAGACTACCTTTGGAACCAAAATGACGGTTGGTTTATCGACCGTTACCGCCAGGCTGATATTATCGTCTGCACCGGTTTGGGGGATTGGGAACAAGATGGTCTACCATCTTTTAATACCCTACGGGAGGCTTTTGAAAGCAAACAAATCCCAGCTTGGTTTGATGTTTGGGGGCAAGATGTTGCCCACGACTGGATCTGGTGGCGCAAGCAAATGCCTTATTACCTGAAAACACTTGGTTACTAAAAGGAGTCTTCATTTATGAATGTTATCGTCATTTCCCCTTACTATCCTGAAAATTTCCAACCTTTCACGCTTGAACTGGCTAAAAAAGGGATTACCGTTCTGGGTATTGGTCAGGAGCCTTACGAACAACTTGGTAGCGAACTTCAGGGTGCTTTAACCGAGTATTTTAAGGTCAATAATTTGGAAGACCTAGAAGAAGTTAAAAAAGCAGTGGCTTTCTTGTTCTATAAGCATGGCCCTATCGACCGTATCGAATCCCATAACGAATACTGGTTGGAGCAGGATGCAGCCTTACGGGAACAATTTAACATCTTTGGGGCTAAACCACGGGATTTGAAAAAAACAAAATTCAAATCTGAAATGAAGAAGATGTTTAAAAAAGCAGGGGTCCCTGTCGTACCTGGACAGGTAGTAAAAACCTTACAGGCTGTCGATATGGCTGTTAAAAAAATTGGTTTGCCCATGATTGCAAAACCCGATAACGGGGTTGGTGCGGCGGCAACCTACAAACTTGAAACAGCTGAAGATGTGGAACGTTTTAAAGCGGACTGGGATAAGACGACAGTTTACTTCTTTGAGCAATTTGTCAATAGTGGTAAAATCTGTACTTTTGATGGTTTGCTGGACCATGAGGGAAATATCGTCTTTGAGACCAGTTTTGATTACAAGTATACCCCTTTGGAGCTCATCACAGAGAAAAAGGAAAATTCCTACTACGTGCTTAAGGAAATTGATCCTAAATTAAAAGAATATGGACATGCCATTATCAAAGCTTTTGGGATGAAAGAACGTTTCTTCCATATTGAATTTTTCCGTGATGGTGATGACTTTATCGCCTTAGAGTACAATAACCGTCCAGCTGGTGGTTTTACCATCGATGTCTATAATTATGCCCATTCCATTGATCTTTACCGGGATTATGCGGATGTGGTCGCTGGAAACCCTGTGGCTGAGAGAGCATTTGAACCACAGTATTGCTTGGCCACCGCTCGCCGTGATAGTAAAAACTACCTTCATAGCCAAGAAGAAGTTAAGCAACATTACGGTAAGGCACTCAAGAAAATCGAACGGATGCCACGCGCTTTTTCAGAGTTGCAAGGAGATGACCTCTACATTCTGACTGCACAAACACAAGAAGCTGTCGATGACATGATCGACTACATTCATGCCAGTGTTTAACGGCTAAGCAATTAGCGAAAGGTTCTTATCGCATAAGCCTTGCGACAGGACCTTTTTTTGTTTGTCTTACAAGATTGTAAGACAGCCAGCTAAGCCTGTAAGACAGACCCTTTCATTTTAGGTTATAATAACAGTGCAGTGAGGGAAATGAGCCTCAGCATAAAAAGACATATCTAAAAATATGTCAAAAAGGAGAAGGATATGTTATTAGAAGTTCATCACTTAGAAAAAACCTTTCGCACGCGCTACTCCAGAAAAGAAACTCAAGCCTTGAGAGATGTTGACTTTCAGGTTGATACTGGTGAATTCATAGCCATCATGGGGGAATCCGGTTCAGGTAAAACAACTTTACTGAACATTTTAGCCACACTGGAAAAACCAAGTAAAGGCTATGTGGCTCTAGATGGTCAGGATTTATCAAGCATTAAAGACAGTCAACTTGCTGCCTATCGCCTCGAAAATCTAGGCTTTGTTTTTCAAGAATTTAATCTGGTTGATAGTCTATCAGTCAAGGACAATATCTTTTTACCCATGGTATTGCGTCGGCAGCCGTATGAGCAAATGACCAAGCGTTTGGATGAGATGTTACCTTTATTGGCCATCGATGATCTCTTAGAGAAGCGCCCTTTTGAATTGTCCGGTGGGCAAAAGCAGCGGGTTGCTATTGCCCGTAGTCTCATGAATAAGCCAAAACTTATTCTTGCAGATGAACCGACAGCTGCCTTAGATTATAAGAATTCAGAACGCGTCTTAGACTTGTTTGAAAGGCTCAACCAAGAAGGGCAAACACTTTTGATGGTAACCCATTCCGCTAATGCGGCCAGCCATGCCAACCGTGTTTTATTTATCAAGGATGGTCGTATCTTCCATCAGATGTACCGCGCAGACAAATCCTTATCTGAATTCAATCGGGATATTTCTCTGGCCATGAGTGCCTTGTTGGGAGGTGACTAGTATGCTTTATCTTAAGCTCGCCTTTAACAATATCAAAAATGCGCTACAGCAGTTCGGTCCCTTTTTACTAGCCAGTACGGTATTGTTTGTCCTTTGGAGCACGACCAGTCTCATCATATTTAGTTCCATGACTAGCCACATGCGGTTTGGGGCATCCTTGTTGTTTTTAGCCTTAGTGATACTGACAATCTTTGCGGTTATCATGGAAATCTATAGTTATCACGTTTTACTCAAACAAAGGAGTCAAACTTTTGGTCTCTATCATATCTTGGGCATGACAAAATGGCAGGTAGCAGCTGTTGCCACCTGGGAATTACTCCTAAGTGCTTTGATGGTTATCCTCCTAGGGTCTCTTTTGTCCTTGATTTTGTCTCAACTTTTTTACCTTTTCTTTGTCAATCTCGTCCACTACAAGCAGTTAATCCTGGATGTCAACCCTTTGGCTCTCTTGCTGTCAAGTCTGGTTTTCGGAGCTATTTTCCTGCTTTTAGAAATTGTTGGGCTTGTGACAATCAGCCGCCAATCTGCTTTAGGACTTTTCGGACAAAGTAAGCAAGGAGAAAGTGAGGCCAAGGGCAATACCCTCTTAGCAATACTGGCTATCCTCTTGTTAGGAATAGGCTATTATCTTGCCCTCTCTTCCAATAATCTCAGCGCTTTAGCCGCCCTTTACCGATTTTTTGCTGCCGTTCTTTTAGTGATTACAGGAACCTATTTGTTTTACATTTCCTTTGTCGCTCGCTATCTGAAATGGCGCAGGGGCAATAAACGGTACTATTACCAGCCCAAACATTTCATCACGGTCTCTCAAATGCTTTTTCGCATGAAGCAAAATGCCGTTGGCATGGCTAGTATTACACTACTATCTTGTATGTCTTTTGTTGCCATTGCCACAACAACAGCCCTTTATACTAATATCGAGGGACAAAGTCAAAGTCTTTTTCCGAGAACTGTTTCTCTTACCTTCAATATGGCTAACCAGACTCCTCAAGACCTGAAAGCCCTATCTAGACAGTGGTTAGAAGCCAAAGGGGTAGCCACGACAAATAGCCTCAGCTATGACACATACGTAGTTGGTATTCCAGTACCAGACCAAAGAAAGACCGTCATTGGGCCGCAGGATATTTCACATCCTGATTTTAATAAACTGGGCTACACCTATATTGTGACGCAAAGTGATTTTCGAGAGCTTGGTAACGACTTGCCAGACTTAAAAGAAAATGAGTCTGCTCTGGTCCTTCCAAATAGAAACCAGGAGGTCAAAGACATTAATCTTTTAGGCCATCAGTTAACCAATGTTAAAACCTTTTCACGCGCCAATTTCCCAGACTTAGCCAACACCTACAACGGCAACCTCTTAGTTGTTAGCAATGAATCTGTCCAGCAAGCTCTTGTATCAGCCGTTCAAGCGTATTATCCAGATCCCTTACCACACTTGTATCGTTTTTTTGTCAATCTTCCAGACAAGCAGGCCAAAAAACTTGGCGACAGTCAGGGAAATCTCTTAAATGATGAGGGACAAGAGATTGGAAGCCTCGACCTCAAAGATGATTTTCGGAATGCTACCTATCAAATTTATGGCGGTTTTGTCTTTACAGGCTTTATGCTAGGCATTAGCTTTATGCTGGGGGCCGCATTGATTATTTATTACAAGCAATACTCTGAAGGCCAAGAGGATCGACGCTCCTACCAAATTCTGCAAGAAGTAGGGATGAGCTCACAGTCTATCAAGAAAGCCATTAGTGCCCAAACCTTATTTGTCTTTTTTGGCCCTCTGACAATGGCTATTCTGCATTTCTTGGCTGCACTCGTCTTGATTAAGCAAGTCCTCTTGTTATTTGGGGTCATGGACTCGCAAATGGTCTACTGGGTGAGTGGTCTGACCATCCTCTTAATCGGAACACTCTATTACCTCATTTATCGCTTTACGAGCCGTACCTATTACCGTATTATTGCGCGCTAATAGCTCTAGTTTTTAAGGCATTTCTTACCTAAAGAACCCGAGAAGCAAGATCAGTTCGCTTTTCAGGTTTTTTTAGTGGCATGCGCTAGGCTGGCTAGTATGATATAATAAGCGAAATACTAGTGAAAAGGGAAATTTATCATGTCGCAACCAAGCCTATTTATCATTGAAGACGATGCCACAATTGTAAGCTTGCTAAAAAAGGCCTTGTCAGAACGCTATACTGTCACAACTGTTAAGAACTACCGTGACATTTTAAGAGAAGTAGTTGAGGCACAACCCGATTTGATATTGATGGATATTACCCTGCCTTATTTTAACGGCTTTTATTGGACGACAGAAATCCGGCAACAGATGACGACACCTATTATTTTCATTTCAAGCAGTGATGATGAGATGAATATGGTTATGGCTTTGGATATGGGAGCGGATGATTACATCGCAAAACCCTTTAACCTAGCTGTTTTGGAAGCCAAAATCAGCGCCTTTTTACGGCGCAGTCAGCAGTTTAACCAAGCCAAACGGTTTTTATATCAGGACTATGAACTGACCCGAGACGGTCTCGTGAGGAAGGCTGATGGCCAAGAGGTAGCCCTAAGCCCGACAGAAAGCAAAATTTTCCAATTACTGATCGAAAACCAAGGGCAGGTTGTCACAAAGGAAGATTTGTTAAACCGCTTGTGGGAGAGTGAAAATTTTATCGATCACAATACCTTGAGTGTCAACATGACCAGGTTAAGAAAAAAATTGTCTTCTATCGGCTGCGTGGCCATTCATACCATTAGGGGTGTCGGGTATAGTTTGATATGATTTTAGCTTTTTTACGCGAAAAACGGCAACTTTTCTTCCTCTACGCCGGCATACTGGCTGTGTTTTTTAGTTGTTCCATACTCTATCATTTACCCTTAGTCTATTTTGGGATGATGGTGCTCTTTTCATTCTTATTTCTGCTGGGGGTCTTAGCTTTTTCTGCCTATCGTTTTTACCAGCAGATGCGTCAACTTGATGACATCCGTTTGATAGACGAAGACGCCTTTTCCTTACCAACACAAGAAGCTTTTCTAAAGCTTTTAGACAGGCAAGCACAAGACTACCGAAAAGAAATCCATGAACTGAGTAAAACGTTGTCAGAGACACAACACATGGTTCAACTCTGGGCGCATCAATTAAAGGTTCCTTTGGCTGCCCTATCTTTGATGCAACAAACGGACCAACTCAATAAGGAAGATGTTGGTATTCAACTACTAGAACTCGAAAATAATGTCGCTAATCTCTTGAATTTTATGAAATTTACGGGACATGCTAGCGATTTTCGCTTTGAAGTGATAGCCCTAGAAACACTCGTCAAAAACATCATCAAGTCCTATCGCTTGGTCTTTATTCAAAAACACATCAGTTTCTCTTTAAAAGGTCAGGCTCAAGTGCTTACAGATGCCAAATGGCTACAATTCGCCTTAACACAAATTATAGATAATGCTCTAAAATATAGTCCACCAGGGGCTGAGCTGACTATCCTGATTACCGAGGAAAGTATTGTGATAACAGATCAGGGCATCGGCATTCAAGAAGAGGATTTGCCACGTCTTTTTGACCATGGCTTTACGGGCTTTAACGGCCGTCGTTACCGTAAGGCTACTGGTTTGGGACTTTACATGACAAAAACAGTCTTAGACCAGCTAGGGATTGTTATTTTAGTAGAAAGTCAAGTAGAAGTAGGGACAAGAGTGACGCTAAAGTGGTCGCAAAGAGGCCCTGTTAAAGACTAGTAGAAAACGCTAAAACAAAAAAAGTGTGTCTATCTTGCCGTAACTCGAAGAGCTAGGGCTGACAGGCACACTTTTTGTCTTAAGTTGGTGTGATGTCATTGGTGATGACAACCTTGAGAGCCTGATGTTGGTCTGCGTGTTTGAAGACATCATAGGCGGCCTCGACATCTGAGAGATTGAAGTGGTGTGTAACGAGTTGACTGGCATCAATTTTTCCAGATTTGAGAACATTCAGGAGCATGTCAGTGGTGTTGGCATTGACCAGCCCTGTATTTAGGGTAATATTTTTTATCCAAAGGTCATCCAAGTTAAAGCTAACTGGTTTGCCATGGACGCCGACATTGGAGATGTGACCACCAATAGCCACTACATTTTGGCAAATATCAAAGGTTTGTGGGTAGCCAACACATTCCATGACAATGTCAACGCCACGTCCATTGGTGACTTCATCGATAAAGGCTTTAATCTCAGTGACATCGCCAGACGCAATGGTATGGGTTGCTCCGAACCGTTTGGCTGCTTTTAGTCTTTGGGCTGACAAGTCCACCATGATGATGGTGGCAGGTGAATAGAATTGAACAGTCAAGAGAGCAGCCAGACCGATAGGGCCTGAGCCCACGATACAAACGGTATCGCCGGGTTTGACATGAGAAGGAAGAACACCTATCTCGTATGAGGTTGGTAAAATATCAGACAACATCAAAAGCGCCTCGTCGTCCACACTTTCAGGAGCGTGGTAGAGACTGCCATCAGCATGCGGAATGTGAACATATTCTGCTTGGGTGCCTTCGATCAAGTGGCCTAAAATCCAGCCACCGGTTTGGCAGTGAGATGGAAGTCCTTTTTTACAGTAGTAGCAGGTGTTACAGGCTGTCACACAAGAAATAATGACCTTATCCCCCACCTTAAAGTTAGTAACAGCATCGCCAACGGCTTCAACAATACCGATTCCTTCATGCCCCAGAGTGGTTCCAGGCTTGCAGGCAGGGACATCACCTCCCAAGATATGTAAATCCGTTCCACAGATAGTGGTCTTAAGCAAACGCACAACGGCATCTGTGCCTTGGAGAATTTTTGGTTTTTCTTTATCTGTCAGGTGTAATTCGCCGGCAGAAACGTAGGTTGCAGCTTTCATAACAAAACCTCTTTTCCTTTTTGTTTCTATACATCTATTTTACTGCTAAAAGAAAACGGTTTCAACAAAAAGTTGCATTTTCGCGCAAAAGATAGCAAAATAATGCTTTACTAGCTCCTTTTCAAAAAATATGCTAGTATGAAAAGCATTAGAGCTTGGATGCTTTCAAAAAAGCTAGAGAGAGAGGAGAGGTGAACCTATGGCGCGTGTCTATGTCGCAGATGATGAACGCAATATCCGAGAATTGATTGGTTCCTTTTTGGAAAAAGAAGGGATGACGGTCAGTTTATTTGAGACGGGTGACCAATTATTGGTCGCATTTTTAAAAGAGCCTGCTGACGTTGTGGTCTTAGATGTTATGATGCCAGGGACGGATGGTTTTGGCATCGCCAAGGAAATCCGTTCTATCTCTGAAGTGCCTATTATTTTACTGACGGCTAGAGACAGCGACCTTGATTTTGTTCAAGGTTTTGAAACTGGGGCGGATGATTACTTCACAAAACCTTTTTCAGCCGTCAAATTAACCTTACGCATCAAGGCCATTATTCAAAGGCAAGCCCTAGACCGACCTGAGAAAAAGGACTTGGGTCCCTTGTCATATGGTGGTTTGCACTTGTCTGCTGAAAAACGGCAGGCCTTTTATCAGGACCAGCCAATCAAGCTAACAAATACAGAATACGATCTTCTGCAGATGCTCATGCAACATCAAGGAGCAGCCGTGTCCCGCGATGAGCTCTTAGAAGCTATCTGGGGCTATGCCAGCGATGTTGAAACGCGCGTGACGGATGATACCATCAAGCGCCTGCGAAAAAAATTACGGATGGTAGAAAGTCATGTCATTATTGAAACAGTATGGGGCTATGGGTTTAAATTGGTTACGAAATCTTTGGACTAGGTTGAAATCACTAAAAAGAACAAGTGGCAATCGCAGGCTCAGAACGACCCTCTTTTTGCAACCGCTGTCTGTGATTTTTCTGGCTTTTTTGGGGATCTTTCTTGCCTTTAATTTAGCAATTCGCTACTTTATGGCTGAACAAACCGAGCAAGCCTTAGCCGATCAGTTTTCCCGTTTTGATGCGCTCTATCAAGGACAAACGACCGCTAATCAACAAACCACTCAGACCATCTTTACGACGCTCTATGTCATCGCAGATAGTCAGGGCAAGGTTCAGTATGCCTCCGGCAATGATGATGCTTTTTCGGATGATACCCTTAGTGATGATTTGACCGATCAACTTTACGAGGACAGTCACCAATGGAATGACTTACCAGAGGTGCCAGATAGTCCAGATGACTTGCCTGAGGGAAATGTTTTTGAGCCCCCAAAAGCGAGAACCATCAGCCGTAATGGCGAAAACTATGCCGTGGCGGTCCGTTCCTATCAGGGAAAACTCATGGGCAATTACATCGCTGCTTCGGATAATGATAGTCAGACCTACTATGTTTTTGTTTATTTTTCAGTAGCCCCCATCACTAGCCTCACCAAAGCCATTAATACCTACTTGGCCTTGCTCATGTTAGCCATTGGAACCTTGGCCGCTCTGCGTATTTTTCTAACGTCACGTAAGCTTAATGCTAGTTTTCAGTCTTTAAAAACCTATATTATCCAAGTTGGTAAACGGCAAAAGACGGAAAATACCAGTCATTTAGCCTATCGCGAATTCACTGAAGTTCGTGAAAGTATTGAACAGATGGATCACATGATTGCGCAGAATCAAACCAGTCAACAGATTTTTTTCCAAAATGCTTCCCATGAACTACGCACGCCTCTGATGTCTATCCAGGGGTATGCTGAAGGGATTTCTGAAGGTGTCTTATCGGATACGCAGGCAGCTGCTCAGGTTATTTTAGATGAAAGCCAGAAAATGAAACTGTTGGTAGACGACATCTTAACCTTGTCACGTTTAGAAACCATTCAGACGGCCTTAAACAAAGAAAGCCTTGACTTGGTCGACTTGATTTATGATGTGACCTGGCAACTACAGCAACAAGCACAAGACAAGGGGGTTCGTTTTCATCATGATTTTGCCCAGGCCCATGTGGACATTAGGGCCGATGAGTCGCTGTTATCCCGTGCTTTAACCAACATTTTGACGAATGCTGTCCGCTATGCCAAAACAGGTATCTGGCTAAAAACTAAAGTCCAAGATGACCGTCTTTTGTTAGCCATCAGTAACGATGGGCCCAGCATCCCTGACCAAGACCTGCCTCACCTTTTTGAGCGCTTTTATAAGGGGCAAGAGGGCAATTTCGGGATTGGTCTGGCCATGGCGCGAGACATTATACGTCAGCACGGCGGAGATGTCTCGGTTATCTCAACTGCTCAAGAGACTGTTTTTACGATTGAATTACCCGTCAACTAAACAATGCTATAACAGTCTTCCAAGACGTTTGAGGAGCTAAACCTCAAACGTTTTATTTTGTAAAAAAATAATTGCCACAGTTTTGCCACACTTTTTCCGCAAAACCACCGAACTTTAAGGCAAGCATTGGTTTATACTAAAGTCATCACTAAAACAAATGAGGTAAAACCATGACTTTAAAAGACAAACTTTCTACATTTTCCCAACAAGCTAAAACTCACTGGAAAAAGACAGCACTCATCAGTGTTGCTGTCCTAGGTGTTGGTACTGCAGGTGGTGCCATCGGCTATGCGGTCGCCAATCACGGTGGGCCAGAGATGGAACAGTTCCAAAGCCAAGCAGGCTTCGGCGGCGAGCAAGGAGAAATGGACTTTGAGGGGGAAGACTTCTCATCACAAGAGGATTTTGAGGGCAATAGCAGTCAAACCTTAACCTACGACCAATGGACATCAGCGGTCAATAAGTCCGACCTTTCCAGCGCAGACAAAAAAACCTTCTTAGCTGCTTTAGAAAAGAGCAAAACTAACATCGACAAGGCTAGCAGTCTGTCTGATCAACTGGACAAATTGTATAGCGATAACCTGTCCTCTTTGGATACTGAATTTGATAGCCTGATGTCGAAAAACTCCAGCCTTTGGGAAAAATTGGACGATGCTTGGTTGCCACAATCCTTACGTGACCTAAGCACGGACGATTTGACTGACCTGGCTGCCAGCATTAAAGCCAGTGATAGTTTATCAGATAGTGAAAAGAGCACCTTACAAGCTGATGTGGCTTCCCTAAAATCCCTTAAAGAAAAATGGTCAACAGCCTACGCTAGTTATACAGAAAAAGCTGCTGATTTGGAAAGTCAGCTGGAAACCGCTGAAAATGCTGTCACGACCAGCCTTAAAGACAACAAGGTAACGGATGACATGTTAGCTAGCGTCACTGGCGACGAGGAAGGCCCTAACGGTAATGCTGATGCTGGAAAAGCTCCTGGAAAAGCTCCTGCAAAAGACAAGGCCAAAGGAAAAACGGACAAGTCCTCTTCATCTAGCAAAAAATCAGCTACAAAATAGGTCGTCCCGTAAGCCTGCCTTGCCAAACACACTCAATTTTGATAAGATATAAGACAAGAAACGATGTTTGGGAAAAGCCATCGCTAAAAAAAACCTTATGTTTTTTGGCGCTCTTCCTAAGGGAGAGCGTTTTTTAGCGGGCTAAAGGAGTAACACATATGAAACGTCAATCAGCCTTGGTCGTCTTTTCAGGCGGTCAAGATTCTACCACCTGCCTGTTTTGGGCCTTGAAGCATTATGACCATGTGGAAACAGTCACCTTTGCTTACGGCCAGCGCCACAGCCAGGAAATCCAAGTCGCTCAAGCCATTGCCAAGGAACAAGGAGTGAAAAACCACCTCTTAGACATGTCTTTACTGGGGCAACTTACTGCCAATGCTTTGACGCGCGACCTTGCTATAGAGGGTGAAGAAGGAGAAGTGCCCAATACCTTTGTCGATGGACGCAACCACCTTTTTCTATCTTTTGCCGCTGTTTTAGCTAAACAAACTGGGATTACCGATATCATCACAGGGGTCTGTGAAACTGACTTTTCGGGTTATCCTGATTGCCGTGATAGCTTTGTCAAATCGCTCAATGTCACGTTAAATCTTGCCATGGATTACCCCTTTGTCATTCAGACGCCTTTGATGTGGTTAGACAAGGCTGAAACTTGGGAAATGGCAGATAATTTGGGGCAGTTTGATTATGTGCGCGAGAAAACATTGACCTGCTACAATGGGATTGTCGGTTCTGGATGCGGTCAATGCCCTGCCTGTCATCTGCGTCAACGCGGTTTAGAAACCTATTTGGAAAGACGAGGTCACTAATGTATCAATTACCTGAACAACTGGTTCAAGAAACAGGCGACAGTCTCGTCTACTGTCCTAAGCGTGTCTTAGTCTCCAAAGAATTCACCTTTGATGCCGCTCACCACCTGTTTGCTTATGATGGCAAATGTCAGGCCTTACACGGACATACCTATCGCTTACAGATTGCTGTCACGGGTTTCTTAGACCAACGCGGCCTATCCGTGGATTTTGGTGACCTAAAAGCGATTTATCAAGCGCATTTGGAACCTCTACTGGACCATCGCTACCTCAATGAGATGTTACCATATATGAATCCAACAGCTGAAAATATGGTTTACTGGCTATACAAGACCGTGGAAGCGCATCTGCCTAAAAACGACCAAAAATTTGAAATGGCCTTTGTACGACTGTACGAAACGCCAACAGCCTATGCTGAGTTCCGAAAGGAGTGGGACTGATGGCGCGCCAACGTGTGCTCAAATTGCCGGTTCTTGAGATTTTTGGCCCTACCTTTCAAGGGGAAGGACGTGCCATCGGTCAAAAGACGCATTTTATCCGGACGGGTGGCTGTGATTACCATTGTGATTGGTGTGATTCAGCCTTTACTTGGGATGGGTCTGAAAAGGCAAATCTGATGACGACTGATGCTATCATAGAAGCCTTAGACCAACTAGGTTCTTATGATTATGTGACACTTTCTGGCGGAAATCCCTGTCTCCTATCAGCAAATATGGCCGAACTGGTCCAAAAACTCAAGGCCAAGGGCGTACGTCTAGCCGTTGAAACACAAGGGTCTCGTTGGCAGGAATGGTTGCGGGATATTGATGACGTTACCATTAGCCCTAAGCCACCTTCTAGTAAAATGACCATAAATTATGAAACATTGGACTTTATCATTTCCCGGTTAGATAAGGAACAACTCACCCTTAAAATTCCCGTTTTTGATGATGCCGACCTTGCCTTTGCAAAAACTATCCAAGAGCGCTACCAGCCAGATGTCCTTTATTTATCAGCGGGAAACCCTGAACCCAAAAAAGAAGGCTCCATCGTCGCTGACCAATTAGCCCGTCTCAATCAACTCTGGGATAAGGTTGCCCAGGACCCAGACTGGCATTCTGTCCGTGTTTTGCCACAATTGCACACCTTGGTTTATGACAATGACCGTGGCGTCTAGAAAGGAACTCCCATGACACCTGATACCAAAGATTTAACTCTCTTAGGAAACCAAAACACCCCTTACATTTTTGAGTACACCCCAGAAATTCTCGAACGCTTTGATAATCGTCATCAGGCAAACGATTATTTCATCAAATTTAATTGCCCCGAGTTTACATCGCTTTGCCCCATAACAGGCCAGCCTGATTTTGCGACTATCTATCTGTCTTATATTCCCGATAAGTACTGTGTGGAGTCCAAATCTTTAAAACTTTACCTCTTTAGTTACCGTAACCATGGCGATTTCCATGAAAACTGTATCAATACCATTGGTAAGGATTTGGTGAAATTGTTAGAGCCCCGTTACCTTGAAGTTTGGGGCAAGTTTACCCCAAGAGGTGGCCTGTCTATTGACCCTTATTATAACTATGGCAAGCCAGGGACTGATTTTGAGGAAATGGCACGCTATCGTCTGATGAATCACGACTTGAACCCTGAAACCATTGATAATCGCTAACACAAAAGGTCTGAAACAGCTGTTTCAGACCTTTTCCTATTTGACCTTGCTAGTGAATAAACAAAAGAAGTAGAGTACCAAGGTGTAACATAACTTTATTTACGTCTCTTTGCAAGCTTGTTTCAAAACATATATAAATATACGTTCCATCACAGCTTATCTAGGGCGTTTTTCTGTTCGTCGTTGACGATGTGGGTATAAAGGTCAGTGACTTGAGTGCTCGCATGGCCAAGTTGGTGACTGACTAAGACCTGAGATTTGGTGGCATCGTATAAGCGTGTCGCCAGGGTGTGACGGAGTTTGTGTGGTGTCACTCTAATTTTAAAGTCCTCTGAATACTTCCCAACCATTTTTTCGATACTAGAAGCGTCCATACGGTTGGCCACTCCCCTATACAGACTTAGGAAAAAAGCAGTATCAGTTTTTTCGGCATGGTAGCGGTGGGAGCGGATAGCCAGATAGTTTTCTAAGTAAGGTTTTGCGAAAGCAGCGACATTTACAGAATCACGCTTGCCCCCTTTACGGGTCACTTCGATGACCATCATGTTGAGATTGACGTCTTTAAGATCTAGATTAACAGCTTCTGACAGACGGACCCCCGAAGCCAACAGCAGGGCAATAATTGCCAAATCTCTTTCCTTGTTTTTGTAAAAGGAGGACTTGGCGCGGTTAGAGAGCTTGACTTCGTATTCATTAGCAACATAATCCAGAAAAGCCATGGTTTCATCGCCTAAAAAGAGCTTTTGTTTGATGTTTTCAGCCCGTGCAGCAAGCGTTTCCTTTTCTTTTTGGTAGCAACTTTTTTCATCACATTACGGTAAAAATAAGGTTCGCCTTGCTCGTTTTCAACCTCCTCCGTTAAGTATTTAAATAAGCTAGCTAAGGCAGATAAGGTCCGGTTAATGGTCGTCTGGGAAACACCTTGTTGGGTGGTATTGGCATTGAGCAAAGGACGTTCGCGTAAATAGAGAATAAAAGCTTCCATATCCTTTTTAGAGAGATTTTCAAGCGTTTCCAAGGAAATATCAGCAATTGATGGCGCCGAACTGATACCAGAATCCATCAACCAATCAAAAAAACGTTTGTATTCTTTAAGGTATTCATATAAGGTTGTAAAACTGTAAGGCACACTCAGTTTAGATTGGTAATAGTCTAAAACATACCAAGGCATCAGGGCCTTGTATTCATCAATTTTTTCGAGTAAACGGTCACGTTTCATAATTTGTCTCCTGATAAGATGCTAAGACTAGTATAGCAGACCCTTATCTGTTTTTCAAGAAAATTACAGTTTTTCGGAAAGATGTAATAAGGAAAATGAGAAACCCAGCTAATCGACTAAATAACCTGTTTTGACTTAATAGGTGCTTTCTCATTGTTCTTAGGGCTAATTAGGCTTTTGTGCGTTTCGAAATTCTGTAAAAAGTAAATACGCTGTCCTTGCTTTTGACAATGTCTGCCTATGGTCTTCTTTCTTATGGTTAGATTGGTCAAAGGATGAAATGACAAGCCTTGCTGAGCTCTCCTCTAGAGGAAAGGCGTTTCTCCTGCCTCTTTTTAGCTTTTTTTATGTTACAATAGAGGAAATCCTTTTACATTTTGCATGAATTAAGGAGTCCATTGAACATGAAAATTTTAATCACATCTGGCGGTACGTCTCAACCTATCGATAGCGTGCGCTCAGTGACCAATCGCTCGACAGGTCAACTGGGGACTTTTGTGGCGCGACAATTTCTAAAGAACGGTCACGAGGTGACCTTGGTGACAACCCAGACAGCCATCAAGCCAGAAGATCACCCTGCCTTAACATTGGTTTTAGTAGAAACTGTTTCAGATGTCCAAGAAATCCTAGAACGTCTGGTTCCCGTGCATGACGCTTTGATTCACGCTATGGCAATTTCAGATTATGACCCCATCCGGATGGTGCCTTTTGCTGAAGTTGCTCAGGCGGATGATTTGACACCTTTTTTGGAAAAAGAAGACCAAATTCAGAAGATTTCTTCCAAATCCGATGTTCAGGTTCTCTTTTTACAAAAACACCTAAAATCATTTCCTTGGTCAAGACCTGGAACCCTGATATTTTGCTGATCGGTTTTAAACTCTTGGTAGCAACCTCACAGGAAGAATTGCTCAACGTGGCTAGAGAGTCTTTGGTCAGCAACCAGGCGGATATGATTGTGGCAAATGACTTACAAGACATTAAAGGCAAACAAACTCATATTGCCTATCTGGTCACTGAAGAAGCCTACCCTGTCTATCACAATAAAGCTGAAATTGCTCAGGCTATCTATGATTTTGTGAAGGAAAAAAGAGGTTAAGGTTATGGCGAATATTTTACTTGCTGTCTCAGGTTCTATCTCGGCCTATAAGGCAGCAGATTTAACCAGTCAACTGCGTAAAAGAGGCCATGCGGTACAGGTGATAATGACCAAAGGAGCTCAGGCTTTTATCACACCTTTGACTTTACAAACCTTGTCTAAGCGCCCTGTTCTTACAGATGTCATGGTAGAGGAAAACCCAACAGAAATCGCCCACATTGATACAGGCAAGTGGGCTGATCTCTTCATTCTAGCCCCAGCCTCGGCTAATAGCTTGGCTAAACTGGCCCATGGTTTTGCGGATGACATGCTATCAGCGACAGCCTTAGCTCTGGATCCAAAAACACCTAAGCTTATCGCACCAGCCATGAATACCAAGATGTACCAAAACCCAGCGACACAGGCCAATTTGGCAACCTTGGAAGCTTATGGCTACCATCAAATCTTCCCCAAAGAATCCCTTTTGGCTTGTGGAGACTATGGACCCGGCGCTCTAGCAGACCTCTCTGTTATTCTTTTAGAAATCGAGGAAACCCTATCCAATGAAAACTAATCAGCGTTCCCGTCAAGTAGCGATTGTTGCTATTTTAATTGCTTTAGCAACTATTATCCAATATTTTAGCACGGTCTTGTATGGTCTTTTTCCCCTACCTATCAAACCAACGCTTATGCCCATCGTCGTTATCCTAGCTAGCGTGTGTTATGGGCCGAAAATTGGGGCCATTCTGGGTACCTATATGGGGCTTTACAGTGTCGTCTATAACACAGTGGTCTATAATGTTGCAGCTAGCTTCCTTTTTTCACCATTTGTGCCAAACGGAAACCTCTTTAGTTTCCTCATTGCACTGGTTCCGCGCATTTTAATCGGGGTTGTTCCTTACTACATATATAAATTATGGCAAACTAAAGGCGGACTCTTCTTGGCTGGTGCCATGGGAGCCCTTACTAACACAGTTTTTGTCTTATCTGGTATTTTCATTTTCTTTCAAACTGTTTACCAAGGAGATGTCATGGCGCTTCTAGGGGCTGTTTTTGCCTCCAACTCCATCATAGAACTTCTTGTCTATGCTTTTGTGACCATGTTGGTTGCGCCACGTGTACTAAAAGCGACAAAATAAGACGATTTTTATCACGGGAAGCCGTGATTTTTTTATAGAATCGTGCTATAATGGAAATGTAAGCGATTAACTTTTTCATACGGAGGTTTCAAATGACATATCAAGACACCTATAATACTTGGCTTCAGGAACCTAGCTTGCCAGCCTACTTGACTCAAGAGCTGCAGACTATGGACGAAAAAACAAAAGAAGATGCCTTTTACACAAATCTAGAATTTGGTACAGCAGGTATGCGGGGGCTTATCGGTGCTGGTACCAACCGCATCAATATTTATGTGGTGCGCCAAGCCACAGAAGGCCTAGCACAGTTGATTCTCTCTAAAGGCGAAGAAACTGCTAAACGTGGCGTAGCGATTGCTTATGACTCTCGCCACTTCTCCTACGAATTTGCCTTTGAATCTGCACAGGTTCTGGCTCACCACGGGATTCCAAGTTTTGTATTTGAATCTCTACGGCCAACACCAGAGTTATCTTTTGCCGTTCGTCATTTGCACACATTTGCGGGTATTATGGTAACTGCTAGCCACAACCCAGCCCCATTTAACGGCTATAAGGTCTATGGTGAAGACGGTGGTCAAATGCCTCCTGCTGATGCCGCAGCCTTGACAGATTACATTCGTGCCATTGAGGACCCATTTACTATTCCTTTAGCTGACCTGGACCAAGCTAAAGCATCTGGTTTGATTACCGTTATCGGCGAAGCGGTAGATGCAGAATACCTCAAAGAAGTCAAAGACGTTAACATCAATCAGGCCTTGATTGACCAATATGGTCGAGACATGAAAATTGTCTACACCCCCTTGCATGGTACAGGAGAAATGTTGGCCCGTCGTGCCTTAGCGCAAGCTGGTTTTGACCAAGTCCAAGTGGTGGAGGCTCAATGCAAGCCAGACCCAGACTTTTCAACAGTTGCTTCTCCAAACCCTGAAAGCCAAGCTGCCTTTGCTTTGGCTGAAGAGTTGGGACGGCAAGTGGATGCAGATGTCTTGGTAGCAACTGACCCAGATGCTGACCGTCTAGGGGTTGAAATTCGCCAACCTGATGGCTCTTATAAAAACCTCTCTGGTAACCAAATTGGTGCGCTTATTGCTAAATACATCCTTGAAGCGCACAAAACAGCAGGGACTCTTCCGCAAAATGCCGCTTTGGCAAAATCCATTGTTTCAACCGAATTAGTGACGAAGATTGCACAAAGCTATGGTGCTACCATGTTTAATGTCTTGACTGGTTTCAAATTCATTGGAGAAAAAATCCAAGAGTTTGAAGATACAGGCAACTACACCTACATGTTTGGTTTTGAAGAAAGCTTTGGTTATCTGATTAAACCATTTGTTCGAGACAAGGATGCTATCCAAGCTGTTCTGATTGTGGCTGAAATTGCTGCCTACTACCGCTCTCGTGGCCTGACCTTAGCCGATGGGATTGAAGAAATCTATAAAGAGTACGGTTACTTTGCAGAAAAGACTATTTCTCTCACCCTATCAGGGGTCGATGGTACGACACAAATCAAGGCCATCATGGAAAAATTCCGCAATGCTGGCCCATCCTCTTATGCTGGTTTGACTATCGACTTGTCTGAGGACTTTGAAAAACAAACAGCTACTAGCAAAGATGGTACTGTTAGTGAGCTGACAACACCACCTAGCAATGTCTTGAAGTACATTTTAGAAGATGGTTCCTGGTTTGCTGTACGTCCTTCAGGTACAGAACCAAAAATCAAATTCTATGTTGCCACTGTTGGCGATACCGCTAAAGAGGCTCAAGATAAGCTTGAAGCGATTGAAAATCAAATCAATGCCTTCGTGAGCTAAAAGCCTCATTATCAGATAGATCCAAAAAAGCGTTGAACTTTTCTTCAACGCTTTTTTCTTTTTTATGAAAGCTGTTCTTGGGCTGTCTGCATGTCAAAGTAGACACCCTTTTGTGCCATCAACTGGCTATGATTGCCGTGCTCGACAATATTACCAGCTACCATAACCAAAATAATATCGGCATTTTGGATGGTAGATAAGCGATGGGCAATGATAAAGCTTGTACGACCTGCCATCAACTTTTCAAAGGCTTCTTGGATAAGCACCTCAGTCCGTGTGTCAATAGAGGAGGTAGCTTCGTCTAAAATGAGGATTTCAGGTACTTTGACAAACAGTCTTGCGATTGCTAATAATTGCCGTTGGCCTTGAGACAAGGAAGCGCCCGCATCTGCTAAAAAGGTATCGTAACCTTGAGGCAGTTGGCGAATAAAAAAGTCTGCCTTGGCCGCCTTGGCTGCAGCAATAACCTCTGCACGACTAGCTGTTGGGTGCCCATAGGCGATGTTGTCTGCCACCGTCGCTGTTTCTAGCCAAGTTTCCTGCAAGACCATGCCTATTTGGCTCCGGAGCGATTCGCGAGTATAGTCTGTGACTGGCACACCATCAATCAAAATCTGCCCCTGATTGACCTCGTAAAAACGCATGAGCAGATTAATCAGGGTCGATTTTCCGGCACCTGTCGGGCCGACAATGGCTACCTTACTGCCAGCAGGGATAGCAATGCTGATATCCTCTAAAAGCGTTTGCTCTGGAACATAGCCAAATGAGACATGCTCAAAGGTTACAGCTCCTTGATTTTGCGCAATGGTCAGTGTCTCTTGCCCTGTTTCTGTCAGACTTTCCTGGGCGAGGACCATATAGAGGCGATCGCCACAAGCCAGGGCGCTTTGGAGTTCCGCAAAAACAGCAGAGATGTCATTGAAAGGCTTGGTGTACTGGGTAACATAGTTTAAAAAGGCCGTCAAAGCCCCAACACTAAAATTGCCTGACATGATACGCATGGCACCAATACCAACCAAGAGCGCATATATGAGCGCATTGATCAGACGTGTCGCTGGATTGACTGTGGAGGAATAAAAGATGGCATCTTGAGAATAATCCGCATAGCGGCCATTGACCTCATTAAAGGCTTGAATCATCTGTTCTTGAGCATTGAAAGCTTGCACCACTTCTTCTTGTTGGATAAGCTCTTCAACCATCTGGGTCTGTTGCCCACGGCTTTTCGTTTGTTCTTGATAGAGATGATAGGATTTGTTAGCGATAAATCGTGCCAGGATAATTGATAATGGCGTCAAACAAACAGTAACCAGCATCATGACCAGGTCTAATTTTGCCATGGCAATAACGGTGAAAAGGAGCGTCAAGACCCCAACAAGAAATTGATTGAAGACCATTAATAAGCCATTAGACAGTTGTTCTGTATCAGCTGTGACACGCGCAACCAGGTCGCCGACACTGTGCCGGTCGAGGTAGGCTAGGGGTAATTGGTGCAATTTGGCAATGGTACGCTGGCGCAAACGGGCTGTATAGCGGTAGACCAAACGGTTGTATAGTAGCGGATTCAACCATTGGATGAGGGTATTGATTAAAATCACCCAAGCCATCCGTAGCAAAATTGGAAATAGTGACTGCCAAGGGTGGCTGGAGACGACAGCGTTTACGGCATCACCAATCAGCAGGGGAAGATAGGCAGTCAAAGCCACCTGCACAATGGTCCCTAAAAGCGCAAAAAGCAATAAAGACTTTTGAGGAAGAAAATCTGAGCCGATTTCAGCAATAACTTGCCGACTATTGCGTGCTTTCATCACTGCTCCTTTCTTCGGGGTGCTGAGAATAGTGAATTTCTTGGTAAATGGGATTGCTGGCTAAAAGGGCTTCATGCTGCCCTAAACCAACTTGCTGACCATTTTCTAGGACGAGTATATTATCCGCCGCCTTTAGACTGCTCGTTCGTTGTGAAATAAGGAGCAAGGTTAGCTCTGTCTTTGCCATAAGTGTCTTGAGCAAACGAGCTTCGGTCAAGTAATCCAAGGCAGAGGTGGCATCGTCTAGCAGTAAAATAGGGGCCTGTCTCAGGAGCGCGCGAGCGATGGTCAAGCGCTGTCTTTGGCCACCAGAAAAATTTCGGCCAAAGGCTTCCACAGGTTCATCCAGTTGTAGCGATTTTTCTCGAACAAAGTCGCTGGCTTGCGCCTGGTCTAAGGCTGCCCAGAGCTGCTTATCAGAAACATCACCCTCTAGCCCCAGGGTTAAATTGCTCCGAATGGTGCCCTTAAACAGTTGGGCGTTTTGGGGAACCCAGGCGATATTTTGCCGCCACTGTAAGAGATTGGCTGGCGACTGTCCCTGATGAAATTGAGCAATCGCCCCCTTTTGGGCTTGGTAGAGGCGTAAGAGGAGTTGACTCAGCGTTGATTTCCCAGAACCCGTACTTCCGATAATGCCAAAAAATTGCCCTTCTTTGATAGTGAGGTTAATGTGCGAGAGGGCTGCTTCTTGTGCTTTGGGGTAGCGAAACTCAAGATTTGAGACCGCAAGGACTGTCTGGTCAGAGGGGCTTTCAGCAGGGGCTAAAGCTGCGGTAACATTTTCGTCTTCTTGCTCAAAAATAGCTGTCACCCGACCAGCAGCAATGTAGGCTTGATTGAGCGAACTCACCAGCATGGTCACCTTGAGTAATTCAACTAAAATATTGGTCAAATAGTTTATCAAGGCGACGAGAGACCCTTGTGCCAGAAGATTGCCTTGAATTTGTAGGTTTCCTTGCCAGATGACGCCAACTAAGGCCGTATTGACAATGAGGAAGGTCAATGGAGACAATAAAACGGCCCAGCGGCCAACTGTAATCTGTGTGCTCTGGTAGCTGTCATTGGTTTCTTCAAAACGCTCTTCTTCCCGTTTGTCTTGCCCGAAAGCACGGATAACCCGCATTCCTTCGACTTGTTGTGAGGTTAAAAGCACAATAGTATCCGTCAATTGGCGGATTTTTCGATAGAAGGGATTGGTCAGACGAGTGATGAGGTAAATAACCACCGTCAACGCCCCAATCATGCCGATAAACCACCAGGTGATGACAGGGCTTAAAGCAAAGGCCATGAGACAGGAGCCCATCACGATAATAGGAGCTCGCAGAAAAAGACGGAGAAATTGATTGATGGCCGTTTGGATGAGGTAAGTATCACTGGTTATCCGCGTCACCAAAGAGGAGGCCGATAGGGCATCCCGCTCTGGCTTTGGCAGACGCATAATCTTTGCAAAGAGGTCTTGGCTCAGTTTTTGCGTGTAGCGAACAGCTGATTTTGCGGAAAAATATTGTGCTGTGATAGAGACCGTCACGCCTAATAGGGCTAAAAGCAATAAAAGACCAATCATCTCATAGAGATGGGTCTTGTCACGATGGGGAATCACTTGGTCAATGATGACAGCAACCACCATAGGAACGAGGAGCTCAAAACTAGCTTCTAGCAGTTTGAAAAGAGGACCTAAGATGGTTTCTTTCAAATAACCTTTAAAATAAATCAGTAAATTTTTCATGTTTAAAAAAGTGTCATCAGTTTGATGAGGTGGTAGTTAAATTGCACCTGTCTTGAATAGTAAATGTTGCCACCATTTTCATAGAGTTCGCCTCCTCCATAAAATAGGGCAATCGGATGCAGGTAAAAATAGGTCTTACCCGTGGTGTTTCCCAAAGACGGGGCTACCACATTTTTAGAGTAGCGCTTGGCTAGGGCAATCGTATTTTTGCCACCATTTTCAGCGACATAGTTTATATAATTCATTCCAAAATTATAGGCTTGAACTGCTGTCCAGGCATCGACATGCTTGTCTTGTGCCTGATCAAGGTTTTCACCTAATACTGTTATCCCCTGCTGGATGGAGGTTTTAGAATCTGTAATACTATTGGTTGTGCCTGAACTACTCTCACTCGATTGCATAAGGTCCTGAGAATTTCCCTTGGTTTCCGTATAAATGACGGCTAAAACCAGATCTTCATTAACCTTGGAATCATTGTCTTTTAGGACTTTACGGACTGTCGCTCGGTATTGTAGCACAGTCTTAATGGCTTCGTGCGTTCGATAGAGCCAAAAAGCACACAGGCAGACGCCAATCACTAAAAGTGATAGCATTAAGCGTTTGAAAAATTTCTTCATAGCAGCTACTTGTTTTGAATATCTTCAATATTTTTGATGAGGATGGAATAAGTTCCATTTGGATTTTGGATAAATTCAACACTATCAGCGTCTTCATAGACCGCATTAGGCACCAATAGTTCAATCCCATTGGACAAAGATAGCTTTTGATTTTCAAATTTCTTAAGTTGTCGACTGGAATCAATATCATTGATAGGGACTGCATCTGGAACGGTGTCCTTTAGCTTGTCCACGAAGGTGAGACGGGCTGTCAGATTGTCTTCAAACAGCTGGTTAGCCAGATTTTCAGCCGATAAGACCGCTTCTTCTTCCATGTTTTGGTGGATGGCCGATTTAATCTTGGAATCAAATTGAAAATCATGTCGATTGAAATCATCCGCTACCTTTTTGGCAACTTGCTCAATCGATTTAATAGCCTTTTTCACGGATGGTTGGGCCTGCGTCTGGATGAAATCCTCTGTAAAGTAGTTGAGAAAGCCTCCATTGCTCTTAATCCGCTTTTCGATAATAAAATAGCGCCCTGTTTCAAGGTTTAAAACTAGGGCCTCGTCAGGTGTTTGTGCCGCAGATGGAAAAACATTTTGTGTCAGTTGCAATGGTTTTTGGCTATCACCAGCATGAACCAGACTTTCCTTTAGCGCCATGCGCAGAAAAGCGATATAAGCCTGACCATCTTTTTCAAAGCGTAAAAAGACCAGGTCATTGGTTTTCTGATTTTCACTCACTTTAAAAGCTTCCAACCAAGCTTGTGTCAATGCTTGGGAAGTTCCTCGGTTATCGTCAGAAATGTAATCCCAAAAAGGGTGGTCCTGCTCGAGCTGACCACGTTTGGCGTCATCGGAAAAAACCTTGGCGAGTTTTTTAGAAAAATAGCTATCTAAGGCTGGCGTGACTGCCAGTGGCTCTTCCATCCATTGGATTTCCGTGTCATCCGGCCGAAATTGATGAATGAAGAGCGTTTTGAGGTAAAAATCCATGCTCATTGGATAGCCTCATAAAGAGGGAATGCATCTGTAAGCGTTTTGACCTCCTGACGGACACTGTCTAAAACAGCTGGATTTGAAGCATTTTCTAAAGCTTTGATAATCAATTTTGCGACTTGTTGGCTTTCTGCGATACCAAAGCCACGGGCCGTAATAGCTGAACTACCGATACGAATACCAGATGTTTTAAAAGGTGACAGTTTTTCGTAAGGAATACTATTTTTATTGAGCGTGATGTTGACTTCATCCAAGACGTTTTGAGCAATCTTACCGTTTTCCACCAGATTAGTCACATCGACTAAGAAGAGGTGATTGTCAGTGCCACCTGAAATCACACGTAATTTATCATGAGCTTCAAAGATTTCAGCCATGGCTTTGGCATTATCTAAAACAGCTTGGGCATAGTCCTTGAAGGCAGGGTCCAAGACCTCTTTAAAAGCGACAGCCTTAGCGGCAATCACGTGTTCTAACGGTCCCCCTTGAATACCTGGAAAGACAGCTGAGTTGATTTTTTTGGCTAGATTTTCATCATTGGTCAAAATCAGACCGCCACGTGGACCACGCAGGGTTTTATGAGTGGTTGTTGTTGTGATGTCTGCATAAGGGACTGGACTTGGGTGCAGACCAGCAGCTACAAGGCCTGCAATATGAGCCATATCAACTAACAATTTTGCCCCAACAGCATCAGCAATTGCTCTAAATTTTGCAAAATCAATCTGGCGAGAATAAGCTGACGCACCTGCGACAATCAGTTTAGGACGAACGGCTTGGGCTTGTTCCAAAATAGCATCAAAGTCCAAAAGGCCTGTCTCAGCTGAAACATTATAAGGTACGAAATGGTAGGTCTGTCCTGAAAAACTAACCGCTGCTCCGTGGGTCAAGTGCCCACCAGCAGCCAAATCCATCCCCATTACGGTATCACCTGGTTCAATCAAGGCCATGTAGGCTGCACAGTTGGCTTGGCTACCAGAGTGGGCTTGCACATTGGCGTATTTGGCTCCGAAAATTTCTTTGGCCCGCTCGATGGCTAGCCCCTCAACAATATCAACGACATCCGTTCCCCCATAGTAACGTTTACCTGGGTAGCCTTCAGCGTATTTATTGGTCAAAACGCTGCCTTGCGCTGCCATAACGGCTTGAGAGACCACATTTTCTGAGGCGATGAGTTCGATGGTATTTTGCTGCCGTTCTTCTTCTTTTGCAATGGCATCCCAAAGCTCTTGGTCATACTGGCGATAATCTGTTTTATCAAAAATCATAGGAGTCTCCTTCTAGTCTTCAAATCTTAACTCAGGGATGGCAGCTTGTAAGTCTGCTTGTGTAATGCTACCTTGTCGTAGAATTTTTGCTTTTTCACCCGATAAATCAACAATAGTCGAGTCCTGGCCTGTCAAAAAGGCATCATCTGCAAGCCCCAAGAGCGGTTGCTGAAAGGCTTGCTGAATAGCCTCATACTGTCGGCCACTGCTGTGTCCTGACAGATTAGCAGATGGCCCAACCAGAGGGCCGAAGTCTTTGATATAGGCTAAGGTTTTGGGATGACTAGGCATACGAAAACCAACTGTAGCCAACCCGGCATTGACCCAAACAGGCACCTGGTCATTGGCAGGGAGGATAATCGTCAAAGGACCGGGTAAAAAATGATCTACGAGTCTCTTTAAGTAAGGTGGTTGGTGGGTGGAATAGGTATAAATATCGGCCAAACTAGCAACATTGAGGTTAAGGGCCTTTTCCTTTGGACGGCCTTTAAGGGCGTAAAGCTTGGCGACAGCTTCTTTATCTAATGCGCGAGCAAAAAGGCCGTAAACCGTTTCGGTCGGTAAAATCACAGCCTGTCCTGCTTTAAGGGCTTGACCAATCTTATCATGCTTTGTCACTGGTGCTCACCATCCGATCTTGTCCAAATTGGTCCTTACGAAGGGAAATCATCTTGTCAGGAAAGGCTTTTTTTAATAACTGTGAAACGGCATTTCCTTGCCGATAGCCAATCTCAAAAAAGACGTTTCCCTTTGAGGTAAGGTATTGTGGTGCCTGTTCGCTAATTTTTCGATAGATTGCCAAGCCCTCTTCATCGGCAAAAAGAGCCAACTGAGGTTCGCTAGCAAGAACGTTAGCCCCCACTTCTGCCACATCTTTTCTGGCAATATAAGGCGGATTAGAAACAATAAGATCAAATTGTCCACTGATATTTTCAAAGACATCAGATAAGACAAAGTCAAGCTTAGCTCCTAAAGCCTCCGCATTCAGTCGGGCAACTTCAAGAGCCTGTGGACTGATATCACTAGCAGTCACTTTCCAATGAGGCCGAGCAAGCGCCAAACTGATGGCAATCGCACCACTCCCTGTTCCAATATCTAATAGCCGAAGAGGCTTGTCTGGATAAGTTGCCAAAATCCAATCCACCAACTCTTCTGTTTCAGGCCTAGGAATCAAAACACGCTTATCGACCTTAAAAGAACGCCCTTTAAAGTCAGCATGACCTAGTAAGTATTGGACAGGCTGATGGTCGGCTAGCGCCTGATAGAGTTGCGCTAGCAAAGCCTCATCATCTGCTTGAACTTCTTGTGTCATCAGCAGAAAAAACTCACTCACGGTTAAGTGTTTTATCTCTTGAAAGGCCAAATGCAAGGCCTGAGCTTCTTCTCCGACTGCTTCTAGTTTTTGCCCATAATGGGCAAATAATTGGCCATAGGTCATTCGTTAGCCAACGCTTCTAGTTTTTGGGTTTGATCATAAAGAACCAAGGCGTCAATGACTTCATCCATTTTCCCAGATAAAATGGTATCTAATTTTTGCAGGGTCAAGCCAATCCGGTGATCCGTGACGCGATTTTGTGGGAAATTATAAGTCCGAATGCGTTCCGAACGGTCCCCTGTCCCAATAGTTGATTTTCGCTCGGCATCTTGCTCATCTTGGGCGATTTGGGCAAAATGGTCCGCCACACGAGCCCGGATGACTTTGATGGCCTTGTCGCGGTTCTTTTGTTGCGTCCGTTCTTCCTGCATTTCAACCTTGATACCTGTTGGCAAATGGACCATCCGCACGGCTGTAGCAACTTTATTGACGTTTTGTCCACCCGCGCCAGATGCATGGTAGATATCCACCCGCAGATCCTTAGGGTCAATGTCATATTCAACATCTTCCACTTCAGGCATGACGAGGACAGTGGCTGTCGACGTGTGCACACGCCCTTGACTTTCCGTCACAGGGACCCGTTGAACGCGATGGGCACCAGATTCGTACTTCAATTTGGAGTAAACCGATTCCCCTGAGACCATGACGACAACTTCTTTATAGCCACCGACACCATTTAATGACGCCTCCATGACTTCAAACTTCCAGCCTTGGCTTTCCGCATAGCGTTGATACATATTGAGCAGATCGCCTGCAAAGAGCGAGGCCTCGTCACCACCTGCTGCACCACGGATTTCCAAGATGATGTTTTTGTCATCATTTGGGTCTTTAGGAAGAAGAAGGATTTTTAAGCGCTCTTCCAAGTCTTCTTTTTCAAGCTTGGCTTGCTTAAGCTCCTCTTTTGCCATGGCTTCTAGTTCTGCATCTCCAGCAGCGTCTCGAATCATTTCTTCCGAATCGGTAATGGCTTGCAGGACCTTTTTGTAGGTACGGTATACATCAACCGTTTCGCGCGTGTTGGCTTCCTCACGTGACAGTTGCATAAACCGCTTCGTGTCTGACACAACATCTGGGTCGCTGAGTAATTCTCCCAACTCTTCGTAGCGGTCTTCTACCGCCTGTAGCTGGTCATAAATATTCATTTTAAATCTCCTTTGTCTCCTGTTTGGGGTTAAAATAATGTCTGCGGCAAACTGGGATGTAGGTTTCGTTTCCACCAATCTGAATTTGCGGGCCATCATAGACGGCTTGTCCATTTTGTGTGCGTAAAATCATGGTTGCCTTCCGCGAACAAAAATGGCAAATGGTCTTGATTTCTTCAATCTTATCCGCTAAGAGCAGTAATTGCTCAGACCCTTCAAAAAGGGCATTGCGAAAGTCATTCTTTAGACCAAAAGCCATTACTGGGATAGCCTTTTCATCTACCAATCTAGCTAGCTGATAGACATGTGCTTTGGTCAGAAATTGACTTTCATCCACCAAAACGCAATAAGGCCTATAAGACAACTGACTGATTAACTCAAAGATATTGGTTTCAGTCTCAATGGCAATTGCCTCACGTTTTAGACCAATCCGACTCGCAATCACACCACGGCCATCACGGGTGTCCAAGGCTGATGTCAATAAGACGACAGGCTTCCCTTGTTCCTCGTAATTATGCGCAACTTTTAAAATTTCGATGGTCTTACCAGAATTCATGGTACCATACTTAAAATACAATTGAGCCACAGTATCCTCCACAAGTCTAACGCCTTTATTTTATCATATTTTAAAGGCTAAAAAAAGCATGGAAATGTCAGGCTAGAGAACTTTAGCTTAAGTCTCGCAATTTTTTTCAGGGTGTGGTATGCTGAAACTATAAAATTAGGAGGTTAGCCAATATGCCATTTGTCAAAATCGATCTTTTTGAAGGACGCTCTGATGCCCAAAAAGAAGAACTTGCGCGTGAGGTCACCGAAGTCGTGTCTCGCATTGCCAAAGCACCTAAAGAAGCCATCCATGTTTTCATCAACGATATGCCTGAGGGAACCTATTTCCCACATGGTGAAAAGAAAACCAAAGCCTAAGAAAAATGCGACTAAAGCTAGTGCTCTAGTCGCATTTTTAATTGATTTCATCAGAATCGGTGGCAGCTACCGATGGCCCTGAGGTCGTATCCGAAAGGCTAACTAAGCCTTGATAGGTTTCCTCAAGATACCAGTAAATCAGTGGCAAAATGTCTTCCGTGCTTTCCACAACCCCACGCCATTGACCGCTGGCATCCCTAAGTCCCTGATAACGGTGAACCCAAAAACTCTCTTTGTCTGCTAGGGGAATTGCCTCCAGCAATTGGTCCTTGCTTGACCTCTGGATTTGCTCCAGCATCAAAGGGTCAAGCTGGTAATCTAGATTGAGGTGACTTGGAAAATCAAATGGGTCACTTGGTCGACCATTGCTGTACACCAGGTGATTGTCCGCATCAGTCACACGGTACAAGCTTGGCCAGTCGGCTAGCCAGTCCTTCTGCCAGGCAAATAGGCGTTTGTTGAGCTCCAAAATAGCAGAGGCATCTTGACAGAACCCTGTTAAAGACCTCACAAACAAGGTATTGTCGGTTGAATCTTTTGGATCGCCTTCTTGGATGAACAAGGCCTTTTCACCCGGAATGTATTGGCAGTAGCCTAATACTAAATGTTTTGAAGCCCCCTTCTCCCAGCTTACGAGCCCCTTATAAGCCTCTTTGAGTTGCTCAGCTAAAGGTTTAAGAGCTTCCTCTTCATAATAAAGGTTCAGATACACGGTAATCTCCTTTTCCTTCTGCCATTCTATGACAAAATAAAAGAGACAGCAAGTCAAGTGCTTGCTGCCTTTTTATTAATCTAAAACATCGTCTTGTTTGGGTTTGCCATTCAAGATTAAATTTAAGACAACTGAGAATAGTGTAGCAATCACAATACCATTGGTCAAAAACATCTGAACGGTGCTTGGTAGGCTTGCAAAGAGGTTTGTGCCATTAAAACCGACACCACAAGCCACAGAAACAGCGACAATAATAAAATTATGTTCATTGTGCTCGAAATCAACCTGACGGAACATCTGCATCCCTTGAACAGCTACCATACCAAAGAGGACAATCATAGCGCCTCCTAAAACAGGACTAGGAATTAATTGGGCCAAGGCTCCAAATTTAGGAACAAGACCAAGCAGTACCAAAAAGAGAGCGGTATAGTAGATCGGACGGCGGGTTTTGATGCCAGAAATACGGACAAGACCGACATTTTGTGAGAATCCTGTATAAGGGAAGGTATTAAAAATACCACCCAACAATACGGCCAAACCTTCAGAACGGTAACCGTTACGGAGGCGTTGGCTATCTAATTTGTCATCTGTTAAATCGGCTAAGGCAAGATACACCCCAGTAGATTCGACCATGGAGACTGTCGCAATGATACACATCATCACAATGGAGGTGATTTCAAATTGAGGCATACCAAAATAGAAGGGTTGAGGCACATGAATAAGAGGTGCCGCTGCCACGGCTGAGACATCCACCAAGCCCATAAAGGCTGCAATGACGGTTCCTGCAATCAAACCAATCAGGATTGCAATAGACTTGATAAAGCCTTTGGCAAAAACGTTGACAGCTATCACAATAGCGATGGTGATCAGTGAAAGAATCATGGACTGACTCGTTGGTTTTTCAACATTATTGCCCATATTACCAATGGCTACTGAAATCAAAGTTAAACCAATGGTTGTGATAACAGACCCCGTTACGACTGGTGGGAAATAATTGGCTACTTTAGAGAAGACGCCAGCAACAAGGACGACGTAGATACCAGAAGCAATTAAAGCCCCAAACATGTAACCCGAACCTTGCTGGGCCCCGATAATGGACAGGGGTGCGACAGATTGAAAGGCACAGCCTAAAACAACTGGTAGCCCAATACCAAAATGCTTGCGTAACTGCAGTTGCAAGAAAGTCGCCACACCACACATGAAAATATCAGTTGAGATGAGGTAGGTTAGTTGTTCTTGTGAATAACCCAAAGCTCCTGCAATCATAATAGGGACTAAAATAGAGCCCGCATACATGGCAAGAAGGTGTTGCAAGCCGAGAACGGCTGCTTGAGGATGATTTTGTTCCTTAGTTTGCATCTTAAATATCTGCCTCCGCAAAAATAACTTGGCCTTCTTGGAAGGCTTGGATTCGAGCCAACGAGGTAACAGGGACCCCTGCTTCTTCTAATAACTGACGACCAGGTTGAAAGGCCTTTTCAATCACAATCCCAATCCCCGCAACGCTGGCTCCGGCCTGACCAATGATATCTAGAAGCCCTTTAGCTGCTTGTCCGTTGGCTAAAAAGTCATCGATAATCAAGACACGGTCTTCTTGAGACAAAAATTTGCTAGCGATGGAGACGGTACTGGTTACCTTTTTAGTGAAAGAGTAGACTTCCGTCGTCAAAATGCCCTCATTCATGGTGACATTTTTTGCTTTTTTGGCAAAAATCATTGGAACATCCAAGGCCTGGGCCGTGTAGAGAGCAGGGGCAATCCCGGATGCTTCAATGGTCACCACCTTTGTAATTCCTGCTTGGGCATAGGCTTTGGCGAAAACTTGTCCAATAGCCTGCATGAGAGCATAATCGACTTGATGGGTCAAAAAACTGTCAACTTTGAGAATATCAGTTCCCAGCACTTGCCCATCTTGACGAATGCGTTCTTCCAGTAACTTCATGACTGTCCTTTCTTCAAACAAAAAGAGGTGACCAACTGTCATAAGTTTGGTACACCTCTAGCGCGGCCAAGGGCCTCACGTCCAATAAATCTAG
Organism: Streptococcus sp. DD12; assembly: GCF_001578885.1. GTDB lineage: Bacteria > Bacillota > Bacilli > Lactobacillales > Streptococcaceae > Streptococcus. The sequence goes on along the minus strand of NZ_KQ969495.1, from coordinate 407,001 downwards.
TAATCAACTAGTCACTTATTGTTAGACATTCCGGTGTCTTGTAGAAACACTGGGCCAATTCCCAGCATAAATAAGCTCTAACAGCCCTTATTGTATCAAAAAGTGAGAAAACTGACAAGCAAGCAACCCAAAAAGGCTAGCGGAAAAAAGGTCTTGTTATCAAAAAAACTGATAACCGGTTATCAGAAATGCATAGTAGTCAAATACTTAAAGAAACATTAAACTAAACTTATCTTTGATAGAGGAGGCAGGACATGGATTGGTCCATCATCAGTCAATATTATCCCTTGTACGAGACGGCCTTTTGGCTGACCTTAAGGATTGCTTTTTTGGGGATTCTAGGGGCGCTCTTTATTGGTTTTATCGTGAGTTTGATTCGCTATTTTAAGATTCCTGGTCTAAAACAACTTGCGACAGCTTATATAGAAATCTCACGCAATACCCCCTTACTGATTCAGTTATTTTTCCTGTATTTTGGGCTCCCTCGTATCGGACTCGTCTTATCTTCAGAATTCTGTGCTATTTTTGGACTCATCTTCCTCGGAGGTTCCTACATGGCTGAATCCTTTCGGAGTGGCTTCGAGGCTTTGTCAAAAAGTCAGGAAGAATCTGCTTTGGCCATTGGACTGTCTCCCTTTCAGATTTTCTATTATGTTCTTTTGCCACAAGCCTTAGCTGTTTCCATGCCTTCCTTTAGTGCCAATGTCATTTTTCTGATCAAGGAAACTTCCGTTGTTTCAGCCGTTGCTTTGGCGGATTTAATGTATGTCGCTAAGGATTTGATTGGTCTTTACTATGAAACAGATATAGCACTTTTACTTTTGGTAATTGCCTACTTACTCATGCTACTGCCCATATCACTGCTGTTTTCTTGGTTAGAAAGGAGGCTTCGCTATGCAGGACACGGGACTTCGGGTACTCTTTGAGGGAAACAATCTTTGGCGTATTTTTCAAGGCTTAGGCGTCACCATTGGACTGTCTTTAGTGGCTGTTGTCTTGTCTCTCTTTCTTGGAATCATATTTGGGCTCATCATGACTGCCAAGTCACGGCTTATTCGTTTTTTGAGTCGTTGTTACCTAGAGATTGTTCGCATCATGCCTCAGCTAGTGCTTCTATTTATCGTCTATTTTGGCTTTGCTCGGTCATTTGATATCAATATCTCTGGGGAGCTGTCTGCAATCATTGTATTCACTTTTTGGGGAACAGCCGAAATGGGGGACTTGGTCCGTGGCGCAATCACAGCTTTACCCAAGCACCAAATTGAGAGTGCGCAAGCCTTAGGCCTAGGTCCTTTGCAAATTTACCGATTTATTATCATTCCGCAAATTATCCGTCAACTGCTCCCTCAATCCATTAACCTCGTGACACGTATGATAAAAACAACGTCCTTGGTTGTCTTTATCGGGGTCGTCGAGGTCATAAAGGTAGGTCAACAAATCATTGATAGCAATCGCTTGACCATCCCAACGGCTTCCTTTTGGATTTACGGTTTTATTTTTATTCTTTATTTTGCGGTCTGTTTTCCAATTTCCAAGTATGCCAGTTTTCTGGAAAAACACTGGAGCAAAATTTAGAAAGGAAAGGTCATGTCAGATACTATTTTAGATATCCAACACCTCACGAAAACATTTGGCTCGCAAACGATTTTAAATGATCTCAGTTTTTCGGTCAAAAAAGGGGAGGTCGTGGTCATTTTGGGGGCTTCTGGGAGCGGAAAAAGCACCCTCCTGCGGACGATAAATGGTTTAGAAACTATTCAAAGTGGAGAGATTTTCTTAGAAGGAAAGCCCGCTTTAGGGAAAGAATCCTTGTCACAACTTCGTCAGCAAGTGGGAATGGTTTTTCAAAGTTACGACTTATTTCCCCATTTAGATGTGCTGGGCAATCTTTTGCTGGGGCCGACCAAGGTCCAAAAACGCTCCAAAGCGAGCGTCACCAAGGAGGCTCAGGACCTCTTAGACCGTGTAGGGCTTTTAGACAAAGAACATGCCTTTTCACGCCAATTGTCTGGAGGACAAAAACAACGGGTGGCAATCATCCGTGCTTTACTCATGCAGCCTGATGTCTTACTATTTGATGAGGTGACAGCGTCACTCGACCCCGAAATGGTGCGAGAAGTCTTATCCCTCATCAATGATTTGGCTCAGGAAGGGCGAACCATGATTATCGTAACGCATGAGTTGCAATTCGCTCAGGCTGTCGCTGACCGCATTCTCTTTCTTGATGGTGGAAAGATTATCGAAGAAAGTTCAGCTCAGGAGTTCTTCCACCATCCCAAAACACAAAGGGCTCAAGAATTTTTAAATGTCTTTGATTTCAGCCATTTTGGCAGTTACCTCTAATACTCAAAGGAGATTATTATGAAAAAACTAACGCTTATTTTTACCTCACTTCTTCTCTTTTTAGGCCTTATCGGTTTAGCCGCCTGCTCTTCTGGCAAACAGGCTTCATCAGCTAAACCACGTTCTATCGCTGAGATTAAAAAAAGCGGGGAATTACGGATTGCCGTTTTTAGCGATAAAAAACCTTTTGGTTATGTGGATGATAAGGGCCAATACCAAGGCTACGATATCGTTCTTGGCAACCGCTTAGCCAAAGATTTAGGCGTGAAAGCCAAATACGTTCCTGTTGACGCTGCCAATCGTGCTGAATACCTGAAATCCAACAAGGTTGATATCACCCTTGCCAACTTTACTGTAACTCCTGAACGCAAAAAACAAGTTGATTTTGCCCTTCCTTACATGAAAGTTTCTATCGGTGTGGTGTCTCCTAAGGATGCCCTCATCACAAAACCCGAGCAACTAGAAGGCAAAACCCTCATCGTCACCAAAGGAACGACAGCTGAAACCTTTTTTGAAAAAAATTATCCAAAAATTAAACTGCAAAAATACGACCAATACAGCGATGCCTACCAAGCCCTTTTAGATGGTCGCGGGGAGGCCTTCTCGACAGATAATACGGAAGTGTTGGCTTGGGCCTTGGAAAATAAAGGTTATGAAGTTGGTATTTCTTCTTTAGGAACACCTGACACCATTGCCCCTGCTGTCCAAAAGGGCAATAAGGAACTCCTGGACTACATCAACAAAGAAATTAAAAAACTTGGCCAAGAAAACTTCTTCCATAAA
>NZ_KQ969495.1:281531-403526 GCF_001578885.1 Streptococcus sp. DD12 | reverse complement strand
CATTTTTCAAAGCGTTCTTTAAGTTTTGGCCAGTCCTGGTCAATCATGGCTAACCAATCCGTATCCCGCGTTCGGCCTTTGTAAACGACAGCCTGACGAAAAGTCCCTTCATACTGAAAGCCCAAACGTTCAGCTGCTCGCCGAGACGGCGCATTAAGCGCATCACACTTCCACTCATAACGTCGGTAGCCTAGGTCTTCAAAGACATAACGTGCCAGCAGGTATTGCGCTTCTGTCGCTTGACGGGTCGCTTTTAAGGCAGGGGAATAGGTCACCGCTCCTACTTCGATACAACGATTGGCTTGATCAATGCGCATCAAGGAGAAGGTTCCCAGGGCACGTTTTGTTTTCTTATCAACAATCGCATAGTAAAAGCGGCCTTGCGCCGTCAGCAAGTCATCAAAAAAAGACTGCCATTCCTCACGATTCGCGACAGGGCCTTTAAAGAGGTATGTCCACATCTCACGAGGCGAGTCAGGTCCATAAACCTGATAAAGGTCTTCAAAATGCTTTGCTTTTGATAAGCGTTCGATTTTTGTGTATTGCCCCTCGATAACTTCAATAGCCGGTAGACGACCTGGTGTAAAATCAGGTAAAGCATCACCAATAGGTTGCTCATAGGCATTTCGTCTCATAACGGACTCCCCCTTTTACTCTAAAATAAAGCTGTGGCAGTTGTCACCAAACCAAAAAGAATGCCTGGCGCATTGGCAGCTGCTAATGGTAAATCGCGTTCTTTCTTAAAAAGGCCGTAATAGACCCATAGACTGCAGTTAATCGCGGCCACCAAAGGCTGAATAAAGTTTCCCTTATGGCCAGCAAGATTATCCATGATTTGAGGAATATAGGACACGTACATCATCACAGACATAAAAGTTGCCAACCAACCTAATATCTTCATATTTTTTTCAGACATGTTTTCCTCCTTTTCATTGCCTGTTATTGTATAAGAATTCTTAGCGAAAGGCAAGAATTTACCGTAAATCCTGACATGTAAACGTTCACTGAAGGCCAGGCGACCGATTATAAGTTTTAACAAAAAAGAATGGCCCAAGCCATTCTTTTCTTATCCAGGAAGGAGGTCCAAACTTTCACCAATAAGGGCTAGACGTTCGGTAACTTCTTTTGTTGTCAAATGGTTTTCTTCAACATAACGGTTGCGTGGATGAACACGACAAGCGTGCGAACAGCCACGTAAATACTTGTCTTCATTTTCTGTCGAGGTTAACATACGACGGTTACAAAATGGGTTGCCACAGTTCACATACCGTTCGCAAGGACTTCCGTCAAACCAATCTTTTCCAATGACGATAGGGTCAACGTGGTTGATGTCTACAGCGATACGTTCATCAAAGACATACATTTTCCCATCCCAAAGCTCACCTTGAACCTCAGGGTCCTTCCCATAAGTCGCAATGCCACCGTGCAATTGCCCGACATCTTTGTAGCCTTCACGAACCATCCAACCCGAGAATTTCTCACAGCGAACACCCCCTGTGCAGTAAACAACAACCCGTTTATCCATAAATTGGTCCTTGTTGTCTCGCACCCATTGAGGCAGTTCCCTAAAATTCCGAATGTCTGGTCGAATGGCGCCTCGAAAATGCCCTAGGTCATACTCATAATCATTGCGTGTGTCCAAAACAACCGTATCCTCATCTAGCAAGGCTTCCTTAAATTCTTTTGGCGATAGATAAGCCCCAGTTGTTTCCAAGGGGTTAATGTCCTGATCAAAATCATGATCTTCTAAGCCCAAATGAACAATCTCTTTTTTATAGCGAACAAACATTTTCTTAAACGCTTGCTCGTTTTCTTGGTCAATCTTGAACCAAAGGTCTTCCATTCCAGGCAAGGAATGCACATAATCCATGTATTTTTGCGTGGTTTCGTAGTCACCAGAGACAGTTCCGTTAATCCCTTCATCCGCCACTAGAATGCGCCCTTTTAATCCAATCGATTGACAGAAGGCCAAGTGTTCTTTGGCAAATTCTTGGGCCTTTTCAATTGGTACATATTTATAGTAAAGCAATACACGAATTGGTTTTTCCATTTGTGTTGCCTCTCTTTCCATCTATTTGTCCTTAGACACCCCATTATATCGTGATAAGAGAAGGCTTACAATTTATATGCCTAGTAAAGAAGGTCTAAAAAGCCTACGAAGCTTATTTGGCACGTGCGAAAAAATCAGACAATCAAGCAGATGAACAGTTCTCCGAAACAGAAAAACATCTGGTAAATCCAGATGTTTCTAAAAATTTAAATTTCGTAATTCAAAAGACCTTATTAAGACTCCTCTAACGGCTCCTGATTGGCTGAGGCTGCCTTTTCTTTAGCCTCTCGTTCCAGACGCCATTTTCGGTTGGGGTTGAGTTTATTAAAAAGCTCTTCTAGACGTTGTTTGTTCCAGACATCGGCAGCTGAAACAAAGTTGCCATCCTTGTCTCGAAAAGATATGGGTTTATCTCCCATCTTGCACCTGACTTTCTAGTCTACAAATTCAAATTCAAAATTGCCAATGCGGACCAAGTCTCCATCTTTGGCTCCCCGTTCCCGTAAGGCTTCATCAACACCCATCCCACGAAGCTGGCGTGAGAATTTCATGATCGATTCGTCCCGCTCAAAATTGGTCATGACAAAGAGTTTTTCTAACTTGTCTCCAGACAAGACCCAAGTGGCATCATCGTCACGACTGATGATGAATTCAGGAGCCTGGTCGTCAAAGCCATAGTAGACTTCATCTTCCATGTCTTCCTCAGTATACAACAAGAAGTCTTCAGTATGGTCGAGCAAATCTGCTGTGGCATCCAAGAGCGGATTCAAACCTGATTGGCTGATGCCTGAGATGGGAAAAATTTGAGGTTTTTCGTCAAATTCATCATAAAGTTGGTCCAATTTTTCTCTAAAAACAGCCAAGTTTTCTTCTGCTTCTGGCATGTCCATCTTGTTGGCGATAATCAATTGAGGACGCTCCATCAACCGCAGGTTGTAGGATTCCAATTCTTTATTGATGGCCAAATAGTCCTCAAAAGGATCACGCTCCTCAGTGGCTGCCATATCAATCATATGCCAGATAACACGAGTGCGTTCGATATGGCGTAAAAATTGAATCCCAAGCCCCAGTCCTTGACTAGCTCCCTCAATCAAACCTGGCAGATCTGCAACTGCAAAGGATTCGCCAGATTTAGTCCGAACCATGCCGATATTGGGGACGATAGTCGTAAAATGATAGGCCCCAATCTTTGGCTTAGCTGCTGTGATGACACTTAATAAAGTGGATTTCCCAACAGATGGGAAGCCGACGATACCAACATCCGCCAAGATTTTCAATTCGAGAAGCAATTCTCGCTCTTCACCTGGCTCACCATTTTCAGCAATTTCAGGAGCTGGATTGCGAGGGGTAGCAAAACGAATATTACCACGGCCACCTCGTCCCCCATGAGCCACAATCTTTTCTTGACCCTGTTCAACCAAGTCAGCAATCACTTTTCCAGTTTTGGCATCTTTTACAGTTGTCCCAGGGGGAATTGAAACAATCAAATCACTGGCTCCATGACCATGCATGCCCTTGGTCATGCCTTTTTCACCACTTTTGGCTTTAAAGATACGATTATAGCGGAAATCCATCAAGGTACGCAGTCCTTCATCAACCTTGAAAATCACACTTCCGCCTCGTCCACCATCACCGCCCCAAGGACCACCATTAGGAACGTATTTTTCACGGCGAAAGGCCACCATGCCATCTCCGCCTCGTCCCGCTTTAACAGTGACCTTAGCACTATCTAAAAACATACTCATATTACTCTTACTCCTGCTCTAAAAAAGGGCCTTACGCCCTTCTTAACCATTCCATACTGCAGTGATGGCAGTTGCTATAATAGCACCGATTGTCACAAACAACATAATCAAAATGACAAAAATAGTTAATTTTTCAAAAGGGGTTTTCTTTTTAGGTCCGTTATCTCCAAACGCCATACGCTTCTCCTTGCCTTTTCTCAATACCTTATACTACCATCTTTTTTAGGACTAAGCAAATATTTTCCAAAAGAAAAGCCCTAAGACATTGCGTCTTAAGACTTTTTCGCTTTATATTAACGGATTGTGCGGATACGCATTGTGTTGGTACCACCAGAACCAACTGGAACACCAGCCACGATGACGATATCGTCACCAGATTCAACCAAACCAGTTTCAAGCGCAACTTTTTCAGCGACTTCGAACATGTCATCAGTTGATGCAGGTTTATCTGTAACAACTGGGATAACGCCCCAGTTCAACATCAATGAACGTTGCGTCAATTCATCGAAAGTAACTGCCAAGATGTCAGCATCTGGACGGTATTTAGAAATCAAACGAGCAGTGTTACCTGTTTCGGTAATTGTCACAACCAATTTGATGTTCATAGAGTTGGTAGCATCTTTTACAGCTGAAGCAACTGCTTCTGTTTTGTTGTTACGAACAAATACAGATGAATCTAAACGACCATATTCATTAAGCAATGTTTGCGCATTTTTGTCAATAGTCGCCATTGTTGCTACAGATTCTACTGGGTATTTACCATTAGCAGACTCACCAGAAAGCATAGTAGCATCAGTACCATCGATAACTGCGTTGAAGACGTCAGATACTTCTGAACGTGTCGCACGTGGTTTATCAGTCATGGTTTCCAACATGTTGGTTGCCGTGATAACCACTTTACCAGCTGCATTTACTTTTGTGATGATGAGTTTTTGGTAAACTGGAACCATTTCAAATGGTACTTCGATACCCATGTCACCACGGGCAATCATGATACCGTCTGCTGCTTCGATGATTTCATCCAAGTTATCGATACCTTGTTGGTTTTCGATTTTCGCAAACAATTTCACATGTCCGTTACCTGTTTCTTCACAGATAGCACGCACTTCATTAACGTCTTTTGCAGTACGAACAAATGAGATAGCGATGAAGTTAATTCCTTGTTCCAAACCAAAACGGATATCGTCGTTATCACGTTCAGCCAAAGCTGGGAAAGGAATTTTTGTGTTAGGGATGTTAACCCCTTTTTGTTTAGCGATGATACCATCGTTTTCAACGTCAACGATGAATTCACGTGTTTCTGGGTCTTTATCAACCACACGCAAACCTAATTTACCATCATCAACCAATACTTGACGACCAACTTCAACATCATCGTAGATGTCCAAGCCACCAGCAACGTTCAAAGCGATAACTTCGCGAGTTGATTGGATGCCTTGTTTTGTCGCAACACGGATTTGTTCTCCAGTCTTGTAAGCGTATTCTTTAGCTTCGCCTTCGAACAATTCTGTACGAATTTCAGGTCCTTTAGTATCCAGCAAGTAACCAACTTTTTGACCAGCCAGTTCTTCTGCACGTTTAACGGTCGCCATACGTTCACCTTGTTCAGCGTGGTCACCGTGTGAGAAGTTGAAACGGAATGTGTTAGCGCCTGCTTCAATCAGTTTTGCAATGTTTTTGGCAGATGCTTCAACATCAAGTTTTTCACCCCAGTATCCGTCTTCACCGAATTTTTTTACCCCCACGGATTTCAACCGCAGGTCCAAGGGTTGCAACGATTTTAACACGTTTGTTCATGATAAATAACTACTCCTTCTATAGTTGCCTTTATGGCAAATAAGTTAACGACTATTAAGGACCGACTTAGTTAGCCAAGTCACGGTTTAAGGCAGCAAAATCTAAACGTGCCTTGTGTGGGTTGTTGACGATAATCTTACCATCTTCACCCAAGCTAAAGAGAGCGCCTTCGGCTTCGCTACCAAGAATTGGACTTTCTACCAATTCTTCATTGTGAATACCAACAGCTAAACCACCACGGCCTTCTTTAAGCAATTCAACCGCATGAGCTCCCATCCAAGAAGCCAAGACGCGGTCACGCGCTGTTGGAGAACCACCACGGAGGATGTGACCCAAGTTGGTCACACGCAAGTCACTCTCATCGCCAGCTTCTTTAAGTTCCTTAGCGAAAGCTTCCCCATTGGTAACCCCTTCAGCTAAAACGATGATGTGATGATTTTTACCAACACCGTAGCCTTCTTTAATTTTAGAGACTACAGCCTGGATATCATAACCTTCTTCAGGAACGATGATTTGGTCTGCCCCTGCTGCGATACCTGCCCAAAGGGCGATGTCACCCGCATTACGTCCCATCACTTCAACAACAAATGTCCGATGGTGACTCGCTGAGGTGTCACGTAACTTGTCCAAGGCTTCTAGGGCTGTATTGATAGCTGTGTCAAAACCAATGGTGTAATCTGTTCCCACGATATCATTATCAATAGTTCCAGGTACACCAACTGCTGGGAAACCATGCTCAGTCAAACGCATAGCCCCATGGTAAGAGCCATCTCCCCCGATAACAACGACACCTTCGATGCCGTGTTTTTTCAATTGCTCAATGCCAGCCAATTGCCCTTCACGAGTGGCGAATTCTGGATAACGGGCAGAATACAAGATAGTCCCACCACGTGAGATGATATCACCAACAGACTTAGAGTCCATTTTGACGATATCACCGGCAACCATTCCTGCATAGCCATGATAGATACCATAAACTTCCATGCCTTCAGAAATCGCTTTGCGAACAACTGCACGAACGGCAGCGTTCATACCAGGGGCGTCACCACCACTGGTCAAAACAGCAATACGTTTCATTTTGCCAGATACTCCTTTTACTTATTAACTACGCTATTATAGCACATTGCCTACTAAAAAGATAATCTCGACCTTGTTTTTTTAGTGAAAAACCGTTTTCACGGCAACTTGTGCCAGTTTTTCTAAAAATTCCTCCTCATCGGATACAAAGTAACGGCTACTTTCAATGGTTTCCTTACTGTCCTCGTAATGCAAGACAACACTGTAGGGGCCTGGGTAGGATTGAAAGAGGCGAACTAAGGTCTGGTCGTGACTATGGTCTGCTAACTTGAGCCAAAGTTTTTTGTCACTATAGGGTCGTAAGTCTTGTAAGACCAACTGGAGCTTGTCATTGCGCTCTTGGGTCTTACCCGTCAGATAAAATAGCCTTTCTTCTTTAAGGTAGGCTGAAAACCTGCGGTAAACTTCAGGAAAAACAGTAATCTCTAGGTCGAATTGGCCATCAGTAACCGTCAAAAATGCCATCTGCTCCCCCTTAGATTTGGTCCTGATAACACGCATCTGGGTCAATTCACCTAAAACCGTGGCAGTCATTTGCGGACTGAGTTGCCCTAATGGTATGGTCGCCTGCCCTGCCTTTTTTTGAGCCTCTTGAACTGGGTGAGGACTGAGCCCATGACCAATTAACTCACGTTCGCGATTGAATTTTTCCGTAGGGGAATAGTCTTCACTTGGTCGCCAGGAGTAATTATCCTCGCCAAACAGCGTGCTTAAGCCCTTGGCGTAATCAACTAAGCCAGGCAGGTTACGGACAACTTGCTGACGATTGGCATTAAACTCATCAAAAAGACCGAGGTCCCCTAAAGCTTGGAGGTCGTCTAACTTAAGAAACTCGTCTGGTAAGCGTGTGATAAAGTCTTCTAAATTAGAAAAAGGCCTGTGGTCTATAATCCAAACTGCCAGGGCATTAGAGATACCATGGACCCGTCTTAAACCGAGGGATATGGTTTTGTCAGCAATTTTGTCATAATAAGACACACGATTGAGCGACAGTTTTTGAAGCTGGAACCCATTAGCCAAGGCATCTGATACATAGTCACCTGATGTCTCATTGAGCATGACAGCATAAAAGACAGCTGGATAATGAGCCTTGAAATAGGCCAGCTGAAAGGCTAAGGCAGAATAGGCATAAGCGTGACTGCGGTTAAAGCCGTAACCGGCAAATTTGGCCATCATCTTAAAGAGCCTTTGCGCTTTATTTGGGTCTCGCCCTAAAGTCTGTGCGCCAAGTAGAAAGTCCGCTTCCATTTCTTGCATTTTTTGGCCATCCTTCTTGGACATAGCCCGTCTAAGGAGATCGGCTTTTCCCAAACTAAAGCCAGCAAAAACCTGTGCAATTTGCATGACTTGTTCCTGGTAGAGCATAATCCCATAAGTCGGCTCCAAAATGGATGCCACGCTAGGGTCAACCAGATCAATGGCCTCTTGCCCATTTTTACGGCGGATAAAATTCTCTAGATAATCGCTGGCACCAGGTCGGTTCAAACTGGTTGTAGCGACGATTTCTTCGAAATGCTGAGGTTTGATGCGTCGCAGTAGGTTGATAGCACCTGTCGCCTCAAACTGGAAGATTCCTTTGGTATTACCACTTGCAAACAGGTCAAGTGTGGGTTTGTCTTCCAAGTTGATGGCAGCAATGTCAATGGCTGGCCCGCCTGCTGCAACTAAACTTTCCTGCATGAGTTGGAGATAAGTCAAATTGCGCAAACCCAGAAAGTCCATTTTTAAAAGCCCATTGGCTTCGACAGCTGGTGCATCATACTGGGTGACCATCATGTCTTCGCCTGCCTTGAGTGGAATATATTGTGTCAAAGGGGCATCACTCATGACGATACCCGCTGCATGAATGGAGGTCTGGCGGGGTTTCCCCTCTAGGGCTAGCGCAATGGCAAAGGCTTTTTCAAAGGCTGGTTTAGTCGTAATCAACTGGCGAAAATTGATATTATTGGCATAGACATCGCTAAGGCGGTCCTTAAAACCAATCCGTTTAGTCAGCTCGCTGAGCTCAAAATCTCTGGCCCCAAAGCGCTTAAAAACATCTCGTATGGCCTGTTTCGCTCCGAAGGTCGAAAAGGTCACAATTTGTGCCACATGGCCATTGCCATAACGATTTTGAACGTATCGCAAGAAGTCTGACCGATGACGGTCAGGCATATCGATATCAATATCTGGCATGCTGTAGCGTTCTTTGTTAAGAAACCGTTCAAACAAAAGCCCATTGGCGATAGGGTCGATTCCTGTAATGTCTAAGGCGAAGGCTACCAGACTACCTGCGGCAGACCCCCTACCCATCCCCATGTAGTAACCCTGTCGGCGACCAAAAGCGAGGATGTCCCAGACAATCAAAAAGTAATCGTCAAAGCCCATACTGTGAATGGTTTCAAGTTCCAGCGTCATTCGTTTAATATAGGAGGAGGTCCAAAGATTTTTAGCTTTTAAACCTGCTTCTACTTCTTGGCGTAACTGTTCATCTGCTGGTTGGCTACGGTTAAAGCGAGGCAACTTGAGCTCTGTGCTAAAATCATAGGAAACATGCTTAAGAACCGCTTCCATATGCGCTAAGGCCTGAGGGAAACGTTGTGCAAATAAAGCTTCAACGGTCGCTCTATCTTCAAAGCTTTCATCTTGAGAAGGGATGGCAACATCCTTTAACAAAACATTTTCACGGATAGCCGACAGAACCTGCAAGGTTTCCCTGTCTTTTTCCGCAAATTGACGGACTGTTTTTAAGGGAAAAAGCGGTCTATCCGTTTGAAAATGAGGCGTTGTCGGATTAACGCCAATACTGTAGTCAAAAGGAAAATCTTCCAAAAACGCCATGTGGCTGTGCGGAAAAATAATCTCTAATCCCGCTTGATTGTCTATCAGGTCTTGGAGCTGGATACCCGTAGACATCGCCAATGTCGATAGTTTGAGTAAATGGTGATAGCCTTTGGTTGTGACCGCAATCAAGTAGAGAGGCAATTGCTGGTCCTTCACTTGCAAGTGGGTCTCAAGGCCAATAATAGCCGTCAGCCCCTTTGCCTGCGCCAATTGATAAAAACGAAAAGCAGCGTATAAGTTGTCCTTATCCATGATACCAATTTGCTGATACCCCAATGACTTGGCGCGCTCAACATAGGTTTCTAGATCGATAGTGCTTTCTAAAAAACTATAAACACTTTTGGTGTTGACCTGTGCAAACATCTGCCCCCTCCTTTGACGCATAATACCTTTATTATACACTAAAAGTAAACGATAAAAAAACGAAACCCTTCGGCTTCGTCTCTCTTTCAGTTGAGGCTTGCTTATTAGTAGGTGACTTCTTGTGTCCTAAAAAAGAGCACATGCAGGTCTTGTATTAGCGGAGAATTAATTGCGCAACTATCGGACTGATGACGACATACATGACACCAGTAACCCCAATGGCTAAGCCAGCTAAAGCACCTTCTACTTGCCCATAGGTAAGGGCAGTCCCAGTACCAATAGCATGCCCTGTGCCACCCAATGATAAACCGATGGCGACAGGGTCATCAATGTGAAACAGTTTTAGCAAGGGTGGACCAAAAACACTGGTTAAAATTCCCGTTATGACAACAACAACCAGAGTCACTGTGGTCAGGCCTCCCATTTTGTCACTGATTCCCATGGCCATAGCAGTTGTCACCGATTTTGGAAATAGGGAAATGGCCAAAAAATATTTCATGCCAAAAAGTTTGGCCACTACTGCCGTATAAAGGGTGTTTAGTAAGGTAGCAGTCAAGGTGCCTAGTAGGATAGATCGCGCATGGTGGCGCATCAGGTGAAAAGTCCGATAGAGTGGAATACCCAGCACCACAGTAGAAGGGACAATCAAGGTGGTCAAGTAGGCCCCACCAACATTGTATGCCCGATAAGGAATCCCTGTCAGGGATAGAAAAAGGATTAATAGGACAGTGGCTACCAAAAGTGGCGTCGTCAGTGGGTGCGGGAAACGTCTAAAAACAAGGAGACCAATCAAATAGGCTAAAATGCTCAGCATGAGGCCAAACATCGGATTATTAAAAACGTCAGTCATCTTGCTTTCCTCCTGTCTCGTAATCCCCTTCGTAACGACGCTTGACCCACTGGACTACCCAACCAATCGTAAAGATATTCAGGACAAAAGCGCCGGCAACAATCAGGACAATGCCTAAAAGATTGGGAGCAACCACATCAAAATGATCCATAATGCCTACCGCTGCGGGTAAAAATAAAATCGTCATATTGGCTAAAAGGAACTGCCCGACTTGATTGATGTGCCGTAAGCGGATGACTTTAAATTGCAAGGCTAAAAAGAGCAAGATAAGGCCAATAATGCTTCCAGGAACTGGGAGATGCAAAAGACTAGACAGGGTCTCTCCAAGTACAGAAAAGACCAAAATAATCATCAACTGGACATAGATTTTCACAGCATTTCCTCCGAAACCAGTATACTCTTTCAAGAAAGAAAAAACCAGCCTTTCAGAAAATTTATCACATTTTCTGAAAAAACTAGTTCTCAAATTATTCGTAGCGTAGAGCTTCAATCGGATTGAGTTTGCTGGCTTTATTGGCCGGTAAGAGACCAAAAATCATTCCCACACTAGCTGAGAAAATCAAGCTGGTCACGACTACCGATAGGGAGATACTTGGCAGGATATTTTGGGTTTTTAGGATGGGCGTCAAGGCACTGACACCTAGACTAGCTATGAGTAAGCCAATCAAACCGCCTATCAAGGTTAAAACCATGGACTCAATAAGAAATTGTCCTAAAATCTTACCACGTGTCGCTCCCAGAGCCTTACGCAGACCGATTTCCCTAGTCCGCTCGGTCACAGAAACCAACATGATATTCATGACCCCAATCCCACCGACAAGAAGGGAAATACCGGCAATGACACCAAAAGCAATGGTATACATGCTGGCTAGCTCGTTGGCTTGGGCAATGACACTGTCCATATTGTAGTTTTCATAAAAACCATCAGTCGCACCTGAAAGTTTGGTCAAGGTTTGTCCGGCCTGTTTACCGATGCTATTAGCCTGAGAAACATCATCGATATGGAAATAGACCTGAGCCACTTCTTTAGCCCCAAACTCACTGGCAACTTGTGTATTCGTCATCATAGCCGAATATTGCCCTAAACTTGTCATTGCGAGGCTGTCATCAGCTTTGTAGACACCGACAACCAAATAGGTTTTCCCGCCCACATCAACTGACTGATTGAGGGCCAATTCAGGTTTTCTAAAAAGGAATTTAGCTGTTGCCTTGTCCAGAAGGACGACCCGATTAAACTTGGTGTAATCATCTGGCACAAAGGATCGTCCCGCAATAATCTTTATCTTTTGAATGCCAATATAGGTGCGGTTAACACCAGTAATGGTGACATTCTTTGCATTGCGTTTTCCAAAACTCACTTCTTGACTGCTGGTATTGGTCACATAATAGCCAGTCACGCCAGTAGTTTCCTTTGCAGCCTGCTCGACCCATTCTTCCTTTAAAGTGGGCTCATTGAGGAGGCTATCATCGGCGACATAGTTAGGATCTTCTTCTTCCATCTTTTTGTCTTGGGCAGATTTGTAGTAGACATTGAGATTTCGCTGAATCTTGGTAACTTGTGCGGTAATCCCGGTTTTGAGCCCTTGCCCCAAGGCCATAATCATGACCACAGACGCCACACCGATAATAATGCCTAACATGGTCAAAAACGACCGTAGCTTGTGCCCTAAAATCGAACCAATGGCAAATTTCCAGTTTTCCATAAATCCTCCTAGTCTATCCGAACACTAGCCGTGGTATCCCGTGTGATTTCACCATCTCGGATAACCAATTTGCGATGGGCATAATCTGCGATTTCAGGTTCGTGAGTAACCATGATGATGGTCTTTCCTTCAGCATTGAGCTGGGTCAAAAGAGCCATGATTTGCTTGCCGGTCTTGGTATCTAAAGCGCCTGTCGGTTCATCGGCTAGGATGATACTGGGATTGTTGACCAAGGCGCGTGCAATGGCAACCCGCTGCTTTTGCCCCCCAGATAGCTCGGACGGCAGATGGTGCATGCGTTCAGATAATTCCACCTTTTCAAGATAATCTTTTGAAAGTTGCTTGCGTTTTGTCCCGGAAACACCCGCGTAAATCAAAGGAAGTTCGACATTTTGCTGAGCATTGAGTTTGGAGAGGAGGAAAAACTGCTGAAAGACAAAACCAATCTTTTGATTTCGAACATAGGCTAGCTCTTTTTCTGTCAACTCTTCAACAGCCACCCCTTCTAAATCATAGCTTCCTGAACTTTGGCGGTCCAGAAGGCCTATGATATTCATGAGGGTAGATTTTCCTGAACCTGACGGCCCCATAATCGCCACAAACTCTCCCTCGTGGATAGTCAAATCAATCCCTTTTAAAACTTGTAACTCTTCATCACCATTTCGGAAACTCTTGCTAATGCCATTGAGATGCATTAATACCTTTTTGTCCGTCATGATTACTCTCCTTGTGCAGTTTCTTGGCTGTCACTTGCTTGGGGACTACTACTTTCAGTAGCATCCGAAGCGGAGGAGGCACTTGAGCTAGTTGCCGACTGAGCCGTCTCTTTTTGAGAGGTCACCAACTTTTTAGCAGCATCAGACAGGTTGATTTTTTCACCATCTTGAAGCTGGTTGGAAGCTTTAGATAGGACGAGAGTACCAGCATCGATCCCTGTAATGATTTGATTGGTCGCATCGGCACCACCTAGGCTAACCTCACGTTTTTTAACGGTTTGTGTTTTGGTATCATATACCCACACATAAGATTTATTGCCTTCACTTGTCACAGCTCCTACTGGCACGACCAAGCCTTGGCCTTCGTTGGCAACTTCTAGAGAAACATTAAAGCCTTGCTTAAGTTCACCGATGTCACTGGTAAAGGCCACAGTATAGTTATAGGCTGCACCTGTAGAGCTGTTATCTTGGCTATTGTTGCTAGAACTTGTATTATTGGTTTGATTTGGGTAGTCAGAGACAGCCGAGATGGTTCCCGTCCATTGTTTGTCGCTATAGACCTTACTCTTGATAGTAACGTTTTGTCCGACATGGACATTTGGCAAATCAAACTCCGTCAAAGTGCCTTTAACGTCATATTGCCCCTGACTGACAACGTGTACCATGACCTGACTCTCCTTAGAAGATGGGTCAACATTATTATTAACCTCAACGACTGTCCCGTTAACATCGCTAGTAACTAGCGTTTGGTTGAGCGCATCTTGTGTTTTTGCGACTTCGGATTGAGCATCTGCTAAACTGTCATTCAAATCTGCCAATTGTTGGTTGTAAGAGGCATTTTGTTGGGCTGATGGTTGAATGGTTTGAGTCGTTGTTTCCCCAGTTTCCTCGTTCGTTGACGTTTCAGTCGTTGGGAGGTTGCCGTAAGTTTTTAGATAGGTGATTTGACGACTGATTTTATTAACATTACGCACGGCAGTATCATAGGCCGCTTGTGCTGCGGTTGCATCATATTGAACCAAGCCTTGGCCAGCACTGACTTGGTCTCCTACGGCAACTTGCACGCTAGCGCTTGAGCCCTTAGTCGTGTCAAAGTAAACATATTGTTCTTGTTGGGCTTTGACTTGACCGCTTAGTAGCGTGGAGGAAGTCACCTTGCCTTCTTGCACTGCGGTTAGATCATAGGTCACTGCAGCTTCTTGACTACTGCCACCAGAAAAGAGAAAACGCCAAATGATGAATAAAAGCACGACACCGCCCCCAGCAAATCCTAATTTGCGTTTGAGCGACCATTGGGCTTTCTTTGTTTTCGTTTGTTGCCGTCTATGAAACATACTACATCTCCTTTGATTTTTTAAGTTTATTATAAGGTATCCAACAAATTCGGTCAACCAACCTTAATAATTTCTAAACCTATCTTAACAAATTAGAGGCCATAAAGAGCTTACACCTCCTTAGAAGTTTCTTACAAAATTGTAAGTTTTCAGCATTAACACATCAAAAGCAAACAAAAAAGACCCCAAGGGTCTCTTTTATTAAATGGCTTGGGTCACAAAACCACGGCTTTCTAGAACACGAACCATCGCTTCTGCTGTGTCTAAAGCAGTAAAGAGTGGGATACCCGCTTCAATGGCTGAGCTCCGAATGGTCTGTCCGTCTTCATCTGCTGTCCGTTTGGTGCCCACGGTATTCACGATAGCCTGAATGCGACCAGCGTGTACCAAAGCAGGAATGGCATTGGCATCATTTTCACCAATCTTATCGACTAGGCTAGTTTCCAAATCATGTTTGGCGAAGTAGTCAGCCGTTCCTTTCGTCGCAAAGATGCTGTAACCAATCGCCGCAAACCGTTTGGCGAGTGAGAGGGCCTCTTCCTTACTATCGTCTGAAATCGTGAAAATAATATTACCAAAGGCTGGCAGGTGGAGATTGCTCGCTTCAAAGGCCTTGTAGAGCGCTTTTTCTAAGGTCGCATCAGACCCCATCACCTCACCTGTAGACTTCATTTCAGGCCCTAAAAGGCTGTCAACTTTGGCAAGCTTGGTGAATGAAAAGACGGGAGCCTTGACGTGAACCATCGGACTCTCTGGGAAGAGACCATCTGCATAGCCCAAATCCTTAAGGCTTTGTCCCAAAATAATCTTAGTGGCAACTTGGGCCATTGGAATACCTGTGACTTTGGACAAGAAAGGTACCGTCCGACTTGCTCGAGGGTTTACCTCGATGACATAGACTTTTTCATCCTTGATAACAAATTGAATATTCATCATCCCATAGCAGTTGAGCCCTAAAGCCAAACGTTTGGTATAGTCCGCAATGGTATCTTGCACAGCTTGGGAAAGGGATTGAGGAGGATAAACAGCCATGGAGTCCCCTGAGTGGACACCAGCCCGCTCAATGTGTTCCATAATTCCCGGGATGAGAACATCTGTGCCATCTGAGATCGCATCCACTTCGCATTCTTGCCCCACAATGTAGGAGTCAACCAGGACTGGGTGATCTGGGCTGGCCTTAACAGCTGTCCGCATGTAGGCACGTAGGTCTGTTTCGTTTTCGACAATTTCCATGGCCCGGCCACCCAAGACGTAGGATGGACGAACCAGAACTGGAAAGCCGATTTGTCGTGCCGCATGAACAGCTTCTTCTTCATTTGTTGCGGTGTGGCCTGGTGGTTGCGGAATATCCAAATCTTTCAAAGCTTGTTCAAAGAGATCGCGGTCTTCTGCTCTGTCCAGGTCGGCGACTTGTGTTCCCAAGATTGTCACGCCAGCTTGAGAAAGCGGTTCAGCCAGATTGATAGCTGTTTGCCCACCAAATTGAACGATAACACCCTTAGGTTGCTCAAGATCAATCACATTCATGACATCTTCAAATGTCAAAGGTTCAAAGTAGAGTTTATCTGAGACAGAAAAGTCTGTGGATACCGTTTCCGGGTTAGAGTTCATGATAATGGCTTCATAGCCAGCCGCTTGAATAGCCTTAACCGAGTGAACGGTAGCATAGTCAAACTCAACCCCTTGCCCGATACGAATTGGCCCAGAACCCAGTACCAAGACTGATTCTTTAGCCGTCCGCACTGATTCGTTTTCCCAGGCATAAGTCGAGTAGAAATATGGGGTAGAGGATTCAAACTCAGCCGCACAGGTATCTACCATTTTATAGACAGGGACAATCTTATTTTCTAGACGGAGCTGACGAATGGCTTCTGCCGTTTGCCCCCAAAGTTCTGCAAGCTTACGATCTGAAAATCCGTTGATTTTTGCTTCTTTGAGGAGGTCTAAATCACCTGGATGGCTGGCTAGGTCTCGTTCAATTTCTACGATATGAAGTAACTTATCAAGGAAGAAAAGGTCAATCTTGGTCAGTTCAGCCAACTCGTCAATTGTATAGCCGCGACGAATGGCTTCTGCAAGGTAAAAGAGACGGTCGTCTTGCGCCTTGACAATTTTTTCAACCAGGGCATCATCTGTCACTTCAGCAAGTTCAGGCATTTCCACATGAGAAACGCCAATTTCTAGGGAGCGACAGGCCTTAAGCAGGGATTCTTCGATATTTCTACCGATTGCCATGACTTCCCCAGTGGCCTTCATCTGGGTACCAAGGCGACGTTCCCCTTTTTCAAACTTATCAAATGGGAAGCGAGGAATCTTGGCTACCACATAGTCCAATGATGGCTCAAACATGGCAAATGTCGTACCTGTCACGGGGTTTTTAATCTCATCCAAGGTTAGCCCTACCGCAATCTTAGCTGCCAGGTTGGCAATCGGGTAACCTGTTGCTTTTGAGGCCAATGCAGAAGACCGTGAAACCCGTGGATTAACTTCGATGACATAATACTTGAAGCTATGCGGGTCTAGCGCTAACTGCACATTACAGCCCCCTTCAATTTTCAGGGCTCGAATAATGCTCAGACTCGCATCACGCAAGAGTTGCACTTCAGTATCTGACAGGGTCTGTGTCGGCGCAAAGACAATGGAGTCCCCAGTATGAATACCGACAGGGTCAAAGTTTTCCATGTTGCAGACGACCAAAGCATTGTCTGCAGCGTCACGCATCACTTCGTACTCGATTTCCTTGAAGCCTGCGATTGACCGTTCAATCAAACACTGGGTTACTGGTGACAACTTGAGGCCGTTTTCAGCAATTTCACGCAATTCCTCTTCGTTGGCACACATCCCACCACCAGTACCACCAAGGGTAAAGGCTGGTCGCACAATGACTGGGTAACCAATGCTATCTGCGAAAGCGACGGCTTCTTCCACCGTGTTAACAATTTCAGACTCAGGAATAGGTTGCCCAAGATCTTCCATCAATTTCTTAAAGAGGTCACGGTCCTCTGCCTGGTCGATGGCTGACAATTTTGTCCCTAAGAGTTCAACGCCTAGTTCATCTAAAATTCCCGCTTTCGACAACTCCATGGCCATATTCAGACCCGTTTGTCCACCTAGGGTTGGCAAAAGCGCATCCGGACGCTCCTTGCGCAAAATACGGGTCACAAACTCAAGGGTAATCGGCTCGATGTAGACATGATCCGCAATTTCACGATCGGTCATGATTGTGGCTGGATTTGAGTTAACAAGCACAACCTCATAGCCTTCTTCTTTTAGTGCTAAACAGGCTTGTGTCCCAGCATAGTCAAACTCGGCAGCCTGACCAATGATAATAGGCCCTGACCCAATCACCATGATTTTTTTAATATCCGTACGTTTTGGCATGTTTCCTACCTTTCTTCTATTTGTCAGCTCTCAGACTGACTTTAAACAGGTCATTTGACAATTCTTAAGCTTGATTTTGCTGGAAGGCATCAATCATTTCTAAGAATTCATCAAAGAGATAATCCCCATCATGCGGACCAGGTGCTGCATCTGGGTGGTATTGAACAGAGAAGGCTGGATAGCGGCGATGGCGAACGCCTTCAACCGTCTTATCGTTAATCTCCTCATGTGTCACAATCAAGTCATCTGGTAAGGTGTCTCTGTCAACAGCATAACCGTGGTTTTGACTCGTGAAATCAATCCGACCAGTCGCGATTTCCCGCACAGCATGGTTAAAGCCACGGTGACCGAATTTTAATTTAAATGTCTTAGCACCATTTGCCAAGCTAAAGAGTTGATGCCCCATACAAATACCAAAAATTGGAATGCGTCCTTGAATACCACGAATCATCTCCAAAGCTTCTGGGACATCTTCTGGGTTACCAGGACCATTTGACAGCATCACGCCATCAGGATTCAGATGCAAAATTTCTTCGGCAGTCGTGTGATAAGGAACGACAGTCACATTGCAGTTGCGTTTTGAAAACTCCCGCAAAATGGAGTGTTTCAAACCAAAATCTACCAGAACAATGTTTTTGCCCACACCAGGTGCTGGGTAAGCGGTCTTAGTAGAAACTTGCTCGATATTGTTGGTTGGTAAAACGGTAGCTCTTAACTGGTCTTGCAGGTGTTGGATAGAATCTTTACTATCCGTCAAGGTCGCTTTCATCGTTCCATGTTGGCGAATGATTTTGGTCAAGGCCCGCGTGTCAACACCAGAAATACCTGGGATATGTTTGGCCTTTAAAAACTCATCCAAACTCATCTGATTACGCCAGTTGTTGGCCAAACGGGCATTTTCAGAAACGACAACCCCTTTACAGGTTGGTGTAATCGACTCATAATCGTCTCGGTTAATTCCGTAATTGCCCACCAAAGGGTAAGTGAAAGTTAAGATTTGACCATTGTAAGATTGGTCTGTGATAGATTCTTGGTAACCGGTCATCCCTGTTGAAAAAACCAGTTCTCCTGTCACAGCCACAGGGGCCCCAAAAGCCTTTCCTTCAAAAATAGTTCCATCTTCTAAAATTAGTAAACGTTTTGTCATGATTTCCCCCAATACTTAGTGCAGGTCCTTGCGGTAGCGTAGGATGGCTTCTAATATCGCCATGCGCGTATAAACGCCATTTCGCATTTGTTGGTAAATGCGTGATTTTGGACTTTCAACCAAAGAATCAGCAATTTCAACATCTCGATTGACGGGCGCTGGATGCATGATGATAGCTGAATCCTTCAAGCGTGCATAGCGCTCTTGTGTTAGGCCGTAATTGGCATGGTAGTCTTCTTTAGAAAAGGCCTCACTCCCGTCGTGGCGCTCATGTTGAACCCGCAAGAGCATCAGCACATCCACCTGGTCAATGAGTTCATCGTAGGGAAGGTAGAGGCCGTATGCATCACAAGTTGCCGCATCATACCACTCCTTGGGACCTGAAAAATACACCTGAGCTCCTAAGCGTTTCAGCACTTCCATATTAGACTTGGCCACCCGAGAATGGCTGATATCACCGACAATAGCCACTTTTAGACCGTCGAAATGGCCAAATTCTTGTGAAATGGTCACCAAATCTAAAAGACATTGCGATGGGTGTTGTCCAGAACCATCCCCGCCGTTGACCAAGGACACCGTCAGCTGGCCAGCTTCCAGAAGTTTTTTATAGTAGGCATCCTCCGAGTGGCGGATAACACACACCGAAACCCCTATGGCTTCCAAGGTTTTAACGGTATCGTAGAGCGTTTCCCCTTTATTGACCGAGCTGGTTTTAGCATCAAACTCAATGACTTCCAAACCCAAACGTTTTTCTGCCACTTCGAAGGACTTGTGGGTCCGGGTAGAAGGTTCAAAAAAGAGGTTTGCAACGAATGTTTGCTTTTTTAATGGAGAGCTTGCTGTCGAGGCCTGCTCTTTGAATTCTTTGGCCCGATGGACTAAAGCTAGGATTTCTTCATTTGTCAAATCTTCCATCGATAACAAATGAGGCAGTGCGACCTGATTCTCAAAAACTACCATGTCTTCCCCTTTTTTAGGCTTCGTTAGGACTTACAATGAGGACATCATCCGTTCCATCGATTTCAGCAACATGCACCACGATTTTCTCATCTGTACTGGTTGGAATGTTCTTTCCAACATAGTCCGCTCGAAAAGGCAACTCACGGTGCCCGCGGTCAACTAAAACAGCCAAGCTCACGGTAGCTGGTCGGCCAACACTGACCAAATTATCAATGGCCGCGCGAATTGTCCGCCCTGTATACAGAACATCATCCACCAAAATGACATCACGGTCAGTGATATCTACTGGCACGGTTGAGGTATCCCCTTGAGCTTTGACATCATCTCGAAATGGTTTGGTATCGATTTCTGCCAAAGGCACGTCTAGGTTTTCCAATTGTTTGAGGCGTTCTTGAATCCGTTTGGCAATAGGGACACCACGGGTTTTAATCCCAGCTAGCACAATTCTCTCCAAGTCTTTATTGCGCTCGATAATTTCATAAGTGATGCGTGTGATGGCACGTTTCATGGTCACACTATCAACAACTTCCTTGCTTTTCATAAGTTTTCCTTTCCCAACAAAAAAGAATCTCCTCATGTCCAAGGAGATTCCCCAAATAAGGGTAGCACAAACTCCCCTCTTGACCGTCTCCTTGTCTGCCTCACGGGACAGAGTTAAAGGATTTATTTAGTTGTACTAATACTACCAAAAATTACTGGAGATTTCAAGTTAGAGCTGTAAATTGCCTAAGGCAGTCTAGCAGACCTTCCAGGCTTTCTTCTCACAAAAAAAGGGCTTGAAATCAAGCACCTTTTCAATCCATAAAATCATCTGTTTGGCTCTATCAAGTTTCACTGCTCATCCGGTAAAATTTGATACAAGAGAATACCGATAATCGTTGAGGTTGCCACTCCTGTGATAGCTAAACCTTGCACTTGCAAAATCAAACCACCGATACCTGTCACAAGGATGATACTTGAAACGAGGAGATTCTTTTTCTTATCAAAATCAATTTGATTTTCCACCAAAATTTTCAAACCGCTAGCAGCAATGACCCCAAAAAGCGCAATCGAAATACCACCGATAACAGGTGTCGGAATAGATTGCAAGAGGGCAGAAACCTTTCCAATGAAGCTCATGCCAACAGCAATGACAGCTGCACCAGCAATGACGTAAACACTGTAAATCTTATTGAGGGCCATCACACCGATATTTTCACCATAAGACGTAACTGGTGGGGCACCAAAAATCCCTGCAATCACTTGGGCAACACCATCCCCTGCCAATGTGTGGTCCAAACCAGGGTCTTTAAAGAAGTCCCGCCCTGTTAGGCTATTGAGGACCATGACATGACCAAAATGTTCCGTCATCGTTACAAAAGCAATCGGTGCCATGGTTAAAATGGCAGAAGGGTAAAGCTTGAAGGAATAATCCAAGAAGATAATATCCCAATCTGGCACCTGCAACCAAGGTGCAGAGACCACACCAGAAAAATCAACAATTTGATAACCAGTTACCGCACCAATCGCTACAGCAACGAGATAACCCACAATCAACCCCAGTAAAATTGGAATGACCGCCACAATCTTCTTACCAAAAATGTTAAACAAAACGACAGAAAAAAGGGTGACCAAACCAACGACAAGATAGGCCGTATTGTATTGGCCATTTTTATACATGACATCGTTGACCGCAGTTGTCGCCAAACTCAGTCCAATCACGATGATAATAGGACCGACCACAATAGGTGGTAAAACCTTATCAATCCAAGCATTACCCGCAAACCTAACAATAAGGGCTACAACCAAGTATACCAAACCACCAGCAATTGCCCCTTGGGCTACAGCCGCAATCCCGTCTGACTTCATCAGACTTTGCATGGCAGCGATATAGGCAAAACTCGACCCCATATAGGCTGGAATTTTATACCGTGTCACCGTCAGATGGGCCAGTGTTCCTAGACCACTCGAAAAAAGGGCAATCGCAGGATTGATACCAACCAGAATGGGCACCAAAACGGTTGAACCAAACATGGCGAACAAGTGTTGGAACGATAGTCCAAACAGCATGCCAGGTTTTGGCATATCCGATACATCATATTTTACGTCTTCCACAAAGACCTCCTCAAATAAAAAACGCTCTCCCTTAGGAGACCGTTAGAGGATAACACTCAGGTATCGTTTAACGGCCTCCTGTCACTCGTTTTAGTGACCTTAAAGGAACCTCAAACATTATACCATATCTCTTGACCTTGGCAAGCGCCGTTTACACCACTTAGCTCTTTTGCTTGGCGCGCAGACTTTCCAAGGTCTTTTGGAAAACATCGGGAATGGGACAAGTGAACAACAAGGCTTCTCCCGTACTTGGGTGAGTAAAGCCCAAGCTTTGTGCATGGAGAAATTGCCCATGACCTTTGAGTGTTTTCTTTGGCCCATACAAAGGGTCGCCTGCTAAAGGGTGACCGATATAAGCCAAATGGACCCGAATTTGGTGCGTGCGTCCTGTTTCCAACTGACATTCCACCAAAGTATAGTCACCAAAACGCTCAAGAACCTTAAATCGGGTCAGGGCAGGCTTGCCATTGGCGACAACCGCCTGTTTTTTGCGGTCTTTGGGACTTCGGCCAATTGGCGCCTCAATCACCCCACGGTCATTTGGAATATTGCCGTGAACCAAGGCCAGATAGTGGCGCTGAGATTTTTTTTCTTTAAGTTCTTGTGCCAGAGCTTGATGGGCTTGGTCGTTTTTGGCTACCATCAAGAGCCCAGAAGTATCTTTATCAATCCGGTGAACAATACCGGGCCGAACAACGCCATTTATCGATGATAAATCCTTGACCCGATAGAGCAAGGCATTGACCAAAGTGCCTGTCGGATGGCCCGCTGACGGGTGCACTACCATCCCCTGAGGTTTATTGACCACGACCAGGTCCTCGTCCTCATAGCGGATATCTAAGGGAATGTCCTCAGCAGTCACAGACAGTTCCGTCACCTCTGGTTCGACACATGTGATAAGATCCCCCACTTGTGTCTTGTATTTGGCTTTTTGGACCTGACCGTTGACCGTGACGTCTCCTTGAGCAATGGCTTCTTTGGCTTGTGTCCGACTGAGGGAGGTCAAATCTGCCAAAGCCTTATCTAAACGTAGTCCAACAGACTGACTGTCAATTCTTACTTCCACTTTCTTCCCTCCATAGACTGATAAATAAAAGCGCAACACCCACACTAAGACAAGCATCAGCGATATTAAAAACGGCAAACTGGATAAACTCTGGTTCAATCATATCCACCACATAGCCCTGTCTCACGCGGTCGATAAAATTGCCCAAACCACCAGCAATAATCAAGGACAGACTTAAGCCATACCACCAAGATTTGCTCAGATAAGCTAACAAGTAGTAACCAGCAACCAAGATTACCAGTAAGGTTAAAACCGCAAAAAGTCCCTGTTGATTTTGCAGAATGGAAAAAGCTGCGCCACGATTTTGCAAATAGGTGAGGCGAATAATGCCCGGAAAAAGCTTCTTAGACTCCCCCAAAGTCAAATGGTTAACCACCCAAAACTTACTCCATTGGTCTAAGCCAATCATCCCCACCATGGCCAATATAAACAAGGACAGCTTGGTCGTGTGGTTTTTGATATTAGACAGGATAATCATCAAAATACCTCGTCATCACAGCGATAAAGCGCTCTGCACACTCAGACAAATTGCTTCCCAAGCGCTTGACATAAACCATTTCATTATCCATTTTGTCCTCCAAAGGAATCACGGTAATGCCGTTAACACTCTCGCTATCTAAAAAGCCTGAACCAGTCGCATAAGCGTCAGTACGCTCTAAAATACCGTTTAGGGTTGCGCGGTCTGTGACATTAAAGAGTTGGGAGCTATCCGTTGTATCCACTAAATTCTCTGAATAATAGAGGTACTCGTCTTTTTCTTGCGTAAAACGAACCGTCGGCAGACCTACCAAATCCTCAATCTGCAAGCGTTCCTTATGCGCCAAGGGATGCCCCTTTCGCAGGTAGATATGCGTCTTAAAAGGAATCAAGCTGACGTATTCCAAATCAAGCTTTTCCATTTTCTGCATGATTCCCTTGTAGTTGGTCTTGTTGAGGTAGATAATCCCTATCTCACTGTGCCCTTTGGATACTTCGTCAAGAATTTCTACTGTGGTGCTTTCATAGAGCCGCACATCTTGGTAATCCGGATATTGCTGGTTGAAGGAAATCACAATAGGGGGTAAAAAGTCATAATGCTGACTGGCAATTGAAAACTGCTGTTTTTCAGTGGTGGGGTTGGTGTACTGATTTTCAAAACTATCAAAACTACGAACAACCTCGAGAGCCTTTTCATAAAAGCGCATCCCTTTTGTCGTGAGGACCGTCCCAGTTGTCGTACGATTGAATAATTGAAAACCCAGTTCTTCTTCTAAGTCCTTGACAGAGACAGAAAGACTCGGTTGAGAAACAAAGAGCTTGGCTGCCGCCTCTCGAAAGGTTCCCGAATTGGCAACGGCAACCACATAACGCAATTGTTGAATATTCATAGGGAATTTCTTACACTTCTTCCAAAAAAATTTACTGCCCTTAATTATACCAAAAAAGCTGAATTTCATCAGGAATCATCCATCAAAGCAGATAGACTAGCCAAACTTCTGATGCACCCAAAGCCCCTTCTTATCCACAGCCATGACGGCATTCAGCAAGTTAACCTGCCAGGAATAACAAGACAAGCCCGTCCGCTCATAGATGGACACAGCCTCGTGCGATTTTGACTTCTTCTTTGTATATGGAAGAATTACCGATTGAGTAGGCTTCTGATTGCCAAGTTTTCTTCCGCTTGCCATATCACATTCCTTTCAATCTTACTGCCTAGTTTAATGTCGTACGACAGGGCATAAGAAAAGCACCTAGAAGTTTCTAAGTGCTTAATACCAAACGAAAGTTTTTTCGTTTGGCAACTCTCCTTTATCCCACATTTGCTTCACTGCTCCACGGGCCTTGTTCGCATAGTACGGATAACCTAATTCTTCATCATAGCTTGACTTAATGGCAACTGTGACTTCCCCAGATTGCTCATCAATCTCAATCATTCCAGGATCGCGATTTTCAGGAATATACCAATACCCCTTGCTCTTAGAATTAAAAATTTTAATTAATTTCAGCATCATAGGTCTCCTTTCTACTTCATCCAAGCAACCCAAGCTTTTTATAATCGTATTTCTGATTAGTTAACTTATGAGCCTCATTATAATTCATTCCTTTTTTCATGAAATTATATTCCATGAGTTCATGGTGTAACATCACAAGGTCATGACGTTGAACGTGCTGACCACCAACTTCTGAGAGCCTCCGCCAACTTTCAGCCATATCATAGCTTGGGTCAAATCGCTTAGGACCTCCCTCTAAATCATGCTCATTAAAGAAAATGTGATTCATTATCTTTTCAACATCCGACCGTGAAAATCCACTATTTTTAGCTACCTTGACTATCTCATACTGCTTATTGCGATTTCTGACAGCATTTTAAAACGTTTGAGCATGACGGTCACGCTCTTTATTATATGGATCATTTCTGTCGTTCCAAGCACCATACACAGCACCGCTACTCTTTTCAGCCCTATTATAGCGCTTCATTTTTTGCTCGTCAACAGATTCTAGACCGATTGTTTTTCTATGGTCAACTCTGGCCTTCTTCTCATCACCCCATTTTTTAGAATGCACATTCTGCCTACGTCCACTAGACGGATGATAAGCCACAGTACACCGACAGTTCTATGGAAGAATTACCAATTGAGTAAGCTTCTGATTGCCAAGTTTATTGCCATACGACAGGGCATAAAAAAAGCACCTAGAAGTTTCTAAGTGTTTTTTATTTGATAGGCTCACCTTTAGCATAGGCCTCTTTAGCTTCTGCTAACGTCATTTTATTAGGACCTCCGTCAATATTCGTTTCACCAGTGTTTTGCCAGTGACAGGTGTCGCAGATATCAAAGGTTTCTACTAGATTGTTACAAACAGGACAGTGAACGAACTCCCACCCATCAATCATTACGATATTCTCTTTTGAAGTCATTATGATAATAATCCTCCCCGTTATCTGGTTTAAACATAGTTGTCGAGCGACTTCTTTTGTTATCGCCAAGTGCAAAAATTTTATTCTCTAAATCATACATTACACGGCGGTACTCAGTATCATACCCAAGAATCTTATCACTAATCGACTCAGCCAGAAGCGACTGACCTTGTTTCAGATATTGCGTTTGTGTAATACTTCCAAACTCATCGGCATACTTACACTACTTCAATATTCTTTATTTCATATTCAAATAACCTTGTCCATCGAAGGCCGGTCTTGACCGATAAAGCGTCAAACTCTTCGTCAAAGGTATCCTTATCTTCAAAAAGACAAATTCCCTCAACAATAAGGTTGTCAGTATCTGTGACCCTTACAACCTTATTGTTGAATGTTCCTAGCTCCATCAGTCTTTCCTTACTTCAAACTTAGTTAAGTGCTTACTTGATAGGTTCACCTTTAGCATAGGCCTCTTTAGCTTCTGCCAACGTCATTTTATTAGGACCGCCATCGATATTTATAATACCTGTGTTTTGCCAATGGCAGACATCACAGATATCATAGTCCATAACTTCATTTCCGCAAACAGGACAATGTAGCCATAGTTCTCCGTCAATTTCCCATGTCTTTTTTGAATTCTTCATCATAATACTCCTTTCCTAGGTCTGGCTTAAACATTGTTTTGATTTTGAATGTTTTTGGATTACCCAAAACATAGATATTATTATCGATATCATAGCGCACTCGTCTATGTTCCGTCAGATAACCTAATATCTTGTCCGAGGTCGGTTTTGATAACAATTCAGAGGCCATTTTTTGATATTCTTCAATGGTTATATCGCCGAACTCTATACCATGATCTTCGAAATGCCCGTTTAAAGATTTCTCGGTAGGAAATTTGGATTTTGTCCATCTTATACGGTCTTTTAACGAATTGTATCCTTCGCCATCATTATACTTCAAATCCTGAAACTTTGCTAGGGAAATGGGGGAGTTCTCAGCACCGAGTATGGCCACTACTTCTTTGTACTCTCTGATGTCTGCCTTTCGGTTGTTATCTCGAACATCAAGGTCCTGCTGCTTACGCCTTTCCATCGCCTTGGAGCTTTCCTTGGTCCATTTCTTAGACCAAGCGTTTTGCTTCTTCCCATCTCCCGGGTGATAATCCACAACACACCGACAGTTCTATGGAAGAATTACCGATTGAGTAGGCTTCTGATTGCCAAGTTTTCTTCCTCTTGCCATATCACATTCCTTTCAATCGTTCTCGCATGATAACCCTATCGCTGGGAGAAAGTAGATCACCTCCTAAACTAGTTATCCAAAAGTGCAATCATTCTTTTTCTTCTCCTTTCCTTGCTTTTTAAGCAAAATTGTTGTATACTTAACTTAATTAAGGAAGTAATCCTGTTCCCCTTGTCCACTATGTGGTCGGAATGACGGTTACTTCCTTTTTTGTACTATATCAATCAAGCTATTGCCACGTTTCATGATAACAGTATCAACATCTCTCCTGCCGCTTCTGTAGATTATTTCCAACTGCTGTAACACTTCTTTTGTGCTAATATTAGATTTTTCTAGTTCAAGCACAAAATTATTTGCTTGTCTTTTTGATTTTCGCATATTGTTATCAACAACATTTTTACCAACTCCCTCAATCTCTTTTAAGTCAAATCGTTCGCCATTGACCAAATAATCAGGAGTCGGAACTTTTAGCGGATAATTTACTTTTGGTACAATCTGGACTTTAACACCAAATTTCTTGGCTAGCCACTCTGCAACCTCTTTTTCTTTTTGTGAATAATCTAAGACAACATACTTCCCGTCAACGTGGTACTTGACCCCCTCAAGATCCCAGTAGCCCATTTCGGCAACAGAACCTTTCCCTGAGTGCTTTAGCCACTCTTTTTTTATGCTCTGATAAGGTTTACTGCCCTGCTGTTGTCCAATCATCTTTCTGCGCTTGATAGCAGTTTTCTTCTCATCACTCCATTTTTTAGAGTGCACATTCTGCCTACGTCCACTAGACGGGCGATAATCTACAGTACACCGACAATTCTATGGAAGAATTACCGATTGAGTAGGCTTCTGATTGCCAAGCTTTCTTCCTCTTGCCATATCACATTCCTTTCAATCGTTCTTGCATGATAACCCTATCGCTGGGAGAAATTGAATCACCACACAATCTATATTTTATTAGTTATCTTTCCGCATTTTTTGCAAACTGCCATTGAATGTGCCCCGAATCCCGTCCATTCGTATTCGTGGTTACATAAAATAGTTTTCATAAACCATTTTTTCAATTTAAAAAGTTGATACACATTCTACTCCTTAAAAAAGTATAATAAAAACACCTAGAAGTTCCTAAGTGCTTAATACCAAGCAACTTGCCCTGATTCTTTCAAGCTACCATCTTCATTATTTAGATTTACAATACATTTTGACACATAATCAAAACCGTATTTCAGGGGGACATTTCGTTTTACCTCACGGGTAGAAGGATTAAGTTCAAAAACCTCCCTCCTACTCACATCGCCTTCAGGAAAGACCTCGTAACGGTAAAAACCATTCACAACTTCAATCAAATTAAATTTTACCATTATTTTTCCTTTCCAAATATCGTGTCAAAGCTTTACCATAATTATAGGTTTCATCTGTTTTAGCATGAGCAGTATCATAATCCATATTCCCTCTGACGTACATATAATCATGCTCTAAACGCTCATCAAGATTATTTATCATGACTTTATCCTTTCAAAAGTAATCCAACTACTAGATGTAAGAACTCAGGATCATCAGTTATTTTTTTATGATTGGATGGTGATTTTCCAGTCCTTTGGTGAATTTACTAGAAGTAAACAATCCTTCTAGTCCCATCGTAAAAACTTCAGCTGCATCTTTATAACATTTTCCTATGTAAGGATCAATGAAGTTATCTCTCTTTACAGTTTCGTGAGCACTATAAGCCGTTTCAAGTTTTAGACTTTTTACAAAGTCATTCCATTCTGCATCTATCTCAGCGATCGTTCTGTCTTTGTTCCGTTCGTGAGCTTCCTTCAGCAATTCATCCAGATTGTCATCTTCTGCTTCAGACCATTTATAATTAAATTCTTTAACCATATCAATCAATCCTTCCGAATTTGAAATCGAACAATTCAGAAAAAACTTTAAGAGCTTTTTCCTGTGCTACAACCTCATTATATCCCAATTTCTTGAATTTTTCTCTATTCATGTTTCCTCTTGTTTTTCTTGTAAAAAATTAAAGAAAGAGTTATAATTTAGGCAGTGAGAGTTACTACCTCCTACATTAAAGGCTTCAGCTGTGGGGGGTGTGTGCTCTCTTTTTTTATTTTCTTTCAAAAATATCAATTATTTCCATATCTTTTACCAAAATGATATTTTCAAGCCAATCCCTGTGTCGGTTAAAGTAAATTCTATCAATTTTAGAGTATATCTCATCAATACCCATAAGTGTTTTAGTGACATCAATAATGAACGACCCTGCTTGTTCTTTTTTATTTACAATAGCATTGTCAATTTTATTTTTGCCTGTTTTTTCAATCTCTTTCAAATCCCAACGGACTTCGTCAATTAGATAATCTGGAGTCTTTAAAGAATTTAGATTATGGACTTCTGGAACTTGAATTACATGTTTACCAAGTGTCTTAGAGAGGATTTCTGCTACCTCAATCTCTCTATCGATAGGTTTGAAAATGACATTTCTACCGTCAATGTGGTACTTGTTTCCATCGTGCTCCCAATAGTATTGCTCGCTTACTTTCGCCTTTGATAAATCAGCAGCTGTTAGCCACTTGTCTTTCACAGAATTATAAGCGTGATGAGGAATTTGTTTCTGTCGGTTTCCTGATGTCTGCTTCACCTCCTCAGCTTGCTCTACATCTTGATTCAAAGTCGTCTCTCGGTCTAGCGTGCTACCGCCTGCCTTGTACCTCATCTCTATATGACCGTATAAAGAACAGCGACAATTCGGGTGCATCGGGTACATGTTGATACCTTTTTCTAATTCAGAAACCGGTATAGCCTTTCCATCAAGTGGCCCACAAATATCACAAGCACCAGGTTCGGCCACGAATATCATGTGAGTGAACTTATTTTCCTTGAGCATGGCCAGTTGCGTGTCAGCGTTAATCCTGGCTATTTCCGTCTTGAGCAAACGTTGAGCATTCTTCTCACTGGTACCACCATCAAGGAAACCCAAGAAAGATTGGGACACGAGAATATCCAAACAACTATGGACATCTATGCTAACGTTACCCCAAAATGCCAAAAATGAAGTGGCTAACAAGTTCGCTTCCTACATTGGTTTTTAAAATATGGGTACCACGGTGGGTACCAAAACAAAAAAAATAGGCTTTCCGATAATCTCGGAAAGCCTTATTTCATGCGGTTTCACCACATTATTTAGCAATTGGGTAAACAGAAACTTGTTTCTTGTCACGACCTTTACGCTCGAAACGTACCACACCTTCAACTTTTGCAAAAAGGGTGTCATCTCCACCACGTCCTACGTTAGCACCTGGGTAGATATGAGTTCCGCGTTGACGGTAAAGGATAGAACCGCCTGAAACAGTTTGTCCGTCAGCAGCTTTTGCGCCAAGACGTTTCGCTTGTGAGTCACGTCCATTTGACGTAGAACCCCCACCTTTTTTGTGGGCGAATAATTGCAAGTTAGTCAGATTTAATTGTAACATATGATTGTCCTCTCTTATCAGTCTGTAATGACCTGGCAACTGACAAAATCTGAAGCATTGTCAGCTAAATTAGTCATCCCCAGAAGAAATGCCTCCATCAAGAGTTGGCTTTTTTCTTCCTGAGTATCAGCCAAGGAAACTTGAATAAAGCCTCCTTCATCTTCGTTAATGGCAAAGTCAAAATTGACAGGCGTCAATAGTTCTAAGCTATTAACCGTGTTCAAAGCTAAGCTACTCGTTGCAGCACAAACGATGTCTTGGCCATAGGGACCACTGTCAGCATGACCAGTTAACTGCGCTGAAACAAGTTGGCCACTCGCCTGACGCTTAAATTGTGCTGTAATCATGTGCCTTAAGCGTTGATGGCTTTAATAACAACCTTCGTGTAAGGTTGACGGTGACCTTGTTTACGGTGGCTACCTTTTTTAGGTTTGTACTTGTAAGTCACAACCTTCTTTTGTTTTCCTTGTTTTTCAACAGTTCCAACAACAGTTGCGCCTTCAACAAGTGGTTTACCTACAACAGTTTTGTCGCCACCGACCAAGACAACTTGATCAAATGTAACTTCTGAACCAGCTTCAACGTCAATCTTTTCGACATAGATGGCTTGCTCAACTTCAACTTTAACTTGTTTACCACCAGTTTTGATGATTGCATATGTGCTCATGATGCACCTCCTGAAAAAATAATGTGAGGAAAATCCTCAGTGAAGACTCGCCTAGCATCGTGAGCTTGCGCTACTTAGAAACGATGGTCGTGCGGTTGCACCAGAATGTGCATAAGTCAACTCACATAGTATACCATATCAACTATCTCTTGACAAGAGAAAATCAGAAACCTCACTAAAAAGAGCTTCTTGCCAACCATCAGCTTGAATATCATAAAAATCAACTGCCATTCGGTTACGAAACCAAGTCAGTTGGCGTTTGGCAAAACGGCGGCTGTTGCGCTTGAGTAAATCTGTGGCTTCCTGCAAGGAAACTTGACCCTTCAGATAAGGAAAAAGCTCCTTATAACCGATAGCTCGTGCTGCTTGGGCATCAGGGAAGTTGTCGTAAAGCCAACGCGCCTCCGCCAAAAGTCCCGCATCCATCATGGCGTCCACCCGTTGGTTGATCCGTTGATAGAGTTGCTCCCGATCGGTTGTTAAACCAAGTATGAGTGGCTGGTAATCTGGTCTCGAATTTTGTTGATGAACCGCAAATTGAGCCAACTCCAAAGCCCGAATGTAACGACGCCGATTCGGTTCTTTGATGCTTATACCCGCAGTTGAAACTTTTTGCGCAAGCACTTCATCTGATAACTGCTCTAACTCACTGCGATAGGCCAATACTTGCTTTTGGTCAACCTCACCACCCAGATGATAGCCTTCCAATAGACTCTGGATATAGAGACCCGTGCCTCCCACTAGAATAGGCAATTTACCTTTCTGACAGATGGCTTCAATCGCAGCCTTGGCTTCACTGACAAAGTCATAAACCGAATAAGTCTCCCAAACATGTCGTCTGTCAATCAAATGGTGCTTGGCTTGTGCTTGTTCTTTGGGGGTGGCCTTGGCAGTCCCAATCGCTAATTCGGTATAAATCTGCTGACTATCTCCAGAGATAATCTCGCCATCAAAAGCCTGGGCCAGGGCAATCCCTAGTGCGGTTTTTCCCACCGCAGTGGGTCCAACAATAACAATTAGTGGTGTGTTCATATTTTTCCTTGAAAGCGTAATTGATTTTGCTATAATGTTTATTATACCATATAAAAAAGGAGACCTCATTATGGCAAAAAAACATGGATTTATCAAAGGTTTGGCAACAGGTGTCGCTGGCTCAGCTGCTTTGGTAGCTGGTGCTGTTTACACCATTCAAAAGAAATTCATTGAACCTGAAGAAAAAAAAGCAGCCTTCATTGAAGAAAACCGTAAAAAAGCGGCTCGCCGTCGCGTGGCTCGCTAAAAAAATAAAAAACTGGTGCTGACACCAGTTTTTTTATTTGCCTAAAAGATTTGTTAAAAAGTCGCTAGAAGGCAAGGGACTTTTAGAGAGGGCTCCTATCTCAGAATGGCGATTGCTTTAGGTTTGAATCACCCTAATTTGGTCTCCACCTAATAAAATCAAATAAGATTCCACAGGTTTGTTTTCATATGACCGTTGCAGGGCCTCACTGTAGAGAGCCATCTGACCTCTGTAGCGCTCAGCTATTTCTTGTGGGTCGCTATAACGGTCGGTTTTATAATCAAAAAGAATCAGACGGTCCTCTAAAACCAGATAGCCATCGACAATCCCCCGCACCACATATTGCTCGGTAGAAACAGGATCTGTTGCCAACATGGCAAAGGGCGCTTCACGGTGTATGTGTTGATACTGTTCTTGAATAAGTTGCCCCAGAGGGGTTTGTTCAAAAAAGTTAGCAATCATATCGATTCGAACCTTATCTTTGACGACTTGTGGCGCATCCACGCGCTCTAGTGCTTCTTGCACATTAAACAAGGTCACTTGTGAAGACAACCTCACCCGTTGCATCAATTCGTGCGTGGCAGAACCGACTGCTGCTGGAGTCGCCTGCTGGCTGGAGGACAGCTCTGGTAGGCTAAAACGGAGTTTTTCTTGAGCTTTTTGGGGCTGAATAGCATCTAACACGACACCATCGGTTTCCATAATCGGTTCATAATACTTTTTGACCTGACTGGGCGTTCGCACAGAAGGAAGTTCGATGGCAGCTTGATAGGTCTGATTGTGTTTTTCGACCGCATCAAGCCGTTTGAGGGCTTGCGAAATGTCATCTGATTGGCGATTGTTAGAAAGAGAATCTTTCACGACAAACGCTGCCGGTTCTTTTAATGGACTTAGACCAACTAAGTCTTCATCGGTGACAAATGTCAGGTCAAAGGCCAAGCCCTGACTAGCAAAAACAGTGGCCACAGCAAGTATCCAAGACTGAAAATTCTGGCTCGTTTGACGCAAATCGAGTGGCAAGACGCCTGCTTCTGCTTTGGCTTCAATTGGCTCCTGCAACTTATCTTTACTGCCTTTACCGACCAGATAGAGGCGTTTTTCAGCCCGGGTCATGGCCACATAAAGCAACCGCATCTGCTCAGACAAGTAGGCCAATTTTTCTTCTTCTTGAAACATGCGATAAGGTAGCGTCATTATCTCGACAGGGACACTCACCAGAGGGCTATCTGGGAACTCAGACTTGAGGTCAGCTGTATATTTAATCCCAATGCCCTGGTCACGATTGAGCACCAGAGCACTCTTTTGGTCGGTTTGATTAAACCGTTTTTCCGTATTGAGCACAAAGACATAAGGAAACTCTAAACCTTTACTGCTATGGATAGTCATCAAGGTCACGGCATTCTCAGGTGGGGTAACCGTTACAACGTCCAAGTCGTTTTGATTGGCAATCACCTTATCAATCATGCTGATAAAACGAGGCAGTCCCTTAAATCCTGAATTTTCATATTGTTGGGCCCGTTGAGCAAGGGCACTAAGGTTGGCTTGCCTTTGCGCGTAGTTGGGAAGACTTAAGACTGTGTCAAAATAAAACCGATCGTTGTAAATGGTCCAAATCAACTCATAGAGACTGTGATTTAAGGTATAGCTCCGCCATTTTTGAAAAGTCTGCTCAAAGGTCTGCAGTTTCTCTTTGAGCGCTTGGGTAATCAGCTGTTGCTGGTGGCCGCGACCTTGAAGCGCCCTTTGCAATTTAACATAAAAACGCCCGCCGTCCTTTTTATCTCCTTGAAGGGCAATCCTAGCCAACTGGTCTTCATCGAAAGCAAACATGGCTGATTTAAGCAAGGCAACCAGTGCATAGTCTTGCAAGGGATTATCAATCGCTCGTAAGGTATCTAGCATAACCATGACTTCGACAGACTCTAAGTAGCTACCTGACCCGCTATCAGTGACCAGAGGAATGCCTAATCGATCAAAGGTTCGACTAATACTTTCATTGCTCGAACGTGTTGGAACCAGTAAGGTAATCTCTGAAAAGGCAACTCCCTCTTCCTTGTGCAGGCGCATGATTTCCTTGGCAACCATCAGAAATTGCCCTGGTTCGGCAGTTGTGTTTGCCAGTGAGTCCTCTTGCACCGATTCGCTTGAATCGTCATAAACCAATACCTTGGTTCGGTTTTCGACTTGTTCCATTTTTTGCTCGGGACTGCCCGCAACCAGCTCGTGTCCCCCTTTATAGGCGACATCACCAATTCTTTCGTCCATAAGGTGGCAAAATAGGTCGTTGGTACTGTCTAACACCTCTTTTTGACTTCGGAAATTTTCTTTCAAGACAATCAGGCAACCTTCTTCGGGGTCTTCTTGGAAACGTTTGAAGGTTTGGTTGAAAATTTGCGGATCCGCTTGTCGAAAACGGTAGATAGACTGCTTGATATCACCAACCATAAACCGATTGTGGCCATTTGATAACAGCTCCAGCATTTTTTCTTGCGTATGGTTATTATCCTGATACTCATCGACCATGACCTCGACATAGCGCTCTTGATACAGTTGGCGAATTTCGGGATGCTCTTCTAAAATTTGAATGGCAAAGTGACTAATGTCTGAAAAGTCAAAGGCGCCTTCTTGACGCTTTTGCGCTAAATAAGCCTTAGAAAAATCTTGGACAAAACCTTGAAGGACTTTCAGCAGGGGAAGAGCTTCTTTTTGGTAAGTTTTAATCACCGAAAACGTGAAAAAATTCTGCTTAGCCTCTCCTAATTTGGCCATCCATTGGTTTTTTTCACTGTTATAACTTTCTTTAAAAAACTTAAGTTCAGGATCTTTGGGCCTTTTCTGGTTGGTTAACGCCTTCCCTCTCTCTGACTTGCCTAAGGTATAAACCCTGTCAATAACTTGGGCAAGCGTAGTGGCATCTGTGAAAGGGGTAATCGGCTCTAATAAGCTGACAAGGTCTGAAACATTGGCCAAGTAAGCCACTGGTTTTTTGTCACTAGCATATAAAGCAGTCGCTTCTTCGAGATGATGTCTAAAAAATTCACGCGCCTCTATCACCGTTGACCGAGCCTCTTCCACATGGTTCTGCAGGTAGGCTTCCTGAGCCTCTTCATCCTCAGCACCTTTCAAAAAATGCTGGGCCAACCAAGTCTTTGGGGAGGCTGTTGACTGGCTAAAGTCATAGATGGCAAATACCTGTTGGCGGAAATTTGTGGCATCCTTGCGATTGGTCGAAAAATTGTTAACCAAGCGCA
This sequence comes from Streptococcus sp. DD12, assembly GCF_001578885.1. Classification (GTDB taxonomy): domain Bacteria; phylum Bacillota; class Bacilli; order Lactobacillales; family Streptococcaceae; genus Streptococcus. The sequence goes on along the minus strand of NZ_KQ969495.1, from coordinate 367,615 downwards.
GAAAATCTTCCTTATCTTCTGCCGCCATATAGCGGTCAAAGGTCTTCTCAAAAGCCCCTTGTTTGAGTAATTCTCGCTCACTGCTGGCTTCTAAAATACGAAAATGTGGCGCGATACCAATGGTGTAACCGTAGCGGTTAACAAACTGTTTGGTAAAGGCATCCATGGTACCAATATCTGCCGTCTGTATCAGGTTAGCTTGTTGGGCCAGAAAACTTCGCAGGTCCTGGTCTTGGGTCTGACTGATGACCTGACCTAATTTCTTTTCCAAGCGTTCTTTGAGTTCACGGGCTGCCTTAACCGTGAAGGTGGAGATAAAGAGGCGGTCGATACCGACTCCCCGACAAATCATGTCAATAATGCGCTCAACCATGACGAAGGTTTTCCCTGAACCGGCCGAGGCTGACACCAGAATGTTAGTCCCGTGGCGATAGATGGCTGCGATCTGTTCGGGTGTTCGTTTTTGAGAAAGATCCGATTGGGCTTCTTGAATTTGCAACTTTTCAATTTCTTGGTCTGTCAAAAAACGACCATTAGTCATGTCCTAACTCCTCTCTAATACGTTCGAAAAAGGCTTCTTTGGGTTTTCTAGGAATGGTTAACCACCGACGCGCTTGTGAAAAATGATGGTTGGCTTCAAAGTGGGTAATGGCCTTGAGTTGCGTTCCAGCTACCACTTTCCCATCCTCAGTGTAGGGATTAATCGCAAAGTGTCCTTGGCGTATGGTCGCTTCGGCCCTTTCAAACAAGTGACGATTGTAGGCTAGTAAGGTTTCGATTTCAGCCTCTTCAAAGGTGCTTTTTGAACTAATGGCATAGGGGCCCGACGTCAAATAGGGACTGGCCTCCTTTAAGAAAATACCTTGATAAAGCATATCCTTTTGCAACTCTGAAACAGCATCAGACAACTGGGATACATCCTGCAGGGCAACTTTTGGCTCCTGCATCTGCAGATACATGGCCCCAAAAACCTTGTCTAATCGCGCTTCCTCTTGAAGCAAGGCTTGAATATAAGTCACCAATTGGGGGCTTAAGCCATTGTAAAATTTCTGAATATCAAATGCTTGTTTACTGGACTTGTAATCCACAATTCCCGACCGCTCTTGGTCTTTTAGCACATCTATACGGTCAATAATCCCAGAAACAGACAAATGCTCAGACAAAGGTAAGACGAATTGTTTTTCTTCTGCCTGAGACAAAACAAAGTGGTCCTCTGCCACAACAGAACCCGTTGCACGTGCGATGGTCTCAAGCCGAGACAAACTGTATTGGCCCGACCAATCTCCCTGATAGGCATCAACAAAGGCAACTTCTTGGTTGGTGGAAGAAATCGCTTTTTCCATTTTTTGGTCAAAAGGTATTCCGCTATGGTCTTGTAAGACACGCTCAAAAACACGATGCAGGTAAACGCCGTGTTGGCGCGCATCAGGGTGAATACTGGCTCTTTCTTCTAGACCAAGCACGTACTGGAGAAAATACCTATACTGGTTATCGTAAAAGGTTGTCAAGGCTGATGCTGACAACCGCAACGGTTCATTTTCAGGGAAACGTAACCGCATCACCTCTTGACTGACTGGCTTGGTTGTCAGTTGCCCATCAAAGGCAGGGAGATGCAACTGTGCTTTTTCCAAATAACGCCTCAAATAGCGACCGGCAACTGTCCAGAAGGTCTCTTGTTCTTGACTATTTGGAACAGCCAGCTGATAATGAGCCAAGACGCGTGACAAGAGGGACTTAGCATTTCCAATATCACTCGGTTGAAGCCGTGTGAGCGACTGGGATTTATTTTGCATGGAAAGTCCAAAATCAAGCAACTCTTGCACATAGGGGGAGAGAGTTTGTTCTTCTTCTTGCTTGAAGCGTGGCTGCGAGAGCACAAGTTTTTCAGTCGCTGCATGAAAAACAGACAGGGCTGTATAGAGATTCTTTTGATTATTTTCTTGACTAGGTAGGTCTAAGCGTTTGTCACTATCAGTGCTTTCGTTAATCAACTGGCGTTCTTCGTCAGATAGCAAGCTGTCATTTTGGGCAATCTTTGGAAAGTTTTGCGCTGACATGCCCAGGGCAAAAACCAGGCGATTGGCATGCGGTTCGACCAAATCATAGGACTGCACGGTCACCGTGTCAACGGTCGCAGGGATGGTGCGATAGGTACTGTTTAACATAGCTGAGGCCAGTAGGTCCAGCAATTGTGTCATCGAAATGCTTTCTTCTGAAAACAAGAGCTGAGCCTGAGCTAAGATATCTGAAAAACTTTTAAAGACCTCTTGTGTCTTTAAAACTTCCTCTTCATCTTCACTAGCCACCATCTGATTAAGATTAGCTTCTAAGTGGCTATCCGCAAAAAAGGCCACCAATCGCTGTAAATGGCCAAGGCCATTAGAGCTTTCCTTATCATGTAACAGTTTAGCCAAGGGTTGCATGAGCTTCTCACGAATCGCATTTAACTGTTTCAGATTGTAATTTTCTTTTTTGCCAGCCGTAAACGCTTTAAAAAAAGCATCCCCCTGAATATCCGCATAGCGGACATAATCATCCCAAATATCCAAGTCCTCTTGACTTATCTGACCATACAAACCCGATTTAATGAGATTGCGCACATCATCCTGACGCAAATGGTAGCGGAAAATCCGCGAAAGGCTGTCTAAAACATGCACTAAAGGATGACTGCTCATCTTATGCGCATAAGAGAGATGATAAGGGATTTCATACTTGTCAAAGATTTGCCCCAAGCTTTGCCGGTAGGCTTCCACATCTCCTAAAAGGACGGTTATATCCTTGTAGCGGTAACCTTGATAAATATAATCACGAATGGCTGTCGCCACTCCCTCGATTTCTTCTTGTAGACTAGGCATAGTCCATAACTCAAGCGCCTGGTGCTCACTTTCTGTTAGCTTGAGGTCAGTCTGCGTGAAGGCATGCTTGGCTTCAAAGAGATGAGACAAGCGGCTAAAGGCTTCTGGGTAAGTAAGACTTGAGGTCAGGTATTCTGCTTTTACCTCAAAACGATGCGCTAAATCCTGGATAAACTGAAAACTCGCTTGGTAAACATTGCCCTCAATAAAAGAAGAACGCATCGCATCTTGACTCAGGTAAGTACCGATAACAATTTCAGCCCCCATGTCGTGCATGAGACTGACAAGGCTATCTTCTTGGGCAGAAAAACGGGTAAAGCCATCAATAATGACCGTTACAGCACTTAAGTCCTGCTCCCATGTCTTTGAGCGCATCGCTGTCAGTAGCTGACCTATCTGAGTTTCTTGTTGGTAAGCGTAGTTGGCTAGGATATCATCAACAGCAGCAAAGATTTTTTCCAAATCTGCCTGTTTTTCAGGAGGATTGAGCCCTTCTAAATCAGCCACAGTCATCTGGGCCACTTGCAGTTCTTGATACAAGGAAACCAGCTGGGCGATAAAGCCAGCCTCCAAGCGTAAACGCCCAAAAATACGAAGGTCGTCATCGGATAATTGCATCAAGGCACGGTAAAAGACCATGACTAAACCAGAGTCATCTAGCTGTTTTTGCCCTTGCACACTATCCAACACAAAGTAACGAGCCATCTGGCTAAAACGAGTCACTGTCACAGCAAAAGAAGCCTGCCCTTTAAGATGGCTCAAAACCGCTCGCTCTTTATCAAAAGACAGGGAATTTGGGGCAATATAAAAAACACGTCGCCCGTGATCTGCTGACTTCTGGGCGATCTGCGCTAAAATCTCCGTCAAATCCTCTTGTAAATCTGTATAGACCAGTCGCATGCGCTTCTCCTTATCAGTTCTTTCTGCTATTTTAGCACAATTAAGGCAATAAAAAAATAAACGGCTAATGCCGCTTATCCTTAGAATTTTTTACGTTTACGAGCTGCTTCTGATTTACGTTTACGTTTTACAGAAGGCTTTTCATAGAATTCGCGTTTACGTGATTCTTGAAGAGTACCAGCTTTAGTAACAGAACGTTTGAAGCGACGCAAAGCATCGTCCAATGATTCGTTTTTACGAACAACTGTTTTTGACATGATTTCACCTCCTCAAGAAATAGAATAACGTTTTTACGTCCCAAACTATGTTACCAAAGAGTCTTGCTCACGTCAAGACTTTTTATTCATTTTCAGCAATAGTTTTTGATGCTTCGTCGATATAGGCTTTATATTTGCCCTCTTTGACCAATTTCTTAATGACTTTATCAATGGTTTTCTTTAGGCGTTCGCTCTTTTTCCCTTTTGGCATGGCCACAACGTTTGAGCTGGTGTCACCGCTTGATTTTAAGCTCACTGAGGAAATGGCCAAATCGCTATTTTGGGCCACATAACCTGCCGCAATAGGGTATTCTGTCACAATGCCATTGAGTTTTCCAGACTTCAACTCATTGACCAACTCACTGGTAGAGGTTAGTGCAACCAGATTAGCCTGAGGCATCTGTTCTTGGGCCTGAGTATTTTGAATGGTTCCTTTTTGAGCCCCGATGGGTTGGTTGTCGAAACTCGCTATGCTTGTGTAGGTTGCAGCCTTGTCTTTTTTGACCAATAAAACGGTGGTCGCTTCATAGTAAGGTGTCGAGAACCGATAGTGTTCTGCCCGCTCAGGTGTCGCTGACAGGCCAGAAATCGCCAAATCAGCCTTACCAGAATTCAGACTATTGAGGACATTGTCAAAGGTGGTGGCTGAAATGACCAACTGAACACCTAACTCATCTGCTAAAGCTTGGGCCAACTTTATGTCTGACCCCACTACCGTATCACGACCATTAATCATGGTTCGGAATTCATAAGGGGCATAATCAGGGCTCATGGCAATCACTAACTTCCCTGATTTTTGAATAGCCGTTTGCATATCTTCATCTGAGTCACTTTTACCAGTCAAACCGATAGTTGCAAAAACGATAAGCGCTAGGACTGCTAGTGTTCCTAAAGTCCACTTCCATTGTGTTACTAATTGTTTCATAAGCTTATTTTAGTCTAAAAATTCATAAAAGTCAAGAATAATTGAATAAAAATACGATTATTCTTCAAGACTTTGCGCCAAGGTCTCCCACTCTTCCAACACAGTCATTTGTTCATCTTCGTGTTGACTCAGTTCTTCTTGAAGAGCCATAAGTTCTGCGCTATCATTGGTTGCCATCATTTGTTCGGACACTTGACTGATTAAAGTTTCCAAGGTCTCCAAACGGTTTTCAAGGTCATCTAGCTGGCGACGGAGTTTGCGGGCTTCCCTTTGATTGGCTTTTTGGGCTTGGTAGTCTTGGGCTTGAGACTCGTCTGCTTGACTAGCTTCTATAGTCTCCTCTTCCTTAGCCCTTGCTAGCGCCTCTTCTTCCGCTTTTTTACGCAGGTAATAATCATAATCTCCCAGATAGAGTTTGGCACCATCTGGTCGTATTTCCAGCACTTTGGTAGCCACACGATTGATAAAGTAACGGTCATGACTAACAAACAAGAGCGTTCCAGCGTAGTCAATCAGAGCATTTTCCAAAACTTCCTTACTATCAATGTCCAAGTGGTTGGTCGGCTCATCCAGGATGAGGTAATTGTCCCCTTGCATGGACAATTTAGCCAAAAGCAAGCGGGCACGTTCACCCCCTGACAGCATGGCAACGGTCTTTTTGACCTCATCGCCTGAAAAGAGAAAGGCCCCCAAACGGTTACGAATGTCTAGCTCAGGCAAGGTCGGAAAGGCCGACCAGAGCTCCTCCAGTACGGTTTGACGTTCAGAGAGAGTTGACTGCGACTGGTCATAGTAACCAATGCTGACTTTAGCCCCTAAACGGACACTTCCCGTTAAGGCAGGTAGGCGACCAATCACCGTTTTCACAAAGGTTGATTTCCCAATCCCATTAGGGCCTACAATGGCAATGGCATCTTCTTTGGTGACTTCTAAGTCGATAGGGCCGGCTAACTTTTCATGGTCATAGCCTATCACCAAATTCTCCACTTGCATGACTTGGTTGCCGGACGTTTCCGTGATGGCAAAGGCCATGTGCGCTGATTTCTCATCACCTTTGGGCTTGTCCAAGCGGTCCATTTTTTCCAGTTGCTTGCGACGGGCTTGGGCACGTTTGGTCGTCGACGCCCTCACGATATTTCGGTTGACAAAGTCTTCTAACTTAGCAATTTCCTTTTGTTGTTTGTCATATTGTTGCCAAAGAGAGGCCATTTTTTGCGCTTTTTGGTCGACAAATTGACTGTAATTTCCCACATAACGCTCTAAGGCATGAGGGGTCAAATCATAGGTAATAGTGGTCACTTTATCGAGGAAATAGCGGTCATGGCTAACGATAATAAGGGCACCTTGGTAATTGGATAGATAACCTTCCAACCAAGAAATGGTCTCGATATCCAAGTGGTTGGTCGGTTCGTCCAAGACAAGTAAGTCTGGCTTTTGTAAGAGCATCCGCGCCAAAGCTAAACGCGTATTTTGGCCACCAGACAGACTGGAAATTGGCATATCCCACATGCTCTCATCAAATTTAAAAGCATTCAAAATCGCCTTAATGTCCGCTTCATAGGTGAAACCGCCTAACTGACGAAAGCGCTCAGACAGCTTATCGTACTGGCTCATGATGGTTTCTAAGTCACTTGCTGAAGCTTGCCCCATTTTTGCTTCTAAGTCTCTTAGCGTCTTTTCCATATCGCGTAAGGATTGAAAAATCGCCAGCATCTCCGCCATGATGGTCTGGTCTGAATCAAACCGACTATCTTGAGCCAAATAGGCTAAGGAAACATCTTTTTTGAGAAAAACATCCCCCTGGGTGGGGGCTTCTTCGCCTACAAGGATTTTCAAGAGGGTTGATTTCCCAGCACCGTTACGCCCCACCAAGGCAATCCGATCACGGTCATTGACCTGCATGTTTATCTGATCAAAGAGCACGTCCCCAGAGAAAGACCGCTCAATAGCATTTGCTTGCAAAATTATCATTGTCTTTTCCTAACTTTTTGGCCATTAAAGACCGTCTAATCTAGTATTATAGCATAGATTAGGCACTTTGGTTGGTCGTCTTTTCCTAAAGCCTTAAAAACAGTTTTAGGCCTGCCAGCCATACCAGTTTAAAGTCCTGACCGCTGGAGTCGTCTGCCACAGAAAAAGAAGGTTAAAAACCTTCCTTTGCATCATTTTTTTAAGTGGGCTAGGCTTTAGTCCCCTTATTTTTCAATTTGGCTAGCTACCTGTGCCAAGTCTGCGACGGTCTGCTTATCGCCTTCATGAAGGGACTTGACGATTTTCGTTCCGATGATAACCCCATCAGAAACGCGATTAAAACGGACAATATCTTCAGGCGTTGACACGCCAAATCCTGTTAAGACTGGAATAGTCATTTCATCTACCAAGCGTTTTAAGTGTTCATCCAAACCGTCTCGGTAGTTCCCTGATTTACCTGTAACACCATTAACAGCAACAGCATAGATAAAGCCTTCTGCTCCCTCAGTAATCGTTTTTTGGCGCTGGACACCCGTCGTCAGACTCACTAAGGGAACCAAAGCGATATCAGAGTCAGCTAGAGCCGGACGCAGGAGGTCAGACATCTCAAAAGGCAGGTCAGGAACGATTAAGCCTTTGACGTCGGTAGAGGCCAAATCGGCCACAAAGCGCTCAATACCGTATTGGTAGATAGGGTTAATGTATGACATTATCACCAGAGGAACCGGACTATCAATCCTTTGTAGGGTTTCAATAACGGCAGTCAAGCTAGTCCCTTTGGCCAAACTTCTTTGACCAGCTAATTCAATGACGGGTCCATCAGCAACAGGGTCTGACCAAGGAATCCCCACCTCAATCGCTGAAGCGCCGTTTTCTGCCAAAAAGGTCACGGTATCTGCTAAACCTGCCAGACCATCCTCATGGTCTCCTGCCATGATGTAGGGCACAAAAATGCCTTTTTTTGCCTCTTTAATGGCTTGCAACTGTTGGGTCAACGTTTTTGTCATGCTTGTTCTCCTTTTTCTGCCTCCAAATGCGCCTTCACCTGGTTGACATCCTTGTCCCCACGACCAGACAGACAAATAATCATAGACTGGTCCTTGTCCATCGTTTTCGCCACTTTTTGCGCTAAAGCGATGGCATGACTGGATTCTAAAGCAGGGATAATACCTTCGAGTCGAGACAAGAGTTGGAAAGCTTCTAGCGCTTCTTGGTCAGTAATCGCATCATAGCTTGCCCGTCCGATACTGTTAAAGAAGGAATGTTCAGGACCGATACCCGGGTAGTCCAGACCGGCTGAAATCGAGAAGGCCTCCATGATTTGACCGTGTTGGTCTTGCAGGACATCCATTAAAGCACCGTGCAAAATTCCAGGCCGTCCCTTAGCAAAGGTAGCCGCATGTTTATCAGTGTCTAAGCCTAAACCAGCTGCCTCTGCGCCATACATAGCAACACTCTCATCTTCGACGAAAGGGTAAAAGAGGCCGATGGCATTAGAGCCCCCACCAATACAAGCCAAGACAGCGTCTGGCAAGGCCCCATCAGTTAGTTGGGCAAACTGTTGCTTGGCTTCACGACCAATCACTGATTGAAAATCGCGCACAATTTCTGGAAAAGGGGCAGGCCCTAAGGCAGAACCCATAATGTAATGGGTGTCATCAATATTGGCTACCCAAGCACGTAGGGCAGCATTGACCGCATCCTTCAACACGCGCGAACCATCCGTGACGGCATGGACTTTAGCGCCTAAGAGCTCCATGCGAAAGACATTGAGGGCTTGCCGTTTGACATCTTCTTCCCCCATATAAATGGTACATTCCATATCAAACAAGGCTGCCGCAGTGGCTGTCGCTACCCCGTGCTGCCCTGCCCCTGTCTCAGCAATAATCTTTTTCTTGCCCATGCGACGAGCCAGTAAGACTTGCCCTAAAGCATTATTGATTTTATGGGCACCCGTGTGATTAAGGTCCTCACGTTTGAGGTAGATTTTAGCCCCACCGATATAGTCTGTCAACCTCTTAGCAAAATAGAGCGGTGTCTCACGTCCGACATAATTTTTCAGCAAGTCATCTAACTCCGCTTGGAAAGTTGGGTCTTCCTTGGCCTCGCGATAAGCTTTATCGAGTTCGATGACAGCTGTCATTAAGGTTTCAGGGACAAATTGCCCTCCATATTCCCCAAAAAAGCCACGTTGATCTGGTTGTTGATAGGTCATGCTTTCACTCTTTCTATAAATGTTTTAATTTTCGTCACGTCTTTTTCACCTGCTGTTTCAACCCCTGACGAAACATCGACAGCATAGGGCGAAAAGGTTGCAATCGCTTCTTGGACATTAGCTACGGTCAAACCACCTGCGATAAAAACAGGTTGAGAAATCTGAGTCAGGTCAACCGCTTGCCAATCAAAGGTTTTCCCTGAACCAGCCTGTGGTGCATCAAACAAGACATAAGGCAACTTTTCACTTGGTGGTGTCAGCCCACCTGCCACCTGAATGGCACCTATCACAGGAACGTCAAGCGCTTCTACCATAGACTCATCCCAATCGCCATGGATTTGTACCATATCTAAGGGAACCGCAAGAATGTGTTCTTTCAGGCTGTCTAAGCTAGGATTTACAAAGACACCCACCGTTTTGACAGAAGCTGGTAGTCCTTTGACCAGCTCTTTTGCTTTAGCGATGCTGATTTGACGGCGACTCGGTGCAAAAACAAAACCGAGGTAATCTGCACCTGCCGCCACAGCAGCCTGAACCGCTTCTGGGGTTTGTAAGCCGCAAATTTTAACTTTTGTCAACTTGTAACTCCTTTATGGTGGATGCAACATCTGTGCTTTGCATAAGTGCTGTTCCAACCAAAATCGCCGAAACATAAGGAGCCACCTGATGCGCATCGTGACTGCTAAAGATACCTGATTCAGACACATAGACCCTATCGGCTTCAAACAAAGGCGCCATAGCCTTGGTATGTTCGAGAGAGACGTCAAATGTTGTCAAATTTCGGTTATTGACACCGATAATTTCCGCCCCAATTCGATGGGCAATGGCCAACTCTTCAGCTGTATGTGTTTCTACCAAGACCTCTAACCCCAAACCAGTTGCAAAGTCAAAAAGTTCTTTGAGACGGTCTTGGGTCAGAGCAGCCACTATCAATAAGATAACCGTTGCACCGGCATTGAAGCTTCGAACAATCTGTTTTTCGTCGATGATAAAATCCTTAGCCAAGGTCGGAACAGAAACAGCCTTAGAGACTTCTCGCAGGTATGAGAGATCCCCCTTGAAAAAAAGGCGGTCTGTCAAAACAGAAATCATACAAGCCCCATTAGCCTCATAGGTCTTTGCTTGCTGGATGATGTCAACATCTAGGTTAATATCTCCCATACTTGGACTCGCTTTTTTAACTTCTGCAATGACCTGCAAGCGGTCTTTTTGCGCCTTAAGGTAGTCAAAAAGACGATAGGACTTTCTCCCTTCTCCAACCGTTTCGAGAGCTAAGTCTGCCACTTCGATGGCTTTTTCTTGAAGAATTTTAGGCAAAAAAGTTTGACTCATACTTGCACCTCTTGCAATTGGTGTAATTTTTCAAGGGCTAAACCATCAGCAATGACTTGGCGAGCCAAAGCAATCCCAGCCGGTAGGTCGTCTACTTTGCCATGGGCAAAAAATCCCAAACCAGCATTTAGAACCGTTGTTTCGAGATAAGGACTGGCTTCATTGTTGAGAACGCTCAAGAGGATTTGCGCATTTTCCTGGGCATCTCCCCCACGAATGGCCTCTAGTGGCACCTCAGCCATTCCCAATTCCTGATAGGTGAACTGGTGCTGGCTAATGTGGCCATCTTGTAGCAAGGTATAGGTATTCACTCCGTAAAGCGCGGCTTCATCCATATTATCAGGGCCTGTAATCACTAAGCCACGTTTTCTGCCTAATTTTTGCATAACTTGGGCTACCGATGTTTGCAATTCTAATCGGTACAGCCCCATCATTTGACTCTTCAAATCAACTGGGTTAGCCAAAGGGCCGACAAGATTCATAATGGTCGGAATCCCTAGCGCCCGTCTAGCTGGTCCAATAAATCGCATGGCAGGGTGCATGGTTTGCGCAAAGATAAAGGCCAGACCTACTTCCTTTAGAGCGCGTGCTAAAACTTCTGGACTAGCGGAAATATTGATTCCCAATGCTTCTAAGACATCAGCCGAGCCAGATTTCGAAGAAATCGAGCGATTTCCCGCCTTTGCGACCCGAACCCCGCCTGCAGCTAAAACAAAACTGACTGTCGTTGAGATGTTAAAACTAAAGGAACGGTCGCCACCAGTTCCACAGTTGTCCATGGCATCCAAGAAAGGCTCTGGCAAGGTCACAGCGTGCGCTTTTAAAGAGGTGACGACACCAGCAATTTCATCAGGTGTTTCCCCCTTAACCGCTAAACCCATGAGCAAGGCCGCAATTTGACTCTCACTCACACCACCTTGTAAAATCGCATCAAAAACAGCAGCGACCTCTTTTTGGCTTAAGTCTTCTCTAGCGACTAACGCTTGATAAATCTCTTTCATCCTATCTCCTTTTTAGGCACCAAGGCCACAAAATTACGAATCATTTCCAAGCCTTCTGGGCTACCGATAGATTCTGGGTGATACTGTAAACCGTAGATTTGGAGTTCCTTATTTTGAATGGCCATAATCTCTTGGTCATCCTTTGTTCTGGCTACAACTTCAAAGCCCTCTGGCATCTCGTCCACTACAATAGAGTGGTAGCGCATGATGGTTAACGTTTGCGCTAGCCCATCAAATAGTGGCGAAGCCACTTCTTGAGTCATTTGGCTTTGCTTGCCGTGCATAACTTGACCAGCTAGCCCGAGTTTACCACCAAAGGTTTCCGCAATGGCCTGATGCCCTAAACAGACCCCTAAAATGGGCTTTTTACCTGCAAAATCACGAATGACATCTTCGAGACGTCCCGCATCAGCTGGCCAGCCTGGTCCTGGTGACAAGACGATGCCATCAGCCTGGCTTACCTTGTCATATAAATCAGTCGCGTCATTTCTGACAACTTCAACTTGGGTGAAGGTCCCTAAGTACTGAGCCAGATTATACGTAAAGGAATCATAGTTATCCACTAAACAAATCATTGCACATCTCCAATCCGTGTCATAGCCTTGGCCTTATTAATCGTCTCATAAAATTCATTTTCAGGCACACTGTCGTAGACGATTCCAGCTCCTGCTTGGACATAGGCCTTTTGATTTTTGAGAATCATGGTCCGTATGGCTATAGCAAAGTCCATATCCCCTGTCGCAGACAGATAGCCAATTGCCCCCGCGTAGATACCACGTTTTTCTTGCTCCAATTCGTAGATGCGTCGCATGGCACGAATCTTAGGCGCACCTGAAACTGTACCAGCTGGTAAGGTTGATTTTAGCGCATCCAAAGCAGTCAAATGGGGCAGGAGTTCTCCCTTGACCACACTGGTCAGGTGCATAACATACCGGAAATATTCAACTTCCATATACTTGGTAACGGCTACCGTGCCATTCTTGGCAATCTTTCCAATATCATTGCGCCCTAAGTCAACCAGCATGCGGTGCTCCGCTGTTTCCTTAATATCGTTCGCCAATTCATCAGCCAAAGCAACGTCCTCAGCGTCATTGGCCCCTCGAGGACGTGTTCCAGCGATGGGGTTAGTGACCACTTCGCCATTTTTGACAGATACCAGACTCTCTGGACTCGCTCCGATGACCTGGTAATCGCCAAAATCAAAAAAGTAGAGATAGTTTGAAGGGTTGGTGACTCGCAAATTGCGGTAATAGTCCAAAGGATCTCCCTCAAAATTCGCAGAGAAGCGCTGACTCAGCACACATTGAAACATATCCCCTTCACGAATGAGCTTTTTGGCTTTAGCCACCATATCCATAAAGACTTCCTTTTCGATATGGTTTGAAAATTGCAAGGCTTGCAGAGCTTGAGGAGTAAATTCGTTTGGCGCTTGCGTCTGCAGATCTGTCACCACTTGGCCCAGAGCCTGACGAACCGCATCGTTGTCACGCCCCGAGTAAATATTGTCTTCAACCACATAGACTTTTTCCTTTTTATGGTCAAAAATCAAGTAGGACTCATAGATGAAGAAGTGCATATCCGGTGTTCCAATGGTATCCTCTGGAATGTCACCAATCGTTTCATAGAGGCCAATCATATCATAACCGGCAAAACCAATGGCCCCCCCAGCAAAAGGTAAATCTGACTGAATCCCTTTTACCGTAACCTTATCCAAATACTCAAACGGGTCTTGATCAATTACCACCCCATTTTCATACAAAGTCCCTTCTTTAAAGGTCACTTCAAAGACAGGGTTATAAGCAACGATAGAAAAACGGGCGTTCTCCTTTTCACGCGGGATAGATTCAAGGATCACCTTGTGTTCTCCCTGAACACGCATGTAAGCCAAAATCGGCGTCAAGGTATCAGCTGGTAAAATTTTTCTCATGATACTTCCTTTCCATATGCTGTCTCGTTATCTCTACTCATTTTTGAAGATAGGTCTAAAAATAAACAAAAAACCTCACAGAGAAAAACTCTGTGAGGGCATTAAATCTAGTTTAACACGGTACCACCTCAGTTAATGGCCTAAAACGACAATCCGGCCATCATCTCACTCTCCTCTAACAAGGAGCTGCACGGTAAGGGGTGCCCACCGAGAAGGTTATGTCTTCCCTTCTCATCTCTTCTCATCAGCCCAATGTTCACTAGCCTTGACTGCCTGTTCGCAACACCCACAGGCTCCCTGAAAATCACTGACCAGTTACTTTCTGATTTACTTGTTATTCTACTCCTTTTTTCATAAAAGTCAAGAATTTTCTGTTAATTTCATCAAAAAGCCTCTTGAACAAATCGATCGCCTTATTTCGTAAACTCTTTCTCAGCACTGAGCCTATTCACCTGAACACAAACGTCATCATCTCTTTACGGTTTCGTTATAGTCTTGTGCTATACTGATGATCAAGCTAGGAGGTGTTTTATGATTTGGTCCTTATGTGTCGGTTTTTTTATCGGTTCGATTGCAGGTGCTTTTTTTGATTCCAACGAGCGACCTGGCTGTTTCATCACTGCCCTCGTCGGGCTTTTGGGATCAGTTATTGGGCAATTATTTTTGGGGAATTGGGGGCCTCATCTGGCTGATATGGCGCTTATTCCTTCTATTTTAGGAGCGATTCTCCTCATCGCTATCTTTGGTCGCTACCTCTACAAACACTAAATCATGTTTCAGTCAAGTAGCCAATAAGGAAAAGCATTCCTTTTTGAGGAAGGTTTTCGCAAAGTAAATACATCTAACAAGAAAATATTCTGCTACAAGAGCAGAATATTTTTTTAGAGATTTTCTAAAACCTGCCGTGAAAAAGCACTGGTGCTGTAGGCTTTTCGCTCCCCAGCCAAGTCCGCTGTGAAGATTCCGGTGGCGAAGGTCCGTTCAAGGGCTCTTGTGATAGCCTTTGCCACCTCGTGCCATCCGATATATTCTAGCATCATACAGCCCGACAAGAGCATAGAACAAGGATTTGCTTGGTTTTTATCGGCGATATCAGGGGCCGTTCCATGTGTCGCTTCAAAGACGGCATGACCTGTTTGGTAGTTGATATTAGCACCAGGTGCAATTCCGATACCCCCAACCTGTGCCGCCAAAGCATCACTGGCATAATCCCCATTTAGGTTGGTTAGGGCAACCACGTCGAATTGTTCCGGTTTTAGCAAAATTTGCTGTAAAAAGTTATCGGCAATGCAATCCGTTATTTCTAAACGTCCCATTTTGATAGCATCCCCATACTCCTTCTGAGCCAGTTCATAACCCCATTTCCGAAAACCACCTTCGGTAAATTTTTGGATATTCCCTTTATGCACCAAAGTCACGCGCTTCAAGTCATGCTTTAAGGCATAGTCAATAGCCGCCCGAATGAGGCGCCTACTCCCCTCCTTAGAAATCGGTTTAATGCCGATACTTGAAGAACTCGGAAATCGTATGTTTTTAACGGCCATCTGGTCTTGCAGAAAGGCAATCACGCGCTTGACGTCACGGCTACCTGCTTCCCACTCAATACCGGCATAGATATCTTCTGTGTTTTCTCTAAAGATGGTTATATCCGTCTTTTCAGGCGCCTTAAGCGGACTTAGCACGCCATTAAAATAGCGGACAGGTCGCACACAAGCATAGAGGTCTAACTCCTGACGCAGGGCCACATTAAGGGAGCGAATGCCACCGCCCACAGGTGTTTCAAGCGGCCCCTTAATCGCAACAAGGTTCTCTCGAATCCCTTCAATGGTTGCCGCTGGGAGCCATTCCCCAGTTTGGTCAAATGCTTTCTTGCCGGCTAAAAGCTCCTGCCAGATGATACGTCTACCGCCACCATAAGTTTTCTCCACCGCACTATCAATGAGCAGACGGACATTTTTCCAGATATCACGCCCAACCCCGTCACCTTCTATATAAGAAATGATCGGTTGGTGACTGACTTGTAAGCGACCATTTGTCATGCGAATTTTTTCTGTCATAAAACACCTCCCATTACCGTTTATCCAAAGGCATATAAGTTCTATGTCTTTGACCAATGTACTGAGACCTTGGACGTATTAACTTATTATGCTTTTGTTGCTCTTGGATATGCGCAATCCAACCGGATACACGGCTCATCGCAAAAATCAAGGTGAAAATGTCACTATCAATCCCTAGGGCATGATAAACCGTTGCTGAATAAAAATCAACATTGGGAATTAAGCCCTTCTTTTCTTTCATAAATGCTTCAATGTCTTGAGACATTCGGAAATATTGCTCGTTTTCTGTGCCTTTTGTTAGCGTCTCAGCCATGTCCCTCAGATAAATCTCACGGGGATCTTGTGTCTGATAAACCCGATGCCCAAAACCCATAATCTTTTCGTTAGAATCTAGCTTTTCTTGTAGATAACCTTGAATATCTCCACATTGCTGGATATCACACAACATATCAAAAACCCGCTCATTGGCACCACCATGAAGGGGTCCCTTTAGGGCTCCGATTGCAGCCGTCACACAAGAATAAATATCCGCTAAGGTTGACGCACAAACACGAGCTGCAAATGTCGAGGCGTTTAATTCATGATCAGCATGGAGAATAAGCGCCTTATTCATGACGTCAACTTGAAGTGCTGTAGGCTCTTCACCCGATAACATATAAAGAAAGTTAGCCGCGAGATTCATATCTTCCCTTGGTTTAATAGGGAGTTTACCTTTACGTAATCGGGCAAAACTAGCGACAATGGTTGGTAGCTTGGCCATCAACTCAATACTTTGTTGATAAGTCGCTGCCAAGGTTCGTTCCTCGGCCTTGACATTGTATACCCCCAAAAGCGAAACGGTCGAGCGCAAGACACTCATGGGGTGTAAATGCGGTCTAGATTGGATAAGGATACATTGTTCTACCGCGTCGGAAATTTCATAATTTTTTCGCAAGTCTGCTTCAAAATTTTTTAAAGCTAGCTGTTTGGGTAAATGCCCATGCCACAAAAGATAGATGATTTCTTCAAAAGAAGCCTCATTCTCCATAAATTCGGAGATATTGTAGCCAGCATAGGATAATTCATCATCTGCAATTGCTGAGATACCTGTATCGCAAGCAATCGTATCTTTAAGACCATTCGTGTCAATTTGTGTCATACCAGACTTCCTTCCAATTTCTTTCTGACCACCATCGGTAAGATGCCACCATTTTTATAGTAACGAATGTCAGCATCCGCATCAAAACGTACCAAAACCTGGAAAGTTTTTACCTGCGAAGCCGATTTTGCCGTCACAGTGATAACATCATGCACCTGAGGTTCTTCTGCCAGTGCAAAGCTAAAGGTCTCATCTCCCTTTAAGCCCAAGCTTTCCGCATTTTCACCCGGCATAAACTGGACAGGCAGTATCCCCATCATCACGAGATTTGAGCGATGGATACGTTCAAAACTTTCCGCCAAAACAACTTTAACCCCCAAAAGGTTGGTTCCTTTTGCAGCCCAATCACGACTAGAGCCCATACCATAGTCCTTACCGGCAATAATGACGGTAGACTGACCTGCCTTCTTATAAGCCATGGCAGCATCATAAATCGGGAGAATCTCTCCTTTATATTTTGTGTAGCCACCAATCTTTCCATCGGCGAGTTCATTTTTGATTCGAATATTTGCAAAAGTCCCCCGCATCATGACCTCGTGATTGCCACGACGGCTACCATAGGAGTTAAATTCTTGATAATCGATGCCATTGTCCATCAAATACAAGGCTGCTGGGCTGTTTCTCGCGATATTTCCTGCTGGTGAGATATGGTCAGTCGTCACCGTATCCCCTAACTTGGCTAGCACAGGCAAATCGTCTAGGGGCTTGATTGTCAAGTCGGTCCCAAGGTCTTCAAAGTAAGGTGGGTTCTGGATATAAGTAGACGCCTCATTCCATTGGTAATTTTGCCTATTTTCCGTTGCAATAGCATTCCATTTTTGACTATCTGTAAAGACATTTGCATATTCTTTTTGAAAGAGGTCACGCGTCACATAACGTTCCACATAAGTGGTAATCTCTTCGCGGCTCGGCATCAGGTCTTCCAAATAAACAGCCTGCCCTGCTTTATCAAAGCCAATAGCTTCTGTGGTCAAATCAATATTGGTAGTACCTGCAAGGGCATAGGCAACAACCAAAGGAGGACTCGCTAAGAAATTTGCCTTGACCAGAGGGTTTACGCGTCCTTCAAAGTTCCGATTGCCTGATAAAACCGCACTGGCTAACAAATCCCTATCCGTGATTGCCTTAGCAACTTCCGGTCTGAGACTACCCGAATTCCCGATACAAGTGGTACAACCATAGCCGACTACTTGAAAACCTAATTGGTCAAGATAAGTTTGAAGACCAGATGCCTGAAGATAAGCTGTGACTACTTTAGACCCTGGTGCCAAAGAGGTTTTGACACTAGCTGACACACGCAGGCCCTTTTCGACCGCTCTTTTTGCTAAAAGCCCCGCTGCCATTAGGACATAGGGATTAGACGTATTGGTACAGCTGGTAATGGCAGCAATCGCAACATGCCCCGTTTTGATCGTTTCCTTATAATGACCATAGTCAACTGTCGCAGTTTTGTCGACTTCATCCCCATCTAAACCGAACCCACGTACGCCTGTTTCTCTCACCAAGGCAGCTTGAAATTCTTCTTTAGCGCAAGACAAAGGGATTAAATCTTGAGGGCGTTTAGGCCCTGAGATGGATGGTTGAATCGTCGATAGGTCAATTTCTATCACCTTATGATAAATCGGTTCGATATTAGGATTGTAAAATAAGTGATTGGCTTGGCTATAAGCCTTTGTCAGCTGAATCTGTTCTGCCGACCGATTGGTCAGTCGCATATAATTCAGTGTTTCATCGTCGATAGGAAAATACCCACAAGTTGCCCCATATTCTGGTGCCATATTGGCTACCGTTGCCCGTTCAGCAAGTGATAAGTGTTCAAGACCTGAGCCAAAGTATTCTACAAATTTACCAACGACATTTTCTGACCGCAAAACCTGCGTAATCGTCAATGCTAAATCAGTTGCCGTAGCAATTTTTGGCAATTTTCCAACTAAACGAACGCCGATGACTTCAGGAATGGGAAAATAGGAAGCCTCCCCCAGCATAGCGGCCTCTGCTTCAATGCCACCAACTCCCCAGCCCAGTACACCGATTCCATTGATCATAGTCGTATGGCTATCTGTCCCAAACATGGAATCTGGGTAAAGAATACCATCTTTTTCAATGACGACATCGCTTAAAAACTCGATGTTGACTTGGTGGATAATGCCAGTAGCAGGTGGAACAGCTCGATAGTTGTCAAAAGACTGTTCTGCCCATTTCAAAAAGGCATAACGCTCATTATTACGTTGAAATTCGATAGAAATATTGTCTTCAAGGGCCGTGTCACAAGCGTAACTATCTACCTGAACAGAATGGTCAATCACAAGGTCAACTGGAATTTCAGGGTTAATCAAACTCGCCTTTCCCCCATTGGCCACAATAGCGTCCCGCATAGAAGCCAAATCAACCACTACAGGAACACCTGTAAAATCTTGCAGAATGACCCGGCTAGGTTTGAAGGGGATTTCGGATACTGACGCACTATTTGGAAAATTCAGAATATTTTTGATGTGCTTAGGCGTAATCGTCACACCATCTTCTTTACGAAGCAGACTCTCTAATAATATCCGTATAGTGTATGGTAGTTTTTCTACCATAACATTTTCTTGATCTGCCGCTTTCTTGATGTCATAATAAGAATAACTTTTAGATTCAAGGCTGAATTTTGAATAAAATTGTGTCATAAGCGAGTTCCCTTCTGCAATTGATGCTTTATTTTACCACTTAATTTATAAACATGCAATACCTTTTCGTGTTTTTATGTTATATTATATAACATCTAAATCAGAAAAAATAAATCTATCTACTATTCTTAGGCACTTTTTCTCATATGCATCTGGTCAAGGAGAATAAAAAAGGAAGTTGAGACAATGTCTCAACTTCTTTTTTTACTGAGGTTAACTTTAATGACTTGATGCTCCAGATGTGGCATCAGCACTTCCGCTATCAGCTGCCTGTCCACCAGCTGCGGATGCACCTGATGTGGCATCTGCTCCACCGTGACCAGCTGGAGCGGCTGAGCCTGCACCACCGACAAGACGCTGACCTGTTGTTTGCAAATACCAGTCTAACCATGGTTTGAAATCAAAAACGATTTCGTTAATACCAGCGTAAGAACCGTCTGGGTAATACATGGCTTGGTAATTGTGGGTATTCAAGACCTCTGTCGAACCAGGAATCAGAGTACGAATGTACTCTTCGTTCCCATTGCGGAGGCTACCAACTACCCACTCTACGTTTTTCATGCGCCCAGCAGGCAGGGAGTTGTGAACCGTTGATAAGCGGTTCCCTGACTGTTCAGGAACCCGTTTAGCCAACATGGTTTCTGGATCTTGATGGGCATTGTTATAGTAGAGGAATTGGTTGTTATCATCCGCATATGTTAACTCAAATGGCATCGCTTTGAGGAACATATTAATCTGATCAACGGTTAAGATACCATGGTCCAGCTTGACATAGGTATCGCCTGATACAGCGCCCGTTAATTCAGCGACTTTTTCTACCCAGTCTGGATCATCTGGGTCAACTTCTGTGATGGTTGTTGGCAATACGCCAGTAGCGTCCAGATCCTCTGGAGCAATAGGTTTTGGTTTTTGCAAGGGTTTTGTCACCTTCACATATTGTACAAAGTTAGCGATACAAGTTTCTAAGAAAGCAACTGTACCAGCATCTGAGATATTGCCTTTATCGTCAAAAGCTTCTTTGGCTTTACCAAGTAAGAATTCATTTCCTGGCAAGACAAAGGCATTCACACCAGGAGCATCCAAGATTTTTCTTAAGTGCACTTGTGCACGAGACGTTCCTTGGTCATAATAAGATGCCCCAACAATCATCACGGGCTTTTCTTGAAAAGGATGGACTTGATAAGATAGCCATTCTAGAACACTCTTGAGCCCTACTGAAAGCGTGTGGTTATGCTCTGGAGTAGCAATAATAACACCATCTGCGCGGGTGATTTTGTTATTTAGCAAGCGTAATTGGAAACTTTCTTCCCAATTTTGGTCTTGATTAAATAGGGGTACTTCGTCGATTTCCAATACTTCCATCTCAAACTGCGTTTTGAAATGGCGACGAATAAAAGCTAAAAGTTTACGGTTATACGAATCTTCGTAATTAGCGCCAACTAGTCCTACAAGTTTCATGCACTATCTCCCTTTCCTATAATTGTTCCCAATCAAAATTCTCTGCTTCTTTACGCAACAAAGCTTGTGCTCCTGAAACCTTGTTGGCCAAGGTCACAAAGATGCGGAAATCAGCAAATAAAGCATCCAACTTGGCTACAATATCTGGATCAACAAGGTCGCCATGGTCATCAAAAGCTTGCAGAGAGTGAGAAAGTAAAAACTCAGAACCTGGCATAACAGCGGCCTTTAGTTCAGGGGCATCCAAAATTTGACGGAGCTGCAATTGCGCCCGAGAGGAACCTAAGGTTCCGTATGAGGCCCCTGTAATCATAACAGGTTTGTTGAGCATGGGATAGATACCATAGGATAGCCAGGCTAAGGCATTCATCAAAACAGCTGGAATGGCATGGTCATACTCAGGTGTACCAATAATCACACCATCTGCAGCGTCGATCTTATCAGCAATAGCTTTCACGCTATCGGGAATACGGCGGTCCTTGGGCTTATTAAAAATGGGGAGATCAGCAATTTCGACTAATTCAATCTCTGCTTGATCCTTAAAATGTTTTTGCATATAAGCTAAGAGACGCCGGTTGGTGGACTGTTTAGAATTCGTGCCCACAATAGCAATTAACTTCATAAGTAACCCCTTTCACGAGTGCTTATCTTGATTATAGCATTTTTTTCCAGGCTTCGCTATCTGATTTTGGTAACAAAAAGTTTGCAAGTCCAGAACTTTGCGCCACGTCTCCTGATTGCGTTTGGACAAAGGTTTCTAGATTGGCCTCTTCTTCGATACGAGCAACCACCTCATCTGGATGATAGCCAAACAAGCGACTGGTCCAGACTTCGCCTTGCACAGACAAGGGGGAGACAATCGTTAGACTGGTCACCTCAGAAGCCATTGGGTAACCTGTCTGCGGATCTAAGATGTGGTGAAAAGTTTTATCCCCTACTTGTAAACGTCGCTCATAAACACCTGACGTCACCACAGAAGCATCTGTCAGAGCCAGCATGCGCCGATGCTGTCCTCTTTCGTGGTTCGGCCGCTGAATGCCTACCCGCCAAAGCTGATCGGGATGGTGAAAAGCAGGACCAAAGACCAAGACATTTCCCCCAAGGTTAATGAATCCCGAAGGCACATGCACCGACTTAAAAAAGTCGACAATTCGGTCGGCAATATAACCTTTAGCCAAGGCCCCTAAATCAAGTTTCATGCCTGCTTGGGTAAGAAAGACACTTTGTCGGCGATCATCTAGACAAATATTTTGGGGATTGGTCAACAACCGTAAGGTTTGAATCCTTTCATCCTCAGGGACCCGTGCATCCGGAAAGCCAATCCGCCAAGCTTGGACCAAAGGGCCGATACTAATATTCAAGCGACTCCCTGCTGCGCAAGAATGGTGCTTTCCAAGACGAATCAAGTCATACAAGTCCTTGGGGACCCAAACCGCCCTTTTCCCTGCAGCCTGATTGATAGCAGCCAGCTCGGAATCATCACGATTGGCTGAGAAGCGCGCTTCGTATTGGCGCAATAAGCGCTCAGCTTCCGCTAAAATAGGTTCTGGCATCTCATGGTAAATCTGCAGATCAATCACAGTTCCCATCAGTTTAACCTGATGTCCTTGCCTTTTCATTGATTTCCTTTCTCATCTAACGCATTTTCCAAATTGGAGACCTACTCTAAAAAAGGAAGATCTCACCGATCCTCCTTTGCTTTTCTCAAAAGCTTTTTACAAACTTTCTAAAATGCTATCCCAGGCTTCATCAAAACCTTCCTTGCTAACAGAAGAAAAGAGAATAAAAGCATCTTGTGGATCAAAGTCTAGTTTCTTTTTAATCAAACTGGTTTGTTTGTTCCATTTCCCTTTGGGGATTTTGTCAGCCTTAGTTGCCACCAAAATCACTGGGATGTCATAGTACTTTAGAAATTGGTACATCTGCACATCATCAGCCGTTGGCTCATGACGCATATCGACCAGACTAACAACGCTCCGGAGATTGTCACGAGAAACCAGATATTCCTCAATCATCTTACCCCAACGTTCTCTTTCCTTTTTCGACACTTTCGCATAGCCATAGCCAGGAACATCGACAAACCGTAACTTATCATCGATATTATAGAAATTCAACAACTGGGTCTTCCCCGGTTTGCTAGATGTCCGAGCCAGATTTTTACGCCCCAATAAGGTATTGATAAAACTCGACTTACCAACATTTGAGCGACCTGCCAAAGCAACTTCTGGAAGATCGTCTTGTGGGTAATGGCTCTGATTAGCGGCGCTCAGAAGCAAGTCGGCATTGTGCGTGTTTAAATAAGCCACTTCTGTCATTAGGATGCTGTCTCAAGCACAGGCGCTTGAGTCCCTTCTACTGCTTCTTTGGTAATGCGTACCTTGGTCACATCATCTTGACTAGGCACCTCAAACATAACATCCATCATGGTTTCTTCAATGATAGATCGCAAGCCACGAGCCCCTGTCTTTCGTTCGATGGCTTTTTTGGCTACAGCTTCTAAAGCCTCTTCATCAAACTCCAGACTAACCCCGTCATAGGCCAAGAGGGTCTGGTATTGCTTGACAATGGCATTGCGAGGTTCGGTTAAGATATTGACCAAGTCCTCAACGGTCAGCTGTTCTAGCGCCGTAATAACCGGCAAACGTCCGATAAATTCAGGAATAAGTCCAAATTTCTGGATATCCTCTGAGATAATCTCCTGCATATAAGAACTCTTGTCCTCTAGTGCCTTGTTGTTTTGACCGAAACCGATAATTTTTTCGCCCAGTCTTTGTTTGACAATATCTTCAATGCCATCAAAAGCACCTCCGACGATAAAGAGGATATTTTTAGTATCAATTTGAATCATTTCTTGCTGAGGGTGCTTGCGGCCACCTTGTGGTGGAACGCTGGCAACAGTCCCTTCGATGATTTTCAAGAGGGCTTGTTGCACACCTTCACCCGAGACATCCCGTGTGATGGAGACATTTTCCCCTTTTTTGGCAATCTTATCAATCTCATCGACATAAATAATGCCTCGCTCAGCTCGTTCAATATTGTAATCGGCTGCTTGAATCAGTTTGAGCAAGATATTTTCAACATCTTCGCCCACATAGCCTGCTTCGGTTAAGGCCGTTGCATCAGCGATGGCGAAAGGCACATTCAGGCTTTTTGCCAAGGTTTGGGCCAAAAAAGTCTTTCCGGAACCGGTTGGGCCAATCATCAAAATATTAGATTTTTGCAGGTCAACATCATTATTTTCACGACTTTCTGAGAAACTAATGCGTTTGTAGTGGTTGTAGACCGCAACAGCCAAGGCCCGCTTGGCACGTTCTTGTCCCACGACATAATTGTCTAATATGTCCAAGAGTTCCTTTGGTTTTGGCACTTCTGCCAAATCAGCAAGTACTTCTTCGGTTAATTCCTCATCGATAATTTCTTGCGACAAGGCAACACACTCATTACATATGTAAACATTGTTTCCGGCAATGATTTTTTTCACTTCATCCTGTGTCTTTCCACAGAAGGAACATTGCACGATAAAATCTGAATTTCCAGTCATAATTTCCTCTATTTATTCTGAGATCTTAATGTTAAAATAAGGTGCCTGAAAAGGCGTGAATGGTATTTACCAAGTTAGTAAAGGCATTTAACAAGCAAAAAATACCTAAGCCATACCGTCTTTTTTGAAAGGCAGGCCAAGCTATTAATAAGCAAAGAAGGCCCAAACACAAGGTAAAAACACCAAATAAACTCCGCTGCACGCTAGCCCTCCTTTTTCTCTTTTGTCAGTTGATAAACGCTAAATGCGTAGGGGTTTTGGGCATCTGATGGATGATGCCATAAGGTTTTTTCCGAAAAACCTGACCAATCTATCTGGGGAAAATACCGATCTCCCTCAAAGGCCCCGTGCACCTGAGTCCGATAAGCTTGGTCATAGTAATCCGCAAAAGCTTGATAAACTGCTGCCCCACCTGTTATAAAGAGGTGTTTATCCTGCTGTTCAAACCAAGCGAGAACCTCAGCCACCGAATGAAAGACCAAAGCACCAGGCGCTTGATAGTCTGTATCGTGCGTAAGAATGAGGGACTGACGGTTGGGCAACAAACGTTTGTTCATCCCCTCAAAGGTCACACGCCCCATCAAAATAGCATGGCCTGTTGTCGTCTCCTTAAAGTGCTTGAGTTCTGCTGGCAAGTGCCAGGGCATATGCCCGTCTTTCCCAATCAATCCCTGATCATCTTGTGCCCAAATAGCAATGATTTTTTTCGTCATTTGCACTCCCCATTCTTCGTGATATTCATTGTAACAAAATTGTGCCTGCTTGACTTGAAAAAAACTGCTCAGATTGCCAGATCAAATTTGAGCTGAGGTTTAACAGGGTCATAGTCGACTAATTTGAAATCTTCGGCCCGAATATCATAAAAGTTTGTCCCGTCTGGAACATCAAGGATGAGTTTGGGCTGACAGTCCGATGGTTCACGCGCTAGCAATTCCTGTGCCTGTTCAAATTGATTGTCATAAATATGAAGGTTGTTGACAAAATAGAAAAATTTTCCAACTTTCCAGCCAAAGTGCTTAGCGACCATCATCTGCAAGGCCACATACTGCATCGCGTTAATGTGGTGGGCTACCAGCATGTCATTGGACCGTTGCGTCAAGGTCGCATCCAAATAAATGTCTCCGTCCACACGGCGCACATCAAACATGGTTTGAAAGGCACAAGGCAAGAGCCCAGGACTCTCTTCAAAGGCTTCATAATCCCATAAAGAAATCACATTCCGGCGGTTCCAAGGGTTTTCCGACAGCTGTTTGAGAATCTTGTTCATGATATCATGCCGTTTCACAATAGCCCCATAGCGTTCCCCAATCGTTCTAGTGCCAGCCACTTCCCAGTCATTCCAATAGTGAACCTGGTACTTGTCTTCAAGCACATCCAAGCTATTGGTTTGGTCCTGATAAATCCAAAGCACCTCTTTAATAGCGGATTTAATCGCAATCGGGCGCAAGGTCGTGATAGGGAATTCCCCCTGGCTCAAATCATAGCTAGCAAAGGAGCCTGTAATATACTTAGAATTCGCCACTAAGCCATTTTTGTATTTGGGCCGGGCCTGTTCGCTAAAGACACCTTCGTCTAAGATGCGACGAATGTTATCTTTGAAAATGGTATCTGCTTTTGTCATACTTCCTCCCGAATCTCTACTCCATATTTTAGCAAATTTCACAAAAGAATACCGAATTTTAAACTCCCTGTCCTTTCTTGCCCTCTAAAGTTTTCAAGGGCCTTTTTGGGCAAAATATGATAGAATTTCTAAAGAATTACATTTTAAAAAGGACATTATCATGACTGTTGGAATTGACAAAATTGGTTTTGCGACAAGCCAATACCAGCTGGCGATGGCGGACTTGGCTCAGGCTAGAGGTGAGGACCCGCAAAAATATGCTCAAGGGCTCCTGCTTGATGCAATCAGCATCGCACCAGTTACCGAGGATATTGTAACGCTAGCTTGTGATGCCGCACAAAGTATTCTAACACCTGACGACAAAGAAGCTATTGACCTCGTTATTGTCGCCACCGAATCCAGCGTTGACCAGAGTAAAGCTGCTGCTATTTGGGTACACCAACTGCTTGGTCTGAAAGAAAACGTCAGAGCTATCGAAATGAAAGAAGCTTGCTATGCGGCGACAGCTGCATTGGATTATGCCAAACTTCATGTTCAAGCCCATCCTGACAAAAAAGCCCTGGTGATTGCCAGTGACATCGCCAAATACGGCATTGGAAGTTCAGGAGAACCCACCCAGGGTGCCGGTAGCATTGCCCTTTTAGTCAGTCAAGAGCCACGGTTACTGGCCTTTTCAGATGACAACGCTTATCAGACACGGAGCATCAATGATTTTTGGCGTCCCAACTATAGCCAGACCCCCTTTGTTCAAGGCATGTATTCCACCAAGCAGTATTTGGACAGCCTAAAAGCCACTTGGCGTATTTTCCAAGAACAAGGTGGCAGCCCTTTAGATCAGTTTGCTGCGGTTTGCTTTCACTTGCCTTACCCAAAATTGGCCCTTAAAGGCCTGAAAAAACTCATCACAAAAGAAACGTCTGCCCAAGTCAGCCAGCGACTACAAAAGCACTTCGACGACAGCATTCGCTACAGCCAAAAGGTGGGTAACATCTATACAGGTTCCCTCTATCTCGGGCTTTTATCCCTCCTAGAGCAGGCCAAAGATTTGGCTGCAGGCGATCGCATTCTCTGCTACAGCTACGGGAGTGGCGCTGTCTCAGAAATGTTTTCCATGACCCTACAGGACGGTTTTAGAAACTTCTTAAGCACAGACAGAGAGGCCCTGCTGACGCAACGCCACCAACTGTCTGTCGCTGATTACGAAGCCCTTTTCTTTGAAGATATCTCCTACGATGCAGAGGGAAATGCCAGCTTAGCTACCTATAAAACTGGACCTTTTACGCTAAAAGAAATTTCCCAGCACGAACGCATCTACGGTCTTAGCGAGGACACCCCTCATGGCTAAATCTCCTTGGAAACGTTTTGCAAAAAAGAGCTTAGAAGAACGCTTAGCACTCATCCACCAATTAGGCCTGCTATCTCCAAAAGAATGGGAGGATTTAGCGCAAAACCAGACCCTACCCGTTTCAACAGCCAATCAAATGAGTGAGAACGTCCTAGGGACACTAGCGCTACCTTTTGCTATCCTACCTGAACTATTGGTTGACGGGAGGACCTATACTGTCCCGATGGCCATTGAGGAACCCTCTGTTGTCGCAGCAGCCACCTATGCCGCTTCCTTATTCAACCGTTCTGGTGGCTGCCACACAAACATCCACAACCGCCTCATGCTGGGGCACATCACCTTGACAGACGTGAAGGAACCTCAAACAGTCGTCGCCATCTTAGAAGACCACCAAGAGGAACTCCTCACTTTGGCTAATGCTGCTTACCCTTCTATTGTCAAACGTGGGGGAGGGGCAAGAGCCATTACCGTCAAATCACTCGGCGAGGGATTTGTCTCTCTCTACCTCTATGTTGATACGCAAGAGGCTATGGGGGCCAATATGCTCAATACGATGCTTGAGGCACTCACGCCTCAAGTTGAATCTCTGACTGGCTATAAGTCCCTCATGGCCATTCTGTCAAACTACGCCTTAGAGAGCTTGGTGACAGCAACTATCGAACTCGATTGGCGTTTTCTCAGTCGTAACACGCAAGAGGCAGAGGCCATGGCAAACCGTATCTGTCAAGCCAGTCAGCTGGCGCAAATTGACCCTTACCGTGCCGTTACCCATAACAAAGGAATCTTTAATGGACTTGATGCCCTTTTGCTTGCAACAGGCAATGATTGGCGAGCTATCGAAGCAGGTGCGCATGCCTATGCCAGCCAATCCGGCAGTTACCGTGGTTTAACACAATGGCGTAACCACAAGACCAAGCAAAAACTCATCGGGCACATTACGCTTCCTCTCCCCCTTGCAACGAAAGGCGGGTCAATTGGACTTAACCCGACAGTGACTGCCGCTCACACACTTTTAGGCCAACCCACGGCAAAAGAACTAATGGCCGTCGCTGCCAGTCTTTGCTTGGCTCAAAACTTTGCTGCGATGAAGGCCTTGGTGACTGACGGTATTCAAAAAGGACACATGAACTTACAACTGCGCTCCTTGGCACTCTTAGCAGGCGCAAAGGAGCATGAGGTCGATGATTTAGTTTCTTCCCTCAAGGCCCATCAACCCGCCAACTTGGCATTGGCACAAGCATTACTTAAGCAAAAGCGAAAAGCACATAACAAATAGCCTAAGATAGTAATCTTAGGCTATTTTTGCGACTTATTTTCCCGAAAAAGTCTTTAATTGACCGCTCAGTTTTTCACTTAAGGCAGCGATATCAGCTGGACGCGTACGGCAGCAACCTCCGACAATTTGAGCACCATTAGCCTGCCAATCAGTCACCTGCTGAGCCAGAGTCACCGATGACAAATGCCCCTTCTGCCAAGACTGTGTCGCACCATCGTATGACTCACCAGAATTTGGATAGGCAACTAAAGGTTTTGAGCTGGACTGTGCTAATTGCTCCAATCCATTAGACAAATGGTCAGGTTGCGAACAATTTATCCCAAGTGCAAGAATTTGCTGTGAATCTTCAACAAGCTGAGCAACTTCTGCCAATTCATGACCATCACTAAGATGAAAACCATCTTGGGTAGTGACCGAAAGATAGGCGCGACTTTCTGGAAATTCTTGCTCTAGTAAGTCACTTAAAGCCTTGATTTCAGCCAGATTTGGCATGGTCTCCAAGGCCAACAAATCTACCCCTTCCTCCAAAAGCCAAGTAATGCGTGGCCGGTGAAAATCCTTAAAATCGGTAGCCGACAAGTCATAGGCGCCTGTGTATTCTGACCCGTCAGCCAAATAAGCAGCGTAGGGGCCGACATCGCCGCTGATTAGAGGCAAAATTCGTGATGTTTTTTGACTTTCAGGCAGGTATTGCCAAACTCGGTCAATGGCTTCCTTAGCTAATTGGACACTCTTACGTATGGTCGCTTGCGCTTCTTCTTCAGACTGTCCCGCATCAAGTAAGCCCTGTAGACTCGCCTGATAAGACGAAGTTGTCACCACATCAGCCCCTGCCAGAATGTAATCCTCATGTATCTGACGAATGACATCCGGTTGTTTACTGATGTATTGCGCAGACCAAAGGCTACCAGATACATCATAGCCTCGAGCTTCTAGCTCTGTTCCCAGAGCGCCATGTAAAATCAAAGGGCGCCCCTCTTTTAAAACTGATTCAAATCGATTCATTACCAACTCCTATGACGTAAGTAATAATAGAGATAACATAGACCAATAAAAGGCACACCAAAGTATAGACCAGCCCTTTGAGAAGCATCCCAAGCAATCCCAATGATTGAAATAACCAGTAAAATAACGGTAATCCAAGGCAAAATTGGGGTTAAGGGTGTTTTATAAGATAGGTCATCTTCTGTATGTGTTTTAAGCCATTGCTTGCGAAATCTAATCTGTGCAATCGGGATACTCAACCAGACCACTACCACGGCAAAACCAGCAATGGAAACCAAAGCGAGATAAACCGTATCAGCTGCGTAGATACTTGAAAACAAAGCTAAAACAGCACCAACCATAGACAAAATCAAGGCACGGAATGGAACCCCATGTTTGTTGATTTTTACCACACGTTTGTCCAACATGCCCTCATTGGCTAAAGACCATAACATCCGACTAGAAGCGTAAAGTCCTGAATTTCCTGCCGACAAAATGGCTGTTAAAATAACAAAATTCATGATGTCTGCTGCGTAAGGAATGCCCATTTTATCAAATACATCAACAAAAGGTGCCTGAGATACCCCAGCCTCTTTCATGGGGAGGAGTGAGGCCAATACAACAATCGTTAAAACGAAGAAAATAACCAAACGTCCAATGGTGGTTTTGATAGCCCTGGGAACAGCTACTTCCGGATGTTCTGTTTCACCAGCAGCAATCCCAATCAATTCGGTTCCTGAAAAAGCATAGTTAACAGCCAACATGACTGAAACAACAGCTACAAGACCATTAGGAAAAGCCCCATTAGCCACTAAATTTTCAAAAAGAATGGGACGATGCCCGCCCTCATAAGAAACCAGACCAAACATAGCACCAAGTCCAAGTACAATAAAGACGATAATGGCAATAACCTTGATACTAGAGAAGAAGCTTTCAGCCTCAGCAAAAAGTCGTACACTTAAAACATTCAAGCCAAAGATTAAAAGAGCAAATAAGGTTGCAAATAACCAGGCCGGTACTTGTGGAAACCAGCGTTGCATCAGCATGGCTGCTCCTAGAAACTCCGTCCCTAAAGCAACAGTCCAACAAATCCAGTAGAGCCAAGCAATCGTAAAACCAGTCCCTGGACTAATAAAGCGAGTAGCATAGGTATGAAACGAGCCAGTTACGGGCATGGCCACAGCCAGTTCTCCCAAAGACAGCATAACCAGATAGACCACTACCGCTCCAATCAAGTAAGAAATGACTGCACCTAGTGGACCGGCTTGAGCAATCGTATAACCCGAACTCAAAAATA
The DNA here is from genome assembly GCF_001578885.1 of Streptococcus sp. DD12. GTDB lineage: Bacteria > Bacillota > Bacilli > Lactobacillales > Streptococcaceae > Streptococcus. The sequence goes on along the minus strand of NZ_KQ969495.1, from coordinate 336,849 downwards.
GCCCCGTTCCAATAACACCACCTAAAGACAGCATAAATAAATGACGACTCGTCATCTTGCGATGAAACTGTCCATCAGTTGTTTCAATTTTTTCTGACATAAAAATCTCCTTTATCCTATTTTACCATGTTTAAGGTCTAAAGACCTATTAAGATTTCCTATCACTTGATAAGGAAAAACTATAAGGACAAGAAAAAAAGCCACCCCTAAAGGTGACACTAGTCCGTCCTGAGGGAATCGAACCCCCATCTCAAGAACCGGAATCTTACGTGATATCCATTACACTAAGGACGGTTACTCAACTAGTATATCATAAAAAAGCGACAAAAAAAAGAGCTAATTAAGCTCTTTTTCAAATTATTATAACTCGATATCACCGAACAAGTCAGCCATAGAGAAACCAGTTTGTGTTTCTGGTAATTCATAGTCACGTTGTTGACGTTTTTGACGACGTGGACGTGATTGACGACGTTCAGATTTTTGTTCTTCAACACCTTCTGGACGTTCTTCCAAAGCTTTGATAGACAATGAAACACGTTCGTTTTCAGCATCGACGCTCAATACTTTAACTTGAACTTCTTGACCTACAGACAAGACATCTTTAGGATGCTCAATACGTTTGTGTGAGATTTGAGAAATGTGAACCAATCCATCGATTCCAGGAAGCACTTCAACGAAAGCACCGAAATCAGTCAAGCGTTTCACTTTACCGTCGATAACATCACCTGCAGCCAATTTTTGAGCAACGCCATCCCAAGGTCCAGGGGTTGTTGCTTTCAATGACAAGGAGATACGTCCTGATTCTTCATCCAAATCAAGAACCTTAACTTCGATTTCTTCACCAACTGAAACCACTGATTTAGGGCTAACGTTGTGATCGTGTGACAATTCTGTCACGTGAACCAACCCATCAACACCACCAAGGTCTACGAAGGCACCAAAGTTTGTCAAGCGAGCTACTGTACCAGTAACAACTTCACCAACAGCCAATTTAGAGAAGATTTCTTTACGAGCTTCTGCTGCTTGCTCTTCAACAACGTCACGACGTGACAAGATGAAACGGTTCTCAGCTGGATCAACTTCTTTGATTTTAGCTTCAACATCTTGACCAACGAAACGTTCAGTGTTACGTACGAAACGTGTATCGATCATTGATGCTGGAATGAAACCACGAAGACCTTCGAAATCAACAGACAAGCCACCTTTGACAGCGCGTGTTACTTTAACAGTAACAACTTCGCCTTCGCGACCGACTAATTTATCCCAAGCTTTGCGTGCTTCCAAACGTTTTTTAGAAACCAGATAAGAAACAGTGTCAGTATCTTTACCAACTAATTGTTTAACAACGAGTAATTCCAAGCTGTCGCCAACTTTTACCAAATCGTTGATATCTGCATTGCGGTCGTTGGTCAATTCACGAAGCGTCAATACGCCTTCAACGCCTGTACCAGAGATGATAACGTTCGCTTGGTCGCTTTCTACAGCTAAAACTTCAGCGGTAACGATATCGCCTTGATTCACTTCAGCAACACTGTTTAGCAAATCTTCAAATTCATTCATTCTAAAAAATCCTCCAACAGGAACTAGCCCATTCTAGCCCTGACTATATTATTTTAAGGTAACCCGCAACGACAATGACTATCTTTGACGGTGTCAGATGTTGCCATCTAATACCTTGTACTGGGGTAGCTGGATTCGAACCAACGCATGAGGGAGTCAAAGTCCCTTGCCTTACCGCTTGGCTATACCCCAAAATTATCGGATGTTGCACATCCAAGTGGAAGGGGAGGGATTCGAACCCCCGAACCCGAAGGAGCGGATTTACAGTCCGCCGCGTTTAGCCACTTCGCTACCCTTCCGATATGTAACAGTAGCTATTCTAGCATACAAAACTTAAAATAGCAACCCTTTTTAATGATTTAAATGATATTTTTCCAGAATGGCTGTGATTGCTTGATCAAGGGTCTTATACTGTTGTGTCACATTGCCTTCTTCAATCTGACTAAAGCCGTTATCTGTCTCAATGAGTTCTCCGATAGTCTTGGAGCCTAGTGCCAACTTAAGGCCATCAAGGGCTTGTCCCTGAAGCGTTAAAGTCACTTCTTCTAATGTCACGTCGATTTTCTTATCTTTTTTTCGCATACCTACTCCTTTACAACAGCTACTATTTTACAAAAAAAAAGAGAGCCTGACAAGCTCTCTTTTTCTAAAATCTTAAGCCTCAACTGGGAAAATCCAACCTTCTGGCGCTTCGACATCACCAAATTGGATACCGGTCAATTCGTCATAAAGGCGACGGGTCACAGGACCGACTTCTGTTTCACTGTAAAAGACATGGAAGTCATCGCCGTGTTGCACGCCTCCAATTGGGGAGATAACTGCGGCTGTCCCACAGGCACCTGCTTCGATGAATTTGTCCAACTCATCAATCCGTACATCCCCCTCGATAGCGGTCATACCAAAGCGTTTTTCGGCTAACTCTAGGAGAGAATACTTGGTGATAGATGGAAGGATTGATGGGCTTAGCGGTGTAATAAATTCATTATCAGCTGTAATACCAAAGAAGTTTGCGGATCCGACTTCTTCTATTTTCGTATGTGTCGCTGGATCCAAGTAGATAACATCAGAGAAATTGCGGTCATGTGCAATCTTACCTGGAAGCATGCTGGCAGCATAGTTTCCACCAACCTTTGCTGCACCAGTTCCATGGGGAGCAGCCCGGTCATATTCATCCTGAATAAGGAAGTTGGTTGGCGCTAAGCCACCTTTGAAGTAATTGCCAACAGGCATTGCAAAGATGGTAAAAATGTATTCGTCGGCTGGATGAACCCCAATGATATCCCCAACACCAATCAGAAGCGGACGCAAATAGAGGGTAGCCCCACTGCCATAAGGTGGCACATAATCTTCATTGGCACGAACCACTTGCTTACATGCATCGACAAATTTATCCGTTGGCACTTGTGGCATCAAAAGACGATCGGCCGTTCTTTGCAGACGTTCCGCATTCTTATCAGGACGGAACAGTTGAACAGAACCTGACTTTGTCCGGTAAGCTTTTAGTCCTTCAAAGGCCTCTTGACCATAGTGCAAGGATGGTGACGCTTCGGAAATATGTAAGGTTGCATCTTCTGTTAGTTGCCCCTCATCCCATTTGCCATCTTTAAAATAAGAAATATAGCGAAATGGTAACTTTCGGTATTCGAACCCTAAATTTTCCCAATCTAAATCTATCGTCATAGCAAGTCTCCCTTTTTTATGTTGAGACTAGTTTAGTCCTTTTTTCAGAAAATTGCAAGTATTTTTCATAAAATTCTGACAATTCATCTCTTAATCTCAGGCGTTTACGATTTCTTCTTTCACTTTTGGATTAAGGGTTGTGCCACGATGCGTAATAGTCCGATTTTGAACCAAAGGCAAATCGACACGGTTGTATACTGTTCGCCAAGGTTCCCAAGCCAGGCCTGTCCGCTCTTCGATTTTGACGGAAAGATTGCGTACATTCCCCTTAAACTGAAGTTCTGTCTTAAAGCCGGCTGTTCGGCCTTTACCATTATCTTCCCACTGGCGGTGAGTGATAACTTCTTTGCCATCCTTATCGTAAGACACTTCGTCCCAAGTGATGGTATAACGCGCAATATAGGCCCCTTTATGTTCGAGTTTTAGGAAACCATTCTTATAGGCAGTAGCCTTGGTTTCAATGTAATCTGTATGATTTTTAAAAGTTGCTGTCGCATTGTCTTTCAAGAAGGCTGTCTTATAAGAAATGGCTACCGCTGGGCTTTGTGCGCTAAAGCTTGCGCCTTCACGGATGAGTTCTTTAAGGGTTTCGATGTCTCCTGTTACCACGCGCGCGGCTCCTTGCGCATTTCCACCAAGGATGACAGCTTTCACTTTGACATCTTTAAGGGCATGGGCCCATTCTGTTCCTGGTGCAATTGTAACGCCTTTGATAAGAGCGCCGATTGCAGCTTTAAACTCAGTAGACTTGCTAGTTGTTTCAAAAGTCACATACATTTGACGCCCATAAGACACACTAGACACGTATACAGGTGGCGTTTTTGCATCAACTCCCCGTCGCTTCAAGTCAGTCACAGATACCTTGGCATCAAAGACATCTGCTGGATTTTCCGGAGCATCCATAGTCACTGTGTAGTAGATTTGCTTGAAGTCTACGATTTCAATTTGTTTTTCACCTTTATTGACCGCTTCAAAATCAATTTTGAGTGGTGCTCCGATTTTTTCAAAATCAAGACCTAGTTTAGCTTTCACCTGGTTCATGCTGTAGGCAGAGGTCATTTCATACTGCATACGAGCTGGTGTCGCTTGACTACCTGCATGATTTGATTGCCAATTAGCAACTAAGGTATTGACGGCATCTTGCACTTGACTTGCAGTCGGCTTCACACTAAGGCTACTTTGCTTGCCAACCAAGCCTGGTAGATCAATCGAAATGGTTGCCTTTTGCCGAGGGACACTAATGAGCGTTGGTTGATTTTCCAAAAGGCTTTGGTCTGCTTTTAGCAAGGCGCCAACATAGATGGCATCATTTCCGTTGACGGATACATCACTAGTCCCAGTAGATAGGGTCTTTTTCGTTTTTTCAACGACAACAAATTCCCCATTCTTTTCTTGTGTGCTGGTAGCAGGGACATTTTCAACGGTCTCACCTTGACGCGTTAAGATATTCGTTTTGTCGTAATCCAAACCATAAAGATAATCATTGACAGAGTCAGAGTTGGTTTTTTCAGCGACAGTTGCTTGTTCTGCTGCTGTGTCGTTCTTTGTAGGATTGGCAACTGCAGTATTTTCAGCAACTGAACTCACTTCTTGAGTCTTGACGTCTGACGTGGTAACGTTTGACACATCAGCAAGACCTTGGTCACTAGAAACAGTTTCATCACCTGTTACTGGAGAGGCAGTCGTAACCACTGTCTCAACACTTATCGGTGCTTCTTGTGCAACTTCATCTGCTTGAACAACTGGGGACGCTCCCAAAATAAACGCCCCAATGACAGCAGCGCAAACGCCGATACTTAACTTGCGGATACCATAACGCAACCGCTGTTCACCATTATTTTGACTCATGTCAATCTCCTTTTCTGACTTAGGAAACTGTAACCGTTTTCCTAGACGCGACTATTTTACTACTGATTTTGATGAAATGTCAACACTTTTTGTATTAAACGTTTGACATTTTTTAAGAAAGAAAAAAAGAGGACATAATCCTCTCCGTTTTTTTAGTATTAATCAACATAAGCTTGAGCGACACCTTGGTCGGAAATCGTATCTGAGATGAAACGCCCATTGTTTGTGCGCTCTGACAGGGATAGGTCCTCTAGGATAACTTCATAATGCTGACCAGCTTGGTCAAAGACATGAAGTGTCTCTGTTTCCTCTTTGTCCGTCTCCTTAGGTGATGCGAAAAGATTTAACTCCTCCACAGCTTGATCACTGTGACCGGAGACAGGACCCCCTACAAAGACTTGGTGAGGTTGCGTCTTAAGCTCACGCAGGACAAGTAGCCCACGATTGGCCCGTGACGTGACCGGTATGGTATCAACCGCTTGACGTTTAAGACTTCCCCTTTGTGTTAGTAAATAAAAACTATCCGAAACTGTTAAAAAGGCACTGGCAATCGTATCATCATTTTTAAGGTTCATGGCCTTGACACCGGCAGCCTTGGCCCCTACAAGAGGCACCTCCGTCATGTCAAATCGTAAGGCATAGCCCTTCTGACTGATCAAAAGGACTTGATCTCGTTCAGCCACCTCACCAACAGAAAGAACGCGGTCATCTGCAGCCTTTAATTTGGCATATTTGGCCGCCTTGCTCTTGTAGGAACGCCCAGGCTTGAGGTCCATTTGTGCAAAACGTTTTATCTGCCCCTTAGCTGTAACAGCGTAATAGGCGGTAGCTTCTGAAAAATCTGAAAGCACTTGCGCTAAAATAATTTCTTCTTCGGTCGCATATGCCGTAATGGTCTGTGACAGGTGTTCACCGATGTCTTTCCATCGAATATCCGCGAGTTCGTGGATAGGACGGTAAATGACATTCCCTAAATTGGTAAACATCAGCAAGACCTGCGTTGTTTTAGCTTGCTCGCGCAAGATTAAACGGTCATCATCCCGTTTTCCGAGTTCGTCAGGGGTTGATGCCGCATAAGATCTCAACGAGGTTCGTTTAATATAACCTGAACGCGTGACGGTCACCATGACATCTTCTTCAGCAATCAAGCTGGCCGTATCAATCTCGATGGTTTGCGTCTGGTCTTGGAGTTCTGATAAGCGAGGGCTAGCAAATTTCTTTTTGACCTCTCTGAGCTCTTTTTTCATGACATTAAAGAGCGTGCGCTCATCGCCGATGATAGCTTTTAGTCGTGCGATTTCTTGGCGTAGTTCCTCTTCTTCTTGCTGCAAGGTCACAATATCCGTATTGGTTAAACGGTAAAGTTGCAGCGTCACGATAGCCTCAGCCTGTTCTTCTGTGAAGGCGTAGCTGACCTTAAGGTTTTCCTTGGCATCTGACTTGTTTTCAGAGGCTCGAATCAAGGCAATCACCTCGTCGAGGATGGAAATGACACGAATCAAGCCTTCAACAATGTGCAAGCGCTTCTCTGCTTTTTCCTTATCAAAGCGGGAACGTGCGACAATAATATCCTGACGGTGGGCAACATAACTTTTTAAGATAGGAAGAAGCCCAACCTGCCTTGGCGTATAGTTGTCGATGGCAACCATGTTAAAATTGTAATTAATTTGTAAATCTGTATACTTGAGCAGGTAGTTGAGTACCACCGTGTCATCCGTATCTTTTTTTAATTCGATGGCAATACGCAAGCCATCACGGTCAGATTCATCCCGCACATCGGCAATCCCAGGAACCTTATTGGCCAGAGCAATTTCTTCGATCTTTTTAACCAGATTCGCTTTATTGACTTCGTATGGAATTTCTGTGACGACGATTTGTTTTTTGCCACCTTTGAGGCTTTCGATAGCTGTTTTTGAGCGAACGACAACACGGCCCTTGCCGGTCTCGTATGCCTTTTTGATCTCACTACGCCCTTGAATGATGGCACCAGTCGGAAAATCAGGCCCTGGCAAAAAAGTCATGAGTTTGTCAACATTTGCCTGGGGGTGATCAATCAAGTAAATGACGGCATCAATGACTTCCGAAAGATTGTGAGGTGGAATATCCGTCGCATACCCTGCCGAGATACCCGTTGCACCATTGACCAACAGATTGGGAAAGGCAGCTGGTAGGACGGTCGGTTCTTTTTCGGTATCATCAAAGTTCCACGCAAAAGGTACCGTTTTTTTGTCGATATCTTTTAAGAGATAGCCGGCAATTTCGGACAAGCGAGCCTCAGTATACCGCATAGCTGCGGGGGGATCGGCATCCATGGACCCATTGTTTCCGTGCATCTCAATGAGCGTTTCACGGTTTTTCCAATCTTGCGACATCCGAACCATCGCATCATAGATGGACGAATCCCCATGGGGGTGGAAATTCCCCATGACATTACCGACTGATTTAGCCGATTTTCGATAGCCTTTATCAAATGTATTGCCATCCTTATTCATCGAATAAAGAATGCGTCGTTGCACAGGTTTTAACCCATCACGAATATCTGGTAGGGCCCGTTCTTGGATGATGTACTTGGAATAACGTCCAAATCGGTCTCCCATAATGTCCTCTAGGGACATGTTTTGTATAGTAGTCATGCTCTACCTCCCCAAAAGACAAGACCAAAATCATTGGCTTTCTTAGGGCTATTCCTTTCTAGAAGGTAACTTGTCTATGCGCTCAAACAATAGACAGTTCAATCACCAAGTATATCATAAGCAGGGCACAAATACAAACAAACCCTCGCTTTTGACTGACGAAAAAGGCTTGTGGTCTTATACGCACAAACCTTTTTAACATTGTTTTAAAAGAGACCGATTGCAGTTCCGTCAGCTGCGACATCCATCTTCAGTGCTGCTGGTTGTTTTGGCAAGCCAGGCATGGTCATCACATCACCAGTCAAGGCAACGATAAAGCCAGCCCCCAATTTTGGTACCAGTTCACGCACGGTAATATCGAAACCTTCCGGTGCGCCCAAAGCTGTCGGATTGTCTGAAAAGCTATATTGCGTTTTTGCCATACATACTGGTAACTTGTCCCATCCCAGACGCTTAAATTGCGCCAATTGGGTTAAGGCTTTCTTTTCAAAAACAACCTGACGGCCACGGTAAATGTCACGAACAATCGTTTGGATTTTTTCTTCGATACCTGCTTCTGCATCATACAAGGTATGGTAGTCGGCAGTGCCTTCATCCAACACCTTAACAAGAGTTTCCGCCAACTCTACACCACCTGCAGCACCGTCAGCCCAAACACTCGCCAAGGCGACCGGCACGTCAATGCTTGCACACAATTCGCGTAAAGCTGCGATTTCAGCAGGGGTATCGCTAACAAATTCATTAATGGCAACAACAGCTGGCAGGCCAAATTTACGCACATTTTCAACGTGGCGAGCAAGGTTTGCAAAACCAGCACGAACTGCTTCGACATTTTCTTCGTTGAGTTGGTCTTTTGCAACCCCACCATGCATCTTCAAGGCACGAAGTGTCGCCACAATCACAACCGCATCTGGTGCTGTTGGTAAGTTAGGTGCCTTGATATCCAAAAACTTCTCAGCCCCTAAATCAGCTCCAAAACCTGCTTCTGTTACCGTGATATCAGCCAAACGGAGGGCTGTAGCTGTCGCCAACACTGAGTTACAGCCATGAGCGATATTGGCAAATGGTCCACCATGAACAAAGGCTGGAGTTCCATAAATGGTTTGGACCAAGTTTGGTTTAATGGCATCTTTAAGAATGAGCGCAAGGGCGCCTTCAACCTCAAGGTCACGAACATATACCGGTGTCCGGTCATAGCGGTAGCCAATCACGATACTTGCCAAACGTTCCTTAAGGTCTTCAATATCCGTCGCCAAACATAGAATAGCCATAATCTCAGAGGCTACAGTGATATCAAAACCATCCTCACGTGGAATACCATTTACAGGACTTCCCAAGCCAATGGTGACGTGGCGCAAAGCACGGTCGTTCAAGTCTACGACGCGTTTCCAGATAATGCGACGTTGGTCAATTCCCAAGGCATTCCCCTGATGGAGGTGATTATCAATCAAGGCAGACAGGGCATTATTAGCAGTTGTAATAGCATGCATATCTCCTGTAAAATGCAGATTGATATCTTCCATAGGGAGAACTTGCGCATAACCACCACCTGCAGCGCCTCCTTTAATCCCCATGACAGGGCCTAAAGAAGGTTCACGTAGGGCAATCATCGTTTTTTGACCGATTTTATTCAAGGCATCTGCGAGCCCGATGGTCACGGTTGATTTTCCTTCACCTGCGGCAGTCGGGTTAATGGCTGTCACCAAAACTAACTTCCCTGGTTTTTCATCACGAAGACTCGCAATCTTATCAAATGACAACTTGGCCTTGTATTTGCCATACAATTCCAAATCATCAGAGGTAATTCCCAAAGGAGCAACGACCTCGGTAATGGGTTTTAACGACACCTCTTGGGCGATTTCGATATCTGACTTCATAGAAACTCCGTTCTTCTTTTTGATACCCTTTTATTATAGCAAAGTTCGCAAAAAACTGCCAAATATTTCTCTCAGAGAAGACATTTAGCAGTTTTTTATGTATTATCCGAACATTCTAGCGCTTAATGCAACAATTGTTCCTCGCTAATATGACGACTGTCCAAAATGTCTGCCAGTCGTTCAAATTGTAAACGAAAATGGTTCAACTGATGACCATCAGAACCCAATGAAAAGCGTCGACCGCCCAAGTCAAGAACCAAATCCAAAGCATAGAGATATAAGGCTTCATGGTGGTAGAGGTACATGGACTTGCTATTGAGTTCAAAGGCGAGATCATGCGCAATCATTTTTTGAAAAATGCGACGCAGCTGCGCCTCATAGACTTGCAGTTCAGCTACTGTGACATCAAATAAACGAAAACCATAATCGAAATGTGCCAAAACATCCGCTTCTACCCGACCAATGGCCGCTTCTAATAAGTCTAAATACTCTTGGATAACCAAATCCTTATCTCGCTCAGCCACTTCCTCATCTAGGTAATCATTCACCCCATTGTGATGAACCGACAACAATTTAAGGTCATAGCTTTTATCGGATAAATAGCTCAGAATATCCGCTTCTCTCGGGGCATAATAGCCAATTTCTATCCCGCGCTTAATCCGATTGCCGTAACGGCTATTGAGCTCAGCGATTTTTTGGCTATAGGCCTGATAGTCTGGAATATCATCTTGCTTTGTATAAGGGTTTGACAAATCAAAATGTTCTGTCGTCACCACTTCACCAGGATAGGCCTCCAGATAGGCTTCAAAATCTTGGTCAGAATCATAGGAAAAATAAGTATGTAAATGATTGTCTCGCATCTGTCTCACTTCGTTTCTTTTAGGTAGTCGATAGCATCTTGCGCCTTTGTAACAGGAACAATCACCATCTTTGTCTTGAGGCGCTTGGCACTCGCCTTAGCTTCTTCATAATTTGTCTGACCTGAGGAGACTGGATTATTGGGAACAAAGAAAATGTCCGCTCCCGCATCAGCTGCCGCTTTGACCTTTAGAGCCACTCCACCGACATCACCGACGCTTCCGTCACTCGCAATGGTTCCCGTCCCCGCAACCTGACGCCCTTTAAGCAAGTGATTGCCTGTTAGTTCATCGTATATGGTCAAGGTAAAGAGCAAACCAGCACTGGGGCCACCAACACCATCTGTTGAATAGGTCACCTTATTTTTTGACTTGATTTCGGTATGGTCAACCAGGGTAATCCCAATACCGTTTTTACCATTTGACAGGGAAACAATCTTGCCCTTAGCCGTTTGGCTTTTGCCGTCACTTTCATAAGTAATCGTGACCTTAGCCCCTTGCTTTTGCTGGCCCACATAAGCCACTAAGTCTTTTGAACTCGCAAAAGTCTGCCCATTGATAGCGGTCACCGTATCAGCGATGTGAAGGGTATTTTTAAAGGTTGAATTGTCGGCTACCGACATCACGTAGACTCCCTTATAAACCAAGCTGACTTCTTGACCAGCTAAAAGGTTTGCTTGGTAGACCGCCGTATCTTGAGAGGCTTTCATATAGTAGGTATTTATCCGCTCATAGTCGGCATTGCTGGCACCGCCAGTCACCTCTTTTTCTGGCTCAATGGTCGTAAAAGGGGTAAGCCAAGCATAGAGCATACTAGCTGGCGTGGCCTGGCTAACGGCTACGGCAACAAATTGGTAACCACCCTCCTTGGCAGGCTTTTTGCCCTCTACTTGTATGGCAGTGGCTGTATCAAAAGTCCCTCCCGGGGCTTCAATATAGTAAGGTAAGGGAGTCAGAAAGAAAAAACCACTAAAAACTAAAAAGCAGAAAGCTGCTAACCACCAGAGACGCTGGCGTTTTTTTAAAACTGTCACAGACGCTTCCTCACTTCTTCTACAGCACTTTCAGGAAGGTAGGCAGAAAAATCAGCCCCAAAGACAGCCAACTCGCGCACACGACTCGAACTGATATAACGGTAGGCAGGTTTGGCCATCAGGTAAACAGTGTCCAAATCGGGGGCCAAGTCATGGTTAAAGAAATCCAGACTTGCTTCATAAGCCATATCTTCAGCGCCACGCAAACCGCGTACCAAAGTCGTCACCCCAAGTTCTTTAGCGACATCTACAACCAAGCGCGTCTGAGTCGTAAAAACGCTGACATTTGGCAGGTGCGCCAGGGCCTTTTTCAAGGCAACCTCTCTGTCTTCTATAGCTAGGAAACCTTGTTTATCCTGATTAAAAAAAATGCCAACATAGAGGGTGTCAAACAAATGACTGGCCCTTTCAATCACATCGACATGCCCAAGCGTCACGGGGTCAAAACTCCCTGTAAACAACCCAATTCTATTGCTCATATATGGTCACCTGACTAATTCCATAGTGTTTTTGTTTTTTGATTCTAAAGGGCCCGATAGTTTCTGGCAAAGTGACTGCCTTGTCCGTCTCACAAACAATCAGACTATCACCGTCAACAAGCGCTTTTTCGCTAAGACTCTCTATAACCGCCACAATTTCTTCTTTGGCATAGGGAGGATCTAAAAAAACCAAATCAAAACGGCCATCCAATTGGGCTAGGGCCCGTTTATCATCCATTTTTAACAATTGAAAAGCAGATGACCGTTTCGTCATGGCAATATTTTCAGTAACAATCGCCTGTGCTTTACGATCTTTTTCAACCAAAATAGCTTGTGCAATTCCACGGGAGACAGCTTCAATAGACAAGCCCCCTGAACCAGCATACAAATCTAAAGACCGCCCACCATTAAAATAGGGACCAATCATATTAAAGATGGCCCCTTTTACCTTATCTGTTGTCGGGCGCGTTGTCTTACCTGGCAAACTCTTTAAGGGCCTGCCACCAAATTCTCCAGCAATAACTCTCATGGTTCTTATTATACCAAAATTATTGTGAAGTAGCTAAAGACCTCCCGCACCTAATTGAGGGCATCAGCCCCACGTTCTTTGGTTCGGATGCGAACAGCATCATCAATCGGAATGATAAATATCTTACCATCACCGATTTCTCCTGTCCCCACTGCATCGCAGATCAAGTCAATCAAGTTCTCCGTGTCCTTATCTTGGACGACAATTTCAACCTTGACCTTAGACAAGAGCATGGGAATGACCCGTTGACCTCTGACATATTCCACAAAGCCTTGCTGGCTACCATGCCCCAAAACTTGACTGACTGTCATCCCTTTCGCATAATGCGTTGTTGATAAGGCATCTTTCAGATTTTCAATCTTATCTGTACGAATAATCGCTTCTACTTTTTTCATGCAAGATATCTCCTTAAGAATCTAGTCCCATAAAGGTTGGATAAGCTGTTTCTTCATGTTCATTATCATCTAGACCAATAGCTTCCACGCGATCGGAAACACGCAATGGCATCACCCAACGAATAGCAATAATTAACAAGTAGGCCACTACAGCTGTCCAGACAATCGTAATAGCAATGGCTAACAAGGTCACCCAGAAAAGATGGGTTTGACCAAATAGCAAGCCTGCCTTTTCAGCCCCGCCTGACAAAGCTGGTGTCGCAAATACCGCAGTGACAATACCACCAAAAATCCCACCAATACCATGACAGCCAAAAGCATCCAAGGCATCATCATAACCTAATTTGTGTTTAACAACAGAGATAAAGAAGTAAACGATAGGACTGACCAACAAACCGATGATAAAGGAAGCCGCAACGGAAACATAACCCGCTCCTGGCGTAATCGCAACTAATCCTGCCACTAAACCAGTACTCGCACCTACAAGAGATACCTTGCCGTTAAGGAGTTTTTCCAGAATAATCCAGGATAACATGGCTGAAGTCGCTGCAATGTGTGTTGTCATCAAAGCATGGACTGCCGTCGCTCCAGCAGACAAGGCAGACCCTGCATTAAAGCCATACCAACCAAAGAGCAAAATCCCAGCACCCAAAAGAACAAAAGGAACATTGTGAGGCCGGTAAGCTTGCCGATCAAAATCTCTCCGTTTTCCGACAACAATGGCTAGAACCAAACCGGACACCCCAGATGTAATGTGAACCACATCGCCACCAGCAAAATCAATCGTCCCCAGTTCTTCCAAAAGGCCACCACCCCAAACCATATGAGCGAAAGGGTAATAAATAAACAAGAGGTAACCCACTGCAAATAAGGCGAGAGGGGTAAAACGCATCCGACCCGCTACCGAACCCGTTGCAATCGCTACCGCAATAATGGAGAACATCATCTGAAAGGCAGCAAAGAGTAAATCAGGGAGAGCTAAACCACGGCTAGAAGTCGTTTCAGAAACCCCATTAAAGAAAACATGGGACAAATTTCCAATAAATCGACCTGTCCCTGCAAAAGACAGGGAGTAGCCACAAATCAGCCAAAGCACAGACCCAACAGCCATCGGTAAAATACACATCATCATGGTATTGATAACATTTTTACGCCGGCCGAGACCCCCGTAAAAAAAGGCAAGTCCAGGGGTCATAAAGGCCACCAGCATCGCAGAAACACAAATAAAAGCAATCGTTCCAGAATCCATAAATCTCTCCTTCTATGTAATAACTTCTAACACGAATATCGTATTATGTTATATAATGTAACATATCAAAAGGTGAAAAGCAAGGGTTTTTTGGAATTTTCTGAAAATTTATGAATTTCTTTCACGATTTTTGAATATAAAGAAAGCAACTAACAAGGTTACATTAGAATTAGAGTCCCTTCTATCACCAGTGTTCATTCTTCTTTATTTAACACTTGTGATTTGGCTACAAAAAAAACACCGAGTTTCCACTACTCGGCATTTTCATCAATGATAATCCGTGTCTTCTTGCCCTCTGTCGGAACAGAATACACGATGGTACGGATAGCTGAAATGGTGCGTCCTTTGCGACCAATAACGCGTCCGATGTCCGCAGGATTGAGCACTAGATGGTACTCTAGAAACTCGTCAGACTCCTCGATGCGGATAGTTAATTCTTCTGGATGCGCAATGAGAGGTCCTACAACTGTCGCAATCAAACTCTCAATGGATACCATCAGTCAGCTTATTTAGAATATTTTGAATCGTGGAATTTCTTCATAACACCAGCTTTAGACAAGATGTTACGAACAGTATCAGAAGGTTGTGCACCTTTAGCCAACCAATCCAAGACACGGTCTTCTTTCAAAGTGACTTGGTTTTCAGCAACCAATGGGTTGTATGTTCCAACCGTTTCGATAAAACGGCCATCACGTGGAGCACGTGAATCTGCGATGTTGATACGGTAGTAAGGTTTCTTTTTAGAACCCATACGTGTTAAACGAATTTTAACTGCCATGAATGGTCTCTTTTCTACTAAAAAATTTTGTTCAGTCGTTACTGACTTTATTAGTTTACTACAGTCTAGCTTTGCTGTCAAGAAAAAAACTTGACAGATTTTTAAAGTTTTCCTGTCTGCAACTGGTACATCTGACTATAGGTCCCACCTTTTTCCAGCAGGGCCTCATGACTACCTGCTTCGATAATACGGCCCTTGTCCAAAACATAGATACAATCCGCATCTTGTATGGTCGATAAGCGGTGTGCGATGGCAATGGTGGTTCGGCCTTGTCGCATCTTTTTCAGCGAGTTTTGGATAATATCTTCGGTCGCTGAGTCGATATTAGCAGTGGCTTCGTCTAGGAGTAAAATTTTTGGCGACATAGCAATGGTACGAGCGAAGGCCAGCAATTGCCGTTGCCCTGTCGAAAAGGTTGTTCCTCTTTCCGTCACGGGAGACTGGTAGGCATCAGGCAGTTGTTCAATAAACTGGTCGGCATGCACAAAACGGGCAGCTTCTTTGACCTGGTCATCTGTCAAATCTTGATACATGCGAATATTTGAAGCAACTGTGCCATGGTAGAGAAAAGGCTCTTGCAAGACCAAGCCAATCTTGCTCCGTAATTCCTCCATGGAAAAATCACGGATATCTTGCCCGTCAATGCTAATACGGCCTGATGAAAACTCATAAAAACGCATAAAGACGTTGATAATGGATGACTTGCCCGAACCTGTTGCGCCAACGAAGGCAATGGTTTGCCCAGGTTGAACAGAAAAAGAGATGTCTTTCAAAATAGGGCGCTTGCCATCATAGGAAAAGTTTACCCCTTCAAACTGGATTGCCCCGTCCTTAATGCGACCACTTGCTTGACTTTGCGCTGGTTCGATATCCTGACGATCAATAAGCTCAAAAACACGCCCCGCAGCCACCATAGAGGTTTGTAAGGTTGAAAAATTTTGTGTGACCGAAATAAGTGGATCAAACAGCCGATTAACATACTGGATAAAGGCATACATCAACCCTGCCGATACAGCAGCTGTTTGCCAGGTCAAGCCAAAATAAGCCATTAACAAAGCATAGGCTAATAATTTCAACAAGGACATGGCTGGGCGCAAGAAAAGGCTATCTAGGGCAGTTGAACGATTGGCATAATAAAGATGCTCGCCATTGATTGCTTCAAATTCCTCCAAAAGCCGCTTTTCCTGCCGAAAGGCCTGGATAACACGAATCCCCTCAATACTCTCAGAGAGTTTGACATTAAGGTCACTCAATTTAGCGCGTGTTTCTTTGACCACTTGCACAGAAAACTTGCGGTAACAGAAGATTAGAAGAAAAATGATCGGCAAGAGAGCAACCACAAAGCCTGTGAGGCGAAAATCTAACATGACCATGGTGTAAAAGGTCACTGAAAAATAAAAATTGCTGATACAAAGGTGCTCAGAACGCCCGAGAACATATCGCTGACCGTTTCCGTATCATTGGTAATCCGAGAAACAATCGCTCCTGCTGCTGTCTGGTCATAATAGGACATGCCCAGTTTTTCAATGGTGGCAAAAGCGTCTTGTCGCATATCCCTTACGACACTATAAGCAACACGCGCAAACAGGAGATTACCGACAAAGGAAGTCACCATTTCCAGCAAATAAAGCACATAGTAACCTAGCAAAAAGATGGCTTCCTTTTGCCCGACATGGCTAATCATATGGTCGATAAAATATTCGGCCACCAGAGGAATCACGGTTTGAATAATCGTCGTCACCAGCAAGAAGATCAGGGCTAGCGCAGACAAGACCTTATATCGACTCACATAGCCTAGTAAGCGTTTAGTGGCTTCTTTAATAGCCATGCGCCACCTCCTGTTCTTGGGCAAATTGTTGCGCTTTATAGGTTTTGGCATACCAGCCATCCATAGCCATCAAGTCTTGGTGACTACCTCTTTCAATGATACGGCCCTCTTGCAAGACTAAAATCAACTGACTATGTGCCACTGCACTCAACCGATGCGCTGTAATCACTGTCGTTTTCCCTTGCCTGTTTGCTTTTAACTGCTCGATAATGGCTCGCTCCGTCTTAGCATCAACTGCCGACAAAGAGTCGTCCAGAAGTAAAATGTCTGGATCTAAAACCATCGCTCTCGCCATGGCAAGGCGTTGCCGTTGCCCACCTGACAAGGCTAGGCCTTTTTCGCCAATCATGGTTTGAAAACCCTCTGGCATAGCAAGAATATCTTCATAAACTTGAGCCGTTTTCGCAGCGGCCTCTACTTGCTCTTGTGAAAGATTTGGGTCTCCAAAGCGAATATTTTCAGCAATGGTCTGAGCAAACAAAATCTGATCCTGAGGCACATAGCCCATCAAACCATGCAAGTCCTTCAAGCGATAAGACTTAATATCATGGCCATTTAAATAGATGGCACCCTGGCTGATATCATACTCACGAAGGAGCAAGCGTAAGAGCGTCGTTTTCCCTGCCCCTGTTTCTCCTACCAAACCCAGCGTTTGTCCTTTTTTGAGGGTAAAAGCAATGTCTTCAAGGGCCAGATGGTCTTGATAGGAAAAGCTATCAATCGCAAATCTGATATCCCCGTTTTGAATAGTGGCTAGTGGATTAGCTGGCTCTTCAATCTCACTTTTTTGCTCTAACAATTCCAAAATTCGCTGGTAGGATACCGTCCCTCTTTGTATCACATTATAGAGAAACCCAATCGCCATCAAGGGCCAGACTAACATATCCAAATAAGCTACAAAAGTCACCAGATTCCCTACTGTGATGCTTCCTTGAGAAATTTGCCAAGCACCTACTAAGAGCGTCAGCGCATAACTAGAACCTACAAAAAAGAGAACGAGTGGGTCAAAAAGCGTGTCATAGACCATGGAACGCATATTCTTGTTAAAAGCCAGGTCGTTAATGTGCCGAAATTTCGCCACTTCAGCGTCTTGATAACCAAAGGACTTGGTCACCTTTACCCCTGACACCGCCTCTTGGACCATATTATTGAGCTCTGAAAAGGCGGCTTGGGATTCCTGAAATGCTAGATGGCTGCGACGCCCCAAACGAGAGGTCGCGAGCGCCATCAACGGTAAAGGGATAACAGCCACCAAAGTCATTTGCCAAGAAATGAGCGTCGCCATGGTGATTAAGGTCACAACCGCCGTAAGACTAGCATCGACAGCTGACATGACACCGCCCCCCGCAAAACGTGTCAAGGCATTGATATCATTGGTGGCATGCGCCATCAAGTCACCCGTACGGTATTTTTGGTAAAAAGAAGCCGACATGCCCATAAAGTGTTCAAATAGGCGTTTTCGCATAATGCGCCCCAAACGATAAGCAGTCGCAATAATATACATCCGCCAGACATAGCGTAAACCATACATGGCAAAAGCAACGAGTACGATTAACACTAAATCTCGCATCAATTGCGGAAATTGTAGCCGTTTCGCATCGATACTATCAATCACATCCCCCATCAGACGTGGCGGAACCAGATTGAGAAAAGAGACAACACTCAGGGCCAAAATCCCCAAACAATAGCGTCTTCTTTCGAGTTTAAAAAACCAAGCCAACTGAGAAACAATTGACGGTTTTCGATTTCCCTTTCTCAAAAATTGCGTTTTTCTAGCTTTCATCAGGCTACCTTCTTGCTATCGAGCGCTAGGACTCTCCCAAATAGGATAGAGGCCGGCTTCATTTTTTCTGTTTAAAGTTTGTTTAAGTGTACACCTGGCCAGTTTAAAAGTCAAAAAACTTGTATTGCTAGCAATACCGGACCAGTTTTGTCACTGCAACTGAGGACGATTTTTTTACAAACTGATTTTTCTAAGCATTAGCCAAAAACCAGTTTTCCTCTTGATTAACACAATATATAGTGTTACAATCTACTAGTATTCGCAAGATATGGAGATACTTATGGAACTGACATTTATTTATATCAGCATTAGTGGCAACACCAGAAGCTTTATTCAACGGTTGAAAACAGACCTAGAAAACCAAGGCCACCAGGTTGAAACCCTAGACGTCTCAACTTTAGATAATGCAACTTACCCCATAGAGCGCCCCTTTATCGCCTTTCTTCCCACCTACCTAGAGGGAGGCAACGGCATCGATAATGGGGACCACGAAATCTTGACAAATGGTCTAGGAGACTTTATCGAAGCCCATGATAACTTTAAACAGTGTTTAGGTATCGTTGGTTCAGGCAACAAAAACTTCAACAATCAATATTGCCTAACAGCCATGCAGTATGCCAAATACTTTGATTTCCCATTTTTAGCAGACTTTGAAATGCGTGGCACCCCAAAAGATATCACACGCATCGGACAAATTATTCTAGAGACCTACCAAAAGGCATAAAAGCAGTGATTCTTATCCTAGCCCACCCTGGGATAAAGAATGACTGCTTTTTTTCTGTTTATAGCCATTGTCATCCAGTTCAACTGTGCAAAAAAATCTCTAAATAATCGGATTTCCGACTAGGGAAGGACAATGGGCCGCCGCCCGTAGTTTTGTTCTTTTAATTCCGGATTGGCCAAGCGATAAACCTCATCTGCTTTTTGGGTCAGCAAATCCCACGGTTCTTTCCCAATGCGCGTCACGAAGGCTACCCTATGTTTGAGCCTTGACAAGTGTTTCTGGCCACGTTTAGAAAAGCCTAAGACATGAATACTGTCAGGCAAAGGACAGTCTCTTGCTTGTACCAGCAAGTAGGTCACTAAACGTCTTACACGGGCTTTGGTGTAACGCTTGGTCGCAACACTTGCCACCAATTCTTCGATTGACGACACCTGATGGATGGCCTTTTTAAAACGCTGAGCCAATTCTTGATTCATCTGTAAGATATCTTGTAAATTGGGATGGGTTAATATTTGGTATTTGACTACTAAAAACAAATCGTCCCAGAAGACTTTAGGCGCAGTATTTAGTATGAGGCTACTAGGGCTTGCTTCTGCCACAAATGCCTTATCCTGCCAGTTCTTTCGCAGAGCTGTGGCAGAGGCATAGACCTCTTTTTGGGTTGAGTGAAAACCTTCTCCAATCCGTTGAACAGGACATAGGCCTATCCCCTCATAGGCACTGATTGCTTTGGTATAAGCTAAGGCCAAAACATGATTGGGCGTCTGACCGGAGAAAGTCATCCCTGAAAGAGATTGCCAGGCTACCTGACTTTTTTGCGGATAAGATAAGGCATCTGGAAGGTCTAAAACAAGTGCCTGCATCTCCTTTTGCTGATTCCGATAGCTAGTGGCTAGCGCATTATAATCAATGACTTGTTCACTGCCAAAAACAAGTTGTGTCATGCCTAAAGAAGCTAAAATGCCAACGGCCCCCTCAGCAAAATAATCAGCAGCCTGCACGCTGACGAGAAAAGGAAGTTCAACAACCAAATCAGCGCCATGTTCAAGAGCCATCTGGGCTCTTTGCCATTTGTCGATGAAGGCTGGTTCTCCCCTTTGCACAAAATTACCGGACATGGCAACGATTTTTAAACCATCCGCTTGATCGAGTAGGTACTTATGCCCATTGTGAAAAGGATTAAACTCTGCAATAATGCCTGAAATAGTCATGCTTTTTTCGCTACGAAAAACCAACGCTGGCTGGTTTTCGATGGCGCCTCATCTTCAAAATCAGCGTAAACTGAGACCTCAGAAAAACCTGCTTCTTCTAGTAAAACCTCGTAGGTTAACTGCTCATAGGTCCTTTCTTCATGCAACTCATCAAAGCGTTCAAAACGCCCATCTTCATCCTGGATAAAAAAGGTAAGTTCATGAACAATGGAATGTGGGGCCTGATCAGGATAAGAATCCCATACAAAGGCAAAGTCTTCTGCATTTTCATGGTAACTATAGCCCGGGAAAACTTGGTCAACCTGGTAGGTTGAATGCACATCAAAAATAAAGACACCACCAGGCGATAAATGCTCATATACCTGAGCCATGACATCACCGACAGCAACCTCATCTTCCATATAACAAAGGGAATCAGAATAGCAGGTGATGATGTCATAATGCTCTAATGGGGACAAATCCAACATATTGCCTTGCACAAAGGGAATCTCACAGGCATGCTCTTTGGCACGCTTACGCGCTAGCTCGAGCATATCTTCAGACAGGTCAAAGCCAGTCACTTCAAAACCACTTTTTGCGAAATGCACACTTTGAATTCCCGTGCCACAAGCCAGTTCTAAGAGTTTTCGTTTCCCTTGCGGGAGGTGCCGCAAACTAAAATCCGTCCATTTGTCATAGAGACTTTCATCCATAATGCTGTCATAGACGCGTGCAAAGGTTTCATATGTCGCCATGTATTCTCCTCCTAAAAAAGGCAGGGCAAGCCCGCCTTTGCTTTATTTTGTGTCCAAGTTGAGTTCCACTTGGGCTGCTTCATGCCAGAGTTTTTCCAATTGGTAATGGCTCCGCCCCTCTTCAGAGAAAATGTGGACGATAATGCCGCCAAAATCTAAGAGTACCCAGCCAGATTGGCTTTCCCCTTCTGGTTTTCCTGTCGAAACGCCAGCAGCCTGCGCTGCTTCAAGCAAGTGGTCCGCCAGGGTATCTAACTGACGGCTATTCATCGTTGAAAAAATCAAAAAGTAATCCGCCAAAGTGGTCAGACCTTGCACATCTAAGGCGACAATGTCTAGCGCACGTTTATCGTCAGCTACTTGAGCAAGTTTTTGTAAAAGTTCTTCTTGGTTCATGTTATACCTCCTTGAGATAAGGGCAATAGGCGTTATAAGTTTCTAAAGTTTGTGGGAAGATTGGCTGTCCCTTTTGTACTAAAAAGGCAATCGTATGAGCCGTTTCATAGGCTACTGCTGCTGCTAACGATAGTTTAGCTATTGCACGCGCCTTATCAACTCCTGGAAAATCTCTGCCATCCTCGATATAATCTGCCACATAAACAATCATATCTAAGTCAGACATGTCCGCGCTACCGACCGTATGGAACTGAATCGCCCTAAAAATAGCCCTATCTTGTAAATCCAAATCTTCTTTGACACGATAGGCGCCAACCAGACCGTGCCAGACATTATTGCCCCAATGCTTCCAGTCAGGATCCAAGCCATAGCGGTCGATTAAGGTCAAAAATTCTTGATCAGGAAGCTCTTTGGCATAATCATGCAAAAGCCCTGCCAGCCCCGCTCGCTCAGGGTCTTGACCAAAGCGAATTGCCAGGTCAATGGCAGCTGCTTCTACTCTCAGGCAGTGCGCCAAGCGTTTTTGGCTCATCTGTTGGCCCATCTTCTTTATCAAACTGTCACGGTCACAAGAAATATAGTCAGCGTAACTCATTGGTAGAGCCCCTCTTTTTCAATATAATCCAGCACAGCCGCTGGTAAAAGAAAGTTAGGTTGACAACCTTTTTGAATCTTCTCACGAATGAGGCTGGATGAAATATCCATCATCGGAACATCCACCCAAATGACAGGGTAGGAGGTTCCAGCACGGTATTTCGGCCTTTGAACACCAACAAACTGCACCAAGTGCAACAAGTCATCGATACGGTGCCATTTAGGGAGATAGTCCACCATATCCCCACCGATAATGAAATAATAATCGACATCTGGATGCGCCTCTGTTAATAAGGCCATCGTATCATAGGTATAGCTAATCCCTTTGCGCTCTAGCTCGATGGTTTCAATTCCTAAGCCCGGCACGTCCGCAATGGCTAGCTCCAACATCTTAAGACGATGCTTTTCATCAATGGTTCCTTTTTTATCCACGTGGGGGGGTAAATATTCTGGCATGAGAAGGACCTGATCCAGCCCCAGTTGTTGACGAACTTGATCAGCCATGACCAAGTGGGCATTGTGAATGGGGTTAAAGTTCCCTCCTAAAATACCGACCTGTTTTCTGTCTGTCGGCTTGTCCTGCGTTTCCAACTCCACCTTGGTAAAGGGGGTTAATAATTCTAACGCCATTTTTATCTCCTTATATTGTCAGGACTTATCAGATTGCCTTTACTGCTTCAGAGAGTTTGCGATTGTTTTTGCGAGAAGACGGTTTAAAGAGGATAAGGATGCGCCCAATCTTTAAAACGGTATCTACACCAATCTCCTCTTCAAGAATCTCAGCCACTTCGTGAATATCTTCATCCGTGTTTTGAAGCAATTGAACTTTAATTAATTCGCGCGCATCCAAGGCTTGACGAACACTGGTCTTGATTTCATTATTTAAGCCATTTTTCCCAATCTGGATAATGGGCTTTAGGCTATGAGCCTCCTTTTTGAGAAAGGCTCTTTGTTTACTGGTTAATGCCATAGTAACTCTCCTTAAATTAATGGGGAACGTAGGCTAACGCCGACACCCTTTGGCGCCCAAACCGCAACTTGGCAGGGACCTGTTGCCCGTATCCAGCCTAAACCTGAAATGACCAGGTCTGTTTTTTGGCTAATGCGGTAGGTATGTTTGACCAGGTCCGGAAAAGTTGCTTTCTCTTTCCCGTTCGGTGGCGTTAATAGACTCCCTTTGTGTTTGTCATAAAAAAGATCAGCGCCCTCAAGCTTTGTCCGGTGAATCTTGAGCTGATTATCTATGTATGCTGTGTAGCCCTGCTTGGGCCCTGAAAGGACATCAAAACGCGCTAAGCCACCAAAAAATAGAGTCTGCTCTGCTTGAAGTTGGTAAGTTTTCGGCTTAATTTCCTTTTTAGGGCTGACATACTGTAGACTTTTTGCAGACAGGTAATGCGCCATC
Source organism: Streptococcus sp. DD12 (assembly GCF_001578885.1). Classification (GTDB taxonomy): domain Bacteria; phylum Bacillota; class Bacilli; order Lactobacillales; family Streptococcaceae; genus Streptococcus. Next base: position 313,255 of record NZ_KQ969495.1, on the reverse strand, counting down.
TGGTCCCTGTGCACGATTCCAGGTGTGTCATACAGAAAACTGCCATCATCTAACGGGATTTCTATCTTATCTAAAGTCGTACCAGGAAAACGTGACGTTGTAATCACGTCCTTATCGCCGGTCAATTCTTGAATAATAGCGTTGATAAGGGTTGATTTCCCGACATTTGTCACACCAACCACATAGACATCACGGCCTTTACGCAAACGGTCAATACTGGCAATCAATTCCTTAATGGCCAACTTGCTTTTTGCAGATGTCAAAATGACTTCCAAAGGACGAAGCCCCACTTCATGTGCCCGTTCCCTTAACCAATTGGTTACTTTAGCCGTTTTCACCGACTTGGGTAAGATATCTTTTTTATTTCCTACCAAAAGCAAATCATTGCCACCTGTCAGGCGCGCCAACCCAGGAATTACAGAGCCTGAGAAATCAAAGATGTCCACGACATTGACAATCAGGGCATCTTCTTTACCAACTTCCTGCAAGAGGTGCAAAAAGTCATCGTCCGTCAATGAGACATCAGCGATATCGTTGTAATGACGTAAACGAAAACACCGCTGGCAATAGATTTCACCTGTCTCTAAGTTTTTTTCAAGAGCTGATTTTGGCGTATACCCCAACCCTTCCGGGTCTTGCGTCTGAATACTTGCCCCACAGCCAATACAAAACAATTTTTCCACTTACAATTCCTTCTTGTAATCAAAAGCGCCATAGAGGGCCTCTAATTTTTTCTTGACCCGACGTTCTCGGAAACGATTAATCTTCGTGTTCCAAGCATCAGAAGTCACCAAAGGTTTCACCAAAATAGAGCGTATCCCAGCTCGATGCGCCGCGCGAATATCAGTCATCAATTGGTCACCCACAAAAACCACTTCACTACGGTCAAAACCATAGCGTTCAATCGCTTCATTGATCCCTTTAGCAAATGGTTTCATGGCACGGCTGACATAGTCGACATGAAATTTCTCAACTGCTCGGTGCACCCGTTTTTCCTTATTGTTAGAAACAACCACTACTGGGATATTGGCCATCGTCATCTCATCCAACCATTTACGCAGTTCCGGCGTACCGTCGGGATTGTTCCAAGCAATTAAGGTATTATCTAAATCCACTAAGACCACACGGATATCGTGGCGTCTTAAACTTTCTGCTGTTAAGTCATACACCGCTTCCAAACAGAAGTCCGGCCTATAATCTTCTATACTCAAGTTCTACTCCTTTTTGACGTATTCTCTCTATTTTACCATAAAAAACAAGGAATTGCTGATTTCTCTTTGGACTTTATTTACTCTTAGCCAACCTCCCCATAGGAACCAGGTCTTTTGGCCACTCAAAAACAGATAGCTTTTTTGCTATCTGTTTTTCGCTCACGCCTTTTCTAAATAGGCAGTTAAATCTTGTTTGAGGAGGTAATGGTAAAGCTCCCCATACTGGCCTTGAAAATCCAAAACATGGCCATTGATAGTGACTCGAACCACCTTGCAATAATCAGGAACATTGATCCAACAAGCTTGTTGCGCACGGACAAACTCATTATAATTCTCAAAATGTTCCAACCTTTCTTGCTTGGCTGCGTTCAAATAAATGATGTCAATCATAAACTTTCCCCCTATCTGATGCCTTTTAGTATAGCCCTCTAATCGTCTAAAATCAACCACTAGGTCCTTAGGGGAGTTCCTCACGTCTCTATACAGCGTTTTTTATTCTTCTGTATCTAGAATTTCAATCTTGGTAGCCGTTCGCCGGTAAGATGTCCATAAATGCCCGATGATAGAACCAACAACGGCACCAATCAAGGTAGCCACGACAAAGAGAAGGATGTTTCGGATATCCGGCGCCACCATGACCCGATCAATATAGGCTTGACTCTTGCCACGCGCAAGAAGACTGGCAATGTAATCCGCTCGAGCAAACCACATCATCAGAATAGGACCAGTCGTCCCAAAAGCAAAAACAAAAAATGAAATGGCCTGTTCTGGACTGTTTTTATAGCGACCCATCCGTGAAATCACATCGGCTAAAAGCCCACAGATAATGGCTGGTAAAAAAGCACCCGCACCATGCCGTGTTAAAAGAAAGAAGCCTGCCAATACCAGCCCAACAAAGGTAATAGCACCAAAGGTACGAATCCGTTCAACAAAATACCAATAGGCCAAACCACCCACAAAAGCCGAACAGGCTGGGGCATAAAACATATTCCCCGTATGGTCAATGACGTTGGCTAGCAAAACCCCAAGACCTACACAGCAAAAATACACGACGGCAAAAAGCATTGTCATGCCTAATTTTTTCATTTACTTATCCTTTCTAGCAGACAAAAAAGTTAAAACGTCATCAAAATCCTTCACAACTGCTGTTGGTTGCGGGTCGTCTTTGTCAAGCGCAAGCCCCTTGGGGTTATACCAAAGACAGGTAAGTCCCGCATTCACAGCTCCTTGAATGTCAGATGTTAAACTATCCCCGATGACAAGGGCTTGTGTGGCATCATAGCCTGGAATCGCTCGAGCCACCAGGTCAAAAAAAGTTCGTGAAGGCTTTTGCGTTCCCATTTGTTCAGAGATGAAGACTTTTTTAAAATAAGGGGCCAAAGACGAGACAGTCAAACGCCCCTTTTGGATTGCTGTGATGCCATTTGTAATGGCATACAACTCATAACCACCTTTTCTCAGGGTCTCTAATAAAGTTATCGCCCCTGGGAAAACTTGCCCTTGTTGGCTCAAAAGTTCCTGATAGCGCTTGGCCAAATCTTCGCCATTTCTCTCTAGCCCAAAATGAGCAAAGGTTCGTGAAAAACGGGTCTTGACCAAGGTATCCTTAGAGATTTCTTCTCTCTCATGGGCCTTCCATAACTGTTCATTCAAGGGAATATAATAACTCTTAAAGGCTTGGATATCTGCCACTCCTTCTTGACCAAACAGTTGGTCGAGTGCCTTATCCTCAGCAGTATCAAAGTCCAGTAAGGTACGATCTAAATCAAAAAGTAAAAACTTATAGGACATGGGGCTACCTCTATCTATTATCCGTTATCTAAGGGGACTTTCCAACTCTCTAGCTAGTCCCTGCCTTTCTATTTATTAGCGAAGAGGCTATTTAGGAGCATGCCTAGGATGATCAGAGCAAGTCCAAGAAATCCGATAGCATTTGGCCAAGCGTCGCCAAGGAAAAGACAGCCTCCTAAAAGGGTAAATACCACTTCACCCGATTGCGTCGCTTCTATAATCGCCAGCTGTTTGTGGTGGTGCTTCACTAAGTTGGTCGCTTCAAAGAACAGCAGGGTCGCAATGACACCAGAAAAAAGCGCAACAATGAGTGACTGCATCAACTGACTGACTGGCGGAAGACCTACTGAAAGTCCAGAGTAGAGCGACAAGGCTAACCAAAAAGGCAGACTCATCAAGGTCATGCCAAATACCCTTTGTAAGGTCGACAAGTCTTGTGAATGCGTCAGGTGTAACATTTTCCGATTTCCCAAAGGGTAAGAAAAAGCTGCGATTAGTATCAAGGTTAGCGCCAAAAAAAGGTGATGGCCGAGACCTTGTGAGAGATAGGGCAGTTGCAAGACAAAGACCCCTAACAAAACCACCAATGATAAACCCAGTTGTTTTAGAGGAAGCTTTTGCCCAAAAAGAGGACTCAGTAAAACACCAGCTACAATAGTGATTTGCCAAGTCGCTGCGATAAACCAAGATTGCCCATAAAGCGATGCCAGGGTCAGCGGGGCATAAAAGAAGCCAAAACCAATCGTACTCCAAAGCAGCCACTGCCATGGATTTCGGCTAATAGAAGCCCCTACCGCCGATAGACCCTGCTTTCGTTTGACCAAAAACCATAAAATAGGCAAACTCAGCACATAACGTAAACTGGCACTCCATCCCCAAAAACCGCCCGTCACATTCATGCTACGGTTAAAGATAAAGGTAAAGGAAAAAAAGAGGGCCCCTAAAATCCCTAAAACCAGGGCGCGTAGAAATTGTGATGATTTCATGATAATCTCTCCATCAACTTTTCGACAAAGAGATAAGCCGCCGGACAAGTCAAGGTATTTTTTAGGGTCAAGTGGTTAATCTGGTAAATTTTTTTGCGGTCTGTATGGGGAAACTCTCGACAAGCTTTAGGCCGCACATCATAGATACTGCAAAGATTATCACCACCTAAAAACGGACAGGGCATGCTTTTAAAAACCTTATCCCCATCTTCATCGACTTGTAAAAATTCCGCTTCAAATGCGGGCAATTTCATTTTAAAGTATTTAGCGATTCGCGTGATATCAGCTTCCTTAAAATCAGGTCCCAAGCTTTTGCAACAATTCGCACAAAGGGTACAATCAATCTCACTAAAGACGTCATCGTGAATCTCACGCGCCAGCTTATCCAACTGTTTGGGTGGCTTTTGTTTTAATTTACTTAAAAATTTACGGTGGACCTTTTGTTTTTGTAAGGCCAATTGATGGTAATGTTCAATATCGATAGTTTCTGTCATCCTAACCTTTTCTTTTTTGAGTTATTTCTTGTTATTCCCATAAAAAATCACAAAACTAATTATACCATAAGTCCCTCTAACCTCGCTCTAAAATGAACAAAAAGAAAGGCCTTGCCTTTCTTTGTTTTATATTTATTACATTTGTTCGTTTTTGTTCACTTAAGCTTTTAAACGACTCTTCCAGAAAGGAAAAGCATTTCAATGGCAGCCAAGCTTTATTCCTCGTCCATGCTAAGCACACTGAGGAAGGCTTCTTGTGGCACCTCGACTGAACCAATCGCTTTCATGCGTTTTTTACCAGCTTTTTGTTTTTCTAGCAGTTTGCGTTTACGAGAGACGTCACCCCCATAACACTTAGCCAAAACGTTTTTACGCAAGGCCTTGATATCCGTTCTCGCCACAATCTTGTGACCAATGGCCGCCTGGATAGGAACTTCAAACTGTTGGCGTGGAATAATTTTCTTGAGTTTTTCCACGATAACCTTACCCCGTTCGTAAGCAAACTCTCGGTGAACAATGAAACTCAAGGCATCAACCTGGTCGCCATTGAGCAAAATATCCATCTTAACGAGTTGTGACTGACGATAGTCTGAAAGCTCATAATCGAGACTCGCATAACCCCGCGTTGAGGATTTGAGTTTATCAAAGAAGTCAAAGACGATTTCGGCCAAAGGAATCTGATAAATCACATTAACACGGTTGTCGTCAATGTATTCCATGGTTTCAAAGTCGCCCCGTTTTCTTTGGGCAAGCTCCATAACCGCACCCACGTATTCTTGCGGCACCATAATTTGTGCTTTCACGTAAGGCTCTTCAATGCTATCCACTACTGTAGGGTCTGGAAACTCTGAGGGGTTTGACACAGATAACTGTTGCCCATCCGTTGTGTTGATATGATAAACCACGGAAGGAGCCGTCATGATAAGGTCAATATTAAACTCACGCTCTAACCGCTCTTGGATGACGTCCATGTGAAGCAGTCCCAGGAAACCACAACGAAAACCAAAGCCCAAGGCCTGAGAGGTTTCTGGCTCAAATTGCAGGCTGGCATCATTCAGTTGCAATTTTTCCAAGGCTTCTCGTAAATCGTTGTATTTATTGGACTCTATCGGGTAAATCCCTGCAAAGACCATAGGATTCATTTGCTTATAGCCATGCAGGGCTTCCGCTGCTGGACGATTGTCCAAGGTGACCGTGTCACCCACTCGCGTGTCAGCAACTGTCTTGATAGAGGCAGCAATATAGCCCACATCACCAGTTGCTAAATAGTCACGGGAAACGGCTTTTGGCGTAAAAATTCCAACCTCTGTCACATCAAAGGTTTTGCCATTTGACATGAGACGAATCTTGTCACCTGGTTTAAGCATCCCATTGATAATCCGTACTTGCAGAATAACCCCACGGTAGGCATCATAAACCGAATCAAAAATCAGAGCTTGCAAGGGGGCTTCAACATCCCCTTGTGGTGCAGGGACCAGGTCAACGATTTGTTCCAGAATGTCTTCAATCCCAATCCCAGACTTAGCAGATGCCAACACCGCATCTGAAGCATCTAAGCCGATGACATCTTCAATTTCCTGACGAACCCGTTCTGGGTCCGCAGCAGGCAAATCAATCTTGTTGATGACTGGTAAAATTTCCAAGTCATTCTCTAAGGCCAAATAGACATTAGCCAGAGTTTGCGCTTCAATCCCCTGTGCCGCATCGACAACCAAGATAGCCCCTTCACAAGCCGCCAGCGAACGAGAAACCTCATAAGTGAAGTCAACATGCCCTGGCGTATCAATCAAGTGAAAAATATAAGTTTCCCCATCTTTGGCCGTGTAATTTAACTCGATGGCATTGAGTTTAATGGTAATCCCACGCTCACGCTCCAAGTCCATACTGTCCAAGAGCTGGGCTTGCATCTCCCGGCTAGATACCGTTTCGGTCGCTTCCAAAATACGGTCAGCCAAGGTCGATTTCCCATGGTCAATATGTGCAATAATCGAAAAGTTTCGAATTTTTCTTGCCGTTGTTTTAATGCTTCAAAGTTTGTCATAATCTTCCTTTACCGTCTCACTAGTCTTTTTATTATAGCATAAAACTACCTCTAGACCTAGCGAGAAAAAGGACTTTTCACAAGAGACGGCAACTAAAAAGACCCAGCTTCATTCTTTTCAAAACACAAGCTAGGTCTTTTCTTTCACATTAGTCAAGTTGATTCAATGCCTCTAGGGCCGCATCGTAATCAGGTTCACTATTGACATTTTCCAAATACTCTGTATAAACCAAGCGGTCATTGGCATCAAAAACCAATACAGCTCTCGCTAAGAGTTGCCATTCTTCCATCAACAAGCCATAAGCCTTACCAAAACTATGGTCACGGTAATCAGACAAAACAACTGCCTGCTCTAATCCTGCCGCACCACACCAACGGCCTTGCGCAAAGGGCAAATCTTCAGAGATGGTAATAACCACTGCGTCTTCTCTACCAGCAATGGCTTGGTTGAAATGACGCGTCTGGGTCGAGCAGATGCCAGTATCCAGCGATGGCACAACGCTTACGACTTTTTTCTTACCTGAAAAGTCAGACAAGGAGACCAAAGACAAGTCTGTCCCCAATAAGCTAACATCCTTTAAGCTGTCACCAACTTGAAGCTGAGGGCCTGAAAGGGTTACTTCTTGATTTAAAAATGTTGTCATACTTCTACCTCCACCCTCATTATAGCGCAAGATGAGAAGCCTGCCAAAAATACAGCTTGAAAAAAAGGCAGACAGCAGTCTACCCTTTTTCTTTAACAATATAGACCGGACGTTTTTTCGTCTCGAGGAATATTTTAGCAATGTATTTGCCAATAATCCCCAAAGCTAAGAGTTGAATACCTCCGACAAATAGCATGATACAAACCAAGCTTGCCCAGCCTTTGACAGCATCTCCCAGCACGAGTCGACGAACCACGATAAAGGCAATGCCAATCAAAGAAAGCACGAAGGAGAAGACCCCTCCATAAATCGATAGGTTAAGCGGAAACTCCGAAAAGTTTATAATGCCATCAATCGAATAGCGCAACAAAGACCAAAAGTTCCAACTGGTCTCCCCTGCGACACGTTCTTGATTTTCATAGGAAATGTAGGTGACATCATACCCAACCCAAGAGAAAAGACCTTTTGAAAAACGGTTAACCTCTTTGAGTTCTAAAATACTGTCAACCACCTGCCGGGTCATCATCCGAAAATCACGAGCCCCATCCACCATTTCTGTCTCTGAAATTTTATTGATGATACGGTAGAAAGCACGGGCAAATAGGGAACGAATAACAGGCTCGCCCTCACGGTTGCTCCGTCTGGTACCGACAACATCATAACCTTCTTGGATTTTTTCAAACATAGGAATCAAGAGTTCGGGTGGGTCTTGCAAATCTACGTCCATGACCGTGACCAAATCCCCACGAGCTGCTTCAAGGCCAGCGAGTAGCCCAGCTTCTTTCCCAAAGTTCCGAGAAAAAGAAAGGTAGTGGACATTGTCATAAGTTTTTGCCACTTCACGCAAAACATCTAAGGTCTGGTCTTTAGAGCCATCATTGACAAAAATATAATCAAAGAGCAACCGATCTCGCATTTGCTCTTCTGTCTGCTTTGTCGCAGCTAAAAAGGGATGGATGGTGCTTTCTTCATTGTAGCATGGCACAACAATACTTAAAACGGGTAACTTTTTTGTGTTAATATCTATTACTGTCATTTAGCGAATCCCCAATGCAATACGCGCGTAACGACTCATTTTTTCAACAGACCAAGCTGGCGACCAAACCAACTTCACGTCAATTTCTGTCACCTCTGGCACATCTCGCAGGACGTCATAGATTTGGTCTGTCAAGAGGTCAGCTAAGGGGCAACCCATAGTCGTTAGCGTCATGTCAATCTCCGTCTTTCCATCATCGGCAAAACGGATTTCATAAACCAAACCCAAATTAATGATGTCAATACCGAGCTCAGGGTCAATGACCATTTCCAAGGCTTGAAGAATTCGATTTTTAATGTCGTCGACTTGTTCAGTTGTATACTGTTCTTGCGTCATACCTTTCCCCTTAATCTTCAATAAAGTCCTTAAGTTGTTTGCTTCGGCTTGGATGGCGTAATTTCCGTAAAGCTTTCGCCTCAATTTGACGAATCCGTTCACGGGTCACATCAAAAACCTTGCCCACATCTTCTAGCGTTCGCATCTTGCCGTCATCTAGGCCAAAACGCAAGCGCAAGACGTTTTCTTCACGGTCGGTCAAGGTATCCAAAACCGCATCCAATTGTTCTTTTAAAACAACACGTGTCGTGTAATCCACAGGATTTTCGATAATATCATCTTCGATGAAGTCACCTAAATGGCTATCATCTTCTTCACCGATTGGTGTTTCAAGAGAGACAGGCTCCTGCGCAATTTTAAGGATTTCACGCACCTTATCAGGTGACATGTCCATGCGTTCCCCAATTTGCTCTGGGGTCGGGTCTTGACCAAGTTCTTGCAGGAGGTTACGTTGCTCACGCACCAACTTATTAATCGTCTCAACCATATGAACTGGGATACGAATCGTTCTAGCTTGGTCAGCAATGGCACGTGTGATAGCTTGACGAATCCACCAAGTCGCATAAGTTGAAAATTTGAACCCTTTGGAATAGTCAAATTTGTCAACGGCCTTCATCAGACCCATATTGCCTTCTTGAATCAAATCCAAGAACTGCATGCCACGGCCGACATACCGTTTAGCAATAGAAACCACCAAACGCAGGTTGGCTTCTGCTAAACGTTGCTTGGCTTCCAAATCCCCATTCTCAACAGCGATAGCCAGTTCTTTTTCTTCCTCATTGGTCAACAAGGGCACTGTCCCAATTTCCTTGAGGTACATCCGAACAGGGTCGTTAACCTTAGCTGAATTACTTCCCAGAAGCTCTTCATCTGTCAACTCCTCAGGTTTGACTTCTTCAACAGCGTACTTACTAGAAGGGTTGCCTTCCTTGTCAGTGATGGAGATGCCCCCATCTGTCAAGCGTTCGACCAAATTATCAATTTGGTCTGCATCCAGACCAAAAGGAATGACCAAGGTATCTGTCACTACATCATCAACAGCCACCCCATCCTTTTTGTGGTTGCGAATAAACTCAGCAACTTGGACGTTAAAGGTAGAAATATCTGTTTTTTTAGCCATAAATGTCTGCTACTCCATTTTTCTTTTTTGTGCAATGAGGTCTGCTAAAGCCGCCAGGGCTCCATCAGTATCCCCTTGTTTGGTCATTTCTCGGACACGTTGTCCTTGCTTTTTAAAATCTTTTTGCATCAGGCAGGCTGCCTGCCGTTTTTCTAAGGCCTGCATTTCACCTGGTCCCAGGTCTTTAGGTAGGGGTTCCTCTAAGACCTGGTAGTAAACGGTTTGAACCCTATCTGATTCTTGAGCGAGACGCCCACGGTCGATACTACCTTCTTGACAGAGGAGCTCGTACAGGCGTTGACGTTCCGGTGTGTAAAACTGAAAAGCCTCCTTTAACCGATAGTCATTTAACAAAACATCCGAATCTAAAAGGCGATTGAGCAACTGATTCTCTACCGTCTCCAGAGCAGTCTGTTGCCGATGTTGCGGTAAATCTAAAACAACCGGTGGCGCGACAGGCCTTTGTATAGCATCAGTACTTTGCGCCTGATTGGCCCGTTGCAAGCGTAATTGGTTCACCGTATCTTCGACCTGTTGGTAGGTGAAATCGGGCAAGCCCTCGGCCAACTTCATGATATAAGTGTTTTGGGCAGTTATGGAAGGTTCTTGAACGATGAGTTGAGCCATCCGGTCCACATAGGCAATTTCCTGTTGGAGATTATCTGGATTTTCAGGCTTCAAGTGCGTCATCCAAAACTCAGTGGCAGAGAGACGGTTATCATTCAAATGCCGAACAAAGTCCTCAGCAGCGTATTTTTGTAAATACTCATCTGGGTCCAGACCTGTCGGAAAGACTACCACCCTAGTCGTCGCTACGGGAACAAGGCTTAGCGCCTTGGCAATGGCAGCTTGTCCCGCACGGTCGCCGTCATAGGCCAAAATAACATTTTTGGTATAGCGCCCTAGATGCTGAACTTGTTCAGGGGTTAAAGCCGTCCCCATGGAAGCTACCACATTAGAAATCCCTGCACGAAAGGCAGCAATCACGTCCATAAACCCTTCCATGATATAAACCTCATGGGCTTGTTTTATAGCCACTTTGGCTTGGTCTAAATGGTACAACTCCAAGGACTTGTTGAAAATCTTTGTCGACCGACTGTTCTTATACTTCCCGCCTTGTGGCAGTTCTACATCTTGCCAGACACGCCCCGAAAAGGCCACCACCCGACCTTGGTCATCCGTCAAGGGAAACATAATCCGGTTTCGGAAACTATCTAAAAACTGATTCGTATCGGTTACCGAAAAGAGACCAGAATCGAGCACAATCGATTCGTCATACTTCCCCTTGAGACTCCGATAAAAGAAATCCGGTTCATCTGGAGCCAAACCAATGCCAAAATGTGCAATCACTGCATCATCCAAACCACGTGCATACAGGTATTCACGAGCTTTTTCACCAATTTTAGTGGTTTGCAAAACCGTTTGATAAAAATGACGAGCGTCTTCGTGGATATCATATAAGGCCTGATGAGGGGATTGTTTGGGTTTTGCATAAGCCACATCACGCTGATCCAAGACAACCCCGGCCTTGTCCGCTAGAATCGCCACACTTTCAGCGAAAGACACCTGACGGTAATCCTCGATAAACCGATAGACGTCACCTGACTTCCCACAGCCAAAACAATGGTAAAATTGTTTGTCCTCAATGACATGAAATGAAGGGGTCTTTTCTTGATGGAAAGGACAGAGTCCGACATAGTTATGTCCAGTTTTTGAGAGACGGACAACTTCGCCGATAACATCAACGATATTTAGCCTTTCTTTGATGTCTTCTATCTGTCTTTTGTCAATCGCCACAGCCTCACCTCCAGACAATTCACCCATTTTTGCATAAGTACTATTATAGACTCCTTTCCCTGTTTTGTAAAGAAAAAAGCATTTTTTCAAGCATAATACTAGCCTTTAAGCTTGCTTTAACGTATAATCTGTTATGGTAAAAAAATGAAAGGAAATCTTACCGAAATGATTAAAGAATTAAAGGACTTCTTGTTCCGAGGAAATGTCCTAGACCTTGCTGTTGCCGTTGTTATGGGGGCTGCTTTTAATGCCATTATCACATCACTTGTTTCTGATGTGATTACGCCTCTCTTTTTGAATCCACTCTTAAAAGCCGCTAAAGTAGAAAATATCGCTTCTCTTTCATGGAATGGTATTTCATACGGTAGCTTTTTAAGTGCGGTAATCAACTTCTTGATTGTCGGTATCACACTTTTCTTCGTTGTCAAAGCCGCTAACAAAGCAATGAACTTAGGCAAAAAAGACGAAGCTGAGGAAGAAACTCCAGCAGCACCTAGTCAAGAAGAACTCTTGGCTGAAATCCGTGACCTGCTCAAAGAAAAATAATTTATTTTTTAAAAAAGGGCTTTACAAGCCCATCTATTTATAGTACTATAAATAGGTCGCCGCTATAGTTAAATGGTATAATAGAGCAATGGTAATGCTCCGTTCCGAGTTCGATTCTCGGTGGTGGCAAAGCAAACAGACAGCTAAAGAGCTGTCTGTTTTTTTATTTAAAAAAGGATAGCAAAAAACCAATTTCTCTCGAAACTGGTTTGGTAAACTATTCTCCTAAAATGCTGGCAATCTTTGTGTTTATCAAATCGATAGCAACCAGATTGCTCACCCCTTCTGGAATAATAATATCCGCATACCGTTTGGTCGGTTCGATAAATTGATGGTACATGGGCTTTACAACACTAGTGTATTGGTCAATGATGCTATCTAGGCTACGGCCACGCTCTTGCATGTCACGTTTAATCCGTCGAATAATCCGAATATCATCGTCCGTATCCACAAACAACTTGATATCCATGAGGTCTCTGAGGCGCTCATCCTCTAAGACCAAAATCCCTTCGACGATAAACACATCTTGAGGGTCTTGGCGATAGGTCTTATCACTGCGCGTGTGTTGCGTATAATCGTAAATGGGAATATCGACAGACTGACCTTGGCTCAAGGCATTTAAATGCTCAATGAATAAAGACGTTTCAAAAGCCAAGGGATGGTCATAATTGGTCTCAATGCGTTCTTCAAAGGTCAGGTGACTTTGGTCTTTGTAGTATGAATCATGTTCAATCATGGCAATCTTTTGGTCAGGAAAATGGGACAAAATCGCCTTAGATACACTGGTTTTTCCACCACCGGACCCGCCAGTGACACCAATAATAATAGGTTTGTTTCGCATGCTATCTCCTTAAAATCTCTCCTTATTTTACACTAAATCGCCTCATAATGAAATAAGGAGATAGGGAAAAATGAAGAATAGCTCTCAAAAATCCTAGTAATCCCCAACCAGGTGTGGGTGACCTGCGTCAGCAAACCTCGCTTTTACCTTTTATGGCTCATTTTTTTGAGAATGCGACCTGTTCCCCTAGACCCAGCACACCCTGGAAGCTGAAACATGGTATAATGAGTAGGAATACGAGGAGAAATGACATGACACTATCACTACCCAAAGAATGGCTAGACATCTGTCAAAGCATGGCCATTAGCACCTACACCCCTGTCCAAGAGCAAGCCTTTGCACCTATTAGCGCTGGTGAAAACGTCCTAGCCATCAGCCCCACAGGAAGTGGTAAAACGCTAGCTTTTTTATGGCCAACCTTGCTTAGTCTTAAAGCCAAACAGGGCCAACAATTATTGATTTTAGCACCAAATTCCGAATTAGCAGGGCAACTGTTTGAAGTGGCAAAGACCTGGGCTCACCCCCTGTCACTCAATGTTCAGCTATTTTTATCCGGTTCCAGCCAAAAACGACAAATTGAACGACTCAAAAAAGCCCCTGAAATCCTCATTGGCACCCCAGGCCGTATTTTTGAGTTAGTCAAATTAAAAAAAATCAAGCTCATGGCCATCAATACCATTGTCTTAGATGAATACGACCACTTGCTCGAAGCTTCCCAATACCAATTTGTTCAGAAGATTCTTAGTTATGTCCCAAAAGACCATCAGCTTATTTTTACCAGTGCAACAGACGCAGTCATTGACAGCAACTTGCCTGAACCGCTAACCCGCATCAGCATTTCTCAAGAGCAAGACACACTGACCCACTACTATCTGCAGGTTGAGGCCAGAGACAAAGTCGAAACACTTCGAAAACTGTCTCACCTAGCTGACATGCGCGCTTTAGTCTTTTTCAACCAACTATCAGATGTCGGTAACGCTGAAGAAAAGCTCCTTTATCGGCAAGCCAATGTTGCATCTTTAGCCAGTGATGTCAATGTCAAATTCCGGAAAACTATCTTAGAGCGATTTAAAAACCATCACTACACCCTTCTTTTGGTCACTGATATCTTAGCACGGGGCATTGATATCGAGCAACTAGAATGGGTTATCAATGCCGACCTCCCTGTCACCCAAGAATCCTTTACCCACCGTATTGGGCGAACCGGGCGAATGGGCCAAACAGGTAATGTATTGACCTTCATCAGCAACTCACGTGACTTGAAGACACTCAAACGCTATACCCAAAATCCTTTGACAGAAGTCAAAATTCAGCGGGGACAGCTTGTTCCAGTTTCCAAAAAAGGCTAGGAGACTCCCATGTCAACTCTCAAAATCATGCCTCAAGATAGTCGGTTTACGGCCATCCTCCTTGGTTTTATTGGAGGGGCACTTGATGTTTTTTGCCATATGCACTTCGACTCACTGGTCGCCACACAGACAGGTAATATTGTCTTGTTATTAGCCGACCTCAAGCCAGATAACTGGAACCATACCCTAATTAAGTGTGTCTCCATTGTCTTTTTTTCCATCGGTTTTTTGACTGGGACTTATTTCAAAGACCGAGCGAAGACAGCTTATTGGAGAACCTACCTTCTGCTTCCTTTGGCTATCTTTGCTAGTCTGCTCCCTTTTTTCAGACTCAATGCCTATCTTTGGGTCTGTCCTCTGGCATTTGGGACTGGTTTGATGATGCTCACCTTTACGGGGAGCCATATCGAATCACACCCATTCACTATTTTAATGACATCGGGCAACTACCGAAAAATGTTAACTTCTTGGTACTATTATGTTATTGGTCGGCAAAAAGATGCCAAACTCAAACGGCAGGCAAACAACTACACCATTGTGGTTACCAGTTTTATCCTTGGTGCCTTGGCCAGTGCAGTTTTTGATCGTCTGATTGGCCAACACACCCTTTGGCTGGTTGCCATTGCCCTTATCACTGTTATCAGCTACTACAGCCTAACTGTGCACCGTTATCACCTTGAAAAAAGCAACCTCTAGCAGGCGAACAAAAAGAATAACAGATTAACTCCTCGAATTTGCACGGTCAGATTTGGGGAGTTTTTGTTAGTCAGCCCCATGAGATCTCTAAGAAAACCAATCAGCATCAGGAGATGCTCACCTGACCCATTAGTCTAGCGAAAAATTAATGGAATTAAAAGACCAAATGTCACTATCCAGCTTGTACTGGTCAAATTGGGCCTGTAAGTCTGCAAGCTGTTGCTTGCTTTCCTCGCTAGCTCCCTCTTTTGCCTGCAAGTCCTTGATAGCTTGGTTTTGTTGCTCAAGTAAAAACTGTATGGCACATCCAGCCATTCGTAGAGAGTTCTCAAGTTCACGTTTCTTTTTGATACGTTTATTCATGGTTACCTCCTGATTTTGGGTACAAAAAAGCACTTAGATACTTTCTAAGTGCTAATTTATTTATGCTGGATCTTGATAAGTCAATAGTGCGTATTCTTCAAACAATTCCAGTTCTTCCATAGTCAGAACTGAGAGGGGATTATCTTCGTTGTCATCTTCAGTCCAACCAGTCTTTTGAGCATTTTCTTTTCTCTGGTCCTCTAAATATTGCAACAAATCTTTACCTAATTTGCTTGAAACTAAATCATACAAATCCATTAGATGACCTCCAAATCTACTCCAATAAGAGACAATTGCCTTGAAAACTCTCTCAAGTTATCTTCATTATACCCTTTTTTATCGAGTTTGAAAAGGAAAGACCTATACAACCCCTCGTCTACGAGATTATGCACAGTATACTTAAAAATTTTTCCATCATGACAGGCAATAAGACCATATTTATAACCTCGTTCATAGGAAGCCTGTAAGTCAGCGTAACTAGGAACAGAACTACCTGGGTGGTTATGAATGCCGATTATTACACCTTTATCTGAGTTCTTCAACATCTATCGCATTCCTTTTTGTCTTGCTATGACCCTGATTTCTTTCTTAGCCTTGGTATACGGGTCGTCATAGTACTTCTCCCTAGCGTAATCACGGTGTAGGAAAGGGTGCTGTCTGAGATAGTCTCTCATAGCTCCCTGTTGTATCCTTACCTTGCTCTTATACTTGTTTATCAGCTCCTTATCGCCTAGTTTCTCTGCAACGTGCAGATATTCCTTGGACTGTCTGATAGACCGTTCTAGGGCTCTCTGCTTAGCCTGCACGTTGGCATTTTCGATAGCCTGCTCAGGTGTTATGTCTTTGACATCATCCCTCAAATCAGGCTTGTAGTTGGCACCGACCACAAAGGGAGTGATTTCATGGGTACAGTTGATACCTAAGCAACCGTCAGCCGTTCCATAGCCATAGTCTGAGAGGGCAAGAATACGCTCGCCTTTTTCAGTCCTAGCAAGGCCAGTAGTAACTATTCTGTGCTGTAGAGGGGCACACATTTCCCTGGCTGTGGAATTGATATTAGCTTCTTATTGACGACCAGCCAAACACAATCAAAAAAGCTCTCAGAAGCAAAACTTCTGAGAGCTTTTCCATGAGAATGACAATCACCAAAAATTCAGCAACTCCCACCCAATAAAATTATTTGATATCAAATACTGTTGATTTCACACGTGTCATGGCTTCGATAGAATATTTGACACCTTGTGTTCCGGCACCAGATGATTTCACACCCAAGAATGGGAAGTTATCGGTACCACGTTGTGTTTTGTTGTTGATATGAACAGTTCCGACTTCCAATTGTTCAGCAATGGCAAACGCACGTGGGTAGTCTTGTGTGAAGACAGCGCCTTGCAAACCAAATTCAGATTCGTTAGAAATCTTGATGGCTTCCTCAACAGATGAAACACGGATAAATGGCAATACAGGACCAAATGGCTCTTCCCATGCCAAACGCATGTCAGTTGTCACATGGTCAAAGACGGTTGGATAGATAAGGTTACCTTCACGTTTAAGTTCTGTCTTAGCAGTTGCACCCTTTTCAGCAGCGTCGTCAATCAATCCTTGAACGAAATCAGCTGCTTTCGTGTCAATCAAAGGTGTTACACTAGCGCTATCTTCAGGCATACCAACAGTAATATTAGCAACCAAGGCAGTCACTTTTTCCACCAATTCATCAGCAACACTATCCATGACAAGTACACGTTTGATGGCTGTACAACGTTGACCAGAGTAGTCAAAAGCACCAGCAACAATGTTTTTAGCTGTCAAGTCAAGATCCGCATCTTCAAGAACGATGGCAGCATCTTTACCACCCAGTTCCAACATGATAGGACGCATACCAGCCAAACGACCGATATTTTCTCCAACTGGTGTAGAACCCGTAAAGTTAATGAAGTCTACAGCCTTGTGCTCAACGATGTAGTCACCGATGACAGAACCACGACCTGTAATGGTATTCAAAACACCAGCTGGGATGCCAGCTTCTACAAAAGCTTCCGCCAAGAGCAAACCAGAGATAGACCCTTGCGTTGGTGGTTTAAAGGCAACTACGTCCCCAGCAATCAAAGCTGGAGCAATCTTAGAACCAGCCAAGTTAACTGGGTAGTTAAATGGTGAAATCGCTAGCACCAAACCTACTGGTTCGCGACGAACAATAGCGATTTTTTTCTTGCTACCTGCATCGAAAGCACCACCTTCAAGGACTTCTCCCTCCATGCGGAGACCTTCTTCAGCAGCAAAGTGGATAATTTCAGCTGTACGGACCACTTCACCCACAGCAGATTTGTAACCTTTAGCAATTTCTTTTGACAAGACAGCACCGATTTTTTCGGCATCGCGTTCCAAAATATCAGCTGCTTTATGCAAGTAAGCTGCCCGTTCTGTATAAGACAAAGCACGCCATGCTGGTAAAGCTGCCTTTGCTGCTGCCATTACCTCATCAACGTCTGCTTGGCTCATTGCTGGGACGGTACCCAACAGTTCACCATTTGCTGGTTCAAAAATTTCAATTTTACTTTCAGAACCTTTCCACTCACCGTTGACATAGTTTTTATAATCTTTTGTCAAAGCACACACTCCTTTATATGTTATAAGGCTATTTTATCAAAAATTGCATTAAAAGCAATCTTTTACTATAGTAATTGTCAGAAAATTCTTCCAATTAGGCCAAAACCTGCCTCTTAACTGCCTTGTGGCATGAAATTTCCGACAATTTTTCCGACAATCCGTGGCTCTTCCTCGTAGGGGGCAAATTTGTCTTGGTATTTTTTGTTAATCGACACCAACCGTAACCCATCTGCTTCCCGATAAACCTTCTTGATATAGGTCTGTCCATCCCAATCAACGGCATAGACAGCCCCATCGTAGTCAAAACCTGTCTGTTTGATGAGGACAACTTCCCCATTGAGATAGGTTGGCTCCATCGAATCCCCGAAAACCCATGAAGCAAAATCATGGTCGAATTTTTCATGATAAAAAACTTCATCATAACTGCCGTCATCAAAATAAGAATAACCCGTCCCAGCTGATAAGCGCTCATATACCTTATAGGCAAACAAAGGCTTGATTACCTTAGTTGACTCTTCACTTTCTGCGGCCTTCAAATCTAAAAGAGATCTAGCATAAGACAAGACCCTCCCTTGAGCTTTTGGGTTTAATTGGTCATAGATACTCGTCAGCTCATACTGCCCTTCAAAATAATCAAGGCTTACCTCAAACAATGTAGCAAGCATCTGTTTATTTTTCTTGTTTGGTTGCGTCTTCGCAATTTCCCAATTGTGGTAGGAGGGTTGAGCAACCCCCAAAGCTTGGGCAACCTGCACCTGTGTCAAGCCTAATTCAAGCCGACGGGCCTTTAAGCGTTCTCCTGAAAACATCACAACTCCTTAAAGTTTATAAACTATATAGAGTATAGCATAAAAGAGTGGCAGAAACCACTCTTTTTCTTATTTGATTTTATCTTCCTTGTAGTCACAGTCCTCGCTACTACACACAACTTGCTTACCGCCACCACGGATTTTCTTTTCGACAAGAAAATCACCTGATTTTGGACAAGTGCGTCCAACAGGTTTATCCCAAGAGGTGAAATCACAGTCCGGATAACGATCACAACCATAAAAGATACGATTTCGCTTCGTTTTACGCTCGATGACCTGACCTTTTTCACATTTGGGACAGATAACCCCGATTTCCTTTGTAATCGCTTTTGTATTGCGACAATCTGGAAAGTTTGAACAGGCGTAAAACTTGCCAAAACGGCCCATTTTAATCACCATGGGATGGCCACAGAGGTCACAATCAAAGCCGGCGGGTTCATCCTTGATTTCAATCTTTTCAATCTCGCTCTCAGCCTTTTCCACCTCTTTTTCAAAAGGTTTATAAAAGCCATCAATAACGGTTTGCCACTGCTTTTTGCCTTCTTCGACAGCGTCTAGCTGTTGCTCCATTTCGGCTGTAAAGGTGACATCCACGATATCGGGGAAAAAGTTAACAATCAAAGTATTGACAATCTCGCCAAGTTCAGTAGGTTCAAACCGTTTGGCTTCTAAACGGACATAATAGCGTTTTTGAAGGGTTTCTAAAGTCGGAGCGTAGGTCGATGGGCGACCAATACCGATTTCCTCTAGGGTTCGTACGAGAGTAGCTTCCGAATAGCGAGCAGGCGGTTGGGTAAAGTGTTGCTCGGGGAGGGTTTTGACCTTTTTAACACTATCGCCAACAACCATGTCAGGGAGCATCTTATTCTTGTCGGAATCGTTGTAGACCGCCAAATACCCTTCAAACTTCACTTGACTGCCATTTGCCGTAAAGATGACGCCATTTTGTTCTAGGGCCACGCGCATGGTGTCATAGACGGCATTGGTCATCTGACTGGCCACAAAACGGTTCCAAATCAAGGTATAGAGCTTAAGTTGGTCCTTGTTTAAGTACTTAGCAACAGACTCTGGCGTCCGATAAACACTTGAAGGACGAATCGCTTCATGGGCATCCTGGGCACCGCTTTTGTTTTGCACGCGATTGCTATGCTTGCTGTATGTTGCCCCAAAGCGGTCTGTGATAAAAGCAGCTGCTTCACCTTGGGCGACTGGGCTAATCCGAGTCGAGTCGGTCCGCATATAGGTAATTAACCCCTGATGTCCTGAACTTCCTAAACTCAACCCTTCATAGAGCTGCTGAGCCACCATCATGGTTTTGCGGGTCCGAAAATTAATCTTATTGACCGCATCTTGCTGTAAAGAAGAAGTTGTGTAGGGCAAGGGAGCCTTACGTCGCCGTTCTTTTTTATCCACCTTGGTCACTGCCCATTGGTCCTGCGTCAAGCGGGCCAAGACTTCCTGAACTTGGTCATTTGTCTCAAGCTTTTTCTTTTTGCCATCTAGACCATAGAAGCTGGCTTGAAATTTTCGTGTCCCTTTTTGAAATTGCCCATCAATGGTCCAGTACTCTTGAGGCTCAAAATTCTTAATCTCATTTTCCCGATCAATAATAAGCTTTAAAGCAACTGACTGGACACGTCCAGCAGACAGACCACGTTTGACTTTTTTCCACAAGACAGGCGAAATAGAATAACCAACGATGCGATCTAGAACCCG
Organism: Streptococcus sp. DD12; assembly: GCF_001578885.1. Classification (GTDB taxonomy): domain Bacteria; phylum Bacillota; class Bacilli; order Lactobacillales; family Streptococcaceae; genus Streptococcus. Next base: position 292,875 of record NZ_KQ969495.1, on the reverse strand, counting down.
CCTTGCTTGCTGGGCATCGACCAAATCCATATTGATCTCACGAGGCTCCTTGAGCGCATCTTTGACCACATCTTTGGTGATTTCATTGAAGACCACACGATTTTTATCTTTAGGATCCAAATCCAAAATGTGGGCCAGATGCCAGGAAATCGCTTCTCCTTCTCGGTCCGGGTCACTAGCCAAGTATACTTTTTTGGCTTTTTTGGCTTCCTTTTTCAAATCTTTGATTAAGGGACCCTTGCCTCGGATATTGATATATTGCGGTTCGTAATTATTGTCAAAATCAATGGACATACTAGATTTTTTTAAATCACGAATGTGGCCGACACTAGCGACGACCTTGTAGTTACGTCCCAGATATTTTTCAATGGTTTTTGCTTTGGCTGGTGACTCAACGATGACTAGATTTTTCTTTGGCGTCGCTCGTTTTTTGCTGGTTGTGGCTTTTGTTTTCGTTTTTTTAGTTGCAGTACTTTGTGCCATAACGCCTCCTCTTTTCAGAACAAACTGATAGCATGATATATCATTTTCATACCCTTGTCAATCAATTTCTTCTATATAAGGGACATTTATGGGGAAGCGAAAGCGCCTTTTTTTAGCTTAGGGCAAATTCATCAAGGATATCTCGCCCCGACATGACCAATTTAGCACCCTCTTGGATGAGGTGATGGCAGCCATCTGAACGGCCATCCAAAAGGCTGCCAGGAATGGCAAAGACATCTCTTCCTTCTTCCATGGCCCTTTCACAGGTGATGAGACTTCCTGAACGCAGCTTGGCCTCACATACTAAAACGCCCATTGACAAACCTGCAATGATGCGGTTGCGTTCGGGGAAATGGTATTTCAAAGCAGGAACACCGGGGCCATACTCCGATAAGACAAGATGGTGTTTAGCTAGATAATCTTGTAAATCGCGATTTTCACTCGGATAGTGACCATCTAAACCTGTTCCTATAACGCCTATGGTTCGACAACCCAACTGGAGCGCAGCCATATGCGCTGCACTATCTATCCCCCGAGCCAAACCTGACACAATAGCAAACTTTTGCTGTAATTCGGATAAGATTTTTTTAACAGATGACGTCCCCACCTGGCTAGATGAGCGAGCTCCAACAACAGCTAGCTTAGGAGCCTCTAACAAGGACAAATCTCCTTGGTAAAAGAGTAAAACAGGCGGGTTATAAATCTGCCGCAAGGCATCCGGATAACAGTCATCTAAGATGGAAAATGACTTAAATTGACCAAAACGGTGACGAAGTTCTGCCAAGTCCAACTGCTTATAGGACTGAATAAACAAGGAAGGATTTTTCACCCTCGAAACCACCGCCATATCACGTAAGGAGAGATGCCTTTTTTCACGTTCTTGATAAGCCAAGAGATGATTTATATTGAGGTTACTCAAGCCTGCTTCTTTTAGTTTAAATAGTTCAAATGTATTCATGCCTACCTCCACTTATCTATCCGATAAAAATCTCAGAAAGCTAGAAAACTAGCGCGTACACAGGCTAAGGCCACAAGAAAACCAAGATCCTCTGCCTCATCTGTAGGTTACATACAAGAGACATGTAAAAAGCCTGCAACTGACGTTACAGGCTTCTGTTATTAGTTAAACCAAATACCGATTTCACGTTGGGCTGAAGCTATCGAATCCGAACCATGCACCACATTGCGGATATGGTCGCCGACCGGCGCTGTAGCAAAATCACCGCGAATGGTACCTGCCACTGCTTCACCTGGGTTGGTCGCACCCATCATGTGACGCCAGCCCTCTACAACATCAGGACCCGATAGGACACCGATGACAGATGGCCCTTCTGTCATATAGTCCACCGTAGACGGGTAAAAAGGGCGATCGACAATATGGGCATAATGTTGGTCCAAACGTGACTTATCCAAGGTCAAAAGGTTGAGCTCTTCTATCTGGTAACCACGGCGTTCAATCCGATGAATAATTTCACCGACGATGCCACGTTCCACAGCATCTGGCTTTATCATAAAAAATGTTTTTTCCATGTTATTTCCTTATCTGATGAGGGCCTTAAACTACTTGGACTTGATGTAGTTGATACCGTCAGCTTTTGGTGCAACAGCCTTACCAAAGAAGATAGCTAAGACTAAAATGGTTAAGACATATGGCGCAATTTGCAGGTAGACAGAGGGTACCGCAGAAAGCCCTGGGATAGAGCCACCGACAATGGCCAAGGATTGAGACAGACCAAAGAAGAGACTGGATAACATAGCCCCGATAGGATTCCAGCGGCCAAAAATCATGGCGGCCAAAGCAATAAATCCAGGCCCAGCGATGGTTGTCACCGCAAAGTTATTGGAAATGGATTGGGCGTAGATGGCACCACCGACACCTCCCAAGAAACCGGAAATCATAACCCCATAATAACGCATGGCATAGACATTGATACCTAAGGTATCTGCAGCTTGTGGGTGCTCACCAACCGAACGCAGACGTAGGCCAAAGCGAGTTTTAAAAATGATAAACCAAGAAAGAAAGGCAACTGCAATCGCCACATAAGCTGGTAAAGACGTGTTATTAAAGAAAATGCGTCCTAAGAAAGGAATATCTTTTAAAATAGGGAAAGAAAAGCGACCAAAAGATTGGGTAATCGTGTCGGTCTGACCGTGGTCATAGAGCACTTTACACAGAAAAACAGCCAAAGATGGGGCAATCAAGTTAAGCACTGTTCCTGAGACCACATGGTCTGCCCGAAAATTAATGGTCGCCACTGCGTGAATCAGTGAAAAGAGCAGACCGACAAGTCCTGCGACCAAGCAGGCAATCCAAGGTGTCCATGCCCCTAAGCTATCTGCGAAGGTCAGGTTGAAAACAATCCCTGAGAAAGCACCGATAACCATAATGCCTTCAAGTCCCACATTGACAATCCCACCACGTTCGGAAAAGGTTCCACCGATAGAAGTGAAAATCAAAGGCGCGGCATAGATCAGCATGGATGACACTAACAGGGTTAAAATGGTGGTAAAATTCATGCGGATTTCCCTCCTTTAGCCGTAACTTTTTTTGTTCGAGGCCGAACCAAATAACGAATCATATAGTTAGCTCCAACAAAGAAAATGATGAAGGCTGAAACCACATCGATAACTTCTGATGGCACACCTACCATACCTGTCTTACCAATTGACAAAACTGCAAACAACAAGGCGGCAAAAGGAATACCAAGTGGGCTATTGGTTGCCAGCAAGGCAACCGCCATACCATCCCAACCAATACTCAAAGATGACCCTTGAATAAAGACGTTCTGGAAGGTTCCTAAACCTTCAACAGTCCCTCCAAGCCCGGCTAAGGCACCAGACAAGACCATTGATAAGACAATGACACGTTTGGAAGACATCCCAGCGTATTCTGCTGCGTTAGCGTTTAGACCAACCGCACGAATTTCATAACCAGTTGTTGTTTTCTTCATCAAAAACCAAACCAAAGCTACGGCGATTAAGGCAAAAAAGATACCTAAGTTCATCCGGGAATTATCTGTCAAAGCCGATAACCATTGGGTTTGATAGCTGGCATTGGCTGAAACAGCATTGGACGCATCCGAGGTCCGCATCAGTTGACGAGGAATTCCCCCACGCACAATTGCATTTGCGGTATAGAGGATGATATAGTTCATCATGATGGTAACAATGACCTCACTGGTTCCTAAATAAGCTCGCAAATACCCTGGAATTGCCCCTGCAATACCACCAGCAACCAAACCGATGACAAGGGTACAGAGAATAGACAAGGGTTTAGGCAAATCTGGAAAGCTCAAGGCGAACCAAACTGCAGCCGTCCAGCCTGCCAAGGCCTGACCAGGCAAACCGACGTTAAAGAAACCTGCTCGTGAAGCAATTGAGAATCCTAATGCAATGAGGATTAAAGGCCCCATAGCCCGAAAAATTTCTCCCCAGTTTTTGACCGTACCAAATGCTGTATAGAGCAAGTCATTGTAGGCAAAAAGAGGGTTGTAGCCAAAGGCTAACATCAAGACCGCTCCCAAGAGCATCCCCAATAAGACCGCAATCAGAGGGACGGCCCAGTTTTGTGTTTTTTTAGACATCTTTGTCCTCCTTGTTTACGGTTCCTCCAGCCATCAGAATCCCTAGTTCTTGTTTATTGGTTTCTTCTGGTGATAAGATTCCTTGGATACGGCCATCATGAATTACCGCAATGCGGTCTGAGACATCCAAAATTTCATCCAATTCGAAGCTGACAACCAAAACCGCCTTCCCTTTATCCCGTTCTTGGATAATGCGTTTGCGGATATACTCAATGGCACCGACATCCAAACCGCGAGTAGGCTGGCTAATAACCAATAAATCCGGATTGCGGTCAATCTCACGAGCAATAACAGCCTTTTGCTGATTTCCACCTGACAAAGACCCACCTGAAACAACCTCGCTTGCTGCCCGAACGTCAAATTCAGCCATCAAATCACGCGCATAGCCATTGATTTTACCATAGTCCAAAATGCCACGACGGCTAAGCGGTTCTTTATAGTAAGTTTGCAAGGCAATGTTTTCAGCAATAGTCATATCCAAGACCATACCGTCCCGGTGGCGATCTTCTGGCACATGACTGACTTGCATTTCTGTAATCTGTCTTGGGCGCAAGTGGGTAACTTCACGCCCTTTGATTTTGATGGAGCCTGATTTGGCCTTGCGTAGCCCTGTAATCGCTTGGACAAGTTCACTTTGGCCATTGCCATCAATCCCTGCAATCCCAACGACTTCCCCAGCATGGACATCCAGAGAGAGATTTTTAACAGCAGGTACCCCACGATTTTCATGGACCACTAAATCAGAAATTTCTAAAATGGCTTCTCCGACCTTGGCTGCTTCTTTTTCCGTTTTAAACGAAACCGCATGGCCGACCATCATTTCAGCTAACTCTTGACTGGTTGCGCCTTCGACAGGGACCGTTTGGATAGACTTCCCTTGACGAATGACCGTTACACGATCTGCAACCGCACGAATTTCATCCAACTTGTGGGTAATTAAAATAATGGACTTGCCTTCTTTTACCAAGTTTTTCATGATTGCCAAAAGCTCAGTGATTTCCGAAGGGGTAAGCACAGCTGTCGGCTCATCAAAAATCAGAATATCCGCTCCCCGATAGAGGGTTTTTAGGATTTCAACCCGTTGCTGGGCGCCGACAGAAATGTCAGCAATTTTAGCTGCTGGATCAACGGCTAAGCCGTATTTTTCAGACAGGGCTTGGATTTCAGCAGTGGCTTCTTTGAGATTGAGAACACCCCTTTTGGTCTTTTCACTACCCAAGATAATGTTTTCAGCCACTGTAAAAGCTTCCACCAACATAAAGTGCTGGTGTACCATACCAATCCCTAGCTTGGCTGCTTTAGAGGGAGAATCAATGGCAACAGCCTGGCCGTTGACAAAGATTTCTCCACTAGTGGGTTCCAACAAGCCAGACAACATGTTCATGAGAGTTGATTTTCCTGCCCCATTTTCACCAAGTAGCGCATGAATTTCTCCCGGAAGAACATCCAGATTTATCTGATCGTTGGCGGTAAAGTCACCAAATTTTTTGGTGATGTCCCGCATTTCAATGACAAATTCGCTGGTCATAACTATTTCCTTTCAGACATTTTATGTCAGTAAAACCCACTAACCTTCCGGGTTAATGCGCTTTACTGAGACAAGTGTCTCAGCCTTAAAAAAGCGACCGCGAAGGGTCGCAATCTTAAGTCTTATTTAGTTGAAACGCCATCTGGTACTGTAATTTTACCGTCGATGATTTGTTGTTTCGCTTCTTCTACAGCTTTTTTCGTAGCGTCTGGCAAGTTCTTAGTCACAATGTCAATACCGCCATCTTTCAAGCCATAAGTAGTTGTTTTGTTGCCATCAAAAGCTTTGCCCTTGAGTTGGTTGTTAGAGATGTCTTTAACAACAGCTCCAACTTCTTTGATGGTAGATGTCAATACAAAGTTAGATTTTGTCTTGTCTGAAGCTGTGTAGTTTCCTTCTTCTGTTTGGTCACGGTCAACTCCGATAACCCAAACTTTTTCAGAAGCATCAGCCGCCAATTTTTCATCAATTTCTTTGGCTTGTGAGAAGACACCTGTACCAGAACCACCAGCGGCATGGTAGATGACATCCGCACCATCTGTGTACATTGTTGCAGCGATTGTCTTAGCTTTGGCAGCATCGTTATATGAACCAACGTATTTGACATCAACTTGAATATCTTTGTTGACAGAAGCGACACCAGCTTTAAAACCAGTTTCAAAACGAGTAATGGTATCTGATTCTACCCCACCAACAAAACCAACTTTGTTTGTTTTGGTTTGTTTAGCCGCTGCAATACCGGCAAGGTAAGCCCCTTCATTATCTGCAAAGAGCACACTCTTAACATTGTCCAAACCAGTGATTTGGTCGTCAACGATCACATAGTTCACCTTGGTGTTTTCCTTTGCAGCTGATTCAACAGCAGAGTGCAGGTTGTAACCAATACCAAAGATCAGGTTGTAGCCCTTAGATACCGCAGAATCCAAGTTAGTTGCGTAATCAGATTCGCTATCGGATTGGAAGTAAGTGTAATCCGTATCCTTGGTCAACTTGTTTTCTTTACCCCAAGCTTGCAAACCTTCCCAAGCGGACTGGTTAAAGGATTTATCATCCACGCCACCGGTATCGGTAACAATGGCAACCTTGGTGCCGTTTGAGTTAGACGAGCTTGACGTATTACGCTGACAAGCTGCTAAGGCAAGGCCTGCGACAGCCAAGAGCCCAAAACCAATAAGTTTCTTGTTCATCTTGATGAACCCTCCTAAAAAAATCTTGCAACTGCTGTTGCGGTATTATAACAGCCTATAAAGCTGGATAATCAAGGTTAGCAGATTTATGATAAATCTGAAAATGCGTAGGGCAATAATTGTCCCACTGTTGTGTGGCGTTCGTTTTCGTCGCGACCGACCAGGACTACTGGCGTGTCTGAAGACATAAACTCAGACATGACTTGACGACAGGCTCCACAAGGGGCAATCGGTTGGTCAGTATTTCCGAAAATAACCAGTTGCGCAAACTCGCGTTTGCCCTGTGCCACGGCATTAAAAATCGCTGTTCTTTCGGCACAGTTAGTCAAACCAAAGCTAGCATTTTCGATATTACAGCCCCTATAAACTTGGCCATCCTTTGTCAAAAGGCTAGCTCCCACAGGAAAGTTTGAGTAAGGGACGTAAGCAAAGCTAGCTGCTGTCTTTGCTTGAGAAATCAAATCCTCAGTAGTCACCATGTGCAGTCTGTCCTTCCATGATAGCAGGCCCTGCAGATGTCCCAATGCGGTTGGCACCCGCATTGATAAAGGCAAGCGCATCCTCATATGAACGCGCGCCACCCGCAGCTTTCACGCCCATATCTGGCCCAACCGTTTCCCGCATGAGTTTGACATCCGCGAGTGTAGCGCCACCGGTTGAAAAACCTGTTGACGTCTTGACAAAATCAGCCCCTGCTTCTTTAGCGAGTTGACAAGCTGTCACTTTTTCGGCATCCGTCAAGAGACAAGCTTCAATGATAACTTTGACTAAAGCAGGACGACTGGCCTCAACAACCTGACGGATATCTTCGGCTACCACTTGTGTCTTACCAGATTTGAGAGCGCCGATATTGATGACCATATCAACTTCTTGAGCGCCATGACTGACCGCTTCTTTAGCCTCAAAGGCTTTAGTGGCTGTCGTATTGGCCCCTAGAGGAAAGCCGACTGTTACACAAGTCTTGACGGAACTGCCTTTAAGAGCATCTGCGACATAGGCCACCCAAGTCGGATTCACACAAAGACTGGCAAACTGGTAAGCCTTAGCCTCCTCAATGGCACGGTCGATAGCAGTTTGTGAACTGTCGGGCTTGAGTAGGGTATGGTCGATATAGGTATTAATAGCTGTCATACACTGTCCTCCTCTCCGATAACTGTCACGATTTCCCGTGGACGAACACGTTCCTTATCTATAATAACATTTTTTTGGAAATCTTTAAGGGCATTTTCACTAATTTTTTCTTGAGAATAAATTCTAGCAACCACATCCCCCTCTTGGACAGGGTCACCGACCTTTTTCTCAAAGACCAGACCAACTTCATGGTCTAGGCTATCTTCCTTGGTAGCTCGGCCAGCACCCAGTGTCATGGCAAAATGACCAAAGTAAAGAGCTGGTAGGCCTACCACATAACCAGAAGCTTGGGCATGAACCTCTGTTACCTCAGCAACTTCTACGTCTCGATAAAGGTCTGTCAAATCCCCACCTTGCGCTTGAACCATGGCTTCAAACTTAGCTAAAGCAGGACCAGTTGTCAGATAACTAAGAATTTGGTCAAGCGTAACTTCCGTATTGGCCAATGATAACATGTATTTTGCCAGCTGGCAGATAAAGAGGGTGACGTCTATCCGCCCATTCCCTTGCATAATTTGCAAGGCTTCTAAGACTTCTAGACGGTTCCCAATCGCTTGACCAATCGGTTGGCTCATATCGGTCACCACCGCCTGACACTTGCGACCGACAGCCTGACCGAGATTAACCATGACACGCGCCAGTTCCTCAGCCTCTTCATCAGTTCTCATAAAAGCCCCGTCTCCAACGGTCACATCCAGCAAAATCCGATCCGCACCTGATGCAATCTTTTTCGACATAACAGAACTCGCAATCAATGGCAGACAATCCACGGTCGCGGTCACATCACGCAGGGCATAAAGCAACTTATCCGCTTTGACAAGCTGTTCAGATTGGCCAATAATGGCAAGTCCGATGTCTTGAACCTGTTCGATAAATTCTTCTTTGGTCCGTTCCGTTTGAAAGCCTTTAATGGACTCTAGTTTGTCAATGGTACCGCCAGTATGCCCCAAACCACGGCCACTCATTTTAGCGACAGGAACACCAAAGGAAGCTACTAAGGGAGCCAAAATCAAGGACACCTTGTCACCGACCCCACCCGTTGAGTGTTTGTCCAATTTGATTCCTGAAATGGCACTCAAATCGAACTCTTCGCCTGTTTCAACCATGGTCATGGTGAAATCACTGATTTCTTGGGTTGTCATGCCTTTAAAGTAAGTCGCCATCGCAAAGGCCGCCATCTGATAATCAGGCACTTCTCCAGACACAAAGCCTTTCAACAAAAAGTCGATTTCTGCTTGGGTTAAGGCTTGCCCATTTCTTTTTTTCTCAATAATATCAACTGTTCTCATAGCTTTTCACTCTGTAATATGTAATATCCCTTATCCTTTTTAAGGATGCTGACATCCCCAAAGACTTCTGCCATCTTAGCCTTGGCCGAAGGAGCGCCTTGTTTCTTTTGAATCACCAAGGTCAAGGTTCCCCCAGCTTCCAGAAAATCAGGCGCTTGTTCAATGATGGCATGAACCACCTGCTTGCCCGCCCGAATGGGGGGGTTAGACACAATGGCCTGATAGCGACCTGTTACCTTTTCATACAGGTTGGAGGCAAAGATATCTGCCGTCACGCCATTGGTTTGGGCATTTTCTTTGGCCAGGGCAACCGCCCGTTGGTTGATGTCTACGAGTGTGGGTTGGACTCCCTGAACCTTGGCCAGAGTCAGACCGATAGCCCCATAGCCACAACCAACATCTAAAAGGCGCGTCTTAGGAGCAAAATCAACAGCGGATAAGAGGACACGGCTACCGTAATCAATCATTTTTTTGGAAAAGACACCCGCATCTGTGGCAAAGGTAAATGTTTCACCCAACAAGGTCACATCGAGGTGGTGAATATCATGTGCAGCTGTCGGGTCTTCTGCAAAATACATCTGAGCCATCTGATTTGACTTCTCCTCCTTTATATCATTTTAGGCCAGGCTCTAAAAAGCTAGCTACTGTGGGGTTGCCGAACTAGATAGAAACCAAGGCGTTTTGGCAAACCCTTCATCACCACCTATTGTACCATAGCTAGCTAGCGCTTTCAAACTTTGCCGGCTTAAGGTATAATAGTTTTGAGGTAATTTATGGAAAACGAGCTCATGACTTATAACAAGCTAACACGTCAGCATTGGAAAACCCTTCGTCAAGGGCAAGAAGCCCCGCTGACTGACAAGGAACTACAGTCCATCAAGAGTTTAAACGACTCTATCAGTATCTTAGATGTTGAAGAAGTTTATCTCCCTTTGGTCCATCTCATTCAGATTTACAAAAATACGCAAGAAAATTTAGCATTTTCAAAAAGCCTTTTTCTTCAAGAGGAGCCTACCAAGCGCCCTTTCATCATTGGGGTTTCAGGCTCTGTTGCCGTCGGAAAATCAACGACCAGTCGCCTGCTCCAACTGCTCTTGGAGCGCAGTTTTTCCGGTGCCCAAGTCGAGTTGGTCACCACGGATGGTTTTTTATATGATAATGCCACTTTAAAAGCCCAAAACAATCTCAACCGCAAGGGCTTTCCAGAAAGTTATGATATGGAAAAATTACTGGGCTTTCTGGACCGCATCTCAAACGGGCAAACCTGTCACATTCCCGTTTATTCGCACGAAATCTATGATATCGTTCCCAACCAAAGCCAAAAAGTGACACCCAGCGACTTTTTAATTGTGGAAGGCATCAATGTTTTTCAAAATCGCCACAATAACTCCCTCTACATGACGGATTACTACGATTTTTCAATCTATATTGACGCGCAAACTCCCTTGATTGAGGCTTGGTATCTGGAGCGTTTTGAAACCTTGCTGGACATGGCTAAGGACGATGCCAGCAACTATTACCATCTCTTTAGTCAGATGCCACGTTCCGAAGCACTAAGCATTGCCAAAAAGACATGGAAAGGGATTAATCTTATCAATCTGACGGATTACATTGAGCCCACCAAAACACGGGCTGAGGTCATCCTTCACAAGCGTGAAAACCATCAAATCGATAAAATCTATCTGAAAAAATAATTTAAACTTGTCAAAAAATAAGGAATATTATATAATAGCGTAGTTAGTAAAAATGGAGGTAAGAACTGTGGCAAACATCAAATCTGCAATCAAACGTGCTGAATTGAACGTAAAGCAAAACGCTAAGAACTCTTCTCAACGTTCAGCTATGCGTACAGCAATCAAAGAATTTGAAGCAAACCCAACTGAAGAAGCTTTCCGTAAAGTCAGCTCTGTTATCGACAAAGCTGAAACAAAAGGCTTGATTCACAAAAACAAAGCTAGCCGTGACAAATCACGCTTGGCTGCTAAATTGGGTGAATAATAAAAAACTCCTCTGATGAGGAGTTTTTTTATTTGCCTTGATGAGAAAATCAAAGACGGCGTCTCTGCTTTGAACGTTAAGCAACGTATTTCATCTATAGATACTACCGACCTCCGCCAATCAAAAAGATATTTCCAGTTAAGG
>NZ_KQ969495.1:180027-281511 GCF_001578885.1 Streptococcus sp. DD12 | reverse complement strand
AAGAAAGTAAACTTTCCACCGTGAGAAAAACGCTTGAAACTGAGGTGTTTCAAGCGTTTAGAAAGGTTAAGGCTTTTGACTCAACGTTAAGGTAGGCAAATCGTCAGGTATCGCTAGCATTCAAACCTCACCTCAGAAAAGTCTTCCATCTCAACCAGAGACAGTGTCTCTGGTTTTTTAACATTTTTCAATTGGTGCCAAGCTAGCCAGGACTTTTCTGAGGCCGACTTGAGGGAAGTTAATTTTGAGTTCTTGGGCCTTGCCTTCGCCACTGACTTGTAAGACTGTCCCTTCTCCCCACTTCTTGTGGCGGACTTTGTCGCCGACTTTCCACTGAGAACTTGTGGTGGTCTCTTGAACTTGTCCCACTTTGATAGGGCCTCTAGCACCAGTGGCTTTTGCTTGGCCAGCCTTCCGGGCCTTGAGCGCTTCTTGAAGGCTCATGCCTTGGCCAAAGACGGTTTTTCCTCCACCAGCTGGACTGGCCTTAAAGGCGGTATTCACCGGTCGTGCCAGCCCTTGATAATCCAAGAGGTCAGCATTGATTTCTTGGAGGAAGCGTGTTGGACGATTGTAGGATGTCCGTCCATAGAGCATGCGGGCATGGGCATTGGTCAAGTAGAGCACTTCCTCAGCACGAGTAATCCCAACATAGGCCAAGCGACGCTCTTCTTCCAACTCGTCAGGGTCTTCTGCAGCCCGAGACAGTGGAAAGACATTTTCCTCCATCCCAATCAAAAAGACAACTGGAAATTCCAGACCTTTGGCTGCATGCAGGGTCATGAGGGTGATTTCAGCAACCTCGGGATGGTCATCATCTGTATCCGCCACCAGGGCCAAGTCATTGAGGAAACGGCTCAAGCGGTCCAAACCTGTCTCTGCCTCAGCGGGTGCTTCTGCGTCATCAAAGTTCTTAGCGACAGACAGAAACTCTTCGATATTTTCTAGACGTGCCGCACTTTCCAGGGTGCCTTGATTGCTCAGTGCTTGGGCATAGCCTGTTTTTTCTAAAACCGCTTCGACCACCTGCGTGACCGATAACTGGTCTAGCTGATCACGTAAGGTGAGCAAAGTATTGGCCAAAGTCAGCAGAGCCTGAGCGGCTTTTCCTTTGAGCGGTGACAAAACGACCTGTTCACTCGCCTCTAACAAAGAGAAGGTATTTTGTCTAGCAAAATCACGCAGTTTATCCATTGTGCCAGGCCCAATGCCACGTTTGGGCTCATTGACAATGCGCTCAAAACTGATGTTATCGTTAGGGTTTGCGATGACATTGAGATAGCTAATCACATCGCGTATTTCCTTACGGCTATAGAACTTGGTGCCACCCACCATGGTATAGGGGATATTAGCCTTGACTAGGGCTTCTTCGACCGTACGCGACTGGGCATTGGTCCGATACAAGACAGCGAAATCCTTATAGGAACGTCCCTCACGCACCATTTGGTCAACGGTTGTGGCAATAAAGAGAGCTTCTTCGCTTTCATTATTGGCTTGATAATAGACAATGGATTGCCCTTGGTCATTTTGCGTCCAGAGTTTTTTGGGTCTGCGGTTACGGTTATTGGCGATGACGTCATTTGCCGCCTGCAAGATGGTCTTGGTCGACCGATAATTTTCCTCCAAGAGAACTACCTTGGCTTGAGGGTAATCCTTTTCAAAGTCCAAAATATTTTGCATGTCAGCCCCCCGCCAGCCGTAGATAGACTGGTCGGCATCCCCGACAACACAAATATTTTTAAAGCGAGAGGCCAAGAGCTTGACCAGCTGGTACTGGGCGTGGTTGGTGTCTTGGTACTCATCCACATGGATATACTGGTAGCGCTGTTGGTAGTAGGCCAGCACGTCTGGATGGCTATCAAATAAACGCAGGGTTTGCATAATCAAGTCATCAAAGTCCATAGACTCGCTCTGGCGGAGCTCTGCCTGATAGGCCTTATAACACTTGGCAACAATCTGGCTATAGACATCACCTGCTTGGCGTTCAAAGGCCTGCTCATCCAGCAAATCATTTTTGGCATTGGAAATGGTTCCCAAAATAGCCCGCTCACTCCACTTTTTACTGTCGATGTTCAGATTTTTGAGGATGCGTTTCATGAGGGTCCGCTGTTCCCCAGGGTCGACAATGGTGAAATTGCGCTGATAACCGATATGATCTGCCTCTCGACGCAGAATACGCACACACATAGAGTGGAAGGTGGCAATCAAGGTTTCCTGAGTTTCAGGGTTGAGGGCCAGCGCCCGCTCCTTCATTTCACGGGCCGCCTTATTGGTAAAGGTAATGGCTAAAATATTCCAAGGATTGATTCCTTTTTCGTCTATCAAATAAGCGATGCGGTGGGTCAAAACCCTTGTTTTTCCAGAGCCTGCCCCTGCCATAATCAGGAGGGGGCCTTCTGTTGTTTGGACGGCTTGAGCTTGCCGGTCATTCATACCTTGTAAGAGGGGATTCATTGCTTTTCCCTTTCTGTAAAAAAATTGCTTATTTATTGTATCATTTTTTTAAAAAGAGACCTAATGAAAGTTGACCTTTACAGGCAGGCAAAAGAGGATTTGCTCAAGACTGACGCCAAGGATGGTCATACCTAAACCAGCGATTGGCCGAATGATCTGCCAGCTTGCTAAAGGGATAAACCACCTTTCCTTCTGCCAAGAGTTTGTCCTCCAAATAATCCCTGAGCATCCAGACATGCGCCGGATTGGGATGAGACATGGCAAGTACTTCCTTGAGTTCAGTTATGCTGATGCCCATCTCATGGGCAACCTGCTCAGGTGATGCCCCTAATCGTTTGAAATTTTCAGCCAATTCCGCCTGAGTCGCCAAGCGTTCTGCTTTACTTAACATGTGTTTCTCCTTTGACAGATGACCAGTTGTTTAGGAATGCTTTTCTTACTGCCACAAGCCGGCAAGGATTTGCTTTTCGATCAGCTGGAGGTCGCTCTCCGAAAAGTCTCCGCCTTGACCGATCAGATAGAGCTGTCCAAAATAGGCCAAGATAGGGCCTATAAAAATGCGAACCACCTGCGTGACCGTCAGCTGAGGATTGACCCGTGCGTCCCCTTCTAAGCGTTTTTTAACCGCAAGGACCTTGGGCGAAATCGTCTCCCACAGTCGTTTTTGCTCCGCCTTGACCTTATCACCAGCTAGAAGCTCCTGCAAGATAATCTTAAAGAGGGCCTGATTTTCCCCGAAAAATGCCATGCGGTCCCTCACCAAGAAATGCACCATGTCCTCAGGGGTCTGATAGGTCAAGAGATGGTCAAAGAAATCCACAAAGAGGCCCGGCGCCACAGGGTGGATGATGGCCACCAGCAGGTCTTCCTTGGTCTTAAAGTACTTGAATAGGGTCGCTTGGCTGAGACCTGCCGCCTTAGCAATCTGAAGCGTCGACGTCCCATGGTAACTGTAGCGAGAAAACTGCTCCACTGCGGCTTCCATGATTTTTTTCTTCCCTTTAGGGTAATCCGACTGCTCCAGATAGTGACCAAATGACTCAAAAATACTGACTGACATGGGCTCCTCCTTTTGAAAATGTGTTTTGTCTTACACCTTGCGGTAGCGTTGTAAGCCCTCGATATTACAGATAGTGAGGACGACGAGAAAGAGGGACAAGACCCCAAGGTTGGGTAAAATAGCCTCTAGCCCTCGGCCATAGAGCACGATTTGACGCATGGCATCTCCTGAATAGGTCAAAGGCAAGAATTTGCCAATCGTGGTCGCCCAGTCGCCCATACTCTCTAGCGGAATAATGCCAGAGAAAAAGAGTTGAGGCATGATGACCAAGGGAATAAATTGCATCATTTGAAATTCTGACTTGGCCAAGGTCGACAAAAGAATCCCGAAGGCCAAGGCTACAAGAGCCAATAGTACATTGACTATTATAACATTTATCAAGCTCCCCACAACTTCGATATCAAGCAACCAGATAGCTGCCACAACCACGACAATGGTTTGTAAAATGGCAATCAGCCCATAAGACAAGAGATAACCAAAGACAATTTCAGACCGTTTGACCGGTGTGGCCAGCAGGCGGTCTAGGGTGCCACTGGTGCGCTCCTTGAGTAGGGCCATACCAGAGATGAGAAAGACAAAGAAGAAGACGACAAAGCCGATGAGAACAGGAATCATCTTGGCAAAAAAGCCGGTGTCCTTGTTGCCATATTGGTAGTTTTCAGTGATATGAGCTTTTTGGCTGTCAAGCTTGGCTTGCGGAAGCGCCCGTTTGACCAGAGCGGTTAGTTGTTGGCTTCCCTCGCTAGCCAGGCTGGTCCGTAAAAGCTGGCGGGTAAAGGCTGTTTTTGACGCATCGGTATTGGCATAGTCGACCATGTAGTCCCCATCCTTGTAGGAAATGACCGCATCCACCTTTTCATCTGCCAAGGCCTCCTTGGCCTTATCGAGGTCTTTATAAGTTTTGACCGTGACATGGTCGGTGTCTTTTAGGCGCGTGACCAGACTCGTGGGCAGGTCCTGAGTCGCCAGACTGATGTCGACCGTAGTACTGGCTGAAAACATGAGGTTCATCAGCCACATAATAAAGACAGGAGCAACAAACATCATGGCAAGGGTGCGCTTGTCACGTAAGAGTTCTTTGATTACTTTTTTGGCAATAGCTAGGGTTCTCATCTTATTCTCCTTCTGCTTTCAAAAAGACGTCCTCGATGCTGTCTACACCATAGGCTTTTTTGAGTTGGCTAGGTTGGTCAAAGGCGATGACCTTCCCACCCAAGAGCAGGCCAACCTTATCCGTCAGCTCGGCTTCATCCATAACGTGGGTGGTGACTAAAATCCCAATCCCCTTGTCACGCAAGGTCAAGAGTTCCTTCCAAATCTTTCGACGTAGAGAGGGGTCAATCCCAACCGTTGGCTCATCCAAAATCAAAAACTGGGGTCGCCCTAAAAGGGCAATCGCTAGAGACAAACGGCGTTTCATCCCACCAGAATAGCCCGAAACAGTCTTATTCAAATGCTCTGTCAAATCCACCACCTGTGCCACATGGGCAAGCTCAGCTGCTAAGTCTTTCTTGGACAAGCCCTTAAGCTCAGCAAAAAATTCTAGATTTTCCTGACCAGATAGGGCTTCATAAAGGGCATCCGACTGGGCCATGTAGCCAATCGCCCCTAAAATCTGACGATTGGGCATGGTGTGGTCTAGCACCAAAGCACTTCCACCATCAGCTTTTTCCATCCCCAGCATGGTCTTAATCATGGTTGACTTTCCAGCCCCAGATGGCCCAATCAACCCCACAATCTGACCAGCCTCCACCCGAAAGCTAACACGGTCCAAGACCAATTGATGTCCAAATGACTTTTGCAAGTCCTTCATGTCCAGTAAGTATTTCATACTTTCCTCCTTTAGGTGAGTAATCACTCACTTTTCTAACAGGACCTATTATAGTGAGCATTCACTCACCTGTCAAGCCTTAAGTCCACAAAAATAAAAACACCAACAAACCCTGCGTGGAATGTTGGTGTTTGGAGGTTAATATTTCTCTATGTCCCTATAAATTAGAAGTGTAAAATAAGGATGAGTTTGAACCTCAAACCACAATACAATATTTTTAGAGGAGGACAAGGATATGTCTACCGTACCATTTCATAGTCATTCGTTATTTCACCAGTTTTACGCGGATTGGATCAAAACCTATAAGGAGGGAGCCGTCCAAAGCGTCACCTTGCAAAAATATCAGATGAGCCTGCAGTGGGTCAGACGCTTAGCCCCTGAGCTCAAAATAGAAGAGATTAGTCGCACCACTTATCAGAAATTGCTGAATGACTATGCTGACTATCATGAAAGACAAACAACGCTTGATTTTCACCACCAACTCAAGGCTGCGATTTTAGACTGTGTAGACGAGGGGTGGGTGGCGAAGGATCCTACTCGCAAAGCCATTATCAAAGGCCGAGCTCCTCGACCTAAAAAACAAAAATTCCTCAATCAGTACGAACTTCATAAATTACTGGAGGACTTAGAGCTGGGGGCAAGTCCCGACTGGGATTGGATGATTCTCCTCATCGCAAAGACTGGTCTTCGTTTTTCGGAAGCTCTGGCGCTGACACCACTGGATTTTGACTTTAACCACCAGACCTTGAGTGTCACCAAAACTTGGGACTACAAACGAAACACAGGCTTTCTACCGACCAAAAACATGTCATCTATTCGGAAGGTTCCGATTGACTGGCAAACGGTCATCCAATTTAGTGAGCTTGTCAAAGATTTACCCGAAGATCAACCCATTTTCGTTCACGGTCCTATCTGGAATTCAACACCAAATAAGCGCCTTGAGCGCCATTGCCAGCATGTCCATATCCCTGTGATTAGTCTCCACGGTCTGCGCCATACTCATGCTTCTATCTTACTTTTTGCAGGAGCTTCTATCGCTAGTGTCGCTAGGCGACTGGGCCACTCAAGTATGACGACCACGCAAAAGACCTATCTTCATATCATCGCTGAATTGGAAAACAAAGACATCGATATCGTCATGCGCGCCCTATCTAACCTAGGTCGTTAGTTAGTTGAGAAACTTACGCTGATGACTAGCGATGGTGGCGTCTAGGGTTTGAAAGAAGGCGCCGATCCGTTCTTGCTCGGGGAGGGAGGGGACCAATAAACAAAAATTTCTAATTTGACTCAGTCCTAGAAATTTTTGAGTTCCACCAGCATTTTCTTTCCTAATATATTTTTCAAAAATCGACGATTGCAGAATTTGAATTAGGAATTGATTTCTTATCGAACCATTATTTTTCAGTAAAGCAACATTTTTAATTGCAAATCTATCCTTGTCAACTAAAACTGGATTTCCAATAGTACCTATCATCCCAAAAATGATATCCCCTATTTCAACCTTAGATCTTTCATTTATTTTATTGTAATCATCTTCAGAAATATAAGATATGTCCGAAAAGTCTAGACCTTCTGACGTTAAATTTTTTGAAGTAATTAACGGAAATCCAGTTTCTATATACTTAGGTGAGTCGTGAGTTCCGTCACGGACATCTTTTACTTCCCCCAACCTACGCTGTTCCCAAGCGTCGGTATCCTTGAACTCTGGAAATCTTAATTTTGGTATGTTTTCCATGTAAACTCCTTTCCCCCAACTTACTCCGATTTCGTTCCTATTTCTAGGAAATCGCAGAAAAACTCCACTGGAGATTTTCTCTCCCAAGCGTCGGCATCTGTAAATTCTGGAAAGCGATGTTTTGATTTTCCAATCTTGCTCACCCCAACCTACGCCCTTTTCCTTTCTATTTCTTGGAAAAGGCAGAAAACCTCCACTGGAGATTTTCTCTCCCAAGCGTCGGCATCTGTAAATTCTGGAAAGCGATGTTTTGATTTTCCAATCTTGCTCACCCCAACTTACGCCCTTTTCCTTTCTATTTCTTGGAAAAGGCAGAAAACCTCCACTGGAGCTTTTCTCTCCCAAGCGTCGGTATATTCAGGAAAACGAATTTCCGGAAAACTAAAAAGAGCTTGCGCTCTTTAGTTTACTTTTTTAACAACTTCATATAGTTGCTCTTCGACGGAATGAGGTGGGTAACGATAACAATCTTTTGTTTGTCATCCACAAGGAACAATATTAGATAATCATCACAAACTAAGGCCTGTGTTTTAAAATTTGCATTCAATTTTCTTCCTAATCGGTCATCAAAATCAAACCCACCGGGCATATACTGAAGCTGATTCCTCTTGGCTCTAATCTTTGAGATTTTTCTTCTAGCACTCGTAATACTAAAGTTAGTAGAAATATAACTGTAGATTCGATCGAGTTCCTCTACGACCCTTTCTGCATAGCGAATACTATAAACCATAGCGTTCTACCAAATCTTCATCAGTATAGTAACTTCCAGACTGCACCTCATCAAGACTCGTTTTAATCTCGTTTTTTAGTTGCAAAAACAAGCGTTCATTTTCCAAATCCTCCTCCGTTTCAAGGGGGACTTCCTCCCTAACCGCCACATTTTTCAAGAAAAGAGTCAAGCCCTTTGATAAGGTGTAGCCGTTTTGCTTCAAAATAGAACGCGCTGTCGTTAGTAAGTCTGCGTCAATTTTAAAAGATACATTCTTAATATTTCCTTCCTTGTTCATAACAGCACCTTTCACACGTTTTTTTACAGGTCTATTTTACAGGTTTTTTGAAGTGCTTACAAGTAACAACTACGATCGTTCAATAAAATCTCGTCGTTTGATTTTCATAAAAGAAGAAAAACCGACTGCTTGGTCGGTTTCTCACGTCTTAAACGCCTAATTCTTTTAACAACTCATCGATTTCAGCTTCGAGTTTGGCGATTTCTTGGTCGTCTTGGGCTAGGAGTTGCTTGATTTCATCAAGGTCAATCGGTTCTTCCTCCTCAAAGGTATCCACATAGCGAGGGATATTGAGGTTGTAGTCGTTTTCCTGTATTTCTTCCAGACTCGCTAAGTGAGCATACTTGTCCACATCTTGACGATCTTTATAGGTTGCGACAATTTTTTCGATATGCGCCTCGGTTAGGCTATTTTGGTTTTTACCTTTGCTGTAGTCTTTGGAAGCATCGATAAAGAAAACATCCTTGGTCTTGCGATTTTTCTTAAAGACTAAGATAGTGGTTGGAATGCTGGTGCCGTAAAAGAGGTTGGCTGGTAGGCCGATAACAGCATCTAGGTAATTCTTTTCAATCAAAACCTTACGAATCTTGCCCTCTGCTGCACCACGAAAGAGCACGCCGTGGGGGAGCACGATAGCCATGGTCCCCGTGTTATTGAGATGGTAAAGGCTGTGTAGGATAAAGGCATAGTCTGCTTTTGAGGCAGGGGCTAGCTTGCCATAGTCTGAAAAGCGGGGGTCTTTGAGCTTGGAGTCCGCATTGTCCCACTTGGCTGAGTAGGGAGGGTTGGCCACCACGGCATCAAAAGAGCGGGGGTGGTCAATCCCTTTCTCATCAGGTCCATCTGGCCAGTCACTCTCTAGGGTATCCGCATTTCTAAGAGTCATATTGGTATAGGTCACATCGTGCATCATGAGGTTCATCCGAGCCAAGTTGTAGGTGGTCGTCCCTAACTCCTGACCAAAGTACTTGATGGCACCTGCTTTTTTGCCTTGGGGGAGTTCATTTCCCACGGTCAAAAGGAGAGAACCGGACCCCATGGTCGGGTCGTAGACGCTAAAGGCTGTATCTAGGTCTTCAGTGACATCTAGCGTCACCAGCTTGGCCAAGATCTGGCTAACCTCATGGGGCGTGTAAAACTCGCCCCCTTTTTTCCCTGCTGAGGCAGCAAATTTCCCGATCAGATACTCGTAAATCTCTCCTAGGATGTCTCTACCATCCTCACTCTTGTAGTCGATCCCATCGATGAGCTTGACAATGGCACCTAGCGACTTGGCACGAGCTGTCGTAGACGCTCCCAAGCGTGAATCCCCGAGGTTGATGTCGTTAAAAACGCCACTAAAGTCCTTGGAAGCCTCACGGTTACGCTCCACATTGCGGTTAAAATGCTCAAAAATGGTCTGATAATCACTGGGCATGACCTGACTATCTGCGATCTTCTCCCGCAAGGACTCCCAAGTATCCTCAGGCTCAATGGCATAGCCCAAGGTCAGGGAAATATCCTCTAGATACTCCTCCAAATCCTCACCAGAAGCCTGCTCCTTGTAGGCTTGGTTGACCGTCATCCCCTCTGGCACATCGATGACCTGATTGCTCACCAAGTACTTCTCCTGATGCTCGGACAAATAGCGGTAAAAGATGAAGGCTAGGATATAGTTTTTGTACTCATTGGCCTCCATATTGCCCCGCAATTCATTGGCCATAGCCCAGATCTTGTCTGTGATTTCCTGTGTTTTACTGGTCATGTATACCTCCTTGTTTTTAGCTGTCTTCTCAAAAATGAAGCTCATCCTAAGGGAAAAGCTGTTGCAAAAGCCCTTTTTTCAGTGTTTTCAAATGTTCCAGCTTACGCTGATGACTAGCGATGGTCGCGTCTAGGGTTTGAAAGAATGCGCCGATCCGTTCTTGTTCGGGGAGGGAGGGGAGGGGGATTTCTGCTAATTTTATATCATTAGAATTTATACTTTCAAAAGTTGACCCTGTGCTTAGTTTATTCCAATAACCAAATTGTTTCATTTTTAATAGTGTTTGAAATAAGAATTCATTTCCACGAATTGCAGCAACACCACGACCTAAAACAACATTATAGTCCGTCTTACCTATATCCCCAACTGGTGCACGAACACTTAAAATCAAATCACCTATTCTTCCTTGTTTTGTAACCTGAGTCGTCCATACCCTTGGAAAAACCCTCCCATTCTTCATGTCTGCATTTCCTTGAACAAGGATATAGTCCGCTGGATTATCAGTATAGTTTTCACTATTAGGAGATTGCCCCATAATAATTTCCGCCACTTCCCCCAGCCTACGCTGTTCCCAAGCATCGGTAAATTCAGGAAAACGAATTTCCGGAAAACTTTCGCCATTTTTTGGAAACATTTTCTGTAAGAGGCCTTTCTTACGCATTTTCAAATGTTCCAGCTTACGCTGATGACTAGCGATGGTCGCGTCTAGGGTTTGGAAGAAGGCGCCAATGCGTTCTTGCTCGGGGAGGGTGGGAACCATAGTCTTAATATTTGAAAAGTCACTTTTATTAATAATTTGCATTGTTCCTGCACCTGCTACACTGAGCATATATCTTGACCACATTTCAGATTGTGTTAGTAAAAAATACGATGAATATTTTTCACTAGGCGTCAATGAATTAATTTGTTGATTAAAAGCCGAATCAGTTCTAACTAATGTATTTTTCCCAATACTCGCAATACATGTTACCAATATTGAACCAGACTTAGCAATTCTAGCTTTGGATTTCCCTACTTCTGATAATTGTTTTGAAGTCGTATGAAGAACCAATGAATTAATATCAGTAGGTGTGACCCATGGGAATCCATTCTTTTCGTAATTATCTTCTTCATTAGTGGGCGGAGTATTACCAGTTTGAATTTCTCCAACTTCCCCTAACCTACGCTGTTCCCAAGCAGGAGAATCTTTAAACTCTGGAAATCTTAATTTTGGTATGTTTTTCATGAAAATTCTTCTCCCAATTGTTTCAAAAATTCTTCAGATACGATATATTCCGTCCAATTTTGCCCTTGAATTTGCCTAGTGCTATCTACCAGAAGATAATGAATCTTACCGGAATCACTAATTTTTAATTTTTTAGCCATATTTTCAGTTCTAACATCCTCATCTTCATAATTAGCTAAGTCCACTATAACAAGATGTTTATTGTGTTTTTCAATAACATTTCTGATTATACCGTTGATGTGCTCATCATCATAATTGAACCCAAATCCTATAGAACATATAAAATCTGAATCACTTAGTAAATTATAATAATCAACGTACTTGATAGACATATCAATAGATGTCATCGGCTTTGTACCGCTTTGTGTAAAAATCAAAGGAACTGCAAAATGAGCATAATCTTTATATTTGTCTTCAGGAATCAAGGTATTCATATACGGGTCATAATACTCATTAACACTTCCATTTAAAAATGTTATAGAATGTTTTGATAACTTCTCACCGATTAAGCCGTTAATATAATTTGATGTCGCTATACCAGAGACGCTAAATTTTTCCTGTGTAGCCAAATCATCATAATAGCCATCATTGCCATCTTCAGAATCAAAGCTAAGAATGTATTCACGAACAGAGTGTAAAAATATGCTAATATTACAAAATTTCCCCCATTCACTTTTAGGACTATACAAATAGTGCCAGTTACTATCAATTACTGTTTTATAATCTAGTACATCAGCATAAATGTGTTCAACCACTTCAAATGCAAAATCAACAATTGTATGCAGTTCTCTTGATCGAGTTCGAGAAAGTAATTCTAACCCCTTAACTCCAGCTGATTGATAATTTACGTTAATATTACTTCCCAAATCATCAAAAATATCCAAGCCTAACTTATCCTCATCAAAAATATTTTCTTTAATATTTCTCGAAAGATTTTCACTCATTGCACCTATATGCAATTGTAACAGAGATTTTACTATATCACCCAACAACTCCTTGTCTTCTTGTTTGCTGAATGCATAATTTTTATAATAAGTTAACAGTATTGCAAAATATTTACTTGAAAATAATTGATTCCCTTGTTCTAAATAGTGGTTATACCTAAGTTGATGATTAATGTTTATATCAGAATAGGATACCTCAAGATCTTGTTCGACAGATTTTTTAAATTCTTTAGTGTTCGTTCTTTTATTTTTTAAAATAATATCCCCAACCTTATCAAATTCGTTAATCCGCTCAATGATGTAATCTCTATTATTTACAACTGTGTCTTTGATAATTCTTTCATAAACACTTTCTCTAAAAGTGGTAACTCTTTTGGTATCATATTCCTGAGGAAGCCAATTTGAAGCATATTGTGAGCTCTCTACAATCCTACTTCGATTATCTATAAATGCTTTCTTTGCCAAAGAAGTATCTTTCCTGAAAATATCAAGTGCAAACTTTCCCCCTGTTGGCATTCCATAAGAAATTTCAGCTCCTGCACCAAATAAAAATCCTATTTTTTTCATCACTTATTTACTCTTTTCTACTTTATTAACTTAATTTTCTCACCCTCACAACCGCTCCACCATCTGGTCAGCCAGTTGGTAGATGGCTTCTCTAAGGCCGTTGCGGTATTTGATCCGGCTAAGGGTTTGGATTTTGCTATCCATAGCCATTTCTTGGTAGGTCAGGCTAGCTTGGGCGATGATGTCACGGAGCTGACCGCTATCATCCATGTCCTTTTGCTCATAGCGGTGGTTGGCAAAGAGGCTACGCAAGCCTTGGTTGGTCACGATGTCCGTGATGCCCCACTGGTTGCGGAAGTCGAGAAAGACACGATTGAGGCTGACGGCATTGGCTTCTTGGATGATTGTTTGGCTTTCGCTGAGACGAGCTGGATAGGTAAAGTTACTATCTGCTGTCGGGTAGTGCCCTTGGTAGATTGCTTGGGCTGCAGTGACGATTTTTTCTGCATAGGTGCGGTCTTCCAAGCTATTGGCAAACTTCTGGATTTCTTCCTTGGTTTCCTTGGCTGCTTCCTTTTTACCTTCGTGAACTTGGTTGAGAAGCTGCTCGATGAGCTCTGTCAGGTAGTCATAGTTGACTTCCACATCCTTGACATGGGTCATTCGCAACTCCACCTCCCAGATAGGGATTTTCTTTTCCTTGGCTAGGTGGTTTTTTAGCTCATTTGTCAAGACTGTCGTCAGCATGACTTCCTGCTCAGGTGTCATCCCTAGTTCTTTTAGGAGAATATCGGGATCATCGTAGTCAAAGCCTACATCGCCCCCTTCTTCCTCGCTTGGAGTGTACTGCATGAGCTTGGACATGCCTGTATTATAGTCTCTAAGCAAGCCCAGCATGTCTTCTTTTTCTTTTCAGATGGTGGGAGTTGGTTAAAGACTTGTGTCATGTCAGAGAGCTGGGTGACGGTTTCCTTGACTTGAGTGAGCAGGTCTTGAAACTCTGGTGCAGTGATGCCATCCTTGGTGTTGCCTGCCTTGCGCTCTTCGTCGCTCAGCTTGGCCGAGTCCTTATTGGCATAGATAGAGAGAGCTTGATTCATCAATTTTTCATTGTGGGCTGGCCAGCGGTAGTTGACGATGCGCCCCCAAGGTTTTTCATTCATATCCGCTACACGGTTGGTGCGAGAGTAGGCTTGGATGAGACTAGCATCCTTGAGCGTGCGGTCGACATAGAGAGTGTTGAGTTCTGGCGCATTAAAACCTGTCAAGAGTTGATCAATCACGATGACCAGATCCAGATACTGACCATCATGGGCTGTCCTTGCCAGACGCGAGGTGACATCCTCTGTATAGCCAGCGACATTATCCATCTCAAACTTCGTTCCAAAAAGCTGATTGTAGACTGTCATAGCTTCATGGAGACCTTGGTTGCTTTCCAGCATACTATCATTATTGGTGGTATTTTTGCTAAAGGTGACGGCTACCTTTAGGGTTGGCTGACCTGCTGCCCGTCTTTCATCATTGACCCGTTCAAACTCTCGGAAGTACATCATGGCCATCGGGGTGCTGGCTTTTCCACCTCCCACGTGTGTTGTCAGCATGGCATTGTAGAGCCCGTCCTTAGAACGATTGCGCCAATGCTTGAAAATATCCGCCACAACAAGTTTGACATGGTCAGGATTTTCATCATAAAAGCTAGGCTCGATCGCGTCGTCCATGTCTT
This sequence comes from Streptococcus sp. DD12, assembly GCF_001578885.1. GTDB lineage: Bacteria > Bacillota > Bacilli > Lactobacillales > Streptococcaceae > Streptococcus. Next base: position 267,281 of record NZ_KQ969495.1, on the reverse strand, counting down.
CTTGCGAGAGGTGGGCGATTTTTTCTTGGATTTGCTCCTCTGTCCATTTAGGGTAGCGTTCCCGATAAAAGGCTGGTAGGTAGCGCTCTTTCATATCTGCTTCATCGATAGTGGTCTCAAAGTCCACCTTAAAGCCCAAGACATTGCGGTCTGCGATGGCCTCACGGATGGTATAGGCATGGAGCAAGGGACCAAAGATATCTTCCGTTCTTAGACCCTTGGTCGTCTCATCAAACATCGGTGTCCCCGTATAGCCGACCCAGGCTGACTGCGGAAAGGCTTTTTGAATAGCCGCAAAGGAGAGTCCACCTGTCGAGCGGTGAGCCTCATCCACGATAAAGACAATGCGTTTGTCAGGTGCCTTAAAACTCTTGCGATTGATCAGGGTATTGAGCTTTTGGACAGAGGTGACGATGATGCCATTGTCCTTGCTCTTGAGACGACGATTGAGCTCAGTGGTCTTCTTGGTATCTTGGACACTACCTGCAGATTCACCGACACCATCTGGATCATAGGCACTGTACTCATCAAAGGTCTGACTGGTCAGGGCGATGCGGTCCACGACAAAGACAACCTTGTCCACATTTGGCAAGCGACTAGCTAGCCAAGCTGTTTTAAAGCTGGTGATGGTCTTTCCAGAGCCAGTGGTATGCCAGATATAGCCGATTTTCGTGCTGGAGAGCTCAAAGTCCGTTTGCTTGATTTTTTCGATGACCCTTTGTGTGGCATAGACCTGATAGGGGCGCATGACCTTGAGCATCTGCTTGTTTTTGGTCCCATCGAGGATCATGTAGTTGGTGGCCATCTGATGAGCCATGGGGATAGACAGCATGCTATCTGCAAACTCCTTCCAATCCCTCACCAGAGTGTTATCGGATTGCCGTTGCCAATGAAAGGCAAAGTCTGTATTGAAACCTTGACTGGTGGTATTGGCCATGTACTTGACATTCGTTGGGGTCAGACCGACCAAGATTTGCACCGTAGAGAAAATATCACTATACTGGTGTTCGTCTATATATTGGTGCATCTGATTGAGCGCCGCATTGACATCTACCGTATCTTTTTTCTCTTCTATTTGGATAATAGGAAGCCCATTGATGAGAAGAGTCGTATCAAAAATCCGATTTTCCTTCCCAGCAATCACAGCAGGACGGTGGATTTGATTGACAATCTGATAGATCGTATCGCCAGCCCCGACCTTACGCTGATCAAAAACGGTCAAAAAGACATGGCGACCATCATCCATATCCACTTCTACCTGTGAAATCCCATTTAGACCATAGAGAAACTGACCTGCCTGATAGGGCGTTTTGAGATCAGAAATGATTTTCTTTACTTGGTTAAATTCTGCGACTGACAGTGGGTTCTTGAGCACGTCTTGGTTATGCTGCTCGAGAATTTCCTTAAAGTTTTGCCAGAGAGCTTCTGTTGTCTTGATGTCTTTTTCATATTTCCACAGACGCTTCTTGGTCACATAGGCGACCGGGGATTCTGTCACTTCACTTCCATCTGTCGCCCCCTCAACTTGTCCGGTTGATAGATAAGTGATTAATTGCTTTTCAAAATCTAGTTCTTTCATACCTTGCGAACCTCCTCTAGTTCTCCCATTCGTAAGAGATATTCTCTCTCAGCTTGTCGTGTTTTTAAAGCTTTAACCTCTTCTTGCTTACGGTAAATCGCACCGATCAGCCTTTGTCGTTCCAGACTTTCCAGTCTTGGTAGTTGCAGTTCGCGCAACTGTTTAACGGTGTATTTCAAAACAGCCGACCCTTGCAATCCTAGGAGAAACTGGCGTTTAACGGCCTTATCTTCGTTTAAGAGATAGAGCAAAAAGTTCTTGTCTAGCTCATTTGAAGGCTCTAAGACGACATAGTTTTGAGTGTAGAAATAGCCCTCGTGCTCCTTTGAGACGATGGCGGCTGTACCCGAGATGAGACTAAAGACAAGATCGCCACTGCTAAGACAGGTAAGCTGGTCAGCGGTGGTCAGCTCCTTTGACTCGCGCTCCTTGTGACTGACTCCAGCCAGATCATCCTCCAAATCCAGCTGATTGTAAATCTTATAGCGATGACCATTTGGTCGTTCTTTGACCCGAAACTGTGGAAAACCAACCTGAAAGCTCACCAAGTCTCCTAGCTGTATTTTTTTCATATTATACTCACTTTGTGTTTTTTAAAAATTACTTTACAAATATAGTTTAGCAGTTTTTTGGAAGTCAGTCAAGGAAAAACTGATTTTTTATTTTGTGTTTTTTTAAAACTACACCTTCCATACAAAAACACACCAAACTTTCTGTCTGGTGTGTTCTCACTTCTACTTGTTCTTAAAGTTTTTGCTTAGCCTGATTTTCCCGATAGGCCGTGATGGTCTGTCCGGTCCATTTTTTAAAGGCGCGGGAAAAGGAGGAAACTTCAGCATAGCCTAGGAGGTAGGCGACCTCGTCAGTGCTGATTTCTGGCTGTTTGAAATAGCTAAAGGCTAGGAGTTTTTGGACATTGTGCAGTTCTTGGTTAAACTTGGTGCCTTCTGCGGTCAGGTTGCGCTGGAGGGTTCGGCTACTGATGCCCAGAGAGGCCGCAATATCCTCAATGCCAAAGGCGCCACTCGGAATCATCTGGTAGAGTTTTTGCTGGACGACACCGGTGAAGCTCTCGCTGGTCATGGCCTCTGCCAAGCGCTCCTTGAGCTGGGGTTCCAGGTAGTCCAGCATGACATTATTGGCCGTGAGAAAGGGTTTCTCTAAGTCTGCTTTGCGAAAGACGATTTCATTGCCCTCCATCTGCTCCACATGGCAGGCAAAGGTGTCTCTACTAACTGCCTCATAGCTAAAGGGCGTCCCCACATGGACGGGAGCAATGGCTTCGCCTGTGCCTGTCCGGATCAGATCCAGCAGGAGCAACTGCTCATTGAGGACCGCAAAGCGGGGCAGGTCCAGACCGGCATAGTCATAGCGGTAGTTCACGCGCACCAAGTCGTCGAAAACTTCCATGGTCACTACGATAGGACCTGTGATTTTCTTGTATTTGGCGAAATGCTCAATGGCCGCTAGGCCATTTTTTGACGAGAGAGCCGCAAAGAACGGGGGCATGAACATCTGGATGTCCTTGATGCGGCTCATGGCAAGGATCTGCTCGTCGCTGGCCACCTTGTCAAAGGCTGTGAGCAGGTGGTAATAATCCAGAGTGGACAGGGTCATCTCCTCTTTCCAGCTGGTATCCGGCAACTGGGCCAGGTCGAGGATGGACTGAAAGTCCAAGCCAAGGGCCTTAAGATTTTCTAGGTATTGTTGGCTGAGATTGAGACGCATGGCTTCTCCTTTTTAGGATGCCCGTTTCATAAGGGCGTCAAACCAACGGTCTGGCAGGATGGCGTGCAGGAAGACCAAAGGTTTTGCACCCATGCCGACCAAGTAACGGGTCTTAGGACGGCGGCTGTTGACCGCTTTTGAGATGGCATTTGAGATGACCTTGGGATCTGACATCATGTTGCCAGAGTATTGGCTGCGCATGCCTTTTGCTGCTTTAGTTGCCGCAGCTTCATAGGCACCACCTTTTGCTGACTCAGCCAATTTGTCTGCTGCGATAAAGCCCCAGTCTGTCTTGATACCGCCTGGCTCTACCAAGACCACGTCGATACCAAAGTCTGACACTTCCATCCGCAGGCCATCTGAGAAGGCTTCAAGAGCGTATTTGGTCGCATGGTACCAAGCCCCAAAGTAAGAGGTCAAGCGACCGCCCATAGAGCCGATGTTGATGATGCGACCTGACGCTTGTTTTCGCATGTAAGGAAGAACTAACTTGGTAAGGCTGGCTAGTCCAAAGATATTGACTTCAAACTGCATTTTGGCTTCTTCGATGGTCACATCTTCGACCGCACCGTATGAGCCGTAGCCAGCGTTATTGACCAAGACATCGATGCGCCCTTCCTTGGCGATGATAGTTTCTAAAGCTTCTTTGATAGAAGTTTCATCCGTGATATCGAGACGGACAGGGGTCACACCAAAGGCTTTGAGCGGTTCCATGGCATCCACACGACGGGCAGCTCCATAAACGCTGTGCCCTTCTTTAGCCAATTGTTCCGCTGTTTGGTAGCCGATTCCTGATGAAGCACCAGTGATTAAGATAACTTTTTTGTTTGACATGTTGATTTCCTCTTTTGTTTCATTTGATTGATGAGATTATTATACGATACAGAAGAAAGCTTGTACATGATAATGCCTGACAGGTCATTGACAATTTACGCCAAAGTGTTTTCGCTTATGGAGACGCCGATTTAGCATAGAAAAAAGCCCAGTCGCCTGAGCCTTCCTTATGTTCCTTCATTTTAAGCCTGACTGACTTGTTTGTCTAGACGCTTTTTTATTTCAACAACACAATAGAAATCAAGGCCAAAATAGCTGGGCCACCTTGTTTGAGGATGATTTTCTTGTCAGCTGTGAGTGCTCCATAGGCAGCTGCTCCGATGACAAAGAGGACAAAGATGGTCACGATTTCAAGATTTCTTGAGATGAAAATCCCATAAAGGAGGAAAAGGGCAATCAAAAGATTGTAAATTCCTTGGTTCTTAAAGAGGGAGGTAACGGATTTTCTAGCCAACTCCTCCTTGTCCATGTTAAAGACACGGCTGGTTGCCTCCGACTGGGTCGCGATGCTTTCTAGATAAAAGATATAGATGTGTTCTAAAGCGACAAGACTAGCTAAGATAAGGGTGATAAGTGACATATGTGTTTCCTACTTTCTATTTTCAGGACTGACTTCTTCCAAGCCAGTAACTAATTTTTCCAACAATCGAGACAGCTCCCTGCTTTCGCTCGCTGTCAAAATGTTTTCCATCTGCTCCTTTGTGGCCAGGTGATGGACAGGCGGATGGGTAAGCAACTGCTCACGCGCAAAGTCTGTCAAAGCAACAATCGCCTCTCTCTGGTTCAGTGGGTTACGTTGTCTAGTCACATACCCCTCATCCTCCAAAATCTTAAAATGGCGAGCCAAAGCTGCTTGGTCAATCCCCAAGATTTCCTTGAGGGCAATTTGACTTGATTCCCCCTGCGACAAGAGATACTGCAACATCTGGTAGCGGGTCAAGCTGATCCCTAAACGCTTTTCAAATAGTCGAGTACTCGCCTGGTCCGCCAGATGAAGCTGGTAAAGCAAGTCATTGATCTGGGTCATGCCAACCTCCTTTATAGTTGACTAGTCAACTGTTGATAAGTCAATTATAGGCTAAAAAAAATAAAAAGCAAGGATTTTGCTTCTGTTTGAACACATTTTATAGCTGAGAAAAAAAGCCACGACCAGATCACTCTTCAAGCAGACAAACTTTTATCCCACTTCTGTAAGCTTGCCCCAATTTTTTTAATCAGCCAGCCATCTGTGATTAGAAAGGCAAAAGTGTCCCCTTTGCCTAAAAATGGTACAATGGGTAAACTGATAATCATAGTAAATGTAGTAGCCGTTATTGCTCCTTTGAGACATTTTTTCTAGCTAGATTTTGTTTATGAGTATAATAGGCCAAGCGTTCGAGTTGCAAAAAAATTAGAACTGCACCGAATCCAAAATTATATTTCCACATGGTTGGGTCTTATGCTAAAATTGGTACCATAAAGGCGGTAGCTAAGCTATCATGCCTTCCTATTTTTTCTCCTCTATTAAAATTCAAGTTTAGGTCTCTCTCAACTTTATGTAAGAAATACAACGGAAAGGAGATAAAATGAAATACTCAGACTTGGCAAGTTTGCTAAGTGGCGCAGGACAGTTCTTAATCGGACTTGCCTCACTACTAGCAATCATCAGGCCAAAGAAAAAGAATCTCACCGAAATCCACGCAGGTTTAAGTAAGATTCCAAATAAGGTCAGGGAAGCGACCCCTGCACCTTATTTGAGTATATCATAAAAGCAAAAATAATGAAAAGTTTCTTATTAACCATTGTCATGTTTGCGATCTTTTTAGTTATCTACCGTTCCCAGAATAAACGATAAGGGCTCATACATGTAATGTAACTATCCACTTTTTCACCCATAAAAGGAGAATCTATGCCAGTATCAAATGCCCAAAAACGGGCCAATCAGGCTTGGGCCGAAAAGAATAAAGAGCGGAGGAACTACCTCAGCAGACGGTCCAGCGCACGAAGCTTTATCCGAAACATTGCCACCCAAGAATACCTCATGGAGCTCCAAGGAATGATTGAAGAACGCCTGGAGGGCAACTAAAAAAAGCCTTAACAGTTTGCTTGCTGTTAGGGCTTTTATCTTACATTTCAGTTGTGTGAAAATCACTTATTCTTGTTGTTTCCACTTGTTCCATACAGATACCCACTTAGCGTTATTGTATGACATGTTTAGGTATAATGCCTATTCACCCACGCCTCCATCAACGCTGTTTGCGTTTTTTATCTCTAGTTCTTTTGCGTAATTTGTTAATTTTATTGCGTTTTCTAAACTCATTTTTTCAATTGGTGTTTTCCCTGTGACCTGTCTGCTAATTGTAGTGTTGCCAATCCCGGTCCCTTTAGAAATTTTATATGCTGTTACAGTTTGTAGTAATTTTTTAATTTTGTTTAAATCTGCTTTACTCATTTCTTCTTGTCTCCTGCTATACGGATAACGCCTAGGCCTCATCACCTCCCCCCCTTTCATTTTCACGTTCCCTTTTTGCTCGTCTCAGCGCCAAACATGCTCTCACATCGTCGTAGATGTAAGTGATGACGATATAGGAAAATACAGCAAACGAAATTACAATCATGAACAATAACGAAGTTACTACAAAAATTGTTTGCATGGTTTGTTACTCTGTCACATAAGTTGGTTTTCGATTTTTCGCAAATCTTACGTATAAAATAATTAACTTGATTTCTGTGTAAATAGGTAAATCAAGTCATATTCTGGAAAAAAACTCTCTCTGTATAGCTTTCGCTTCCCTAAATTTAAAATCGTAAACACCGTTAATTTTATCGGATACAGTCTGACTTCTTACACCTAGAAAATCCGCTATATCAACGATAGAAATGTTTTTCTTGCGTAGCACTTCATCGATATTTAACATACATCCTTCTTATTATTCACGAAATATCGCAAATATGTTTTAAAAAAATAACTCAACTTGAGATTGACTAACGTTTAACGTTTTTTTGTGATGCGTGTCAAGTCTTTTTTCGATTTTTCGTAAAAACATTTTATTTACTTTTGATTTTTCGTTTGTTACAATATGGAAAAGGAGGGATGACATTTGTATTAAAATCAGGTAAAGGAATTAATCCTTTCACGCTTCGGTAGTATCAACGCCTTTTCTAAAAGTATTGGTATTGCAAACAGTACTGTTGTTTCGATTTTGGAACGAGGTTTTTTAAATACGAAACTTAAGAATGTATTCGCTATTTGTAAAGGTCTAAATATAAACCCTGAAGACTTGGAAAGCGGGTTTACTTTTGTACAGCCCAACAACATCGTCCTCGGCGATAACAATGGCTTCAATGGATTAGATGGTGGTCGGCATAATACCAATACCTATAATATCAATAATAAAGATAACGCCAAACAAGACAAACACAATGACAGCATGCAATCCATAGGCACTGCCGATCTCCCCTTGCAACGATCTCTACTAAATGCCCGTAATGAAACAAACCAAATGTTGGATCGCATCATAGAGCTCTTGGAGCAAAAGAAGAAATGGAATCCCAATATATTGCTACCCATTCTATCACAACAAAAAAACAAAGGAGAATAACGAAAATGAAAACCAAATCTTTACTACTAACAACGCTAGCTGCAATAGCTGTCATCATCCTTACTGCTTGCTCAAGTAACAACAGCAAAGATGAGAAAATTTATTACGACGACCAATTCATGACTGCCTTATCAAAAGGCCTTGAAGAACGTTGGAAATATACAGACGAAGATGCAACAGCAGAAGATAAAGCCTCCAAGAAACTCTATAATACAGCAACACAAAAAGAACTAGATCAGATTGAAGAGTACCAAGATAAATCCTTCAAGGACAGTAAACTGAAAGAGGCTGCTATCAGTTACATCAACGCTCTTAAAGATAATCAAAAGGTTGCTGAGACATACGGAGCAAGCTCATTTGACGAAAACTGGAGTAAGTCATACGATGCCAGAAATGAAAAACTGATTGCCATCAACAACATCTCAAAGATTAAGGTATCGGACAAATATCAAAGTACCCTAGATGAAGTCCTCGCATCAGGAAAAGAGGTCAAACAAAACAGTGATAACGCCCAAAAAGTAACTGATCTCATTAAATCAATCACCTTTACAAAAGATGAAGCTAGTTCTGATGAATACTTATCAAGCTATACCGCTACCGTGGAAAACACAACAGGACTCACAATAGCAAATATCAGCTTAACAGTTAAACTCATAGATGACCAAGGCGTAACCGTAGATGAACAATCATTATTCGCGAACAACTGGACAAACGGTGAAAAGAAACGCTTCGAGTTTACAACAGACAAAACTTTTGCCAAAACAGAAATCAGTATTGACTATCAATCTATCGACAAATAAAAAACAACCTCAACGACCAAAACGTTGAGGTTTATCTATATAATCATGAGGTAAACAGACTATGACGACATATAGGAAACACTCCACAGGTTGGTAATACCGTATCTCATATAAGACCCCAGACAGCTCATATAAGCAAAAATCTAAGTCTGGGTACAAAAAGTGCAGAAACTAAGACTGAGGCCTTTCAAGCAGACAAACTTTTATCCCACTTCCGTAAGCTTGCCCCAATATTTTTAATCATCCATCCATCTGTGATTAGAAAGGCAAAAGTGTTCCCTTTGGCTAAAAATGGTACAATAAGATGAAAAGGATTTCCATCTGTTTTTGATAGCATGTTTGGGATAAAACGAAAACTGTTTTTAGTTAAGTAAATATGAGGTTTCTATGATTACAAAAGAATTTGATACTATCGCAGCGATTGCAACGCCTCTCGGGGAGGGGGCCATTGGCATTGTCCGTCTATCGGGCAGTCAAGCGCTCTCTATCGCCACTCCTTTGTTTAAAGGCAAAAACCTAGAAAATGTTGACTCTCATACCATCCACTACGGCCATATTGTTGACCCAGCTAATGGAGGTGTCCTTGACGAAGTCATGGTCAGCGTCTTTTTACCACCCAAGACCTTTACACGCGAAATCGTTGTGGAAATCAATACCCACGGAGGAATTGCCGTCACAAACGAGATTTTGCAACTGGTCTTACGCCAGGGAGCTCGTCTGGCAGAGCCAGGTGAATTTACCAAGCGGGCTTTTCTAAATGGACGAGTGGACTTAACACAGGCTGAGGCCGTCATGGACATCATCCGTGCCAAGACTGACCGCGCAGTCAATATCGCCGTTAGACAACTGGATGGTTCCCTATCAGACCTCATCCAGCAGACGCGTCAGGAAATCCTCAATACCCTCGCACAAGTTGAGGTGAATATTGACTACCCTGAATACGATGATGTCGAAGAAATGACCACCCAACTCCTACGGGAAAAAACGCTGGAATTTCAAAAACTGTTAGAGAATTTATTAGCCACTGCCAAACGTGGAAAAATCTTGCGAGAAGGCTTATCTACCGCCATTATCGGCCGTCCAAATGTCGGCAAGTCTAGCCTCCTCAATACCCTGCTTCAAGAAGATAAGGCCATTGTCACCGATATTGCAGGAACCACGCGCGATGTCATCGAAGAATACGTCAATATCAAAGGCGTTCCGCTCAAACTCATTGATACCGCAGGAATTCGAGAAACAGATGACCTGGTCGAACAAATCGGTGTCCAACGGTCCAAAAAAGCCCTAGATGAAGCGGATTTGGTCTTACTGGTTCTAAACAGCTCCCAAGCACTAACCGACCAAGATAGGGCCTTATTAGAACTAAGCGAATCGAGCAACCGCATTATCCTCCTCAATAAAAGCGATCTGCCCAAAGCAATCGCGAAAGAAGACCTGCCTGAGGATGCCATTGCGATATCAGTCCTCACCCACCAGAACATCGATCGCATCGAAGAAAGGATTAACGCCCTCTTCTTTGATAATGCTGGTTTGGTGGAACAAGACGGGACCTACCTCTCCAACTCACGCCATATTGGCTTGATTGAAAAAGCCTTGCAAAGCCTGGCTGCTGTCAACGAGGGGTTAGAACTCGGTATGCCTGTGGACCTCTTGCAAGTCGACCTGACAAGAACCTGGGAGATTTTAGGGGAAATCACAGGAGATGCTGCTCCCGATGAACTCATCACCCAATTATTTAGCCAGTTTTGCCTTGGAAAATAAAACACTTTCACCCAAAAAGTCTGGAAAACTCTTTCAGGCTTTTTGTGATGCCATCGGGCCATCCCATACAAAAAAACACCAACAGAGTTGGTGTTTAATTTTTATCAGCTAATTTAACTTGGAAAATGGTTCCTGCTGGCTGATTATCACTGATAGTAATCGTGCCCTTAAGGGATTGGACAATTTGCTGGGCCAAGGATAGACCCAAACCAAAACCACCTGTTTGACGGGTACGTGCCTTATCCACACGGTAAAAACGGTCAAAAACGCGTTTTTTATCTTCATCAGAAATGCCCAGACCATTGTCTGCCACTGTAATCAAAACCTTTCGATCACGCGAGCGCGTCACTGAGATGGAAATATGCCCATCAGACCCCGTATACTTGACGGCGTTATCAAATAAAATCGTCATCAACTGTTTGAGCAAGGCCTTATCCGATTGTATTGGTTGCTGCATATCATTGAAAGTTGTTAACTGTTTACCATTTTCATTGGCAATCAAACTGTAATTGCTAAAAATGCGGTCAAAAAATTCGGGTGAAATTTCCTCCAGATGAACCTTCAAACCATCATCACGACGGGCCAAGTCTAAAAGGTTGCTCGTTAAAATCCGCATATTGCGCACTTCTTCTAGACTTGAAGCAATATCTTCAAAATTGTCCATAATGGTTGAATTAGGCCGTCTAAAGAGCGTTTCTAAACGGTTTTGCAGAACAGCCAAAGGCGTCCGCAATTCATGACTGGCATTTTCAACGAAAGTCTTTTGCTTTTCATAAGCCAGCATGAGGGGTCTCGTCGTCCACTTGGCCAGATAAATGCTAGCCACAACTGAAATCAGCCAGAACAAAATCATAATGGAAACAATCAAGCGGGTATAACGACTATTGGTCGCATCGAGTTGGGTCGTATTGACCACAACGGTCATATAAGCCGCTGTTGGGTAAACATCACTATCCAACTTGACTGTTATCATGCGGTAAGTCTCAGTTTCACTCCCAAACTTGCCCCGAATCTTTTGGCTTTGAATGGTATTCAGTTCGCTAAAATCAGGACTGATATAATTAAGATTAGAGTAAAAGTTGATGTTGTTGAGGATATTTCCCTTATTATCATAAATGATGATATCGGTATTGGCGGTTAGACTCGACGCAGGATTGACATGCTCAGCCAGCACTTTTCTGCTACTGGCTGTCGTCTCAGATGAGCTACTGGTCTGACCCGAACTGGTCGTTGACAGACTGCTGGAACTCCCACTTGTCGAGCTACTACTGCTAGTTCCCGTTTGATAGGACGTCAAAGGAGAGGTCATCTCAGGTCCCTGACCCAACGTGATTTGGATAAAGGAATCTGCATCCTGGGCCACCGCAGACAGGCTATTGTCCACCGAAGTATAGACCCCATACCGCAAGACCTGCAAGATAATCACCGTCATAACCAGGAAAATACCTGTAAAGAAAAAGAAGAAATGGCTAAAATAAGAAAAATTTTGCGACTTCAACTTTCTCTTTAAACTATATAAACGCGCTTTAATCCGCATTTTTCAGAATATAACCGACGCTACGAAGGGTTTGCAAATTGGTCACAAAGTCCGTTCCTTTGAGTTTTTTCCGCACTTTTGAAACATAAACTTCGACCACAGAAATCGTCGTATCGCTATCGAATCCCCAAATACGGTCAAAGATTTGTGTTTTCGGCAAGATGACATTTTGGTTTTGTAAGAAATAAACCACTAGGTCAAACTCTTTCCCCAGAAGTTCAACTGTTTTGCCATTGACGTGGCAACTATTGGTTGAGGTATCAATGCTGACATCCCCATAGTTTAGTGTGGTTTCGCTAATTTTACCAGAACGTTTGAGGAGGGCTTGGATACGCATTTTAAGCTCTTCCAAATAAAATGGTTTCGTAAGGTAATCATCAGCCCCCAATTCAAAACCATGGCCCTTGTCATCTAGGCTTTCTTTGGCTGTCATAATCAAGACAGGGGTGGTGACACCTTTTTCACGTAAATCACGTAAAACAGCAAAACCATCGCGCCCTGGCAACATGACATCCAGCAAAATCAAGTCATAAACGCCCGATTCCGCTTCAAATAAGCCTTCATCACCATCGTAAACCTGAGTTACCGTGGCAAAGTCTTCCAAGAATTTGTATACCGAATCTGATAGGGATACGTCGTCTTCTACTAACAGAATTTTAATCATTTCTATCTCCTTTTGGGTTAATGGTTTTGAAAGGTCTTCTAATATTTTCATAGGTAAACCCGCTTTCTCCTATTTTATCATAAAATTTCTGAAACGGCTTACAAAGTGCATGAAATAGCGGAAATGACACCTTACTGACACCCATCTGCCTTAACAGTTTACCATAGTATATCTTAAAGCTCTTAAACCAACCTAAAGGACTAGGCTTTCTTTTCAAAAAATTGTGGGTAGGCCCAGATAAGGACAACCACTGCCAAGGATGTGACAAGCCAAGTGCCCAAAGCAGCTATCCCATTGACCATGAGCGAATAGAGGTAAGGAGACATCTTACCCGCATAAGCCTGCCAAAAGACGACACCCGCCACATAATGCCAAAAATAACGGGCTAAAAGACCCGTAAAGGCCGCTAGTAAACCAAAAAGTAAGGCCTGACCCGTCCTTTGCTTAGACAAGGCTTTTAAAAATGGCAGGGCGAAAAGACCGGCCAAGCCCAAACTGGTAAAGGCCAGAGGGTATTCTATAATGACCTGAATCAGGGATAGATAATAGACTTTACCCATCAAAAAGTGCAAGAGCCCCCATAACAAACCACCCAAAAGGCCGTACTTGGTCCCGCGTCTCAGGGCAAGGATGACAATAGGGATACTGCCCCATGATGGTGAAAACCATGAGACAAAGTCTGGGATAAAGGACAAGGCCATGGCTAAGGCAGCAAAAATGGCCGTTTCGACTAAAGCATGAATACGCGAACGTGATGATAACATAAAAGACTCCTTGTCTAAAAAAGTCACAAGGAGCCCCTAGGCATCACATCCCTACGCTCGTATTAACGAGATCAGGTGGTAAGGATTCCGCCAGGGCGGTCTCAGCATAAAGCACTCCTTGTGAATGAGTTATTCTATTATTAACGATTTTCTAAAGCTGCTGCAACAGCTTCTTTCTCACTAGATACCAAACGAACCCGAGCTAGAATGGTAGTGATTCCCATCTTAATACTCCGGCTAATCGCCAAATCACCTAGTTGCGGTTCAAAGAACTCACGGTAGGCCTGCAGGCCTTTTTCTGTTTTGAAAATATTTGACGGTGCAACGACAAAGCGATCAAAACTCATATCGCCACCAAGAGCTTGTTTAATCCAAGACCAGTTTTCACAAGCCCAAGCCCAAACCGTGTCTTGAACAAAGTCATGGCTCAAAAAGAAACTATACCAGGTCGACAAGTCCTGTGGTTTGATGACATCCTTGTCCTTAAATTGCAAGAGAATATGGTTTAAGCTAGCAAAATCATGGGTATTTGCCAAAGCTGAGGCGATTTCACGCTTGAAGCTACCGTCATTACTACGGACATAAGCTCTTAAGATGTGATCAACCAAACCATCCCGTTCAAAATGGCGAACCTCATTTTGCAAAACAGCTTTACGGATGGCAGCTGGTAAAGCTTCTAGGTCATGCTCGTAGGTCGTATAGAGGTCATGAGCCTGAGCCACAGCTTTCTCATCATTGGCTTTAAGGAGGTTAGCCACAACCAATTGACGGAGCAATTCGTCCTCGTCTGATTCTCCTGCTTTTGCCTCATAACCCAGTCGGTCAAAACTGTCACCAAAGACATCTTTTAGGAGCTGGTGATAGGCTTCTTGGGCAGCTGTTCCTTCATCAACAAAGCGCTCTAGGCCATTCGTGATTTCTTGCAAGGCAGCATTTACCACAAAACTCTTTTCGTGTTTTAAAGGTCTAATCAAATCGACCAAGCTAGCATATGAAATTTCGCCACTTTCAGCCAAAAGACGACGGTCCTGCAAGACTTGTAGCTTGCTGATGGCATCCAACTGGTCAAATTCTGCCAAGAGCTCATCTAGCAAACGCCCTTGGTAATTGACGATATAGTGGGCCGTGTTTTCTGTATTCAACAAGAGAGGTCCCTTGTTTTTAGCTTTTAGACTCGCGTAATCCTCAATGACCACTTCTGCTTGGGTCAAGATATCTGGCAGTCCTTCCCAGTTGCTATTAAGTGGGACTTGCCAGAGGCGATTTTGATCCTCGTGTTCGCCGATAAAGAATTGTTTTTGACGGAGAATCAGCTGGTTGTTCTCAACTTGCGCAGACACTAGAGGGTAGCCCGGTTGGTCTAACCAGGAAGCCATAAGTCCTGCAACATCTTTGCCAGAGGCTTCAGAGAGTGCATCCCACAGATTACGCCCAACCGTGTTGTTGTATTTATGCGCTTCAAAGTAAGCTTTGAGACCTTTGGCAAAAGCCTCATCTCCTAGCCAGCGACGTAGCATATGCATCAAGCGACTACCCTTTGCGTAAACAATCGCTGGGTCAAAGAGGGTGTTAATCTCATCGGGATGGTTGACTGCCACGTGCACCGATTGGACCCCGTCTGTTGCATCGCGGCGTAAGGCCAAAGGCACGCCGGTTGTTTGGAAATCTTCGAAAATGCCCCAAGATGGCTCAATGGCATCTACCGCTACATACTCCATCATATTGGCAAAGCTCTCATTCAGCCAGAGATCATCCCACCACTTCATGGTGACTAGGTTACCAAACCATTGGTGAGCGACCTCGTGGGCCACAACTAGGGCAACCTGTTGACGGCTTGCCACCGAAGAATTGTTATCAACTAAGAGATAAACTTCGCGGTAAGTGACCAAGCCCCAGTTTTCCATCGCTCCAGCAGAAAAATCGGGAAGCGCCACGTGGTAAGAGTGTGGGATAGGATAAGGCACACCATAGTAATCTTCGTAAAAATCAATTACTCGAACAGCAATATCTAAGGCAAAGTCAAGGTTGGACAAGGGATGCGCCTTAGTCGAGAAGACACCAACTTCAGTCCCATTTTTGGTATAAGCTGTATTGCCTTGTAAATCCCCTAAAGCAAAGGCCAAGAGATAGGTAGACATGCGAGGCGTTGTTTGAAAGGCCCAAATACCTGTTTCCTGACGACGCTCAGGGTTGACCTCTGGCATATTTGACAAGACAATGGCTGGATCGTCTTCTTGGGCATCAAACTTAACCGATAGGTTGAAGGTTGCTTTAGCTTCTGGCTCGTCAATACTTGGAAAAGCTTCACGGGCAAAATGACTCTCAAACTGCGTTGAGATGACTTCTTTCTTTTCACCATCTACGGTGTAATAAGATGGGTAAATCCCTGTCATATTATCAGTAATCTGACCAGAAAACTCAATCAGCAAGGTCATAATCCCTGTTTCTGGCAGGAAGATGTGCACGGCTTCATTGGCATCATCCATAATAAAATCAAGGGATTGATTGTCCAACAAGACATTACTGATGACCAAGCCCTTTTGATGGAGAGATATGCGATCTACCAAGGCTTCGCCACTAAGAGCGACATTTCCTGAAAAAGTTTTCTCTGCCCGATTAATATCCAAAAAAAGATTGTAATTATCAGGAAGAAACTTATCAATAAAGTGTTGTACTGTTTCCATAGTAAATCCTTTATTCTAACTTAAAATTTCCTTATCATTGTAACACATTTTAGAAAACCTTTCCATGCTTAGTCGCAAAAAATGAAAAAGCTTTCATAAAGGAAAAAGAAGCACTCCTAAAAGCACTTCTTTTCAATCATTTGAGGTCAACAATTTTACCTGATTCTAGGTAAACGACCCATTCACAGAGGTTACGGGCATAGTCTCCCATCCGCTCTAAGAACATCAACACTTTAAAGTATTCTTTTCCGGCGTAAATGGCATCTGGTTGTTCCCGCAATTGCTCAGCTGCCAAGCTTTGAATGTCACGGAAATAAGCATCGATTTCTTCGTCAGATGCAGCAATTTCCTTTGCTTTGGCGGTATCTCCATGGATATAGGCTGACAGGGCTTGCTCAACCATTCGTTTTACAGCAATACCCATCTCACCGATTTGTTTTTCAACTTCTGGCAAGCGTTCTTCACCTTTACTGCGGATAGTTGCTTCAGCAATTGAAGCCGCATGGTCACCAATACGTTCCACGTCACTCGACGCTTTGAGCACCGTTACAACCGTCCGTAAATCACTAGAAACGGGTTGCTGCAGGGCAATAATTTCCATGGATTTCTTTTCTAGCTTGATTTCATAGTCATTGATGATTTGGTCGTTTTCGATGACTTGATTGGCCAAATCTCTATCGTGACTCACAAAGGCACGAACCGCTTTTTTGATTTGGGAAACGACTTCTGTTCCCATCACGTAAAATTGATTGTGGAGCTTTTCAAGCTCTTCATCAAATTGCGAGCGTAGCATCATATTTTTTCCTCCTTTTTTCAGACTGATGGCTTTCTGACCTCTTTATTTTGGTCAGCCAGCCTGTGGCTTATCCAAACTTACCTGAAATATAGTCTTCGGTCTCTTGGTGTTTAGGGCTCAAGAACATCTTTTTAGTGGTGTTAAATTCAATCAAGTCACCACCCAAGAAAAAGCCTGTCTTATCAGAAATACGAGAAGCCTGTTGCATAGAGCGTGTCACCAGTAGCATGGTATATTTATCTTTTAAACTGTAAAGGGTTTCTTCAATCTTGCCGGCAGATATAGGGTCTAGCGCTGAAGTTGGTTCATCCAAAAGAATGATCTTAGGACTCGTTGCCAAAACACGTGCCACACAAACCCGTTGTTGTTGCCCACCTGAGAGACCAATGGCTGAATCATGCAAACGGTCTTTGACTTCATCCCAGATGGAAGCCCCACGTAGAGAACGCTCAACAGCTTCATCTAAGGTCGTCTTGTCCTTAATGCCATTAATCCGCAAGCCGTAGACCACGTTTTCATAGATGGTCATTGGAAATGGGTTAGGCTGCTGGAAAACCATGCCGATTTCTTTGCGCAGTTCTACTGTGTCAGTCCTTGGGCTATAGATATTGTGGTCATTGTAGACCACCGTACCTGTTGTAGTGACCTCAGGATTTAAGTCACCCATGCGGTTAATCGCCTTTAAAAGGGTTGATTTCCCAGATCCTGAGGGGCCTATCAAGGCAGTTATTTCCTTAGGTAAAAAGTCCAAAGAGACACTATTGAGGGCTTTTTTCTTATTGTAATATACGGATAAATCCTTGACTTGTAAGATTGGCTCTGTCATCTTTGTCCTTTCTAGCCAAAGTGGCCTGAAACATAATCATTGGTAGACTGAAGTTTGGCCCTTTGGAAAATATTTTTGGTTTTATCGTATTCGATCAAGTCGCCGAGGTAAAAGAATCCTGTGTAGTCGCTAGCCCGGGCAGCCTGTTGCATATTGTGCGTCACGATGATAATGGTATAGTTCTTTTTCAACTCGAACATGGTCTCTTCCAACTGCATGGTCGCAATCGGGTCCAAGGCTGAAGCTGGTTCGTCCATTAAAAGGATATCAGGCTTGACGGCAATGGCTCTCGCAATACAAAGGCGCTGTTGTTGCCCCCCTGAAAGCGTCAGAGCGGACTTATGCAAGTCGTCCTTAACTTGGTCCCACAAGGCCGCTTGACGCAAGGACCGTTCAACCACTTCGTCCAAAAACTTTTTATCCTTGACCCCAGCTCGCTCATAGGCGAAGGTGATGTTGTTGTAAATGGATTTGGCAAATGGATTGGGCCGTTGAAAAACCATGCCGATGTGCTTACGCATTTCGTAGACATTGATTTCTGGACGGTTGACGTCGATGCCTTCATAGAGAATTTCTCCCGTCACTCGTGCAATATCAATGGTATCATTCATCCGATTCAAACTACGCAGGTAGGTCGATTTCCCAGAACCAGATGGCCCGATAAGAGCGGTAATCTTGTTCTTTTCAAACTGCATGTCCACCCCTTTGATGGACTCTTTTTGCCCATAGTAAACATGCAGGTCCTTGGTAGACAAGGCTACTTTTTCTTCAGGAAAGGTAATGATATGTTTTTCATCCCAGTTATACTCTGTCATGCTTTACTCCTTAGGCAGATGTCAATTTTTTATGCAGGAAGCTTCCTAGTTTACGGGCACTAAAGTTGAAAATCAAAATGACAATCAACAATACCGCCGCAGAACCTGCAGAAACTTGTGTCCCATCAGGGATAGTCCCTTCGCTATTTACCTTCCAAATGTGGACAGCCAGCGTTTCTGCCTGACGGAAAATAGAAATGGGACTCGTGATACTCAGGGGATTCCAGTTGCCCCAATCCAAGGCTGGTGCAGATTGTCCTGCCGTATAGATTAAGGCCGCAGCCTCCCCAAAAATACGACCAGAAGCTAGAACGACCCCTGTGACGATGCTTGGCAAAGCTTCAGGAATGACCACGTGTAGCACTGTCTCCCAGCGTGAAATACCCAGTGCCAAACCTGCTTCACGTTGTGTGTGGTGAACATTTCGTAAACTATCTTCCACGCTTCGTGTCATCTGAGGCAGATTAAATACGGTTAAGGCCAGCGCACCAGAAATGATTGAAAAACCATACTGAAATTGCACGACAAAGATTAAATAACCAAAGAGACCCACAACAACCGATGGCAGTGAGGACAAAATTTCGATACAGGTCCGTACAAAGTTTGTCAGACGGCCCTTTTTGGCATATTCAGACAGATAAACCCCGGCTCCCATAGACAAGGGAACAGAAATCACCAAGGTAATGACCAAAAGGAAAAAGGAATTGTAGAGTTGGATACCAATCCCACCGCCTGCTTGATAAGAGGATGATTTTCCTGTTAAGAAATGCCAAGAGATGTGTGGCAAACCTCGCATCAAGATGTATAAAATCAAAGAAGCTAGAATCGCTACGATGATTCCCGCAATGGTATACAAAATACCAGTTGCGATTTTATCCATTTTCTTAGCGTGCATAGTTCTTCTTACCTCTTTCTTTGGTAATCAGTTTGATGACAGTATTGAAGGCTAAACTCATGATTAAGAGGACCAAGGCCAATGACCAAAGAACATTATTGCTGACTGTTCCCATAACTGTATTTCCAATTCCCATGGTCAAAACAGAGGTCAGTGTCGATGCCGGTGTTGTCAAGGAAGTTGGCACAACAGCAGAGTTTCCCACCACCATTTGAATGGCAAGGGCTTCCCCAAAAGCACGGGCCATCCCAAAGACGACCGCTGTAAAAATACCAGAGCTGGCCGCCTTTAAGGTCACCCGCCAGATAGTTTGCCAGCGAGTCGCACCCATGGCCATACTAGCCTCACGGTAATGGCGAGGCACAGCACGAAGGCTGTCTGTCGTCATAAAAGTAACCGTTGGCAAAATCATGACAAATAGGACAAAAATCCCTGACAGAATCCCAAAACCGGTGCCTCCGAAAATCGACCGCACAAACGGGACAACAACCTGTAAACCGATGAAACCATAGACAACCGATGGGATTCCCACCAAAAGCTCAATAGCTGGTTGCAAGACCTTGGCTCCCTTTGGAGAAACCTCCGTCATAAAGAGAGCTGCGCCAATAGCAAAAGGTGTTGCGATAATGGCAGACAGGATGGTCACAATAAAGGACCCTAAAATCATCGGTAAAGCACCAAATTCTTGATTAGATGGGTTCCACTTAGCACCAAATAGGAAACTAAAGACATTCACTTTATTGACAAAAAAAGTAGATAAGCCTTTTTGGGCAACAAAGAGCAAAATCATGGCAACGATAAACACAATCAAGGCCAGACAGGCAAAGGTCAGGTATTTCCCAACTTTCTCTAAAATCGAGTTTTTAGAAGGGGAAACTAATTTTTTAGCTAGTTCTTCATTCTTCATGATTAGACTCCTGCTTTTGGCGTCACATGGCCATTGGCATCTTTTGTAACTTTCATGTCATTGATGGCAATATAACCTGTTTTAGCAACAATGTTTTGTTGAACATGTTCTGACAGCATATAATCTAGGAACTCTTTGGTTAAACCTGTCGCTTCACCCTTGGTATACATATGTTCATAAGACCATAGGGCCCATTTATTGGTCGCAACATTAGCTGCCGTTGGGGCATAGCCATTGAGTTTGATTGTTTTAACAGACTTATCCACGTAGGTAAAGGCTAGGTAAGAAATCGCTCCAGGTGTTTGGGACACGATGGATTTAACCATACCATTTGAGTCTTGTTCTTGACTTTGAATCGCTGATTTGCCGTCCATAATGACGCTATCAAAGGTCGCCCGAGAACCAGAGCTGGCAGCACGGTTGATGATAGAAATTTCTAGGTTCTTGCCACCGACTTCTTTCCAGTTGGTGATTTCACCTGTGAAAATCTTGCGTAATTGTTCTGTTGTTAGATTTTTAACCGTCACATCCTTATTGACAATAACGGCAATCCCAGCAACAGCCACCTGATGGTCCACCAATTGGGAGGCATCAATACCACTTTTTTCTTCAGCGAATAAATCGGAGTTCCCAATTTCAACCGCACCTGACTGTACCTGTGACAAGCCTGTTCCAGAACCGCCACCCTGCACGTTGACCGTTTTGCCATCATTGGCCTCACCAAATTGGTCAGCCGCTGCCTCTACTAAAGGCTGTAAGGCTGTCGACCCAACAGCTGTGATGGACTGACCTTTATCAATCCAAGACGCACAAGCCGATAGGAAAAAAAGACTCAAAGTCAGCAAGGTAGACAGGACGAGCCACTGCCTATTTTTTCTCGATTTCATAGTATTTCCTCTAAATGATAATGGGACTTTACCCACCCAAATTAAGCCCTAGGGACCTTTTCAACTATATCATAGTTCCAGTCTTTTGAAAAGACTTTTAAGTGTATCTTAAGCCCTTAGGGTAGTAATTTTTCAAGGTTCCATTGGCAATTTTCGCAAAGCCTAAACCATTTCCCAAAGCCGTTACCAGATACCAGCCATTCGGCAGTTGCAATCCCGATATGGGATGGCCAGCGACATAGGCCTTGAAGTTCTCCTCAGACAGGCTTACGGTTTGACTCACTTCATCCGTGGTCAAAGCCATGCCCAAGGCAAAACTCGGTTCAAATCGCTTCTTTTTATAGGTTCCTAAATGCAGGCCGTTTCTGGCAATTCTTATCCCATGAGTCTGTGGAAATGCCTCTGGGACCAGATACAAGGCATCGCCAAAAACCTCTAAGCGACCTGCTAGTTCCACCTGCAAATGTGCCTGGCTAAAGGCCTGCCAGAGCTTGACTTGTTCTGAACTGGGGCGTGAATTTGCAGCCTGATGCCTTTTAGTTTTTTCTTTTTGGGAGGCAAGGCTTGTGACTGGTCACGAAACTTCGCGACGAATTGCCCTTCCCCCTTAAAATGATGGGGATACATCCGCTTGGTCTGCGGATAACCTAGACCATCCTGCATGCCATTATAGGCCTCAATCGGTTCCAAGCTGAGTTGCGGATAGTGCGCCAACAGCCAAGCCACAATGGCTTCATTTTCTTCAGGAGCCCAGGTACAAGTCGAATAAACCAACTGCCCACCAGGCTTGAGCATTTTCAGCGCATCTTGCAAAATTTCCTTTTGTAACTGACCGCATTGGCTGGGGTAATCAGGATGCCAATACTGGATAGCCTCTGGATCTTTACGAAACATTCCCTCACCCGAACAGGGCGCATCCAGAACAATCATATCGAAAAATTGGGGGAAAACTTTGGCTAACTTGGTGGCAGATTCGTTTGTGACCACCACATTGCGCGCACCAAACCGTTCCATGTTTTCTACCAAAATTTTGCTTCGCTTTTTAGAAATCTCATTGCTGACTAAAAGGCCTTCATTATGAAGATAGGAAGCCAAATGTGTGGACTTGCCCCCTGGAGCCGCTGCCAGGTCTAAGACTTTCATCCCCGGTTTGGGGGCCGCCACTTGAGCCACCCATTGTGCAGCTGGTTCCTGCGAGTAGACCAGACCAGTAGCGTGTGCAATAGACTTGCCTGAAACTTTGCCATAAAAACCCCATGGCGTATTAGGTATCGGGTTTTCAAATGTCTGTTGCTCTTTTTTTAAAGGATTCACACGAAAAGCAGCCACTGGACTTGCCTCAAAAGAAGCCAAAAAGGCTTGGGCATCATCTTCCAATAGCTGCTTGTATTTGTCTTGAAAAGCCTCTGGTAATTTCATGACTCTATTATACTATATCAGAGACCTCGCTGACAATGTTTAATCCTTGCTTTTTAAAAAAGATAGGATTTCATCCCTTTTAGCTTGTGGAATCAGCATAACCATTTGCCGACTCTTCCAATCAGGTGCCTCGCCAGTTAGCGTCACTAATTGATAGCCCAAGGCCTGACCGATGATAGCTCCCGCGGCATAGTCCCAAGGGTAAAGATGAGAAAAGTATCCCAACAACTCCCCCCGCAAAACCATGCTCATGCTGAGGCCTGACCCCCCGTAAATCCGGACGCCTAAGGTCTGTTCAGCCAAGTCTCTTAGCCCACGGACATTTGAGGCAAACATGGCACCGTTAACGCCCAACAAGCTTTCGTGTAGAGGCTTCTCCTGATAAAGAGGCACTTCTGTTCCTTGATAAGTTACCGGAAAATGTGGCCCCCCCAGCATCAGACTATCAGCCATAACGTCATAAATCAGGCCAAATTGTCCAAGGCCCTCTTCAAAATAAGCCAATAAAATGGTGAAGTGTTCCCCTTGAACAATAAAATTCACCGTTCCATCAATGGGATCAATTACCCAGACTTTGCCCTGGTGAACGTCATGTCTCACATTATTTTCTTCGGCCAAAATAGCATCCTCTGGATACCGTTCCAAGATGCGAGAGACCATAAAATTTTGCACTTCTTTATCAACACTAGTCACCAAGTCATCAAAACGCGATTTGGCGGTAATGGCATAAGGGCTTGTCATCAGCTCTCTGACTAACTGCCCAGCTTGACGGACAAGTTCTTGGGCAAAGGTAAATTTAGCGTCCAAGCGATAGCCCACCTTTCTGCTTTTCCTTGGCAGCCGTCACAGCACGATAGGTTGAGTAACCACTGATTTTTTCAAATTCCCTATCCAACTGTTTCTCCTGTGCCTTTCCAGGAACAATGATTTTAAAGGCCCGGTAGCAGGCAAGAAGATCAGCTACAGCCACCTGACTTTCATAAGCTTTTTCAACCGCATTAAAAAATTGGATAACGGTGGTCATTTCGTCTGCTGTCCAAGAATAATCCAAGGGATAGGAATAACTCTTTGTCATCTCAACCTTCCCCTTTTGCCTCTGATCTCAGGGTAGCTTCTTTGAGCTCATGCCTGCGGTAATCACGGGATAAGAAGGTTCGGATTTCGTCCTCGTTAAAACCAATCTGCATCCGCTTATCATCCATGAGAATTGGACGACGCAAAAGGGCTGGCTTTTCAGCTATCAAAGCTACCAGTTCCTTAAGACTTAAATCGTCCAAATCAAGGTCAAGTTTTTGAAACACCTTGGAACGCGTTGAAATAATATCCTCTGTCCCATTTTCTGTGTAAGCTAGAATTTTGAGGATTTCTTCTTCGCTCAATGGGCTGGTCATAATATTATGTTCTTGAAAGGGGACCTTATGACTCGTCAACCAAGCACGGGCTTTACGACAACTGGTACAAGATGGGGATAAATATAACGTAACCATATATTCCTCTTTTCTATCGTTACTATTGTAACAGTTTTCATGGCACTTGACTATTCTTTTTCGTAAGCCAAGGCGATGGCTTTGTCGTTTTCTAATTGGGCAATCAAGGCATCCACACCGTCAAAAGTAACCATATCCCGAATTTTGTCCAACCAAAGAATCGTCAGTTCTTCACCATAGAGGTCGCCATCAAAATCAAAAATATTTGCTTCTAATCGTAGTTGAGTGCCCCCAAAGGTCGTATTCTTTCCTAGGCTTGTCATGGCTCGATAGCGTTTGCCTGCAATGAGCACATCTGTCACATAGACCCCATCTGCTGGCAAGTGAGTTCTTTCCGTAAGAGCAATGTTAGCCGTTGGGTAACCAATGGTCCGCCCTCTGGCATCTCCATGAACCACCAAACCAGTTGTCGGAAACTCATAACCTAATAAATGATTAGCCAGAGTCACGTCACCATCTTTTAGCGCCTGGCGAATACGGGTCGAGGAAATCTTTCCAACCTCATCACTGATTTTTTCTACAATAATGGGCTTGGCCGGAGAAAGATTGGTCACTTCGGACAGCAACTGCTTGTCACGCCCCATACGGTAGTCAAAACCAGCTAGCACATACTTAGGCGAAAGGGCCTGGATATAGGAAGCCACAAATTCTTGGGCCGTTAATTGCGAAAAGGAGGCTGTAAAGGGCTTTAGATAAAGCTTTGTCACGCCCATCTCATCTAAACGCTTGGCCATCTCAGAGAAAGAGAGGAGGTGTAAGAGCATGTCCTCTTGGTATTTTTCAAACATCAAACGTGGGCTTTCAGGGAAGGTCAAGAGCACCACTTCCAGAGCTTCTTTTTCAGCTAGACGTCGCGCTTGGTCAATCAGTGCCTGGTGGCCACGATGCAACCCATCAAAATACCCTAAAACAAGAACACTATCAGGCGACTTTGACATATCTTGCGCACTGCTAATCTGCTTAATTTTCATCTACTAATACTTTCTTTGGCTTATATTGTTCCCCACGCTTTTCCAAAATAGCAATGGCCTTGCCATTATACTTGGCTAAAAGTAAGGGTTCTTGACGTTCTAAAGTGATAAAACGTCCAAAGCGTAATTCCTGACAGTCATCTTGACTGACTGCTTGATAAGGCAACTCTTTTAGACCAATCTCAATCGGTTCTAAAAAACGCCAGTCTTCATGGGCTACTGCCTCTGCAATGGCTTCAAGCGTCCAACTGTTTTCCAGATGAAAACCACCTGCGTAGGTCCGCTTGAGAAAAGACATATGGCTGGGGTAACCCAAGGCTTGGCCTAGGTCAACCGCTAAAGTCCGAACGTATGTCCCCTTGCTACAAGCTACCCGAAAGGGAAAGCTGGCACAGTCTCCATCAAAGACAAGGGGACCCGTGCGTTCAAATTCAGAAATAGTGACCTGACGCTCAGGACGTTGAACACTGAGCCCTTCACGAGCATACTCATACAAGCGTTTCCCCTTAACTTTTACAGCTGAATACATGGGCGGGACTTGTCTTATGTCACCGATAAACTGCTCCATCGCAGCATCCACAATAGCCTCTGTCAATTGATGAGAAACCGCTTTTTCAGCGAGTCGGTCCCCACTACTGTCTTCTGTCGTTGTGGAAAAGCCTAATGTGATCCTTCCTTCATAGACCTTACCACTAGCAGTCATGTACTCTAATATCCGTGTCGCTTTGCCGACAGCTATGGGCAAGACACCGACAACATCGGGGTCCAAGGTACCACCATGTCCAATCTTTTTCTCATGCAGGATACGGCGCAACTTAAACACCACATCGTGTGAAGTCATGCCGGCCTCTTTTTTGACATTAATAATTCCGCTTTTCATAAGCTACATTATATCACAAAGGCTAAAACCGCCCAAGATACAAATTTTTTTTTCACGAAAAAAATCCGCTCTTTCGAACGGATTTTTTATTTGACTTTGATTATTTCAAAGTTACAGAAGCTCCAGCTTCTTCCAATTTAGCTTTAAGCTCTTCAGCTTCATCAGCAGAAGCACCTTCTTTGATGATTGATGGTGCACCATCAACGATAGCTTTAGCTTCTTTAAGGCCTTCACCTGTGATTTCGCGTACGACTTTGATAACGCCGACTTTCTTGTCACCAGCAGATGTCAATTCAACGTCGAATGAATCTTTAGCAGCACCAGCGTCAGCACCAGCAGCTACAGCAGCTACAGGAGCAGCTGCAGTTACACCAAATTCTTCTTCGATAGCTTTTACAAGGTCGTTCAATTCAAGGATTGAAGCTTCTTTAATTTCAGCAATAATGTTTTCAATGTTCAATGCCATTGTTGTTTCCTCCAAATAATTTTTATCTTGTGTTGTGCCCTTAGGGCGTCAGGCGACCTGCTTAGGCAGCGTCGTCTTCTTTAGCTTCTGCCACAGCTTTAACTGCATAGGCGAAGTCGCGAACTGGCGCTTGAAGTACAGAAAGGAGCATAGAGAGCAATCCTTCGCGGTTTGGCAATGTAGCAAGAGCTGTGATTTCTTCTTTAGAAGAAACAGCACCTTCAATTGCGCCACCTTTGATTTCAAGAGCTTCAGCTTCTTTAGCAAAATCGAAAACGATCTTAGCAGGAGCTACGACGTCTTCAGTTGAAAATGCTACTGCAGATGGTCCTACGAACAAGTCTTCCAAACCTTCAAGTCCAGCTTTTTGTGCTGCACGTTTCAAGATTGAGTTTTTAATGACTTTAAGTTCGACACCAGCTTCACGCAGGTTGCGACGCAAAACAGTATCTTGTTCTACCGTCAAACCACGTGAATCTACAACAACCAAGCTGACTGCTGATTTCATTTTCTCAGCAACTGCATCAACCAATTCTGCTTTTTTTAGCAATTGTTGCTTCACTCATTTGTTTTACCTCCGTTAAAATTTTGGCTGGAACGAAAAAAATCGTATCCAAACCCAGACACGAAAGTACAATACGTTATTAGATCATAAACGTTTTGTGCCTCGGTAGGAATCTTATGAACAAGCGTTCCCCTACTGTCTTAGGTCAGTTTTATTCAAAACCTTGTCTAGTATATCAAGTGTTTAAAGAATCGTCAAGCAAAAAAATAAAAAAATCCACATTTTTCTTGTGGATTTTAGGCCATCTTCTTTTAGTTGCTCTGTGCTTGATAGGATTTTGCTTCTGCTTCTGTTGCCAAAACAAAGTGCCCTGGGGTTATTTCCCGCATTTCTCGGGCCTGGCCATCTGTTTCTAAGCTGGCATCATAAGGCGTGTGGACACGATTGCGTTCTGAAATTGGGTCTGGTTCAGGAATAGCTGACAGCAAACTTTTTGTGTAAGGGTGCAAAGGATTGTGGTAAACCTCATCAGCAGGGCCGATTTCCAACATTTTCCCATGGTGCATAACACCGATACGGTCAGAAATATATTTGACCATAGACAAGTCATGGGCAATGAACAGGTAGGTTAGCCCCCGCTCTTTTTGCAATTTTTGCATGAGATTAACCACCTGTGCCTGAATAGACACGTCCAAGGCTGAAATCGGTTCGTCCGCAATGATAAATTTTGGTTTTACAGCCAAAGCACGGGCAATACCAATCCGCTGCCTTTGTCCACCCGAAAATTCATGCGGATAACGGGTCATGTGGTCCTTGTTAAGCCCGACGAGTTCTAATAACTCCTCCACACGCGCATCACGTTCTGCTTTTGAAGATACCAAATGATGGATATCCAGTCCTTCCGCCACGATATCACGGATTTTCATGCGTCCATTAAGACTAGCTTGTGGGTCTTGAAAAATCATTTGGGCATTTTTTCGAAAATCATGCAGGTCCTTACCCGATAAAGGGGTCACCGACTGGCCATCAAAACGAATATCACCCGATTGAATGTCATGCAAACGTAAAATGGAGCGACCCACAGTCGTCTTACCAGAGCCAGATTCCCCAACCAGGCCAAAAACCTCTCCCTCATAAATGTCAAAGCTCACCTGATCGATGGCCTTAACTTCATTAGGACGTCCAGGGTTAAAAGTCAAGGAAACATTCGAAAGTTCAACGAGTTTTTTTGCTTGTTCAGTCATCTTTTCCTCCATTTAGTTCCTGCCATTTGGCCCAACGTCTGCTAATGGCTTCTGGTGGTGTTACCTGAGGCGCACGCTCATCTAATAACCACGTCGCTGCATAATGCGTGTCTGAAACCTTGAAAAATGGCGGTTCTTCCTGATGGTCGATATCCAAGGCGTAGGCATTTCGTGAAGCAAAGGCATCGCCTTTTGGTGGATGCAACAAATCAGGTGGCGTCCCTGGAATAGACTGCAAGCTACCGGCTGCAGTATCAGTCGTCGGCATAGAGGTCAACAAGCCCCATGTATAAGGGTGTTGAGGATTATAAAAGACCTCGTCAACCGTTCCGTATTCAACCACCTTGCCTGCGTACATGACTGCTACCCGGTCAGCCATACCTGCAACAACACCTAGGTCATGTGTGATAAAGATGATAGAAGCTTCTTCTTCTTTTTGAATAGCTTTCATCAAATCTAAGATTTGAGCTTGGATGGTCACATCTAGAGCCGTTGTGGGTTCATCTGCGATTAGGATTTCAGGTTTGGCGGCTAAGGCAATGGCGATGACAGCCCGCTGACGCATCCCCCCAGACCACTGGTGTGGGTAATCATTGATATGATCGCTGGCGTCAGGAATCCCAACGCTTTCCATCAATGAGAGAGCGCGTTTTTTTGCTGCTTCTTTAGAAATATCTTCGTGAATCCGAATGGCTTCTGCAATTTGGTCCCCAATTTTCATGGTTGGATCGAGACTGGTCATAGGATCTTGGAAAATCATCGCAATTTCTTTCCCACGAATAGACACCCAGTCCGACTCCGTTAGGTCAACCAGTTGACGCCCTTTAAATTGAACGTCACCTGAGACAGTCGCATTGCTAGCTGATAAGCCCATGAGCGTCTTGGTTGTCACAGATTTCCCGGAACCTGACTCGCCCACAATGGCCAAGGTTTCCCCTTTTTTCAAGTCAAAAGTCACATCACGAACAGCTTGAACTTTCCCGGCATAGGTGTCGAAACTGACGCGAAGATCTTTTACCGAAAGAATGGTTTCTTGTGTCATACAAACACCTCCTTAACGGTCACCTGACTTTGGATCGAACGCATCACGTAAGCCATCTCCTAAAAGGATAAAGGCTAATGAGATGAGGATCAAAGCCAGTGACGGTAAAATAATTTGATAAGGGTAATATTGGAAGTTCTCTTGAGCATCTGTAATCAGTGACCCGAGAGAGGCTGTTGGTGGTTTTACCCCCAAGTTAATAGCTGATAAGACCGCTTCATACATGATAGCACTTGGAACAGTCATCATAATTTGAACAATGATAACCCCTGAAATATTTGGTAGCACGTGCTTCAAGGCGATTTTAGCCTTGCTCTCACCCAGAGAGCGAGAGGCTAAAACAAACTCCCGTTCACGGTAGGACAAGGTCATGTTTCGTACCTGACGGGCCATGGAGGTCCAACCTACGATAGCGAGCGAGATGATAATGGACAGCATCCCACTTCCTAGCCAAAGGCCCAACATGGTCACAATAACCAAGTTAGGGATAGAGGAAATGATTTCGATAATGCGTTGCATCACCAAATCCACTTTCCCACCAACAAAACCTGAGATAAGCCCATAAACCACCCCGATAAGCAAGTCAAAGAAGGTCGCAACAATGGCAATCATGAGGGAAATGCGCACACCCACGGTAATCCTTTTGGCCAAACTACGCCCAAGGCTGTCTGTACCCAGGATGAATCTTTTATTCTTTGGAACTTCTTGGTAGGTATAGGGGTCTGTGTCCTTGCTATTTCCTGAATAGTGAATCTTACCATTCCAGAAAGGCAAACTGTCTGAAATTTTTGGTGGCAAATTCCGATAAACGGTCACTTCATTGGCATTAAAGTCATTGGCATCTTTTTGAGTGACAAAAACTGTAGAAAGCAATGAAAAAGCTATCAAAATTGTCAAAAACCAGAGCGATACTACCGCTAATTTATTTTTCTTTAACCGACGCCAAGCATCTTGTGTGAAAGACAAGGCTGGCTTGGTAATTTTTTCTTGTGAACTGCTAGACCCAATGCCCACCAGTTTAAACGTGTTTTCTTGTGTTGCCATACAACCTCCTACAAACGCACACGTGGGTCAACCAAGCTGGTGATAATATCAGTCACCAGGATGGCTACCATGAGCATAACTGCGTAGACAATCGTTGTTCCCATGATGACAGGGTAGTCCTTACTTGGGATGGATGTTACAAACTGTTGCCCAATTCCTGGGATAGAGAAGATTTGCTCAATTAAGGCAGAACCTGTCAAGATATTGGCAGTCATAGGACCAATCAAGGTCAATACGGGAATCAGGGAATTGCGGTAAGCATGTCGAGACGTTACCTGACGTTGGGTCAAGCCTTTGGCGCGAGCCAGTTGGATATAATCCGAATTCAAACTCTCGACGACTTCGCTCCTAAAGAATCGCGTCACTTGTGCAAAAACAGGAATTGCTAGCGCTACAGAAGGAAGAATGCTTTGTTCAAAGGTTCCCCAACCTGACAAAGGCAGGAGGTTCCATTCAAAGCCGAAATATTCCAGTAGGAAGAGGGCGACAATGAAGGATGGTACGGAAATACCGAGAGTGGAAATGACACTTAAACTGTTATCAATCCAATTGTTTTTGTTGCGAGCAGATACTGCCCCAACAAGCAAGCCGGCAACAACCCCAATGACCAAACCTTGGATACCGAGTTGTACGGACACACCAAGGCGTTGGGCAATCAAGCGAGAAACTGGTTGGTTGATGGACTGGTAACTGGTCCCAAAATCACCATGCAAGACATTGCCCAGGTAAGTTAAATATTGTTGCCAGACAGGACGGTCTAAGCCGTATTGCTTATTCATCAAAGCAATCATCTGTGGAGAAAGTTTGGGGTTATTATAAGGTGTCCCAGGCATGATTTGCATCAAGAAGAAGGACAAGGTTACAACTACCCAAAGCGTCACCAAGAGCAGGGCAACCCGTTTTAAAATATATTTAGCCATAATGCTCCTTTACTTGGTTTTGTAGGCATAGGTGAAATCAACGCTTAGACCTGTCGAGTTACGGATTAAGCCTTTGATTTTCTTGTTTTGCAAGGCGCTTGATGACCGTGCATAGAGAGGATTGTAGTAAGCATTATCATAGAGAATCTTTTCAGCAGCTTTATAATCTTCTGCCCCTGCCATCTTGTCCATGGCATCTGTGGAGATAGCCTTATTGTAGACGGCATCATAGTTGGCGTCATTGACTTTACCGTAGTTGTTTGATGACGTGCTGTTAAAGAGACCGTAGAAGGTAGACCCTTCTGGATAATCTCCACCCCATAGGGTGAGGGCGACTTCGTAGTTTTGTGACTGCAAGTCGGCTACCCGTTGCTTAAAGGTGACAAACTTTTCGTTAATGGTCAAACCTGGCAAAGCCTGTTGCCAAGACTGTTGCAGATAGTCTACTGCTGCTTTTGCTGCTGGAGATTCTGAATCTGCTGTAATCGTTAGGTTAATACTCTTAACTCCTAGTTCCGCCAAACCTTCTTTAAAGAGTTTGGCCGCTTCTTTAGGGTCATAGTGATAGCCTGGCGCTACGTAATCTGATAAATCCTGACCATTTGGCAGCGTCTCTAGGGATTTAGGGACGAGACTTTGTGCTGCCACCGAACCGGTATCAATTGCTGCCTTAACGACACCATCCCGATTAGTCGCCAGATTGAGCGCTTGACGAATCTTGGTGTTCATCAGAGGCTTCACACTGCCTGACAAATTGTAAGACATATAGGCACTAGCAGCCTCAGAAACTTTTGTCACACTAGGGTTGGAAGCATTGGCAATATACATGGGTTGGGTATTAGAAATATTTGCTATATCTAATTGCCCACGTTTAAACATTTGGACCGCAGTATCTGGTTTTTTGATGGTCTGAACATTAATGGTCTTGGTCTTGACGTGTTTTGCATCCCAGTAGTACTTATTCTTTTTAAGCGTCCAAGAACCATTGGTTCCATTCCAATCGCTAACCGTATAGGCACCAGAATAGAGCATGGCTTTTGACGTCGTTCCATAGTTGCTACCAGCTTTTTTGACGAAAGCTTCTTTTTGAGGGACAAAGTTAGCAAAACTCAAGAGGTCCTCAAAGAAAGGAGAGGGTTCACTTAATGTAAAGATAACCTTGTTGCCTTCAGCTTTTACCCCTAATTCTGAGACAGGTTTTTCCCCATTTAAAACCTCTTCTGCATTTTTAACATGGGCATCAGTAACGAGGTAAGCATACTCAGATGCGGTCTTAGGGTCAACAATCCGTCGCCAGCTGTAGACAAAATCCTCAGCGGTCAAATCCGAACCATCTGACCATTTAAGGCCATCACGCAAGGTCGCTGTGTAGGTCAAGCCATCCGCTGACACAGTCACAGAGGTCGCCGCATCTGGTTGCAAAGTCCCATTTTTCCCTTGCCTAAGCAGGTTCATCCCTGAGTTTCCAATCGCCAAAGCGGAATAACTGTCTGTATTTTTAGACATATCCAAAGTTAAAATTTCTGTTGGCGTATACCAGTTAATCGTCGACGTGTCTTCTGATGCATTCTGACGACAGGCAGAGAGCGTAACCCCTGCTACAATCGCAAGTCCAGCAGTCATCAGAGAACGTTTTAGAAAACTTGTTTTTCCCATAGTTTCCTCCGAAAGTCTTTTTTGTTGTCCATTATAGCATAAAAATAACTTAAATACCTTATCAGGTGGAAAATTTTCTGAAAATTAAAAAAGAAGTCAAATTTTAATCTGGTCAAAATTCAACTTCTTTATGAGAATAATGCACTTAGTCTCTTAAAACGCTGGCGCCGTCAGTCGCAATGACTTCTTTGTACCAATCAAAGGATTTTTTCTTGGTCCGTTTAAGGCTACCATGCCCTTCATTGTCACGGTCTACATAGATAAAACCGTAGCGTTTTTTCATTTCGCCAGTTCCTGCAGATACCAGGTCGATGCAGCCCCAAGTGGTATAGCCTAAAAGCTTAACACCGTCTTCATTGATGGCTTGTCCCATGGCCTTGATATGCGCAGCCAGATAGGCGATACGGTAGTCATCAGCCACGTAGCCATTGTCATCTGGTGTGTCCACGGCACCCAGACCATTTTCCACAATAAAGAGGGGTTTTTGATAACGATCCCAAATTTGGTTCAAAGTAATCCGTAAACCAAGTGGGTCAATTTGCCAGCCCCACTCAGAACTTTCCAAATAGGGGTTCTTCACCGAAGCAAAGATATTCCCATCTGTCTGGTCCGTCATCTCAGGATCGGCTGAAGCCACACGGCTCGCATAGTAGGAGAAAGACACAAAGTCGACGGTGTGTTCTTTTAGCAATGCCAAGTCTTCGTTGGTCATGTCAATGGACAAGCCCTCACGCTCGAACTTCTTCAAGGCATAACTTGGGTACTCACCACGCGCCTGTACGTCGATAAAGAAATAGCTTTCGCGGTCTTCCTGCATGGCTTTCCAGTAGTCCTTAGGGTTACTGGTGTAAGGATAATAATTTCCTGCCGCCAACATACAACCGACCTGATTTTCTGGATCAATCTCATGAGCAATTTTTGTCGCTAAGGCCGATGCTACTAACTCGTGGTGAGCCGCTTGGTACTTGACTTGCTCTTGATTTTCACCTGGTTCAAAGCAAAGACCTGCTCCCATAAATGGGGCATGCAAAATCATGTTAATCTCGTTAAAAGTCAACCAATATTTGACCAAACCTTTGTAACGGGTAAAGAGGGTCCGACACAGTGTTTCATAAAAGCCGATGAGGGCACGGTTGCGCCAGCCCCCATAGTGCTCAATCAAATACATAGGGCAATCAAAATGCGTAATGGTCACCAAAGGCTCGATGCCATACTTGCGGCATTCTTTGAAGACATTTTCATAAAATTGCAAACCGGCTTCATTCGGACTTGCCTCGTCCCCTTTAGGGAAGATGCGCGTCCAGGCAATAGACAGGCGGAAAGTCTTAAAGCCCATCTCAGCTAAAAGAGCAATGTCTTCTTTGTAACGATGGTAAAAGTCAATCGATTCCTTGGCTGGGTAAAAGTAACCTTCCTCAAAATCAAACATTTTCTTTTGCCCAGTAATGATGGCATGGCGGTCCTTACCGATGGGCACAACATCAACATTGGCTAGGCCACGACCATCTTCTGCATAGGCCCCTTCACATTGGTTGGCAGCTGTTGCACCACCCCAGAGAAAATCTTTTGGAAATGTAGTTACTTGACTCATATTGGCCTCCTTTTTCTTACACTAAGAGTATAACAAGCTAAAAAGAAAAAAACTCCTATTAAAATCGGAGTTTCTGATACTATACTAGGAAATGCTAGCCTTGAAATAATCAGACCAAGCCTGAATCAGTGGCAAATAGCCGTCAACCGTCAGGTGGAGCCCGTCTACACTCAAGTTTTGTTGCAAACGGCCTTCTTCATCAAAAAGCGCTTCAGGCACAAAGAAGACCTGGTCAACCAAATCGCAAAGGCCCGCATTGACTTGGGCAATGGTCTGACTGTTACGCCCTTTTTGATCTCTGGGAAAGCGTTCAAAATTAACGGGAAGGAGACTTTGCATGAAAATGCTACAGTCAGGCAGGGCTTGACGAATGGCCTCCACCAGACGCTTGATATTTTCCAGCGTTTGCTCTGGACTATAAATCCTTAAATCATTGATGCCCACCCAAAGGATGACGCGTTTGGGCTTTAGCCCGAGCAACTGCTCGTCCAAATGCTTTAAAATATCCAAGGTCGTGGTACCATGAACACCCCGATTATAGACAGGGCCATCGAGGGTTAACAGTTCTGAGATAGGGCAATACTCGACCAGTGAATCCCCAAGAAAAACAGTGCCTCCTGCAGGAACCAGTTGGTTGAGTCGTGCATAACGTTTCCACAAATGTTCTTGCTCGACTTGCAAGAGGCGTTCATGATAGCGCGTTTGGTTGCGTGAGAGACTCATATCACACCTCTTTGACCGCTTGGATGAGAGGTTTTTCCCCATCTCCCATAGCGATAACTTTTCCAATGGTATTATCAGCTGTTAAGACTGCCGCCAAAACTGCTGCCACATTGGGAATGCTATTCCGGCTGAATTGCTCGACCTGAAAACTAACCAGACCTGTCGCTTCTTGGGCTTCTTCGAGAGCTCCTGCTTGTAAAATCGTATAATCTAGGCCCGATCGATGCATCAACCAATCATCTGCAAAATACTTGGCCATCAGATAATCCCGCAAGGACGAGAGCTTGGGATTTTGCCATGCCTCAGGCGTCAGTGAAAATAAACTGCTCAACATGATAAATCGCTTGACGCCAGCTAGCTGGGCAGCTTGCATCAAGGCAACTGCGCCAAAAGCATCCACGGCCAATAACTCCTTGCCACGAGAACCTGCCGTAAAATAAACAGCATCCACTCCTTGCAAGAGTTTTGTCAGTTCAGGGATTGGGCTGGTTAACTCCAAAGTCACCGCTATCAACCCCTCCTTATGAGGCAAACGATTGACTTGCCGCGTTCCAGCTACCACCTGATGCCCCTGACTTAGCAAATCCTCTATCAGCACTTGGGCTACCCGTCCCGTAGCTCCTGCCACAAATACTTTCATCTGGTCTCCTTTCAAAAAACAGCGCCCCAAAACTGAGACGCTGTTATTATAGCAAGTATGCCGACATTTGTCTGACTAAAGGTTTGACTCTTGCGAGTTCTGTGGGGTTTGCGAACCGACAAAAGGTTCTTGCGCTTGAGGTTGGAAAGGCACTTGATGGGGTTGTCCAGCAAATGGCGCATTGGTTGGTTGACCAAAAGCTTCTTGACCAGGCACCGCATAGCCTGCAGGGAGGCCAACATATCCGTTTAGGGCACTTGTCAACCGTTGCCCATTCTTAGCTTTCACGGCTTTGACAATCAAAAACCAATCTACCAAAGCCCAAATAGCATCCGCCAAAAGCAACAAAAGGCCGATAATACCAATGACAGGAATAATCCCAAGCAAGACACCCAGACCAAACAAGACGCTCTTACCGACACCTAGACCGATATCTTCATTGTAGTAGCGGTCAAGTCCAAGATAACCGGCCGATAGAGATAAGAGCAAGGCGCGTGTCGGACTTTTGAATTCTGTGGCTAGAATACGGTCCTCTTGCTCCTTGGTCACCTCACTAAGGCTCTCACGGATTTGTGGCAATTGCTGAGCTGGGAATAAGTCTAATTGGCTGTAAAAATAATGTTCAGAAAAAGACATAGCGAACTCCTTTCGTATTAAAAGTAGTCTAACCTAAAAACCCCGCCCTGTCAATGCGAGGTTTTTGTCAGCTTAGTGAGCAATCATCTCTTGAGCGATTTCATGCCCAGTCAATTTAGCAGGATAATAGGTTGGCCAATTATCCATTTCTTCAAGCAGTTTCTCTTGGCTTTCCCCTCCCATAAAGATATGGAAGTGTTCTGCCTTGGTTGGTGCGATATTGTGGTCGCTAAACTGAATGTATTTAAAGTTACCAGCGTCAGCTTCTTTGGCCTCGAAGAGGTAACGCACACCTCGATTGCCTTTTTTATAGGTTAAGACCTTGTAGCCTTTGTAGGTATAGGTGTAGGTTTTCTTTTCACCATTGACGGTGAAAGTCATGGTGTTCTTTTTGCCATTGATACTAATGGCAGAAACATCCGTTTTATAACCTGTCTCATAGTAAGCTTTATATGCTTCTGCAGACTGGTCTTTTTTAGATTTGGCCTTGTAATCCCAAACACCATCTAAGCTACCGTCTTGCAAGTAAGGATAAACAGACTGCCAGTCACCGGTCCAATCAGACAAGGTGCGGTTTTTGATGTCTTTGTCTTTAAAGTAGCCATTAGCCACTGTTTTTTTAGTATCTGTTTCTGGCTCAATTTCTTTACCAGCCTTGTCTGTCGTCTTCTTGAGAGATTTTAGGTTTTCTTTCATGACAGAGAAGTAATCTTCCCCAGATTTCAGCTCTTTGTTGGTTAAGCTTTCCAGCGGATTTAAAACTGCTGTTTTAACCCCTGCTTCTTTCGCCAAGGTTTTTGAAACCTTGCTTGAGGCATTTTCTTCAAAGTAAATGTATTGAATGTCGTATTTTTTGATGTACTTAGACAAGGAAGCCAAACGTTTGGCAGATGGTTCTGTGTCTGGTGAGACACCAGAGATAGCGATTTGGTTAAGACCATAGTCCAAAGCCAGGTAGCCAAATGCCGCATGTTGCGTCACAAAGCTTTTTTGTTTAGCGTTTGACAAGGCTTCTGTGTACTCTTTATCCAGTTGAGACAATTTGTCTGTATAAGCTTTCGCATTGGCTGTAAAGCTGTCTTTTTTGTCAGGGTATTTAGCAATCAAAGCATCCCGAATGTTATTGACCAATGTTATAGCCCGTTTAGGGGATAACCAAACGTGAGGGTCATAAGCATGGGTATGCCCTTCATGGCCTTCTTCTTCCTCTTCAGCAACACCTGGTGCTAAGAGCATATCACCTGTGGCTTGGATAACCGTAAGATTCTTTTTATCAATGGACTTGATAACCTTTGGCTCCCAGGTTTCCATGTTAGGGTCTAAGTAGACAAAGACATCCGCATCTGAGATCTTAGCCACATCTTTAGTTGACGGGTCAAAGTCGTGGGGCTCAGTTCCTGCTTTCATCAGCATGGACACATCAGCCTGATCTCCTGTCACGGCTTTGGTGAACTCATAGACAGGGTAAAAGGTGGTGACGACCTTGATTTTATCATCAGCTGAAACCTTTTGGGGCGCAAAGAATTGCCCGACAACAAGCCAGCTAAATAAAGAAAGAGCTAAAAGCCCTAGTTTTTTCATGTTAATAACCTCCTAATGATTAACTGGTTAAATGTTTACCGGTTAAGTATATCACGATTTAAGAATAATGCAAGTAAAAATTGTTGATTTTTTTAAAAATTTGCACAAGCTCGATAAAGCTATTCGTGACGATTCGTGGTATACTGTGAATACGATTACAATAGGATGAGGCTTACTATGAAAAGTTTAAAATTTCAATCTGTTTTTGACATTATCGGCCCTGTAATGGTCGGCCCTTCTTCTAGTCATACTGCTGGGGCTGTGCGCATCGGCAAAATCGTTTCTGCTATCTTTGGGGAGACACCTACAGAAGTTGAATTTCAGCTCTTTAACTCTTTTGCCAAAACCTATCGTGGCCATGGCACCGATGTGGCCCTAGTGGCTGGTGTCCTGGGAATGGATACCGACAACCCTGATATCCCAAAATCTTTGGATATCGCTCGAGAAAAAGGCATCAAGGTCTACTGGAAAATCAACAAAGACAGTAACGCCCCTCACCCAAACACCACGCGGATTACCCTCAAAAACGCCCATAAAACCTTGACCGCGACAGGCGTTTCTATCGGAGGTGGTAATATCCAAGTGACTGAAATCAATGGTTTTGCAGTCAATCTCAAAATGAACACCCCGACACTTATCATTGTCCACCAAGATATCCCGGGCATGATTGCTTTGGTTACGGATAGTTTGTCTAGTTATGGCATCAATATCGCACAGATGACCGTCACACGAGAAAATGCCGGTGAAAAAGCCATCATGATTATCGAAGTTGACTCACACCAGTGTGATGAGGCTGTGGCAGATATCGCTAAAATCCCCCATCTACACAATGTGAACTTTTTCAGTTAAGAGGAGTTGCTATGTTTTATACCATTGAAGAATTAGTGCAACAAGCTGACCGTGACTATCAAGGAAATATTGCCGAACTCATGATTGCAACTGAACAAGAGCTCACTGGTCGGGAACGTTTCGAAATTATTGACCTCATGACACGTAATCTTGAAGTGATGAAAGCTTCCGTTGTCACAGGTTTATCCCCTGAAAAATCACCAACCGGTTTGACCGGAGGCGACGCTGCTAAGTTGGACACTTACCTCAAAAGAGGCAAAACATTGGCTGGCACTGCTGTGCTAGGAGCTGCGAGAAACGCTATGGCTGTTAATGAATCCAATGCCAAAATGGGGCTTGTCTGTGCCACACCTACCGCGGGTTCTGCAGGTTGTCTACCAGCTGTCTTAACCACAGCAATCGACAAGCTCGACCTAAGCATCCCCCAACAATTAGACTTTTTGTTTACTGCTGGAGCCTTTGGTCTGGTCATTGCCAATAACGCTTCTATCTCAGGGGCCGAAGGTGGCTGTCAAGCCGAAGTCGGCTCTGCATCTGCCATGTCCGCCGCAGCGATTACTATGGCGGCTGGGGGCACGCCTTTTCAAGCCAGCCAAGCGATTTGTTTTGTCCTAAAAAACATGCTAGGTCTAATTTGTGACCCAGTTGCAGGTCTTGTTGAAGTTCCCTGTGTCAAACGAAATGCCATGGGCGCTAGCTTTGCTCTTGTGGCAGCGGATATGGCGCTGGCAGGCATCGAGTCAGCGATTCCAGTTGATCAAGTCGTGGATGCCATGTACCAAGTGGGGTCTGCCATGCCAACTGCCTTTCGAGAAACAGCTGAAGGTGGCCTAGCTGCAACGCCAAAAGGCAAAGCCTTGGCCAAGCAAATCTTTGGGTAAAATTACCACATACTGCAACCATCTGCTACCAGATGGTTTTTTTGTCAGCCAAAAAAGAGAACACAAAAAAAGACGAGTGCACACTCTCGTCTTTTAAGTTGTTTCGTTGTTCAATGGCCACCTCCATTTCAACTCATAAGGAAGAAATCTAGTAGCTGTCTCCATTTTTGTACCGACTGACAGTGAATTGTAGCATAAAGATACCTCGCTCATCTGTTTTGTCTCTATGGGATTACATTGGACTAACCTCCATCGTCTTATTGAGGGACAATGCAGTTATTAGAGTCTCCGTTTTTGTAGCGTCCTAAATTTCCCAACATATCGCTACCTCCTAATGAAAGCCAACACATGCCTACTGTCTATTTGGTGTCTCCATTTTTGTACCGAGAGATATGTAGTGTCATTGGACAAGTCCTCCTACCCCTTATTTAAAGTGTTTCAGGTGGCGACTGTGTCACCGTTTTTATAGCGCCCCATATTTGTCATAAGTATGCGCCTCCTTGAGAAATCCTGATAACAGTGAACTGGATAGTTATGACGACAGACCTTTAGTCTCCGTTTTTATACCGAGCAATAGGTGTTTTTATCATAGAGTTTCCTCCTTTATGTTCCTTTCCTATTGACACCTATAGTATAATGTAAGCGCTTAAATTTGTCAAGCATTTTACTGTTATTTTTGATTTTTTATTTTGAATCTAAAAAAAAGAACCCTAGGTTAAACCTAGAGTCCTCAGAAACGTTGTTAAATCAACATCCGAACTTTCCAATTTTAGGGTTCGGGATAAAATAGTTCACTGAACTATTTTATTTTTTCAAGTTGTAGAATGATTTCAAACCACGGTATTCTGCAACTTCACCAAGTTGGTCTTCGATACGAAGCAATTGGTTGTATTTAGCAATACGGTCTGTACGAGACAATGAACCTGTCTTGATTTGACCAGCGTTAGTTGCCACAGCAATATCAGAGATTGTTGAATCTTCTGTTTCACCTGAACGGTGTGATACAACGGCAGTGTAGCCAGCTTCTTTAGCCATTTCGATAGCATCGAAAGTTTCAGTCAAAGTACCGATTTGGTTAACTTTGATAAGGATAGAGTTAGCTGCACCTTCTGCGATACCTTTTTCAAGGTAAGCTGTGTTTGTTACGAAGAAGTCGTCACCAACCAATTGAACTTTGTCGCCAAGACGTTCAGTAAGAGCTTTCCATCCGTCCCAGTCGTTTTCGTCCATACCATCTTCGATAGTGATGATTGGGTATTTGTTAACCAATTCTTCAAGGTAGTCAATTTGTTCTGCAGCAGTACGTTTAGCACCACCTTCACCTTCGAATTTAGTGTAGTCGTATACACCATCTTCGTAGAATTCTGAAGATGCACAGTCAAATCCGATGAAGACATCTTCGCCTGGTTTGTAACCTGCAGTTTCGATAGCTTTGATGATTGTTTCTACAGCATCTTCAGTACCGTCAAATTTAGGCGCAAATCCACCTTCATCACCAACAGCTGTTTCCAAACCACGGTCTTTAAGGATTTTCTTCAATGTGTGGAAGATTTCAGCACCCCAACGAAGCGCTTCTTTGAATGTAGGTGCACCAGCAGGTACAATCATGAATTCTTGGAAAGCAATTGGAGCGTCTGAGTGAGAACCACCATTAATGATGTTCATCATTGGTGTTGGCAATACTTTTGTATTGAAACCGCCAAGGTAGCTGTAAAGTGGCACTTCAAGGAAGTCAGCAGCAGCACGCGCAACAGCGATAGACACACCAAGGATAGCGTTAGCTCCCAATTTACCTTTGTTTGGAGTACCGTCAAGTGCGATCATAGCACGGTCGATACCTTGTTGGTCACGTACGTCGAAACCGATGATGTGGTCAGCGATAACATTGTTTACGTTGTCAACAGCTTTTTGAGTTCCAAGACCGTTGTAACGAGATTTGTCGCCATCACGCAATTCAACCGCTTCGTGTTCACCAGTAGAAGCACCTGAAGGCACCATACCGCGTCCGAATGCACCTGATTCAGTGTAAACTTCCACTTCAAGTGTTGGGTTACCGCGTGAGTCAAGGACTTCGCGAGCGTAAACATCAGTAATAATAGACATGTTATTACTCTCCTTATAAATTTTTTACAGTTCTTATGATAGCACAATCTAGGGTACTAGGCAAACTAAAATCGGTATATCCCCACTTTTATTCCCAAAACTGGCAAAATCTTTCAAAATAGAATTCCATTTTCCCATTTAAAGGTACCAAGACAGTGCAAAGCCAAAATCCCCATCCACACACAAAATAAGGTATAATAGGGCAACAAGAAAGATAGTGATTGGAGACTTCTAGCATGGATGCCATGGAACAACGCCTAGCCAAAAGCGCTGCTGGGGAACACCGCTTGGACCCCGACCAACAAAGAGCCTACTTTAACACCTTTAAAGAACGCGTCGTCTTGACGGTATCCGTCGCCAATGCCAAGACTTCTGCCGTTAAAACGCACTTTGAAGCGGTTTTAGGAGACTTAGCGGACCGTTACCAACCCTTAACCTTAAAGATTTCCCCCTGTTTACCTACCGATTTGCAGCTCTTTTACTTAAAATTAGCTAAGGGCCTGGGGATTACCACTTGCATTGTCGATGAAGACCACGCGCATTCTGCCTTTGGTTTGGTCCTTCATACTGACCATGCGGTCAATCTGCCTGAAACCTCTTTTGCCCACTGTTACCCCCAATATTTCACACAAGAAGAGCCTGTCAACCAGCAGGATAAAAAATCTTTTTGGTCCAAACTTTTCGGTTAAAGGCTGACTTTTAGGGCCTGAGCCAGGGCCGCTGTCGTTTGGACAATATTGGCATAAGCCTCTGAAAAGGTCTGCTCCAGAGGAGCTAGCCGTGGGATGATGGAAAAAGCTGCCTGTATCCCTGCTTGAGGAAATTCGGGCAAATCAGCGGATAAACTCCCACATATGGCAAAAACAGGAACGCCAGCAGGCGTTCTTTTTGCTACCCCAATAGGCGCCTTGCCCGCTAAAGATTGACGGTCCATCCGCCCCTCACCGACAAGCACCAAATCCGCATCAGCAACCTGCTGGTCAAAAGCTAAATGGTCTAAAACAGCATCAATCCCCGAGCGAATTTCAGCCCCTGCAAAGGCCATGAGGCCTGCGGCTAGACCTCCTCCTGCTCCCGCTCCTTTTACCTCGAGAATTTCTGGGAAAAAGCGTTGATAAAAGGCCTTAAAGTCCTGGTCGCATGTCTGTGCCTCCTGCTGACTCAACCCTTTTTGAGGTCCGAAGGTCAGACTTGCTCCGTGTGGACCACATAAAGGGTTAGAAACATCCGACAAAATCTCAATTGTTAGGTCAGACAAGTCACATACTTGACTGGCATCAATAGAGGCTATTGCCGAGAGGTTCTGCAGGGGGTTGTCTATCAGACACTTGTCCTTATCCAAGAAACGATAGCCCAGTCCCTGAGCCATGCCAATACCGGCATCATTGGTTGCCGTGCCACCCACCCCAATCGTCAGCCGTCGAAAAGAGTGATTCGCCAATTGCCCTATCAGCTCGCCAACACCACGCGTGGTCAAATTAAGTGGTTGCCGTTGGTCTAAAGGCAGGCTCTCTAGACCAACCACACTCGCCACTTCGAAATAAGCCTGACTATTATCAGTAGCGACTTGCGTTGCTTGGATTTGCCCTAGAGCATGGGTGACCCAAAAAGTGTTTTGAGGCAGATGCAAAACCTGGGATAGGGTGTCTATCGTTCCTTCCCCGCCATCTCCTAGAGGGAGTTGGACCAATTCTGCCTCAGGAAAAACGCGGGCAAAGCCTTCTGCCATAGCCTGAGCAACTTTGGACGCTGATAGCGACTCTTTAAAACTATCTGGAGCTAAAATGATTTTCATGCGACTTGTCCTCCTCTTTCTTCTAGTATACCAAATCAGGACAAGCCTATAGTTTAAAACTATAGCTTTGCCACGAAAATGCCTATTTTACAAGCGTCACTAGCCCGTGTACAATAGGGATTATCACAAAAAAAGAGGTAAGACCATGACATCCCATTTTCAACTTGTTGGCTCCCTATTGCGCCCCAACGATCTCAAAACTTATAAAGAAGCTATCGAAAAACGCGATGATATCCACTACCCGTTTTATAGCGATTTTGAAGGCTATCAAGAAACAGAAGACCGTGCGATTCAAGCTGCTATTGCGGACCAAAAGGCACACGGTATTGATATTTTAACCGATGGCGAAGCTTCTAAATCCATGTGGCACCTGGATTTTGTCTGGGGGCTTGACGGTATCGAGCGCTACATCGCTGACCACGGCTATACCTTCAAAGACCATGATGGTGGGCAGTTTGAAACTCGTAAAGATATTGGTATCCGAATTACGAAACCGCTATCTGCCAAAAATCACCACTTCATCGCTATCTACAAGCGCGTCAAGGAATTAGCTGGCGATGACCAGACAAAATTGACGATTTGGGGACCAGCTCATGCCTACACAGAACTCGCTATCTTTGACCAACTAGCTGGACCTGACCAAGTTTATCCAGATAATGAAAGCCTCAAAGCTGGTCTGATTGCTGCCTATCAAGAATTCTTGGACCAATACAAGGCAGCTGGTGGAAGCATTATCCAATTTGATGATTGTTTGTGGGAACTGTTTGATGAAAGCAATCCTGATAGTTTCTTTGCAGCTGGAAATGACAATTTAGCCGATTTGGCAGACGAATTTATCGCTATCAATAATGCCGTGGTTGACTATGGTCACCGTATCGGCTTGACCATCTGGACCCACAATTGTCGTGGAAACTACGAAAGCCGTTCTGCATCAGGTGGTACTTATGCTGCCATTGCAAAAAAATTCCTCGGTGACCAACACTATGACCGTTTCTTCTTAGAATGGGACGACGAGCGTGCGGGCGACCTTGAAGCTCTAGAAAGCTTAAAAGATAAAGATGCTGAAGTCGTTTTAGGCTTACTTTCTAGTAAAACAAATAGCCTGGATGACGAAACACGTGTCCTCGCTCTCTTAGACCAAGCTAGCCGTATCATTCCCAAAGAACGCCTTTATCTCTCACACCAGTGTGGCTTCGCCTCTTGTGACTCAGGAAACGAGCTGACACAAGAACAAGAATGGGCTAAGATTGATCAAGGAAAAGCAATCGCTGATGCCTATTGGAACAACTAAAGGCTAACCAGCGCTTCTCAAAAAGAACACAGGTCTGTGTTCTTTTTTCAATTTCAAGACAAGTAACCGTCCAGCCTAGGCTAATCTGCCGTCAACTCTTGATTTTCAAGACTATTTTTGTCAAAATATAGGGGTAGAAAGAAGGTAGCTTATGTCTAAACTT
This sequence comes from Streptococcus sp. DD12, assembly GCF_001578885.1. Lineage (GTDB taxonomy): Bacteria > Bacillota > Bacilli > Lactobacillales > Streptococcaceae > Streptococcus. The sequence goes on along the minus strand of NZ_KQ969495.1, from coordinate 222,336 downwards.
AACCAAATTCTTGACCACATGGCGACTGACCATTTGGATGCCGCTGTCATTTCGGACCCAGTGACCATTAATTACTTAACTGGTTTTTACAGCGACCCCCATGAGCGTCAAATGTTTCTCATCCTTTATCCTAACCACAGCCCTCTTCTCTTTGTTCCAGCTTTAGAAGTTGAACGGGCTAGAGCTGTCGTTTCCTTTGATGTTTTAGGTTATGTCGACTCCGAAAATCCCTGGGAAAAAATTCGTCAAGCGCTTCCTAGTGGCCACTTCAAAAAGGTTGCCCTCGAATTTGGAAACCTTATTTTAACCAAATACCAAGGCTTGCAGATTGTCTTTCCAGGAGCAGACTTTAGCGACTTAAGCCCAGTGATTAACCGCTTACGTTTGATTAAGTCAGCAGATGAAATTCAAAAAATGCTGATTGCTGGTGAATTCGCTGATAAAGCTGTGCATATCGGCTTTGAACAAATTGCTTTGGATAAGACAGAAACCGATTTGGTGGCTGAAATTGACTTCGGCATTAAACGCCTCGGCCACGAGATGAGCTTTGAAACCATGGTATTAACCGGTACCAACGCTGCCAATCCTCATGGAATCCCCGGCGCAAATCTCATCGAAAACAACGCCTTGTTGCTTTTTGACTTGGGTTGTATGGTTAATGGCTATGCATCTGACATGACACGGACTGTTGCTGTCGGGCAACCCGATCAGTTTAAAAAAGACATCTACCACTTGACCTTAGAGGCCCAGCAAGCTGCATTAGACTTTATCAAACCCGGTGTGACAGCAAGCCAAGTTGACCGTGCGGCACGCCAAGTTATTGAAAAGGCGGGTTACGGTGACTATTTCAACCATCGATTAGGCCATGGTATCGGTATGGATGTCCATGAATTCCCTTCTATCATGGATGGCAATGACCTTGTCATTGAAGAAGGCATGACCTTCTCTGTCGAACCAGGTATTTATATCCCTGGAAAAGTCGGTGTGCGTATTGAAGATTGCGGACACGTTACCAAGGATGGCTTTGAAGTCTTTACACAAACACCAAAAGACCTGCTTTATTTTGAAGGCTAAAGACAGCCCAAACTCTAAATGAACGATAGACAAGAAAAGCTTCTCTCACCGACAAGAAAAGCTTCTCTCACCGACAAGAAAAGCTTCTCTCACCGACGAGAGAAGCTTTTTCTTTATACTGACCTTTAAGCTGTCTTTTCAACTTGGAGTAATTTCTTTTTGATTTCCCGTGCCGTCATGCCATAAGCCTTTTGCAAAGCACGATCCATGGTACGCAATCCAGAAAAACCGCAACTTTTTGCAATTTCTGTGAAGGTTTTGCCATAACCCAAACGGATGGCTTCACGCGCCTTATCAGCACGCACAGCCGTAATGTAATTCCCCAAAGTCACACCCATATGTGCTTTAAAAAAGCGGGCTAGGTATTCCTTTGAAAGAAAATACCGTTCGGCTAAGCTATCTAAACTAATGTCCCCTTGATAATTCTTGGCCACAAAGTCGGTAATGTCCATCAAGCGTTGCATGGCCTTGTCATCGCGACTAAGCGCCAAACTTTGTTCGCGCTTAACCAAAAAGTAAGTCAAAAGCAAATCTAAAATTTCCAAGAGCAAAACAGAAATTTTGACACTTCGTGTCGGGCTGTCTTCTTCGTAAAGTTTAACAATCGCCAAACATTTCTCACGAATGTAGCTATAAGCTGCTTTTTGTTTGGCATCTAAACCATCCTTGCCATCAATGGCAATATAATACTCATCAATATCAGGGAAATGGCTTTTCACAAATGCATAAGGGTAACTCAAGGACAAGGCCTTAAAGTCATCTTCCTTATGACTTTTGACACTATGCACTTCAAAAGCATTGATGACCAAAAGTTTTTCTTGAGGGAGACTGTGTGGCTGACCATTGACATAAAAGTCATCAATATGGCCATCCAAAGTACAGTTAACTTCGATCGCTTGATGCCAACTAGGAATCACGTAACGGTAATCAGACTCTCGAAAAATCCGGATACCAGCAGGCAAATACTCTTGAACCATGTAATCAGTTTGTAACTCTTGTAACATTCTATTTTATCCTCTTTGCTTTATTACTATCACACTAAGCTTTGTGACTTTCATGCTATGATTTTAACAAAAATGAAATTAAAAAGCAATATCTGAGTCTAAAAAAGTTAAAAAAGTGCAAATAAGTGTTTTTCATGTCAAAATTAAGTTATGAGAAAGTCAGAGAAAAATTAGAATTATCGTCAGGTCAGCTTGTTTTTACGTCGATTAAATCGTTACCATTGTAACCTGATTGTTACAAAACAAGGAATGGTTTCTTTTTAAGGCCACAAAAAAAGAAGCTGAGAAAGCTCCTTCTCAACTTCTTTGTCATTTTATTTGACCTGATCAAAACGCAGGTGAACATTAATCGAGTCCCCATAGCCATTCCGCTCAAGGTCTCTTTGCAAGCGATAAGAGATATAATGCTCAGCAATACTGATATAGCCCGCATCCAAGAGACGGTACTCAACCAGCGACTGCACCATGGAAATAGTTGGGCGCTCCACTTGAGCTTCTTCCAAATCAAAAACGACTTTTTTAGTGACCTGAGCCATGTCTTGGCGCAACTTGTCATCCAATACATAAACGGTTTGAGCCGCCTTTAAAATCGCTTGGTAAATTTTATCAGGGTCAAAGTCAACAACTTGACCACTCCGTTTTGTCACTTGCATAGGCAACTCCTTTTGCTTTTTTCTCTATTATCCTTAATCCTTTAGGCTTTGTCAAGGATTGACCCTACTAGGCTGGGATTAATAATCCGGACGAACGACCCCTGTAACGGTTTCTTTAGTGGCTTGGTAATCCCCGTCAACAACCACCTTGATAATCCGCTTAGCATCTTCTTCTGGCGCCGGAACCAAAGGCAAGCGTGTTGGCCCTGCTGCAAAGCCAAGATAGTTTAAAACGGCTTTCACAGGGGCTGGGCTTGGGTAAGAGAAGAGGGCATTGACTTTTGGAATAAATTGCCGTTGAATAGCTGCTGCTGCTTTAATATCATTATGCTCAATAGCTTGCAACATGGCATGCATCTCATCGCCATTGGTATGAGAGGCTACGGAAATCACACCGTCAGCTCCCAAATTCATCGCATGAAAGGCATCCCCATCTTCACCCGTATAAACGAGAAATTCTTCCGGTTTGTTCTCAATCAGATAGGCCATATTAGCCAAGCTAGTACACTCTTTGACACCGATGATATTAGGATGGTCAGCTAGGCGTAACATGGTTTCTGGGGTCATTTCTACCACGACCCGACCAGGAATATTATAAATAATAATCGGTAAATCAGAAGCATCCGCAATGGCTTTAAAATGCTGATACATGCCTTCTTGGGAGGGTTTGTTGTAGTAGGGAACAATCGCTAAACCAGCTGCAAAGCCACCAAATTCGGCAACTTCTTTGACGAACTCGATGGAGTCCCGGGTGTCATTGGTCCCCACCCCAGCAATCAAAGGAACGCGTCCGTCTACGATATCCTGAACTGCCCGAAAAAGTTGGAGTTCCTCATCATGGGTTAGGGTTGGACTTTCCGCAGTGGTACCAGCCAGTAAAATCCCATCTGTATGATGGGCCAAGAGGTGTTCAATCAAAGCAGGGATTGCATCAAAGTTGATGGCCCCATCTTCATGAAAAGGCGTGATAAAAGCGGTGATGAGTTTGCAGTCTTTTAAATCGTTATATGACATATCTCTCCTTTTTAGCTTATAGCAAGAGGGAGGAAATCCTCTTTCTCTCCCTCTTTTCAATCCATAAAATGAGCTTGGTTTTCGCTTATTTGAGCTCAAATTTTAGTTCTGCCGTTGCACGAACGAGGCCACGTTCATGGAGTGTTTCAGCGATTTGAACAGAATTCCAAGCTGCCCCTTTAAGCAAGTTGTCTGAAACCACCCACATGTGCAGGCCTTTTTCAGCATCCAAATCCTTGCGGATACGACCAACAAAAGTTTCATGCTTACCAACAGCATTAACAGCTTGTGGGTAGACTTGGTGGGCCACATCATCTTCTAAAACAGCACCTGGGAAGGAAGCAATCGCTGCTTTGACCTCTTCAACAGGAGCGACTTCTTTGGTTTCAATATAGACAGACTCAGAATGAGAGAAAAGGACTGGAATCCGAACACAAGTTGCTGATACAGCGATACTGTCGTCTTCCATGATTTTCTTGGTTTCCTTAGTCATCTTCATTTCTTCATAAGTGTAGTCATTTTCTGTGAAGACATCGATTTGGGCCAAGGCATTAAAGGCGATTGGGTAATGTTTTTTATCCCCACCAGCTGGTAGAATATCCGCCTGCAGGTCTTTTGGTTCCACACCTTCATCAACGACTTCTTTAATTTCACGAAGGGTTTCGTTGATGGCTGACTGACCTGCACCAGAAACGGCTTGGTAAGTAGAAACAATCACTCGCTCTAAGCCCCATTTTTGACGAATAGGTTCCAGGGCCACCATCATTTGGATGGTTGAACAGTTAGGACAAGCAATAATACCATTGTGATTTTCCAAGGCATGTGCATTGACTTCAGGCACAACTAAAGGAACATCAGGGTTTTGGCGGAAATATGAGGTATTGTCCACCACTACTGCGCCAGCTTGAACAGCATAGGGGGCAAATTTCGCTGAAATAGAACCTCCAGCAGAGAAAAGGGCGATGTCAACACCAGAAAAGGCATCTGTTGTCGTTTCTTCAACGGTGATGTCTTGTCCTTTAAACTGCAAGACTTTCCCTGCTGAACGTGCAGATGCCAATAAACGAAGCTTGTCGATTGGCAGGTTAGATTTTTCCAACTCTTGAATCATGCGTGTTCCAACGGCACCTGTAGCACCAACAACTGCAACTGTATAGCCCATAAGTTTCTCCTTAACAATATAACATGTTTAAAAAATTGATACTGTTATTATACCCTTTTAAACCCAAGATGAAAAGCCCAAACCTTGTCTTAGACCATCTTTTAGCATGACCGGGGTCTGATAGCCCTAATATACTTAGTTGCTTATCTTTATACAAAAAAGCCAACTCATAAAGCTGAGCACAGACCTAAAACCAGTTCGGGCAAAAAACACTTTTCTTTTTGAGACAAGAAAAAAGCCCTTAGGGCTAAAACGCGTGACAGATTGCCGTCACATCAAGGGGCCTACTAGGGCTAATACAGCTCTAGTCAAGCGATGCGACAAAGGGACTTGCGTCACATCTTCTAGGCTTACCTCTTGGCAGGCTTCTAAGGTTTGCAGGAAGTCACGTTTGACCTCTGAGACAACCGGATGCTGATAGAGATAGACCCCATCCTCAAAGTTTTGATAGAGACTTCGATAATCTGTATTGATGGTCCCCACCACCGCCTTACAATCATCGGAGACATAAACCTTGGCATGGACAAAACCGGGGCTGTAGCGATAAATCTTGACCCCTGCGGTCAGTAAAGTTTTGAAATAAGTTTCAGCTATGGCATAAGCATAAGGTTTATCGGGAATGCCAGGCATCATTATCCGCACATCTACACCTCGTTTTGCTGCATAAATCAAGCTATGTTGCAACTCATCATCCAAAATCAAATAGGGCGTCATGAGATACAGGTAGTCCGATGCCTTAGCCATCATATCAAGGTAAACGTCTTCTGCTACCTTGTGATAAGTGAGGGGCGAATTGCCATAAGGTAAAACAAATCCTGGAGCTTGGCAGGGCTTTGGTTTTTCCGCCAAAAACGGCTGGACTGCGTCAAAATCACCAGAGCCTGTAACCAGCCACATGGTCAAAAAGAGGGCTTTAAAAGTCTGGACAGCACTCCCTTCAAGACGTAAGCCTGTGTCTTTCCAATGGCCAAAACGTGCTTTTTGATTGATGTACTCATCAGCGATATTGACCCCACCAGTATAGGCCACTTGCCCATCGATGACGGTAATTTTACGGTGGTCACGGTAGTTATAATAGGTGGACAAAATGGGCTTAATAGGCGAAAAGGTTTGCGCTTTGATGCCCACACGATGAAGACGGGCCATGTAATCATAAGACAGGCTTGTCATCTCATTCATGCCATCAAATAAGATACGCACATCTAAACCCGCCTGAGCCTTTTTCTCTAGAATATCGAGAATTTCTCCCCACATCTTCCCTTCAGCAATAATGAAATATTCCATAAAAATGTATCGCTTGGCTGCTTTTAAATCTTCTAACAAGGCAGGAAAAAGGGCGTCCCCCAGCGGAAAATAAGTCACCTGTGTCTGACTGTAGATCGGAAAATGACCGGGACTTTGTGCCATAAACTGCATCAAGCCCTTCACAGCGGGGTCCTTTTTGAGGGCATTCACAGCGGAATCCTCAGGCTGTTTAAGGTAACGTGACGTTTGCTCGGTGGCCTGAGTCAATCGTTTTTTTAACCGACGAACACCCCAATCTGACAGGGAAAAATACAATAGACCCGTCCCAAAAATCGGAAAAACTGCAATGATAATAAACCAAGACAATTTTGATCGCGAATCCATAGGGTGATTAAGAAGGAAAATAAAAACGACAAAGGTTAGCAGGTGTTCCCACAAAATCAAAGAGGGAAAATGCCGACGCAACATCACATAAGCCATCAGCAAAAAGGCTAATTCTAAAATAAAGAAAAAGCTGATGGTCAGTGTTCGGTTTCTGAGGAGTTTAGCCCACTTTGATGTCTGTTTAGGCAGTAGATAAGCCACTTTCTCTTCTGGCATAAGATTCCTTTCTACTAAAAAGACCCCTATCCAAAGACAGGGGTCAGGGCACTATTGCTAGTGTGACCAGTCGGTTCACACAACTGGTCAAGGTCCGCTCCTGCGTTAATGACCTCCCTAGCGCAATGGTGGCCTAGGGCCACCCATCGACTCATCGCATAACCTTATTCTACCATAAGTTGTCTCTTTTGCCAAGACGGTAAAAGTCCCTACATCATAGGGGCTATCGCTCGCAAGAGATGCCCAGCCAACCGATGGCGCAACTTGCCACGCTTAAGGCTATCTAAGGTCACCCGCTCACAGTATGTCAAGGTTTCCTCAAAATCAGCCACAATATCAGCGATACAGTCTGTTTGATAGAGATAGGTTGCACATTCAAAATGGTGGTAAAGACTGCGGTAATCCAAATTAATGGTCCCAACAACCGCCCGAAGACCATCGGCCACAAAGACCTTGGCATGAACAAAACCAGGTGTGAAATAAAATATCTTAACACCTGCCTGCATTAGGGCTGGGAAATAGGTCTTAGCGAGGTAGTAAGCGGATTTTTTATCGGGTATGCCAGGCATGATGATGGACACATCAACCCCGCGTTCTGCCGCAAAACAAAGGGCATGAGCCAGTTCTTCGTCCAAAATCAAATAGGGTGTCATAATATGAACATAATCTCTGGCATGGTCCAGCATGCTAATATAGACATTTTCCCCAACTTTATCGTGGTCCAAAGGAGAATCCCCATAGGGCAAAACATAACCTGAGCTAGCAGGCAAGGGCTTTTGCGGAAGCAGATAGTCGGCATATTCCATGCTATCATTTTGATTTTCCCACATGCGTAAGAACAAAATCGTAAAGGTTTTAACTGCCTCTCCTGTGACACGTAGCCCCGTATCCTTCCAATAACCAAAACGTTCTATGGCGTTGATGTATTCATCCGCTAGGTTAAAACCACCGGTAAAGGCCACTTGGTTATCAATCACAACGATTTTACGGTGGTCACGGTAATTGTAATAAGTGGAAACAAAGGGCGACAAACGGGCGAAAGATTTAGCCTTGATGCCCAAGTCCTGCAAGCGTTCATCATAGTCAAAGGACAAGGTCGTAAACTCTAACATGCCGTCATACATGACCCTGACCTCAACACCTTCTTTTACTTTTTCTTGTAGAATCGCTAAAATTTCACCCCACATGCGCCCTTCTGCTATGATGAAAAACTCCATAAAGATAAAATGCTTGGCCTTACGCAATTCAGCTTTGAGGTCCTCAAAAACCGCCTCACCAGTTGGGTAATATTTCGCTTGTGAAGACTCATAAATAGGAAAGGAACTGCGAATCCGATTAAAATAACGAACCAACCCATAGGTTTCCCCACTGGTCTGCGAAAGCTTTTCAACAATAGCTGAATCCTGTTTGAGATAAGGTTGGGACATAGCTACTCGTCTGGCCAGCATTCGCTTCATACCACGGTAGCCCAGGTCTACTTTGGTATAAAGTAATAATGGCACGCCGAAAAAAGGAAAGGGCATGATAAAGAGTAGCCAAGTGATGCGTGAGGTAGCGTCCATACTGGAATTGATCAGGTAAAAGGCACCAGCCATAGCCAGTACTAATTCTAAGACCTGAAGGTGCACCCGATAAGCCTGCAGCCACAAAAAGGGCGCCAGCAAAATGGCCACTTGCAAAAGAAAGAAAAGTAACATAATGGTGAACCGACTGAAAACCGCCCGTAAAAAGCTTTTTTTACGCCGCTCGTCATCCAGTAAAGTCACCTTTGGTAATGAAGAAATGGCAACCACCTCCAAATTTTCCTTATATTTTACCATAAATTGACCTAAATTGTTAGCGCAGACTATACAAAAAAAGCCAGGTTTCCCTGACTTCTTTTTGGCTTATTAACCGATACGTGTTGCTACCCCATCATTATCAAAGGAGTAAGCCACACCATTGACAACACGGCGACTGTTACGAACGACAGCACCCGCATAGTTGACATAGTAAGTTTTACCATCAACAGTCACTAAGCGGCTAATCGCTAACTCACCTGAGTCTTTATCGTAATACTGTTTGTTGCCATTGGCATCCGTTACGAGGACCCCTTTAGCTTGTTTGCCGTCGTTAGCAAAGTAGTATTTCTTGCCATCAATGGTTTGCGCACCTGTCACCGCAGCACCGTCGGTACCAAAGTAATACCAGTTACCTTGGTCATCAGCGCCAAAGGTGTTGGTCCATACTTCTCCTGAGTTGCCATCAGTCTTGTAGGTTTTACCGCCGTATACATAAACTTGACCTTTGATTTGAACGCCTTCATCATCAAAGAGGAGGGTTTGGCTACCAATCTTATGGATACCAGATGTGACAGCATTGCCATCTGCACCGAAGTAGTACCATACGTTGTTACCTGGGCTAAAGAAGGTATTGGTCCACAATTGACCAGAGTCCGCATCATAGAAGCGTTTGTGACCTTGAGCGTCTGTCAAAAGAACACCTTTAGCTTGTTTACCGTTTGCATCAAAGTAGAGCTGTTGACCATCAATGGTTTGTTCACCTGTCACAGCATTACCCTCTGCATCGAAGTAATACCAGCTGCCATCAAGTTCTAAGAATTGGTTAGACACACGTTGGCCAGAATCTGCGTCATAGTATTGAACCTTACCAGCATCGGTTGTAATCAATTTACCTTTGACTTGAACACCATTTGGCATAAAGTAGAGGTGTTGACCGTCAATTTCTTGTTCACCTGTCACTGCTTCTCCTTGAGCGTTCATGTAGTACCAGTTGCCATCATTACCTACCCAAGTAGAAACGGACATGTTACCGTCGCCTTCTTGGAAGTAACGTGTTTTACCATCTTTGTCAACGATAAGTTTGCCTTTAGCTTGGAAACCATTCGCGTCAAAGTATTGGGTGTTTCCATTAATGGTTACAACCCCACGAGCCATGACACCCTTGGCATCAAAGTAACGCCAGTCTTCCCCAAACTGTTGGTATTCGTTGATGGCCATTTGACCTTGTTTACCATAGTAGTATTGGTTACCTTGGGCATCTTCAAAGATGCTATCGCGAAGGTTAATACCATTTGGCAAGAAGTAATAAGTCTTGTCGTTGATGACTTGTTGACCTGTCGCCATGTAGCCATCCGCACCAAAGTAATAATAGTAACCATCGTAAAGAACGAAACCATTTTTAGCACGGTAACCTGACGTATCAAAGTAGACGATACCTGTACCATCGTTGTAGAAACCAGTTACAGCGCTATCTGCATCGTCGCCCAATTGTTTTGGAATGAAGGCTGTTGGCAGATTAAAGCTAAAGTATTTGTTAGCTCCTTCTGATTTCAAGACGAAACCAACCCCACGGTTCAAGATGTTTGTACCGTTCATGTATTCCGCTTTCCATTCCTTGATCTTAGTATTTGGATCCATTGGAACGCCAGTTGAAATCATGTTAACCGTAAACATTTCAGGGTATTTTTCCTTAAGTTCATCAAGGAAAGCACCACCGTATTGGGCTTGATAGTCTTTACCGCTGCTCTTAGAGTCTGCGACGTAAAGGCTGTCATTGATGTAGGCATTTTTAGTTTCCACACCGTAGTTGTCGACACGTGTAGCGGTTACGACTTCTTTACCACCCAAGTTGTAGATTTGGTCTGGAACCCAGTCAGCAATCACTTGGATACCTTGCTTGTGCAAGGCTTTCAAAGCATTGGCCAAATCTTCTTTTGAACCGTATTTGTTATTTTGACTCATGGCCAGGTCATAACGGTCACTAAAGGCATAACCATTTGCAATGATAGAGTCCAAGAAGCTGTGGTCTGTTGAAGCGACGTATTGAGGCGCCATTTCAAAGGAAGTGATTCCCCAAGCTTTAAAGAGGTCTGCATTTTCAGCGATACGTTTGTTGGTGTATTCGCTATCTTGAGTGACAAAATCTTGGAAGTTTGAGAAACCTTCAAAGATCAGTTGAGAATCCAAGGCAGCTGTTGCTTGGTAAGTCAAAGCATCCTTAGCATAAGCTTCTGTAGAAGCTGCGACACGAATATCTTGATCATCCGCAGCACCAACTGGTACCCAAACAGCTAAGAAACCATTCACATCAACGGTTGCATACCCTTTGATATCTGCTGAGGTGAATACCAAGAATCCATCAGCATCAACCGTTTTACGGATAGTGGTGTCGCTATCATTCAGGTAAGAAACCAAGCCATTTTCAGTTGAGTTCAACAATGGACGGAATTCTTGACCGGCATGAATCTTACCAACATTGACTTTGACATGGCCTACTTCACCATCATACAAGGACAGTTTTGGATTGTTTCCGACCAAGGTTACCATACCAGAAGTCTTACTCAATTCACTTCCTGTAACATCATCTTTATCCATGATGTCTTGACCGTAACGCACGCTGGCAATGATACCGGTAGAGTATTCATTTCCTTTAAGGTTAGCCATTGAAGCGTCACCTGCTGGCCAGAACTCTTCCATGTGTTGACCACCAGAAGCGTATTTGATACGAGCACGCAGGAGGGTATCAATAGCATCATAGTAAGGAGACTTCTTAGCCATGTATTGGCCGTCATCTGTATAGAGGTCACCATAGTAGACGCGTGGAACAGATTTGATATTGGACAACATCAAGGCGTAAGCAGACGGAATATTATAGTGGGTGTATTGTTTTTCCACACTATTCATGTCGTCGTTATAAATCTTGAAGGCTTGAGCCAATTCGTCCATGGTAAAGGTGTAACCATCGGTATTCGAATTGATTTTTTCCTTGATGATTTGCGCAATGATGGTTTGCACTTCAGAGTCATGCGCACGAACAAAGACATAAGATGGCATGCTGTCGTCATCATAAGTCGTCACGTCCGTCCGGTTGATCAAACTGTTTGTGATTAAGGTGTTCATGCCAGAACGTTGGTCTAACGGTTTGGTCAAAGCGTACAAGAGAGACAGACGCAAGTAGTTATCAATGGTTAAAGCAGCCCCGTTTGTATCCTTGTTGTAAGGGTTGTCGTTGTTTGACCAAGCCTCTAAGATAGAGATGTGAGACAGTGCTTTAGCCTCTGACTCATCCACACCGTAGTATGAACGGAAATAGTTAGTGTAGACTTGAAGCAAGTCCGCATCAACGTTATCCACGGCATCGACACGCACACCGTCAAAGTTAGCATCCTTATCGCCCATGACGATAGAACCCCAGTTCATCAAGTAGTGCAACCAGTTCAACTGCTCTGCTTGAACGGCAGGATTAGAGTTATCGATATCGTTGGCCAAAAGGAATTCATACCCACCATTTGAAGTATCTACGGTGTATTTAGGGTTGTGAACACCTGTTTGGTTAGTTGGTGTGCGGTTCAAGAGACGGTAGTTAGAGTCTGCCCAAGGTGTCAAGTCAGAGTTGACATAGAGCAAAGCACCTCCCTGCAAGTGACCGCCGACATCTTCAGTATCCTTGTTCCAGCGCGATTGTGTCGTCACGAAGCTACTGATAGTATCACGCAACCATTGTGTTGATTTTTCAGACGTGATTTTTTGTTCAATCTTTGTTTGGATCAACTCAGCGGCAACATTCAACTCCAATTGCGTATTGGCATTAGAATATTTATCTGTCGTACCACCTAGGACACCTGACATGTAGTTGAGGTAAGCCACTTGGGTGTCACGATCAGGCCACCAGCTCATCAAAAGAGGACGGTAGTCAGTTTCTGATGAAGCTTTCCACTCTTTTCCATCTTCTAAAATGTAAGCTGGACGGTACCAAGAGTCCGCTGTCAAATAACCATCAACCGTTTCAAAGCTCTTTTGCGTAGAGTCATAAGCCTTATTGTGGCTGGTAAAACCATCGGTCAAAAGGTTAAGCCCATTGGTGAAAGAATAGGTTGATGAAGAAGACAGTGCCCCTGTTTGAGCATCAAAGTAGAGCAACTGGCCATCAACCGTAATGGCAAAGTTCTTCTTAACCGTACCATCTTCGTTGTAGTAGTAATACTTGCCGTCAACTTTTTTAATGTTAGACAGGCTCAAAGCAGCTGTCACTTGATCAGATGATGGAGCTGTTGTTCCGGCATCTGCTGTGGCAGTGTCAGTTGTTGCAGTTGCATCCGTTGCAGCGCGATCACTGACCGCTGCGGTATCTGTTGCAGCTTTATCAGTTGTCGTATCGGCAGTTGTTGTATCCGTTGTTGCAGCTGCTGTTTTATCTGTATCTGTGGCAGTGCCAGTTTGATTGGCATTTGCCCCTGTATCTGTGGCTTTATCGGTAGCAGATAGTGTGTCTTGTGTGACAGCAACTGTATCACTGTTCGTCGCCTGATCTTTCTCTTTTTGATCAGCATCGACAACTGTGGTATCAGTCGTATCTGCAGTTGTAGTCGTTTTCGCATCAGTATCAGTTGTGGTCGTATCGGCACTAACTGGTGCAGATGCGGTCGCAACAGCCAAACCAGCAACGGTTACCATAGCGTAAACCCAGTGCTTTTTGACTTTTCTCATGCTGTAACGTTGTTTTCTTTCCATTACAAACCTCCCTGGTAAGCATTTTTGTTACAAAACTATTTTATCACGGAGTCACGACTAGAATAAGAACGTTTCAAAGACGGTTGTGTGTTTTTTTAGTTACATTTAAGGATGTCATTTTCCTTAAAAAAGACATAAAAGGCCGTTTTTCGACCCTTTTATGATGTTGTTGAAATGTAATTGTCATGTAAATGACACCCTTAAGCTTTCTTATGTCATTTACGTTTTTATCATGTAATATTTCATCGGATATTAACGAAGAAAAAGACTATTTTTTGACATTTTAGTTTAATTATTAACTATTTATGAGTCGCTAGAGCCGACTAAGGAATAAAGTTCCTTTACTTTTGAAATATATTACATATCTAATAACTCTTTCACTTCTTCTTTTTTGCTGAGACTTCTACTAACTGCACAAAAAAGAGACTGAGTTCACTCAGTCTCTTTTCGTAGGAACTTGTCCTATCAAGTTCCCTGTTCGACATAACCTTTAAAAGTATGTCGAAAACATAAGGTAAATCATTTCCTAGCAACTATTGGCTCGTTTTAGTTATCGTCTTGTCCGCGACCGTGGCGACCTCGGATGAGTTTGATTCCCATCAAACCAGCCATGGCCATGAGAATGCTACCGATAAAGGAAGTTTTCACAGCTGATTCTTGGTCACCTGTTTGAGGCAGGGTTGCTCCTTGCTGTTCAGTTGCCGGAGCCTGTGGTGTCACAGCCTGCGCTTGTGGCACAACAGGTTTTTGGTTAGTTTGATCAATGACTTCTTCTTTTTCTGCGACAGCATCATGACTCGGAGTAACTTCTGGCGCCGCTTCTTTAATCAAGCGAACAATAAAGTCCTGCCGATGCCCAGGATCTTGGTCATAAGCTGTCTCGCGCAATTGCAGACCATCGAGGTCGATTTGGTTAGGGACCAAATCGTAGCCATTTGCCAGATAATCTAACAGGCGTTGGTTTGCAGAAGAGAAATCAATTGCTTGACCGGATTGACCGACCAGTGTGATCACACTTCCAAGTTGTTGTCCAGTACTGTCGTCACGGAAAGTAACCGTTGCTTCTTGGTGGTCGTTTTTGTAGACTACCAGAGTATCTGCTCCGATGTACTTAGGTGTGTAAACAGTGCCAGGCGTTACCTTTTGCCCATCAATATATGGCGTCAAACCAGGGATATTTGGAATGATGACATCATCAATCTTGGTTGGATCTGTTGGATCATTTGGATAGGTCTGCGCATCATGACCCGGAATCCGATTGCCATCTTGATCAACTGGAATCAATTGACCCAGCTTACTGTAAGTGATTGTCGTCAGCAAATCAGGGTCACCAACCGCTACCGTCACAGAAGGAACAATGGATGGGTCCTGATTTGGGTTTGTCGTAGCGCTGGCATAGTAGCCAGGAACAATCGGTGTTGCAATCGGGATAAACGTATGTGAATTTTGGCTCCAAATCGTTACCGCGTCGTTTCCTGTTTGACCACTAAAATTCGTCTCTTGGACATTGTCTTTTGGTGTCAGGTCACCGGCACCTGTGTAGTGTACCGTTGCGGTGATATTATCAGCATTTTGAATGATTTGGTTGTCGTGATAAGAAATGGTTGGTACCTCCGGTGCTGTAGGTGCAGGCGGAGCTGGTGTTGGTTTGGTTAATGCCATAACCGCTGCATTCGTCGCAAACCAATAAACAGTATTGACACCAGGTGTATTTCCGCTAGCAGTGAAGGTGAGGTGACCATTATGTAAGACCAATCCCGCAGAACCATAAGCTTTTACAGGTGAACTTGGGCTATCCCAAGCTTGACTATCTGAATCTGTTTGAGAGGCATTGTAAGTTGCTCCCTTAGCCACGTATTCATTGTCATTTTCAGCATACAAAGCACCATCATGGTATCCGATTGAGGAACCAGGTAAGGTTGCAACTGTATCTTTATCACCAACAATGACCTTTTCAATATGGTTGGATGCGTCATAACGCACTGCCGGTGTATATGTCACCACACCAGTCACCGGATCTAAATTATAGGTTCCGATGACATCACTCTGACCATTATAAGACTGAAGGGCCTGATCACTCGCTGCCACCAAAGCGTGTCCATTTTCTTGGCTGTAACGACCACCTGCCGTTACTTGAGTCGCATCGGTGACACTACCATCTGGCAAAATAATCTTGACAGGGTTTTCTGCAGAAACTGTTACACCAAATAATTTAAAGTAATCCCCCATGGCCAACTGACGTGTTTCAGGTCGGCCATCTTTCATAGCAGGGTACCCGTCATTATTATCGTAAGGTCCCCAACCGATGGATAGAGGATTTCCTTGGTCGTCATTTGCGACTAGTTCAATAGCTTCTGGGTAGTCTGTGGCAGAAACATTAGCTAGACCATTCCAGTGGTTCAGAGATGATACACTTAGTATAACATACCCATCATTTAAGTCAATGACATTCCCCTTGGTGTCAAAAAATGACAGGTCAACTCCCATAGATAGCGCTTTGTCAGAGCTATCTGTTTCAGCTCCCATGGTTGCTGTAACGGTTGGGTCATTGCTGATGGAAACAATGGCAGAACCCGCCTTATTACTAGAGGACAATAAGGTGTAAGTGTAAACCAGGCGCCCCAAGCTGACTTGTCCTTCTTTGGCTGCTGCCAAATTGGTATAAGTCGCTGTCACCTTATCCCCTACTTGCATGAGAATCCAATGGTTGTCACCAGATGAATAAGGGTTGCTAGTCGTCAAATCTGCGGCGGTCAATTGTTCAGTCGCATATTGTCCCAGGATGCCATCCTTACCGAGACGTTTGACGGCGTCCTCAGTGATGTAATTTTTAACACCTGTCAGGTTAACTTGAGCTTGTGATTCTTGCCCTTGCACCAAGGCTTTGACCGTGTCTTGAACAAGTTGGCTATCCCCATTTTGAAGGTCTGCTACCCGTTGATTATAGGCAGCTGTTCGGGCATCACTTTTAGCTTTTTCTTCATTATACCAAGCGACATCTTGGTCGTAGCCGTCTTTATCTTCTTTATATTGGGCAGTCTTGGCGGCGATGTCCTTAGCTTGTTGGGCATTGTCAGCTACCGCTTGGTCAAGGGTATCTTTAACTTGTGCAGCGTCTTGATTGACCGTCAATCCAGTGGCTTTTGCCTCTTCAACCGCTGCGGTGAGGTCAGGTGTCTGGACTGTCTGGGTCGTTTGTGTTACCCCGTTTTCGCTGGTTTGCGTGTCTGTTGGGACTAGGTTAACATCAGTTTGGCTAGCAACTGTTGCGCTATTATCTGAAGTCGTTGAGGGAACTTCAGATGAGCTGACAGCTGTTTGCGAGCTGGCTTGGCTACTGTCTACTTGGTCAGCTGAGACAAGGGGACCAGCCAAAAAGCTGATACCTAACAGCACAGAAGCAACTCCGGCAGCCGTTTTTGACTTACGCAGAGAGAAATGTGCCTTTCGGTTCAGCCAATAGCTTTTTTCAGATCTCATGGCATTTACTCCTTAAATTTTCCTTTACATTTCCTATTTTACAACGGATATATATGTCTTGATTTTACAGTTTTGGTACAGTTAAAGAATAAATGCAACAAAAAAAGATGAGTTGTCTCATCTTTTTTCATATTTTGTCATTTTAGGCGCTTTTGTGTCATCCCTGTGACCATTCTGACATAGGGCTATCACATATAAACACAAAAACAGCGATTCGTATAGCCCAAAGAATAAGACAAAGGCATGTAAAAAATAATCTTCGGGTAAAATTAGAATGACCGGATCTTTTAAAGGATCAAAGAGCCAGCTATCATCTCCAACAAATAATAATTGATGAAAAAGCGTAAAGAACTGGTCAAATCCAATCAAGACGGCCCCGATCGCTAGCACGATAGGCAAGGTGATTGCTAGCACAAGTGGTCTTTTAAATAAAGCCAAAGCCCTGTGCTTCATAACTTGACCCAAAAAACGACAGGCTGGGTAGGCCAATAAGAAAACCAGAGCCTCTACCAGGTGAAATAGCCACTTGACCACTAAAAAATGATGGCGACCACTGGCTGAGGATGAAAAGGCTGGCAAATCAAAAGTGGTTACCCAAGGCAAGGTTAGGTAGGCCATGAGCCGGTTGAAATTATAGGCAATGGTGCGTCCTGAAAGATAGACCGTCTTTTCTAAAGCCTGCCAGCGAATTTCTAAAGGATAGATGCCCCAGGCTAGGATGATTGTCATAAAAATTGCAAGTGATAAGAGCCAAAGGTAAAGACTGGCCCACTGGAGACGCCACTTAATCATCTAAAGACCACTCATCTAAGCTAGCCACCACGTGAGTGGGCGCAATCGGAAGTTGAGGGACTTCTTCTGCTTTGGTAAAACCCGTTGTCACCAACAAAGAATCAATCCCATTGTCAATGCCTGCTCGAATGTCTGTCAGGTAGTTGTCCCCGACCATGACAACCTCCTCTTTTTGCAAACCTAAACGTGCCAAGGCCTTGTCCATAATCACATGCTCTGGTTTTCCGATAACCGTTGGCGTCACCCGAGTCGCAGCTTCAATCAGCTTAACCTGGGAACCCGCACCCGGTAATAGCCCACGCTCTGTTGGGATATTGAGATCCGGATTGGTACCGATAAAAACCGCTCCCTTTTGAATGGCTAGGGTTGCCAATACTGTTTTTTCATAGGTCAATTGAGTGTCCAATCCAACCACCACATAGGCTGGGTGTTCCTCATCCCAGACATAGCCAGCTGATGCAATGGCTTCCTTAAGCCCATGCTCACCAATGACATAAACCGTTTTTTCCAAGCCCAGTTCATTCATATAGTCCACGGTTGCAAGTGTGGCCGTATAAATGCTATCTAATGGTGTCTCTACTTGAAATTGATTTTCGAGCATTGCTTGCACGGTTTCAGGGGTGCGGGTGGTGTTATTGGTCACTAAGAGATAAGGAATCCCTGCCGTTTGCAAACGTTTAATAAAACGCTCACCAGCTGGAATCCGTTCCTTACCACGATAAATTGTCCCATCTAAGTCAATCAGATAGCCTTTATAGGTCATTTTTTCTCCATTCTATCTTGGCCTGAGCACAAATCGTCCCTGCACTTGTAATTTCATGATGGCTTACTTGCTCTGAGTACTGGTAGCGCGATAAAATGTCGCCATTCCCCTGCACTTCTTTAACATATTTGAGTTGGATACGCTCAGGAACCTGCTGGCGTAAAAAATCAGCTTCTAAGACATCATACATCCACTCCAGGTACTTGCTGTTATTGACATGCCCATTCATATCCAAATCAAAGTAACGAATGTGATAGGGGCGTTCCGTCGCCTCTAGCAAGGCTGCGAATTTGGGGCCACGCAACATTTCTTTGGTGAAAGGCGCGCCATAAGGCGCAACGAGCGACTCAGGTACGCGTTGGACCTTACGGCTTTCCATATCTATCAAGACAAAAATCGTCTGAATGGTCAAGAGCTCCTCACCTGTTAACGTCTTAATGTAAAAGTTACGGTAGCAGAAAAACTTATTATAAGCTGTAGCCTCAGTGGTCACACGAACCGTCTCATTATACCGTGGCAAACGTGAAATGGTCATATCATAATCCGTAACCACCCAAACCCAGCCTCTCTCATCGAAAAGTTTTTGATCGCTTAATCCAAGAGAGGCCGATTGCAATCCTGACATATCTAAACAAAAGGAGAGCAAATGCGGTAACTTAACCTGACCTCTATCATCTACCTCATAAAAAGGAATACGATAATCGACTGAAAATTGATGTCCCATAGTTTACTCCAAAATAAAACGTTCCGCTACTGTGTCCCCAAGAAAAAGCCCTCGCTTGGTCATGCGAACCCTATCGTTTTCAACCTGTAGCAAGCCTTCTTGGCAGAGTTTATCCACAATGGCCCCATAACGTGCATCAAACGAGAGGCCAAACTTGGTCTCAAACCTTTGCTTGCTAATCCCAACCTTTTTTCTAAGCCCTAAAAACAGCTCTTCTTCCATCATTTCTTCAGGACTGAGTACTTCTTCTGTCAAACGCGCATTACCTGCTGCGACAGCCTTTAAGTAATGCTGAATTGGAACGCGATTGCGGTAACGAACCCCGTCCAGATAGCCAGAAGCACCCGCACCAAAACCATAGTAGGGCACATTGTCCCAATACATCAGATTGTGCTGGCTCTGAAAGCCTGGTTTGGAAAAGTTAGAAATCTCATAATGCTCAAAACCTGCTTCTTCCAAAGCCTCAATGATATAAGTAAACATTTCAGCTTCTTTGTCTTCATTGGGGAGATTGAGTTTCCCACGCCGCATGCGATTCATAAAAACGGTGTGATGCTCCAAAATCAGACTATAGAGGCTCATGTGGGGGATATCTAAAGCCAGCGCCTTGGCTACATTGTCGGTGACATCCGCCATGGTCTGGCCTGGTAAGGCATAAATGAGGTCAATGGAAATATTGTGAAAACCTGCTGACTTCAAGCCGTCAATGGTGCTATAAATTTGTGCCTCATTGTGGCTACGTCCAATCTGACGCAAATGCTTGTCATTAAAAGTCTGCACGCCCAGGGAGACCCGGTTAACCAGACTGTCTCGCAGGACAGCAATTTTATCCGCTGTTAAATCGCCTGGATTTGCCTCGACCGTCAATTCCTCCAAATAGGAAGCATCCAAATCGCGACACAAGGCGTCCAGCAGACGTTCCAATTGTTGGGCAGACAAAGCTGTCGGTGTCCCTCCACCAATATATAGGGTTTTGAGTTTGCTTATCTTTTCCCGGCGAAATTCTTCAATCAAAGCGTCAATATAGGCATCAACAGGCTGGTTTTGAATAAAGACCTTGGAAAAATCACAGTAATAGCAAATTTGCGTGCAAAAAGGAATGTGTACATAACATGAAGTCGGTTGTGTCATGCTAGTATTGTACCATTTTTGAGCCTAATAAAAAATGAATAAGAAGAAAAATAAGCTGGGGAGGGCTGCTAGCGAATGTCAACCTGTTTTGTTTAAAAATGTTTTATTTTTTGCGTGAAATCGCTTCCCTTTTTCCGGTTAATTTGTTATGATTAAGGCGAAAAATTTCTTTTCCTTGTTTCAGGAGGTGATTTTATGGAAAAGAATGATAAACAGCTAAAATGGGTAACCATTGCGCTGATTGCCTTTAACTTGGTTTGGGGACTTGGTAACGTCGTCAACAACTACTCCCAACAGGGAATTAGTGTTGTGACGTCTTGGGTCATTATTTTGGTCATCTACCTGATCCCATATGCTTTAATCGTTGGCCAATTAGGAGCCACCTTCAAGCAACACGAAGGCGGGGTAACGGAATGGATTTCTAGGACCTCTACCAAACGCTTAGCCTTCTTTGCGGCTTGGACCTTCTGGGTGACGCAAATTCCTTATTTGGCCCAAAAAGCTCAAGTTATCCTCATTGCCCTCGGTTGGGTTGTTCAGGGAAACGGAGACTTTTTGAGTTCATTGGCAACACCTGCCTTGGTTGGACTTGAACTCTTTGCCTTCTTGTTCCTGCTTTATCTTTCCACCAAGGGATTAAAAGCTCTCAAATACTTGGGAACCCTGGCCGGTGCATCCATGCTGGTCATGTCCTTGCTCTTTATCTTGCTTGCCGTGGCCCTTCCTGCCATCAAGCCTGACTTGCAATTGGCAACCCCACACATGGACCAAGTGTCCACCTACATTCCTAAGTTCGATTTCACCTACTTCACCATGATTGCCTTACTGGTCTTCTCTGTCGGTGGGGCTGAAACCATGTCGCCTTATGTCAATCAAGTCAAAAACCCAGCCAAGGAGTTTCCAAAAGGGATGATTGCCATGGTGGTCATGGTTGGTATCTGTGCCATCTTTGGGTCCTTTGGTATGGCCATGCTTTTTGACAGCAACCATATTCCTGCTGACTTGATGCGAAATGGTGCCTACCAAGCCTTTGATGTTTTGGGACAACATTGGCATGTGGGCCGTAGTTTAGTTTTCATTTATGCAGTAACCCAATTTATCGGGCAAGCTTCTGTTTTAGCCCTCAATGTGGATACCCATATGCAACTTTTCTTGGGTAGTGAAAATGAAGAATTTATCCCAAGCTGGCTTCGCAAACGCAGTAAAAAAGGCACTCTGGTCAATGGTTACTTGCTAACAGGGGTTCTGGTGTCAATTCTGATTGCCCTGCCTTTACTTGGTCTGAAAGAAATCGATGGTATCGTTCACTGGCTGACCAACTTGAATGCCATTGTTCTTCCAATGTCCTACCTCTGGGTGTTTGTGGCTTTCTTCCTCTTGTACCGCGAATGGGACAAATACAAAAATGCAGAATACGTCTTTGTTAAAAATAAAAAACTTGGTTTCATTGTCGGAGCTTGGGGATTTGGTTTTACAGCCTTTGCCTGCATTCTGGGTATGTTCCCACAAGTTGACATGGCTAGCCAACCAACCGAATGGTGGTTTGCCTTCTTGACCAATATTATCACACCTGTGGTTCTATTAGCTCTTGGGCTCATCTTGCCATGGATTGCTCGGCGGGAAAAGAAATCCCTCAGTCTTAACGAATAGGCCCTTCTGCCTGCTCAAAAAAATCAGTCTTCTTCCTTAAAGACTGATTTTTTATTTCAGTTCATCTTAAACCGCCTCTTGTTTCTGTGCTCCCTTTGGCCTATAATGAAATAAAAGGAGGATTCTATGTGGGTAATTTTTGCACTTTTATCGGCTGTATTTGCTGCCTTGACAGCTATTTTTGCTAAGATGGGTATTGAACAGGTCAATAGTAACCTAGCGACGGCCATCCGTACAGTGGTGGTCGTTCTTATGGCCTGGGCCATCGTTTTTATGACCAAGAGCCAGTCTGGTCTCTCTCACATTAGTCAAAAAAGTTGGCTCTTTATAACCCTATCAGGGCTTGCTACAGGTGCCTCATGGTTATGCTACTACCGTGCCCTGCAACTAGGGCGCGCCACAGAGGTGGCAGCCATTGATAAACTTAGTATTGTCTTCACCCTCATTTTAGCCTTTGTACTCCTCCATGATGCCTTTACCCCTAAGGCTTTAATTGGCTGTGCCCTGATTACCCTCGGTACCTTGTTGATGGTCGGTTGATAAATACCCATTAGCAGGACATCTGATTCATTTTTCAAATTTAAGAGCATAGAAAAAAGAAGACCACAAGGTCTTCTTTTTTTGATCCAAATAGGCATCAGATTGTGAAAGAGAGGTTCTTCTGCCTTAAGGTTTGATCCGGTGAAGCATCCGTGGGAATGGGATGGCTTCTCGGATGTGCTTAGTTCCTGCAGCAAAGGTTACCATCCGTTCGATACCGATTCCAAAACCACAGTGGGGAACGGAGCCGTATTTGCGGAGGTCTAGGTAAAAGTCATATTCAGATTTGTCCATACCAAGCGCATCCATCTTAGCAATAAGGGCATCGTAATCTGTTTCCCGCTCTGATCCTCCGATGATTTCTCCGTAACCTTCTGGAGCCAACAAGTCCGCACAAAGCACGCGCTCAGGGTTTCCTGGTACCGGCTTCATATAGAAAGCTTTAAAGCTGGCTGGATAGTTGACGATAAAGGTTGGAAGACCAAAGTAGTTAGAAATCCAGGTTTCATGCGGTGAACCGAAATCATCACCCGGCTCTAAATGCTCGTAGTCCGCATCAGCATCATTTTCATGAGCTTGCAAAAGGGCAATGGCATCATCATAAGAAATCCGCTTGAAAGGCTCGTCGATGTATTTTTGCAAGAGACTGGTGTCACGTTCCAAGGTTTCCAAAGCTTCTGGAGCTCGGTCTAGGACACCTTGAATCAAGGCCTTAACGTAAGCTTCTTGCAAATCCAAACTCTCATCGTGAGACAAGAAAGGGTACTCCGCATCCATCATCCAAAACTCTGTCAGGTGACGACGGGTCTTGGATTTTTCCGCGCGGAAAACTGGTCCAAAGTCAAAGACCCGTCCCAAGGCCATAGCTCCCGCTTCCAGATAAAGTTGTCCTGATTGACTGAGAAAGGCTGGTGAACCAAAGTAATCCGTCTCAAAGAGCTCCGTAGAATCCTCTGCAGCATTACCAGACAGGATAGGGCTATCAAACTTGATAAAACCATTTTGGTCGAAAAACTCATAGCTAGCATAGATAATCGCATTACGGATTTGCATAATGGCTACCTGCTTGCGAGAGCGCAACCAGAGGTGACGGTTATCCATCAAAAAGTCAGTCCCGTGCTCTTTTGGCGTAATCGGGTAATCTTTAGAAGCCCCAATAACCGCAATGTCAGTGATATCTAATTCATAGCCGAATTTAGAGCGTTCGTCTGCTTTGACAATCCCTTTCACTTCAACGGCTGTTTCTTGACTCAGATGACGAATGGTATTGAATTTTTCTTGCCCTACTTCTTCACCAAACTTTTCAATAAAGTTTGGTTTAAAAGCAACCCCTTGGAAAAAGGCAGACCCATCACGGAGTTGTAAAAAGGCGATTTTTCCTTTACCAGATTTGTTAGCTACCCAGCCACCAATGGTAACCTCTTCACCAACATGTTCTTTAACATCTCGAATTGCTGTGTATTTTGACATAATCTTCTTTCTCTTATTCTTCCATGTAACGTTTGAGGCGACCTACCGCATCTTTGAGCGTATCTAAATCGGTCGCATAGCTGAGACGGACGTGTTCTGGCGCACCAAAACCGGCACCTGTTACTAGAGCAACTCCCGTTTTTTCTAAAATATCTGTTGTAAAGGCCGTGACATCATCAAACCCTTTAATAGCCATGGCTTGCGACACTTTTGGAAAGAGGTAAAAAGCACCTTGCGGTTTGATGACTTCAAAACCAGGCACTTCCTCTAACAGAGGGAAAATGGTATTGAGCCTTTCTTCAAAAGCTTGCCGCATAGTTTCCACATCACTTTGATCGCCAGTCAAAGCTTCAATCGCTGCATATTGAGACACAGCTGTCAGATTTGAAGTGGTCTGGCTAATCATCTTACTCATACCTGATATAATGTCAGCTTCACCAGTTGCAAAACCGACCCGCCAGCCAGTCATGGCATAGGTTTTAGACACCCCATTTATGACGACTGTTTGCTTTTTAATGGCTTCAGATAGGCTAGAAATCGGCGTAAATTCGGCACCATTATAAACCAAGCGACCGTAGATATCATCCGCTAAGATGATAATATCATTGGCAACTGCCCACTCTCCTAGAGCCTGAAGCTCTTTAGCTGAGTAAATCATGCCCGTAGGATTGGATGGGCTATTGAGCAAGAGCACTTTGGTTTTATCCGTCTTAGCAGCCTCTAAATCATCAGGGGTGACCTTAAAGCCATTTTCTTGCTTGGCATCAACAAAAACAGGCTTGCCTTCGGCTAACTCAACCTGATCGGCATAAGACACCCAGTAAGGTGTCGGGATGATCACTTCATCACCTGGGTCAATGACGGTCATGAAAAAGGCGTATAGGATAAATTTAGCCCCTGTGCCGACCACAACCTGGTTGGCAGCTACCGAATAACCATAATAAGTCTGAAAATACTGGTCAACAGCAGCCTTCATCTCAGGCAGGCCGTCTGCCTGCGTATAAAAGCTTGCCCGACCATCCGTGATAGCAGCAATAGCTGCCTCTTGAATAGCTTTCGGCGTCACAAAGTCAGGTTGCCCCAAGGTTAGCGACAAAATATCTTTGCCTTGAGCCTTTAAGGCTTTGGCCCTTGCGCCAGCCGCCAAAGTGACACTTTCTGCCATATTTTGAATTCGTTGTGATAGTCTCACGTACTTTCCCCCTTAAATAGTCCTTGCATCCTCTTATTATAGCAAAAAATCTGACAAATCACGGAGGATTTCTGGGAATTCTTCATTTTTTATCGGTAAATATTGCTTCAAATAAGCAATTGCCACTTCGCCATAGCCCTTGTGCAAGAAACGGTTATCCAACAAGAGAACGGCTGATTTTTGATTGTCCCTGCGATTGGTTCGACCGATGGCCTGTTGCAGGCGCAATAACATATGAGGCAGACTATAATGAGAAAAACTTTGCAATCCTCGCTCTTCCAGAAAAGCGCTCATTTTTACCATGAGGGGATCTTGCGGATTATCAAAGGGCAGGTGGGTGATGACTAGCACCAGACGGTCTTGCTGTGCAAAATCAACCCCCTCCCAGAAGCTCCCTGTTCCCAAAAGGAAAGCTCCCTCACCTTCATCAAAACGCTGTTTCGCTTTTTTTGCCTGTTCAAAATCTAACTGGCTGACAAAGGGAATCGCCAACTCTGTTAGGGCATCAGCTGTTTCCATGAGTAACTGCCGTGAAGTAAAGAGCACCAGACCTCGCTGTCCTAGCTGATAAAGTTGGTGTAGCCGTTCCAAGAGCGCTTGCACATACTGGGCACGTGACACCGCATGAACCTCTGGCATGCTGCGATCAATATAAAAGACCTGATTAGCTTTGGGAGGCGTCTCAATCACGTGCAAATCAACTTTTTCACGTGCAAATCCAAGCAAATCCATCAAATTTACCTGTGGACTAATCGCTAGTGTCGCAGACACCAGATAAAGTTTTTTCACTGTGGGCAAATAGGCACTGAATAAACTGAGTTTTTCAGGGGATGCCTCCAACCAAAACAGTCTTTGTTCTGCGCGCATTTCCGTATACCACTGAAAGTAGCCCATACCAGACTGAGCCCAGCGCTTTTCGTCATCGCAAACACCCTCAGGTAACTCACGGATATCCTGTTGCAAGGCCTGAACCAAGTCGGCTCTAGGCACACCTCCTGCACGTCCACGGCTATCTGCCAGCAACTGCTCAATCACCCGCATGGCATCCTCTAGTAGGCGTTTGGTCAAAATATCCTGATTTTCTTTTAGCACTTGGGCTATACGCTTGGAAAAACTGACCAGTTCCAGGCGACGGCAAGAAAATTGTTCCGTCGCTAAATACATTCTCTGGGCTTCATCGATGACCACTATCTTGTCTGTCAGGAAGGCTTTATCGTCCTCGATCCGTGTCAACAGGTAAGCGTGATTGGTCACCAGAAGCGGAACCTCTTTGCCTCGCTCATAAGCCCTCTGCCAAAAATCAACCCCAGTAAAGAGCGACCCAGCCTTGAGCTTACCATCGTGACGTATGCCATCAATATAATCAGCCACCCGTTGCCATTGCCGGATTTCGGATAAATCACCTGTTTGGGTCTCCAAAAGCCAAACGATAAGTTGCATTTTAAAGCGTTGAATCAAGCGGTTATCTTGCTGTGCCAGGCTGTCATAAAAGGCATCTAATTTAATCAAATCCCTTGGGGACTTCAAGGATTGAAAATCCACATGAAAGACCTGGGCTAATTGCTGTAATTCCTGTTGGACCAACTGATCCTGCAAGGCCTTGGTCGGAACGCAAAGCACCACTTGTTGACTGGGATTGGCCATAAAAATACCTAGTAAGTAGGCATAGGTTTTCCCCAATCCAGCCGGGGCCTGAATGCCTGTGATGCGCCCATCATCAAGGCTGGTACGAACCCAATCGGCCATCTGTTCTTGTAACGGGCGTTCCTCCAAACCCAGCAAGGCCAAATTATGGCTCCACTCCTGAGAGAGGCGCCGTTTTTTCAGCAAGGGCCGAGGCTGAGGAACCACCAATTGCGCCACTTGGGTATAGCCTTTGGGTAAATCCTGTCGGCAATCTGCTAAACATTCCTCCAAAACCAGATACGTTTCATAGAGCAAGGCATCAGAAAAACGTAAGAGCAACTCGACTGTCTGACGAGGTAAAGACCGAATTTTATCCTGCAAAGTCATCAGCAACTGAGCGGTCGCCTGAGCATCCTGAATCGCTGTATGGGCCTGTTCAAGGTCAAGTGACAGCTCTTTTGCCAAAAAAGACAAATTATATTTTTCAAAACTCGGAAAAAATACTTGCGCTAACTCAACCGTATCCACGCGTGGCGTCCTCAACTCATAGCCTTCAAAGAAAAGGGCCTCTGCCAAAAAATTGGCATCAAAAGTCACATTGTGAGCCACAAAAATACAATCAGCAATCAAGTCATAAACCTGACCGGCCACCTGTGAAAAATCAGGTGCCTGGGCTAACTGTTGGTCTGTAATGCCCGTTAATTCAATAATATGGTTGTCTAGAGGCTCATGAGGATTCACATCGGTCGCATATTCTGCCACTATCTTGCCTGCTTCAACGATAACAATGCCAATCTGGATAATTTTGCCATCACTTCTTGCGCTCGTGGCTTCTAAATCAACCACTGCATACTTCTTGTGCTTCGCATTCATCATACCGTTATTATAGCATGCTCTTTTAGCATTTTAAACCACCAAGCCATTTGAGCTCTAGTCATGAAAGCGCATTTTTGCTATAATAATAAAAAGGAGAGACTTATGACCATACCTGCATTTGGCATCAAAGAAGCCCACAAAACCTATCAGGACCGTTTTGGCGTTTACGCCATTATCCCAAATCCTGAAAAAACCCAAATTATTCTGGTACAAGCCCCAAATGGCGCCTGGTTTTTACCTGGTGGTGAAATCGAGGACGGGGAAAATCAAACCCAAGCACTGGCTCGGGAATTGCATGAAGAACTGGGATTTTCTGCTCAACTAGGGGCCTACCTCGGTCAAGCAGACGAATATTTTTATTCCTCCCACCGAGACACCTACTACCACAACCCCGCCTATATTTATGAGACCTTGTCCTATCAAGTTCTGGGAAAACCTCTAGAAGACTTCAATCATGTCGCTTGGTTTCCAATCTCAGAGGCTCGAGAAAAACTCAAACGAGGATCACATAAGTGGGGCCTTGACCAATGGTTGGCCAAAGAAAATGCTTAAATTTCTCTAACCAAGCCGTCAAAAAGTGGTATAATAAAACAAATAGACAAGAGACGAGGAGAAGGATATGAAACTGATTAACACGACAAGTAGCCATGGCAAGCTCGTACGTAGCCAACTGGCTAACACTGATGCCTCCTTAGTCGAGACGTATTCGGCGGGGAACACAGACGTTATCTTCACAGAAGCCCCGGGACACTATGAAATACTCATTTCCAATAAACACCGGGCTATTAAAGATAGTGAAATCACAACCATTCGTGAATTCTTCCTCAAGCGAAAAATTGATAAGAGTGCGCAATTTGAGCACATCAAAACCATCCACACGTCAAATCTGATTGAAATGACTATCCCTCGAGCTTAAGAAGCAAAAAGAGCATGAGACCCCTGTCTCACGCTCTTTTTTAGCCTTCTTTGACCTTGCCTTCCCAATAGTCAATACCGAATTTCAAAACATAGATTTCTTTGTAACCTGCAGCATGTAAGATACGAATCGCCTTACCGATAGTATTCACATCGCGGCTGCTACCATAAAGCAGGACGGGTTTTGTTTTAACCAAAGCCCCCAAACTTTCCTTGAATTGTTGAATGTTAAAGTTACGCGCCCCTAAGATATGTTTTTTGCGAAAGGCAACCGGGTCTCGTAAGTCAACCAGTTGTCCTTGGAGCATTTGCTCTTGAAAGGCTTGATTTTCAACATACTTAGCATAATGGTGACGCGCCCAGTAACGATAACCTTGCCAAGCCAAATAGATTAAAATCGCAACAATAAAGAGATATGTGATGATGTTTTCTGCCATGGTTTAAAGAATCCTTCTAATTTATGCCTCTTGTCTAGCCAAACTCGCTGCGCCAATGATACCAGCGTCATTGCCGAGTTCTGCAATCTTGATACGGGTCGTTTGTCGCACCTTAGGAAAAGCGTATTTTTGGAAATAGGTCTCCACACGACTACGCAAAAATTCACCTGCTGCCGAAACCCCACCGCCAATAACAACGGAATCAGGGTTCAAAATATTCGAAATATTAGCTACTGCCAAACCTAAATAAGCGCTGACACGGTCAACAATACTTTCTGCAAAGCTGTCGCCTGCCTTGGCCGCATCAAAGATATCCTTACTGCTAACCGCTTCCCCATTATCAATTTGGGCCTTAATATCTGAAGTGCCTTCGTAAGACTCCGCTAACAAACGCGCCACACGCACTACACCAGTCGCAGAAGCGACTGTTTCCAAGCAACCCTGATTTCCACAGGTGCAGGCAAAGCCATCTTGTGGTTCAACAATAACGTGGCCAATTTCACCACCAGCACCAGCCACACCATGGATAAGGTTGCCATCGGCAATGATACCACCGCCAACACCCGTTCCCAGAGTGACAAAAACAACATCAGGATTGTTTTCTCCAGCACCGACCCAACGTTCACCAAGCGCTGCCACATTGGCATCATTATCAATGGCAAAAGGAATCCCAATCTCGCGTTCGATCACGGAACCAATTTCCTGACGGTCCTCCCAGTTGAGGTTATAGGCATTAGAAACAGTCTTGGCCGAACGGTCAACCGCCCCAGGCGATCCCATACCGATACCTGCAAAGTCAGCTGCTGTCATCCCGTAGAGATCTAAGCGGTGTTTAATCGCTGCAACAATATCTGGCACAATATGCTTGCCATCATCCAATGTATTGGTTGCAATAGCCCATTTTTCTTGTACCTCACCTTGCAAGGTAACAATTCCAAATTTTATCGTTGTTCCACCAAGGTCAATCCCCAGAAGTTTTTTCGCCATGTTCTCGCTCCATTTCTAACCGATGCTCGCGTCTCAGGACCAGTTCGGCTTGCATAAATACTTGTCTGTCGATAAGTCCAGCTTCATAGATTTTCGCCAGTTCAATCTTCATCAACTCGATATCATACAAACGCTTGCCCATATAGACGATAATACCATAATGTTTTAATAATTGCTGCACATCGTATAAGGTTTCCATATGTGGATAATTGTAGCAAAAAAGCCCCTCTCTGACAAGAGGAAGCCTTTTCATTTTCTTTAAAATTAGTCTCTTGCGCCTCGGTTTGCTTCTGCTTTAAGCATCCACAAGTTTTTGTCAGCATCAGCTTTGGCTTGGACAAAAATATCGTTTGAGACATCATCCCCTTCAGAGGCCGTGTCATCCAAACCTTTTTGGAAAAGCTCTGACAAGTAGGCATAGACACCAATCAGACGTTCGATGCGGTCTTCCATGCTTAAATCATAAGACCCTGGTTCTTCAACTAATTGTGAATTGTCATCAAACTCTTTCAAAGTTGAGTAAGGGGCACCACCGATAGTAATCAAACGTTCGCTGATTTCGTCTAAGAAACCATTCAAAGTGTCCATGTACTCATCCATTTTTGGATGCAAGTAAAGGAAACCACGTCCACGCATATACCAGTGAACTTGGTGAATGATAGAGTAAGCTTTTGACAAATCAGCTACGGATTGGTTTAAAACGGCTTTTGTTTTTGGTAATTCTTCGTTTTTGTAAAGATTAGATACTGTAGGATTAGCAACCATGATAATAACTCCCTTCATTTTTGCTACACCTTATTATAGCACAATTCCCCCTGAAGCATGAGGCAAAAGGCTTCCTTTTTTCTTTTGAAAATCTGGGCACATTTAACAAATTCTTTTCGAATAAAGAAGTATGAAAACCTTAATCTTATTTTCTCTTGGTGCCTGTCTTGGCTCCTTTCTCGGACTCGTTGCCGACCGCTTTCCTGACCAATCCATCATCGGACCTGCCAGCCACTGTGGGGCCTGTCAGCGTCGGCTAGCCGCTTGGCAACTCGTTCCCATTGTCTCACAGACCCTGCTTAAAAGTCGCTGTTTTTATTGTAGGGCACCTTTTGCCTTGCGCTACCTGCTCGTTGAAATACTTTGCGCCTGTCTTTTTGGGCTTTGGAGTGTTGACATTTTATCGGGAACAACTCTCTGGCTGGCCATCATGGGCGTCCTGCTAGGCCTTTTTGACATCAAGTCTCGGCAATACCCACTTGTCATATGGATTTTTTTAACCCTGCCCCTATTGATGTCTGCTAAGCCAACGGTAGGCACCTGGATACTATTAGCGTTAGGCTTATTTGCGACCTTTCGGCCCTTTGGTATGGGCAATGGGGATTTTCTCTTTTTAGCGACCCTTTCATTGAACCTGAGTTTGATGCAGTTACTCTTACTGATTCAACTCGCTAGTCTAATAGCCATTGCCTATGCCTATTACTACAAACAAAAGAGCCGTCTCATCCCCTTTGTTCCCTTTATGACTGGGGCCTACTGTTTGATGGCTCTATGTCAATGGGTGTCTTAGAGCAAATCCAAAAATCGGTTAGACAAGCTAACCGATTTTTTTTAGAGCGCAAGGTAACGTCGCGTACCACTATAGGAAACATAGCTAAGCCATTGCCGTCCTTCAGCGACAAACTGGCGGTCATAGAGGATACTATCTCCTGCATTCAAGCTAAACACAACTGGGGCTGAGAGGTTGCCTTGATTTCTTACTTCTACTCGCTTGTTAAGCGTATAACGGCCAGAGCTTGGTAGAGAAGTCGTTGGCTGGTTAACTTGACCTAGGTTGACTTGTGTGCCAGCCACCCCATAGACTTGCCCATTGTCCGCCTTGTAATACAAATGCACATGGTAAACCCCTGAACTGTATGTATGGTTGGCTACATTGACGGTCACTTGGTAATTGCCATCATTTTGGCGACTTGCCCGATACCAGGTGATATCGTCTTGACCACCACTAGCACTCCATACTGGAACCAAAACCTCACTAATTGCATAAGGCGCTTGAATATGACTGACAGTCACCGTGAAACCGCTGCTTGTTTGCTTGCTGATAGCTAACTGACCGGATTGGACACCTTGAGGCGCTTTGGTGGTATGAACCGCTGTGGCTACACCAACTAAGCGACCATCCCCTTCGACATAGTAGAGGTGGGCATGATAAAGGCCGTAAACGCCTTTATGCTTGTCACGTTGCACATCAACTGTGTAACTCCCATCGTTTTGACGAACGGCATCATACCAAATCACATCATCTTGACCGTCGACAGCAGTCCAAACGGGTACCTTGACTTGGCGAATGCCCTTATTGTCTGAGACATTGGTCACTACCACCCGGAAATTACCGTTTTCCTGATCACTAAAGGCCAGACTGCCAGTCCGTTGGCTATCTGATTGCGGTTGCGCTACTGCTTGTGGCAAAGGTGCTAACGGAATATACCGCCGTGTGCGACTATAAGAAACATAACTAATCCATTGGTAACCATCGGTTTCCAAGACACGGTCATAGTAAATTTTTTCACCAGCATTGAAATGAAACTCTGTTGGTGCAGCTATCAGGGCTTGATTTTTGACTTCAACTTCTTCTTCAAAGGTATAGTATCCAGACTTTTCTAGCTGTTTACGGTTATCTGTTTGGCCTGCTAGGGTTGTTTCAGTCGTAGCAACCCCGACCAGTTTGTCACCTGGTTCGACATAGTAGAGATGGACATAATAGCGCCCTGATTCATTCTTGTGACGGCTTTTAGTCACAGTCACCTTGTAGTCCCCATTATTTTGCCGAGCAGCATCATACCAGACCAAATCATCTTGACCAGACTTAGCTGTCCAAACAGGCAGTTTAACAGCAAGGATACCATTAGTATCTTGCAAGTCTCGCACAAAAACGTCAAAACCATCATTGGTTTGGTTTTCAATCACTAATTGACCAGAAACCGCAGGGACATCACTGACACTGCGAGTAGCTCTGGTCTCTGCAACCGCTGGTGCTTGTCCAGCTTGCCGTTTTTCTTCCTGAATGGCAGCCTCTTTAGCTTGATCGTCTGCGACTTCTATGGACTCATCTGTATTATCGCTGGTTTGGGTAACACTGTCGGAAGGTTGTTGATCAGTCGAGTCAGCTACTAATTCTTCCCTTTGCCCATCTTGCTCGGAGTCAGATGCACTCCTTCCTCTAGCGTCATTGACTGTATCTACTTTAGAAGCGCTGGTTTCTTCTCGCCCCTCTTCAGCTTGCGAAGCGTCACTTTCTGTCTGACTTTCGACAACTTCCTGGCTGGTTTCCTCAGTCACTAAACCTTGAGCACTCGCTTGAGGCTCTATAGAATTTGTAGCAATAACTTCATCAGCCTCAACCTGTCCGGTCGCAAAAAGACATGCCGTAGCAATCAGAACTGAAGCAGCTCCAGAGGCATACTTACGAATAGAGAAGCGTTGTTTTTCATGTGTTGCGTATTTTCTCATCATCTTGTCCCCCATTAAGCATCTAAAAAGAGTTGTTAGTTATGTCAATAATCTGAGCAGGCGACTTGGTTTTTCTTTAAATCAAGCCGTTTAAGCTCCAACGTTCATTTTTATATAGAACAACCTCCAGCTTTATTATAGCGTTTTCATGTTGGAATTCAAGCGTTTTCTTTTATTTTTTTAAAAAAATAAACATGTTTTACTTTGAAAGCACTGTTAGATTTTACCATCACATTTTGTATTATTTATGTAGTTTATTACCTGGTATTTAATTTTTGAAACCTTTTCGCTAATGTAGAAATAAGGAGAGGTTGGGAGGTTATAGGATACAAAAACAGCAATTTTCGACTAGACAGGGATTCCCATTTATTTTCTTCTTTGTCCTCGCACTAGGACTCCTTTTGGCCTTTAATCGCCAAGAGCTCCATGCGACGCCAAGGAGCGAAGGGGCTGGTCACTCGTCTTTGCACAGTCACAAGCAAAGAGCACGGATTATGTGCCATGGTGACCCCCTCTACCATGATGGCTTGTATAGGAGCGCTATACAAAGCAATGGAAGCTATGATTTTTCAGAAAATTTCACCTATGTGAAAGCTTGGTTTGATCAAGCGGATTTGGTTATCGGAGATTTTGAGGGGACCATTTCTCTTGATAAACCACTAGCAAGCTACCCTCTCTACCCTTACCATACCTGGATTTTAGATGACTTTATCAGAGGTGGAAAGGAAGGTCAACATATTGACCTCGCTACACAAGAACGTATCAACAGGGCTTATCAGGAGATGACCCAACATGTCCATCTCAATTGGCCTCAAGGCAACTAAAAAGAGAAGTTAACCACACATTAACTTCTCTGATTTGATTGAAAACAAAATCTTTAAAGGACATCTTTTAGGGGAGAGATGCGCGCTAGCAACTTCTGACAGGTGCCCTACCTTCACTTCGTACCTAAGGTCTCAAAAATTTCCAAACGCTTGAACCCCCTCGGTTTCAGGCCTTTTTGCTGGTGGCAAGTTTTGCTTTTTACGTGTCAGGATTTGTGCTCCTTTATGGGCAGAGCTTCGGAGAATCGCCCACTATCACAGTCTTGTCTAGGGGCTACAATTTCCTTTTTAGTTAGCACTTGGTATCTGAAAAAAATTCTCCCTGCTTAATGGTTTTCACCAATAAAACCTGGTCTTTTTCTGGATAGATTTGAGCTTGTATGCGGTTGAGCAAGAGCATGAGCCAAGCAAAAGCAAGGACAAAGGCCGTCAGTTCAAAGGCCGTCAGTGACAGGTAATGGATGATTTGAAAGGCTACTTCAAGGCCCAAGAGAACAGCTCCGACGATATAAGAGGTCCAGTAGAATTCTTTGCCAAGCTCGGGCATGAGAAAGCGAATGGTCACAATTAAAAGCAAGACCACGATAATCAGTTGCCCTGCAAATTCATTGTGCAGACGATGAAAGGCTGGGTCGTTTGGAAAATACCCCACTAGGCCCAAGTCAAGCCCTAAAAGCGACAAGAGAATCCTGCAGATGGTGTGCTTGAAGTTGGGTCCTTGAAGTTGCCGTAGGGTCGCAAAGAGGTAATCAATCAAGGCGATAAAAATCAAGGCTGATAAAATCAAGGTTAAATTAAAGGCCCAGGGGCCGTGCGCCTGATTGGTTCCCAAAAAACTTAGGTTATGCTGCCACCACTTGGCATTTTTATTGGTTACCATAGCCACAGTGACACCAATGATAATCACCAGAGTAAAGAAATAAGTCAGCCACCTTGCCTTAAAAAGCGACGCAAAAAGACTGGCCGCTGAGGCGAGAAAGTAGGTTAAAATCCCAAAAATCAGGGTAGAGGTGAAAATGTCAAAACTCGCTCCCGAGAAAAATTGTTCTAACATCCAGAAAAATCCAATTAGAATACTTTCAAAAATGACCCCGACTGCTAAAACCACAACAGGAAAGTTCCGCCAAAATAAACGCCGAGAATGTTCGGCCTGAAACAACTGGCGATTTTTAATCAGGGTCCAAGCAAAGAGCACAATGATAGCAGGACCTGACAGCCCAATCACAAGGGATGAAATGGAATCGCGACCTGTTAAAGAAACTTGGGGATTGCCCTGTAAACTAACAAAAGCGGTAAAAATAAGTGCAAGCACTACTGATAAAAACATGAGCCAGTTGTTGGAGACCTGCCAACGCTTTTTATGGTCCTTCCCCAATAAAATCAGACGGTTGTCCTCCAGCTGACCCAAAATCGTACTGTCCGAGGCTAAGTGGAGATTGTCTACTACTTCTTGACTCAGCTTAATATAATAGTCTCTTGACATATCGACTGATGATCCCTTTCTTCTTTTACAAAAACCACCGCTAGGCTAGGCTGATTCCTAAACATCAGTTTAGCCAAACGGCGGTTATCGACTTTCTTATTCTTCGCTAGTGTTTAGAATTTTCAAGGTTTCAACTAAGTTTTCAGCATTTACCTCAATCGTATCACCAGTCGCTTTGATTTTAACTTCGACAATGCCTTCACCAGCTTTTTTACCAATGGTCACGCGCACAGGCAAACCAATCAGGTCGCTGTCAGAGAACTTGGAACCGACACGTTCGTTGCGGTCATCCACAAGAACCTGATAACCAGCAGCCACCAAGTCGGCTTCGATTTGTGCGGTTAAGTCATTTGACACGTCATCCTTGGTATTGACCGTGATGACATGGACATCAAATGGTGCCAACTCCTCAGGGAAATTCACCCCCCAAGCAAAACGGAATTGGCCTTTAGGCGTTTTGTTTACAAAAATACGGGCATGTTGTTCCATAACGGCGGACAAAATACGACTGACACCGATACCATAAGAACCCATGATAATCGGTATCGCCCGACCATTTTCATCCAAGACATCCGCCCCCATGCTTTCAGAGTAACGGGTTCCCAGTTTAAAGATATGGCCAATTTCGATACCACGGGCAAATTTGAGTCTTCCGACACCATCTGGGGCTTCTTCGCCTTCTTTGACTTCGCGAATATCAACAAATTCCGCTTGGAAATCACGGCCATGATTTACCCCAGTCAAATGATAGCCATCTTCATTGGCACCAACCACAGCGTTGTGAACATTTTGAATCTTGCGGTCAGCGATGATACGCAGGTCTTCTGGTAAACCAACCGGACCTAGCGACCCAAAATGCGCACCAAAGACAGCTTTGGCCTCGTCTTCACTGGCTACTTCCAGGAAGTCAGCTCCCAAGAAGTTCTTCAATTTCACATCATTGACTTGGTCATTGCCAACAAGTAACGCAACAACAGGTTCGCCATCTGCCATAAAGACTAGGGTCTTGATGCTTTGTTCTTCTGGCAAATCTAGAAAAGCACAGACTTCATCAATCGTTTTACAATCAGGCGTTGCGACTTTCTGCACCTCTTCTTCCACAAATACGGCAGTGCTTTCCTTAAAGGCATTGGTCGCCATTTCAAGGTTTGCCGCGTAGTCAGAGGCGTCTGAATAAGCTATGGTATCTTCTCCCGAAATCAGCCAAGCACTCAGTTCCTCACGAATCGCTTCTTTAACCTCTTCTGGCACTTCATCCAAAGAGTTAATCGATTTATCCAATACTACCCAATGGTTAAGGTCTGTTCGGTCGGGTGTAATCGCCATAAATTCTTGGCTGTCCTTACCACCCATCGCACCACCATCTCCGATGATAGCTTTGAAATCAAGACCAAAACGTGTGAAAATGCGTTCATAAGCACGGCGGTAGTCTTCGTATGCACGGTCCAAGTCCTCATAGTTGGCATGGAAGGTATAGCCGTCTTTCATGATGAACTCACGGGTCCGCAACAGGCCATTGCGCGGGCGCTTTTCATCGCGATACTTCGACTGAATTTGGTAAAGATTGAGGGGGAGCTGTTTATAAGATTTAACAGAATCCCGCACCAAAGCTGTCATGGTTTCTTCATGCGTTGGTCCCAAGATAAAATCAGAGCCATCACGATTTTTCAACTTGAAGAGGTCTTCCCCGTAAGTTTCATAACGTCCTGATTCTTTCCAAAGGTCAGCTGTTAAAAGAGCAGGGGCCAACAATTCAACCGCCCCAATCTTTTCAAACTCTTCGCGTAAAATGGTTTTAATTTTTTCTAATACACGGTTGGCCAAGGGCAGATAAGCATAAATACCTGCTGAAACTTGGCGGACATAACCGGCACGTAACATGAGCGCATGGCTAATAACCTGTGCGTCTGATGGCATTTCCCGTAAGGTTGGGATGAGCATATGACTTTGTTTCATGACTTGATTCTCCGTTTTAATTCATAAAGGCCCGAACAATATCGTTCCAGGTAACTGCTACCATCAGAATGACCATGAGGGCCACTCCAACTAAGGTAACAATGGTTTCAGTTTCTTGTCGCAAAGGCTTACGACGTACCGCTTCGATGAGGTTAAGCAAAATCTTACCGCCATCTAAAGCTGGAATCGGTAATAAATTGAAAATTCCAAGGTTGAGCGACAACATGGCTGTAAAGGATAGTAAAGCAATCAGCCCCGAATCAGCTGCTTGTCCAATCATTTGGTACATGGCAACTGGCCCGCCCAACTTATTGAGGCTAGGGTGTAACACCAAATTTTTCAGCGCATTTAAAATGCTAAAGGCTGAGTCCCATGCCATGGTAAAACTGCCCGTCAGCTTATCCCAAAAGCCCGTTTTAAGACCAACTGAAATTCCCAAAAGGTAATTTCCACTGACTTTTTTGGGGGTAATGGCAACCTCATGGGTTTTGCCTTGGTGGGCATAACTTACGGTCAGACTAGGGGCTGTCTTATGGTCGCTGGTCGCTTTTGACACAGCCTGAGCAATTTCTTCCCAGTTTGATGTCGCTGTCTGATTGACCGCCAAAATACGGTCACCCGATACTAAGCCAGCTTGGGCTGCCGCGCCACCTGACTGGACTTGAATGGCATTGGTAGAGGCATCTTGCGCCCCACCTTGCATCAAAATAACAGCCAGACACAAGACAATCCCAAGGATAAAATTATTGAGCGGTCCTGCAAAGTTGGTCAACAAGCGTCCCAGTAAGGAAGCATTCTGAAATTGCACATCTTTAGGGGCGATACGAATCTCCGTACCATCCTCTTCGACAATGGTTGCATCATGGTCTACTACAAAGCTACGGCTCTCTTCACCGACCAACCCAGTGATGGTGAGAGCATCCTCTAAATCATAGCTGGTCACGCGCATAGGAAGGGCCGTTACATCATCCTGATGGTCAGTGAGATTAATGCGGGTGACTTGACCAGAGGGCCCCAGGGTCAAAGTGACGGGGGAACCGGGACGTATTTCAGTCGTGTCTTCACCCCAGCCCGCCATCCGAACATAGCCCCCCAAGGGGAGCATCCGAATCGTATAACTCACCCCATCACGACCGATATGGGCAAATAATTTCGGGCCCATCCCAATTGAGAATTCACGCACTAAGATACCTGAACGACGGGCAAAATAGAAATGGCCAAATTCATGCACAATGACAATCAGGCCAAAAACAATGATAAAAGCAAGTATTCTTACAAACACAACAGCACCTTCTTTCTTTGCCTAGAAAAGACCAAAAAGGTACATGAGTGGAAAGACAAAAAGCAAGCTATCAAAACGGTCCAATATACCGCCATGTCCGGGAATAAGCTTTCCGGAATCTTTGACCCCAAAATGACGCTTGTAGGCACTCTCAACCAAATCACCAAATTGCGCTATCGCACTGAAGATGACTACCAACACTAACATAACAATGAAGTTGTGCGGGCTATAAACCGGAGCATCTATGAGCATAAAGACAAAGGAAACCAAGAGAGCACTCACAAGGCCACCGATACTGCCTTCTACCGTCTTATTGGGCGACACTGCAGGTAAAAGAGGGGTCTTTCCAATCCGGCGACCTACCATATAGGCCCCGATGTCAGTTGCCCAGACTAAGAAGAGGGCAAACAGCACTTTATCTAAACCAGCATCACGGCCGATATTCAGGTAATGAAAGCCGATACCCACATAAAAACTCGCCGCAATCGGAAAACTCGCCTCTTCGATAGAATAACGGCTATGATTAAAGACTGTACCTGCTAAGAGCGCAAAAACAAAGAGCGCAAAGGCAATCAGGTTGGCCTCCAAGGGTAAAAAGCTAAAATAAGACCCTAGGGGCAAAGACAAAACAAAGGCTGCCAATAGGGTTAAAACCCCTTCGAGTGAGAAAACTTCGAGTTGGCGCATCTTCAAGAGCTCACTAACCCCTATCATGGCCAATACCCCCACAAAAAGATGGAAGGGCAGACCGCCAAAAATGAGAAAAGGTAAGAAAATTAAGAGGGCGATGCCCCCAAAAATAACACGTTTTTGCATGGTATCTCCTTATTTTAGTCCACCAAAGCGACGGTCCCGCTGGCCAAAAGAGGCGATGGCCGTCCGCAATTCCTCTGCCCCGAAATCAGGCCACAAGGTATCTGTGATGTAAAATTCGCTGTAGGCTGATTGCCATAAGAGAAAATTACTCAAGCGAAATTCTCCGCTCGTTCGAATAACCAAATCGGGGTCCTGCAAGTCCGCTGGTAATTGCGCGGTCATCAGATGTTCTTGAACCGTCTGGGCAGTGATAGCCTCAGGAGCAAGCCCCTCAGCTACAATCTGTTGGACAGCCCTGGTGATGTCGTCTCGGCCACCATAATTAAGCGCAAAGTTCAAAATCAGACCCGTGTTCTCCTTGGTCAACTCACGCGCGCGGTCGAGGGCATCTAAGGTAGCCTGTGGCAGAGGCGCTCGGTCTCCAATCATTTCCACACGAACATTGTTTTCATGAAGTTTGGGCACATAGGTATTAAAAAAGTCAACAGGCAGTTGCATGATGAAAGAAATTTCATCCTTTGGACGGCTCCAATTTTCTGTTGAAAAAGCATAGACCGTCACCACTTTCACACCTAAATCCGAGGCAGCAATGGTCACCTTCTGCAAGGCATCCATTCCCGCCTTATGTCCCATGACTCTCGGTTGCAAGCGTTTTTTCGCCCAACGGCCATTGCCATCCATGATAATCGCCACATGACCTGGAATCTGTCCAAGTTCTGGCACTTGTGCTTTACGTTTTCGTCTAAACATCAGCATTCCTCTTCTATGATATCTGTACTATTTTATCATAAAGCTGTCCATTTGGCTAACTTCCCCTAGCTGGAAGGAAAACACAAAAAAACAGCCTAGCCACTCACAAGTTAATCGTCACATCAACTCATGAGATAGCCTACACTGTTTCTTTGTTATTGAGCTTTTTCAAAATGCAAACGCTTCTTTTTCAGACCAACTTTTAGGGTATCCCCTGCTTTAAAGTCGTCGGAGAGAATCCATTCAGCCAAGGGGTCTTCAAGAGCGGTTTGAAGGGTCCGACGGAGTGGGCGAGCCCCCATCTCAGGGTCATAACCTTCTTTTGCCAAATGATCCAGCGCTTGGGCACTGATTTTCAAGGTCTTGCCTTGCTCAGCCAAATGCGCAATCAGCGGTTTAACCATCAATTTGACAACTGCCTTCATGTCCGTGTCGGTCAGACTATGGAAGACCACTTTCTCATCAATCCGGTTGATAAATTCAGGCCGATAATGGCGTTTTAACTCTTCCAAAATCCGCTTTTGCATAGCCTCATGGTCATGCACCAGGGCTTGAGCACCAAAACCAACTGTTTTATCATCTCTCAGCGCTGTCGCACCCAGATTAGACGTCATGATGATAATGGTATTTGAAAAATCAACTTGACGACCACGGCTGTCCGTTAAGACACCATCATCCAGTACCTGCAAGAGCAAGTTAAAGGTATCCGGATGGGCTTTTTCAATTTCATCAAAGAGTAAAACTGAGTAGGGACGATTGCGAACCTTTTCCGTCAGTTCACCCCCCTCATCATACCCAACATAGCCTGGAGGGGCACCGTTG
Organism: Streptococcus sp. DD12; assembly: GCF_001578885.1. Lineage (GTDB taxonomy): Bacteria > Bacillota > Bacilli > Lactobacillales > Streptococcaceae > Streptococcus. The sequence continues at coordinate 181,061 of NZ_KQ969495.1, read as the reverse complement.
AGACGGCTAGCTGCAAATTTCTCCATATACTCGGACATATCAAAACGAATCAAAGCAGACTCGTCATCAAAGAGCAACTCGGCTAGGGCCTTGGCCAATTCTGTCTTTCCGACACCCGTCGGCCCTAAGAACATAAAGGAACCAATTGGGCGTTTTCCTGTGCGAATGCCTGATTGATTGCGACGGATAGCTCGGCTAACCGCTGAAATGGCGGCATCCTGACCAATCACACGCTTGTGCAAGTCTTCTTCTAAGCGGAGGTATTTCTTGGCTTCGCTCTTGGTCATCTTAGCGACAGGAATACCTGACAACTGACTGAGAGTCTCTAAAACAACCTGCTCTGTCACCTGGTGACGGTTTTCAGCTTCTTCTGTCGCGGCCAATTGCTTAAGGGTCTGATTGGCCTTTCGAACATTTTGGTCTAGGATAGCCTGATCCAAATCAGTCAAAAAACCATGGCCCGCTACTGTTTGCTGATTTTGCACTTTTGAAGCCGCCTCATCAATCAGATCAATGGCAGAATCTGGCAAGTTTTTGCTGGTCAAATAACGCTTAGCCCCTGAAACAGCCGCCTCTAAAGCCCCATCTGTAATCTGAACATGGTGGAAACGCTCATAGCCTTCTTTAAGACCTTGTAGGATGGCGAGCGCTTCTGTTGTCGTTGGTTCTTCGATGAGAACCTTGGCAAAGCGACGCGACAAGGCTGCGTCTTTTTCGATATGTTTTTGGTATTCATCTTGCGTTGTCGCCCCCACCATGTGGAGAGTGCCACGAGCCAAGGCTGGTTTTAAGATATTAGCCGCATCCAAGGTCGAATCCATGCCGGAACCAGATCCCATAATGGTATGCAGCTCATCTACAAAAAGAATAATGTGAGCATCAGCTTCGATTTCAGCAATGATATTATTCATGCGTTCTTCAAAGTCCCCGCGAAAACGCGTGCCTGCCAAGACCGACATCATATCAAGTTCCAAGACTCGAAAATCAGCTAATTCGACCGGTACTTGCCCTTGGACCAGACGTTGGGCCAAGGC
>NZ_KQ969495.1:0-179881 GCF_001578885.1 Streptococcus sp. DD12 | reverse complement strand
ACGTTGGGCCAAGGCAGAAGCCAAGGCTGTTTTCCCGACACCTGCATCCCCCACCAAGACAGGATTATTTTTCGTTTTTCGGCTGAGAATCTGAATCATCCGACCCACTTCACTATCACGGCCAATGACAGGCTCCAACTGGCCTTTTTCCGCCATAGCGGTCAAATCGCGGGTATAATCCGAGAGTTCTCCGACAGGTGTCTGTGGCCCACCCATCATATTGGCCATCATGTTGTTGGTGTTTTTGCGTGGGTTGATGTATTGGTGGATAGCCTTTTGGGTTTCCTTGTCAAAACCTGCATGGCGTTCAATGGCTTGTCGTAAACGTAAAAGCGAATCCTTTTCTGCCTTTTCTCCCTTGTCTTTGAGGGAAAAACCAGCCATTAGAAGAACTTGAATAGCGGTATTGTGACCAGTTAATAGCATCGCGTAGAGAACATGCTCTGTTCCCACTTCACTGCTATGCGTAACCTCTGCAATGCCACGCGCTTTTTCCATAATGAGTTGCAGACGTGGCGACTGCGTCACAAATTGTGGAAATTGTGGCTTTTTACTTATCTTGTAGCCTGTTACGCGCTCTGCTAAATGGCGCAAATGGTCTACCTGTGTTTTATCGCCAAAATCGGCCAAGGCTCGGCCAGCAACAGAATCCGTCGCTTCTGCCATGGCTAATAACATTTCCCAGGTCTCCAAATGACTGGTCTGATAAGACATGGCTTCAAATTGCGCCCGCTCAAACAGGCGGCTGAGTTTAGGTGACATTTCTACCATAATTTATCCTTTTCTATCAATGCGTTGTAAAATTTCACGTAACATATTTGCGCGAAGCGAGGCAGCATTTTCGCCTAAGATATCGTCTGTCGTTGCCGCCAACAAAATAGTGCCTTCACGCTGGGTCAATACTTGCCGCTCATAGAGTAATTGGATAATATCCATAAAAACTGTCTGGCTAATCTGTTGGCCAATGCTCTCTAGGACTTCCTGAACCAATTGATGTTGATCCGAATACTCAACCCGCACGATGCGGATATAACCCCCACCGCCACGCTTGCTCTCAACCAAATACCCTTGATTGGCATTAAAACGTGTTTTTAAGACATAATTTATCTGACTTGGCACTACCGAAAAATCATCCGCCAAGCGACTGCGTTGAATTTCAGCAAAACCTGTCTGAGCAATCAATTGCTTGATATAGGCTTCTATACTATCAGACGTGTTTTTCACAGCCCTTACTCCTTTGACTATATTTGACTATTCTCTCATTATATCATCTCCATTCCCATTCCTCAACGTAAAACCCTTTCTCACCGCTAAAAATCTCCAAAACAAGCCACAAGCTACGCAAGCAGACGACACACAAAAGGCTTGCAAAAAATTTTTCTTGTGCTATACTAATGTTGTTTTATAAAACAACAAAAGAGGATTGCTATGTTTTCACACCTACGCCTAAAGGAAAAAAGGCTTGCAAAAAAGTTATCACAAACCCAACTGGCAGACCTCCTCAAGATTAATCGGTCATCCTATCACAGCTGGGAATCCGGACGTGCAAAACCCAACCAGAAACACCTGACGGACCTGGCGCTTATTTTTGATGTCCCTGAGACTTACTTCGAATCGGAATACCCTATCGTGACCAGTTTCCTCCAACTCAATGACGCAAACAAGCGTTTGGCTGAAGGATATGTGGATGACTTACTGCAAAAACAGCAGGATGCCGACAGTCAGATTGTCCCGCTTTACCCTGTAGACGTTTTGGATGCTATCGCCTTGTCTGCAGGACCTGGTCAGAGTTTGGCTGACGAGTACGAAAAATGCACGGTCTACGCTAGCCAAAAACCTCATGGCTACGACATAGCCACATGGATTAAAGGGACGTCCATGTCTCCCAAGTACCGAGATGGCGAAGTGGCCCTGATTGCTGAAAGTGGCTTTGACTACGATGGAGCAGTCTACGCCCTCGTCTGGAATGACCAGACCTACATTAAAAAACTCTACAAGCTTGCAGATGGCTTTCGTATGGTCTCTATCAACAAAACTGGTAACCCCGACCGCTTTATCGCTTGCGATGACGACTTTCGCATTGTTGGTAAAGTGGTTGGCCATTTCATGCCTGTGAAAGGAGAATAAACCTTATGGGTTATATCGACTATTCTCGTGAACCCAAATCAGATATCGCTTTTATCGACATGAAATCCTTTTACGCTTCGGTGGAGTGTGTCGACCGTGGCCTCAATCCACTGCACACCTCTCTTTGCGTGATGAGTCGTGCCGATAATGCTGCCGGACTCATTCTTGCCTCCTCTCCCATGTTCAAGAAAGTCTTTGGTAAAAAAAATGTTGGGCGTTCCTATGACCTGCCCTTTGATATTAAGACGCGTCAGTTCAACTATCACAATGCTAAAAAGCTAGGCATAGCCATTACGCCCTCTTACAAGGCCTTCATCGAACATTGGGCAAAAAGGACCTTGATTGTGCCTCCGCGGATGGATCGCTACATCGAGAAAAATCTAGACATCCAGCACGTTTTTCAAGCCTATGCTGCCCCAAACGACATTCTACCTTATTCGATTGACGAAGGTTTTATCGACCTCACCGCTTCCCTCAATTATTTCATCCCCGATAAAAGTCTCTCACGCAAAACCAAACTCGATAACCTCTCTGCTATTATTCAGCGAGACATTTGGCGAGAGACAGGTATCATCTCAACGATTGGTATGAGCAATGCCAACCCTCTCTTGGCTAAATTGGCCTTGGATAATGAAGCCAAAAAAACAGCCACCATGCGGGCCAACTGGTCTTATGAAGATGTCGAAAGCAAGGTCTGGGCTATTGCCAACTTGACTGATTTTTGGGGAATTGGCAGGCGACTGGAAAAACGATTACATCAACTAGGTATCACGACCATCAAGGAACTGGCCAATACCAATCCCGATAAGCTCCAACAAGCCTTCGGTAAAATAGGTGTCCAACTGTGGTTTCATGCCAATGGGGTGGATGAAAGCAATGTTCACGAGCCCTATAAGCCTAAATCAAAGGGCTTAGGCAATTCGCAAATCTTGCCCCGTGACTACTACAAACAAAGGGAAATCGAAATCGTCTTGGCAGAAATGGCTGAACAGGTAGCGAACCGCCTGAGAAAAAAACGGCAAAAGGCCACCGTCGTAGCTATTCATATTGGTTACTCAAAGGTTGAGCGAAGAAAAGCCATTCACGCGCAGATGAAGATTGAACCTGCCAACTTGACCAAAACCATGGTGACCCATGTCCTGAGTCTATTTCGTCAAAAATACCGTTCTGGAGCTGTCAGACAGATTGGCGTATCCTACAGTGGTTTTGTCGATGCCAGCTACGGCTTGTTATCCCTTTTTGATGATGTTGAGCAAATCGAAAAAGAAGACAAATTACAAACAGCCATTGACACGATCAGAGACCGCTTTGGTTTTTTGGCTATTCAAAAAGGAACTGTCCTAACCGATGGCTCCAGAAATAAGGAACGCAGTAAACTAATAGGAGGCCACTCCGCTGGTGGCTTGGAGGGATTGAAATGATTGACCGCTCTTATCTCCCCTTTAAATCCGCAAGGGATTACCAAGATGTCAAGATGCAAAAGTGGATGGGCTTTTTCCTATCCGAGCACCATGCAGCACTTCTCGAGGATTCCGACAAAAAACACTCTAGGTCTGACTTGACGACTGAGCAGAAACACCTGCTCCTCAGTCAGATTTATGCCAATCAATGGCCCGCCTGCATCGAAGTCTCTGAAAAGAAGGCCTGCATTTCCTATACAGGGACTATTGCACAGATGACACCGCTAGCTATTTTGCTAAAAACCCAGACAGGCTACTACAATCTCCCCCTAGAAGCGATTAACCGTATCGCATTAGCAGAGGAGGTGGCGCATGAGTCAGCTTGAAGCCTATCGCAACGAACTCCAACTGGATTATTTTAGCGACAGTTATCGTCGCTTCGAATCGGACTTCTACCGCTATTCTGCCTTAGACACTCCCCTCACTTTCTTAACCGATGACATCCTGCTTGCCATGGCAAAATCAGGAAAGAATTATTTTAAACTCAATAAAGAAAATGCTAAAGATCACCGCAATCACTACTTTATCTTCACAATTGAGCAGGTGAAAGACAGTCCTCTCACTAGAAAATTCCGCTATGAAAAAGCTGTAACGCAACTAACATAAAAGAGCACCCAGACGGATGTGCTCTTTTTTTTAGCCATATTTTTTCACTGACTAGTTACCATACTTAAAATGCAAAGCTTCAATCGCTGCCCCTATAACCGCTTTATCAAATGTCTTCTCAGTGAGGTTCCATGTTTTGAGAAAGTTTTCATCATTTCGAAGCGATTTCCACAAGAGCTTGACGCTAGTGTCATCAAGTTCAATCTTATAAAGGCTATTGGCAAGGTAAATAATCACATTCTTAAAAGCATCACAAGTAGCTGTCTTTGCCTGTCTCTCTTTCCAAGCGACAAAGTCCTCAAAATCTACCTCCGAAAATTTGGGCACTAACCCTTTAATAGGGTCAACCAAAAGCTGAGTGGATGAATGCATGAGATTGACATAAGACCCAAGCGTATACTGTTCTTGCTCAGTCATCGCATCATAATCGAATCCAAATGTTTGCATTTCTTCAATAGCATCCCGTAAAAAAACTTGCTCATTTTTCATCCGATTGATGCGTTCTTTAAGTTCAACAATAGCCAATTCAAGGGATTTGACAATCCTTTGATAAATCGCTAGATAAATGTTTTCTAGCTGTTGTTTTTGGCTAAGATTCTTCCACAAAAGGAGTCCACTCGCTGCAATGGTGCTACCTGCAATAGTCCAGCCAACTGGACCTGCTAAAGCAAGAAGCGCCTGACCAGCGACCATGCCACCGCCACCAGTTGCTAGAGTCCCACCGCCAAGCCAGGCCAGCGCCGCATTGGAAGCCGCTGCACCACTCAAGGTAGAAATCGCTGTGCCTGTTGAGGCAACTCCAAATGTCGTCGCCGTCCCCATAGCTACAGTTGGTCCCATCGTGACAAGGCCAACGCCCAGACCAACTCCCCCAACGCCTGTCCCTACATGCTTATAGACAGCGTTCCTGTAGAACTTTTCAATTTTTTCAGTTTGTGCTTTCCATGTCAACTTTTTCTCTTTAAGGGCTTCATAGTGTAACCACTGATGACTAGGGACATGCCGAATTTTATCGAAGAGTTCCTGAATACTGGTGAGGGTCTCATACATGTCTTTCCCTTCTTCCCCAAGCACTGCAATAAGTTTATTCGTTTGATTGACCGCCGCTTGTTCTTTCTCCTGGGCTTGTTGAAGTTTCGTTTGCTTTTTCGCTTTCATGACGAGTGGTCTCCTTTAAAATAAGCATCAATATCTGATTTATGTCTTAAAATCTGGTGTTCTGACACATTTCTTTTTTCCGCCAATGCTGTCGATTTTTCAAATGCTTTGATGTCACAATGGCTCTCTTTGAGTTCTTCTATGAAGGAAAGCAAGTCCTTGTCATCATAGCTTTCTGCTAAGGTTTTTAGTCCGTCAACATAGTCAGTAAGGATTAGCTTTTCTTGTCTTAAAACAACCATTTCTTCTTTGGTTGAGCGGATTTTTTTAGCCCTGTCGACCTCACCATACAAGGAAATGGCAAATCTGCCAACTCCTACAATATTCAGCCGCATACAGCAGGTGACAGGATTGAAGCCACCCGCCCCCGTCATGAAACCGCGTGCCAAGGCATCGCCAGCATTGACCGCGCAAAAGGAGGCATGGGCGACCGTCAGCATCCTTTTGACTGTCGCATTGGCAAAAGGCTCACATGACTGCCACAACAAAGTAAAAGAACTGTCCTTATCGTCATGCCCCAAAAAATAGCTCAGCAACCGCCTAACTGAGTAGAGACTTCTCACCACTAGCTCATTGACCAAAACGGGTATCACTTGGCTGGTTTGGAATCTGACATCATATCCTTGCTTATAAATCTCTAATGCCAGCTCATTCATCGCTTTATCAAAGCTTCCAAGCGGCATATGTAATTTTCTCTTGATAGCAATAAGGTCGTTCGTCCAGCTCCACAATGGCGATGGTATCCCCATCCCTCTGCCTTTGCCACCTGAAGAACCAGAGATATCTGACATCAGATGGCCCAACCAATTGATAAAACCACTAAAGAGTTTACTTGGCAGGTCAAGACCTCGCAGTTGGAAGGTGTTATCTGCTTCTACTAGCGAGATCAACTCACCTCCAGAAACAAAATGAGAACTATTGGAAAATTGGTCTAGGATGGAAAAGAACAAACCCAATAATGTTGGATTGTGCCCAAGGGATTTAAAATGGTGGTTTTTCGGATTAAGATCAAAAACCCAGCTGGCTGCATCGCCGGCCCCTCTTTGATCATAAGGAATTTTGAATTTCTTTTCTAAAAAGCGAATGGCCGATGAAGCCGAATCGTTTTTCTGATTGTCCCAACCACAAAGTTTTGCGAACCCCATGGTGCGTTTTTCAAACCAGTGATCCGTCAGTTCTCCGATGGGGGAGTCACCTGGTTCTCCGACAAGGAAAATAGCCATCACCCCACATAGCACCCCACTGCAAGCCGCTAAGATATAGTCCGTTTTATCACAGTCTGGTGTCAACTGCGCAAGCAAAGCAGACGACTCATCCAGTTGAGAAACCACTTCTGCCAACTCAAGCTCTGACAGATGTGTAGCAGTCTCAATATCACTAGCAAACGCATAAGTCGTTTCACCGATTTCAAAATCCAGTAACATCCATTATCCTCTTTTAAGCCCCTAATAGCTCCAGACAACATAAGGCTAGCCTTGCACTAAGATCAGCTTTTTTAAGCGTTTTCGACTCCGCAACTATACTTAGGCAGTGACGCCATCGACTCGCTTTTATTATAGCATACCACCAAGGTCACAAGAGATAGGAAAACAAGAAAGAAAAACAGGCAGACCATAAAAATCATAGGCTAGTCCAAAAGGCAACCCTTGATAGAATTACCTTTTTTACATGATAGGGCTGACACATTCCCCGTCTCCTTTCAGGCTCTCAGCTAAATCGGCACGGGTGGCCTCATCAGCTTAGTAAAGCAGGCTAACTTTTCCTTGACCGTAACATTTTTATTTTGACCAAACGAACTGGGGTGTTCTGTTCATACAGCAAATAGACCTTAAACCAGCGCCCCAAAACCCATAATCTTGCTTGATGGCTTGGCCGTCAGACTCGCCGATAAAGACCCGACATCGTCTAAGAAAAATATTTTTCCCTCTTTTTATTCCATAAAACCCTGGGCTAACCGTTTAAAAGCTTGTTTTTGCCATGAAAGTCTACCTCCACAGCCTAATGCAAGTCCTCCGGCTGACAGGCTTTAAGTTAATCTAACAAGCCTTCGCTGAAAAAGGCCAAACTAATGCCTGTCCTAATGTTTCAATTGTCTTGGCACTACGATGACTATCAAGGCAATCATATCCGAAAGGATGACGCCTTCTGAAAAAACCGTTAAAGACAAGAGGAGCCCGACCACTTTGATAGCTATATCCCAGGCCATCCACTGATTTCGTCTCTTGGTCAATTCATGGAGTTTAGCATTCTCGTTTACCTCATCAAGTGTCCGAAAATACCACAAAACAGAGAGATTGATGCCAAGAAAGATTATCCCATAAAAAGCTTGCATCACACCATTATGAAAATGCGTCGCTAACAACTGGGTCGTATAAGGGAAAAATGACGTAAAAAAGAGCATCACAAGTGTTGACCAGACCGTCTTTTGGCTGACCTGTTTGATGAGGTGGTAGAAAAAATGAATATTGACCCATAACATACCTAACCGAAAAAAAGTCAAGCTATAAGCCAAAAAAGAGATACGAAGTCCCCAAAGTCCTTGCCAATCATAAGTCTTTGGCTTGTCCAAGGTCAGTACTAAGAGCGTCATGACGATAGCTAAAACCGCATCGATAAAGGCGCCCAGCCGTTCTTTTCCCATGATTTGCAGTTGTTTTTCCATTATCTGGCCCTCTCACCTCTCGCGCTAGGCTATGTTGCATCATCATCGCCCCAGTCCTACCACTTTTTCTAGGTCTCAGTATACCATGCTTGTGCACAAGATGAAAAGCCTCTTTAAGATTAAACCTGCCTTTCCTATCATCTTCTTAGCCAATTGAAGTCAAGGAATGCACACACATAAGCTTACCAGCCCCGACGAGGATTCTCGCTTATCAGAACCGCTGAAAAGGCGATACTCATTCTGTCTAAGATTTACACTAGCTATTACCCAAGCAAGCCCTCATCAGCAAATCGAACAACAAAGCCTCCAACCGTTAGAGCTTTTGTGTCTAACAGTTGGAGGCGGTACACTTCTTTGCATTTCATTACTGCAATTTATCAAAAGATTCTAGGCTTTCACGAACAGAGAAACACACTCAGCGGTTCGGACTTAACGTATCATTTCGTCACTTTATCTCCTCTTTCTACGAGTCCTATCGCATGGGCAGAACATCTCCTTCTACTTCGCTGATGAATCAGCTCGTATAAGCAGTGATACTGCCTCAGCGGTTCGGACTTAACGTATCATTTCGTCACTTTATCTCCTCTTTCTACGAGTCCTATCGCATGGGCAGAACATCTCCTTCTACTTCGCTGATGAATCAGCTCGTATAAGCAGTGATACTGCCTCAACATGATGCGTCTGTGGAAAGAGGTCAACGGGTTGAACTTTTTTCAAGCGGTAACCTAGTTCTTGATAGTGCTTGATATCACGCGCCATGGTAGCTGGATTGCAGGAGATGTAGGTGATTTTCTCTGCTTGCATGGCAACACTGGCCTTGATAAAGCTTTCGGTCAGTCCCTTACGTGGCGGATCCACGATAATGACATCGGGTCGGATGCCTTCCTTGCTCCACTGGGCCATGGCAGCCTCAGCTGTATCAGCTACATAGTGCGCATTGGTGATGCCATTTTCTCGGGCATTTTTCTGCGCGTCTTGAACGGCTGCTGGGATGACTTCGACCCCGTAGACGGCCTTTACCTGTTTGGCAAAGGAGAGGCCAATCGTGCCGATACCTGAGTAGGCATCAATGACAAGGCTGTCACTGCTGAGGTCTGAAAAATCAATCGCGGTCTGATAGAGCTTTTCGGCCATTTCTGTATTCACCTGATAAAAGGACTGGGCGGAAATAGCATAGGTATTCCCCAACATCCTATCTGTGATGGTCTCTTGACCAAAGAGCGTCCGAAAGTCAGGGCCAAAAATAGCGTTGGTCTTTTTATCGTTGATATTTTGCTGGATGGACACCACAGCTGGAAAGGCTTCTGTAATCTTGGCGATAATCTGGTCAATCCGAAAGATTTTCGGACGAGTGGTCACAAAAACCAACATCATCTGACCTGTATAGTGACCACGGCGGACAACAAGATGACGGATCAGGCCTGTCTCCTCCTTTTCATCATAAGGTTTGAGATCAAAACGGCGAAGCAGATCACGAACAAAAACAATCAGCTGGTCAATTTCCTTGTCTTGGATGAGAAAATCCTCAATCGGAACCAGGTCATGCGAATTTTTCCGATAAAAGCCCGTTTCAACTTGACCTTTTACCCGTCTGACTGGTACTTGAGCCTTGTTGCGGTAAGCATAAGGGGAGTCCATACCGAGGGTTGGGGCGACCTCTAGGTCACTAATCCCTGCGATTTTGTATAGATTATCAGCAACTTGTTTTTGTTTATAAGCTAACTGTGTCTCGTAATCCATATGGCCAAAATCAGCAATGCCAGTTTGGAGATAGGTTTTGTTAAAATCTGTGCTGCGATGGGGTGACTGACTGAGCCAGTCCTCCACACGGGCAAAGGCGATTTTTTTGTTGACCTTTAAAATCTTGATTTTGACTTTTTCTCCTGGCAGAGCATTGTCTACAAAGACGACCTGACCGTCAATTTTAGCCACGCCAGCGCCTTCGTAGGAAAGGTCAACGATGGTCGTTTCTACGATTTGATTTTTTTCTAACATAGTATCCTCGTTCATGATAAAAGAGATTGGTCGCCAACCTCTTTTGTTTGTTATTCTAATCCCATTTCTTTAAGCTTGGTCTTGTAGCTATCTCGGTCAATATAGAGCGCTGCCCCACCGTATTTGTCATAAACATCTACCCAGTCACCATTGGCTGGAATAGTAGTTTGCTCAATCCCATTGCTGGCATCCTTAACCAGTGAAACGCCATGCGTCAGCAAAAAGGTATAGGGGAGATTTGTCGATGTTAGGCCAAAGACCTTACCAATGGCTTCTGACCCTGTAAAGAGCTTGGTGGGATTTTTAATCTGCGTCATAATAGCCTGCATGACCTGCTGCTGGCGCTTAGTTCGGCCATAATCCCCTTCATCATCCTTACGAAAACGGGCATAGTTGAGCAGGGTCCGACCATCCATCTTTTGCTTGCCAACTGAGATGGTTTGGTTAGGTGTCACCCCATTTGCCGCATTGAGGTCATCAGGTACTTCTACAGAGCTGACCGCTTGGCCATCTACGGTCGCAAATTGGGCATCAATATCGACCCCTTTGGGAAAGAGGGTATCAATAGCTTCGGCAAAGGTCTGAAAGTCGACTAGGGCGTAGTATTTGATTTTGATGCCGAAATTTCGTTTAAGGGTTTGACGCATAAGTTCGGCCCCTTGGTTGTTATTTTGCTCTCCGATACTAAAGGCTGTATTAAGCTTGACATCGGGTTCGGTGGTCGTGTCTGACACATCTTCGATATTCACCAAAGTATCCCGCATAAAGCTGACCATCTTAATTTTACCCTCTTTATTGCCGACATTGACCACCATAATCGTGTCGGTCCGAGCATCTGTGGAGCCTTGCGTCACCCGCTGGTCAGAGCCAAGGATAAGGATGTTGGTCCCATCTTCGCTATCTTCGCCATGAAAGACCTCTTTGACGGCCGGGCTATAATTGGAATTGCTGGCGGTTACTGATTTGTATCCCTTATAGACATTGTAGCCCATCAGCCCCACTATGAGGAGGACTAAGGCACCAATGCAAGCCAAAATGCGTTTCCAGCGAATTTTACGCCGGCGACGAACTTTGGGCGGGCGCTGAGGTGCAGGGTTCCCCTCGTCAGCATAAACAGGTGCTTGTCTTTGTCTGTTGCGCGGGCGATTCGCCGAGGGCTTTTGGTAGGTCTGCAAGCGGTCATAGTAGACATCTTGATCCTCATCAGGCAAGCGCTCCCTATCCTGTGCCCAATCCTCTGGCTCGTAGCTTTGACTTGGTGCTTCATCTGCCCAGTAATCCCTGGTCTGATAGCTTGCTTGCGAAGGGCCTGGATTGGCCTCAAAATAGCCCTTCTTTTTTTGGTCCAAATAATCAAATTCTTCTCGCTCACGCGCACTTAAAAAGGATATATTCTTGAGAAGATAGTTGTAGCGCAACTCTTCATGACGGCTGAGATAAGAATGCCTTGCCATAGATACCTCCTTTTCTACAAAGCATAGACCGTATAGGTCCCAAGTAATTGGTAATAAATGCCAATAGCCTGCAGTTCTTCAAGGGCGTAACGGGGTAAATCAGAGCCATCTACAAGACAGTCCACAATGAAGAAATACTCCCCAAGATTGGTCTTTAGGGGACGGCTCTCAATCTTGGTCAAGTCAATTCCACGCCAAGCAAAAACGGACAGCGCCTTGTAGAGCGCCCCCGGTAAATTATCTGGCAAGGTAAAGGCCAGGCTCATCTTGCGCTCTCCAGCCTTGAGTGGCAAGAGAGGTGTCTTTGCTCCCAAAACCCAAAAGCGGGTGAAATTTTCATCGATTTCTTGGATATCACGGGCCACTATGGTCAAATCATAGGCCCGAGCGGCCTCCTCAGGAGCAATGGCGGCAATGGCAGCTTCCGGATGTTCAGCGACATAGCGAGCCGCATAGGCCGTGCTAGCCGTTGGCACCAATTTCGCCTCAGGGTAATGAGCTTTGACATATTTCTTTGCCTGCGCAATCGCCTGAGGATGTGAATAGATGGTCTCAAAGCTTTCCCTTTGACGCACAGCCAAAAGTTGCTGTTTGATTGGTTGCACCACTTCTGCCACCACAGGCAACTCTCCCTGGTGAAAGAGGTAATCCAGCGATTCATGGACACTGCCTTCAATGGAATTTTCCACAGGCACAATGGCATAGACCACCTGCCCCACTTCATAAGCCTTCATCACTTCCGTAATGGTTGCCATGGGGACAAGTTCAGCTTGAGGAAAGGCCGAGACGGCCACATTATGTGTAAATGACCCAACTGGGCCTAAGTAAGCCACTTTCATTTTATCAACTCTACAATCTCTTGAGGACTTTTGTCACTGACATCAATCACCTGGTTGGCTGCTTCTTCATAAAAGGCCTGTCTTTGTTCAAACAATTGCGCAAATTCTGCAGCATCATTGTTTTCAAACAGGGGACGCTTATTGACCTGGTCCTTTTGGATACGTTTCACTAAGGTAGCAAGGTCAGCCTTGAGGAAAATCGTATGGGCCTTTTGCCGTAAAAGGTCACGGTTGGCTGGACTAATCACCACGCCACCACCGGTAGAAATGACCGCATCAGTCGTCAACAATTCTGCTAAGACTTGCGACTCCACGCATCGAAAGGCTGCTTCACCTTCTTTGGCAAAATAATCCGCAATCGACATGCCAATGCGGTCTGTGATGACGGCGTCCATATCGATAAAATCAGGATCCAGTAGCCTAGCAACCGTCGTTTTACCAGCTCCCATAAAACCAATCAATACTTTAGCCATGACTCAAACGCTCCAGGTCGTCAAAGAAGCTTGGGTAGCTGGTTTTAATCGCTTCTGCCCGTTCGATGGTCACTTGACCTTCCTGGATGATAAGGCTGGCAATAGCGGCCATCATGCCAATGCGGTGGTCTCCAAAGGTATTGACAACAGCCCCGTGCAAAGGCGTTGGCCCTTGGATAATCATACCGTCTTGGGTTGGCGTGATGTCTGCTCCCATGCTATTAAGAGCATCCGCTACGACTTGGATACGGTCAGTTTCTTTTACCTTAAGTTCTTCAGCGTCTCGAATGACCGTTGTCCCTTGGGCTTGTGTGGCTAGCAAAGCGATAATCGGCAATTCGTCAATCAAGCGAGGAATGAGCTCACCCCCGATTTCCGTGCCGACTAAAGCAGAGCTTTCCACTGTCAAGCTGGCAGACTTGGCTACTGGGTCCACTTCTGACAAGCTCACTTGTCCCTTCATGGCTTGGATTACATCTAGAATGCCTGTGCGCGTTTCATTGATACCGACATTTTCCAAGACAATATGCGACCCCGCTGTGATGAGACCAGCAACCAACCAAAAGGCCGCACTGGAAATATCTCCAGGCACAGTGACCTCTTGTCCTTCAAAGGTTTGACCACCAGAAATCCGAATTTCCTTACCATCCACGGATAAGTGGCCCCCAAATTGGACAATCATATCTTCGGTATGGTTACGGGTTTGTTCCTTTTCGATGATGACTGACTCGCCATCAGCTTGAAGGGCAGCAAAAATCAAGGCCGATTTGACCTGAGCAGAAGCCACCGGTAACTGGTAGTGAATAGGACGCAAACTTTTTGACCCAGTCAAGGTCAATGGCGGAAGGTCGCGGTCACCTTGTCCAGAAACGGTAACCCCCATTTGCCGTAGGGGAAGGGTCACCCGGTCCATAGGGCGCTTGGACAAGGAATCATCACCGAACATCTCCACGGTAAAGTCTTGCCCAGCTAAAACACCAGACAAAAGACGGATAGAGGTTCCAGAATTCCCCATATCCAAAGGCCCTTGCGGTGCTTGAAGACCTGAAAAGCCCACACCTTGAATCGTGACCAAGTCCCCTTGATCATCAATGGCAACGCCCATATCACGAAAAGCCTGCATGGTAGACAAGACATCCTCTCCACGCAAAATGTCATGGATGACTGTCTTTCCCTTCGCTAAACTCCCAAACATGATCGCCCGATGGCTGATGGACTTGTCTCCAGGCACACGAATGCGACCAGTCAGACCTTGTTTTATCCCACTTAATTTCATTTACCTACGTATCCTTTTTGTTTAGTCTCATTTATTTTATCATAAATACGAAGAGAAAATCTCAAAAATCCGTTAGCTACTAAGGATTTCACCATTTTCCTTAACATTTTGCGCAACTGCTCCAAAAAAATAGAAATCTTATAGTCAAAAAAAGTCTGGGAACTCATCCCAGACCTTACTTATTTTCCAGAAAATTTTGCAATGATGTCCTGCCAGGTTGATGGGTTTAGCACTTCCAATGGATTGCCCCCACCACCGATAAAACTATAGCCAATCATTAAGCCAAGTGCCAAAAGGGCCAGACATACAAGGGCAATCAGTAAGAGCAGGCGCACTTGCTTTAAGACATAAGTCCATCCATAATCAGTCATTCTCGCCTCACTCACTCACACGCTCGATGCTAGCGCCCAAGGCAGCTAACTTTTGCGGAAATTGGTAATACCCACGGTCCAAATGCTTGAGGTTACCAACTGTCGTCGTCCCTTCAGCCACCATTCCAGCCAAAATTAAGGCTGCTGACGCGCGAAGGTCGGTTGACATAACCGTTGCTCCCTGAAGCGGACTCCCTCCGTAAATCAAAGCGGTGTCTCGCATGATTTCGGAGCGCAAGCCCATACGGCGCATTTCTTCTAAATGTTGAAAACGGTTCTCAAAAACAGTTTCAATCATGGTAGACTCACCTGCCACAACTGCCATGAGGGCTGTGAACTGTGCCTGCATATCCGTCGGAAAACCAGGATGAGGTAGCGTTTTGATGACAACCGGTTTTAACTGCTGGGTATCGGCCTGCACCCGAATACCTGCCTCTTCCTCTGTTACCGAAACCCCCATTTCCATAAGCTTAGCAATGAGCGGGCGGTTGTGTTCCCAGATGGCATCCTTCACCAAGACGTTACCGTTAGTCATGGCTGCGGCCACCATAAAGGTCCCCGCTTCGATACGGTCCTGAACCACTGCGTGTTCAGCGCCATGCAGGCGGTCAACACCTGTAATGGTCAGGGTTTCTGTCCCAGCGCCACGCACCTTGGCACCCATTTCATTGAGCAAAACAGCCAAATCAACAATTTCTGGCTCACGGGCAGCATTTTCAATGGTTGTGGTCCCTTGAGCTAGCGTGGCTGCCATCATCAAATTTTGCGTGGCACCAACACTTGGAAAGTCCATGTAGATATGGGCCCCTCGCAGTTGACCAGTCGCAGTAATATCGCCACCTTCCTGCTGGATGCTAGCGCCCATCGCCTCTAAGCCTTTGAGGTGAAGGTCAATGGGCCGACTCCCAATCGTACAGCCCCCTGGCATGGAAACACGCGCATGCCCTTTTCGCGCCAAAATAGGTCCTAAAACCACGATAGAGGCCCGCATCTGGCTGACGTATTCGTAAGGTGCTAGATCTAAAATATCACCCCTAGCATCAATGCGAACCGTATTTTGCGCCTCATCAAAGGCGACATCGATTCCCAAACCACGGACAACATTGTTCATGGTATAGACATCTGACAAGATGGGCACATTGGTCAAGACAGTCTGCCCTTCCTCTGGCAAAATCGCTGCGGCCAACAGTGGCAAGACAGCATTCTTTGCCCCTTCGATGGTCACTTCGCCCTGAAGACGTGTGTGACCACCTTTGATAATGATTTTATCCATGTAAAATCCCTTTCTTTATGGTTCCTATTGGCATTATACCATAAAAAAGTCGCCTGTCCCTCATTTCAAACTGACAAAGAGGCTTTGGCAAATACTGATGACGACCTGAAAGAAGTTAAAAAGCAGGGTTCCTAAAGCAAGGCTAAGCAGGAGAATAAAGAGCCTTAGACGGGTTGGATTCGCCCATTCTTTGGCATGAACCCATTTGGACCAATCAAATAGGGTCAATAAGAGCTGATTGCTCAGGGCAACAAAGGCAAAAAGGGCTATGAAATTGGCTAAGGTGCCAAATAAACTGGTGGTCATGTCTCTTCTCCTTTTTCTAAGAAATGTTGCCGAACATTTTCAGCAACCTTTTCTGGAAGGCCTGCTGCTGTCAGGTCTGCGAGTTCTGCTTGCTTGATGTTTTGCAGATTTTTAAAGGTTTTCATCAAGGTTTGTTTGCGTTTGGGGCCCAGACCTGCAATACCATCCAACTGCGATGAAAAGGAATTTTTAGACCGCAATTGACGGTGAAAGGTAATGGCAAAGCGGTGCACTTCGTCTTGAATCCGTTGCAAGAGAAAGAACTCTTCCGATTGGCGCCCCAAATCAATAGGCACCAAGGGGTCCCCAAAGAGCAGTTCGTGGGTCTGGTGCTTGTCATTTTTTTGCAAACCAGCAATCGGAATGTCCAAGTGCAAGTCGTCATAGAGGACAGACTTAGCAATATTGACCTGACCTTGCCCACCATCAATGATGATGAGGTCAGGTCTTTCCAGACCATCCTTGATGACCCGACTGTAACGCCGGGTCAAAACCTCACGCATACTGGCATAATCGTCAGGTCCTTGTACGGTTTTAATCTTAAACTTGCGGTAGTCCTTTTTACTAGGCTTGCCATTGACAAAGACCACCATGGCGGCTACAGGGCTGGTTCCCATGATATTGGAGTTATCAAAGGCTTCGATTCGGACAGGGGTTGGGATAGCCAAGCGTTTCCCGATATTTTCGATAGCCCCTTGGGTTTTGACCAAATCTTTTTCCAACAGTTCAAATTTTTGCTGAAGGCTGACTCGAGCATTTTTTGTCGCTAAATTGACCAGTTGTTTTTTTTCACCACGCTTGGGGCTTACCACTTTTGCTGATACCAGAGCCTCCACAGCTTCTTGGTCAATACTTTGAGGAATGAAGATTTCCTTGGGCATGAGATGGGCTGGAGACTGGTAAAATTGTCCAATATAGGTCAAAAAATCTTCTTCTGGCTCATTATAATATGGAAACATATTGACATCACGTTGGATAAGTTTTCCTTGGCGAACAAAGAAAACCTGTACACAGAGCCACCCTTTTTCCGTGTAGTAACCAAAGACATCTCGGTCAATCATGTCTTGATTCATGACCCGCTGTTTGGTCCGCAGGGTTGCAATGGCTTCAAGAAGGTTGCGGTATTCCGCAGCCCGTTCAAACTCAAGGGCCTCTGCCGCTGCTTGCATTTTATCCTTGATTTGGTCGACAATCTGGTCATCCTTACCTGTCAAAAACTGCTTGACTTGGTCAATCATCTGGTCATAGTAAGCTTTATCCGTATGACAGATGGTGTGGGCTGTGCACTGGCCTAGGTGATAATAAAAACAGACCTTATTAGCCGGCTCCTTGCATTTTTTAAAAGGAAAAATACGATCCAGCAATCTTTTGACATCATTGGCAGCCCCAGCATCTGGGTAGGGACCAAAGTAATGGCCACCATCTTTTTTGACCTGCCGAGTTATCACTATCCGCGGGTAACGTTCATTGGTAATTTTAATGAAAGGGTAAGACTTATCATCCTTGAGCCGAATGTTGTACTTGGGCATATTTTCCTGGATGAGGTTAATCTCCAAGAGCAAGGCTTCTGTGTTTGACCCTGTCACAATGTATTCAAAATCAGCAATTTCAGAAACCAACATTTCTGTCTTGGTATCATGGCTCCCACGAAAATAAGAACGTACGCGATTTTTTAAATTTTTAGCCTTGCCAACATAGATGATTTTTCCAGTTTTATCCTTATGGATGTAACAACCAGGGCTATCTGGCAAGAGCTCCAGTTTGTGTTTAATCAGTTGATTCATATGTTTATTTTACCAAAAAGCGGGGCAAAAGGCCCTCTAGGGATACGTCAAAAGGCAGGTCAGACCTTTGGGCTATCTGCTGCCTTTAAGCCTGCTAGATAGTCTCTGACGGTCCTTATAAAGCGTCGACTGGCTGGAGAGAGCTCCCGTCCCAAGGGGATGGCAAGCCCCAAAGACACCGTTCTTTGCGGAGTCAAGGGACGTTGCACAACAGCCCCCGTCCAGTCCTTGGCAATCAGACTTTGGTTAAAACTCACGCCCAGACCTGCGGCCACCATCTGATAGGTGGTAAAACCATCCTTGGTGGTCAAACGCGTCTGCAACTGCAGATTTTCTTGTGCAATCAGTCGGTCTTGGTCCGTGTCCTGATGAGGTAGGGTGTGTAAAAAAGCTTCCTTTTCTAAATCTTTAATGGCATAGCTAGCAGCTTGCGCTTGGGGGTGGTCCTTGGGCAGCCAAACGACCAGAGGATCTTCGTAGAGCCTCTCCCATTCACAGGGGGTTTGAGGGGCAGGCTTGGCACATAAACAAAAGTCAACCTGCCCGTCCCGCAACCAGTCAGCCATTTCTCTATTGCCCCCCTCCAGCATGGTGACAGAAATCTCAGGGTACTGGCGGCTAAAGGTCTGTAATATCTCTGGCATCCAGGCTGCAGAGACACTAAAATAACAGCCAATCGTCAGGTTGCCGCGGGCTAGGCCTAGGATATCAGCCCCAATTTCTTGCGCCTTTTGCGTGCTAACCACCACCTCTCTCAGACTGGGTAAAATCATCTGGCCGTTAGCGGTCAATTGCACCCCTTTTTTTTGACGGCTAAAAATAGCAAAGCCCAGCTCATCTTCTAGACTAGAGACCATGCGCGTGATACCTGACTGGGTATAGCCCAATTTTTCGGCCGCCCGCGTGAAAGAACCCGTCTGCGCGGCCCAAATAACCGCTTCACATTTTACAAGATCCATAGTAATTCCCTTTCATGATGTTTCCTCATGGATAAGATGACAAAATAGCGTTTGTGTAATGATAGATTATAGTCTATACTAAAACTATCTCAAAAACAAGGAAAGAGGTTCTCCATGACAACCAGCAAACCAAACTTTAGCAATGACTACTTACAAGCTTGCCACCCAGCTATTTTAGACCGCATGGTAGCGACAAACACCCTAGAAACCACAGGTTATGGTAGCGATCCGATAACAGCTTCTGCTGTTGAAAAAATTCGTCAAGCCTGTCAAGCTCCCCAAGCTGATGTCCGTTTTCTCATCGGTGGGACCCAGACCAATCAGGTGGTCATCGATGCCCTCTTAAGACCCTACCAAGGCGTGGTGGCAGCGAAGTCTGGCCACATCAGTGTCCACGAAGCCGGTGCTATCGAGTTTGGCGGGCATAAGGTCATGGCACTAGACAGCCCCGATGGCAAGCTGTCTGCCCAACAAGTTCAAGCTGTCATTGCCGACTACTGGAATGATGCCAATCACGAGCATATGGTCATGCCTGGGATGGTTTATATCTCCCAACCAACCGAACTTGGGACCCTTTACAGCAAGGCTGAGCTAGAGGCTATTTCAGCCATCTGTCGTAAAAATGACGTCATCCTCTATGTGGACGGTGCCCGCTTGGCCTACGCCTTGGCTGCGCCTGAAAATGATGTCACTCTGGCTGACTTGGCCCAACTCTGCGACGCCTTTTATATTGGTGGGACCAAGTGTGGGGCTATGTTTGGCGAAGCCATTGTCTTACCAGACCCTAAGCGCATCCCCCATTTCACTTCGATCATCAAGCAACACGGTGCCCTCTTGGCCAAGGGCCGTCTCTTAGGGATTCAATTTGACACTCTCTTTTCAAACGACCTTTATTTAAGCATTGGAGAGCGCGCTATCGCTCAGGCCAACCGCATGCGACAAGCCCTCAAGCAAGCAGGTTACCAACTGGTTGACGAAAACCCAACCAACCAAATTTTCTGTGTTGTCACAAAGGACCAAATGGCCCAGTTGGCTAAAGACATTGACTTTAGTTTTTGGGAAAGTTATGATGACAGCCATACCATTATCCGTTTTGTCACCTGCTGGTCAACTCAGGATAGTGAGGTTGAGCGTTTCTGTCGCATCATCACAGAAGAGGCCAAGGCTACTGACTAATCCAACCATCAAGGCAAGCCATATCGCTAGCGGTCTGCTAACAGCACTTTTTCTTCTTGCTAAAAGTTAAAGGCAAAAGCTTTCGCTTTTGCCTTTTTGCGTGTAGAAAACAGTTTGCTTTTTTAAATATGAAATTAGGTTAGGTTAACTTTAAAAATTAACTTGACTTAATTTTTTTCTTAAAGTATATTAATAGCAAGGAGGTTACCATGATTCGTATTGAACATCTAAGTGTCTCTTATCAGGAGACGCTGGCTTTAGAAGAACTGACTCTCAGGCTCACAGGGCCTAGTATTACAGGGATTATCGGTCCTAACGGAGCAGGAAAATCAACCCTCATCCAGGCGCTCATCGGGCTAATCCCACATCAAGGGCAGGTCCTAGTCGACCAAAAACCTATCAAAAGCCAGCTCGGTAAAATCGCTTATGTGGCTCAAAAGGCTAACTTGGATATGACTTTCCCTCTGACTGTTCGCGAGTGTGTTGCCTTGGGCTCTTATGCTAAAGTGCCCCTTTTTAAGCCCTTGTCCGCAACTATATGGGAAAGCGTCCATCAAGCCCTCAAGCAGGTCGGATTAGAAGACCTTGCCCAGCGTCAGATTAGCCAATTGTCCGGCGGACAATTTCAACGGGTACTTCTGGCACGCTGTCTGATGCAAGAGGCCCAAGTCATTCTCTTAGATGAGCCTTTTGTCGGCATCGACTCGGTGAGTGAAGGCATTATCATACACCTGTTAAAAAACTTGAAAGAGCAAGGAAAACTCATCCTCATTGTGCACCATGATTTGACGACGGTTAGTCGTTATTTCGACCAGATTCTGCTGCTCAATCGCAAACTTATCGCCTATGGCCCAACGCAGACGACCTTTACAGAAGAAAACTTGCGAAAAACCTATGGAGAACACCTCTTTTTCAAAGGAGATAGTCTATGATTGCTGAATTTTTAGATGGCCTGGTCCGTTTTCACTTTTTACAAAATGCGCTCATTACAGCTATTGTGATTGGTATCATCGGTGGGGCTGTTGGCTGTTTTATCATATTAAGAGGGCTGTCTCTTATGGGAGACGCCATCTCCCATGCCGTCTTACCCGGCGTCGCCTTATCCTATATCCTAGGTATCAATTTCTTTATCGGTGCTATCCTTTTTGGACTCTTTGCAGCTGGTCTTATCACAGCTATCAAGAACCACTCTCCTATCAAAAGTGACACCGCCATTGGCATTACCTTTTCAAGCTTCCTAGCCTTAGGTGTCGTTTTGATTGGGGTGGCCAATAGTTCTACTGACCTCTTTCATATCCTCTTTGGGAATATCTTAGCGGTTCAAGACCGAGAAATGTGGGTAACCATTCTGGTGTCTTTAGGCGTACTAGCTTGCATCACTCTCTTTTTCCGTCCGCTCCTTTTAACTTCATTTGACCCTATTTTAGCCAAATCCATGGGGTTCAAGGTCGCTGGCTACCACTACCTCCTCATGGGACTTCTTACCTTGGTGTCCGTGACTGCCATGCAAAGCGTGGGAACTATTCTCATCGTTGCCTTATTTATCACGCCAGCCGCTACAGCTTACCTCTATACCAACAGCCTTAAAGCCATGATTTTCCTCTCTTCTTTTTTAGGCGCTCTGGCTTCGGTTTTAGGCCTCTTTATCGGATATAGCTTTAATATCGCTGCTGGTTCAAGCATCGTCTTAACAGCTGCTGTCTTTTTTGCCATTAGTTTTGTTATCGCCCCTAAACAAGGGAACATCAAAAAAATCTTTTCAGCTCACCATTAGAAAGGCATTCTTATGAAGAAAAAACTTTTTGCACTGACTTGTTTATTTTTAGCCTGCTTGACCCTTGTGGCCTGTTCCAAGCAAAGCAAAACTGCTAGCCATAAACTAAGCGTTGTAGCGACCAATTCCATCATTGCTGACATGACCAAGACCATCGCTGGTGATAAGATTGACCTCCATAGCATCGTCCCTGTCGGCAAAGACCCACATGAATACGAGCCACTCCCTGAGGACGTCAAAAAAACGTCCCAAGCTGACCTCATCCTCTACAATGGGATCAATCTTGAAACTGGCGGGCATGCTTGGTTTACCAAACTCATTAAAAATGCCCACAAAACCAAGGACAAAGACTACTTTGCTGTCAGTGACGGTGTTGACGTCATCTACCTTGAGGGGCAGGCTGAAAAAGGCAAAGAAGACCCGCATGCCTGGTTAAATGTGGAAAATGGTATCATTTACGCTAAAAACATTGCCAAACACCTCATCGACAAAGACCCCAAAAACAAGGCCTTCTACCAAAAGAACCTGGATGCCTACGTGGCCAAATTGGCTCAACTCAATCAAGAAGCTAAGGAAAAATTTAACAGCATTCCAGAAGCCAAAAAACTGATTGTCACCAGCGAAGGCTGCTTTAAATACTTTTCTAAAGCCTACGGTGTCCCTTCGGCTTATATCTGGGAGATCAATACCGAAGAAGAAGGCACGCCAAACCAAATCAAACAGCTGGTCGAAAAACTCCGTCAAAGTCAGGTTCCAGCCCTCTTTGTCGAATCCAGTGTGGACGAGCGCCCTATGAAAACTGTTTCTAAGGACAGCCATATCCCTATCTATGCCAAAATCCTGACAGACTCCATCGCTAAAAAAGGGCAAGCAGGTGATAGTTATTACAGCATGATGCAGTACAACCTAGAGACCATCTATAAAGGCTTAAGCCAATAAAAGCCTTTAAAAAGCTCCTTTTTCAATTTACCAGACAATTCTGTTATACTAGGGTAAGACTATCTCAAAGGAAGACAGATGACACCAAATAAAGAAGACTACCTCAAGGCCATTTACGAAATCGGCAGCCAAGAGGCCAAAATCAGCAATAAACACATTGCCAGCCGCATGCAGGTCTCACCACCTGCTGTGACAGAAATGATGAAAAAGCTCATCTCTGAAGGCTTGATTACCAAGGACAAGAGCAAAGGTTACCTTCTCACAGAGGCAGGACAGGCTGGTGTGGCGGCCCTCTACCGTAAACATCGCCTGATTGAAGTTTTTTTAATCGAGCACTTGCACTATGCCTATGAACAAATTCACCAAGAAGCCGAAGTTCTAGAACATACCGTCTCTGACCACTTTATCAATGCCTTGGACCGTCTGCTGGATTACCCTGAGACTTGCCCGCATGGCGGACAAATCCCAAGAAAGGGGCAAGCCATCCATGAAATCTACAGACAAACCCTAACACCGGACTCGCCACCTGGTGACTATGTCCTTCGACGCGTCCATGACCATAGAGAATTGCTGGAATATTTAAAAACCATCCATCTCTCCATCGGCACCGCATTTACCCTCGAAAACTATGACAGTTACACCGGCCTCTACCACTTGCAGGTCCAAGGGCAGACTGTTCAAGTCCCAGAAAATATCGCCAGCCATTTTTACATTGGCTAAAAGAGGCAGGAAGGCATGATGACGCAAAACAAAGCACCCTCTACAGACTCTGTAGAGGGTGCTTTTTCTAATACCAAGCCGTATTGACTTAGTCAGTCAGGCGAACAATTTTTCCTGCTGCTATCGGCAAGGTCACGTGTTGGTCATAGGCATCCGAAAGCTTGCCACCAACGCTAGCCGGAATTTCCAAGTCCTTGGAGACACCATGAATGTAGACCACCCGTTTTTCCAACTCAAGGTCTCTAGTGCCAAAGACCTCATAAAACTTATCCTTTAGGGCTTCATAGGGGACATCCTTTTGATAGGCATAATAGCCATTTGCATCAGCCACAGGGTAATTATCATGTGGGATACACATGTCATGAGGGGCGTTGTCCAATGGCACCATCGTGGTTCCAGAAACAGCTTCGGTTTCTGGCAAATCAATCCAGCCATCCTGGTTGCTGTCTTGGGCTAGACTAGGCAGATTGGCATCTCGCCCATCTGGAAAGCCATGGAAATGTTCCCAATGTTGGACATTGGCTGGTGTATCAAACATTTCAAGTTCGATATGGAGCTGGTCTCCCCTGATGTCAAAAGTGACAGAGCCATGAGCGGCATGACCGATTTTTTCAGCATTTAAGGGTTTAATATCTGCACGGTAACGAACCATCTGAGGCCTCCTTATTTATTGAGATTGATTTAGTGACTTAGCCCAGCAAGGTTTGTAAAATTGGGATAACAATGACAAAGAGTAAGGTACTGAGGGTAACGACATTGGTTGAAAATTCCACATCGCCATCGCCTTGGTTGGCCAAGATTGGCAAGACCGCCAAAGCTGGTGTTGCAGACTGAATCATAAAGGTCCGAAACTCAGGTGTCGCCATATTTGGGGAGAAGAATTTAAGCACCAACACCATGATGATAGGGGCCAGGATAAAGCGACCCACCAAGGTGATAATGGTATCTTTATCAAAGCGAATGGTTTTCAGACCTGCCTTAGCTAGGACAATCCCGATATAAACAAGTGACAAAGGTGTGGTCAAGCTACCAACATAATCCAAGGTACTTGTCGCAAAGCTTGGGACTGGCAAACGCAAAATCAAGAAGACCAAAGCCACCAAGAAGCCTAAAAGAGGAGCTGGCAACAATTTCTTCCAGTTAAATTCTTGCGCTTTTTTGCTTTCACCATCCTTACTGTCAGAGGTCATCAGATAAACCCCCAAGGTCCAAGTGGATACCGTATTGGTGATATAGTAAATCAAGAAATAAGGTAGGGCTTGGTTACCAAAAAGAGCGATATTTAGGGGCAGACCAATGAAAATGGTATTGGCATTGACAAAGGTATTAATCATGGTACCCCGACGGCCCGGACGCACTCTAAAGAGTTTAACCGCGAGAAAGGCCATAACATAACCTAAGCCAAAGGCGACAAAGGTATAAATCAACCCACCGGACAGGCTAATCAACTTGTCTAAGGTCAAGTATTTTAAAACTGAGGTGAAGATGGCAACAGGCATGGCCACATTCATGATGAGTTTTGACAAGTCATTGCCAAAGCTATCTTTGAACCAACCACGTACCTGTAAGAAATAGCCTAAAACAATGATGGCTATGATGGGGACAATGGACTCAATAGATGTTAAAAGTACTTTCATAACTGCTAGGTTCCTTCTAATTTTTTAAGCGAGGTTAACTTCCTGCTTCAAAGGTATTATACCACCATATCTGGCGGAGGGTCTGAGATTTAACTCCTTTTTTTGGGGCCTACCAGACGGTGGCATCTCACGAAATATTTATGGCATCGGAGCTTGATACATGTTCATGTCACACCCTAATAAAACTGCTCCTTAATAAAAAGCGTCGTGCCACCAACTGACACGAACGCTTAGTGCCCCTTATTTGTATTCAGGATACCATTTGAAATCACGAACAGCCTTGGCCATGTCTTGTTCTTGGGCACGGGCCAAGCCTTGTTCTTGGGCTTTTTTAGCAACAGCTTCTGCGACCTTGATAGAGACATCGCCCACATATTTAAATGGTGGTAAAACAGGCGCCCCTGCTTGCGTAATGTCAGTAATACCTGACAAGGAGTGCGCGGCAGCCCCGATCATTTCATCGGTCAAGAGGCTAGCCTCAGAGGCCAACATGCCCAGGCCAAGCCCTGGATAAATCAAAGCATTGTTGGCTTGACCAATGACATAGTCAACGCCCTTGTAAGACACGGTATCTGCTGGGATACCAGTAGCCACGAAGGCTTTCCCGTCAGACCATTCAATCAAGTCTTTAGCGCTGGCTTCTGCAAGTTTGGTTGGGTTGGACAGTGGGAAAATCACAGGACGCTCGGTATTGGCACACATGGCTTCCACGACTTCCTTGGTGAAGCTACCCGCTTGCGTAGAAGTTCCGACTAGGATGGTCGCCTGAGTCGCCTTGACCACATCCAACAACTTGGTCATATCGCCCTTGCCTTCAAAGTCTGAGCGTTTCTTGGCAAATGGTTTTTGTTCTGGTGTCAAGTCCTCCATGTCGTCAAAGAGGAGACCTTGTTTGTCCACCATAAAGAAGCGTTTGTAGGCTTCTTCCTCAGATAAGCCATCAACCACCATTTCACGCAGGACACGCGCTGCAATCCCTGCCCCAGCGGTACCACCACCATAGCAGAGGTAGACTTGGTCGGTCAACTTTTGCTTGGAAATATCCATAGCCGCAAAGACACCACCTAGCGTCACGATCCCTGTTCCTTGGATATCATCATTAAAGGTTGGGATTTCCTTGCGGTATTTTTCCAGGATATTGGCCGCATTCAAGCGACCAAAGTCTTCCCAGTGCAGGTAGAGTTTAGGGAAAAGTTTTTCAGCCGTTTGCACGAACTGGTCCACAAACTCATAGTAACGGTCGCCACGCACCCGTTCGTGACGGTTTCCGAGGTAGTTTGGATTGTTGCGGAGTTCTTCACGATTGGTCCCTGCATCAATGACCAAAGGCAAGACAGTCGCAGGGTCAATGCCGGCCGCACCGGTATAGACCATGAGTTTACCGACAGAGATATCCACCCCATTGGTGCCCCAGTCACCGATACCAAGGATACCTTCTGCGTCCGTCACAACGATGAGACGAATGTCACGGTCCCCAGCCGCATTTTTCAAGGTCGCTTCAATATTTTCAGGGTGGTTAATATCGAGGTAAGCCGCATACTGTGGATCCACAAAGAGGTCACTGTAGCCCTCGATGGTGTCTGCGATGGTTGGGTCATAGACGATAGGATTGAACTCTTCCAAATGTTGGGAGAAAAGATAGTAGAAAAGGGTCCGATTGGTGTTGAAAATCTCCATCAAAAAGAGCCGTTTTTCCAAATCATTGGCCTTGGCTTGCATATGGGCATAGGTTTGTGCGGCTTGCTCTTCCAGCGTTTGCACATATGGGGGCAAGAGTCCCACCAAACCTAGCTCTTTACGCTCTTCTTCTGTAAAAGCCGTCCCTTTATTGAGTAAAGGGTTGTTTAAAATAGCACGTCCACTCATGACGCTACCTCCTTTTTATGATATCTTATTATAGCATATTTTAAGGAAACATTGTATGCTGTACCGAACGTTGCAGGAACTTTTTAAGCGCCTTGGCCGTCCAATTGTGAAAAGTTCATCAGACCAAGCAAATTCTTTCCCTAAAAGTATGCTATAATAAACAAAGTTTTATTTAAAATGTTACTTTTAGCTGGCAAAATGGGTATCCTTTGCATATGAATACGGATAATTACCTTTCAAAATATATTGCCAACAAAGTCAAACACTTGCGTAAACAACAAAAAATGAGCCAGGAAGAGCTCTCTGAAAAAGCGAGTTTAGGACTAAAATACATCAACCAGCTGGAAAACCAAAATGTCAATCTTACCCTAACGACATTGGAAAAGGTCATTACAGCTTTGGACTTAACCCCTGAAGAGTTTTTCAACTTTAGTAGCCTAGAGGCTCAAGCCTCTCACCGTGAAAACCCTACTCTCAGGCGTCTAACCATGAAAGTCAAACAACTCCCCGCTGAAAAACAAGCAACCCTACTGCGTATCTTTGAGGAAATTGTAGACACCCTCTAGTTTTTCATCCTGGCTCAGGCTTATTTTAAGTCACTATCCGACCTATAGTCAACTCCTGAGGCACGGATAAAAAATACTTATCCATTAGAAAGGGTCTCTTGTGAACCTCAAAGATCTCTATTATTTTGAAGCCCTAAAAGACCTCTCTTCCTACACGGCTGTCGCCAAAAAGTTTGGTATCAGCCAACCCAGCGTTTCCTATGCGATCAAGCGCTTAGAAGAAAGTCTGAATTGCCAGTTGGTCCAACACGACCCCTCCCATCGCACCTTTAAACTCACGCCCCAAGGGGATATCCTCTATCGCCACTTGGAACGCATTTTACCTGAGTTGCGAGCTACCCGAAAGGCCATCGACCGCTCTTTGGCCCATTATGTCACAGTTGGTTTTCCACCGATTATTGTTCACTACCTGCTTCGCGCTATCCAGGCCAAATCAAATAGTCTGGACTTTTTACCCCATATCCGTCCCATCCGCGGAGGCTCCTTGGAGTTATTAGACATGCTCTTTACAGGGGAGCTAGATGCCAGTCTCATCGGTCATATCGCGCCTCTTGATGCGCCTAATCTCTGTAGCCATACGCTTTTTCATAAGCAACTTGACGTGGTGCTTTCCAAAAACCATCCCCTGGCTGGCGAAGATTTTTTAGCCTTCGAGGATTTACTAGACGAATCCTTTATCTTACTGGACGAAAATTTTGTTCATCTCAAGGCTTTTGAACAACTGAACGACCGCTACCAAAATCAAGCCGATGTCTTTTTTAAGAGTGATGATGTCATTGTCATCAAAGAACTCCTCAAAAAGGAAGTCGGCATCAGCTTGCTGGCTGATATGGCCTTGGAGCCTAATGACAAAGACTTGGTCGCCATTCCACTGGCTCCTAAAGACCGAGTGATGTTTACCATTTCTTCTGCCCATCTCAAGTCAAGCCCTCTGACGGCAGATATCCAGGCCCTCTTTGACTGGCTCAAAGAAGCCTATGATACAGATAATTAGGCTTAAGAGCTGATGTCACCAAAAAAACACGCTGAGACAACTGCCTATCTGGCAAGCTATCTCCGCGTGTTTTTGCTATTTATGCTTAAAATGTCATTGGACCTTAGCCTTGGCTGGCTTAAACCTTTAACCTAGCGCCCCTTGGTACTGACCAATCAAATACAGACCAACTAATATGATCAGGATAAAGAGGGTCCACTTAATCAGTCCCTTGACAAAGCGAATGATTAGGGTGAGGATAAGGCTAGCCACAAGCCATGCAATCGGCCCCGAACTAATCAAACCATGCAGGCGATCTAAGCTACCGCCAGCCAGACCCTGCAGCCAGTCTGGGCTATTGGCCATGAGACTTTGCGACCAGCCAAACTGGTTTAAAATCGCTTGTCCAGCCAGTTGTAACCAAGCAAAGACACCTGTGTTAAAAACCAGCAAAAAAGCTTGTTGAGGGTAGGTTTTTATGAGATGAAATACCGTTCGCATGCGCTACCTCCTAGCTTGCGTACAAGGCCTTGACCTTGTTAATATCCGTTTCTTGAATACCATAGTAAGAACCTGCTGACTGCATGACAGAGTCTTCGCTATCATCATGAGATAGACCGATAGCATGCCCCAACTCGTGCTCAGCCGTATGGACAATCCGCTCACTACTATAGCCATAGGCAGCATTGAGCAGATAGTAGGTATTGAGCGTCACATCGACATGGCTAATCTGCCCTGTCAAGGCGTTGGAGGTCGTATCGGCAAGGCCTGCCGCTTGGCTAGAACTGTCTGCTTCATCGCCAGCCACAATATCTGCTTGGTCACTACTTGTTGCATAAGTAAAGGTAAATGCACCTGTCGCATTCCAATTGGCAATCGCCTCTTGGTAAGCACTCACCAAGCGCTCATCTGTCGAACTGATATAGACCGATGCTGTCGGACTGGGCCATTTGACCGTGCCTGACTGACTAGCCGTATCGCCACTCAAACTGAGGGATTTTAGACCATCCGTCGTGGTACTGCCATTGACTTTGGTAACCACCTGATTCCAAACATTGCTAGCGTATTGCCCGATGGAGCGATTGGACGTATGACCAGAGCTAAAATAGGCCCAAATCAAAGCGACTACGACGAAGACACAAGCCGCTTGAAAAAGTCCCCAAATCAAACGCCAAAGTCGGTATAAAAGGCGAAAAGGTAGGCGAATAAGCCATCTAATCATGGGAACAACTCCCTCCTTTCTCCAATAGCAAGAACTGGTCTTACCTAGAAAGGTTATTATAAGCAAGCCAGCTTAAAAATTCCCAAACTCTCAGGACAGGCGTTCTTCTTTGACGTAAGTGATGGGCAACCGTTCCAAAAAGACCTCTAATTGTTTTTCCCAGTAGTACCACTCGTGCTTGCCATGAGCGGTTTGGTAATCAATCTTAAAGCCTTTCTTTTGAAGCTCAGAAACGGCATAATTGTTGGCCGTATAAAGAAAATCTTCCTGGCCACACCAAGCATAGAGGTCCGTCTTTTTGTCGGACTGGTCAGCCAGAGCAATGATTTGTTGGCTAGCTAGAGCGTCTTTATCCGCAAGGGAGCCGAAAACACCTTCCCAGTAGGCGGTTTGGTCGGTCACATCCTCACCCAAATGCGTCAAATCCAAATGAAGAGCCCCCGAAAAGGATCCCGCATAGCTAAAGCGATTGGTCGTTAGGGCCAGCTTAAAGGCCCCATAGCCCCCCATGGACAGACCAGCAATAAAGGTTTTTTCTCGCTTGGTGGACATATTGGGGAAAAAACGTTTGAGCACTCGCGGTAACTCATTGGCGATACTGTCATAGTAGCGCATACCGTAGGTGGTATTTGTATACCAACCAAGATCTGTCGAGGGCATGACAACGATGAGATTGGTTCGCCGTAAGAGTCGTTCAATCGCTGTTCGTTTGAGCCAAGAATCTTCATTACCAGCCATGCCATGCAAGAGGTAGAGCACAGGAACATCCTGACTGGTTGCCTCTTCTGGTGTGACAGAGGAAGCATCGGGGTAGATGACTTGCACCCGACGTTCCATTTCCAAGACATCCGAACGGTAACTAATCGTAAGTAAGGCCATATAAACTCCTTTTTTATGAGAAAGAGAGTGGCCAGCACCAGTCCTCAAATAACCAGCACCTGCTCACTCCCTATACCTAATCCTATTGCTAATCTCTAGGTGCTAGAACAAGCCCCACAACCGATAGAGATTAAGCGTGTTGCATACAAGCGCTGACTTTAGCGAACTTCCATGACCACAGGCAAAATCGCTGGGCGACGTTTCGTCTGATCAAAGAGGAATTTGCTGACCGCATCACGGACTTCACCTTTGAGTTCACCCCAGTCAAAGTCATCTTGAGCCAGATAGTTTTCCACTGTTTGGTTAACAATATCAGCACT
The DNA here is from genome assembly GCF_001578885.1 of Streptococcus sp. DD12. Classification (GTDB taxonomy): domain Bacteria; phylum Bacillota; class Bacilli; order Lactobacillales; family Streptococcaceae; genus Streptococcus. Next base: position 149,066 of record NZ_KQ969495.1, on the reverse strand, counting down.
CTCCCGAAGAATATCACGGCTCTTTTTCACATAGACAAAACCACGGGTATTGACACGCGCACTAGCAATGATTTTCTTTTGCTTACGACTAACGGTAATCACCACGATAAAGATACCATCTTCAGAGAGAACCTTACGGTCACGCAGGACAATGTTGCCCACATCGCCGATGGCATTACCGTCAATCATGACATCGCCAGCAGGAACAGCCCCTTGATGCAAGAAGCCTTCCTTGGCATCATAGTGCATAATATCCCCACGCTTGACAATATAAACCGCTTCAGGGAGCATTCCCACTTCAAAAGCTAAGCGCGCATGTGCGGAAAGGTGACGGTATTCCCCTTGGATAGGAAAGAGGTAACGTGGACGCAAAAGGTTGAGCATCAGTTGCAAATCACGCGCGTTGGCATGGCCAGAGACGTGGAGATTTTGGGTAATGACTTTCACCACCCCACCTGCTTTATAGATGAGGTTTTCCACACGGGCAACCACAGCTTCTTTAGAGGTTGTCGGCGTTGTGGCAATATAGACCAAGTCACCGTCTTTGATGGCAATAGTACGATGGCGACCAATGGCCATCTTGCGCAAGCCATTGAGGGGTTCTCCCATACGTCCCGTTTCTAGGATAATCAGCTCGTCATCAGCGTATTTTTCAATATCTTTAGCCTTGACCAAAAGACGCTCGTCGGCTAAGTCTAGCTTTTTCAAGCGGATGGCTGTACGGACAATGTTTTCCGCATCAAAACCTGTCAAGACCACACGGCGGTTATTTTTGACCGCTGCGTTAAAGACCTGCTGAATACGCTCAAGGTTGCTGGCTACAGCTGCCACGATGATACGGCCGTCCCAGCCTTCGACCACATCGGCAATCTCACTGGCTACTTCTGCTTCGCTGGCAATTTGCGTGTTCGACAAGGCATTAGCTGAGTCGCTCAAGAGCGCCAGCACCCCGTCATTACCAATCTCAGTCAAGCGGGCAAAATCTGTCTTGTAGTAAGGTTTGGCTGCTTGGTCAAACTTAAAGTCACCGGTGTAGACAATGCTGCCCTCATCCGTTTTAACCACAATCCCCATGGACTCTGCAATGGAGTGCGTGGTTTTAAAGAAGGACACAATGGCATCATCAAATTCAATTTCTGTTTCGGCATCAACCACATGAAAATTTGAAAATTTCTTGGCATCATCATTCTTTTTAACCATTAACTTAGCGAGTTCAATGGTCAAGGGGCTCCCGAAAACCGGGCTATTGAGCTGGCTCACCAGATAAGGCAAAGTACCGATCGCATCCGCATGCCCGTGCGTCAGGAAAATCCCCTGTACACGGTCTTTGTTTTCAAGCAGATAGTCCAGATTTGGAATGACCACATCCACCCCGAGTTGCTCATTTTCAGGGTATTTTAGGCCAGCATCCAAGACGAAGATACTCTCATTGACTTCGACAATATAGAGGTTTTTGCCACTTTCACGGACACCTCCAAGAGCTATAATATTGATATCGCTCATGTAAATCAATCTCCTTTTGTGTGTTTTTTTCATACCAACGGTCCTTAGGCAGGCCTAAGTCGTATTACAGCAGGGCAACAAAAAAGTTGCATACTAAACTAGTATACAACTTTAGCCCTTATTTTTCAATCAATCAAAGAGGCGGTAATAGTCCTCGATGGTCATTTCTGCCTTTTGTTTGGCATTCAAATCTTTGATGATTTCCCCGTCCTTCATCACCAAGAGGCGATTGCCATAAGTCAGGGCATCTTCCATATGGTGGGTAATCATCAGGGCCGTCAAACCATCTTTACGGATAAATTCATCTGTTAGCGCCATCAGGCTCTGAGACGTTTTGGGGTCAAGCGCTGCCGTGTGCTCGTCTAAGAGCAAGAGTTCTGGGCGCTTAATGGTTGCCATCAAGAGACTCAGGGCCTGCCGTTGCCCACCAGACAAGAGACCTGTCGGCGTCTCTAAGTGTTTTTCGAGGCCGTTTCCTGTCCGAGCCAGCAAGGCTTTAAAGTCCGCTTCAAAACTATGGAGACGCCGTGATTGCAAGCCTCGTTTCTCCCCACGGTATTTGGCAATCAGCAGGTTTTCCGCAACCGTCATCCGAGGAGCTGTCCCCATCTTAGGGTCTTGAAAGACGCGTGACAGGTATTTGGCCCTTTTTTCGGCATTGAGGTGGGTAACCCGCTCACCTAAGATATAAACCTCACCACTGGTCAAGGCTAATGTTCCTGCAATGGTGTTGAAAAGCGTTGATTTCCCAGCACCGTTGCCCCCTAAAATGGTTAGAAAGTCCCCAGCCTCAATGGAGAGATTGGCATCTTTGAGAATTGTTTTCTCATCGTCTAACCCATTGCTGACACGGACCGTCGCATTTTTGACTTCAATGATTGCACTCATCTGCTCCACCTCACTCCACTAAAGAACCGTTTCTTCAACTCAGGCACCATCAGGCAGAAGGCCAAGATAATGGCACTGAGCAACTTGAGGTAGTTGGTATTGAAGCCCAAGGCTACCACCGCTAAGATTAAGAATTGGTACAAGATAGACCCCACGACAATGGCCACTAAACGTTCCAACATGGTTAAACGCGTCGAATAGAGCACTTCTCCAATGATGATAGCCGCAAGCCCGATGACAATGGTTCCAATCCCTTTTGACACATCGGCATAGCCATCTTGTTGGCAGACCAGGGCCCCTGCAAGCCCAATCAGACCATTAGACAAGACCAAGCCCATGACTTCCATGGTTTCCGTATGAATACCAAAACTCTTGGCCATATCGCTATTATCACCAGTTGCAATATAGGCCTGACCCAGACGGGTATTGAGGAAATAAATCATGAGCCCAATGACCAAACTAACCATGATAAAGCCAACTAAGAGGAGATTGGTCTTATCTGAAAAAGGAAAGAAATCCTGAATGGTCTTGTCATTTGCCAAACCGAGATTGGCCCTTTGCATAATCATCAACATGATGGAATGACAAGAGGTCATCACGAGAATTCCTGCCAGCAGAGTGGGAATTTTCCCCTTGGTATACAAAAGCCCCGTAACCAGGCCGGCCAAGGCCCCAGCCCCGAAACCTGCCAAGGTCGCCCAAAGAGGACTGACGCCCTTAGTGATTAGGGTAACTGTAACGGCGCCACCCAAGGGAAAAGACCCTTCTGCGGTCATATCCGGAAAATTCAAAATGCGAAAGGTCATAAAGATGCCCAGTCCCAGAATAGACCAAAGCAACCCTTGATAAAATGCTGAAATAATCATGTCTACTCCTTAATGACTTGTGTCGCTTTCTTGAGCACTTGGCTCGGGAATGTAATGCCTAACTGGTCAGCAACCTTTTGGTTAAGGACAGGTGTTCCTTTGCTGTAGCGTTCAACAGGCAGATTGGCCACCTTTTGCCCCTTGAGTACCTTTGCAGCCATCTTACCGGTTTCGACCCCGAGTTGGTATTGGTCAAGAGAGACAGAGGCTAGCCCGCCTTCTTGGACCATGGTGTCAACACTAGGGTAGATAGGGATATGAGCTGTCTGAGCTGCAGAGACAACTGTCGAAAAGGCTGATGCAATCGTATTGTCAATTGGAAGCCAGATGGCATCTACTTTTCCGACCATAACAGACATGGTGGTCGCCACTTCATTGGTCGATGGCACAGAGTATTCGACAACCTTGTAGCCTTTTTTCTCCGCTAATTTTTTAAATGTCTTGACTTGAGAAGGGGAGTTATCTTCGCTGGAAGCAGACAGAACCCCGATGGTCTTGATGTTTGGTGTAATTTGTCCCATCAAGTCCAATGTTTCGGCAATCGGTGTTTGGTCAGAAACCCCTGTGATATTAGCTGTCGGCTTATCTAGGTTGGTCATGAGCTTGGCACCGATAGGGTCAGTTACAGCCCCCATCACAATGGGAATACTCTTTGTAGCGGCAGCCAAGCCCTGCGCTGCTGGGGTCGCAATCCCAATCAGCACATCATTTTTATCCGCTACCAATTGTTGACTCATGGTCTGGATACGGCTTTGGTCCCCTTGCGCATTCATAAACTGCACCTTGACAGCTTTTCCACTGTAACCTTCTTCTTTGAGGCCGGCTAGGATGCCTTGGTATATTTGGTCAAGGGCTTCGTGACTCGTAAACTGCAAGACGCCGACCTTAACGGTCTTTGTCGTAGCCCCTCCACTACTTGGGGAAACCAGCGGATAGAGATAGGCCCCAAACAAGGCCAATGCAAAGAGGACTAAAGTCCCAATCAAGCGCCTATTTTTCATCTTGTCTCCTTTAAGCCTATCTGACACTGACACCAAAAAAGGCGTAAGGGCACCGTCTCTCGCAGACTGCAAGAGGTCCTCACACCTTGTTCGTATTTCTTGTCCAAAAGACAAAACGTGCGATGAGGCTTGGTTATTTCACCTCATATTTTACTTTATTTCACCGATATTTTCAAGATTTTTTAAGTTAAACCTATACCTTAAACACCCGCTTATACCGCTATTTTCGTGGTATTTAAGAGGAGAGAGCTGGTCAAGACCGAAACCGAACTAAAGGCCATGGCCAAACCAGCTATTTCTGGGTTAAGGACCAAGCCCAGTCCAACGAAAAGACCCGCTGCAATAGGAATACCGATGGCATTGTAGATAGATGCCCAAAAGAGGTTGAGTAAAATCCGCTGGAAGGTTTTTTTACTCATATCAAGGGCGCGAACCACACCGAGAAGGTCATTTTGCACCAGGACAATATCCCCAGATTCGATGGCAATATCAGTACCTGACCCCATGGCAATCCCAACATCAGCAATAGACAAGGCTGGGGCATCATTGATACCATCCCCGACAAAGGCAACCACACGCCCTTGCCCCTGCAATTTGTGGATATGGTCTGCTTTCTCAGTTGGAAGCACATCGGCAATAACCTGATCAATTCCCACTTGTTGGGCGATCGAACGGGCTACCGCTTCATTGTCTCCCGTCAGCATGACCGTCTGGATATGTCGTTTCTTCAATTCTGCCATCGCTTGTTGCGATGTTGCTTTTGGAGCGTCTTGAATGGCAATTAAGCCCACGACTTGGTCATCGATGGACAGACTAACGACTGTCTTGGCATCATTTTGCAGAGCCACCATCTTGTCTTTAAGCGCTTGGGGGAAAGTCTTTCCTTCTTGGAGTTTGGCATTTCCCAAAGCCAAGCTTTTGTCGTCAAGACGAGCCATTACCCCTTTCCCTTCGAGAGCTTTAAAGTTAGACAAGGCTTCCAAGGTCACATTCTTTTCCTTAGCCGCTTGAACAATCGCTTTAGCAAGAGGGTGCTCAGATAGACTTTCTAGACTGGCTGCCAAACGCAAGACTTGGTCTTGGTCCCCAACGATATCCGTCACCTGCGGTTTTCCGACCGTAATGGTTCCTGTTTTATCAAAAACAATCGTATCAATCTTTTGCACGGCTTGTAAAACCGTACCGTTTTTGATCAAAACACCCATCTTGGCACTGCGACCCGTCCCTACCATCAGGGCTGTCGGTGTCGCTAAGCCTAAGGCACACGGACAGGCGATGATTAAGACAGCTACCCCATAAAGCATGGCCTGGATAGCGCTAGCCCCCAGAAATACATACCAAACCACAAAGGTCACAATCGCCAAAATAGAGACCACCGGAACGAAAATGCCTGAAATGGTATTGGTCAAATCTTGGATGGGGGCATGACTGGCTTGCGCTTTCTTCACAAAATCCACAATTTGCGCTAGCATCGTGTCATCGCCAACCTTTTGTGCTTCAAAAACAATGGTTCCATTGGTACTGATGGTCGACCCAATGACCGAGTCGCCAACAGCTTTCTTGACAGGCATACTTTCTCCCGTCACCATGGACTCATCTATGCTTGTTTCTCCTTCGATGATGCGCCCGTCTACTGCAATTTTCTCGCCTGGAAGCACTCGCACCCTATCGCCGATAACCACTTCTGATAAGGGCACAGACACATAGGCTCCGTCACGCCAAACGCTAGCCGATTTAGCTTGTAAATCCAAGAGTTTTTCAACCGCACTATTGGCACTATGACGCATACGTTCTTCAAAAACCTGTCCTAACAGGACAAAGAAAATGATGAAGCCAGCACTTTCAAAGTAAACCGGAAGGCCTGTAAACAAGGCAAGGAGACTATAGAGGTAGGCAACCAAAGTTCCCAGAGCCACTAGCGTATCCATATTGGCATTATGCTTTTTAAAAGTTGCCCAAGCGCTGGTGATAAAGGGCCAGCCAGCGACCCACATGATGGGAGTCGTTGCCAAAAAAGTCCCCCAACGCATCAGCTCATGGCTGACAAAACCTGCATACATGCCCACCATGAGATAAAGCAAGGGCAAGACACAGATAAAAGCAATCCAAAACCGTTTCGTCACGGACATAAGCTACTCCTTCCTATTTTACCGTATAGTGACCATAAATCATTTCCATCCCACATGAGTAGTCAAACTTACCCGCTTGATTTGGCGTAAAGCGAATCGTCGTCTTTTCCCCAAGAGGCAAATCTTCTAAAATATCAAAGGCTTTAAATTTTACCTGAGCCAAGCAGCCTGACGGGTCTTTGCGGTCAAAGGTAATCTCTGCAGGGACGCCTTTTGCCAACTGAATGGTTTCAGGCTTATAGCCCCCATCCACTGTGACTGTGACCTTTTGTAGACCATTTTCCACTTCTGCTTTTTGCGCTTTTTTTCCAAATAAATCACCAAACACTGCCATAATAGCCTCCTTTATTACACATACTTCTAACTTTATTCAACAACCAGCTTGCCATGGAGCATATTCATGCCGCAGGCATAGCCAAATTCACCACTTTTATCTGGCGTGATGTCAATCACATAGTCTTCTTTCATGGGCAAATCTGCTTGCACCCCAAAGTCAGGAAAGACCACCTGGTCCACACAGGGAGAAGGGTCTACCCGATTGAAAATCAGTCGCGCTGGCACCCCTTTTTCAAGGACTACCGTGCCTGGACTGTAACCGCCATTAACCGTAATGCGAGCCTCTTGGCGGTCTCCTATGCGCTGGGCCCTGACACCCGATGTCTCATGCTTGGCAAAAAACCACCATAAGATAAAGGCAATCACCCCAAAAGCAAGTAATAAGACCATAAGTTTAAGCATTTGAAACCTCCTCTTTCGTCAGCTCAGGACGAGGGCCCAAGCAATTACAAGCCACTTTTTCGACCAAGTGCTCACGCTTCGCCTTTAAAGCCTCTTCAACAATAGCCACATCCGCCTGGGTCAGGTCCGCTTGCTGAATAATATTTGCCAGCACCTGACTGACCGACTTGGCACAAACCCTGTCCAAAACATCCTGACCAACCAAGCGTGTGCTGTCTTTTTGGCTGATGGCGGGCGAGTAAAGAAAGGCCCGACCAGATTTTTCCTGTGTCAAACCACCTTTTTCGACCAACCGCCGCAAAAGCGTCTTGACCGTCGAGGGCGACCAATCATACCGTTCAGACAAATAAGCAATAATCTCAGAACTGGTTAGGCTCCCTTTCATCCATAAGATACGCATGACCTGCCATTCGGCATTGGATAATCCCATTTTGTCACCTCATTTCTAGAGATAGTTTTCTGTTTACATCTGTAAACCTATCGACAGTTTTATTCTACCACCATGGTTTACACTTGTCAACCATAAAACACTAAAAAATAGGCCACAAGCTTCTGGCCTATCTTTTCATAGCTAAGTTTAGGGCGCCCCTCGCGCCTCTTCTGCCATCAGGCCTAAGAAGAGAGCGGTTTTCATCAGGACTGCTCAAGCTTAGCTAATAGCTCTGACAAGTCCGTTAGGCTCTTGACATCTGCTGGATTGAGCCAGAGATGGGCGTCAGAAAGCTTGACAGCTTCTTGAAAATCTGATGAGGTGAGTTGTTTAAAGGTCTCTTGCCACAAGAGCCTACTAATTTCCTGCAAGTTTTCAGTGACATCGTCCGACAGGATTAGAAAACGCCCTTCGCCTAGGTAAAACACTTCCTGGTGACTCGACAAGGTCAACTTGAGGTACTGGGACATGCGTTTAACTGCACGGCGGGTCTGATGTGGAAAGGCCTGTGTGATTTGAAGATAGTTGGACCACTCCAATAAAAGGGCCTGCCCATTTCGGATGGTTAAACTGTCTAACTTATCCTTGAGGACTTGATAACTCGCTTGAGCCTGCTTTTCTTCCTCCTTAAGATGATTGGGTAACTGGTTATCTCTTGTCGACAACCGATAAAATAAACCTGCCAGCATAGCTAACATAACCTCCCATAAGAGCATGTGAATATAAGCTTTTGATAAATCAGCGAAAAACAAGGCTATGACAATACAAGAAAGTCCCAAAAAGATGAGCCCAAACACCAAAAAATCTGTCAACAAAAAGCCAATCAAAACCATCAACAAGATAAGAAAGGCTTCTGTCCAAAAAAGACCACGAATACAGAAGAAACAGATAGCAAACAAAACCATAAGCAGGGTGACCAAAGCATAGGCCGCCCATTCCAATCGTCTTTTCATCTGCGCCTCCCTTCTCTCTTAAACCATTCGCCAGACAGATGATTTATAAGAAAACTTAACCACATTTCCTGATGTCTTCAGTCTAACATGAGAACCAGCAGACTACAATCTATTTATGTCTCAAATGCAATTCTTAACCTGTATTTAAATCTCGTCATAAATGCTAGGTCAACTGTAATAATCGTGACATTTTTACAGATTAGGACAATTTTTGTGCATTAAAATTGCCATTTAGCAAAGAGTTTCTGCTTTAAATAACCCAACTATTACGTCATATCCGAACATTGTTTTACTATTTATTACATTTGTCATCTTGATAAAAGGCATCAATCTGAGCATCCCTCCTTATGATGGGTAAAGGCTTAACCCTTAGCACCCTTTAAATTTAGATATGCAACAATTTGTTGCAAGTCAAGAAATCGCCTATTGGTCAGCTAGAAATTTTCCGAAATTTTTCCTTTGGCTAGCTTCTGCCCGATTTATTTATGTTCTTATCTTCTTTTAATAGGATGCCGTCATATTTTTGCAAAGAAGTTACAGAAAATGACGGTTTAAAAATAAAAAAAGAGTCCGAACTCTCATTCGTGACTCTTTCGTCTGCTACAAGGCTTCCAAAGCTGACAAGGTTGTCAGAGCTGAATCATAGTAGTTATTGCTTGGAAGATTTTGTTGGAAGATGTACTTGTGTTGTTGCACCAGCTTGGTATAGGCACTATTTTTACTTGCCGCTAAGACCACTGGCGCGATAAAACTAGCTGACTGATGGTAATCTACCACTTTGCCCTTGAGGGAATAACCGCCATAAATCGCTTCTTGGGTCATAAAGAAATCCAAAATGCGATCGGTGACAGCTTGCGCCCGCTTATCTTGACTTTGCGCCAAGTTATAAGGGACCCGACAGGCGTTATAGTAATAGTCATCGTCATAGGAAGATGAGATGGTTCCTGCTTTGGCTGCCGAAACACTGCCGTCTGCATTGACCCACATAAAGTCAGGAACGAGACCGGTCTTGGTTTGGTTACTCATTTTTTCCAGCGCCGTCAACATCTTATCATTGACAGTTAGCCAGGTGTTATCACCAGTCAAGTCATAGAAGGCTTGGAATTGGGCTGGCACCACATCAGAAGTCCGCATCAGGTAATGATTTTTTGAGGCTTCATCTGCCCAGTTTCCAAGGGTCAAAACGCCCGTTGTTCTATTGTAGTTATAGGCTAAAATATCTGCCAAAATGGCTTTTGCTTGGTTTTGGTAGCTTTCAGCTTTGTTTTTCCAGACCTGACTCGCCTGAATGAGGGCATAAGCAATGTAAAGGTCACCGTCTGTCGCATTGTTATCATCATCGACAATCTTATCTGTTGTCACTGTCTGGCGCCAAGACATCAATTGAGTGCCATTGTAGCGGTGTTGCAGATAATAGCGATAGAGCTTATCAAAGTCTTCCTGACTAGCCAGGCCTTTTTGCCCAGCTTCTGCCGCGATCAACATGCCATAACTTTGTCCCTCTGACAGGACAACATCCTGATCCCGTGCAGTGTCTGTTTTAACATAGGCAACATCACCACTTGTTTTGACAAAGGTATTCGCCCACTGATGGTAGAGATTGGTTTTGATTTGTCCTGGGGCTTGTTGGCGAGCAAAGATGACTGCGCCGGCTAGAGCGCCAAGAATCGCAACAAACCAGAAATAACGAAAATATGTTTGTTTCACCGGATCCTCCTATCCTGCAAACCGTTTGGTCTTGACCCACTTGGTCTCGCCACGCTTAAGCACCTTATCCAAAATAATTGACGTCACTGAGTCGATAGACACAATGATGAACAGTTGAGAATAGGTAAAGTAAGAAGCAAAAGCCAGCCAGATTTGTTTGGTCGTTGCTTGTCCAAATTGTGAAGCCATGGCAATGTTGATTTGCAAAAGGTAAATCAAAATCATCAAAATCCAGTTAAACAACATAAATTGGGCAATGTAGATATTCTCTGAATCAAAAGTGAAAGGCATGTCCACCCCTGGGAAAAAGACGTGGAGAATCATGGCTAAGACATTGATAAAGAAGATGATGTCTGACAAGACAATGGCTGCATTGAACCAGAAAAAGGTACAAGAATAGTTGAACACTTCAAGCTTCACGCGCCAGTTGCCACGGCCAAAAAGGTGTTTGAAGTTGTCTAAAATAACTTCGTAGTTTCCTTTAGCCCAGCGTTTTCGTTGCATGTAGTAAGACTTTAAGGTCTCAGGTTCTTGTTGGAAAGCTTCTGAATTATAGGCCAAGGCAATCAATTTGCCCGATTGCATAATCTGGAAGGAGATTTCAGTGTCCTCAGTCAAGGCACCGTTTTTCCAGCCACCGATAGATTTTACAAAGTCGGTATTGATGATAAAGTTGGTCCCTGGGATACGTCCAATTTTAAAGGCATTCCACATGCCAACATGGTGGACCCGTTGCGTTACGACAATTTCTTGGTTGATACAACGCGTCAAGAAGTTTTGATTGGCATTACGTGTTTTATTACGTCCAAAGGAAGCGACATGGCGTTCAGGGTCCTTCATCACTTCTTTGACCAAGAAATAAAGGGCATTCTTTTCAGGCATGGCATCGGCATCGTAGACACAAATGTAATCACCTTGAGCCACTTGCAGGGCATCGTTTAGCACCCCTGCCTTACCACCTGTCCCTGTCCGGGCCACAATTTTAACATTGCGGTCACGGTACTGAGGCTGTTGGTAGACCCGCATCATCTCATCGTAGGTATTGTCATCACAGTTATCGGCATAAAGACGCACTTCGACACGGTCATGTGGGTAATTTAAATCCAAAATCGCCTTGGTCGTTTGCGCAATGACCACATCTTCATTGTGGGCAGGGACAACAATCGTAACCATTGGGTATTCAGGAAGCGGCGATGTGTCCACCTTGAAATCGGAATGTTTCAACCAAAAACGAACACTTGACGCTAAAACGACAATAGCCCAGGCCAAAGAAATCCAAATGGAAATCATGGTGAACATCATTAAAAATTGACTAATCATTATTTGCGCACCGCCTTAAAGTTTTTATTGACGCGATTCGAAATAATCACGTAGCAGATAAAGAGAGTGACAAAACCAAGGGTAAAAATCAAACTCATGACTGCAGATAGAATGAAAAATAGGGTAGAGAGATTCATGAAGCCTCCTTAGTATTCCACGATAATGTCTGTTTCCAACTGGCGTTCCAGATTTTTAGTGGCATCTGCGAAATGGGCAAATTTTTCCAAGTTAGTTTGGTCAAAAGCAAGATAACCACGCTGGTACTGCACCAAACGTTCACTCGAACGTGTCTTAAAGTGAAATTCGGTCAAGCCTTGGCGCCATTCCTTGAGATACCTTTCCTCCAGATTGTCAGACAGGTCGCTAGACAAAATCAGCATGTGCCCCTTGCCCAGGTAATAAACTTTCTCATTCTCAGAAACCTGTTGGTTGAGGTAAGCATGGATACGAGCAATCATTTGGGCAAACTCCTTGGCTGAAATTTGCCAGAATTGTTCATTATGCGCCCAGTGAATCAATAGCGCTTGAAAGCCTTCTGATTGGTTCGCCGCCAAAGCCCCATGAAGCCAATTGTAAGCATTACGCGCTTCACGGTATTCGACTTTTACAGGGGCAAAACGGACCCGACGCGCCCGATTAACACGCAAAGCCAAAAAGAGCACGATAGGAAAGGTGGCTTCTAAGATTAGGACAGCCAGACTGCTGAGGAAATTAACACCAAGAACCAAAGCAATCACAGAGATACCAAATCCCAATAAAATCATCCAAGTCACTAAGGCATCCGTCACAACGGCAATCGTAAAGACGGCAATAACCATGATGAAGGCCTCAACAGCCAAAATACTAGGTGCAACCAGTTGTGTCAAGAGTAAGAAGCCTAGAATAACAATCACTAGCGTCGCTAAGGATTCTTCAAAGGCATACTTGCGGTAAATTCCTTGTTCTTCCATTAGTTTGATTTAAACTCCTCAGGTCGTTCTCCCTTACCAAAGTAAGAGGCAATAGCTTGTGCAATACGTTTGGAGGCGTGACCATCCCCGTAAGGGTTGCTAGCCTGCGACATGCTGTCATAGAGAGCTTGGTCCGTCAAAAGAGCTTCCATGGCTTCTCGGACTGCCTCGCTTTCAGTTCCCACAAGTTTTAGGGTCCCAGCTGCAACCCCTTCAGGCCGCTCTGTCGTATCACGTAAAACCAAGACAGGTTTTCCCAATGATGGGGCTTCTTCTTGAACCCCACCAGAGTCTGACATGATAAAGTGACTGCGCGCAGCGACATTATGAAAATCCAAAACATCCAAAGGAGCGATCAAATGAATGCGAGGGTCATCACTCAAAATTTCTTTGGCCGCTTCTTGAACTGCCGGACTCAAATGCACCGGGTAAATCACTTCAACATCGTCATGCTGATCGACGACATCCCGCAAGGTCCGAAACACGCGACGCATAGGTTCGCCCTGATTTTCACGGCGGTGCATGGTCACAAGAACGATGCGTTTATCAGCAGCAATGGCATCTAAGACCTCATGACGGTAGTCCTCGGTGACGGTTGTATTGAGGGCATCAATAGCTGTATTTCCTGTAATATAGATGGCTTCTTCCGGATGATTTTCCAGTGTTAGGTTGGCCTTACTTTCTGTCGTTGGCGCAAAGTACAAATCCGTCAAATCATCGGTCATTTGGCGATTCATTTCTTCTGGAAATGGAGAATACTTGTTCCAGGTCCTAAGTCCTGCTTCCACATGACCAATACGAACTTGGTTATAAAAAGCAGCCAAACTAGCAGCAAAGGTGGTGGTTGTATCCCCATGCACCAAAAGAATATCGGGCGCTTCTTCTTTGATAATCCCATCTAATTGGTTCAAAATCTTGACGGTGATATCACTGAGGGTTTGGTTTTTCCCCATAATATCCAAGTCATAGTCTGGTTCCACTTTAAAAGTCTCCAGCACCTGGTCAAGCATTTGACGGTGTTGTGCTGTTACAACAGTCACCGTTTCAAATAAATCTGGTTGTGCTTGAAGTTGTAAGACCAACGGAGCCATTTTTATAGCTTCAGGTCGTGTTCCAAAAACCAGCATCACCTTAATCTTTGACATATTGTTCTCCTTTTTTTAATCGCCTCATTGCGCTCACCACGTCGCCTTTTGCAGTCCTGCGATAAGTTTCAAAAGACTTACTAGAAGTGTATCATCTCCCCATCTGATTATCAAAGCAATTACGTCATCTTTTTGTGTTTTAATCTTTATTTAAAATTGGTGTCACAATGGAGCGCTTTCTTGTAACACTTCATTTTTTTTGCAAAGAATTTTTCCTTTTATGATTTGTTAATAACAATATAAGCCACAAGTTAAGATAAAGCTTGTTTAAGTTACGTCAGTTATTTATCCCCTTATATTTCAGATGACTAAAATTAAACTATAATTCTTACTAAGAATTCAACCTTTTCTGTCTTTAATCTTCATAAACACGATCAATAGCATTTCGCATTATAGTAATCAATTATTTTGAGTGCTTTCAGAAAATATCAATTTACAGACATTTCCTCTATTTTCTTAATCAATGCCTTTTTGGACTCTTTTGACTCATTTTTCATCATAATCTTATCATAAACAGACAAATTCTGATTTTTTAACTGTTTTTATTTATGTATATATAGCTCTTTTTCCTTTCTTTAAACTGAAACATTCTGTCATAAAAGAAGAATTAACGTTCGTTTTTCAAGGATTTGAGGGACTCATTTCTCATGGCGACAAAGGCTAGCGAAAATGACCGACAAAAAAAGAACCTCTACGGTTCTTTTTCTATGCTATAATTCATAGACCCCCTCTGAGTCTTAGTTAGTCCTTCTTGGCAAAGTAACGCTTGGTCTCTGAGATGATGACAGGCGACAAAGCCAAGAGGGCGATAAGGTTTGGCAAGGCCATGAGCGCATTAACAATATCGGCAATAATCCATACGGCATTGAGCGACAAGAAGCCACCCAACAGCACCATTGCCACAAAAATCCAACGATAGAGCCAAATATACTTGACCCCAAACAAGAACTCAAAACACCGCTCGCCATAGTAGTTCCAGCCCAAAATTGTCGTAAAGGCAAAGAGGACTAAGAAAATGGTCAAAAGGCTAGGCCCTAAGTTCCCAAAAACGGTTGAAAAAGCTGACTGGGTCAAGGAAACACCGTTGAGGGAGCTATCCCAAACACCTGTCGTCAAAATCGTCAGACCTGTCAAGGTACAGATAATCAAGGTATCAATAAAGGTCCCAGTCATGGATATCAGGCCTTGTTCAACAGGTTCGTTGGTTTTAGCAGCGGCTGCTGCAATCGGCGCAGAACCCAGACCGGATTCATTGGAAAAGACCCCGCGTGCCACACCATTTTGAATGGCCATACGCACACTGGCACCCGCAAAGCCACCTACTGCTGCTGTAGGGCTAAAAGCTGAGGTCACCACCATGATTAAGGTTGGAAGTAATTTGTCCCAGTTAAAGGCAATAACTGTCACCGTACCGATAATATAGATAATGGCCATAAAAGGCACGACTGCCGTTGAAACCTTTGAGATGGATTGCAGGCCACCAAAGACCGCAATCGCAACCAAAACCGCTAAAATAGTGGCTGTAATAGCCGGGGAAATCTGGGTGGTGTTGTAAACTGATTCGGTAATCGAATTCACCTGAGTGAAGGTCCCAATCCCTAAGAGAGCCACTAAGAGGCCAGCAAAGGCAAAGAAGATGGCCAAAGGGCGCCATTTTTCCCCCATCCCAAGGAGGATATAATGCATGGGCCCACCCGCAATCGCCCCATTTGTGTCCTTACGGCGAAACTTGATAGCCAAAAGTCCCTCAGAATACTTGGTTGCCATCCCAAAAAAGGCAGCCATCCACATCCAAAAGAGGGCTCCAGGGCCACCTACCTTAATGGCTGTCGCAACCCCGATAATATTCCCAGTTCCGACGGTTGCCGCCAAGGCTGTACACAAGGCGGCAAAACTAGAAACATCCCCATGCCCCTTGTCTTGGACAAAGATGAGTTTAAAGGCTTTGGGAAGACGGACAATCTGTAAAAGTCCCAAACGCAGGGTCAAATAAATACCTGTCCCCACCAACAAGATCAAAAGAGGCGGCCCCCAAACAAAGCTATCCACTTGATTTAAAAACGTTACCATGTCTACTCCTTTTTGGACCTTTTATTGACTAAAGGGTCCCTATGATTGGCCACGCCACACTACCGTTAGTACGAAAATTGCTTAAGACATGCTCAGGAGTTGGGACTTTACAGGTTGACATCAGAAAATAAAACAGAGCCTAGAACAGCTGTCCTAGACTCTGGAGGGGCAAATCCGTTAACAAACCATTGTTCATAGCTTGTCGGCTTCATCGCTCTGTCCTTTTACCTGAGAGTTTGAGTAGCTCTTGCTACCTTGCCCCTTCGGTGCCTTTACGGTCTCTCCAGAGTTCCGTCCATTTCACAGTCGCAAACGCATGCTTCTGAAAAACTTCATTCGGTTTATGTGTTGTGTTCTTATATTTTAGACAAAAATAAGCTTAAGGTCAATAGGCCTCAGCTTATTTTAATAATGTAAACGTTTTTAACCAGTGTTTTAGGCCTTGACTTGCGCATTTAGCCAAGCGAAAATTGAGTCAAAGCTTTGCCCCTGAGAGTTAGCTTTGGCATCTCCACCAAAAGTAGGGTCTGTTGCGACCATACCAGATAAGCCGTCCCAAGTGCGAGCATTTTCAGGTTTTTGCACGCCATTGACTTGATTATTAAAGAGGCGAACCCATGACCAGTGCCCATTATAAGTCACATCTGGAAATTGACTCCCTCGATTGCTTTCAAACAAGGATAACCACTTGTTGCTAGCACCCGCTTGCAGGATTTGTTTGTAGAAAGGCTCGACATTATCCGATGCGACTACCGTTTGGTCTGAGCTGGTTTGTAATAGCCACATAGGTTGGTTAAATAAGTTGCTTAAGCCTTGGTTCGTCAGGGTTTTATTGCTATCGAGCACAGCCGAAAAAGGAGCTGCAATGGGTACAAGGCTGGCAAAATAATCCGGATAGGTCGCTCCCATCGTGACGACCATCCCGCCACCGTTAGAGGCCCCCAAGAGGTGAATGCGCTTAGGGTCTACGCTAGGGTGACTGGCCACGTAATCTTGCACAGCTGCCATTAAATCTGCTGCCAGGTTAGCACTCCAAGCCTGAGGACTTTGCAGGACCAAAACATGGGCACCCTTGTGCTGTCCTGAACGACTTGTCCAAGAACTTTGTAGATCCTCTTGAGTCAGCCGAACCACATTGCTGGCCAAAATAGGGATATTGACATCCGTACCAACTTCCCCAATCCCATGCAACCAAACCACCAAAGGCACAGGGTCTTCTGCTGTCACCCCATCTGGTTGATAGGCGGCATAGTGCAAGCGCCCATAACTCCCACGCTCACTAAAACGCTCAGTATTGTCATAGAGGCGGTGGTTAATGGCATCTTGACTGGAGTCCAACCACTGGATGTCCTTGGTGCTGTCAGCCTGAAGTTGCAAGTCATCCACATCAATGCGGTAATTGGTCGCCCATTTATTGCTAAAACTAGCCAAATCGAAGGATAAAGGTGTGGCGTTACGGCTCGTATCCTTGGCATCATAAATCACTTCTAACTCCAAGGTCACATAAGAAGAACTATCAAAATAGATGACATGCCCGGAGGCGTCAGAAACGTAAGAATTGGTGATTTTTCGTGGAGAGCCAGCTAAAATAACTTGAGAACCTGCATGAACCACGTCCGGTGTCACTTTTTGATTGAGGGCTAGAATGACTTTAGAAACCGCAGGACCAAACTCATAACTGTCTAAGACCATTGTTGTCTCAACAGTCGCAATCTTATCGCTATCTGTCGTGGCTACCCCAAACTCATTAAGGTGATAAGTTTTCCCGTCAAGCACAAGCGTGCTATTGGTGACCAAATCACCTGTATCCGCTGCATAATAGTAAGCAAATCCATCCCGATTGGCCAACTGTCCCTTGACTTGGCTACCATCTGCATTAAAGTAAAGATTTTGACCATTGATAAGCTGCGCACCTGTCACTTTAAGACCAGAAGCATCCAGATAATACCACTGGCCGTCGACCCCAACAAAACGGTTGGTCCAGCGGTCACCAGTATCTGCATCGTAAAAATACGATTGGCCTTGCGCGTCTGTCGCAAAGGCACCTTTGACTTGCTTGCCATCGGCTGCAAAAAACAGGGTTTGTCCATTAATGGTCTGCGTCCCTGTGACTGCTTGACCATCTGCCCCATAGTAGTACCAACTACCATCGGTTCCTTCCTGAAAACCTGTTAGGTTAGCCGACTGGTTCACAGCCCCCAAAACAGCAGATACAGTGCCATCTGCCGAAACCTTACTATCAGCCAAAAGAACATTTTCATCTGCCTGATCAGAAGGGGTTGCTGTCACAGCAGCACTTTCCTTCTCAGTCTCTTTCGCTTCAAAAGATGGCGATGATTCGGCTTGGCTCTCTGCTCCTTGAAGGCCTGTGGCTTCCCCAGAGACCGATTGATTTTGGGCCTCACTTGGGGCCTGAGCTAACAAGGTCTGGTCGGATTGGTCAGACACAAGAACCTGTTCTTGATCACTTGATGCTTTCGCGTCACTTGTTGCCAAGTCATCAGCAGATACCGTGACTGCCCCCACAAAAAAACTGGCCAGAAGGGTCAGCGAAGCTAAGCCGCCTTTAACCTTACGTAAACTATACCAAGTGGCATTTTCTTTTTTCATCTTATCTCTCCTTTAAGTGATAAGACAATCTTATCATTTCAATGACAGTTTAGCCATACCATTAAGAAAATGTTAAGTAAACCACATCTTTTCGTTACGCTTCTTTAACAATAATTCACAAACAGTTCCTGTAAAATCATTTTTCGCAGTAAAAAAGCCTGGGGGTTGACCCCAGACTCTCTTTTGCTTAACGATTATCAATCACGCGCACGCGCACAATATTTTCACTCCCTTGAAAGGCAGCCAGCAAGTCTTGAACCTTGGCTTCATCACTCTCATCAAGATCCAAAAGCGTATAAGCATAATCCCCTTTGGACTTGTTGATAATGTTTGCGATGTTGATACCAGCTTCAGAGACAGCCGTTGAAATACGAGCCACAATGTTTGGCACGTTTTTGTTGATTAGGGTCAGACGGTAAGGTGCAGACAAGCTCTGTTCCACATTAGGGAAATTGACTGAGTTAACAATCTCACCTGTTTCCATAAAACGTCGTATGGTTTGACCAGCCATAATGGCACAGTTGAGTTCAGCTTCTGCGGTTGATCCCCCCACATGTGGAAAGACCGTGATATGCTCCTGATTGAGCAAGTCCTCAGTCCCAAAGTCTGTGATATAGTTTTTGACGACACCTGTTTCGATAGCATCGAAAAGGGCTTGGTTGTCAACCAACTCACCACGGGCAAAGTTGATAATGGTCACACCCTTTGGCATCAAGGCAAAAGCCTCAGCATCAAAGGTATGTCGGGTGCCATCATTCAAGGGCACGTGGATGGTGATATAGTCAGACTGAGCAAAAATGTCTTTAATATCTTGTACCCTTTGGACATGACTGGAAATGTTCCAAGCGGTTTCGATAGAAACGTAAGGGTCGTAACCAAGAACTGTCATGCCTAAGCGGCGGGCATCATTTGCAATCCGAGCGCCAATAGCGCCAAGCCCGATGACACCCAAGGTTTTACCAGCAATCTCGCTTCCTGCAAAAGCTTTTTTACCCGCTTCTACTTGTTTAGGCACATCAGCCCCACTTAAGGTATTGACCCATGCGTTAGCGCCTAGGTAGTCTCGGGCAGACATGAGCAAGGAAGCAATCACAGCTTCTTTGACCGCATTGGCATTGGCACCAGGTGTGTTAAAGACCACAATCCCCGCTTCCGTCGCTTCTTCAATAGGGATATTGTTGGTTCCAGCACCAGCACGGGCAATCGCTTTTAATTGGCTAGGAAAGACTTGACCGTGGAGGTTTTCACTCCGAAGGATATAGGCATCAGGATTGACAGCCTTCTCCCCATCAATTTGAAAGCCATTGCCCAGTTCTTTAAGGCCAATTTTATTAATATTATTGTAGGTTTTTACGCTATAAACCATTCCTTCTCCTTTTTATTGGAATCCATCTTCTGCATCAATTTCTTGATAGCGTGCTTTTTCGTGGGCTTGCTTAATTTTTTGATAAGCCAGACGCCCCGTGGCTACAGGAACTTGGCCACAATAGACAAAGCCCAAACGCTCTAGCAATTTTTGCATGCCTTTATTTTGGGGATGCGTATCCGCCCGAAAGTCTGGACCTTCATGGCCTTCAATCAAGCCCTGCAAAAAGGTCTTACCGTAGCCTTTGCCCTGATGAGATGGGGAAACCACCATCCGATGAAAGACCGTGTAGATGTGGTTTTTGTGACGCCATTGGCCATCAAAAATCGCATCATAAGCCCTTTCGTGACCGGTGATGACCGCTGAGTAAGCCACAATCTCACCCTCAACTAGGCCCACATAAGCCTGACCTTCCAAAATGTCAGTCAAAATCACGTCTTCATGTGGATAGCCATCTTGCCACTGGTCACTCCCATAGGCAGCCATCTGCTCACGCCCTGCTTCGATAAGGGCCATAATTGGGCCCACCTCATTTGGAAAAGCTTGACGAATCTGCATTAGGCATTTTCCTCTTCAAAACGTTTCATAAAGGCAATTAAATCCTCAACCCCTTGGCGTGGAAAGGCATTGTAAAGGCTAGCACGCATGCCCCCAACGGAACGATGACCTTTGATGTTTTTAAATCCAAGTGGTGTTGCTTCCGCAACAAATTTCGCATCTAAGTCTGGACTTGGGGTCACAAAAGGCACATTGGCGACCGAACGATCTTTTGGTGTTTTAACAGGGTTGCTGTAAAAGTCAGATTGTTCGATAAAATCATAGAGCAGTCCAGATTTTTCACGGTTAGCTGCTTCCATAGCATCAACGCCACCCATTTCTTTAACCCAATCAAAGACCAACTTCGCAATATAGATAGAGTAAGCTGGTGGTGTGTTGTAAAGAGATTGCGCATCTGCTTGAATGCGATAATCCAACATTGATGACAAGACAGGTTGATCGTTGAGGAAATCATCGCGAATAATCACAACCGTTACCCCTGCAGGCCCAATGTTTTTCTGCGCACCAGCATAAATCATGGCAAAATCTTCCACATTGTAACGAACGGCCAAAATATTTGATGACATATCTGCTACAATCGGAACACCGTTGGTATCAGGCAAGTCGTAAATGCTGGTTCCTTCAATCGTGTTATTGGTCGTCAGATGCACATATGCCGCATCCGGATCAATGCTTGTCGCATCAAA
Source organism: Streptococcus sp. DD12 (assembly GCF_001578885.1). Taxonomy (GTDB): domain Bacteria; phylum Bacillota; class Bacilli; order Lactobacillales; family Streptococcaceae; genus Streptococcus. The sequence goes on along the minus strand of NZ_KQ969495.1, from coordinate 128,146 downwards.
GGTCGGGATATGGTCATAGACAGTCTCCTCACTAGAAGCTAGCAAGATTGGTTCAAAAGGAATGGTTTTTGATAACTTAACAGCCTCTGTATAGGCCTTTTTCCCCCAAGAACCACCAACCAGGTAATAGGCTTTTTTCCCTTGGGCCAGATTGAGCGGAATCATGCTAAACTCCAGGGAAGCTCCCCCTTGTAAAAAGAGCACCCGGTAATTGTCAGGAATAGCCATGAGCTCACGCAAAGTTGCCTCTGCCGATTTGATAATTTCATCAAATTCTTTGGAACGATGGGACATTTCCAACACACTCATGCCGGACCCTTGGTAATCCAAGAGTTCTTTTTGCGCTTGTTCTAAGACAGGCTTTGGCAGGACTGCAGGTCCCGCAGAGAAATTATAAATCGTCATAGACATACCTCCGTATAAATATGATGCTATTATAGCATAAAAGTCAGCAACTGGGAATATTTTACTGATTATCAGAAAAATAAATTTATAAAAATTCGGCAATAAAAAAGGAGCTGAGTTTTTTACTCAGTTCCTGTAATGACTGTCGAATAGGTTTCCGTTGGCCCTTGTGACGTGTAGTGGGTAGACCAGGTGGTTTCAGGCTCGTATATCACAGAAGACCAGGTGGTTGTGTTGCCCCCAGTCGTAGTGGTCCCACCCGTTGTTGTCGTGGTGGTTCCTCCTGTCGCTGGTGCCGTATAGGTTGAGTCAGGTACCGTCACTGTCTCAGTCGGAGCACTGGCACTAGATGCTTGTGGCTGACTGCTACTTGCTGGTGTTGCTGGAGCTGACGAACTAGATGACGCTTCCTTGCTCTTATCAGCCTTGTCCTTCTTCTGACTAGCCTTATCACTGGAAGCAGCCTCTTTGACCTTACTGGCTTGTTTTTCGTCTGAGCTACCATCTTGGTCTGGGAAACCGGCATGGTTTCAGCCACACCCGTCACGACCGTTCCACCAAGACTGACAAAAAAGAAAGACATCAAAAGCCAATTGAACATCACGCGCTGATAAGCCACATTACGTACCCCATGGCGTCGAATATAGTGTGCTTCTTTGAGCACTGTTCCAACATAAATGGCAAAAACACCTGCTGCAATAAGTCCCCAGACCTGCATGTCGCCCTCCACATATTATTATGTACTTATTATATCTTAAACGGTCACCTTGTGCAAGTATTTTATCCTTATTCTGTCATGTTTTTATCATGAAACTGTCGATACAAGTCCTGGCGATTGAGCCCCAAACTTTTGGCAACTGTTTTGATTGCCTGATTAGGCTTGTCACCCTGTGCAATTTTACTAGCTACTAGCGCTAAGGGGTCTGCTCCTGCTTCCGCACTAGGGCTCTCAGCCTCGGCGCCGGATACGATGACAAGACATTCGCCTTTGGCAGGGACATCCTCTAAATAAGACATAATTTCAGATAGCGTCCCCCGTTGGTATTCTTCAAATAGTTTTGTCAACTCACGGACCAAAACCACTTGTCGGTCCCCATAGACCTCCTTGAGAGTTGCTAAGGTCTGAGCAATGCGGTAAGGGGATTCGTAAAAAATTTGTGTCTCAGGGTAGGTCTTTTTGGCTTCTAAAAAGCGTTTTTGGGCCCCAGTTTTCCGAGGCAAAAAGCCATAAAAAATATGTGGTTGCGGAGCCAAGCCACTGGCAATCAGCGCTGTTATCCCCGCACTAGCTCCCGGTAGGGCGATGACGGCAATCCCTTTTTCAATGGCAGCCTTCACCAAATCATGGCCTGGGTCTGAAATGCTAGGCATTCCAGCGTCTGACACCTGAGCGATGCTTTCTCCTGCTTGGAGCCGAGCCAGCAAGCCTGGGATTTTTTCGTAGGCATTATGCTCATGAAAACTGATTTGCTTGGTCTTAATCTCAAAATGCTGGAGCAGGATTCCTGTTGTCCGCGTGTCTTCTGCAGCGATAAGGGCCACCTCCTGCAAAATCTTAACGGCACGAAAGGTCATGTCTTCTAGGTTACCGATTGGTGTTGGTACCAGATACAGCTGCCCCTGCTCCCTTTGGTCTTTAAAACTCTTTTGTACCTGCATAGCTACTCCCGATTCAACAATTCATCACAAAACATGCATTCCCCATCTCTGCGTTGGCCATAGTAGGTGTTGCAGACATGAAAGCCATCGTCATAAATGGTGTGGAGATTGTCCACTTGGTGATTGCTCGATTTTTTCACGGGTTTTTCTTCTTGTGTCAAATCAGCCAAGCGTTGCCGTAATTTCTCATTTTCCAGGCGCAGGTTGGCATTTTGCTCTAAAAGGGTATCGAGCTCCTTTTTGAGAGCCTCTACATCCGCTAGAGTGACCATAAGGTTTTGCGAAAAATCATCAAATAAAGATAAGAGACGTCTGCGGTCAGACATTGAATGTTACCTCCTCTAGTGGGTAAATCAGCTGATGTTTGCTAGCGTCCAATCGAACTTTGACAGTTTCAGACAGGATGTTAATGCCAGCAATTTGCCCTGAACCATCCTTTGTCTCGACTGCCTGTCCCAAGTCTGGAAAGCGTTTTTGCGATTCCCGGTAAAAATCCTCTTCGTAGCTCAGACAGCACAAGAGGCGGCCACACAGGCCTGTATTTTTGTTGTTATTGAGTGACAATTGTTGGTTTTTCACCATCTTGATGGAAACCGTTGGAAAATCGCCTAAAAAGCTCGAACAACACAAGGGACGGCCACAAACGCCTAGACCGCCATATACCTTGGCTTCCTCCCGACTATTAATCTGACGCAACTCAATGCGGGCGCGAAAGAGCTTGGCCAAATCTTTTAGCAACCCACGAAAATCCACTCGGTGGTTGGCCGTGTAGGTAATCAAAACTTGCTTGCGGTCCAAGGGGTAAGTGATGGCGACCAGCTTCATGGGCAACTGATGGGCAGCAATCAAGTCCTCGACGGCTTGACGTTTGTCCCTAGCCAAGGCCTCATTGCGCGCATTTTCCGTCAAATCACGATCTGAAGCCAGACCAATGATTTGGTCAAACTCCTTTGGCAAATAGCGGTCTTCGACCTGACGACTGGCTGCCATGACAACAGCCAAATGTGGCGCTTTATTATGTTTAACAATCAGATGTTGGCCTTCTTTATATGCACGGTCTGGGCGCACATAGCCAACTTCCTGCACACTATCAAATTTTACTGCTAAAACTTCTGTCATGACATCACCATATACTCTAATGCGTTTTGAAAGCTCACATGGCTTTGCCACATGGCTTGAGCTTTAAAAGCCTTTTGGGTCCAATGCAGGGCTGATTGGGGCTGTAAAAGACGCAAGGATTGAACTAAAACTTGAAAAATAAAGGCCTGCTCTTCCTTGTCATTGGCCTTACTAGCCAAGCGGTCTGCTTCAATAAAAGCCAAAGGCTGTTCCAGCTGTTTGACGAATCGTTCCACCGCTTGAACCAAATCTAGTAAGTGCTTGTCTGTGACAAAGCGCGCCATCTGCTCCTCACTGCTTAAGACTTCTGTTAATAATTTAGCCTTACTCGGCAAATGTCCTGCCTGCTCAAAGTAGGCTTGAATCAATGGGCGGTTCTTGGAAAAATGAAAACTCTGCACACGGCTACGAATCGTTGGCAAAATGCGGTCCTGCTCTGTCGTTAGAAAAAAGACATAGGAAGCCGACTGGGGTTCTTCGATAAATTTCAGCAAACTATTGGCCGCATTGACGTGCATTTTTTCGGCTTCTTGGATAATAAAGACTTGAGCCTCTCCCTCATAGCCACTTTGGGAGAATTCTCTGGTCATCTCACGGATGGTTTGTGTTTTTATGGTCTGCCCTTCTGGCGCAATCCATTTGACATCTGAAAATTCCCTGGCTGCTATTAAACGACAAGAACGGCACTGACCGCAAGGCCAGGCATCTCGAGACACCTCACAAAACAAACTTTGAGCCAAGGCTTGAGCCATGGCCTTAGCGCCAAAACTGCCACTAAAAAGATAGGCATGACTAAGCCTGTGATTGGCTAGAATGTGTGTGAATTCTTGGTAACGTTCCGGTTGCCATTCCTGCAAGGGAAAATCTTCACTCATGATAAAACCTCAGAAATAAGGGCTAAACTTTCCTCAAGTATAACCTCGGGCGTTTTTTGTGCATCCAGCACTTTGATGCGTTCTGGAACTTGCTCAGCCAAGGTCAAATAGGTCTGGCGCACCTTCTGGTGCATGGTCGCAGCCTCTAAGTCTAAGCGGTTGATTTCCCGACCTTGTCCAGCCATAATCCGGGCCAAGCCCTGTTCAGACGGGATGTCTAAAAGCAGGGTCAAATCTGGTAAAAGCCTATCCGTCGCAAAGGCATTGAGCCATTGAATACTGGCCAAATCCAATCCACGGCCACCCCCTTGATAAGCCACTGACGAATCGATAAAACGGTCCAAAATTACCCATTTGCCTGCTTCTAAGGCTGGAAGGACCTTCTCCACCAAATGCTGGCGTCGAGCTGCCATGTAGAGCAAGAGTTCTGTCTTTTTGTCCATGGTCGTGTGGTTAACATCCAAAATAACCTTACGAATCTGCTCGGCAATCTGCACCCCTCCCGGTTCACGTGAGGTGACAACTTCAACCTCAAATGCCTTGGCCACTGCAGGCGCCAAGATTTCTAATAAAGTAGTTTTTCCAGAGCCGTCTGGCCCTTCAATGGTAATCAGTTTTCCTTGTGTCATATCTCTTTCATTTTACCACAAAAAACAGCCAAGCTTAAGTAGTTTCCGATAAAAAAAGAAGCGGGAAAGTCGACCATTTCCTGCCTCTTTTGGGCTATCAAGGCTTACAAGCCTTCAACATTGTGATAAACCTTTTGAACGTCTTCATCGTCTTCTAAAACATCAATCAGTTTTTCAAAGGTTTCTAAATCTTCACCTTCAAGTGTGACTTCACTTTGTGGAATCATTTCCAACTCAGTGACTTGGAATTCCTCGATGCCATTTGCTCGCAAGGTTTCTAAGGCCTTGTGGAGGTCTGTTGGTTCTGTGTAGACTGTGATGGTGCCTTCTTCTGCTTCGACATCTTCCACATCCACATCAGCTTCTAACAGTTGCTCAAAGATAGCATCCGCATCATCTCCTGAAAAGACAATGACTCCCTTACGGTCAAAGAGGTAGGCTACTGAGCCAGAAGCTCCCATGTTCCCCCCGTTTTTCCCAAATGCTGTCCGTAAGTTAGCAGCGGTACGGTTGACATTTGACGTCAAAGTATCCACAATAATCATGGAACCATTAGGACCAAAACCTTCGTAACGCCCTTCTGTAAAGGTTTCGTCTGTGTTTCCTTTAGCCTTGTCGATCGCTTTGTCAATGACATGTTTTGGTACCTGTGCTTGTTTGGCACGCTCGATGACAAACTTCAAAGCTGAGTTTGACTCAGGATCTGGTTCCCCTTTTTTAGCTGCTACATAAATTTCTACGCCGAATTTTGCGTAAACTTTTGAGTTAGCCCCATCTTTAGCTGTTTTTTTAGCTACAATATTGGCCCATTTACGTCCCATGTTAGTCTCCTTTATGTTTTCAATCGCCTTTCATTATAGCACAAGACAGGCTAGGCCTCAATGCCTAAGCATACTTCCACAGCCTTTTTTAGGTCTTGGACCAGCTAATGCAACTTGACAAAGAAGAGGCAAGTTCCTATAATATGGGAGCTAATGCACAAGAAAAGGAGTACTTTATGCCAATTCGTTTAGCTCGGCCCGCTGACATCCCTGCCTTGCAAGGCTTGTTGCAGCAGATTTTAAGCGTTCACCACCAAGCACGGCCTGATTTGTTTAAGGACTCTGGGAGCAAATACACCGACCAGGACTTAGCAGACCTAATGACCAAACCAGAGACCCCCATCTTTGTCTACGAGGATGAAGCAGGTCACGTCTTAGGCCACCTCTTTATCACAATCAAAGAGCCCAAAGACCATGGTGCCCTCAAACCGGTCAAAACCGTCTTTATCGAGGACCTTTGCGTGGACAGTCAGGCGCGTGGTCAAAAAATCGGTGACCAACTCTTTGCTTTTGCGAAAAATTACGCCCAAGAGATTGGTTGCTATAATCTGACCCTCAATGTCTGGCAGGCGAATGCTGGAGCCCTGCGCTTTTACCAAGGTCAAGGCATGCAGCCTCAGGAAACCACAATGGAAATTATTTTCGACCACTAAATGGTGTTGAAGACATTTTTTAGAAGCCTATCTAGTTATAAAAAAGCAGACGAGTCCTCTCGTCTGCTTTTTAGACATTCAGGAAAATGAAGCGTTTTTCTTTCATCTCCTACTAACTGCATTCGGCCTATTGCAAATTGGCCTGTGTGATTGTGACCTGATTGGCATTATCAGGGTCTTCAGTGAAAATCTTAAAGTCCTGAACACCTGATGTGTTAAAACGAGACACTGTGTAGATTTGCCCATTTGGAAAAGCGAATTCCACACTGTTAGTATCTGTGACCACCGTTAGGGTAATAGACTGCTGACCTGACAGGCCACTATCAGCCAGGTAGCCATTGCCATTGCCCAAGAGACCATTGCGGTAATAGTCTGATGAGACTTGGCCATTGGTTCCGTTATTGAGTTCTGCCGCATAGGCCTTGACATTGTATTTGCCATTAGACGGATCGTAATTAAAGCGGACATAATCCTCACCCTGCCAGATATCAATATAGATACGGCCCTTGTAGCTGGCTTGGCTAGAGCTAAAAGTCAACTGGTAATACTGAGCTGCAGACTGGTTAGGGATATCATAAAGGCCATAAACGTGACCATTGGTATCTTCACGGTCAACCCATTGCTGGCCTGACTGAGATTTTGGGGCATCTTTGGTGACATTGCTATAGGTCACGCTATCTCTTGTCGCTGCCTTAGGAATCATCAAGCTTGACGTAAGGGTCAAGCCATCTGTCAGTTGGACTTCGCGAGCGCTGGAATAAGAACCTAAGCGATGCACAAATTCACTGCTAGCGTTTTGGTCGGTGTGGACACCTGTTGTGAAATAGTTCCAGTTGCCGACCCAACCAAGGGCAATCAGGCTATGATTGACAGTGTCGATGGTATCAGACCCATTGGTATTGGCACCGTAGAAATCTGACCCTTGGTCCAAGCGTTTAGCGGTTGTTTCAGTCACAAAGAGTCCGTTGGCATCCAAATGCCCCACTTCATAGTAAGTCCCTGTGGTCTCTCCGACAGAAGCGTCCTTTGCCCCAAAAATCAAAACTTGCTTGCTTTCACCACTCGGTGTCTGCATGGTTTTAATCACAGGGCACTCAACTGGCGCATTTCCATCCCAGCTGTGACCGTAAAAGAAAGTAGACGCCAAAATTTTTGACCCGCCACTTGGGTCTGCCAGACTCCAAGTTACCCCGTCCGTAGATTGGTAAACCCCAATCTCAGAACCTTCAGCCACATACATGAGCATTTTATTTTGCCAGTAGTAAACCGCAGGGTCACGAAAATCTGTCTTGTTGTTGGCATTGGAGACATCCGCTACAGGTTTGCCATCATTGAGCGGTTGGGTGAAGGTCCGACCGTTATCCTGAGAATAGCTGGCATAAATATTTTGAGTTTTATCGGATTTGCGAATACCTGTAAAATAAGCAACTTTTGCCCCCACGGGAACATTGGGGATATTACCTGTATTGGTCACAATACTTCCTGTCCAGGCAGACTGCCAGCCTTGGGTGTCATCGCCACCACTGGCAGGAATAGCACTATTTTGCTCACCATAATGCAAGAAATCTGAGGTCGTTGTGTGTACCCAGTCTTGACCAGAGCTACCAAACGGATTGGTGGCACCATCTTCAGAATGTAGGAAGTAAACATCGTAGTAGCCTGCGTCATTCCAGACGATGGTTTGGAGGTCGTTTGACCAGCCATGAGCCGTAGTCAAATGCGCCTGCTGAACCTGTTCACCGTTTCCTTCTGCTTGGACATGAGCCGTTGGTGGATTGAGCAAAGTCGCTCCGACCAGTAAACCAAGGATAGCTGAACCAGCGGTAAGCATCCCCCATTGTCCTTTTTTTGTCTTCCAAAAAGCCATTTTTCAATCTCCTTTCTGACATGTATTTATGAAGCCAATGGCTAGAAGATAACAAAAATTGCTGCTTTGAGCTGACCTTTTCCATGAAAGAAAGCTTCATGATTAAATATTGTCATGAAAATGTCATGGTTGTCATCTGAAAGCGTTTTTTCAACAAGACTATTGTAACATGTTTAGAGGATTTTACCGCTGAAAATCTCTTGATTTTCAGGTTCTTTTAAGACGTTTTACAGACATAATACGATAGATTTTTAAATAAAGAAAAAGCATGTTGATTTGCCAGCAAAGCAAACAACATGCTTGTTTATTATTGTTCTTTTTTAATCAATACCAATCGTATTTTCAACCACCTTGGCAATGGTGTCGACGTAATAAGATACTTCGGCATCTGTCGGCGCTTCTGCCATCACCCGCAAGAGAGGTTCTGTCCCACTTGGACGGACCAGAATCCGGCCATTGCCGGCCATTTCAGCTTCCATCTTTTGGATAATCGCTGCAATTTCAGGCACTTCCATGGCCTTCGCTTTCATGTCGTTAGCCACACGGATATTGACGAGTTTTTGAGGGTAGATCGTTACTTCGCTGGCCAGCTCTGACAAAGTCTTACCCGTTTCTTTCATAACCTTGGTCAGTTGCACACCAGTCAACTGCCCATCACCTGTTGTGTTGTAAGTCATGATAATGACATGGCCAGACTGCTCACCACCCAAGGTGTAGCCAGATTTTCGCATTTCTTCAACAACATAGCGGTCCCCAACAGCCGTTACCGCTTTGGCTATATTTTCCCGGTCCAAGGCCTTATGAAAACCAAGGTTGGACATGACTGTTGTGACAATGGTATTTTTTGCTAATTCCCCTTTTTCGGACAGGTATTTGCCAATGATGTACATAATCTTGTCACCATCGACAATGGCACCTGTTTCGTCCACAGCAATGAGACGATCACTATCCCCATCAAAAGCTAGCCCAACTGCTGCACCTGTTTCTTTAACCAAAGCTTGCAGGCGTTCGGGATGGGTGGAACCCACACCAGCATTAATATTTAAGCCATCGGGATCTTCACCAATCACGCTGATATTTGCCCCAAGATCGACAAAAATATCACGTGCTGACGTTGAAGCAGAACCATTGGCCGCATCCAAAGCAACCTTAAGGCCATCCAAGGCGACACCTGTCGATACGAGGAATTTTTCGTACTTACGCAGCCCTTCTGGGTAATCAACAAGCCGTCCCAGACCATCGGCACTAGGGCGAGGTAAGGTATCTTCGCTAGCATCTAGAAGGGCTTCGATTTCCAATTCTCGCTCATCATCTAGTTTAAAGCCATCGCCACCAAAGAATTTAATCCCGTTATCCAAAGCTGGATTGTGGCTAGCTGAAATCATGACACCAGCGCTGGCTTTTTCTGTGCGAACCAGATAGGCAACTGCTGGAGTTGCCAAAACACCCAAGCGATAAACCTCAATCCCTACAGAAAGAAGACCCGCAACTAAGGCAGATTCCAACATCTCACCTGAAATACGGGTGTCCCGTCCGACAAAGACTCGCGGTGTGTCTGTCTCGTGTTGACTGAGGACATAACCACCAAACCGCCCTAGTTTAAAAGCTAATTCTGGTGTTAATTCAACATTGGCTTCTCCACGAACGCCATCCGTTCCAAAATATTTTCCCATAATTATCGTTGCGACGCCTGTCGCTTCATCCTTTCATTTCTCCGTTTATTTGGTCACCGAGAGGGCGATAGTAGCCTTTTCAGGCTCAACCGTCACCCCATCCGCACTTAGTGTAACACTTTTAGATTGCGATTTTGTGACATTAGAAATATCAATAGTGACAGAAATTTGGCTAACCTTGTCCAAAGCCTCTTGGTCGCCAGAAATGGTAGCCGAGCTAACCGAGCTTTGGTACTTCACCTCAGAGACCCCTTCTGCCTTTTGGCCGGTCAGATTAACGACAACCGGCACGACCTTGGTCAGTTTTTTCACTTGCACATCCAAGGTTGCTTTAGAAGGGTCAATAATGCTCGAAATAACCGTTCCATCTGCGGAAACTGCCTGCAAGTTAGCTTGACCTGAATAGTTGTCTGACAGCACCTTATTAGACGGCAGGACCGCTTCAACATGGTCAATTTGCTCTAGGCTATCCTCGTCGCTAGTGACCGTAACTTCGGACAGATTACTACTTGCTTTTTCCAACTGATAACCTGCTGCAAGCTGGTCCTCATCGACGCGAGGCAGGACCTTGAAGGTCTTGGACTTTTTCTTGCCAATGGTGACAGACATGGTGCCTGGGGTAACTCGGGCCGTCACGTCACTTGGTAAATCCTTGATTTGGAGCTTAACAGTTGTCACCCCGGTGTCCGCATTGGTCAAGTCAGCGACCACCTTAAACTTACGGGTACTGCTTGAAATTTCCGAATCCAGTTTGACACGGTTGGTCGAGGTCAGATAAACTTCCGCTTCATAGGAATAACCCGAGATGAAATACTTGTCACTATCGTACTTGATATCAATGGGCACATTTTCAACATTGGCCGAAAAGGTCTCATGGGTCTGTAAATCACGCCCATTATAACTTGTGGAATAGGCTGTCAAAAACAAGACAATGGCAAAAAAGAGGGAGACTAGGGCATAAGACGTTTGTGCCGAAAAAATTTTTCTCAAAACTTTTTTCATCGCTTTTTCCTCCCTAGTTTCTGCCAGAGGGTTCTTGGGGCCTCTTCACCCGTCACAAAAACCTCACGTAGTAAGAGTTCAAAGGCTTCATAGCTCAAATCATGCTGGAAGTTTCCCTTATAGGCAACCGAGATGCCACCTGTCTCCTCAGAAAGGACAAACGTAAAGGCATCTGTTGCTTCAGACAGGCCAATGGCCGCTCGGTGACGGGTTCCAAATTCTTTCGAAATGCCTGAACTTTCTGTGAGAGGCAGGTAAGATGAAGCCGTCACAATCTTATCTCCCTTGATGATAACTGCCCCATCATGGAGGGGGGTATTGGGAATAAAGATATTGATTAAGAGTTGACTTGAGATATCCGCATCTAAAGGGATACCTGTCGTAATATACTCTTGTAAGGTCTGGGTTCTCTCAACAGAGACCAGAGCCCCTATCTTACGTGGGCTCATGTATTTGGCAGCTTCAACGAAAGCTGTAATCATCTTTTCTTCATTAGAGACCTGACGTGTTTGGATAAAATATTGCGGTGTGCGTCCAAACTTTTCTAAAAAGCCCCGAATTTCTGGTGCAAAAATCACAACGGCAGCAATGACACCATAAGTGACAACTTGGTTGATAAGCCATGTGACTGTAGTGAGGCCAATCCATTGCGCCACAAAGCGAATGGCTAAAAAGAGAATCACCCCTTGAATGAGGGTCATTACCCGTGTTCCCATCAGAGATTTGATGAGACGATAAATCACCCAGGCCACAATCGCAATGTCAAGCAGATTGACCACGATGACCTGTGGTGAGGCAACTAAATTAGTGAAAAAATCACTGGAAAAAAAAGACAGCAAGCCCTGACACCCTTTCTAGATTAGTAGTGCCTTTATTATACCACGAAAGAGATGTTTTTCCTGTCTCCTTCCTTATTTTTTTTGGTAGAATAACAAGTATGAAACTACAGACATGTTTAGGCATACTTGCCGGAAAAAGTTCACACGCCATCCTTAGCCGGATGGGCCGAGGGTCAACCCTACCAGGAAAATTGGCACTCAAAATGGACCCAGATATTTTACAGACTTTAGCCAAAGACTATGAAATCGTGGTCATCACAGGAACCAATGGGAAGACACTGACGACAGCCTTGACCGTTGGTATCTTGCAAGAAGCTTATGGCCAAGTGGTGACAAATACCAGTGGCGCCAACATGATTTCAGGGATTACGGCTACGTTTTTGACGGCAAAAAAGGCCAAATCAGGTAAAAAAATTGCCGTTTTAGAGATTGATGAAGCCAGCCTTGCCAAGGTCACGCGCTATATCACACCTAGCCTTTTTGTCTTTACCAATATTTTCCGTGACCAAATGGACCGCTATGGCGAAATCTACACCACCTACCAGATGATTTTAGACGGCGCTGCCCAAGCACCGCATGCCACTATTTTGGCCAATGGGGATAGCCCGCTCTTTCATTCCAAAGAGGTGGTCAATCCTGTGCGCTACTACGGTTTTGACACGGAAAAGACTGAGCCAAGGCGGACGCATTACAACACTGAGGGGGTTCTTTGTCCCAAGTGTCAATCCATTTTGACTTATCGGCTCAATACCTATGCCAATCTGGGAGACTACTCTTGCCCCAACTGTGACTTTAAGCGGCCTGAACTAGACTACCGCTTGACATCCCTCAAGGCCATCACAAATACCTCAGCTGACTTCACCATTGACGGTCAGGACTACCGCATCAAGGTTGGGGGCCTCTACAATATTTATAACGCCTTAGCAGCTGTGGCAGTGGCAGAATTTTTTGGCATTGCTCCTGAAACCATCAAGGCTGGCTTTGAAAAGAGTCGGGCTGTCTTTGGTCGGCAAGAAACCTTCCAAATCGGGGACAAGGACTGTACCTTGGTTCTTATTAAAAACCCTGTCGGTGCCAACCAAGCCTTGGACATGATTGCCTTATCTGACTATGACTTTTCCCTGTCTGTCCTGCTCAACGCCAACTATGCCGACGGTATCGACACCAGCTGGATTTGGGATGTCAACTTTGAACACATTACAGACATGCCTATCCCTGAAATCTATGCGGGGGGTGTCAGACATTCCGAAATCGCCCGTCGCTTACGGGTGACAGGCTACCCTAGCCAAGACATTAGCGAGATGGCCGACCTCAAGGCTATCTTTGAAGCCATCAAGACTCAAAAGACCCAGCATGCCTACATCCTAGCGACCTATACGGCCATGCTAGCCTTTCGGGAATTGCTGGCCAGTCACCAAGCAGTCAATAAGGAGATGCGTTAAATGGTTTATACCTCTTTAGAATCCCCTGAAAACCAGGAAGCTCAGTACGAACTTGCCATTGCTCACCTCTATGGGGACTTGATGAATACCTATGGAGACAATGGAAATGTGCTCATGCTCAAATACGTTGCTGAAAAACTTGGGGCCAAGGTCCGTGTGGATATTGTTTCCCTGGGAGACGACTTTTCCGCGGATGACTACCAACTCGCCTTTTTTGGTGGCGGACAAGACTACGAGCAGACCATCGTCGCCAAAGACCTCCCTCAAAAACGGGCTGAACTGGAGCGCTATATCCAAAGCGAAGGAACCCTCCTAGCTATCTGTGGCGGTTTCCAGCTCCTAGGGCAATATTATGTCCAAGCAGATGGTCAAAAGATTGATGGCCTGGGTATTTTAAAGCACTATACCCTCAATCAGGAAAACAACCGATTTATCGGAGACATCAAAATTTATAACCAAGCCTTCGACGAAACTTACTATGGTTTTGAAAACCATCAAGGCCGGACTTTCTTAGCCGATGATGAAAAGCCTCTGGGCGTCTGCGCCTACGGAAATGGTAACAATGGCCAAGACCAAACGGAAGGCGTGCACTATAAAAATGTCTTTGGTTCCTATTTCCATGGGCCTATCCTCTCTCGCAACCCACGCCTTGCCTATCGCCTAGTGACGACCGCCCTAAGACAAAAATACGGACAAAACATCACCCTAGCAGACTATGACAGCATTCTAGCCCAAGAAGTTGCCGAGGAGTACGCAGATACCAAAAGCAAGGCAGACTTTGACAGTTAACCGACAAAAGCCTCTAACCACTTCTCAGCAAAAAAATCAACCCAGGTTTTCCTGAGTTGATTTTTTGTTTATTTAAGCACTTCTTGCGTTTTCGCATAGTTGGCTTCGACGGCTTCTTTTTCAGCTTTCCACCAGTCTTGGTTATCTGTGTACCATTTGATGGTTTCTTTGAGGCCTTCTTCGAAGTTGGTGAATTCTGGGCGCCAACCGAGCTCATCACGAAGCTTGCTAGCGTCGATGGCATAGCGCAAGTCGTGACCTGCACGGTCTGTGACGTGGTCGTAAGCGTCAGGCGCTTGTCCCATTTCTTTGAGGATAAGCTCTAAGACTTCCTTGTTGTTCTTTTCACCGTCCGCACCGATCAGATAAGTTTCACCAATCTCACCCTTGGTCAAGATGGTCCAGACACCTGAAGAGTGGTCATTGGTGTGGATCCAGTCACGCACATTTTTCCCCTCACCGTAAAGTTTTGGTTTGATTCCAGAGAGGATGTTGGTAATTTGACGTGGAATGAATTTTTCGATGTGTTGGTAAGGACCGTAGTTGTTAGAACAGTTGGAAATAGTTGCTTTGACACCAAAAGAACGCACCCAAGCCTTAACGATCAAGTCAGAGGCTGCCTTGGTTGATGAATAAGGCGAACTTGGGTTGTACTTGGTTTCCGCCGTGAATTTTTCCCCTGGGCCTTCGCCATGTCCTGGTAAGTCCTCACGCAAAGGCAGGTCACCGTAGACTTCATCCGTAGACACGTGGTGGAAACGGATATCGTATTTGCGAGCCGCTTCTAGCAAGGTGTAAGTCCCGATAAAGTTGGTATGGATGAAAGGAGATGGGTCGTTCAATGAATTGTCATTATGGCTTTCTGCGGCGTAGTGGACGATAGCGTCAGCCTTAGCGGCTAACTTGTCAACGGCTTCTGCATCCGCAATATCTGCTACGACCAACTCCACGCGGTCGCCCAGGATTTCCTCGATATTGGCCCGGTTCCCCGCATAGGTGAGCTTGTCCAAAACGGTGATATGCACGTCTGGGAAGTTGTTATAGACATAGTGGACAAAGTTAGAACCGATGAAACCAGCCCCACCTGTCACGATGATGTTTTTGTATTCAGTCATTTCTTCTCCAAATAGTTTTTAGTTTTGATTGTTTCTTAAATCAATCTTTTTTTAGCTTTCCTTAGGTGAGTACGGACGTCAGCTAACTTCTTCGAAGTTCCATGACTAAGTTTTGAGCCTAATGTCTCAAAACTTCCGAGCACCTGAAACAAAATAGTTCAGGTGCTTTTCTCACGGCGGAAAGCTAAGCATATAGCTCGCTTCGCTCGTTTATAGCAAAGCTAAAAACTATATAATGATGTTCTTGATTGTTTTAAGAGCAACATTTTTACAAATCTTCTGCTTTTAATGGTTTGACGTCTTTGAGCAAAGGATGGTTCTTGTCTGCTTCTGAGACTTCTGCTTCTGCTAAGTTTTCCCACTGGATGCCTAGGCTTGGGTCAGCATAGTTGACGAAAGCGTATTTTGGCTTGAGCTCTAGAGCCCAGTAGTCATTGACCAAGTAGCTATAAGACACCTTATCAGACAAGACTTGGAAACCATTCGCGACACCGCGAGGGACGAAAATACCCTTGGAAGCATCAATCACGGTCTGGTAAACATTTCCGAAGCTTTCTCCTTCACGGAGGTCAACCCAAGACCCCAGAACCTTCCCTTCATCTGCAACTGAGATGTACTTGTCCCAAGGCTCCGCATGAAGGCCACGCAAAACATTTTTCCGTGAAAAGGACACGTTGTTTTGCAACTTGCCTTCCGCAAAGAAACTTTCAGGAAATCCTAGAGGAAGCATTTTTTCCTTTTGGAAATTTTCCTTGAACCAACCGCGGTTGTCCCCATGGACAGGGATATCAAATTCTAACATCCCTGGGATGGCCTCAATAGCCTTGGCTTGCAGTGTTTTACCAAAAAAGTTATCTGTCATTAGGCTTCTCCAATCAGACGGAGCAGGTATTGCCCGTATTCGTTTTTCTTGAGGGGTTGCGCCAGTTCACGAACCTGATCTTTGGTGATATAGCCCATCCGATAAGCAATTTCTTCTAAGTTAGCCACTTGAAGGTTTTGCATCCGTTGGACGGTCTCAATGTATTGGGCCGCTTCTAGGAGACTTTCATGGGTTCCTGTATCCAACCAAGCAAAACCACGTTCCATGATTTCCACAGACAGGTCACCACGTTCCAGGTAGGCCTTATTGACATCTGTGATTTCTAGCTCACCACGTGGGCTAGGCTTGATGTTTTTGGCAATCTCAACGACATCATTGTCATAGAAATACAGGCCTGTCACAGCATAATTTGACTTGGGATGCTCAGGTTTTTCTTCGATAGAAAGGGCATTCATGTTTTCGTCAAACTCAACGACACCAAAACGCTCAGGGTCTTTGACTTGGTAACCAAAGACTGTCGCCCCTTTTTCTTTGGCTTCTG
Source organism: Streptococcus sp. DD12 (assembly GCF_001578885.1). Lineage (GTDB taxonomy): Bacteria > Bacillota > Bacilli > Lactobacillales > Streptococcaceae > Streptococcus. The sequence continues at coordinate 111,894 of NZ_KQ969495.1, read as the reverse complement.
CTCTTTGGAGCATCTTGGACAGACCAGGACCATAGTAGATATTATCCCCTAAAATAAGGGCAACATGGTCGTCTCCGATGAACTCTTCACCGATGATAAAGGCTTGCGCCAAGCCGTCTGGGCTAGGTTGCTCCGCATAAGAGAGGGAAATCCCAAACTCAGAACCGTCTTGCAAGAGCTCTTTAAAGCGTGGCAAGTCCTGTGGGGTAGAGATAATCAAGATATCCTTGATTCCTGCCAACATCAGGGTTGAGAGGGGGTAGTAAATCATTGGCTTATCGTAGACGGGCATCAGCTGTTTAGACGCAGCACGGGTGAGCGGGTACAGCCGAGTTCCTGAACCACCAGCGAGAATGATTCCTTTCATGAAGTAATCCTCATTTCTTGTATAATCACTTCATTTTACCATTTTTTGAAAGCTCTGTCACTAATCACCCTAGGGAGATTGGGCTTTTTCCCTTCTATTTGGATAGGGAGAAAAATTCTTTCATTTTTTAAGCCAATATCTGGTCTAAAGCAGTCACTTATTTTTCTTATGGCCACGTTTTTTGACCAGCAAGGCAGTGCCTGCTCCGATGACCAGAAGGCTCACCCCACCAGCTAAAGCATAGGGAAGGTAACTGTGACTTGCCTTTGTTTTTTGCTGGCTAGTGCTACTTTTACTGCTACTAGCACTGTTAGACGCATTGCTGCCAAAGCTCGTGCTCGTTTTGTAATAGTTATCAAAATCCGTCCGGTCGATGTAGTCGGTAGATAAGGCATTGTTTTCTGAAGTTGTAACGGTGGTGCTATAAGTCCCTGTCACCGTCACGGTCTTGTCACTCTCACCTTTTACCACCGTTTGACCGTTGGCTACGATGGTAACGGTTTTGCCATCGCTATCGACCACTTGGCCACCTTTGGCAAGGTTAAGATTGGAAATGGTCGAATCACCTGTAACCACCCACTTGGATTTGCCATCAATATTCACGGTAATAGGGCTAGTCGTCGGTGAGGTATTGGTCGCATTTTGTGAAATCATCGTGCTTCCTGTATAAGTTGTCCCATCCAAGAGATAGAGGTCCAAACTCGAAATAGTATCGACAGAAATGTTCCCCTTAAGGGTCTGTTTAAGCCCTGTAAAGGTGACCGTAGCCCCATTGCTGCCCGCCGTTCCCCAGTTATTGCTGTCATTTCCTGCAATGGTCAAAAGGTTGGCCTTGCTGGTGTCAAAATCCAAGGTCGTATCAGATAAGACGACATTCGCCTTGGTATTGGTCACATAGAACATGGCGCCTGAGCTAATGGCCGATGAAAGGGTGGACTGACTGGCTTCAAAACGCGCCGTCTCGCTGGTTGTTGTCTCTGCATCCCCAGAGGTGGATTGGTAGAGAATAACGCCGTTGGCGACAGGGTCGGAGCCCGTCGTTCCCGTCAGGCTAGACTGTAACTGGGAGTTATAAATCCGGATGGTGTTGAGCCCCTCCATCCCTGCCAGCTGACTGCCTGAGCTTGTCCCAGTCACATTGTCCACCTCAATGGTTCCCGTTGAATACAACAAGGGCGAGCCTGAACCTGCCGTCGTCAATTGGGAGTTGGTAACGGAAATATTTCCCCCACCACGGTCCGTGGCTAGCGCTGCGCTGTGGTCGCCCTGGGTAGCGATGGTCATCTTATTGGCAAGGATATTACCGCCATAGGTGGCATCAAGCCCCCGAGAGTTATCTGCTGTGGTGGTAATGCTGGAGTTATTGGCATAGACACTGGCCTTGTCTGTCGCAAAAATCCCATTTGACCCAGTTGAGCTAGCTGATAGACTAGAGTCACCAAGGTAGGCCTTACTGCCTGAATTGACCGCTAACAAGATGGAATTCACGCCATAGAAATTGTCATTGTCCGCATCATCATCGTCGCCTGACTTGTTCAGGGTGACCTTATTTAGCTTTAGGGTTCCCGCATTTTGGGCCAAGGCCACATTTTGTGCAGAGCTGGTGCTTTCTGCGCTTGTATTTTCGAGGCTTGTTTCGGTCGCATTAGCCGTCAAGACCCCATTAGTTGTTCCCGTATAGTCATAGGACTGGGTATCGGCACCCCCGCCCCCAGCTGCAACTGTCATTGCCTGGCCAGTTTCCTGGGCAAAGACTGCGACAGAAGGTAAGCTTGCCGTCGCAAGGATTGTTGTGGCTGCAAAGAGCCCAAGGTATTTTTTGGCATCTTGTCGTAATGTCATGAGAAATCTCCTTTACATGCATCGTCTTTTCTTGCTAAAACAATAATCCAACTGACTTAAGGTGACCTCAAAGAAATCCCAAAAAAATCTAAAAAAACAAGGGCTTTCCCTTCAAAATAAGCTATAATAAGAGTAAATTTTCCCACGTCAAAAACGAAAGGAGCTTCTTATGACAAAATCCTTAAAAGGCCGTTTGGCAGCAGGTCTTCTCCTTCTAGCCAGCCTTGGTTTAGTGGCCTGCAACCAGCAGACGACAAGACAATCAGCAACTTCTTCCACAAGTTCGACTAAGGTCAGCCAGACTCAGTCTTCGCCGTCATCGACGACACCAGCTTCTAGCAGTTCAACCCCAGCAGAAAATGCCTCAAGTTCTTCTCAAGACTCTAGCACGGCTTCAGAGACGACACCAGCAAGTCAAACAAGTCCGTCCTACACCGATACTATCTCTGTGGGAACTTACACCTTCAAAAACACGGTTCCGGTCAAGGCCAGTCCACAGGAGTCTGCAGAGACTGACTTTTACTTTAACCCTGGTGACAGTGTCACCGCTGCCCAACGTTTTACCAATGACAACCACATTTGGATTGCATACCCAGACTACAGCGGTCAGACCCACTACGCCATGATTGAATAAGGGCGCAGAAAAATGAACCGAAACTTCCCTTAGTTTTTGATAGACCCCCTTAGCTGACAAAGGGACGCTAAAGATGTCTGACGGCTTGCCTAGCTTCACTTTGTCCCTAGGATTTCACAATTTCCAAACGTTTGAAACCCTTTTGTTTCAAGCGTTTTTTCTCACAGTTGAAAGCCTTGGCCCTGCTTAGGACAAGTAGAAACGGCTTTTTTAGCAGCATTTTGACCAATAAAATCAGTCTGTCGCCATTCTAAAATCCCCTTGGATAAGCCAAGGGGATTTTAGAATGGCGACGGTTTGCTGGCATAGCCTTGGGGGTGACTTTTGTGCCAAGCCCAAGCAGACTGAATCATAGCATCAATCGTATCATACTGCGGACGCCAGCCAAGCGTCTGACGGGCTTTTTGTGAGCAAGCTATCAAGGTATCGGGGTCCCCTGGTCGTCGCTCAGCCAGACAGGCAGGGATGGCTTGTCCTGTGACACGGCGGGCTGCTTCTAGTATTTCCAAATTGGAAAATCCTGTCGATGAGCCCAAATTAAAGGCTGTTGAGGCGCCACCTTCTTTGAGATAGCCGAGCGCTAACCAATGCGCCTGCGCCAAATCAACCGGATGAACATAATCACGGATATTTGTACCATCTGGTGTCGCATAATCCTGACCAAATATTGCCACCTCCGGACGCTGGCCCTGAGCTACCTGTAAGATGATAGGCACCAAATGGGTTTCACACCGATGGTCCTCACCGATACTGCCATCAGGTTTGGCACCAGCTACATTAAAATAGCGCAAGGCCACATGGCGAATGCCATAGGCAGTTTCAGCCCAGGCCATGACCTTTTCCATCATGAGTTTGCTTTCGCCGTAGGGATTGATGGGGGTTTTTTGCCTTTCTTCCGTGATGGGGTTGGCATCTGGCAATCCATAGACCGCTGCCGTAGACGAAAAAATCAAATCCTTGACGGGATAGTCTTTCATGACTTCCAAAAATTTCACCAAACCGACCAGATTGTTATCAAAATAGGCCAAGGGCTTGGCCATCGACTCGGCAACCAGTGAAGAGGCTGCAAAATGCATGACCGCATCCACATCCGGGTGTTGCTCAAAGACGTGACGCATCGCTTTTTGATCAGCCATGTCCGCTTGATAAAAGGGGAGGTCTTCAGGCAAGGCTTCCCGGTGTCCTGTCGAGAGATTGTCTACGACGACAACTGACTGGTCTGTCTGCGTCAGGAGATAATCCACCATATGCGAACCGATATAGCCTGCCCCTCCAAGAACTAATATTGCCATAAGATCCTACTTTCTAGATGGGCGCTTAACCAGAGCCTTAACTCGCCCTGCTAGGGGCAAACTAAAGTAAGCCAAGCTATTTTGACAGCGTAACCCTAGAGGTGTCTTGACTCTTGCCTGCAACAAGGTCTTGACCACTTGTCGAAAACGAACCTGCAGACATCTTTTTTCCTTACTGTCCAGCAAATCTGCGCTATCCTTAAAACAGGTCACTAGCCAGTTGCAATAGACTTGAGCCGCCTTGAGATACAGACTCTTATCTTTATCCTGATAAAAGGCCAAACGCTCCTCTTGCATTTGCGTTTTCATCCACAGCTTTTGAGGGGTCATCTGCGATGTGGTAATGCTATCTGGACGGCAGACATACTGGTAAAGTGGCGTCTGTAAGGTAACCACCTTTCGATACTGCCAAAAAAGCTGAAAATTCATATACTCGTCTTCATAGGTTTTCCCTTTTTCAAACAAGAGCTGTCTAAAAATGTCGCGGCGATAAATCTTATTCCAAGCGACCACGTATTTATAGCCATCATCATCTAAAACCCGATTGAGCAGGGCATGGCCATCTTTGAGCCCATCTGGTGCATCTAAGATTTCATCTTTGTAAGCCTGATAAGAGTCATCGACGAGCTCAAAAGAGCACAGAGCTAGGTCTGCCTGCTGCTGGGAAATGGCCTGGTAGAGCTCTGCGATAAATGTGGGTTTCACCCGGTCGTCACCATCGACAAAAACTAGGTAGTCTCCCTTGGCACGGGCAATGCCATAATTACGAGCATCTGACAGACCGCCATTGGCCTTATGCAAGACGCGAATGCGCGGGTCTTTTTGCGCCCAGGCCTCACAGAGCGCTCCAGAAGCGTCTGTCGCCCCATCATCCACCAAAAGAATTTCCAGCTGGGGATAAGTTTGTGCTAAAAGACTCTGAATACAGGCGTCCAGATACTTTTCAACATTGTAGATGGGCACAATGGCCGTCACCAAGTCAGACATGAGGTCTCCTTCCACAGAAAATTAGGGCCGCAAGCGCCGATACAAAAAGAGATAAAGGGGCTGCGCATAGGTTAATAATACAGTTGTCACAAAACGCTTGCGGCTATTGTAGCGCCAGAGGTCCTTGACCGAATAAGCCCGTAACTGACGACGCAAATCACGATAGTTTTCCGGGTAAGTGGCCTTGGCTTTTTTCAGTAGCAAATGCGTCAAAGCCTTACAGACCTCATGGATGAGATGAGCCTCAGCATAGGGCTTGAGCGCATCTGGCGTCTTTTCAAGCATGGCCTGAGACAAAGCAACCGGTTGAAAATAAGCAGGTGAGAAAGATTGATTCATGGCCGACTGGTCTCGGTAAAGATAATCATAATAACTAAAGCGTGTATCCACAACCACTTCTTTGGCTCTCAGTAAAACGTCATACAAAAAGGCCATATCCTCACCGATAGAAATACCAAGAGGCAGGGTCAGCTCACCAATGACAGACCGACGAAAGAGCTTATTGACAAGAACATTTTCCAAGTAGTGGCCTGATAAAAAGGCTTGTAGGGCTTGGTCCTGATTCAAACAGGCCTGATAGGCGCCATTTTTTTTCACCCGACGCTGGCCATAAACATTGGTAAAGTCAACCACTGCAATATCAGCTGTCGTCCCAATCCCTTCCAGCAAGGCTTGGTAAAGTTCTGGCTGAGGCAGGTCATCGGCATCGCAAAAAGCGATGAATTTTCCTTTTGCCAGGCTCAGGCCCTTATTGCGGGCCGCAGAAACCCCTTGGTTTTCCTGATAGATATAACGAAAAGCAGGGTCTGCCTGTGCGTAGCTTTGACAGATGGCGCCACTAGCATCGCTGGACCCGTCATCAATCAAGAGAATTTCCAATTGCTCAAAAATAGTTTGAGCACGCAAGGCTTCCAAAGTTCTTGCCACCGAATCGGCAAGGTTATAAACGGGCACAATAACAGAAATCTCAGGCGTCATTTTTTGACTCCTTGGCATAAACACTATTGTAGACGAGTTTTAACAAGACGATGCCCATAGGGTAGATGAAAATATTATGGAAGGTGCCCACTATAAAGAGTAGAGTGATACTAAGTAAAGAAAGGTGAGATAAGCGCATGCGACGGTTGACAAGGCGGATGCCATTTAAGAGGGCCAACGTCCCAATTAAGCCATATTCCGTCACCCACATGACCAAATCTTGATGGAGCGGGTAGTAATTACTCTTAATATAAGGCAAGAGTTGAGGGACAATGTAGGGCGTCAAGCCACCACCCATTCCCATAAAGAGGGTTTTAGGATAGGTCACTAGGAGTTGGATAAAGTACCAAATAATATCCGTCCGAGTTTGGGTGCTTTGGTAACCATTGGCCCGCAATTGAAAACCATGCGTTGGTCCCCACAAGAGAATGGCTCCGATAAGGCCAAAGACCAGTAAAATAACTGGAAAATACCAAACTTTTTTAAAGACATTGCTTGCATTGACCAACTTGACCAGATAATACAACCCCAAAAGACCTAAAAGCCCCAAGGTTGAGCGTGTTTCACTCCAGAAAATTGCCAAACCAGAAATGGCCAAAATAGCAAATGTCCACCAACTGCTAGATGTCAACACAAAGTAAGCACTGGCCAGCAGCAACATAAAAGAGAAAAGTGTCGGTGACCCTACCAAAAATCCGGTAACCCGGATGACACCCTGGGTGTGTTGCCAGACCGCCATTGCTGCCCCAACGGCAATAATCGTGCCAAAAAAGAAGCGCGGGTAAGTCAAGGTCAGGTCATGCCAAAAAAAGACCACCGCCAACATGAGGGCATATAAGAGGGATTGAAAATCCATCCCCCAACAAGCAATATAAAAGCAAGTTGGCAACATTACCGCAAAAGTGTTCGTATCTGATGGCGTCCATTTCTTTGGTTTTTTGAGCCAAAAAAAGCTAAGCAAAGCGAGAAGACATAGACAGGTCAAGATTTGACGGTTATAAAAACCTGTGTAGGTCGTCGCTGGGGTGTAGATACGCTCAAAAATCAAGACAAGAATAGCCAGACTAAGACTGAGGTCTTTCCAATCTAAACGACCTAAGCGCGTTACAAATGAATTTATTGACATGATTTCTTTTCTTTCAGGAGTTGATGAATCGCCTTTTCTAAATCAGAAACAAAGGCATCTGTATGACTGCTAATGGCTGATGCCCCTTGCTCTTGTGGCGAATGGGACAACTGCTTTGCTAAATCTGCTATATGGTAAATCGGTACAAGGGGAACCTTACCTTCAATCTTTTCTAGAAATTCTTTTTGATGGTCATTGACATGTTCTCCCTCTGCTTTCAAACGTGGAACCACTAAAGGGCATTTCCCCATAGCAATCACCGCCATAAAACTCGCCGGTCCGCCATGAGTGATGACCCTATCTGCTGTAGACAAGGCCTCTTGCATCTCATCATAGGACAAAAAGGCTTGCCAGCGACAAGCCTTGGGCGTGTATCTTGTGTAGCCAGTTTGTATAAAAACGTCGTCTGTGATCGTTCCTTCTAGTTTCAAGCGGTCAACCGCTTCAACCAACCGATCAAAACCTTGCTCATGGGTACCGACAGTCACAAAAATCATTAGAATAAGCCTCCTAGATTGATAGCTTTAGGGTAAACTGCCTTCATCTCCTCCCATTGCACCACAAAAAGGTCTGTAATGGGATAAACTAATTTTCCTGTCAAGGTTGGTGCATCAATCCGGTCAAAGACTTCAATGTAGACTGTCTTTGCCCCAAAGAGTTTGCCCAGATAGAAAAAAGGAACGGCAACTGCTGCACCTGACGATATGATGACATCAGGACGTTCCTTACGCAGCAGTTTAAAGGCTAGCCAGGTATTTCTTAGCAGGTTTTTCAAATTTCGATTTGTCGGGTAAAAGCAAGGGTACCACTCTTCTTCTTGCAAGAGACTCTGTGCGTCCGCCTTGTCAAAGGTCACCCAGAAGCGTTCTTCTTTTTCCCATAGTTTTTTAAGCAGGTAAAGATGGGTCAAATGGCCACCACTAGACCCCACAAGGCATAACTTCATTACTTTGCACCACTTCCCAAGAGAACCACCTTTAGTGTCCTCACTAATACTTTGACATCTGACCAAATGGTCCAGGTATCAATATAGGCAACATCCATAGCGACAATCTCATCAAAATCTTTAATATTACTGCGACCGGAGACTTGCCAGAGGCCTGTAATTCCAGGTTTAAAACTCAAACGACGTTTTTGCATGGGGCTGTATTGTTCGTACTCATCTACGGTTGGTGGCCGTGTCCCAACTAGACTCATATCCCCTTTTAAAACATTCCAAAACTGAGGCAACTCGTCAAGACTCGTCCGGCGAATAAAACGACCAATGGCAGTGACACGCGGGTCATTATCAACCTTGAACATGAGACCTGAAACCGTATTTTGGTTCAAGAGGGCCTCTTTTTCCTTTTCTGCGCCAACCCGCATGGAGCGAAACTTGTAGAAATCAAACACACGGCCATTTTTACCCACGCGCTTTTGCTTAAAAATCACAGGGCCACCATCTAGCTTAATAAGGGGCGCTAAAAAGAGCCCGAAAAAACCACAAATGGCAAGGCCACACAAGGCACCACAAATATCTAGAATGCGCTTGGCAACAATATGGCTCCCCTTGTAAAAGGTGGATGAAAAAGTGACCACATTGTAGTGGGAAAGTTGGCGAATACGCTTGGCGCCAAAGGATTGGTACTCCAGAGCGTTGATGTTCAAACTGACATCAACCCCCATCACCTCAAATTGTGCGATGTAATCTGATACAGGGTAGGTATCGCTGGGAAGGTTGATAAATACTTCATCAACAACCGCATGGGTGGCATAACTCATCATATCCTCGACGGCTACCACGACAAGTCCCGGCAAGACCACAGGACCTATCGCATCCAAAATTGTTACCGCAGATAGGTGATCATCCAAGTAGTCATTTGAGGTGTCTGAGAAATTAGCCAGAACGCGATCGAGATAAGCCATCACTGTAATGGCATAAATTTGCTTCGCACTGCCCTGGGTCAGGCGTTTGTTTTTATAGTAGGCTTGCATCACACGATTAAAAGCATACAAAGCCAAGCCATTGATCCCCGTAAAGAAAAGGAGGCCACGACGTGAAACAATAAAATTATCTTTTAGGATAAACGAAGAGACTGAAACCAAAGCCACCAAAACCAAACTATACCTCACGATGGCTAGAAGCTCTTGCAGGTAACCTCGACTTAAAAAATCACGGTAGGCATTGCTCACATAATAAGAAAGGAAATGTAAGACCAAAAGAGAAATCACACTCAAATCTTGGATATCGGCATAAGGCACCAGACGGGTTAAACAAATAGCAAAGAGCACCACAGCCAATTGAAAGACGCCCATTAAAAACTTATCTCGCCCTTTACGCGTTTGAATCATTTGATCTCACCTCCCTTTTTTTATTCGTATTATTTACCTTCCATGACAGCTTGAATGTTGGCTTTGGCTTGGTCGACACTCGCTTGATCTGGCGCCATCATGTAGAGACTAGCGCCAGGCATAGCATAAGACGGCAACTCCCCTGTTGACCCTGTACCAGTGACCGCCTGTGAACTAACGGTATAGCCCTTGCCTGAGTCTAACTGATCATTAGCCAAGGTCATCAAGGTTGCCATAGGCATGTTGGTTTGAATAGAATCTTGAATCCCATTGGCTATACTTTGGTAATTGGAAATGGACTTAAGACTAGACAATTGATGAATTAAGGCGGAGATGACTTTTTCTTGGTTCTTACCACGGTCATTGTCACCACCAGCTAACCCATGGCGTTCTCGAACAAAGGCCAAGGCCTGATCCGAATCCAAGGTAACATTTCCTACTGCAAAATGGTAATTGCCATATTCGCTGGTAAACTCTTGGTCATTGTAGACAGTAATGCCACCGACCAAATCAATCAGTTTCAAGAAGGAGGTAAAGTTCATCCGCGCATAGTAGTTAATGGTAATGCCATAAAGCTGTTCCAACGTTTTTTCGGATGTCTCAACCCCGTAGATACCTGCATGGGTCAGCTTGTCTTTTTGATTGGCCCCGCCATCAGGTATTGTGACATAATAATCTCGTGGGGTAGTGGTCAAGAGGACCTTGTGTGTCTTGGTGTTGACCGTCAAAATGATATTAACATCTGAACGTGAGACCGAAGAGATAGACCCAAAGGTATCAATACCTGAAATGTAGATATTAAAAGCATCTCCCTCAACCGCAGTCGCTGTGTTAGTGTTTTTGACTTTAATCGTATATGTATAAAGCGTCTTAAGCTTGTCTGTGTACTTATCATAGGACAGTTCCAACACTGAGGAATAAGAGGAATTCAATACCATGGCTTGATCTGTATTAGCCAGCACACTTTCGTAAGCGGTTTGATAAGAAGTCACTTCAGCCAGGCTAGGATTGAGATTTTTTTCCTTGGCCAAATGCGTCATCAAGGACTTGATATTGCTTTTGTCCGTAGAGACAGGTGCCAAAACGGAAGTCACCTGATCGATAGACGAAAGACTGCTATCTTTTGCGACGACAATGCTCATTTTAATCTCAGAATAACTAGCGGTTTTATTCATATTTTTCCCAATCGAAGCCACCGAATGAAAACCAGCAAACAAAGCCCCGACAAAACAGGTCATCACAAGCAGTAAACTCATGGTGACTTTTGGTGCCCGACGTTTGACGGTCAAATAAAGGCTGACCAAAGCAATCACCAGTAAGACGCCACTTAAAAGATGGTTGAGTCCTCGAAAGGCTAGGAAATTATTTTGGTACATAAGCTGAATAACCAAGGCTGCCAAAAGCAGATAGGCTAGGAGGAATAGCCCCCGTAGCCCATCTGCTAGTCCCCAACTTCTTCTCTTTGCCCCTGCTTTTTGCGATCGTCTTTTTGTCATAAATACTCCTTAACTTCAAGAAAAAATCTCTGTTTAAGTTTATCATAAGGTTACTTATGATGCAATTGCTTATCAAAAAAATAACAACAATATGACAAAATACAGATGAATTTTTAGCAAAAACGCCCCCAAACCACCTTTTAAAGAGTGCTTGCCCCAAATGCCTGCTAGCCTTTTTCTTTAGAGACGAAGGCCAATATGGTACAATAAGCATATGCGAATTCAACAATTACACTATATCATCAAGATTGTCGAGACAGGCAGTATGAATGAGGCTGCCAAACAACTCTACATCACACAGCCCAGCTTATCCAATGCCGTGCGAGATTTAGAACGTGAGATGGGCATTGAAATCTTCAACCGAAATCCCAAAGGTATCACCTTGACGCAAGACGGGGTGGAATTTCTCTCCTATGCTCGGCAAGTCGTCGAACAAACCGAACTGCTAGAAGAACGCTACAAGGGAACCGACCGAGACCGAGAACTCTTTAGTGTCTCCTCGCAACACTATGCCTTTGTGGTCAACGCCTTTGTCTCCTTGCTTAAGAAAATCGACATGACCCGTTATGAACTCTTTTTGCGGGAAACCCGAACCTATGAGATTATCGATGACGTCAAGAACTTCCGCTCAGAAATCGGTGTCCTTTTCCTCAATAACTACAACCGTGATGTCCTCACCAAGATGTTTGATGACAACCATCTGACCTATACGACGCTCTTTCAAGCAAGACCACATATTTTCATCAGCAAAACCAATCCTCTCGCCTCTAAAACCTCTATTAAGATGGAGGACCTTGAAGCCTTTCCTTATTTGAGCTATGAGCAAGGGACCCACAACTCCTTTTATTTCTCCGAAGAAATCATGTCGCAGATGCCTCGCAAGCAATCTATTGTGGTCTCTGACCGGGCTACCCTCTTTAACCTCTTGATTGGCCTTGATGGCTACACGGTTGCAACTGGTATTATGAACAGTAATCTCAATGGGGACAATATTTTAGCGATACCCTTGGAAGTGGATGAAACCATTGATATTATCTACATTAAGCATGAAAAGTCCAACCTCTCTAAGATGGGAGAACGTTTCATTGACTACCTGCTAAAAGAAGTTCAGTTTGATAAAGACTAGTTGAACTGCTTCTCGTCCAACAAAAAAAACAGCCTTGAGGCTGTTTTTTTCTTCTTAGTTACCCAAGAGGGTTTCTAATCCAACTGTCATCATATCGGTGAAAGTTGTCTCGCGTTCCTTGGCAGAGGTATCTTCTTCTGGGTGGACCAAGCTATCTGAAATGGTCATTAAGGCCAAAGCTTTGACTTGGTGTTGGGCTGCAGTGTAATAGAGTGCTGCCGCCTCCATTTCAACAGCCTTAACCCCCCACTCGCCTAGGGCAATATTTTTATCGGCATAGTTTGAATAAAAGACATCAGAGGACAAGACTGTTCCAACATGCGTCGTCAGGCCCAAGTCTTTGGAAATGTGATAGGCCTTATCCAACAACGTAAAATCAGCTGTTTGTGGAAAATCGTACTGTGGCCAATCATTGCGGATGATATTCGAATTTGTCGCAGCGGCTTGTGCCAATACCAAATCTCTGACATGGACATCCGTTTGCAATCCTCCGGCTGTTCCCACACGGATGAGGGTCTTGACGCCGTAATCCACGATAAGCTCACGCGCATAGATGGAGATGGAAGGCATCCCCATGCCCGTTCCCATAACACTGACACGCTCTCCCTTATAGGTTCCTGTAAAACCTAACATTCCCCGCACACGGTTGAAACACTGCGCATCTTCTAAAAAATTTTCAGCAATAAACTGTGCCCGTAATGGGTCTCCTGGTAAGAGAATCTTATCTGCAATTTGCCCTGCTTGGGCTTCAATATGAATTGACATATTTGGTTTACTTCTTTCTTTCTAAAATTTGTGTTCGTATCAAGTAGGAACAAAGCATGGCAAGTCCCAAAGGCCACATGGCTTGAAGTGGCTGTCCCGTAAAGCCCATGACAATACCGATGGCTGCTAAGGGTGCCTGTAGGGTCGTCCCCAAAAAAACGACGGAACCTAGAGCCATAGCTGACGGCAAATCCACAGCCCAGCCTAGATAAGCGGCAAATTGAGCTGCTATCAAGCCTAAAACTGCCCCCAAGGCAAAAGACGGGGTCAAGGTGCCACCGTAAGCACCCGCCCACAAGGCCAATAATACTGCCAGACTTTTGACCGCAAAACTGGCTAAGGCATAAGACAAGGGCATGCCATTAAAGGCAGCTTGTGCAAGATTACTGCCATTTCCCATCAACTCTGGAAAAGCCAAACTGGCCAAGGCTAATAAAGCAAAAGCTAGAGGCAAACTGGCTAAAAGCCGAACATCCTTGGGTTTGTGTTTTTCCGCCCACCGGCTTGCGCGTTTAAAGAGGACAGCTAGGGGGGTGATGCCCACAGCTAACAGCAAGGCGATTAGCCAAACGCTTTCCAAATGTGCTAAGGGCTGTAAAACATAGAGCGCTTCATTTGAGACGACAAGGTTGGCAAAGGATGCAGCTAAGCTGGTCATCCCCAAGGCTAAGATAAAATGTGTCACCGACCAACTGACGCCAAGGACCTCAAGCACAAAAAAGCTACTGGCCAGCGGAATCTGATAGACCGCTGCCAAGCCTGCCCCAGCACTACAGGCAATCAGCAAGCGCCTTTGTTGGCGATTCGCCTTGCCCCAATGGGCCAAACGTCCTGCAAAAAGGGCTCCCATCTCGCGTGGAGCGCCTTCTTTGCCAATCGGAGAGCCTGCCCCGACCGAAATGACTTGCCAAAGGCTGTGGCAGAGGTGTTGCCAAAAGGGAGGGTGTTGGGCTTGCAGAGTCGCCTCTTCCAATTGTTCCCCTACCGAGTAAAGTGGACGTCTGGCCTGCAGGACGAACCAAACCAGACCAGCCAAAAGACCTGTTCCTAAAAGGCTCAGTAGGCGTCTCTCAGGTAAAATGCTATCCGACAGGACTTGACCAGGAACTTCACTGCGGCCAAATAGGCACTTTTCGACCACATCCAACAAGAGGTGTAAAACAATGCCCGAAAATCCGGCTGCAAAACTAGCCAAGATCGCCAGCCCCCAAAATCCTAAAGGGTAGCTGGCATACCAAGTCCGAATCCTTTGCTTCATACAACCAACCGATCTAAGAAAGTCCACAACAAGGCATTCATGTCTTGGTAATCATAAGAAAGGAGGCTTTCTTGATCTTGAACATAGGTGTTTTGGGCAACCTGCTGGTCAAAGGCTTCTTCATGCACTAGGAGGCCTTGAACCGCTGCTTGGTCAAATTCTAAATGGCACTGAAAAGCATAATGTTTGTCACCAAAGCGCACAAGTTGCCGCGGACAACCTGAGCTTGTCGCCAAAACAACAGCCTCTGGAGTTAAACCAGGCATATCCCCATGCCAGTGGCCAACAAGCTCTGTTTCAGCAAAGTCCTGCAGGCAAGGATCTGCTTGGCCTGCCTTTGTCAGTTGAATCGGGAAAACACCAATCTCACGTTCTGGACTGTGTTCCACAGGAGCTCCATAGGCTTCGCCCAAGAGTTGAGCCCCTAAACAAACACCAACAATGGGTTTATCAGCAGCCATGTAGGCTTGTATCAAGGCTTTTTCGGCGTCCGCATCAAAATGGGGGCACTCTTGGCGTGTCGTTTGTGGAGACTGAGGCCCTCCCATGACGACAAGCATATCACCAGCAGAGGCATCTTGGGGCAATTTATCACCCTTATAGACTTCAATCAACTGCACATCATGCCCACGCGCCTGCGCCCATTTGAGATAGGCGACTGGCGCTTCAAAACTTTCATGAACGACAAATTGAATTTTCATAATCTTTTTTCTTCCTCACTGGGCAAGTCTTAGAGGGCTTCTAAAATGGCTTTAATCAAGCCTTTAAACTCTTCTTTAATCTGTTGGGTAACAGCAACCACTTCTTCGTGGTTAAGTTCCGATTGAAAACCTGCCGCGAAGTTTGTAATGGCAGAAATTCCCAAGACCTTCAAGCCTGAGTGTGCCGCTACAATGACTTCGGGCACGGTAGACATGCCGACCGCACTTGCTCCTAAGGTTTGGAAGGCACGGATTTCAGCTGGCGTTTCATAGGTTGGCCCAGTCACACCGAGGTAAACCCCTTCTTGAAGCGCAATGCCCAATTTCTCAGCCGTCTGATGGGCAACTTCGCGATAGGCTTTGGTATAGGCATCTGACATATCTGGGAAACGAGGCCCAAATGCATCCAAGTTTTCACCAATAAGTGGATTTTGACCAGTCATATTGATGTGGTCAGAAATAGCCATCAAGGTACCTGGTCCAAAACCGATACCACCAGCTGCATTGGTCACAATGACCCCTTCACACCCCAGAACTTTCATGACACGCACGGGGAAGGTCACGACTTCCAGTGGGTTTCCCTCGTAAAAATGAAAGCGGCCTTGGAGCGCCAAAACTTTGCGCCCTGCTAGGTCACCATAGACCAATTTGCCCGCATGACCCGCAACCGTTGAGCGTCCCCAATTCGGGATGTCGGCATAGTCTACGACAATTGCATGTTCGATTTCTTCTGCAAGTTCTCCAAGTCCTGATCCAAGGATTAAGCCAAATTCAGGCGCTAACATTCCCTTATCTTTGAGGAAAGCTGCGGTTTCATTGATTTTTTCTACTAATGTCATAAGATTCTTTCTAACCATTCTTTATTTTTTTCCATTTGCGAATTTTGGTGCGAAAAGATTTGAACGGGGCGACTGTATTGATATGCAACCATTTCCAGACCGGCCAGTTGGCTGGAGTAGAACCGGCCCATTTCCGGCTACCAGACTGCTGAAAGTCCTCTTCACTAAAGGACAGAGTCAGGGCGATCATATGATCCACCTGCTGCTCAAATTCAGCCATCAAGGCTAGCAAGGTCCAATCCTGATAAGTCTCATAAAAAGACTGATAGAGAAGACCCAGCTGATTCCATTTGTAGTCAGGATGGGGTGTCACCACGGTCAAGCCCGCCTGCTCATCCCACTCCCACTGCTGAATCAGTTTCATCCAGCCCAGCTGATAGGCAATCATCTGAGCCGGACTGCGGTCCACATCAGCCAAGAGGGTATCCTTGTCCTGCTCTGCTATTTCTTCAAACTCCCCGATAAAGAGACGAGCCCGTTTGCTCATCTCTTGAACTAGCTCCTGTCTGCTACTGTATCTTGGCATTCTCAGCTAACTCTCTTTCAGCTTTTAACTGTTGACCGATTTTGTCAAAGGTTTTGGCATTTCGGATGGTCAACGTGCGGTAGAAAGGCAACTTGAGCAGTTGCTTGTGATAAGCTGTCTGGGCGTATGTTGCTTCAGAGAATTTTCCCCAGTAAATCCCAAGTTCTCCAAAATGAAGCACCTCATCCTGTAAGGGCAAGCCAGAAACTTGCCTGATAAGCTGATCCACATCCAACCCCTCCGTGTAAAAGAGGACATCTTTGCGAGCCAACTCTTCAAACCACCAAGCTGGTAAAAGGGCGCAATCCCTGGCGTAGTCTTCTGCTTGAAAGAGTGCAAAAGACTGGATAAAAGGATAGTGTTCTGCAAAGAAAGGCTTCAATAGAGCCACCAGGTCCTCTTTGGGGCGCGTGGCGTCAAAGAAAGCATTGCCACTATTGATATAGGTTTCAACTTTTTCAAGTCCCAACCCTGTCAATTCTTGACGAAGCTCTGCCATGACCACCTTATTTTTGCCACCGACATTGATGCCTCTGACCAAAAGTGCAAAACGAGCCATCTTAGTTCAATTGATCCAAGAAGCTTTCTCCGATCATGGCTTTGTCGACACCAAAGTTTTCTGCAATAGTGGCTGAGATATCAGAGAAATGTCCGACTGGAATCACGCCATTGCCTCTAAAGGATGGGCTGTAAGCCAAGAGGGGAATATACTCACGGGTGTGGTCTGTCCCCGCATAGGTAGGGTCATTTCCATGGTCAGCAGTGATCAAGAGCAGGTCGTCTTCACGCAGGCCAGCGATGATTTCAGGCAAGCGCTCATCAAACTCATGCAAGCAATCCCGGTAGCCATGGGCATTGCGCCGGTGACCATAAAGGGCATCAAAGTCTACCAAGTTAGTAAAGGAGAAGCCTTTTTCAAATTCTGGCAGAGCCAAGGTCTTGATCAGGGTATCGATGCCGTGGCTGTTGGACTTGTTGTGCCCCATGTCGTGATTGATTCCAGCGCCGTTAAAGATATCACTAATCTTTCCGACAGAATAGGTATCAATCCCTGCTTCGTTGAGTTTATCCAAAACTGTTGGGGCAAAAGGTGATACGGCTAAGTCCCGACGATTGGCTGTCCGTGTAAAGTTTCCAGGCTCACCCACATAAGGACGAGCGATAATTCGACCAAGAAGGGCAGGACGCTCAAGTGTAATCGAACGAGCGTATTCACAAATCCGGTAGAGTTCGTCCAAAGGGATGATGTCTTCGTGGGCTGCGATTTGAAGCACGGGGTCTGCAGAGGTATAGATAATCAGCTCACCCGTTTCCATCTGACGTGGGCCAAAGTCGTCGATGACCGCAGTCCCTGAGTAGGGTTTATTGGCCTCACGGATAACCTTACGGCCTGAAAATGCTTCGATTTTGGTGATGATTTCTTCAGGGAAGCCATTCCAGAAGGTATCGAAGGGTTCGGTAATATTGAGGCCCATGATTTCCCAGTGTCCGGTCATGGTGTCTTTGCCAAGGGAAACTTCCTGAAGTTTGGTCACATAACCCGTGGGATTCTTTTCAGCAGGCACTGTCGCAAGGGGTGTCTCACGCGGAATATTTCCCAGACCAATCTTGGCCATGTTTGGCACATTAAGCCCAACTGTCTTTGAAATATGTCCCAAAGTATCTGATGCGCCATCAGGTACGCCGGCATTGACAAAGTTATTGGCATCAGGCGCAGCCCCAATCCCGACAGAATCTAAAACAACTAAATGAATACGGTCAAATTTTGCCATTAGTTTTCTCTTTCTAAAATCGTAATGCCTGATGCTTTTGAAGCACTGATAACTGTCTGCACCAAACCATTAAATAACCCATGTTCCACAACCCCTACCGTGTGGTCGAGCTCATCAGCCAGAGCTTGAGGCTGTGGAATTGTTTTCAAATCTAAATCAATAATATAATTGCCCATATCGGTCACAAACCGCTGCCCATCCTTTTCTCGAAAGGCTGGACGGTAGCCTTTTTGCGCAAAAACACGCAAGAGATGCTCTGCCCCGTAGGTCACAACTTCCACAGGTAACTTAAAGGCACCTAGCCTTTCGACCAGTTTGCTGTCATCAACGACCCAGATATAGTGATCCGTCGGAGTCGCAACAATTTTCTCCATCAAAAGGGCACCACCGCCACCTTTGATGCCATTTAAGTTTTGGTCGACTTCGTCAGCACCATCCACCGTCACGTCAATGCGGTCAATCGCATCCATCTCGGCCAGTGGAATCCCCAGGCTCTCAGCTTGAGCAGTGGTCTGGCTTGATGTCGTCACGCCCAAAACTTGTAGGCCTTCTTCCTTGACACGACGACCAATTTCTTCAACAAAATAATAAGCCGTCGACCCTGTTCCTAGACCGATAGTCATGCCGTCCGTGACATACTTTGCTGCTGCAATACCTGCTTGTTTTTTTAACGCGTCCATGTCCGCTCCTTCTCCAGTTTATCGTTTTCATTATAGCACAAAGGCGCTTAAGTTTCAGCTTAAGTCTTTTTGAGGAAAAAGACAGCAAAAAAGAACCTGAATACTCGCATTCAAACTCTTTTTTGCTCTGTTTATCTGGTCAATTTTGCATATCCTTCAGCTGCACAGATAGAACTTTTGAGACACCAGATTCTTGCATGGTCACCCCATAAATGCTATCTGCGGCTGCCATCGTCCCTTTTCGGTGGGTCACGACAATAAATTGACTCGACTTATCAAAACGATTGAGATAATCCCCAAAACGCTTGACATTAGCCTCATCCAAGGCGGCCTCCACCTCATCCAAAATGACAAAAGGTATGGTCTTGACGCGGATGATGGCAAAAAGCAAGGCCAAAGCTGACAGCGCTTTTTCACCCCCTGACATCAAATTGAGGGATTGAATCTTTTTACCTGGCGGTTGAACCGAGATATCCACTCCAGCCTCCAACAAATCCTGAGATGTTAGCCGTAATTCGGCACTTCCCCCACCAAACATCTGTCGGAAGGTCTGCTTGAAACTCTCCTGAATGGCTGCAAAAGTCGTCTGAAAGCGCTCGGTGACCTCACTATCCATCTCCTGAATGGTGTCCAGTAACAGGGCTTTTGAAGCATCCAAGTCCGCCTTTTGTTGATTGAGGAAGGTAAGACGCTGGTTGACTTCTTCGTACTGTGCAATCGCATCGCTGTTGATAGGACCTAGCGCCTTGATATCCTTTCGCAGTTGACTGAGGCTGGCACGTGCCTGGGCGATATCAGCCACAGCAGTCGCTGCTTGCTCTGCTTCCTCAAAAGACCGTTGAAAATCTTCTGCCAGTTGACGAGCCAAGGTTTGTAGTTGATGCTCTAGTTGTTGAAGCTGGCTAGACACTTCCGTCTGTTGCCGAATCAAGCTTTCATTTTGCTGATTGGCCCGAAGGAGTTGCTCAGCAATGTCGTCCATCTGCCCATCACAATCCTCAATGGCGATTTGTTGCCGAATCACTTTTGCTTCTCCTGCTTCTTGTTTTTCCTTGGCCTGATGCAGTTGCTCCTGCAATTGCTCTTCAGACAGTTCACTTGCCTGAGTTTGGTGATTGGCCTGCAAGCTTTGAAGGTCGGCAATGTCTGTTTGAACCTGAGACTGCTCTAATTCCAAACGACGCAGGTCTTCTTGTGCAAATTGATAACGATTTTCAGCATCTTTGGCGGCTAATTGCCAATCAGAGAGGTCCTCTTCCAAAGCTTTCCTACGACGATTGAGGTCGTCCTTATCATGGCGCAAGCTGTCAATTTCTTCTTCCAAAGTGACTTTTTGCTGTCTTAAGCCTTCTAATTGCTCTCTGGTTTCTGCCAAGTTTTGGCTAAGCTTGCTGTCTTGCCCCTTATCTAAACTCTCCTGACTGGCTGCCAGCAGGGTTTGCAAATCAGCAACCTCACTAGTGACTTGCTGGTGTAGCAGTTCAGCCTTTTGCGCAGCTAGCCGCGCCTCTTCTCCCTGTCCTTGCAGGGTCATCAAGTCTGCTTGCGCCTGGTCACATGCTGCTTTAAGCTTCTGAGTTTGATTTTCGGCTGCTTTACCCTTTTCCTGGGTTTTGGCAATGGTCTCTTCGAGTTGTTCAATTTCTGGTTTGAGAAAGGTCGCATTTTGCTTTTGTCTAGCCCCACCAGAAAAGGACCCTCCTGGCCGAAGTTCCGTGCCATCTAAAGTAATCAGACGGACTTGGTAGGCAACACGTTTAGCAGCGGCATTGGCCTGGTCAACGGTTTCAAACAAAACCGTGCTGCCCAAGAGGTTAGAAAAAATAGGCTGCAAGTCATCTTCGTAGGTGACCAATTGACTGGCCACACCGATAAAGCCTGGCATGGCAGATAACTGCTCATAAAAGCGTGCCTGTAACTCTCTTGTGCGGATGGTCGTCAATGGCAAAAAAGTAGCCCGACCACTTCGGGTCTTTTTCAGATGACTAATAGCCGACTTAGCAGCCGCCTCATCAGCTACAATGACATGCTGGGCACTCGCCTGCATTGCCACTTCCAAGGCAGTGGTGTAGGTAGGGTCAAAGCTCACGTGTTCGCTAACAGGCCCGATAATCCCCGGCAATTGCGCCTGCATCACTGCCTTTACGCCAGCATAATAGTGGCTATGGTTTGCCAAAATGGTTTCCAAACTATTCTTTTTCGCCTTGAGCGTCTTGAGTTTGTCCAAGTAGTCAAACATCAACCCTTGCTCTTTCTGATAGGCTTCCCTTAATTGCCCCAGACGGCTTTCTTGCTCTCGGTAGGTTTGCAAGAGCTCTTGGACAGTCTGACGAGCTTGGTCAAAGTCAGATAAAGCCCTTGCTAAATCCTTCTTTTTTTGCGCCAAATCTGCTTGATAGGTTTGATGCTGAGCATCTTCTTGGGCTTCCTTTGCCCTAGCCTGACTCAATTCTGTCTCAAGACCCGTCACTCGGTTTGTCAATCGGGCTTCTTCCTGCATGAGGGCCACAAAACGGTCACGCAAGTTTTCCAAGACTTTTTCAGGGTCTTCTCCATACTGGGCAAGACGTTCTTTTCCTTCGTTCAACTGGGCTTGGAGACTTTCCCATTCCTTTTGAGCGACTTGGGCTTGAGTCCTTTTTCAACGATAGCTTCTCCAAGTGTTTGTTGGCGTTCTTGGGCCTTTCGTAACCGACTTTCTTGCTCTTGGCTTTGGGCTTGCGCCTGTTCTTTTTGCAAACGCGATAAGCGAATGCGGCCTTCCAAGTCAGCAATCAAACCCGTCAATTGACGCAAGGCCGCTTGTTCTTCTTGTAGGCTTGCCGCCAAGGTTTGTCGGTCTTGTTTGAGGGTCTGATTATCTTTTTCTAACTTGTCCCGACGCTCATAGTAGGTCGCAAGCGCTTCTTGGGCCTCTTGGAGTTCTTTTTCTTTGACTATTTTCTCTTCTTTAAAACTCTTGACATCATGCACTAAAACATCCAGAGCCAAGCTCTCCCTTTTTTGGTCAAGTTCTAAAAAGCGTTGCGCCGTTTGGGCCTGCTTTTTCAAGGGCCCGACCTGGCTATCTAGTTCATAGATGATGTCTTTTAAACGGTCCAAATTATCCTGGGTATGGGTCAGCTTGTTTTGTGTTTCTTTTTTGCGTGTCTTGTATTTCAAGACACCTGCAGCCTCTTCAAAAATAGCCCGTCTTTCCTCAGGCTTACTATTGAAAATGGACTCCACGCGCCCTTGGGAAATCACTGAGAAAGAGTCCCTTCCCAGGCCCGTATCCATAAACAAATCATGAATATCACGCAGACGAACTTTTTTGCCATTTATCAGGTAATCGCTGTCCCCGTTTCGATAGACTCGCCGTTCCACTTGGATGTCACTATCGTAGCCAGCCATATAGCCATCACTATTATCCAGACTTACTCTGACCTGGGCGCTATTGAGGGGGCTACGGTTTTGGGTCCCAGCAAAGATGACATCAGCCATCTTACCTCCCCGCAGGCTTTTAGCACTTGATTCCCCCAAAGCCCAACGCAAGCTTTCCGTTACATTGGATTTTCCAGAACCATTGGGTCCGACGATAGCTGTGACACCCGTGTCAAAAGAGATTTTTGTCTTGTCCGCAAAAGACTTAAATCCTTGAATTTCAATCGCCTTTAAGTACATAATCCCCTCGCTCAATCGCTAAGATAGCCTTTTGGGCTGCCTCTTGTTCCGCCACCTTTTTCGACCGACCAACGCCTTGGCTCACGGTTTGGCCGTCCACTGTCAAGGCTACTTCAAACAGTTTATCATGGGCTGGTCCCGTTTCACCCGTTACCGTGTAAGCAATCGCTACCCCACCATTAACCTGTAGCATCTCCTGCAATTTGGTCTTGTGGTCACGCACCCGATCAAAACCACCCTTGGCGACATCCGGAATCACAACCTGATGCAAAAAGGCTTCGACAGCTGAAATCCCTTGGTCCAAAAGCAGGGCTCCCAAAAAGGCTTCAAACAGGTCTTCTAAAATTTTATCGCGATTACGGCCACCTGTATTCTCTTCCCCCTTGCCCAGACGGACAAATTGGTCAAACCCGCAACGGCGTGAATAAGCTGCCAAACTCTCTTCGCGGACAATATTAGACCGCAGTTTGGACAACTCACCCTCTGGTTTTTCAGGGTATTGCAGATAGAGGTAACGTGATATCACCAATTCCAGAGCAGCATCTCCCAAAAATTCCAAGCGCTCGTTATCTGGAATCTTTAGGTCACGTTGCTCATTGGCATAGCTAGTATGCGTAAAGGCAGTTAAGAGTAAATTTTCATCTTGAAAAGTCAAGCCAAATTGTGATTGTAAGGTTTCTTTCAGTGTAGACATGGTCTTCCTTTCCTTAGTAATATGAAAATCACTCAGGGAGCAAAGCCCGCTGAGTGGTCATAGGGTGTGTTCAGCTAATCCAGCCGGTCATTTTGAGGCTCCTTCTTATCAGGGATGCGACAAAACAAATAATAGGTGATAAAAATAGTCAAGGCAAATAAGGCAAGCTTCACCCAAACCAATGGCGCGAAATAAATCGATATGGCCATCAGGACATAAATCTGAACAATAATTTTCTTTTTCCGACTTGGTGCAATCGCTTTAGTTTCGCGATAATCGGCCACATATACTTGGTAGAGCTTGGTCTGATGCAACCAGGACTCAAAGCGTTTGGACGAGCGGGCAAAACAAGCCATGGCTAAAAGTAAAAAAGGGGTTGTCGGTAAAATGGGTAAGGGAATACCAATAATTCCCAAAGCCAGGCTAATCAAGCCGATAATCAAAAACAGCAAACGCATGCTTAAATCCTCGTCAATGGTGTCGCTTCATCTGGCGAGGTGTCTAAGACCTGAAAATCATGTCCCACACCAAAATCTGCTCGAGCCAAATCATTCTCCATGGTCATATGCGCCAGTTCTTTAATATTGTTTTCCTTACTCAAATGCCCTAGATAAATCTTCTTAGTCCGATTACCGATGGTTCGAATCATCGTTTCTGCCCCATCATCATTGGACAAGTGGCCCTTGTCTGATAAAATCCGTTGCTTGAGCCTCCAAGGGTAAGCCCCAGAGCGCAAAATTTGCACATCATGGTTGGACTCAATCAGGTAACCATCAGCATTAGCAATAATCCCAGCCATACGGTCGCTGACATAGCCCGTGTCTGTTAACATCACAAAACACTTGCCGTCTTTCATAAAACGGTAAAATTGGGGATCAGCGGCATCGTGGCTGACTCCAAAGCTTTCAATATCTAAGTCACCAAAGGTAAGTACCTTATCGCGCTCAAAGACACGCTTTTGCTCAGAAGCCAAATTCCCAATCATCTGATGGCTATCAATAGCCTCCCAAGTTTTCTGGTTGGCATAGACCTCTAAGCCATATTTGCGCGCCAGAACTCCCACCCCATGAATGTGGTCCTTGTGTTCGTGCGTCACTAAAATCGCATCCAAATCCTCAGGTTGACGACCGATTTCTGCCAAAAGATTAGTGATTTTCTTTCCCGATAAACCGGCATCAACTAAGATCTTTTTCTGGTCTGTCTCGATATAAAAGGAGTTACCACTAGATCCAGAGGCTAAAATACTATAGTGAAAACCTTCCTGGCTCATTCTTCCTCCTCATCCCATTCGTCATCTAAGACTTCTGAATCTTTATCATAAGGCAAGACAACGGTAAAAGTCGACCCCTTGCCATAGTCACTGCTAGCCCAGATAAAGCCATCATGTTCTTTGACAATCTCTTTGGCAATGGCCAAACCTAGACCAGTACCTCCCTGGGCCCGACTACGGGCACGGTCCACCCGATAAAAACGATCAAAAATCATCGGCAATTCTTCCTGAGGAATACCGAGACCTTGGTCACTAATGGATAAAATCATCTGCGTATCCGTTGTGCGCAGGTGGACACTGATACGCCCACCATTTGGCGAATACTTGATGGCATTATTCATGATATTATCAATCACACGTGTCATGCGGTCGTTATCGATTTCCACCCATATCGGTGTGCCATCAAACTCTCGCCGAATCTCATATTTTTTATGACCCACAGTAGACTGACTTTTAATCCGGTCAAAACGATCCAAAATAGCCGACAAAAATGCCGTGAAATTGGTTAATTCCATCGTCACTTGCCGTTTCTTTGTACCCGCATGACTAAGATCTAACAATTCTGAAATCATGCGCATCATCCGATTGGCTTCATCCAAAGAGACCCGCACAAAGGTTGGCGCCACGTCCTCGGTCAAAGCCCCTTCATTGAGGGCTTCCAAGTAGGACTTGATAGAGGTCAACGGTGTCCGTAACTCATGACTAACCGTTGACACAAAAAGCTGGCGTTCACGCTCTTCTTTTTCCTGCTGGGTCACGTCATGCAAGACGGCAACCAAGCCAGAAACAAAACCATTTTCTCGGCGCAAGAGCGCAAAGGTAATCCGAAAAGTCAAAAATTCATCATAGGCATTGCGATGGTGAATCTTCAAGTCTGGCACCTCATCCACCAAACGGTCAAAAGTGTACCGTTCCACACCTAAGACATCAACGATGGGCTTATCCAAAGCGTCCTTCTGGGAAATGCCTAACTGTTCTTGCGCTCGGGAATTCATCATCGTGATATTCCCAGACCGGTCTGTCGCCAAGACCCCATCACTCATGTAGGTCAGGATGGAGACCAGACGGTTGCGCTCTTGAGCTAGGGTCTCATGCGTCATGCGAAACATATCAGACAGGTCGTTGAGGTTGGTCCCCAAGGTTTGGATGTCATCCTCGCCTAGGACATTCAATTTTCCCGAATAGTCTCCGTCAATCAAAGAACGGATCTTGTCATCAATGACTTTTAAGTCTTTTTCTTGTTTTTTATCGTTATAGGCCAGATAAAAGAGATAGATCACCAATAAGATAACCAGGACCAGGAGTCCCAGCTCTAGAGGTGTCAAACTTTGCATATTAGTATTCCTTCATATAATAACCCACACCACGACGTGTCAAAATATACTCTGGCCGTCCTGGAACGTCCTCGATCTTTTCGCGCAAGCGACGAATTGTTACGTCTACGGTTCGAACGTCACCAAAATAATCATATCCCCAAACTGTCTCAAGCAGATGCTCACGGGTCATGACCTGCCCCATGTGCAAGGCTAAATGATACAACAATTGAAATTCACGGTGTGTCAGTTCAACAACATCTTCCCCACGTTTTTTGACCGCAAAGGCTTGTGGTAAGATTTCCAAATCACCAATGTGCATGTCTGAATTTTTAGCGCGTTTGTCGTCAGACACTTCTGCATCAACAGAATTTGACCGACGCAGGTGAGCTTTAACCCGCGCTAAGAGTTCACGGTTAGAAAAAGGTTTGGTAACATAATCATCTGCCCCTAACTCCAATCCGATGACCTTATCCAACTCACTATCCTTGGCGGAAAGGATGATAATCGGCATGGAGCTGGTCTTGCGAATTTCGCGAGCCACCTCTAAGCCGTCCATCTCAGGCAACATCAAGTCCAAAATCATCAGGTCAGGTTGGACAGCTCGAAACTGTTCTAACGCTTCACGCCCATCAAAGGCAACGTCAACATCGTAGCCCTCTTTGGTTAAATTAAACTTAATGATATCTGAAATTGGTTTTTCATCATCTACAACTAAGATCTTTTTCATGATTCCTCCACATGTTTCATATTTACATTGCCATTCTATTATAACAGATTTATGACTTAAGGCAAATCTTGCTTATAATAATTTGGCCTTATTCTTTCATTTTCTGAAAATTTCAGCCTTTTTTGACATTAAGATTAATATATGATAAACTATTTCTATCATGTTAGATTTTCTAACAAGTTTTTAGTTTAGAGTTAAAGGAGAAACTATGGCACTTATTTCTTATAAAAACGTCGAAAAATATTACGGCGATTACCATGCCCTACGCAACATCAACTTGGACATCGAGGAAGGACAGGTGGTCGTTCTCCTAGGACCTTCTGGTTCCGGAAAATCAACCCTAATCCGTACCATGAACGCTTTGGAATCTATCGACTCTGGAACAGCTATTGTCGACAATTTCAACGTTGACGGGGCTTCTGTTAAAGATTTGGTCGAACTGCGCAAAAAGGTCGGTATGGTTTTCCAACACTTCAACCTTTACCCACATAAGACCGTTCTTGAAAATGTGACCATGGCTCCCATGAAGGTTCTTGGAATTGACCGCAAGACCGCTGAAGCGACAGCGGAAAAATACCTGAGCTTTGTTAACATGTGGGACCGTAAAGATTCTTACCCTGGTATGCTTTCAGGTGGTCAAAAACAACGTGTCGCCATTGCCCGTGGTTTGGCCATGAGCCCTGACCTCTTGCTCTTTGACGAACCAACATCAGCCTTGGACCCTGAAACCATTGGTGATGTCCTTGCCGTTATGCAAAAACTGGCACGCGATGGCATGAACATGGTTGTTGTTACGCACGAAATGGGCTTTGCCCGTGAGGTAGCTGACCGCATCATCTTTATGGCTGATGGTGAAATCTTGGTCGATACGACTGATGTCAACGGATTCTTTGATAATCCTACTGAACCACGCGCCCAACAATTCCTCAGCAAGATTATCAACCACACCAGTGACAAAGTGAAAGACTAAGAGGTGACCTGCTATGAAAAAAACAGTCATCAAACTTCTCTCTGTCTTAACCTTGTTGGTCTTAGGGCTTGCCTTCACCAAACCTGTGTCTGCAGATAGCGCCCAAGACCAAGCCATCGCTAAAATTAAAAAAGCTGGTGTTCTCAAGGTCGGGGTTAAACAGGACGTTCCTAACTTTGGTTACTACAATGCTGCCAAAGAAGAGTACCAAGGGATGGAAATCGACATCGCTAAGAAAATTGCAAAACAATTAGGTGTCAAAACCCAATTTACAGCGGTCACCCCGCAAACTCGGGAGGCCATGCTCGATAATGGACAAATCGACCTCCTGATTGCGACTTATACCATTACCGACACCCGTAAGGCGTCCTACGCCATCTCAAATCCTTACTACACAGATGAAATCGGCTTTTTAACCAGTACCTCATCACGTATTAAAAATATCAAGGATTTGAATGGCAAAACCATCGGGGTTACCCAAGGGTCTACCACCAAGGCAGCTATTCAAGCCTATGGTAAGGCACACGGTCTCAGCTTCAAATTTGTCGAGTTGGGAACTTACTCAGAGTTAGCCATTTCACTTTATGCGCATCGCATTGATGCGGTTTCTACCGACAAGGCTATCTTGACTGGCTATGTTTCCAAAAACGCACACATCCTCAAACAAGGGTTCAACACAGAAGACTATGGGATTGCCGCTAAAAAATCAAACAGCGCTTTAATCACTTATGTCAATGGTCTCTTGTCTGAATGGCAAGCTGATGGATCTTTACAACAGATTTATAAGACCTACCATTTAACCCCTGCTACTAGCACTACAAACTAAAGGAGCCTTTATGTATTTTCTTGATACAACCGTAGGGCCTTTTGCCCTCGAACGTTGGGGAGCTTACTTTGCTTCTTTTCCAACTTTCCTCCAAGGATTTTTCTACACCCTAGCGCTCTCTGTCGCCTCTTTGCTCTTGTCCCTCATTTTGGGCATTATCTTTGGTGCCATGAGTTCTTCCCAGAAAGCTTGGGTCCGTGCCATTGCACGTGTTTATGTTGAATTTTTCCAAAATACACCACTTCTGGTACAATTCGTCTTCGTCTTTTATGGCCTGCCAATTCTGACCAACGGCTTTTTGATGCTTCCTATCTTCTTGACCGGTGTGGTCTGTGTGGGACTCTACCATGGGGCCTACATTGCTGAGGTTATCCGTTCTGGTATTGAGGCTGTCCCAAATGGCCAAACCGAAGCCGCTCTGTCACAAGGTTTTACCTACGCTGACACCATGCGCTTGATTATTTTACCGCAAGCTGTCCGGACTATTTTGCCACCAATGACCAACCAAGTGGTTAATCTGATTAAAAATACGTCTACAGTTGCTTTGATTTCCGGAGCTGATCTCATGTTTGTGTCCAAGGTTTGGGCCTATGACACCAGCAGTTACATCCCCGCCTTCTTAGGTGCTTCTATCTTGTATTTCATCATGTGTTTCCCATTAGCCACATGGGCACGTCGACAAGAAGAAGCCAACAAGAATGCCTACAAGCTCTAGGAGGTTCTTATGAAAGATATTTTATCTGTTCTCACTGGGGTCAACATTGGCTTTTTACTTCAAGGTTTGTGGTTAACCCTTTACATTTCACTGATTGCCATTGTCTTGTCCACCATTTTCGGGACCATACTGGCTGTTATGCGTAATGGTAAAAATCCTATATTACGCCTTATCGCAAGCATCTATATCGAGTTTGTGCGTAACGTCCCCAACTTGCTCTGGATTTTCATAATCTTCTTGGTCTTCCAGCTCAAGTCAACAACTGCCGGTATTACTGCTTTTACCGTCTTTACCACTGCGGCTCTCGCCGAGATTATCCGCGGAGGCCTTAATGGGGTTGACGAAGGGCAAACCGAAGCCGGGCTATCCCAAGGCTTCACCAGTCTGCAAATTTTATTGCTGATTGTCCTCCCCCAAGCTGTTCGAAAAATGTTACCAGCCATCATTTCACAATTCGTAACGGTTATCAAAGACACCAGCTTTCTTTACTCCGTTATCGCCTTGCAAGAGATGTTTGGTAAGAGCCAAATTCTAATGGCCTCTTACTTCCAGCCGGCTCAAATTCTGACCCTTTACGTCTTAGTGGCAGCCGTCTACTTTATCATTAACTTTGCTATCTCTAGCTTCTCTCGCCGCTTGGCTAAGCGCTGGGAAGGGCAAAATGGCTAGTATATAAAAGAACTCGCTCCAAATGGGCGAGTTCTTTTGTCTTATTTATACGTAAAAAACACGTCACAGACAAGGCTTATGCAAGGGTTAGCCAAATGAAATGATTAGATACTCCACAGCAAAAAAGCCACCTGCGTGGCTTTTTATATTAGGATTCTCTTTTTGCCATTTTAACCCGACGCAGGGCCAAAAGGTCTTTGAGGCTGATGAGGATGACAGCCAAGAGAATGGCAGTCATGCCGATAAAGTCCACCGGGTAGAAAATGTCATGCATGATGAGCACACTGAAAAATACAGCTGAAATAGGCTCAACCGAAGCAATGAGACTCCCCTTGACAGCGCCAATGACTGCCGTCCCTTTAAGAAAGAGGGTATAGGCAATAATTGTCCCAATACCGATAATCCCAAAATAGGCCAAAAGAATCGGGCCATTGACCACCAAAGGGTAGCGCCAAGACTGCGTAGACAGGCTAAAAACAAGGCCAGCAACCAGCATGGCTGGTCCGATAACTGGAAAGGAGCCATGTTTTCGGATAAGGCCCGCCGGCATTAAAATATACAAGGAATAGGTCACCGCTGATAAAAGCCCCCAAAAAAGGCCTATCGGTGTCACGGCGAGTTCTCCAATCTGCCCATGGGTAGCCATGATATAGGTCCCTGATATAGCCAATAGAATAGCGACAAGCTCAATCAAACTAGGCAGACGACGACTCACCAAACAGGTAAAAAGTAAAATCAGTACGGGCGTGACATATTGTAAAACCGTAGCCGTCCCCGCATTGGTATAGTGGATAGCTTGCAGGTAGGCGTACTGATTGAGCATAAGACCAAATATCCCAAAAGCCACCAGAAGCCAGAGGTCTTTTTTCTGATGCAAAATCCTTGCTAGCTTCGTTTTGTCTGTCAGCACAACACAAACCGTTAAGATAGTTCCTGCTATCAACAAGCGAAGACTGGAGAGGAGATTGATGGGGACACCGTTGGCCATCAGGTACTGACCAGAGACTCCCGAAATCCCCCAGCAGATGGCCGCAATCAGTGTAATCAAGCTCCCCTTGACCTGTGCATTCATTTTCAAATTCTCCTTTATTTGATGTAAAACAAGAGTTCGACAATCGCCAAACTCTTCTTTTTTATGTTTACTCGGCTTCTTCTTTTAGCTTGGCCAGTTCTTGGGCCAAAAGTTTCAGCGCTACTTGTGGATTGGCCTTACCCTTAGAGGCCTTCATGAGAAATCCTGTGAAAGCCTTATCGGCGTTACGTTTGCCAGATAAGAAGTCGGCCACCGCTGCAGGGTTGTCTTCAAAGACCTGATGAATCATCGGTAACAGGATCGCTGGATCAGAGATTTGAACCAGACCGGCCTTTTCAACATACTCACGCGCAGAACCACCATTTTTGGCAAGATGCACAAAAACTTTCTTGGCAATCTTGGAAGAAATGGTCCCATCTGCGATAATAGCCAGCATTTCAACCAGATTTTCTGGTGTCAAGCCAATGGCTTCGAGGCTGGTATTTTGCGCATTGAGGTATTGGGCCACTTCACCTTGCAACCAGTTGGCCACTTGTTTGGCATCACCACCTAGGCTGACAGCTTCTTGGAAAAAGTCAGATAAGCCCTTGCTGGCTGTCAACTGACGGGCATCATAATCAGACAAACCGTATTCTGCCACATATCTGGCACGACGAGCCTTAGGAAATTCAGGCAATTGCTTTTGAACATCTGCAATCCATTCATCAGAAATATCATACAAAGGAAGGTCAGGTTCTGGGAAATAACGGTAATCCGAAGCCCCTTCTTTGACCCGCATCAAAATGGTTTCGCCAGTTGTTTCATCGAAACGTCGGGTTTCTTGTTGGATTTGACCACCTGAACGCAGGACTTGTGCCTGGCGTTTTTCCTCATAAATCAACCCCTTGCGCACATTGTTAAAGGAGTTTAGGTTTTTGAGCTCAGCCTTTGTTCCAAAGGCCTCTTGACCATAGGGACGTAAGGAAATATTGGCATCCACCCGCATGGAACCTTCTTCCATCTTCACGTCTGAAATACCGGTGTATTGGATAATTTCTTTTAAGGCTGTCAGATAGGCATAGGCTTCCTCAGGCGAGCGCATGTCTGCCTCAGAAACGATTTCAATCAAAGGCACCCCTTGACGGTTGAGGTCGACATAAGAGTAGCCGTCGTCTGCATGGGTGTTTTTTCCAGCATCCTCTTCCAGATGGGCCCGTTCGATACGGATTTTCTTCGTTGAGCCGTCTGGCAACTCAATCTCAATCCAGCCATTGTAGCCAATGGGTTCATCAAATTGGGAAATTTGATAAGCCTTAGGGTTATCTGGGTAGAAATAGTTTTTGCGGTCAAAGTGGGTATGTTGATGGATATCCATGTTGAGGGCCAAAGAAGCCTTAATCCCAGCATCAATGACACCCTTATTGGTAACCGGCAAAACACCTGGGAAAGACCAGTCAATAACGTTGGTATTGCTATTTGCTGCCTCCCCAAAATGAGCTGGAGCAGGTGAGAAAATTTTGGAGGCTGTCTTCAGTTCAACGTGGACTTCTAATCCGATAATGGTTTCAAAATTCATCCCTTAGTTTCCTCCAAAAATCTGTGGTTTGTGGTGATGGTAATCTGTAACAGCTTCAAAGGCCGCTGCTGCTTGATAGATACGCGCTTCACTGTATTTTGGCCCAATCAATTGCAAGCCGACGGGTAGGCCTTGAGAGAAGCCTGCAGGAATGGAGATACCTGGAAGTCCTGCCAAATTGACAGGAATGGTTAAGATATCCGCCAAATACATGGCAACAGGGTCTTGGTTTTGCGTGCCCAAGCCGTAAGCTACAGATGGGGTAGTTGGCCCCAAAATCAGGTCATAATCCTCAAATACCTTTTCAAAATCATGGATAATCAAGGTCCGCACTTGACCAGCTTTCTTGAAGTAGGCGTCATAATAACCAGAAGACAGACTAAAGGTTCCCAACATGATACGGCGTTTCACCTCATCACCAAAACCTTCGCTGCGTGTATTAACATAGATGTCATCGAGATTCTGATAGTTTGGGGTGCGGTAACCGTAACGAATACCGTCGTAGCGTTGCAAGTTAGAAGAAGCTTCAGATGAGGCAATGATATAGTAAACTGCCACGCCGTATTTGGAGTGAGGTAGGCTGACTTCCTCAACCCTTGCCCCCAGACGTTCAAATGTTTTAGCTGCTTCTAAAACACTTGCTTTGACGGCTTCATCAATCCCTTCTCCCAAATATTCTTTAGGCAAGGCAATCTTCATGCCCTTGATTTCTTGACCGATGAGACGAGTGAAGTCCTCGTCAGCAACTAAAGCTGAAGTGGCATCACGATGGTCATGGCCAGCAATGGCACCCAACAACTGCGCATTTTCCTTAACCGTTGGCGCAAAAGGCCCAATCTGATCCAAAGATGACCCAAAGGCAAAAAGACCAAAACGTGACACACGTCCATAGGTCGGCTTAAGACCAACCACCCCGTTAAAGGCTGCTGGTTGGCGAATTGAACCTCCTGTATCTGACCCCAAAGAAAGACGCACTTGACCAGAAGCTACAGCTGTCGCTGAACCGCCTGAAGAACCGCCTGGTACCTTGGTGTGGTCCCATGCATTCTTGGTTTTTTTGAAATATGAAGTTTCGGTGGACCCACCCATGGCAAACTCGTCCATGTTGGTCTTACCAATCACAATCATGTCCTTGGCTTTAAGCTTATCAACGGCCGTTGCATCAAAAATCGGTTCATAATTGTAAAGCATCTTTGAAGCAGCGGTGGTCAGAATCCCTTTGGTTGAGATATTATCTTTGATAGCAATCGGAATCCCAGACAAAAGATTTGTCGCATCAATCCCACGCTCATCAATGGCTTGGGCTTGTTCTAGCGCTTCTTCACTGGCGATTGTGATAAAACTGTCGACTTGGCCTTCACGGTCAGTGATATTTCTTAGGGTTTCCTGAGTCAGTTCGACAGCAGAAAGCTCTTTGGCAACCAAGAGCTCATGCAATTCCGTCAGCGTTTTTTCTTGTAAAGCCATTAAGCATCTCCTCCATCTTCTAAGATCGCAGGAACTTTGATGTAATAATCCTGTTCTTGTGGGACATTTTTAAAGAGTTCCTGACGATCATCGCCTGCTTGTGCCACATCTTCACGGACGACCGTTTTTCGCTCACCCATGGTTGTCGTGACAGGAACCCCAGTGGTGTCGACTTCTTCTAACAAGGCAACCATGTCGACAATCTTGGTCAATGTGTCGGCAAATTCATGCGTTTTTTCATCAGAAAAGCGCAATTTCGATAATTCCGCCACATGGCGAACTTCTTCTTCAGAAATTTTCATTACTACTCCTTCATTACACCTGAAAACTTTCAGAAAAAAGCTTTCATCAAGGCTATTCACCCTTATAGTTTACCACAAAGACAGGCTTTCGTCACTCCTAGGCTTAGGGCTTAAATCCTGAAATAAGGAATAAAATAGACAGGCAAAAAACGGTCAAGTCTGTCCTGCTCACCGTGAGATGACCACAAAAAAAGTCTAGAACAGCTGTTCTAAACTCATCCGATCTAAATGATTTTGGCCCCCAAAGCAGTGACCATATGGTTCAGGGCAAAGCTTTTAGCCTCATCTGTTAAGCTGGCAACAGCATCTGCTACCACCTCAATCTTGTAGCCCAGGTTATAAGCCGAGATGGCCGTGTGGAGGACACAAATATCCGTCAGAACACCGGTCAGAACCAGCGTGTCAACGCCTCGTTCGCGCAAACGAATATCCAAGTCCGTCCCTGAAAAGGCAGAATAATGCCGTTTGTCTATCCAAAAGACACGACTATCAGCCTTTCTTTCAGCATAAAAATCTGCTAGAGGACCATAGAGATGACGCCCAGAAGTCCCCTTGATGTTATGGGGCGGAAAGAGACGACTCTCAGGGTGGAAGGGATCATTTTCATCGTGTGCATCAATCGTAAAAAAGATGTAATCCCCCTGCTCATAAGCTTCTTGGGTCACTTCTGCAATCTTTTGGGCAATGGCTTGGGCCGGTTCCCCTGCTGTCAACTTGCCATCATCAGCGACAAAATCATAGGTATAGTCTATGGATATCAGTGCTTTGGTCATTGGTTAAATTCCTTTAGTCGATCAAAAATGCCTTCATTAATCACCTTGAGGTAGGTGCCTTTCATGCCCAAAGAGCGGCTCTCGATAATACCAGCCGACTCCAATTTTCGTAGGGCATTCACAATTACAGAACGGGTAATCCCAATCCGATCCGCCACAACAGAAGCCGTCAAGCGCCCTTCGGTTCCCCCTAGTTCTTGAAGGATGGCTGACACGGCCTTCATTTCTGAATAAGATAGGGTATTTATTCCCATATCAACAGCGGCCTGCTTGCGAATATCCTCTTCCATGGTTTTATTACGAAGACTGAGCAATTGTAAACCGACTACCGTCGAAGCGATCTCAACCAAAACCAAGGCATCGTCGTCAAATTCTTCATCATTGCGCCAAATAATCAAGGATCCCAAACGCAAGCCATCGCTATAAATCGGGGCGAACGTGGTACGTGCCTGAGGGAAGTCCGCTGCCGTCTCGACGGGGAATAAGGACAATTCATGATCAACCGGTAGATTGGTCAGGGTGTCGTAAGTGCGTTCAGCCAAAGAGACATAATAGTTTGGCAGGCGCTTTTCATCGAAGAATTTTTCAACACGGTCATTATTGGTCTTATAGGGCATGGCATAGCCGAGGATATCCCCACGACTATTGATAATACAAGCGTTACAGTTGATGATATCCCCCAACTGACCAGCCATAATCATGTATGGCACATCCTCCTGACTCCCTTCCAAGGAGCGTTGGGAAATGGACGTAATTTTTCGCGTTTTTTCTAATAAAGTATCCATAAGCCCTTCTTTCTGAAATAACAATCTCTTAAATTATAACAGAGCTGAAAATGAATTGCAAACAATTATCAGAAAATTAGGTACTTTTCAGACAATTCAGAACTATCCCCTCTTGAGAGGGCATTGGCAACAAAAAAAGAAGCCTCAGAGCAGAATCTGTCCTACTCAGGCTTCTTTCTTTGCTAGGGATTTGGCAAGCGCTAAATGTGCCAAGGTCTAGCGTCGGTATTGCCAGATGAAGCGCTCCATCTTATCTTGCACTTGAGCCAGCTCTTCGACACGTGGCAGATAAACGATCCGGAAATGGTCTGGATCCTTCCAGTTAAAGCCACGGCCATGGACCAACATAATTTTCTCTTGTTTCAAAAATTGCAAGACAAAATCCTCGTCATCTGGGACATCGTACATGGTTTGGTCAATTTTTGGGAAAATATAAAGTCCCGCCTTCGGTTTCATAGCTGACAAACCTGGGATGGCATTGATGGCCTCTGTGATAAAGTTGCGTTGTTCATAAATGCGTCCACCTGGTAGGAGCAACTCGTCCACAGACTGGTAGCCACCTAGGGAGGTTTGGACCACCTGTTGCGCTAAAACATTGGAACACAAACGCATATTTGCCAACATATTGAGGCCTTCGATATAGCCCTTGACATGCTTTTTAGGCCCTGACAAGACCATCCAGCCGACCCGAAAACCGGCGATACGATGAGACTTGGACAGGCCATTCATAGAAACACAAAAGACATCTGGGGCTAGGCTAGCGACCGCCGTGTGTTTGCGACCGTCCATGACCAGACGGTCATAGATTTCATCGGCAAAGATAATCAAATCGTTTTGCCGGGCAATGTCGACGATAGCTTCGAGGATGTCATCGGGATAGAGGGCCCCTGTCGGGTTATTAGGGTTGATGATAACAATAGCTTTTGTGTTTGACGTAATTTTAGATTTGATGTCATCAATATCTGGGTTCCAGTCTGCTTGCTCATCACAAAGATAGTGAACCGCTCGTCCACCTGCTAGGCTGACACAAGCCGTCCAAAGCGGGTAATCCGGCATAGGGACCAAAACCTCATCCCCATCATCCAAGAGCGCCTGCAAGGACATTGAAATCAATTCAGATACCCCATTGCCCAAATAAATATCGTTGACGTCAACATCTGGAAACCCTTTAAGCTGACAGTACTGCATGATGGCTTTTCGGGCTGAAAAAATACCCTTGGAGTCTGAATACCCTTCGGATGAGCGTGCATTCATGATGAGGTCACGGATGACTTCATCAGGCGCTTCAAAACCAAAAGCCGCAGGGTTGCCGGTGTTGAGTCGTAAGATTTTTTCACCATTGGCAATCATGCGATCTGCTTCTTCTAAGACAGGGCCTCGAATGTCATAAGCCACATGATCTAGCTTGGTCGATTTGTTATATGTTTTCATTCACATTACCTCACTAGCTTATTATACCAAAAAAATCGCTAGCCCTCGTATTTCCTTGAAATCGTCAGAATTTTCTAACGAACTTACCTTCTTTTGACCTTCTGCCAACTATGGTATAATGGCATGAATACACGTAAATAGAAAGTTGTTGCCATGTTTGAAGAAATCTTAAACCACATCACCCAATACGATACCATTATCATCCACCGCCACATGAAACCAGACCCTGACGCTTTGGGGTCGCAGATGGGACTCAAGGCTATTTTAGCTCACAATTTCCCCAACAAACGCATCCTGGCAACAGGCTATGATGAACCTAGCCTGGCTTGGCTGGCGCAGATGGACCAGGTCAGCGAGGCAGACTATGAGGGCGCCCTCGTCATTGTCACCGACACTGCCAACCAACCTCGGATTGATGATAAGCGTTACCAGTTAGGTGATTTTTTGATCAAAATTGACCACCACCCAAACGAGGACGTCTATGGTGACATCAGCTATGTGGACACCGAGGCTTCATCTGCAAGCGAAATCATTACAGACTTTGCGCGCGCCACGCAACTGACCCTCACCAATCAAGCCGCTTATTTCCTCTACGCAGGGATTATCGGCGACACAGGCCGGTTTTTGTATCCCGCAACCACAGCTAAGACCTTAGAAATGGCTAGTTTTCTACGCCAGTTTGATTTTGACTTTGCACGTCTGACACGTCAGATGGACACCTTCAGTCTTAAGATTGCCAAATTACAAGCTTATGTGTTTGACCATCTCGAAGTTGACCAAACGGGTGCTGCTCGCGTCTTTATCAGCCAAGACGTTCTAAAACGCTATCAGGTGACGGATGCCGAGAGTTCTGCCATCGTAGGCTCACCAGGAAAAATTGATACTGTCCAAGCTTGGGGTATCTTTGTCCAACAAGCAGATGGGCATTATCGGGTGCGTTTGCGCAGTAAATCCGCTGTCATCAATACCATTGCTATGCGGCATGACGGCGGTGGCCACCCGCTAGCTAGCGGTGCCAACTCCTACTCAATGGCAGAGAATGAAGCCATTTTCCAAGAGCTAAAAGAAGCTATCCAAATGGACAAGGCCTAAGCCTCGGTCGGTTGTCCCCCTGAAACCTATAAAAGCGTCTAAGATTTTCTTAGACGCTTTCTTGTATCACTTGCTATAGCCAAACAGGTCAACCTTTACTGTGACCGCTAGTATCGCAGAACATCTGCCAGTCTAGTAACCGTATTTGACCCGTAAAAGTCTTTCTTGTGTGGCATCCAATTGCAGGAGCAAGACCACCTTGTCTAGGCTCATATTGGTTTGAAGCAGGCGCTCGGCTGCCATCATCAGCCCATTATTGATGCCAAGTTCCAAAATCGGATTGGCTTCTTCATTGCTGTCAAAAA
Organism: Streptococcus sp. DD12; assembly: GCF_001578885.1. Lineage (GTDB taxonomy): Bacteria > Bacillota > Bacilli > Lactobacillales > Streptococcaceae > Streptococcus. Next base: position 73,581 of record NZ_KQ969495.1, on the reverse strand, counting down.
AGAATTTATTGTCTGGAAGGTCAAATAAGACCTTAACTGCCCCAAAAAGTTGCTCAAAGTTATCAATTTCGACATCAAAAACAGGTTTAGTCCCAGCTTTTAGGCTCCGACCACGGTGGTTAAACCACATGGCATGCCAACCTGCTCCGTGCGCCCCAACAATGTCATTGTCATAAGAGTCACCAACATAAAGTGTTGTCGCAGGATTCATGCCAAATTGTTTGGCAGCTAGGTTAAAGATTTCTTTTTCCGGTTTTTGAAACCCTGTCGCCTGACTCACCAAGACACGATGCGGAGGAATATAGTCATAGAGGCCCAGCTTTTTGACTTTTTTCAGCTGGTGCTCTGTCGGCCCATTGGTAATAACCCCCATAGGAACGCCCTTAGCTTTAAGAAATTCCAAGGTCATGCGCATCTCATCCAACATGGTAATATTGGCTAATTCTTCCTCATAGATTGCTTGAAATCGCTCCCCTTCAGCTTCTGTGATGGCGCGATAGCCAAATTCTAACAGGGTTTCTTTGCAACGCCAATAGCGAAAATAAGGCGTTGTCCACTCACCTGCCATTACCCGTGGAAAGCCAATATCAGAATAATGGCGAAAACGAATATAAGCTTGCTTTAGTTGACTCAGGTCAAAATCTGGAAAACTCCTTTCGATGGCCTTGCGATAAGGTGCCTGCTGGTCATAAACAGTGTCATCAACATCAAAAACAATGGCTGAAATCATAGCGTCCCTTTCTCATCGGTTTAAATCCTGTATATCCTTTGAAATTATACTATTTTTCGCCAGGCTCTTCAAGCCAAAGAAACAGCCCTCGACGCTCTCTAAAAAGAGACAAGGCTCCCCCATCACCCCCAACTCCTCTCCTGCTAAGGGGAAGAAAAGATGACTTTTACTTCTTTCAGGGTCATTTTTATGATAGAATAGTAGAGACTATTTATTGGAGGAAGACATGACACAAGCACACCATGATGCCCTAAATGACCAAGAGATTGTCCGTCGTGAGAAAATGGCGGCCCTACGTGAGAGAAACCTTGACCCATTTGGAAAACGCTTTGACCGGACCGCAACCTCTGGCCAACTGAAAGAAGCCTACGCTGACAAATCTAAAGAAGCCTTACATGACCTTAACCAAACCGCTACTGTTGCAGGCCGTTTGATGACCAAACGTGGTAAGGGGAAAGTTGGTTTTGCGCACATTCAAGACCGAGATGGACAAATCCAGCTCTATGTTCGTAAAGACACCGTCGGCGAAGAAAATTACGAAATTTTTAAAAAAGCTGACCTTGGGGACTTCCTAGGTGTTGAAGGGGAAATCATGCGGACCGATATGGGAGAATTGTCTATCAAGGCCACCCATATCACCCACTTGTCCAAGGCCCTACGCCCACTTCCGGAAAAATTCCATGGCTTAAGCGACGTGGAAACCATTTACCGCAAACGTTACTTGGACTTGATTTCTAATCGTGACAGCCTTGAGCGTTTCATCACACGGTCGCAAATCATCTCTGAAATCCGTCGCTATATGGACAGTCTTGGCTTCCTTGAAGTTGAGACCCCTATCCTGCACAATGAAGCCGGTGGTGCTGCAGCCAAACCTTTTATTACCCATCACAACGCCCAAAATATGGATATGGTCCTGCGTATCGCCACAGAACTTCATCTCAAACGTCTGATTGTTGGTGGTATGGAGCGGGTTTACGAAATTGGTCGCATCTTCCGTAACGAGGGAATGGACGCCACACACAACCCAGAATTCACGACCATCGAAGCTTACCAAGCCTATGCGGACTTCCAAGACATCATGGACTTGACTGAAGGGATTATCCAACACGTGACAAAGGCTGTCAAAGGTGAGGAACCTGTCGTCTACCAAGATGTGGAAATCAAGATTAATGAACCTTTCAAACGCATCCACATGGTAGATGCCATTAAAGACATCACTGGTGTTGACTTCTGGCAAGAGCTGACTTTTGAAGAAGCTGCAGCCTTGGCCAAGGAAAAAGGGGTGCCCGTTGAAAAACACTACACTGAGGTCGGCCATATTATCAACGCCTTCTTCGAAGAATTTGTCGAAGAAACCTTGATTCAACCAACCTTTGTCTATGGTCACCCTGTGGCTGTCTCCCCATTGGCCAAAAAGAATGCGGATGACCCACGCTTTACCGACCGTTTCGAACTCTTTATCATGACAAAAGAATACGGAAACGCCTTTACCGAGCTAAACGATCCTATCGACCAGCTGGAACGCTTTGAAGCGCAAGCCAAGGCTAAAGAACTCGGCGACGATGAAGCGACAGGTATTGACTATGACTACATCGAAGCTCTAGAATACGGTATGCCACCGACCGGTGGACTCGGTATTGGTATCGACCGCTTGGTGATGCTTCTAACAGATACCACGACCATCCGCGATGTCCTTCTTTTCCCAACCATGAAATAAAATAAGGCAAAAGGACCCAACAGGGTCCTTTTTCTTATAAACAAAATGGCGCTTAGTTCTTTGCTAAGCGCCACTTCTTTGTTCAAAAACTTAGGTCTTCCCCTAAAAAACTAGCCTTCCATATCCAAAGTTTTCTTTTTACCGACTAAGCCAAATAAGGATAACAAGAGGCCTAATCCCAAAAGAACGGTAGAGGTCCCTTGGTCACCAGTTGCTGGCAAGCTCCGGTAAAGCGGGCGAGAATTTTGGACTGTTTTTTCCTCTGCTGAGAGAGTTCTTGCTTGAGAGGCTAGCAGTGGATAAGTCGCTGTCTCTTGAGAGGATTCAGTTGCCGCATTAGCTTGACTGACCAAAGCCATGTAAGCCGCTCTAGAAATAGCGATTGTCCGTGAATTTGGATGAATTGCTGCATAGTCTAATAGATTGACACGTGTCAAATAATCCGCAAAAACGCTATCCATAGAAGGGCCTTCTTCACGTGGTCCCCCTAACATGGTGTAGCCATCACCACCTGCCGCCAAGAAATCATTGGTGACCAGATAATAGGTCTGACCGAGAACCAAGGGCTTGTACTGATCCGTCTCAGGGTCCCAGATGGCGATGGACAAGATCCGATTCGCAGCTGGTAGACTAGTGTCATAATAAACCCTTGCCCCAGCAGTCTGTAAGAAACCACCATTAGGCTCCATCAGAGGTTGGCCATTTTCATCTAAAATCGTTTGTCCTTGGCTATCTACCTGTAAGATAGACCCTAAGGATTTGGCGAACATATCATAAATATTTTGCCCTGTGACCTGAATCTGAGCGACAGAGTTTCCAAACGGCAAAACAGCAATGATATCGCCTTTAGTGACCGGCTTATCTTTGGCAATGGTCTCACGTAGCCCACCACCATTGGTCACCGCTAGGTTGGATTTGTGGGTGAACCCAGACTGGCCGTAATCTAAAAGAGCATCTGCTACAACATTTCCCAAATTGGTTTCACGAACGCGCACATCCATGCGGTCACCGCTGAGTTTGACAGGACTATTGGCAATAACGACCTTAGACGAGTCCGCCTCGTATTGCGCCTTAAAGGCATCCAACATCTCTTGGACAGCAGGGTTTATCGGGTAATTTTGCGCTTCCTTGGCTGAGATAGCCCCTTGGGATAAGACGCGATCGGCATTAAAGACCACACGCCCCACATTATTGAGATAGCTTCCTGTCTGATTATAGGTCACATTATCCCCATAGGAGGCGGTCAACAGGGTGTGAGAATGCCCATCTAAGACCAAGACCCGTTTGTCTTTTAAAGGGGCATAATTGGACAAGGCTTCTGCCAAGGTTGACCCTCGCCATTCAACAGGTGTTGTGGTGTCAACACCCAGGTGACTTAAGATGATGTAGGTCTTGTAGTCCTTGCCTTCTGCACGCGCATTGGACTCCATCTGATCCACAACAGCCTTAACTTCCGTAATGGGATCTGTAAAGGTGACCCCAGGGAGATTACGAGGGTGGGTTTTCGTTGCGGTCTCAGGTGTTGTTACCCCAATAACCACCACTTCGTCCCCATCATTGCCAGGCGTCTTATCTACAATCGTTGAAGGCTGAAAGAGACGGACACCATTGACGTAAACATTTGACGTGATGATTGGAAAATTGATTTGTGTGCTCAACTGGCGTAATTGATCTAAGCCAAAGTCAAACTCGTGATTCCCGACGGTCATCGCGTCATAACCGATGGCATTCATGACCTTGGCCATGTCCTCACCTTCGGTGCTGTTTGAAATTGGTAGCCCCTGAAAAGAATCTCCCGAATCAAAGACCAAGGTTGTCCCCTGTGCCCGACTGGCGTTCACAATACCAGACAAACGCGCGTCACCGATAACGCCGTTGTTACTATCTTCTAGCATGCGCCCGTGGACATCATTGGTATGTAAGACGGTGACAGTGTCACTAGCAGTGCTTGTAGTGCTGGAAGCTTCTGCTGTTGCAGCCCTGTCAGTGCTATCTCCACCACTTGCAGCATCCGTCTGACTGGCGGTGTCATTTGCCGCACTGCTACTTGTTGCACTAGCGGTATCGCTAGAGACAGCTGTCGTGTCGCTACTGGTGCTAGCGGTTGTTGCTGCGCTCTCATCCGTAGAAGCACTGCTGTTGGTGTCTGTTACAGCTAGGTCTTGAGCTTCGCTCCCTGTTGTCGTCTGGGAAGTGGTCCCGTCCAAGTCATCTGCCTGAACCGTTTGTGCTAAGGCTGCCGAGGACAAAAGAACAGCTGACAAGGTTGTTGCCAAGAGTACTTGTTTTTTCATTTTCATAAAACCTACCAAATATTGATTTTTTCTATTGTAGCATATTTTAAGCCTATTTTTAGTGTCTTTTTGATGTCAAACATAAAAGGTTAAGATTCCAACTTAAAAAAACCACTATTCCAACCTAAGGTAGGCCTCTAACCTATCCTGCAAAAGTTCTAAAATAAAGCTCAACAACCAGTAAATAAAGGCTATGAGAATGTACATAGACATGTAATCATAGGCACGTCCACCGATAATTTTTGCTTGTTGGAAAATATCAGGAACGGTAATCATGGCTGCCAAAGAAGAGCTCTTGACCATATCAATCATCACATTGCCCAAGGGAGCCACAGCAATTCGCAGGGCTTGGGGAAGAATAATACGTTTAAAAATTGACTTCTGTGGTAGGCCCAGGGCACGCGCTGCTTCCCATTGGCCCTGATCAACCGCTTCGATGGCTGATCGGTAAATCTCAGCGATATAGGCGGAACTAACTGTCGAAAAGCCAATAAAAGCACAAAGCAAGGCGGGGAGTTGGACCGACAAATATGGCAAGCCAAAATAAAGGGTAAATAAGACCACTAAGAGTGGCACCCCCCGCATAATGGAAATATAAACCCTAGCTGGGTAACGCCAGTAGGCTTTGCGGGACAGGCGTAGCCTGGCCAAGAGGATACCAAAAAGATTTCCTAAGACAAAACTCACGAGCGATATCCCCAGAGTATAAGGAAGTCCTGCTAGCACAAAGGGAATGCTCTTTACCATTAAGGACAAATCAATCATCTGCTGTTACCTTTCTAAACGCCTCTAGACGGACAAAAAAACGGCCCCAAGGACCGCTTTTCTTAGTCGATATCTGAAATATCAATGTCTGTGTAGTCGACCTTGGTTTTTTGGGTGACATCTTGTCCAGCAAAAAACTGTTTGGAGATTTTGCTTAAGGTGCCATCCTTTTTCATGCTCTTGATGGCCTGATTGACCTTTTCTTGAAGCACCTTGTTTTTGAGAGAAAAGGTAAAACTGGTCGTGTAGGGGTTACTGTAAAGGCCGTCATTGATTTTGACTGCATACTTGTCTTTCACCGCAGCAACTGCCATCTTTTGGAGATAGTAATCATTGACGATAACATCTGTGCGACCATTAACCAAATCTTGCATGTAGACATCATTGGTCACATTGTCATAAACGACTAGGTCTGCTCCCATTTTCTTGGCGATTTTCATATATTTGGTGCTAGCGGCTCCTGCTGCCTTTTTCCCTTTTAAATCTTTCCAAGAGTGGATGCCCGAATCATCAGATGCCCGCACGACCATGGAGGTAAAGGAATACTTGTAAGGCTCTGAGCGCAGAAACTTTTTGACGTTTTTATTGTCATCCTCTAGGGAATAGTTGGCAATGTCAACCTGCCCGCTAGTGACAGCTGTCAGCATCCCATCGACACCCATCTCGGTGAAATCAATCTTTAAGTTAAGCCGTTTTCCAACCTCCTTTAAGATTTCGACATCATAACCCGTCAGATTCCCCTTGTCATCATGGTAGGTTTGCGGATAGAGGGTTCCTGCTGTCGCCACTTTAATGCTCCCCCGCTTTTGAATCGTCTCCCAGTTCTTCTCAGCCGTTGACTGACTAGAACAGGCGACCAATAACGCACTGAGCCCCACTAAGCTCAAAAAGTAAACCACTAGCTTTTTCATCTCGAAAATCTCCTTTGTATCTGCCTTGCTTATAAAAGCTTAACGAAAACTGATACTACCAAAATACACTATTTTTTGACCTCTGACAATCAATTGAACCGCAAATCGTCCCTAACAAAAGGCGCCACTGTTTTCGAGCTCTTGGGCAAGCCCCAAAAGGAGGTCTTCTCGCCCCTTGGCTGCGGTTACTTGCACGCCCATGGCCAGACCCGCCTCATTGCGATAAAGGGGCAAAGAGATGGCTGGCTGGCCAGTCAGATTGGCTTGTTGCGTATATGGCGTCCAAGACAGGCTCTTTTCAAACATTGCCCAAATAAGCTTTTGTTGCTGGGGCCAAGACAGCTCCCCTATCTGTTCGAGCGCATTTGTCATGCTGTCTGAGAGTTGAAATTGGTCCTGTTTGGGAGCTGGTTGCGCAACCGTCGGTGTCAAGAGCAAGTCATAGTTTTCATGAAATCTAGCCATCTGGTGACTATATTGGTCCCATTGCGCCAAGGCGTGACTATAGACCTTTGCGGGAATCGCTTGGCCTGATTGGTAAATAGCCCAGGTCATCACTTCCATGTCTGATGGTGTTAGGGGGCGCTGCAAGTGATTTTCAATGCTATCAAACATGGCCGCTGTCTCCACACTATTCATGAGGTAATAGGACTGCATGGCAGCAAGTCCGTCAATGGGTTGTTGCTTGAGGTCAATCAGCTGATGTCCTAAAGCTGACAGGCATTCAGTTGCTTTTTGAAGCGCTTTTTGCGCCTCAACTGAAGGGGCTTGCCCCACCGGTGGCTCCAGTAAGACAGCTATTCTCAAAGGCGGAAGCTTCGCATCAAAACAAGTCTTCGGCAACTTGGGCAAGACAAAAGGGCTCTCCATTTGACAGGTCTGCAGATGAAAAAGTAAGCGTTTGGTGTCTCTTACTGTTTTAGTCAAGGCAAAGGAGACGGAGGCTCCTTGCCAACCCCTAAAGGACTGCGGGCCTACAGGGATACGCCCCCGTGTGGGTTTAAGCCCTAGCAAGCCGTTAAAAGAAGCTGGAATACGAATGGACCCTCCCCCATCACTGGCAGGCGCTAGAGGAGAAACCCCTGAGCTGACCAAGGCAGCCGCACCCCCACTAGAACCGCCTGCATTGCGGGTCAAATCATCTGGTAAGCAAACCGACCCATGCACCTGGGCATCACTGATATTTTTAAACCCAAATTCTGGCGTACTGGTGCGGCCCATGATGATAAAGCCTAGATTTTCTAAGGCCTTGACATAGTTATCCGTTGTTTGCGCACGATAATGCAAAAAGAGACGAGAACCCGCTGTCGAAGGTTCTCCCGCCTGCTCTTGCCCCAAATCTTTGAGAAAAATGGGAACACCTGCAAAGGGCTTGCCTGAAAAATCCCGCTGACCCGCTTCAACTAAAGCCTTCTCATAGCGCTGACTGACAATAGCCCTCAAAACTGGATTGACTTGTTCAGCCTTTCTCATCGTCGCTTGCACCAGTTCTTTTGGGCTGACTTTTCTTTGTCTGACGGCCTCTGCCATCGCTGAAGCATCTTTAAATGATTCTAACATCTCTTACTGCCCTTCTTTCCTCATTTGCGAAAATCCTTATTATTCTACCTTAAAACACTTCTAGTATAAGCATTTTTAGACGCCTTGCCTAGAAAAAACTCTGTCTGGCTAGCAGCAAAGCCCAAAGGGCAGGTGGCCGGAAACAAGCAGGCAAGCAAAAATACTTGGTCTATGGCAACCAAGCATTCTCCTTTTATTTATCAATATCTGCCTTGTCTGGCGCGTAGTCGCCTCCAAGGTATTTCTTGGCTAATTTTGAAATGGTGCCGTCATTGTAGAGTTCCTTAATCCGTTGATTGACAAATTTTTGCAAATCGTCGTTGCCCTTAGCAAAAACATAATAAATATAAGGTTTTTCAGCTGAGGACAATTCAACCGTCTTAAGATTGGTCAAGCCTTGATCTTCGATAATGGATTTCACACTTGGCGCATCAAAAATCTTGAAATCGTATTGGCCATCGTTGACATTGTGTAAAATCTTAGTGATGTTCTCGTTTGTGTAGTTGATAGAGACAGGGTTGTCACTATGAGATTTGTTGAAGTCTTCTAACTGCTGAGCTGTTGTTGTCCCAGCGATAACTTGAGTCGAATGACCAACAATGTCGTCGTATTTTGTGATGTTACTGTTTTTAGGGACAACAAGGACAGATGGCGTTGAAGCGGTTGGCAATGAGTAGAGGTATTTTTTAGCCCGTTCAGCCGTGTAGCTGGTATTATTTCCCAACATTTGGTACTTGCCAGAATCCAGGCCGACATACTGAGAGTTCCCATCTACTTTTTGGAATTTTAAATCGTACTTGTCAGAGCCCTTGAAAATCGCACGGGCCAACTCGATGTCAAACCCAGTCAGCTCCCCTTTCTTATCCGCATAAGAGAAAGGTTTGGTTGTCCCGACAGTGGCCATGGTAACTTGAGTTTTACTGCCCTTACTATTAGAACAGCCAACGATAAACAAGCTTGTCGCCAATAGGGCTCCTGCCGCTAGAACGATTTTTTTCAATGGTTTTTTCATAAGATTCTCCTTTTAGTGAAAGTTTTGAACAAAATAAGTAAAGAGGGCTTGGTCGGCTAAACCAGACTTGTCAATGAGAAATTCCGGATGCCACTGCACACCGATAAAGGCATGCCCCTCTTGACTTTCGACCCCTTCGATAATGGCATCATCAGCAGATTTTGCAGTCACTGCCAGATGAGGCGCTAATTTTTTGAGGCTTTGTTGATGCACTGAGTTAACAGCCTGACGGTCGCCATAAATCTGACGCAGTTGACTATTGGGCTCTGTCACCACATCATGCGCCAAGGCAAAGGGGGGCTGACCCTTGTGACCTGCGATGTCCTGATAGAGACTGCCACCTGTCACAACATTATAGAGCTGTAAACCACGACAGATACCCAGAACAGGCTTGTCTTGGCGAATCGCTTCTTCAATCAAAGCTGCCTCCCAACGGTCCCGCTCAGGGAAATAATCCTCACTATCTATGGTTTTTTCTTCCCCGTAGCGTTTAGGGTCCACATTTTGCCCACCTGACAAGATTAGCTTATCAATCTGAGCAATGTAATCTTTGGCTTCTTTAGGGTCACTCAAAGGGATATAAAAGGGCAAGCCTCCGGCTGCTTTAACACCGTCAGCAAACTGACGATTGACCGACAAATGAATAATGGGCAGGTCCTTGGCGACAGGCTTCTCGTTACTGGTGATACCAATTACTGGGCGCGTCATGCTTGGTCCTCCGCAAAATAATCTAACAGAAAGTGGGCATTTTCAACATAATAGTTGACCGCCACTGGTAGGGCCTCATCGCGAACGATAAAATCATCGTGGTGCCAGTCAGGAGCATCGTCCGCACCATTAGACCCTACGAAGGCAAAAACACCAGGAATCTGAGCCTGATAGGCGGCAAAGTCTTCGCCCCCTGTTGAAGGCAGAACCTCTAAAACCTCTGCAAAACTTTTGGAATTCTCGGCAATTAAAGGGGTTAAGGTGCTGTCGTTATAGGTCACACTCGGTGAATTGCCCCAGCTAATGGCCACTTGGGCACCAAACTGGGCTGCCGTGTGTTCCACTATAGCGGTAAAGCCTGCAATGACCTTCTCCCTCACAGCCGGTTCAAAGGTTCGAATAGTCCCTTCGAAAAAACCACTATCGGGTAGAACATTCCATGTCGTTCCCACGTCAATATGAGTTACAGACAAAACGGCTGCATCAAAAGGAGATACGGTACGGGCCACCACTTCTTGCAAATTAGTGACTATCGTGGTGATAGCCAAAACCGTGTCAACCCCTAGGTCTGGTCGGGCCGCATGGCCACTAACGCCCGTAACCCTAACCGTAAACTGCTCAACACCTGCCATGATGGCCTTGGCGCGCAAACCAATCTGACCTGGTTTGAGGTGGGGGTTATTATGGTAACCAATAATTGCCGAAACCCCCTCCAAACCACCTGCCGCAATCACCTGATAGGCGCCTTGGAAATTTTCCTCGGCAGGTTGAAAGATAAGGCGCACGGTGCCTTTCAACGTTTTTTCTTGCGCTTTTAGTTTTTCAGCCGCCCCCAGTAGGCTAGTCTGATGAAAATCATGGCCGCAGGCATGCATGGCACCATTGTGACTAGCATAGTCCAAGCCTGTCTTTTCCTGAATGGGGAGGGCATCAATATCAGCCCTCAAAGCGATGATAGGCTTGCCCTGACCAATCTCAGCAATCAGGCCTGTTTTCAACTCTGTTTCCAGAATCTTGATATCTAGGTCTTCCAACTTTTGCCGCAAGTAAGCTGTCGTTGAGAATTCTTCCTCTGAAATCTCTGGGTGCGCGTGGATATAGTGACGCGTTTTTACCAGCCGTTCGTAAAATAAGTCTGTCATGGCCCCTCCTTAACAATCGCTGAAACTTACTATCTATCATACACAAAGCTCATCTTTTTACCTAATCTAAATTTGTGAATGCTGGCTATCAGTATTTTTTATACCCATTTTTATGGTAGAATAAGAACAATACCAAGTAGAAGGGGTAATAATCATGAATTTTATGCAATTGCGTTATGTGGAGGCAGTCGCTGAGTACGGTTCCCTCAACAAGGCCGCAACAGCCCTCTATATGAGTCAACCCAATCTTTCTGGCGCCATCAAAAATTTGGAAAAAGAATTGGGCGTTGAACTCTTTGAACGCAGCAATACAGGGATGAGCCTGACCGATGACGGGCAAGATTTTCTCAAATACGCCCGCCGGATTTTAGGAGAAGTCAAACTGCTGGAAGAACGTTACCAAAATGACTATCTTAAGAGCTTTACCGTCTCTAGTCACCACTACGACTTTTTGTCAGCTCCCCTGGCCTATGTCTCCGAAAAATATGAAAATGACTACCAAGATTTTCAACTCATTGAGACCACGACACGCCAAATTCTCGAAAGTGTCGCCACCTATGAGAGTGACCTGGGAATCCTCTACCTCAACGAAGAAAATCGGCAAATTCTCCTACGCCAGATGGAGGAACTTGAGCTTGATTGTGTCTCCTTAGGTGAATTTCCCACCCGTATTTTTTTAGGTAAAAACCACCCCTTGGCCAGCCAAGATAGCATCAGCGAGGAAGATTTGGTCGACTACCCTCAGATTCGTTTTCAGCAAGAAAAAACCGGCATGCACTTTGATGAGGACCCCCTGGAAATCAACCATTACCAAAAAATTATTTACAGTAATGACCGTGGAACTGTCATGAACCTTTTGCGGGCTTCTGATGCCTATGCTTCGGGTCTGGGCATCGTCAATAGTTTCATGCGGGAGCAAATCGTCCTCGTCCCCCTCAAAGACAGTCCCCTCCATACCTTGGTTTATGTTTTTCCTAAAAAAGGAAAGAAAACCGAAATCGCTAGCAGCTTCATCCAAGAAGTCGAAAAAAAGCCTGCGTGAATTTCACCGGCAGACAGATTGATGGCATATCCTCTGTAAACTTATGTCAAAGTTAAATGAAAATAGCCATAGAAGGCTTGCCCTCTATGGCTATTTTCTTGCATCACTTTCGGTTTGGTCAGTTGAGATTGGCGAATCCTTTCTCGACCTTTGGCAAGACTCTCTTTGGCCATGTTTTCATCCTCTATACCGCCACTTTTTCAATGCTAGCCAGCGGTTGGTAGCGTGACCAGCATCACCAGCCTCCTTGAGGCTTTCAGCTTTATCCTAGCTTATCGATCGGACAAGCCTAACCAGCCCAACCGATAGCGTCCCTGAGGACGACCTAGCTCTGGCCTTTAGCTTTCAGAGGACTTAGCCAAAATCTGCAGTCTGGCAGGTAGGTGGGACCCCCTCCCCACTTACCTGCTTTGGCGCAGGGAAAAGGCCGGACAAGTCTAACCGTCAAAAAACCTCCTACAGACCGCCTGTAAGAGGTTTTCTTTTTAGGTTAGGTCAACATGCCTTCTTGGACCAGTAAGTTATAGAGAGCCCCGTAGAGGTTGGCATCGTTGCCAAATTTGGCAGGACGAATAGCCAGGTCTTTAGGGATATTGGCCTCTAAAATCGGGTGACTTTGGCCAATGGACGCAAATTGGGCCTTTATCTCTTCTAGGAGAATAGGCTGAGCACTAATTCCCCCACCAATGACATAGGTTGTCACATCTAAAGCGGCTTGTAGGGTCAGGATTTGGTAGGCGATACTGCGGCAATAAGCTTGGAAAATCTCACGCGCCTCGCTTTGACCAGCATGAATCGCCGCAAAGGCTGCTTTGCCATCGTCTAAATCACTATTTCCCACAGCGCTATTGACACGGCGGACAAAAGCCACTGCAGAATTGGACCGTCCCGCGGCAACAGCCTCAGCTGCCGCATAATCTGTGACCATCATGCTCACTTCACCCGCTTGAAAGTGACTGCCCAAACGAAGCTTGCCATCCAGAACCACGCCACCACCGACGCCCGTTCCCAAAATCAAAGCCACCCCATCAGACACGCCTCGGAGATTCCCCAACCAAAGTTCTGCCTGAGCAGCCGCCTTGGCATCATTTTGCACAGCGATGACGGCTACCTTGTCCGCAAAAATTTCCTTGAGACACAGACCATCCAGGTAAGGCAGAGAGCCTCCAAAAGACACCGTTCCTGTCTGAGTATCCACCTTCCCTGGTAGACTAAAAGCCAAACCAGCCAAATCTGAAAACCCTTCGATGATGGTTTGAAGTTGGGCTAAAAACGCTTGTCGATTATCTGGTGTTGGACAAGAAGCTGTTTCTTGCAGAAACTGCCCCTCCTCATCTAAGACTGCGTATTTGATACGTGTGCCACCAATGTCAATGGCCAAATAGTTTCCCATACCTGCTCCTTTACTATCAGATCAGCCCATCTAGGAGGCCACGCATGAATTCTTCTGAGTGGAAGGCTCCAATATCGTCAATCTTTTCACCAAAGCCAATCAACTTGACCGGAATGTCCAACTCCTCACGAATCGCAAGTACAATCCCCCCGCGAGCCGTCCCGTCAATTTTGGTCAAAACAATGCCTGTGACTGGCGTAATCTTTGAAAATTCTTTGGCTTGCACCAGAGCGTTTTGACCAGTTGAGGCATCCAGCGCTAACAAGGTTTCATGAGGGGCCTCAGGAATAACCCGTTTGATGATACGGCCGATTTTTTCCAGTTCAGCCATGAGGTTATCCTTGTTTTGCAGACGACCTGCTGTATCAATGAGCAGAATATCCACGTCTTCAGCCAGGGCACGTTCCATCCCATCAAAAACAACGCTGGCTGGGTCCGATTTTTCTGGCCCTGTCACGATAGGCACAGCCACCCGACGCGCCCATTCTTCTAGCTGAGCGACCGCTCCTGCTCGGAAGGTATCTGCAGCCACCAGCATGACCTTCTTGCCTGCTTGCTTGTATTGGTAAGCGAGTTTACCGATTGAGGTGGTCTTTCCGACACCATTGACACCGACAAAGAGCATGACCGTCACGCTATCTGTCTGCAGGTTCAGCGCTTCATTGAACTGACCATCCTTTTCATAAATATCTACCAGTTTTTCGATAATCAGGCGCCGTAGGGCATCTGGCTTCTTGGCATTTTCCAGCTTTGCTTCATAGCGGAGGTCTTCGACAAGATTGGTCGCAACACTAACCCCCACGTCTGAGAGGATGAGAAGTTCTTCAAGTTCTTCAAAGAAGTCCTCGTCCACCGTCCGAAAATTAGCAAAGAAAGCATTGAGGCGGGCCCCAAATCCCTTACGGGTCTTTTTCAAACTCCGGTCATACTTGTCCTGTTCCGTCTCTTGGCTGCTGTTCTCAGCCAGAGATTGGTCCTCTGACGCTTGAACTTCTGGCGCTGAGTCACTAGCACCCTCTTCGTCCTCCTGTACCGTTTCCTCGCTAACATGCTCTTTTTGGTCTTCTTGGCCAGCAAGCGTTGAGGCGAGGTTAACCTCCACAGCCTCGACTGAACCTGCATCTTGGTCACTGTCTGCTACTAAGGCTTCATCTGCTGGTGAGTCAACCAGCGTCTCTTCAGTAGCCTTTTCTTTAAGAGAAACGTCTTCTTCGTTCAGCTCCTCTACCACGACTTGGTCAAAAGAAGTCTCAAGGACTTGGTCGGTAAGAGGCGAGGACTCATCTGCTTCAGATTCAGAACTTTCTTCTTGTTCGAAGGGCGCTTGCGTGTCACTAGCCATTTCTGCCTGCTCAGGGGTTTCAAGAACTTCCACCTGATTGTCGTCAACCTCAAGGTCTGCAGAAACGGTTTCTTGTTCAAGAGCAACTTGTTCTTCGTCTCGGTCTTGACTTGCTTCCAGAGAGGGAAGGGTGTCGACGACGTCCTGGTTTAACCCATCGACTGCTGGTGTTTCAGTATTTTCCTCTTTTTTCTTACGCCCAAAAAGGCGGTCAAATAATCCCATCTAACGGTCTCCTTTTAATACAAATTTTTGGATAGCCTCTGCTACCCCTGAGTGGTTATTGTCAGCTGTTGTCACCCATTGGGCGATTTCTTTAAGGGCAGGCACCGCATTCGCCATAGCAACGCCACAGCCCGCCCAAGCAACCATGCTCAGGTCATTGGCCTCATCCCCCACAGCCATAACATCGCTCTGGTCAATACCCAGAAAGTCGGACAAGACCTTGAGCCCTGTAGCCTTGTGAACCCCCTTGGGCATGATTTCTAAGATAATGTCTCGAGATTTAAAAACCTCAAATGCTTGGCCAAGGGCTTCTGGCAAACGTGCCATCTGCTGGTCAAGATAAGCAGCCTCCTGTACCGTAACAACCTTATTAAATTGACGGTCTCGAGGCAACTCTGACAGGTCTGTGATGGTGTTAAACGTCAAAAGCGGGTTGGCCCGATGGTAGAGAGACTGGTGCCCAAGAGCCGGTAAACTATAGACCTGATCCCCACTAATCACATCCACCGGAAGACCCAAGGGGACCAAGATATCAGCAATAGCTTTTATTTCTGACAAGGTCAGCCCAGTCTCTGCAATCACCTGTCCGGTGTTGGACTGGATAAGCCCGCCATTTAGAGTAACGCTATAGTCTTCTTCATCGGCCAAACCCAAGTCATTCAAGAGATTGCCAATAGCTGGTAAGGGCCGACCTGTTGTGATAACCACTTTCACCCCTTGGGCCTTGGCTGCTAAAATAGCCTGTCGGTTTTTTACGCTGACTTCTTTAGCCTTATCAAATAGGGTATTATCCAAGTCCAAAGCGACCAAACGAATGCTCATGCCAATACCTCTTTTTCAATAAAATCTAGCACCGAGCCCTCCTTGTGATGCCCAATAATGTAATCACTGACAGCCTTGATTTCATCCCGTGCATTTGTCGGAGCCACGGCTAAGCCTGCTTCTTCTAGCATTTGCAGGTCATTGAGATTATCCCCAAATGCCATCACCTCTTTTGTACTGATACCTAGTTCTTGACAGAGATGACGGAGCCCAAAGCCCTTGTCTACACCACGGGGAATGATATCGAGTGATTCAAAGCCTGTCGTCACAGCTGTAATCGCCGAACACTGCTCATTGAGCCAGGCTTCGCCTTGCGCCACTTGACTGGCTGCAAAGTTCGTCGTTAACTTCAAAATCGCATCGTCTACTTGAGAAAAATCAGACACCACTTGGATATTTTCATAGTAGAGTTGCATAAAGTCCCGATAGGACTGTGGAGCAGACTCTAGCAGATAACTGCCCTGACGCCCAGACAAAAGCACCTCTTTTCCCGTGCTATAAGGGTTGTCCTGTAAAAGGTCAACCAAGCTAAGATAGAGTTCTGGCGCCATGGCCTGCTCATAGAGAAGCTGGTCGCGGTAGCTGGCTACACAACCATTTTCCGCAATGACAGCAATCTGATCGCGAAAAGGCTCAAAGAGCTTATCCACAGCCAAAAGCGCTCGCCCACTAGCCACAGTAAAAATGATATCTCGCTTGGCAAGCTCCGGTAAAAGCCGGCCAAGTCGCTCCCTATCATAGGAACCCCTGTCATCTAAAAAGGTACCATCCATGTCTGTTGCTATCAATTTAATCATACCATCTAACCTTTTCCTTTCAAGGGAGACAAAAACAAGTGAGCTCTGCAAGTCAATGCCTAAAATAACTTCTTCTATTGTAACACAGTTGCTCTAAAAAAAGACGTGTCAATCCGGCACGTCTCTTATCTTTTACACATCAAGCCCCAAAGAATTTTTAAAAGTTGGGGTGATGTCCTTCCCTTCTTTAATATCCAGCCTCCCGACATTGTACTGCAGAGTTATTGACTGCAAGCGATGACGAAGTCGTCTTTCCTTTCTTTTTGTTTTTCTTGAGTCCCAATCAAATATGAAATCCTAGTTCTTGGGATATAGAGGTTGGAAAGTCACTTAACAACTCTAAACTAAGAGCTACAATCACTGCACTATCAGAACAAAACGAGGCTTACTTAAAAGAGTCTGCTCCATCCGAAGAAGACTCAGATGAAGTTTAGCTACAATAAATTATGGAAACTTCTTATTGATAAAGGTTGGACCAAAACCAAGCTTAAGCAAAAAACAGGAATCAGCACTTCCAGGCCGTTTACTTAGTATGACTTAGTTAGAACTATCAAGTCATATCATATCTCTTGAACAACCTTCCAAAGACCAGTGATAATACCGTAATAGACGCACCAATAATAAAAAGATTAAATGTATTACTAGAACTTAATATTACCGAGAAAAAGCCAGTACCAATAGGCATAAAAAGTATTGCTACCGTAAAAATGATTCCAAAGACTCTACCAAGAAACTCATTATCTACATCTCTTTGAACAATGGAGAAAAATTGGATATTAAATATAGATAGAAATAGACTAAACAAAGCTGGAGACAAGGCTAGAACAATGGCATTGTGGAAGATAGAATAAAGCGGAGTAGATAGCATTAACATAATACCCGAACACGCCAAAAGGAGCATTAAACGTTTACTTGATAAAGATCTATTGACAAAAGCACTTAATATCGCTCCAATAAATCCACCTATTGCTTCTGCTGTTAAAAATGTTCCATAAAGCCCAGCTGATATTTCTCCAAACATTTGATTGCTATAAGGTAACAATAAATTATAAGCTGCTAGAAAAAAATTAACTAAGGCAGAGAGTGCGATAATCATAAATATTGGCTTATGGCTGTATACATACTTGAACCCTATTTTTAAGTCGCCAAAGACTCCACCTATTGTCATTTTCTCCTTTGTGACCACTTCTTCATTAATGGGTACAATCAAGAAAATCAGCAAGGCAGCAATGAGAAACGAGAAACCATCTAATAATAATACACCATGTATGCCCAATATACTACATAGGAAAATTGCTACCAGAGGAACTGTTACTTTAATAATTGTACTAGAAGTCTCCAAGTAAGAATTTAATTTTGTTATTTGATCTTTTTTCACAATTTCTTTCGTAAAGGCTTTGTAGGACGGCCCAGAAAAAGCACTCATAAAAGCCAAAATTACATTGGTAATGAGAATAGCATAAACCAACCATTGTTGTTGAGATATGAACGAAAGAACTATACAAGCAATAGCACATAAGATATTAGTTCCAATGATAATTTTTTTCCGCTTGAAGCTATCAGCAATAACCCCACCAAACAAATTAAATAGAACACCTATCACACTTTCTAGTGACTGATATACTGCAACTAATGATAGTGACGTTGGATGTAAACCCGCAAGAAAAGTATTATTCGCAAAGTCAAACATAATGTCTCCAATACGTGATATCATTCTACTCATCACTAGCAGTTTTACATTAGCCTTTACTTTATTCATACTTCTCCTTTTCAAATTGTTTCGAAAAGATTATTTCAAGTTTATTATCAACGATATATGCCGTTATGTTCATTTTATGACCATTTAGTTTTTTTATTTCCTTATTTATTTCAGAAGTAATTTGTTTAGTCTTTTCAAATTCTTTTCTTGACACCACCCCCAAATAGTCGACGGAAATAAAGACAGTATCATCAAAACACTTTACAATTTTCTTTTCATCCAAACCAATATTCGGAAAATTCTTGTAACCAATCGCTTTGGGGTTAAACATATTTTCTTTATAAAAATTTATTAGTTCTTCCAAAGTTTCCTCTATATCATCATTAAGATTAAGATTGTATGTTAAACCTAAATGTAAATCACCTATAGTCGAAGTAAAGTCTAAAGCTTCGTTAAATTTACGTATATTATAAATCAGATTGACCTTAACATTATCCAATTGATACTGTTTCAAAAATTTATCTCTTAAAAATAGAAGAATTTCAACATATACATTTCTAGTTTCAGTACTTAAATAGTTAAGAGTTGTGAAATTTACTCTATCGTTTATACCAACTAAAACTCCTGATACTTTTTCATCATCTTGTAAATCGAATCTCTCAACCTCCCTCAGAAGTCCATCTATTTTATTCCTAGAATGGACTTCTTTGATATAGGAAGAATAATTTTTACTTAGATTATTGATGCCAAGAAGATATCTTTCCAATGCATCTATCGAAGATGAATCGCATATACTATGATCAATTGAATAGTGAAGAACTAACTCATTTTCATCCTCAAAAAGAACAAACTTATACAAGAGACCATTGTTTTCCTTACTGTTCTTTACTAGATTACGTAATTCCTCAGAAATATCCAGCCGTGCATCACTGATTTCAATTCTAGAAATGTTGATTGGTGTATCTAGAACCTCAAAATAGTTCAAGTCATTCGACAAAACCGACTTAAATACCTCAATTTTGGAAAGTTTATGGTATATTTCTTCATAACTTATCTGTTCTTTTCTTAGATAAATTTTTCCCGTTAACTGACTATCAAAATTTAATGCATTATATATTCTAGCATAGAAAAAAGTTGGAAATCTATACTCAACATTTCTTATTATTGGATTATTTTTTAATTCTATTTTAGGTTCAACAATTGAAGTTACCTTTACGCTAGACAGTTTCTGAGATTTTTCTATAAACTTTGTCATTTCTTCTATTGATGAATTTACATAAAGATTTAGACTGCCTAAATCAATATTCAACCGCTCTTCTAGTTCTAATATAATTTCCACAGAGTTTAGAGAATTCAATCCCATATCCAATAAATTTTCATCAGGTTTTATCTGCTGCTGCATAACCGATTCTACTACATTGAGTACTATAGCACGTATATTGTTTTCCTCATGATTTCTGATTTCATTACTTGTAACTTTTTCTAACAGTAATTTCTTATCGATTTTACCATTAGAAGTTAAAGGAAACTCCTCAATGTTGATATATTTAGAAGGTATCTTATAAGAAATCATCTCCTTCTCCAACATCTCTCTGATATTATTTATTTTATCACCTGTATAAAACAGTATCAGCATATTGTTATCAAAAATGACTTCAAGATCTCTTTGGGAATCATTGATTATTTGTGCAATAGAAGTCCTAATTTCTCCTAATTCTAGACGTATACCGTAAAGTTGTATTTGGCTATCTTGCCTCCCTCTATAAACAAGTAACGAATTCGATTCCTCTACTATGTCTCCTGTATGGTAAAAAATACTACCATTAATTTTTGTAAATTTCTTTTCCGTCTGAATGACATCATTATAATAGCCATCCGCTACACCTTGGCCACCTATCAATAATTCATTATCAATAATTAGTGTCTCGACTCCTGGTAAAGGTTTTCCAATAGGTACTATATTTTTTAATCTAAAAGATTCACTTATCTCCCTAACATTGAAATAGGTCGCATAAACTGTTGTTTCAGTTGGGCCATATACATTAAATACATCTACTTTTTTTAACTTTTCTTCAGCTATTTTTAGTAATTCATATTTAAATTCCTCTCCTGCGATTAACAGGTATTTCAACTGATTAATATACTGTAATCCGATTTCATTACTATATTTAAGTAATACCCCTAGTATTGATGGAGACAAGGCAACATGAGTAATAGCAAATTTATTAATTATATTTGGTAATTCTTTATAAAAGTTCTTGTTTTTTACAGAAAATAAATAGACACTTCCTCCATTGTATAAAAAGCCAAAAATTTCTGTTATTGAAACATCGAAAGTCGTTCTTGTAGAAAATAAGTAGCAATCACTAATAGATACCGGCGCAAACGATTGGCAAGCTCTCATAATATAATTTAAATTGCTTGTTGTTACACAAACACCTTTAGGAACTCCTGTCGTGCCAGAGGTATGTATAATATATGCTAACTTATTTTTTTGATAATTCACTATTCTGTGATTAGAACTGAAAATCTTTGGTATGTCCAGATCAGATTCAACTTCACTAATATGTATACTATCAGGAAATTTTTTCCTAATTAACTCAATTTCTTTTACAGGGCTAGTATTATCTACTGGAATGTATACTTTCCCAGATTTCAATATTCCAAATATTATTGGCAGAAGTTCATAAGTATGAGAGTAATTCACAACTACATATTTTGATTCAAAATTTAACAATGAATCAGCCACATTATCTGAAAATCTATCTAGTTCCTCATAAGTAAGGTTCTTCGCTTCTGAGTAAACAGCTATCTTTTGAGGATGTTTGATTACATTAGTCTTTAACAACCTAATAAATTCACTTTCCGAATGATATTGATAGAATCTATGATATAAATCTTTAATAATTTTTGGAGAATACCCCCAATATTGCTTGTAATCCCAATTAACTTTAAAGATTTTAATAAAATCTGAAAACGTTTTTCCTCCAAAATTTCGAAACCTCTCTAAAACTTCTTTCCAAGCTCTATTACTGTATTCCTCATAATTTTCATCATCATCAAATAATTTTACTTTGGTCGTAAATATGTTAATAATTAGCCTATTAACGACATCTCTATAATCGTTTTCTAAGTCAAAGTCTTCAGATTGATTACTGTAACTTTCAAGAGCAGACTCGATCTTACTCTCACTCAAGAATAATTTATCCTTATATCTTATTTCCTCATCAATAACAAGTTTATTATCAATGAGAAATTGTCGATATCTATCATAAAACTCTTCATCAACAACTTTGTTAGTAATAATGCAAACATCAACATCTTTTGTATTGGAATGATTTTCGATACAGCTTCCGTAAAATATTTTTGTACCCGAAATTTTTTCTTTATTCAGATAATTCATTACTAGATCGATTTTGTTCATTAGATACCTCCTTCCCAATCTTTTCTATATATTTTACAGCATCTTCTAACTCGACTTCGGTAAGATTGATATTTCCACTGTTGTATCGAAGAACAAATCTATTGACACCATTTACATTAATTTCAAAACCATGAAAATAGTATTTACCATCTTCTAATAGAGTAGAGTCTAGTTTCTAGCCTCTCTCACACCACCGTATCTGTCTCCTTCTCTGACCGGCTTAGGGAAAACAAAATTGTGTTGACAGATTTTTTAGCCCTTCGCTCCACTACTCATCACAAAAGTTTCTTAACTACTATGACTTTCACTGATATCTCAGGTTCCTTGTTACTACATTTCTCCTGAAGTTAATAATGCCTCACGAGATAAATCACACATTTACTGATTGACGTACGTGATTTACACATATAAATTACGGCTACATATTTACACTTTCATGAGTTGTACGATACTTCGCCAATACAGTTCTCCCGAGAAAGATACTCGTAGAGGTGTCATAGGTCATAAAATCACTAAGGAGGGGATACGACGAAATTACTGATTTCTGTCCCACTCTCTTATCTGTACTGATGAGTACTAAAATTTTTAATTACACAACACAATATTTGCATTCTGCGAACTAGTCTACCAATCTACAACACTTATTTATACTATCTACCGACGATGATAATAATATCCATCACCAAAATAAAAATCGGTAAAAATTTTGAAATTTTCTTCATGCTCGGACTTCCTTTCAGTTTTTATTTATTGTACAATAAACAAAAACTGAAAGCATTTTTGTTGGGAAAATGGGAAAAATATGAAATCAAAACTTGGAATCACTCTTAGAAAAGTCCGTAAAGGAAAACAAATTAGCCTGTGTTCTCTAGCTGACGAACACCTTTCAAAATCACAAATCTCTCGTTTTGAGCGTGGAGAATCAGAGATATCGTGTATTCGGCTCATCAATATTTTAGATAAATTACACATTACTTTAGATGAGTTTCTTATTTTATATGATGAAAATTGCACCAAAACCAAATCATTTGGCGACCTAGTACAATACATCCGTAAGCAATATTCTTCACAAAATTTCAATAATATTGCATGCCTACTTTCCGATAGTTCTAATTACACTCTCAATTCGTTTGAAAAAACAATGGTAAAATCCATTTTACACACAATAGATTCGAGCATCATCCCATCTGATGAAGAGCTTCTTCAACTGACAGACTATCTTTTCAAAGTGGAAAACTGGGGATACTATGAAATTACTTTATTAGGTAACTGTGTACGCACAATTAACTACAACTCCTACTTCTTATTAACTAAAGAAATGTTAAACAACAGCATTTACTCATCTCTCAATAAAACTAATAAGCGGGTTGTCTCTCAGCTTGCTATCAATTGTTTAATCCTTAGTATAGATAAGGGGGAATTTTCAAATTGCTCTTATTTAATTGGTGAGATAAAAGCACTATTAGATAGTGAATTAAACTTTTATGAGCAGACAGTTTTTCTCTATGCAACGGGTTACTTTGAATTTAAGCGCCAATCAGGTACTGGAATTGAAAAGATGAGACAGGCCATACAGGTGCTTGATATTTTAGGAGAAGACAAGTTAAAATCACATTACACTGAACATTTTGATACATTAGTTAACAGGGAATAAGTGAAATCGTTCTCTACCTTTTAACGATATACCAATCAAGAGTATGCCCGCAGAATCTAAGTAATTCTAACAACCCTTCGCTTCTAGTTAAAGACAGTAAAAAAGCCTTGGAAACAGCTTATTCCAAGGCTTTATTTCTATTCTATTGTATCAATTACCTTATTCCGATTTCTGTTGCTATCAATTTAATCATACCATCTAACCTTTTCCTTTCAAGGGAGACAAAAACAAGTGAGCCGTGCAAGTCAATGCCTAAACTAATTATCTCTTTCTGTGATAAGAGGAATGACAGGACATTCTATGAATGCAACTGACATCAGGCGGTGAACTCACTCTCATCCGAGAAGCAATCTTTCAGTTCCTTCATCGAGTATGGTCTATCAAATGGTGACTAGAAAATTCTCCTGTTTGATTCAGCGAATGGGTCATCTCAGACGCTTCTAACATCTCATCAACCTAGGGCCTATTTGAGAGCTTCAAAATCAAACTTGTTACTGCTTCGTCATCAAAAAAGAAAGAATCTCTTGATTCTTTCTAGAACTTCGCTCTACATTGACAAGAGTTCACATATGATTTGTGTCTTCGACCTGAAAAAAGCTTGTGACCTCTTTCACTCTCAAATCCCTAGCCACGTTCTTTGACGATGTAGACGGGACGTTTTTTGGTTTCCAGGAAAATCTTAGCAATGTAATTCCCGATGATGCCGAGCGCCAACAGCTGAATGCCACCGATAAAGAGAATGATGGACACTAGACTTGGCCAACCGGCTACACTACCACCAACCGTGATTTTTCGAATAATGATAAATAAAATGCTCACTAGAGAAATCACAAAGGCAAGAGCACCTGACCATGTCGCTAATTTTAAAGGGACTTCGGAAAAATTGATAAATCCGTCAATGGAGTAGCGAAGTAAACTCCAGAAAGACCAAGAAGTCTCTCCTGCCACTCGCTCTTGGTTCTCATAGGCAACATAGGTCACCTTAAAACCTACCCAAGAAAAAAGACCCTTGGAGAAGCGATTGACCTCATGCATTTGCAAGATGGCCTGGACGACCTGACGCGTCATCAGGCGAAAATCACGCGCTCCGTCCACCATTTCCGTATCTGACACTTTATTAATGAGCCAATAAAAGGTCTTGGCAAAGAAGGAACGAATAGCTGGCTCCCCCTTGCGGTCACTACGACGGGTTCCTACCACATCATAGCCCTCTTGGATTTTGGCGTACATCTCCTTGAGCAACTCTGGTGGGTCCTGCAAGTCTGCATCCATAACAGTAACCAAGTCTCCATCTGCCGCCTCAAGACCAGCCAAGAGTCCTGCCTCCTTACCAAAATTTCGTGAAAACGATAGGTAATGCACATTTGGATAAGCCTGAGAGACTTCGCGCAGTACCTGCAAGGTCCCATCCTTGGACCCATCATTCACAAAATAATAGCTAAATTGCAGGTCATTTGCCAACTCTTTTTCAACTAGCTGACAAGCCGCTAAAAAGGGTAAATGGTCTCTTCTTCGTTATAACAAGGTACAACGACTGACAAAGTTTGCATAGACGACTCCTTTCTTCAAAAATTAAGCTTCTGTAGAAGCGACCGTTTTTGCTGTCGATTTCTTTGAACGATTTTTGAAGGTAAACAAAACACTATAAGTGATCAGGCCTAACCAAGCTAAAATCTCAAGGACAAATCCAGTTATCTGCGTAGCTGTCTTCTGATAAAAGACTTTCACATGACCGCTTGAGGTCACATCAATCACCCCACGGCCATCATAGAGAACCTTACTAGTTACTTTAGGTTTCTCCACCTCTTGATAAGCTTTTTCTTCTTCTGCAGTTAAAGGTTGCGATTTCTGACTGACTTGGCTACCGCTAGCGCCATTAGAGTAAGTGACGGCATATCCCTTATACCACATTTTCGGTAAAACAATCTCTGCCTGTGTCACTCCCTTAGGGAGCGTCACATCAAACTCTAAATTATTGTAAGTTTTATGAATGTTAGTCACCGCCACCGTTTGGCCATCATACTGGAACTGATTGAATTGACCGTTACGGGCATTTTCATGGTTGGTATCCAAATTAAAATACTCATCTCCAGATGTGTCAAAGGTGACTTCATTGTCGTAAGGGTTGGTGAAAACTTGGACAGCCTTGGCATTCATCCCCCGCATGACCTCAATATTGCTCGCAACGAGTCCGAAGGAATCTTTGTAGTTTGAAGCTGATGGTAAAAAACTCAAGGGGAAAACTAAGGCGAAATAAATCACTTGGATGCTAGCCAATACTAATACGACAAGCTTTTTCCCCGAGATAAAGAGGGCCATCATGACAAAAATAGGGAGGAAATAGGTCAAACGATGCGTGTACTGAAAGACTGCCAAGGAGGTGTGGCGCAAGATATCCCAAGGCAGGAGGCTTGAAGAGGCCAAGAGTAAAATTGTGGACACCAAAACCAGTTGTTTTGAAAGCTGATTAAGCTGTCTGAAAAGAAGAATCAGCGCCAGCAAAAAGACGAGGGCCAAGGGGAAGGTATAGGCCTGGATAATTTCCCAAAGATTCGACGAACTCATCACTGTCACTGTCGGGAAGGGAAAATCTCTAAGTTTCCAGTTAACAAAGAAAGTTTGAGAACGGCTTTGTTCCAAATACTGGAAGATGAAGCCAAGCGTCAAAAGGATAGAAATGACACCCGACAAGGCAAAGGAAATCATCTTTTGCAGGGTCCATTTTTTCAGATTGAGGAGAACAAACAGACCGCTGGCAATTGCCAATACTATGGTTGAAATGATGTGTGTCTGCACCAATAAAGCAATGACAACACCCAACAATACAGGATTTTTCTTATCGAGGTAGAGCACCTTATAGATGGCGTAAAAAAGGAGCGGAATAAATGGCACAACAGCCGTCATGCCAAACCCGTAATAAGGAATCAGGGTTGGGTAAACAAGTGAGAATAAAAGGGCACGATTTGTGCTGTTTGTGATTTTCTTAACTGACCAGTAGGCAGAAAAGCTTGATGACAGCGTCAATAAAAAGACGTAACTGGAAAAAGCAAGGGTCGCTACTTTAGTCCATAGAAATACGAAAGCTGGTAGGTAAAACTGCCAATTGCCGTAAAACATGGGCACACCATAACCAATGCCTCGGTTGTACATATCATTTAAGTTTGGCAACCAATCCCCATGAGAAATGGAATTGGCCAAACCAACGATACGAGCCAAGTGAAAGGGATAGTCATAAATCTGACTACTGGTATTGGCCACCACATAGTTTAAACCGGTGAACACCAGTGAGAATGCAGCTAAAACCAAGTAGGGCATATAGCCCTTACTTAGCCACTGATGTTTATGTTGTTTTCTTTTCATTTTCTACTCCACTTTAAAGAAATTGCTATCTTGAGTCAGGTAATTGTCACCAGTGGTCAAGTCATACTCGACCAACTTCAGATCTTCGCTAATGTCCTTTTGACTGGCATCCAACTCTCCCTTGTCCACACTGGCATTATTAAGCACATCCGTTAGAAGTGCATAATAGGGAGAAACCTTGGATTGCGTCACTGCTAAAAGTTCTGCAGGGAAATCGCTAGAATTCACATAAGGGTAGTCCAACTTAGGCGTCTCGTAGTTGCTCCAGATGAAATAGTCCGTCTGATATTGACTTCCCGGATTACTTGAAAAGACTGAAGTTGGGTAATACCCTGGCAAGTGGTCACCATAAAAGACAACCGTGATTTTTTTATCAATTTGGGACAATTGACTCAACCAGGTCTGCGTTTCTTGGTCGGTCTGGTTAATCAACTTCGTATAGGTGTCCAGTACCTTGTTGAGCCCCGGATCCAAATTGGCATCTGACGCACTAATATCACTGTCACCAGTATATGTCCACGGCGTGTGATTCTGATAAGTAATGACTGAGAAAAATTGATTTTGGTTCGTATTGATATTGTCAAGAACGGCATCATAAGTTGCCGCATCCCTTGGGAAAGTACCGCCCGGCAGGGCATCCGTATCCTTATAGGTTTTTGTCCCATTTTCCCTAGCGATAAATGTATCAAAACCAAGTTTTTTATAGAATTCTGACCGTGAATAAGTGGATCCATCTCCCAAGTGAATCGCAATCTTATTCTTGTTCTCAAATAAATTACTAATACTTGGCACATAGGACATGCGTAGCCCCACCTGCGTCATCGCCGAGCTAATTGAAGAAGAGAGGTTATACAGAGGTAAGCCCGTCAAGGATTGGAATTCCATATTGGCTGTCCCACCACCATAGCCATCAGATTTCATAAGGCCACCGGTACTCGTTTCTTTGACAGAATTGATAAATGGCAAGGGCTGGCTACTTAGTGTGACGCCAGCGATACGGTCTGGGTTAGCCAGACTCTCACTTAGCACAAAAATGACCGTCTGATCATTGATGTTTTGTGTGCGGCTAGCATTAATCTCAGCAGCCCGTTTTTGGTACTTTTTAGCCAAGGCTTCCATCCGCGCTTTCGAATAATTGGCTGGCTTTTGCATGGTGGGTGAAGACAGTTCCACTGACCAGACATAGAGCAAAGACTTATAGCTGGCAGTGCTTGCCTGACCCATCCAATCCAGATTATTCCAGTTGTTTAACTGAGAAAGCACAGGAATTCCATAAGGAATAATATTTCCCTTTCGCTGAGCCAGGGTATTTAGACTGGTTCCAAAGATGGCTATTACCCCTACTGCTGTGAGGACACGCGTCAGCATGTTATTGGTTACCCGGTCTTTAAAGAGATGTTTTTTTAGAAAACGATAAAATGCCAGCACCGCAATCAAGCCAAGCACATTATAGAGTACGATGGAAATATTAATATAACCGAGGAGTTGGTTAATTTCCTTAACCCAAGAAAAATCAGATAAGAGTAAGGGCTCATTGCGCATACTAACTTTTATGGCATTGATGGTTGAAATCGCCGCACCCAAAACAATCAGAAACAGGGTCACTTCCAAATAGCGATTAAAGATCATGTAACATAAAAGTGCGATAAGTGATAAGGCTAAAATTTGATAGAGCGTTGCAGCAGGAAAAACATAGCGGTTAACAATGGCCCCGCTTTTACGAACCCCCATCTGGATGGTGTAGTTAAAGAAGGTGCCTAATACCAGACTGGTACAGACCACCGACGCATAGGACGTCTGATTACGTCGAAAGGCGTGAATTCCTCGTAAAAAGAGATTTGCTAACCCAGAAAATATGAGAAGAACCAGCAAGAGCAGGCCTAGACTTTCAAAGAAATAGGCAGCAAAGTCATAGCTGTCAATTTCAATAGACAGACCTGTCACCAAGCTATCTTTAACCAAGGAAACCAAGCGATCATCTACAGCCATGGCCCCGCCAAGGAGGATGGAAAGCAGATAACGTTGAAAAAGAGGCATGGCATAGGATGGTCGCAGCCTATGCACATATCTTTTTCGTAGGGCAAAATAGGCAATCCCTAAGCCAATCGCAAGCAAAAGGGACAAAAGATAATCCCATTGGAAAAAATGATTGCCAATTAGGTCCCAGCCTTTAAAGTCTTGGTTATTTATGTTGCGTGAATAATAAATAAAATAAGACGCGACGAGAAAGATACCGTAACCAGAAAATAGGCGAATAAAGAACCTTTTCTGAATGTTCCGCGAGATAAAATACCCAATCCCCGCTAAAGAAATCAGATAAGGAAAAAGAAGGAACTGCTTCAATTGCCGAAAGCCAACTGTCAAATCATAGTCAGACTTCACCAGCATCTTCTGATTAAAAATATAAAGAACAATAAACAAAACAAAAATGATGACAAGCACCATTTGTAGAACTGTTGCAGGCGTTAATTGACGCCAAAAAGACAACAGGTTCTCCTTGCTATTAAGGATTTCCTGTTGTTGGTCTTTAAGCCATGTTTTTAGTGAGAAATGCTCGATTTTTCGCTTTATCCGCGGAAAAAAGGTCTGTATTGACCGCCGAGTCCGCTGCATTTTTTTCGCACTTCTCCCTTTAACTGCTTCGTAAAATTGCGTAAACCGATTCATAATAAGTTTCCTAATGATTAGTTAAAAGGCATCACCTTATGGTAGATTCTGAGCGCAGGGGCCAAAACACGTTTTGTAACATATTTAAGGATGCCAAAGTTAGCATGGAAGAAGAACTTGACCGATCCTTTCAAGCCACCAAATTGCGTGAATTCAATAGGTGCCCAAGGGTAAAAAGTATTACTTGGCTTGGTATTGAGCAAATTAACGTCAATATAAGGCGCTAAGCGTTTTGGATGGGGAGCGATGATAAAGTCATAGTCTTGACCCCAAGCGATGTAAACCATCATCCGCTCAATGGCATGCAAAATAGACCCCTGAGGCAATGGCTCTGCTGGAACCTGCTCCTCTGTCAAATCCAGGTCAAACAGGGGCTTCAAGGCATCGTACTTAAACCAAATGAAGGTTCCATAGGACATGACATAGGTCGAATAGGCTTTAAAATCAATAACCTTGGTCATTCCCATCTCTTTCCACATCTTGGTCATCATCGGTTCAATCATCGCCTCATGTGCAGGGTCCAACTTGACAAAACGGAAATAAGTTGGAATGTCCGCAATAACGAGACCCAAATCCGGTGATTTCTCTAATTGCGCCAAAAGGCTACCCGCCGGTCGAACGAGCATGTCTACAAGGTCATTGCGCCAAGATTCGCCCGCCCAGAAATCCGCTTCTTTTGACTTCTTCGTGTGAAAATGCCCGACATAATCATACTGGGACAGTTCCTTTTTCAGTTTCAACATCGGCAGGACATCTCGGCCAACATTACCGGTCACATGGATAGCGGCCTGGGCATTGTAAAGATTAAGAACTTCCTCAATCGTTGGCACCTTCTTTTTACTATCGGTAGTGATGTAAAGGTCATAGGCAAAGTCGTAGGTCGCAAAAATTTCCAAAAAACTAGCCAAGAGGTCTGTATAAAAGACATGCAGATGAATGGCCACCTTAGCTTTAGGGCTTGGTGAGGCAGGCGCCATTTGGGCATATTTATAAGCTAGGAGGTAGTTTTCCGTGTTGGGAAAGACCTTAGACATATGCCGCAAAATCAGCTCTGTTGGGTAATCGGAATTCTTTTGAATGAAATCAAGAACCGCAACCGTATACTCAGGTATCGCATTTAGCGGTTTGACCTTGATAAAAGGAACCCCGTGTTGCAAAATCGCTGACGTATTGTAGAAAGAAAAGTCCGGATGTGGCATGTGGTCAGTCGGCTCATCAACCGTATCAAATACTGCCCTGTAGCGGAAGCCTTCCTCTTCAAAAGTCGTCGTCACCTGTGTTTCGTAATGGTCAATCACATCCTGAACATCGTCAAAGTCCTGAACGTTCAGCCAAAAATGAGGAAAGGCTGGTGACAAAACCACTTCCTTTTTAAAGGAAATGAAGTAAGACTGCAAATGCTCCTTCATTTTTCCTTGAGCCCGATGGTTGGTCAAGCCCCAAAAATCAACGGTATTATCTTCCTCGAACTTTTGGTAAATAGGCAACATGTCCCAGAGAGGTCCAAAACAAGTGTCATTCATAATGGTGAGGGAATCAAAGTTTTTTAGCTGTTCCCAGCCCACCGCATCCATACCGTCACGCCAAGCACCAAAATCAAAACCAGAGTTTTTACGCTGAACCACTTCATCAATCAAGCGTCTTTCTCGTAACGTATTGATGGCAGCTTCATCCAGCTGGCTATTTGAGATGAAAACAATGCGTGAAAAAAGCGGATTCATCTGCTCCAGCTGGTAGAGGACATGGTCACTCAAGCTATTGTATCGGTTAAAGTGAACGTAAAGTAATAAACGCTTCATTAGTGTCTCCTAAGAACATCAATAATTTTACTTGGGTAGCGCCAACGGCGAGAATGAGTAACGGCATTGTACTGACGCACCATTTCTTCCAATTGGGCTTGGAGTTGCTTGTTTTGGGTCTGGTAGCGAACCAACTGCTCTTCTTGTCTAGCAAGCTTTTCTTCTTTTTCTTGGAGGTCTAGACCCAAGAGATTAGCAATATAATCTGGTTTAGACATATCGTCTACATTGAACATCTCATAAGATAGGGTCAACTCACGGCCTTGGTACTTTCCAATATCATATACGAGTTGCGGATCTGCATCAGGGAAGATATAGCCATTTCCCAGGCGGATGCCTGAAGTGTAGCCTGCAATAATATCGGTATTAAAGTGTCGATCAACCAAGGAAACACCTTTATAACAACTAGGTATTTCAGATAAATCTACTCGAACATGGGTCACATTATCGGGCACCTCAAAGCTAATCTTATCTTTCTTTTGCAAGGGAAAACGAAGGGCGCTATCCTCATCGAAGCCTTGCCCTTCCTTCGCAAAATAGATGGTGACCTCTTGTGCCCAAATCTGGGAAACAGGCCCAACTGACAAACGGCTGAGGGTTAATTCGAAAGTATTGCTTCGATCTAAGAGGAGCTCTAGCATGGCAGTTTTATCACTTTGAGGATACTTGTCTAGATAGCTTTTTTGAGTTTCCAACAAACGGTAAAAGCGTTCTTCCACTTTTTTCATATCCCTTGGGCGCGAATCTGATCCCGAATTCACCCGGTAAGCCACCATTGTCTCAGCTAGGAAATATTTCTGTGTTTTTTGAAAAAGATCTAACTGTAAGTCAAATGTGTCATCTGCCGTCGTTTCATCCATCTCATCATTGACCGCTAACATGAGTTGACGCTCTATTAGCCAGGTCGAAGGGGCCGTAAAACCACGCGTTGCCAACATTTCCTCAAAGGATGAAATCACGGGCATATGCCCATCCTGAAAAACCCTTTCAACCTGAACTTGGCCATCCTCATCCACTAGACTAATATCCGTAGTCACCCACTGACAGTCAGGATGGTCTTGGATAACTTGAACCTGTTTAGCAAGTTTGTCAGAAGCTAACCAAAAATCATCCCCATCACAGCGGGCAATATAGTCACCCCGCGCTTCCAAGCAGATTTTTTTCCAGGTTTTAGCAATGCCTAGATTTTGCTCATTATAAAAAAGGCGAACCTCTTTTTGACTCTGACTAGCAAAAGTCTCCATAATTTCCCGACTCTTGTCTGTCGATGCATCATCAATCAGAAGAATTTCAACTGGAAAAGGTGTTTCTTGAGCTTCAAAACTCGCCAAAGCTTCTTCCAAAAACTTCGCTTTGTTATACACGGTACAAATAATGGATACAAGTGGTTTATCCATAAGTCACCTCGACTAATTTTCCTTGATTTCCCAGCTTCCATTCCGGTGGATTAGCCCAGCGGCTGAGTCCACTGCTGAAAAATCAGACGAGTCAATATCATCACGATTGACCATAATGAGTGGCGCGTTAACCTCACTGGCATAGGCCAACATTTCCCGTGACGCTCCTAGTACCGTCACTTGCAGTTTCAATTTGAGGTTGTTTATCGCTGCTAGACTACAACGGTAAGTCAGCTCTTTATGCCCTTTCGTTAACGTAGGCGTGTCGTAGGAATTATCGTTATAAATCCAGATGTTTCGGTCGATATCTGTCATCGAAAAGACGGCATGCGTGTGCGTGTCCTCCAAAACATCATAAGATACACGAAAGACGACTTCATCATTTTGATGCATCATCGCATCTGACAAGAGCTCAACCGTTAGATTATCCACCAATAGTTTTTCGTCACTCTTGTCTGCAACCTCGGCTTCTTCTTCTGCAGTTTCCTCGGCATTTACCTTAGCTGCTGGTTGACTCGCATTATCAAAACTATACTGGTTAGCCACATCGTCTGGATTTCCCAGAGCCTTGACCAAGCCATTTTCAATCAGGACTGCTTTGTTACAATATTTCTTAACTGCGCCCATGTCGTGAGTGACCAAGATGGTGGTCTTACCAGACTTCATCCGTTCTTGGAAGTAATCATTACACTTGCGCTGGAACGCCTCGTCACCAACGGCCAGGACTTCATCCAGGATGAGGATGTCCCCCTCAGCCTTAATAGCAACGGAAAAGGCCAGACGGACTTGCATCCCGCTGGAATAGTTTTTGAGCTTTTGATTCATGAAATCTTCCAGCTCCGCAAAGTGGACAATGTCATCATACATGGCGTCGACTTCTTCACTCGAAAAGCCAAGCATAGCGCCGTTAAGATAAACGTTTTCACGACCGGTCAACTCTGGGTTGAAACCAACGCCCAACTCGATAAAGGAAACCAGTTTGCCATCAATGGTAACCTGTCCCTTTTCAGGAACATAAATCTGAGAAATAATTTTTAGAAGGGTTGACTTGCCTGAACCGTTACGTCCCACAATCCCAAAAAAGTCACCTTTTTCGACGTCAAAATCGATGTCCCGAAGCACATGCTGTTCTGTATAACCCTTGATGCCTCGAAAACGGTTAACCAAGGTCGTCCGCAAACTTTGAGAGGCTTCCGTCGGCAAACGAAAAGACTTACTGACATGTGAAACCTTTACTGCAATATTGTCTGTCATTAGAGAATCTCCGCAAAATACTTGGCGTTACGGTTGAAATACCAGTAACCGATTGCAAAGACGACAACTGGTATCACGTAAGGGAAGGCAACCAACAAGGGGTTGTGAACGATTTGCCAAACAGGAATGTTGTTGTGGTCGATGAGGACATAACGCATATCCTGTATGATTTGCGCCAATGGGTTCATCATCACTGCTTTGGCCGCCAACATAGAGGAGTTGGAAATCAAAGTCAGCGGGTAGATGATAGGCGTGGCATACATACCTGCCTGCATGACAACCTCCCAAATGGGAGCAATGTCACGGTAACGGACAAAGAAGGCTGACAACAAGAGCGCAATTCCGTAAGACAAGAGAGCCAGTTCTAGGGTCAGAGGGAACATCCACAAGGCCTGCCAAGTCAGCTGAACGCCGTTAAAAAGGGCAAAGACTAGAACAACCAACACATTGATGCTAAAGTTAATCAAAGCACCAATCACCGCTGAAAAGACGACTGTCTGTTTTGAAAAATTTAGTTTTCGCAAGAGGTCTCCGCGATTAACAATGGCCATCATTCCCATGTTTGTCGCTTCGCTAAAGAAGGTCCATGCTACCATCCCCAAAAGTAGGGCAACCGCAAAGTGAGGCATATCGGCTCCAAAACGTAAAAAACGAATGAAGACCACATACATAATAGCAAAGAGCATGATAGGCTTGAGAATTGACCAAAGGTAGCCAATGGCCGACCCTTGATAACGCAATTTAAAGTCAGTTTTGACCAACTCTCGCAGAAGAATTTGATTCTCTCGGCTAAAGAATTTCATATTTAACTCCTATATCCAAACTTTGTCACGACCAAGGTCCAAAAAACGAGGGTGTGAAAAGCGCGATTTTTCCGAAATCCAAAGTGTTTGAGGCGCTTGTAACGCGCAAGTAAGCTCCCGTCTAGGAGCGTGAGATAAGCTTGCACCAATTCGTACTTATCTTCAGGCAAAGGCAAATCCAGCAAAGGCTCTGCCTGTTTTTGACTGTTTGTGATCAGGGCCCAATACTTTTGGACAAGGCGATGAGGCCGAATCCAATGCTGTATCCGTTTGGTCAGGGTCCTTGCCCCTAGGACATTGGCATCGTGCTGGCGATAGAGTTCAGTCGGCTGATCCAAATAAATCAGATGCCCTAGGCTACTGGCCAGGAGGGCCAGGTACCAGTCATGCATGAGAATACCTTCGGTTTGCTTCCAGTATCGGGCCAAGCTATTGCTGATCATCATGGTACCACCAGTGACGGTGTTCTCTGTCAACTCTTGAATCAGCTGCGTGTTAGGATGGCCAGATTGGCTACGAATCATGCTCTCAGAGAGCACCTCCAAGTCCTGATTAACTACCTTGAGGTCTGTGTAAACCAAGAGGGGGTGATCTAGCGCATAACCTTGCGCTGCTTCTAGACAGAGAGCTACTTTCTCTGGCACCCAGATATCGTCTTGGTCGCTAAAGAAATAATAATCTGCCTCTTCATATGTCATGAGACGGTGGAAACTCTTGATAACTCCAAGATTCTCCTGGCTATCGTCATCGATCAGGCGAATGCGCGAATCTTTTTTGGCCAGCTGTTGGACCAGTGCCCGTGTCTGGTCGCTAGAACCGTCATCTCGCACTAAAAGGGTCCAGTCACTAAACGTCTGGGCTTGGATAGATGCAATCTGCTCCTCGATGAAGCGCTCCCCATTGTAGGCGGCCAAAAGTATGTTAACCTTCATGGGCAATCAACTCCTCATAGTCCTGAACAATTTTATCCCAGCTATACTGGTCCTGCATGTGTGCCTTAGCCGATTGGCCAAGCTCTTTAAAATCAGTCTCCTTGTCAACCTGATCGATGAGTCTGCTCAAGTCACCCGCCGTCTTGGTCCAGTATCGTGCGGTGTCTAGAGCCACTTCCTGATTAAAGGACACTTTTAAGATCAGATTGAGGTCTGTGCTAGCCAAGGCTTCTAACAAGCCAGGATTTGTCCCTCCGACCTCATGTCCATGCAAGTAGGCAAAGGCCTGCTGACGAATGTAGGTCAATAGCTCACGGTCATAAACGGTTCCCACAAAACGCACGCGCGGGTCTCTATCAAAGCCTGTTCGTTCACGCAAGAGTTCGTAAAAGGCTTGGCCTGGCTCAGCCTGGTTACAGATGATGACCAAAGCCCGTTGGCTACGAGAGGCCATGAATTCACGGATAATAGTTTCATAATTGTTTTCCGGTACGAAACGACTGACCATGAGATAGTAGTCTTTTTCCTTGGTCTGTGCCTTTTGATAAAAGTCTCGCACGCGCTCATCGTCCTCACTCAACTGTGGGAAGTTAGCTTCTGTACCATAAGCAATAAAACAGGTCTTGCTAGCTGGGTATTGTTCTTGGATATACCGCTCAATTCCCTTATTATCGGAGATAACTAGGTCACAGCTTTTGGCCATGCCTTTTTCAGCATATTTAAGGTATGCCCGTACAGGCTTGGACCACTTGGTCCGTCGCCATTCCAGACCGTCAGGATTAACCCAGAGTTGACCACCTAGCTTACGGATTTTTTTGGCAAATGGACCAATAAACCCACCAATGGTATTGCCTAAGATGTAAAAAATCGGCGCCTCAATCCCTTCAGCCTGTACATAGGCAAAGGCCTGTTTCAAGGCCAGCATATCATAGGCGATGACGCTGGCAGGGCCTAATTTGGGGACATAAACAGGGAAACAACGCGCTCCCTTATAGTCAAAGGCTTGGGCCCCCTTGTCACGGCTCAAACAGGCCACGTGGTAACGGATGTTGGTGTTTTTTTGATGAGACACCAAGGCTTCTACAAATGTTTCAAAGCCACCGTACTGGGCTGGCAAGCCACGACTGCCAATAATAAATACATGACGCACACCAACACCTCCCTTTCTTGGCATAATATCCATCCTATTATACCACCATTACAAATAAATGGCAAAAAGCTTCTGTCATGTAAAAGAACCCGGCACAGCCAGGTTCTTTCTTACTTATTTCACGTCTTGTTTGTAAAATTCTTTAAGGGCTTCTTGCCAAGTTGGGATGACAAAACCTGTTGCCTTAGCTTTTTTCAAACTCATGGTAGAGTTTAGCGGGCGTTTGGCCTTAGCTGGAAATTGACTAGAGTCCACTGGTTTGACCTCAACATCGGTATCCTTAAGGATTTCCACAGCAAAATCGTACCAAGTCGTGTCTTCACTTGCATCATTAGACAGGTGGTAATAACCAAAGTCTTTTTGATTTTCTGCCAAATAAGTCATGAACTCAGCAAGAGTCCGTGTCCAGGTTGGACGGCCATGCTGGTCATCAACCACTGTCAGGGTTTTATGCGTTTTGGCAAGATTTTGCATGGTAAAGACGAAATTCTTCCCATAATTTCCAAAAACCCAAGCCGTACGGATGATATAGAAGTTCTTGGCATATTTTTCCACCAATTCTTCCCCCATGCGTTTGGTCCGTCCGTATTCTGTTTGAGGGTCTGGTTGATCGTCAACTTCCCATTCTTGGCCGACAGGTTTTTCCCCATCAAAGACGTAGTCAGTAGAGATATAAACCAAGGTCGCATCGTACTTAGCCGCTGCCTTTGCAATGTTTTCTGTCCCTGTGACGTTAATGGCAAAGTCTAGTTCCTTGCCTTCGTCTTCGGCAGCATCAACAGCTGTGTAGGCCGCACAATGGTAAACCAAAGTTGGCTTGACTTCAGCAAAGACTTGCTCTACCTTTTCGGCATCTGTAATGTCCATCTCTGCGACATCCACCGCAACATAGTCTTCATTGCGCTCATCCAATAGGTAACGTAATTCTGTTCCTAGTTGCCCCTTGGCACCCGTAATTAAAATCATAACTCGACTCCTTTATGTGATTTCTCCCCCATTTTACCTTATTCTGGCCAGATGGGAAAGGAAAAAGAGAATTTTTGAAAAAGGCTGGTGAAATTGTCAGAAAATTGCTATAATGGGAAGCACTATATAACTAGGAGTTAGGCATGAAACGTAGCGTAGAAAATGCAAGAAAAGTAGTCAAATTCGGTGGGAGTTCGTTAGCCTCAGCGACGCAATTGGAGAAGGTCCTCGATATTGTTCGTGCAGATGATGCCAGACGATTCGTGGTTGTTTCAGCACCCGGCAAGCGTAACGACAAAGACACAAAGGTCACTGATGCCCTGATTCGATACTACCGCGACTATACCAATGGCCAATCTGTCGACAGTGACCAAGATTGGATTATCAACCGTTACAAATCTATGGTGGATGAATTGGGCTTAGACCATGCTGTGTTAGATCGCATCTCAGCTAGTATCATGCAGTTGGCAACCCTCCCTATCGAAGGCAACCGCTTCTTGTATGACACCTTTTTAGCAGCTGGTGAAGATAATAACGCTAAGCTCGTAGCAGCCTTCTTTAGAAAATGCGGGATTTCTGCTCGCTACGTCCACCCCAAGGAAGCTGGTATCATCGTCAGCAGTGAGCCTGGCAATGCGCGGCTCTTGCCTTCATCCTATGACCGACTCGAAGCCCTCCAAGACACTGAAGATGTGCTGATTATTCCTGGATTCTTTGGGGTGACTGTCGATGGTGACATCTGTACCTTTTCTAGAGGGGGCTCTGACATCACAGGTTCTATCGTCGCTGCAGGGGTCAAGGCTGACCTCTATGAAAACTTTACCGATGTTGACGGGATTTTTTCAGCCCACCCAGGTGTCATTCACAACCCTCGTCCCATCAAGGAACTCACCTATCGTGAAATGCGGGAGTTGGCCTATTCAGGCTTTTCTGTCCTACATGATGAGGCCCTTATCCCTGCCTATCGCGGACGGATTCCCTTGGTCATCAAAAACACCAACAACCCTAGCCATCCAGGGACAACTATCACTCTAGAGCACCATGGGGATGCCCTACCAGTTGTCGGGATTGCCGCGGATGATAAATTTGTCAGCATCAATATGTCCAAATACCTAATGAACCGAGAAGTTGGATTTGGGCGCAAGGTCCTACAAATTCTAGAAGACCTCAACATTCGCTTTGAACATATGCCAACAGGCATTGATGACATGTCAATCATTCTCCGTGAACGTGAGTTAACGCCAATCAAAGAACAAGAAATCATTTCTCAACTGGTTCGCAAACTCGAGGTTGATGAGGTCGATATCGAGCACGATCTCTCTATTATCACCTTAGTCGGCGAAAATATGAATAACCATGTTGGCGTGACAGCGACCGCTACGAAGGCCCTCTCTGAAAATGGCATCAATATCGAGATGCTCTCACAAGGGTCTAGCGAACTCTCTATCATGTTCTTTGTCAAAGCCGACCAAGTTCGGGCTTCTCTCAAAGCCCTCTACAATGCCTTTTTTGGCCAAGACTAACACATCATCACAAAGCCCAACAAAAGGCATCTCGAGTTATCGAGGTGCCTTTTATTTTGTTTTTATTTAGTAAGTACAGAAGCCCTTAGTTAAAGACCATACCCCCATCAATAATAAGCGCTTGCCCCGTCATATAATCGCTGTCTGGACCCGCCAAGTAGGAAACGCAGGCTGCAACATCTTCAGGTTCTGATAAGCGCTTCAGAGCAATGTTTTGCGCAAATTGCTCCATACCCCATTCAAAGGGTTTGCCTGCCTCATCTGCAGTCTTTTGTGCGATGTCGTTCATCATTGGTGTCTTCACAATTCCAGGACAGTAAGCATTGACCGTAATTCCCAAAGGTGCTAGGTCACGGGCTGCAGTCTGTGTAATCCCACGAATGGCAAACTTAGTCCCACCATACACCGCCAAACCAGGATTACCAACCTGGCCAGCTTGAGAAGAAGCATTGATGATTTTACCACCATGGCCCAATTCACGAAAAGCTTTGACAGCCGCTTGAATCCCCCAGTAAGTACCACCGACATTGACGTCGTAAGTCCGACGATAAACCTCATAATCGATTGTTTCAATAGGGGTTTGGGGACCTAAGCCTGCATTATTAACGATGACGTCAAAACCACCCAGGCTCTCTTTGGCGGTATCAACAGCAGCAAATACGGCTTCACGGTCTGCCACATCAACCTGAATAGCCAAGGCTTGATGTCCTTGGGCTGTGAGAGCCTCTGCAACAGCTTGTGCGGTTTCGAGATTGTAGTCAGCAACTGCCACCTTAAAACCGTCCTTAGCCAAGCGTTCACATATGGCTTTCCCAATGCCTTGACCTCCACCCGTCACAAAAGCGACCTTACCAGATACTGTCATAACCGATACCTCTTTCCTAAAAAGTTACCCTCATTTTACTGCTTTTGGTGAGTGATTTCAAACAAAAATCAAAGAAAAAGCGCCATCGAAACAAACCTTTCTGGCCCTATTCGATAACACTTTTGTCCTCATATTGTTTTATTTAGTCTTGATGGTCTTTGGAAGCAACAACAACTTCCTCTGCCTTTGCAGCATCCTCTGTTGTAGCCGAAGCATTCACTTGAGCCACCTCGCCATCAACAGGTACCACGTCATCCGTTGTGACATCATTGGTCACTGCAGGCGTTACCAAACGCGCAAAAGCTCGCAATTCAAAGGTTAAATAAACCCCTTCAACGTCCAAAACCATAATGTCTTTTTCAAAGTCGACTTCATCAATGACACCGTAAAGACCACCGATGGTCACGATTTCAGCCCCCTTCACCAAAGCCTTTTTGCGGTTTTCTTCTTGTTCTTTCATGCGTTTACGTTGTTGGCGCGTGCTCCAATAAAAGTAAGCCACCATAAAGACCAAGACAATAAGTAATGTATAGCTGTTCATGTAGTTCTCCTCACATTTTCCTGTGCTTATTACCTTATCATAAAAGCCAAGGACAAGCAAGGCAAATTAGCCAATAAAGAGAGAAATCTCATCTGGCGCTAAACTCGAATCGCAGACCACACGAGCGACGCCCTTGTCTCCAACTAAAAGACCAGGGACTGTTGTCACATTGTATTTTTGACGCAGTTCTGAAATACCTGCTTGGTCAGCGGCATCATCACTGGCTAAATAATGGACCGTCACGCCACCTTCACGCGCTACTTGTGACAATTTAGGGGCAAAGCGTTGACA
This sequence comes from Streptococcus sp. DD12, assembly GCF_001578885.1. GTDB lineage: Bacteria > Bacillota > Bacilli > Lactobacillales > Streptococcaceae > Streptococcus. Next base: position 32,796 of record NZ_KQ969495.1, on the reverse strand, counting down.
GTAAGGACAGGTCGAACGTCCGATAAATAAAACGTAACCTTCTTCTTCCTTAATCCCTTGAGCGGCTTCTTTGGCACTGACTGGGGTAAATACACTAACGGCTTCTTGGTATGTCATTGTCTTTCTCCTTTTTAAATACTTGTTTCTAAGACACCTTTGTCCACCAGTTCTTCTAGAGCGGTTAAGCGCTCTTCAAACAGAGCAAAAGCTTGATCCAAATAGGTTTCCTGGGTCATATCAACACCAGCAGCCTTAATAATATTTAGCGAATAATCCGAACTACCCGCTTTGAGGAAATCAAGATAGGCTTCTTTTTCGGCTTGCGTTCCATGGACAATGCGTTCGGCTAGATAAGAGGCCGCACAAAAGCCAGTCGCGTATTGATAGACATAATAATCATAGTAGAAATGCGGAATGCGCGCCCATTCGTACTGGATTTGTGGGTTGTCTTCTTTTGAAAGACCATAGTAGGCTTCATTGATTTCTGCATAAAGCCCATTGAGGTAGTCACTGGTCAAGACTTGACCAGCAGCATCGGCTTCATGGATACGCAACTCAAATTCAGCGAATTGGGCCTGACGAAAGACCGTCCCACGAAAGCCATCCAAGTAGTTATTCAAAATCGCAAAGCGTTCTTGGTCGTTTTTGGCTTCCTTTAGCAAGGTTTCAGTCAGAATATTTTCATTAGTCGTAGAGGCAATTTCCGCTAAGAAGAGACTATAATCGCCATAAACATAGGGTTGACTTTCCCGTGTATAGGTCGAATGAATGCTGTGGCCCGTTTCATGAATGAGGGTAAATAGTGCATCTAAATTATTTTGCCAGTTCAACAACATAAAGGCATTGGTATCGTAGGCTCCACCAGAATAGGCCCCTGACCGTTTCCCTTTATTCGGGTAAACGTCAATCCAACGCTCATTGAAGGCGCGATTAACCTTTTGGCTGTAGTCCTCACCAAATACCGTCAAGACTTCAGCCGCCTTAGCCTTGGCCTCTTCATAAGGCAAAGCCAAATCAAAATGGGATAGAGGGGTGTTGACATCAAACATCTTGATATCCTCTAAACCAAGGATTTTCGCCTTGATTTGCACATAACGGTGCAACAAGGGCAAGTGCTTACGTACGGCTGACAACATGGTGTCATAAACAGCTTCAGGGATAGCATTGGCATCTAGGGCAGCCTGGCGGGCCGATGCGTAGTGACGAACCTTAGCTGTGAAATTATGTGACTTGACGGTCGCTTGCAGGGTTTTCGCGTAAGTGTGTTGGAACTGTTCATAAATGCTGTATAGCGCTTCATAAGCATCTTTTCGAACACGGCGATCTGAAGACTCTAAAAAGGTCATATAGTTGCCATGCGTGATTTGAACAGTCTCTCCCTTGGCATCTGTGATTTCAGGGAAAGCAATATCGGCATTATCTAAAATTTCAAAAGTGTCGGCTCCCGTAGCAAACAATTCCCCTGCACCGGCTAGCAGAGCCTCTTCTGCTTGACTCAAGACATGCGCTTTGGTTCTTAGCATGTCATCGAAATATTGCGCATACAGCGCTAAAGCAGGCTCCTGCTCTGTGTAGGCCTTGAGGGTAGCCTCATCAATGGCCAAAAATTCAGGTTGGTAAAAGGAAAAAACTTCTCCCAACTTACTATACAAGCCCCAAGCTCTATTGGCCATACTCTGATAGGTCGCCACTGTTGTGTCCTGATCATTTTTCATGTGAGCATAGACATAAACATTTGATAGTTGGCGATTCAAGGCCATGTAGCTTTCTGTAATCTCTAAGAGGGACTGCGCTGAATCGAGCAGGTGTCCCTTAAAAGGGGCTGCTTTGGCAATTGCCCCCTCCAAAGCAGTATAGGCTTTCTCCCATGCTTCATCAGTTGGGAAAATGCTACTTAAATCCCAGGTGTCTTCCGTTCGTAACCCCTTACGGTTTTCTGACATGTCATTACCTCGCTTTCTTAGCCTTCATTATAGCATAATAAGCTGGAGGATAGAGCCTTTGAGGGTAGCTGTAACCAGCATTTTTATAAAAGTGCTCAAAATTTGTCTGATAGTTGCCTAGGTCTGCCGAAATTTGCAAGAACCCCTCTGGGCAAGTAGGGGGGCGACACTGCGGGAAAAAGGCCTTAAGGGGTAATTGCAAAAGATTGCCACCTAACAAATAAGCTTTTTCTTGACGTTGCAACCATTTTTTATCCCGTCGAAGCAAACAGGCTTGAATATAGTTTTTAATGTGTTTGTCTTCATAAAATACCAACTGTGGCATGGGCTGAGCTGCAAAGGGACGACGAAAGTGATCCAAGGTGACATCAGCTAAGGAAAAAACGCTTTGAAGGTAATGGACAGTTCCATGCAAATCCTCATGGATGAGATACTTAAGGCGCAAGACCTTCATGTCCTGATCGAGCTCCCACAGGTAAAAACCATAATTTTCTGAATAATACAAGAATTGTTTTTGCAGTGAAGTCAAGCGGTGCTTTAGCCATAACTTCTTCCCCAAAAGCCAGAGCACTTGATAGCCATGCCTGTGGTAGGCCTGGGTTCGCTGACGAAGGCGCTCAAACGCTAGGGGAGAACATTGAACCTCCAAGGCCAAACAGTCGTTGACTAAAAGATCCGCAATTTGTCCCAATTGAGGCAAAGTGGCTTCCACCTGCACCTTTTCTTGACCACTCAAGGCTTGGTAAAGGGCTGATTTTAAGCCCAAATGCTCCGATGATTCATTCTCTGAACAAAAGGAACATTCTTGTCGTGAGACATGGGCAAAATGAGCGACCGTAATCTCCCCCTGTCGCAACCGCAGGAGACTCTTACAAGCAGGGCAATAAAAGGGGCCTTGATTTTTTGTACTGTCTTGGGCTAGGACAAGCTGGCCAGTTTTCAAACGGGCAGTTAGCATAAACACCTCCTATCCTCATATTCGAAATGCCGGTCATAAAATGCTATAATAGAGAACGTATGTTTAGCTAGAAATGAAGGAATACCATTTGAAAACAAGCGATTTTGATTTTAACCTCCCCGAAGAACTCATTGCTCAAACCCCACTTGAGCAACGTGATAGTTCCAAACTCTTAGTCATTGACCCTGTCACCGAACAAATGACAGATACCCACTTTGACCATATCATTGATTACCTCAGCCCTGGGGACGCCTTAGTCATGAACAACACCCGCGTCCTACCTGCGCGTCTCCACGGGGAAAAGGAAGGAACACATGGCCATGTGGAATTTCTTCTCCTCAAAAATACTCAGGATGACCAGTGGGAAGTTCTCGCCAAACCCGCCAAACGCTTAAAGGTCGGGACCAAAGTGTCATTTGGTGATGGGCGTTTGACGGCCACCATCTGCCAAGAATTGGACCACGGTGGACGCATCGTCACCTTTCACTACCAGGGAATCTTTCTAGAAGTGCTTGAAAGCCTGGGCGAGATGCCACTTCCACCTTATATCCATGAAAAGTTAGCTGATAAAGACCGATACCAAACGGTCTATGCCAAGGAAAATGGTTCAGCGGCTGCCCCGACAGCTGGTCTTCATTTCACACCTGAGTTGTTAGAACGTATCAAGAACAAGGGCGTAAAGCTGGTCTATCTGACCCTCCATGTGGGCCTAGGTACCTTTCGGCCTGTCTCTGTCGATGACCTTTCAGAGCATACCATGCACTCTGAATTTTACCAACTCGATGAGGCATCTGCCCAAACGTTAAGAGAAACCAAGGCAGCTGGTGGACGTATTGTGGCAGTTGGGACTACCTCTATCCGAACCTTAGAAACCATTGGCCAAAAATTTAAGGGAGACATCCAAGCAGACTCGGGCTGGACCAATATTTTTATCAAACCTGGTTACCGCTTTACCCTTGTCGATGCTTTTTCGACCAACTTCCACCTGCCAAAATCAACCTTAGTCATGCTCGTATCCGCTTTTGCAGGCCGCGAATTTGTCTTATCTGCCTACGCACATGCCGTTAAAGAAAACTATCGCTTCTTTAGTTTTGGCGATGCCATGTTTGTCACTAGACGCACACAAGATTAACACATCCAAAAAGAGACCTTGATTGAAAAGGCCTCTTTTTGGATGTGTTAATCTTGTGTGGGGACTTTTTGAAGAAAACACGACGCTTTTTGCGACCAGTTTCAAAAATCTTTGGTAAAGCACTTCATCCCCTAGCATGCTGGAATTTCGGTCAATAGCCTTTTTAAAAGAGGCAGTCTATTTTCAGCAATCAAAAAGCAAGCCTAGTCAGCTCACTTTTTTCATTTATTAGGCCTTAGCGGCTGCGTAAAGTTCGTTTACTTTGTCCCAGTTGACAACGTGGAAGAATGCTTCAATATAATCTGGTCGAACATTGCGATACTTCAGGTAGTAAGCGTGCTCCCAGACATCCAAAGCAAGAATTGGTGTTTTCCCTTCTGACAAAGGCGTATCTTGATTAGCCGTTGATTCAACTTGCAGGTTACCGTCTTTGTCAACAACCAACCAAGCCCAGCCAGAACCGAAGCGTGTTTTAGCTGCTGCTGCAAATTCATCTTTGAAGTTTTGGAAGTTGCCAAAGCGTTCATCAATAGCAGCTTTCAACTCAGCTGACAAGTCTGTTGACTCAGGTGTCAGCAATTCCCAGAAAAGGCTATGGTTGAGGTGACCACCCCCATTATTAATGACTGCTTGACGAATAGCTTCAGGAATGCGATCGACATTTGCCAAAAGACTTTCTAAGTTTTCACCAATCTCTGGATGTTTTTCCAAGGCAGCGTTGGCATTGGCTACGTAGGTCGCATGGTGCTTGTCATGGTGCAATTTCATCGTTTCAGCATCGATATAGGGTTCAAGGGCATCATAAGCATAAGGTAATTCAGGTAATTGGATTGTCATTAGCCATTCCTCTTTTCATCTTAGTTGCCTACATTTTATAGCAAAGTTGTGGGACTTTCAACTTATTTGACTGAAAAAATCTATTCACAGACCATCTTTAGCAGAGCCACATCAAACAAATAGGCCTTCTCATACTGCCCAGTCTTTATCCCATAATCCGTCTCGATGAGGGTCAGCATACAATGGCGTAACTGTTTCAGCGACAAACCGCGACTATCACGGATAGCGAATTTCACTTGGTAGGGATTCACTTTGCGCCCCAAAGCATCTGATAACAATGAAATCATCTGACTCTCCGACTTCCCTGCCTTGACCAATAGCCCCACTTGATAATACATGCGAAACTGACCAAGCAAAACAGCCAGTAATTTGACCTCATCTTGTCCTTGCATCACCAAATCCTGCGTCAACTGACGGGCTTGGTCAATCTCTTTTTGGAGCAGATAACGACTCAACAAAAAGATATCATCTTGCAAACTACGGGGCAGGATATCCCTGATGTCTTTAGCATCAACTGGCCCTCTCCCCTTGACTTGAATCAACAATTCCTTATTTTGAAGAGCCGTCGCAAAATCAAATTGTGACTTTTCTAAAAACACTTCCAAATCTGCTGCTGATACCTCCAATTCTGAAGCCTGTAAAAGGTTAGCCATGTAGGTGCGCAAATCCGCTTCCTTTACAGGAGTTGCTTCTATGAGGGATGCCTTTTTTTTGAGTAATTTGACCAGACGCCGCTTGCCATCTAGCTTCCCTGGCGCACAGATAATCAAACGTGTGCTTTCGACAGGGTTTGAAAGATACTCTTCAAATGCTTTGAGGTCTTTTTCGTCCAAATAGGATTTTTTAACCGTCGTTAGGTCAAGAAACTGGTCAAAAATCACAATCTTTTGGTCTGAGAAAAAAGGTAATGATTCCAAATCCAAAGCCGCTTCTGCATAGGCTACTTGAGAGAGGTCAAAGTAGCTATATGTTAAATCTCCAGGGTTGTAGCCGACCTGAGCCAAGAGCTTTTCTTTTAAAATCGTGTACTGGCCACTATCCTCGCCACTTAGTACAGTAACTGGGGGCAATTGGGCCACTGTTAAATTGTCTATCGTTGTGATGGGTAACATGCTTTCATTGTACCACAAAAGAGCCTTATTCCGCTTCATGGACCGTCTCTATATGCCAATGGGTCCAACCAGTGAAGCGAATCGCCCCTTGTTGGTCCGTCCGCAAAACAGCCATCTGTTGGGCTTGAAATCGTTCCAAGGTTTCTAAATGGGGATGCTGGTAGCGGTTATTTTTACCTGCAGACACCAAGGCTAGTTTCGCTTTGATAGCTTTTAAAAATTCCGGACTGCTTGACCCTTTGGAACCGTGGTGCCCTGCTTTTAAAATATCTACTGGTAAATTAGGATAGGTTTGCAACAACTGTTGTTCGCCTTCTGCCTCCAAATCACCCGTGAATAAAAACCGTTGCCCCAGTAGACTACCGTACAGGACTAAGGAATCATTATTACCACCATCGCCTGTTCTTTGAGGATAGAGACATTCAAGATAAGTTCCCATAATGGCTAGGCGACCGCCAGCCTGTAAAATGTTCACGCGGCTACCGCTTGCTTTTAATGTTTGGACAAAATCCTTTTGCGTTAGACTCCCCGGAGAAACTAAAATTTCACCAATTTTGACATTTTTAGCTAGTTCTAGTAAATCACCGACATGATCGGTGTCCGTATGTGTCAAAACCAGTTGGTCAATTTTCCCTACACCACGCGCTTGTAAATAGGGAATGACTGTCTTTTGAGCATTAGGCGTTGAGGTTCCCGACCGCCAGGGGTCTTTAGAGCCAAATGTTACCTTCCCACCCGTGTCAATCAGAATGGTTTTCCCCCTCATATCGCGTAAGAAAATACTGTCTCCTTGCCCAACGTCAATGATGGTTACTTCATTAGTAAGGGGCCATTTCACACTAAAAAAAAGGACTACCAAAACGATACCAAGGCTAAGACGCAGGGATTTTTTTGACCAGAAGTCCAGCAAAAGTCCAAGCAGGATTAAGAGCAAGAGACAGAGTAGAAGACTCGGTTTTCCCAGAACCAGAGGACGTATAGTGTTTTTTTCAATAAAGGTCAACACGTGTTCTAGGAGTTTAAAACTACCATTGACCTGTGTGACAGGATAAACACAAGAAAGGATAAAAAGTAATGTCAGGCCTGGTAGCATAAGCAAGTCGAAGACAAAGGAAAATAAGGCCGTCAAAGGGATTGATAAGGGTTGGTAAATTCCGTAATAATAGAGCAGAATTGGCAAGGCACCCAAACTAATGGTGACAATCTCCATGGCTAAGGCTGTCATCTTTGGCCATTTTTCCCAATCACAACTAGACAAGATAAAAGCATAGGCCAAACTGAGGACACCGCCAGCTGTGAGCAGACTCTGTGGCATCAGCCCAATTAAGACAAGCACCGTCAAGGCTAAATTATCCCAAGACCGCAAACCTAAAAAAGAGAGTTGCGACTGTGTGAGGCTACGTAATACAGAAACTGTCCCTCCAGTTAAAGCCCCATACAGCACCGCAAAAGGTAACTGCCCCCAAAAAAGCCAATCTCGGTAACCACCAAGACGCAGATAACAAAAGCGAAAAGCCGCTAAAAAGAAACCAACCTGCATGCCTGAGAGGGCAAACAGATGAATAATCCCCAAACTCGTGTAAATCTCACTCATCTCGTCGAATGACTTATCCAAATACCCAAAAAGTAGGCCGGTCATATAATGTTGCATAGGCGCTGGAAAATGCTTTTGGATATGAACAATACAAGCCCGCCGCCACTCCGCCAAGACCCCTCTTACCCCCAGGTTTCCCCTGTCTATTGAAGAAATAGAGCGAATCTGCAAAATCCGATAAATTCCTTGTGTCCGCAGGTAGTTACGGTAGTCGTAACCTTGAAAATTCCGCTGTCTTTCAGGCATTTCGAGCTTGGCCGTCACTTGCAGTTTAAGACTATGGAAATTTTCTTCAAACCATCTCTTTTCCTGTGGATTCTGGAATTGGTAAAAAACTTGATAGGTCTGTCCCTGATCAGAGCCACGAAAACTCAGGCGATCCCCATTGACTGTCACAGTATCTGGTATAAGCGTCACTTGGCTGACTTGCTCAGGGACCTGTGCCTCCTTTTGCTTCGCTTGAAAACTTTGCCACAGGATAAAAGCAAAGCAAGTCAGTAGAACAAAACTTGTGAAGCCATAGCATTTTTTAGGCATGCGCCAATAGGCAAGAAAGCAAGCAAACAAGCAGCCTCCCCATAAGTAAGGATGGTTGACAAAAGAGGCATAATAAAATAAGAGGACCAATAGGGTGACATGAGGCAGTGATATACAACGTCCTTTAGTCCACTGTAACAGCGTCTTTAATTTTTTCAAAGGTCTTGTCTCCAATGCCTGAAACCTCTTTTAAATCATCCACCGATGTAAAACCGCCCTTGCTATCTCGATAGGCAATAATATCTTGCGCACGCTTTTGCCCAATGCCAGAAATCGTCTGAAGATCGGCTACCGTAGCCGTATTGAGATTGATTTTCTTGTCTGAAGCATCGATTGAGATAACTGTATTGGTCTCAGAAGCCGTACCTGTAGAAGCACTGATCACTTCGGAGACAGCCTCCCCTTGACTCGCAACGTAGATGACAGCCTCATCTTGTAATTTTTGGGCAAGATTGACTGATTTTTGATTGGCATTAGCTTGAAAGCCTCCTGCTTTTTTGATCGCATCGGTCACTCGACTCCCATAAGCCAGTTCGTAAACGCCTGGCTGCTTGACCGCCCCCTTGACATCGACAACCAGCGTCCCCTCACTAGACGACTGACCTGACTGTGAGGAAGATGGATGAGAAACAGTGGTAGAAGACTGGCTAGATAGCGCAGAGTAGTGATTAAGGTCCACACCAGTTGACTCTTTCGGGCCTGACAAGATCAAAACTGCTAAGAGCAAGCAGGCACAAATTCCAAAACATAAAGGCCATCGATAGGCCTTAATCCACTTACAAAACTCCTGTCTCATGACAACCTCCTTCTATCCCTTTATTCGAAAAAGTCAGCAAAATTTTTCACTTATGCGCTGATTGGTAGTATAATAAATCCATTACAAGACTTGGAGGTCCCCTATGGGTATTACTTATCGAAAAAATGACGACTTAGAAAAAATGTTAGAAAACTTTGCCACGCTGCCTAAGCTAGAAGGCGCTCAGGAGCCAGACCCTAAACAGACAAAAAAATCAACTAAAAAAGAGACGGACGCATGAACTTGTTTTCCCATTTACCAGCTAGCGTCTTACAATGTTTGGCCATCTTTTTGTCTATCATCATTGAAGCGCTACCTTTTGTTTTCATGGGCGCTATTTTATCAGGCTTCATTGAGGTATATGTGACCCCTGACCGCGTCCAAGGATTTCTCCCCAAAAATAAGGTGCTCCGTATCCTTTTTGGAACCTTGGCTGGGCTTGTTTTCCCTTCTTGCGAGTGTGGCATTGTCCCTATTATCACACGCTTTATCGAAAAGAAAGTCCCCTCCTATACTGCTATTCCTTTTTTGATTACAGCACCTATCATCAACCCCATCGTATTGTTTGCGACTTATTCTGCGTTTGGGAATTCTTGGCGGTATGTTTTTCTGCGCTTTATCGGAGCCATCTTGGTGGCCAATGTCATGGGCATTCTTCTTGGTTTTGTCATCAATGACCAGATTTTAAAACCTCAGATAATTGCAGAGAGACCGTTAGGGCACCAAGACGAAGACCAGTTAGCCCCAACAGGGCCTAAAAAAGTTTTCGCAGCCTTAGCCCATGCGGTAGATGAATTTTTCGACACAGGTCGCTACCTGGTTTTCGGTGCTTTGGTGGCAGCTAGCATGCAAATTTATGTGCCAACGCGCCTCTTAACGAGCATCAGTCAGACGCCTTTGATTGCCATTTTACTCATGATGCTATTGGCCTTTATTTTATCCCTGTGTAGTGAGGCAGATGCCTTTATTGGTGCTTCCCTGCTCTCAACTTTTGGCATGGCACCTGTTCTAGCCTTCTTGCTTTTTGGGCCATTAGTGGATATTAAAAATCTCCTCATGATGGGTCATGCCTTCAAAACACGTTTCATTGTTACCTTTGTCAGTGTCTCAGTAGCTGTCATTCTTTCTTATTGTTTAATTGTAGGGGTTATCTAATATGCGACGTTTTCTTATCTTAGCAGGCTATTTTGAGTTAACCATGTACTTACAACTGACAGGGAAGCTCAATCAGTACATCAATAGCCATTATACTTACCTGGCCTATCTTTCCATGTTTTTTGCTTTTCTACTCGCCCTGGTTCAATTGACCATCTGGATGAAGCAACTGCATTGGCATAGCCACCTAAGTAGCTGGCAGGCACGTCTATCAAGTATGGTTCTGCTGGCTTTACCTGTATTTATTGGACTTTTAGTGCCTACAGTCACCTTGGATGCCACAACAGTGTCCGCAAAAGGCTACCATTTCCCATTAGCGGCAGGAAGTACAGGTGGAACCAGTCAAGATGGAACCACCGTCCAATACCTTAAGCCAGATACCAGCTCCTACTTTACCAAATCAGCCTATTCAACTGAGATGGCAAAGGAACTCGCTAAATATCAAAAAGCCCAATCTATCACCATCACATCTGATAACTATATGGAAATCATGGAACTTATCTATCAATTTCCACAGGAATTTATCGGAAAAACGGTAACCTATACGGGATTCATCTACAATGACCCTAAAGTTAAAAATTACCAATTTGCCTTTCGTTTTGGCATCATCCACTGTATCGCAGATTCGGGGGTCTATGGCCTAGCCACTACTGGCAACACGACTCACTATGCTGACAATACTTGGGTCACCATGACAGGTACGATCACACAGGAGTACCACCAATCTCTCAAAGAAAATATCCCTGTCCTACATATCACCGACTGTAAAACCGTCTCTCAACCCAAAAACCCTTATGTTTACCGTGTCTTTTAACGGTCAGAACAATTCTGATGATAAAGGCAAGGAAATGTCTAAGCAGCTGATAAGATGTCAGAGAATTTTCGAGGGCAAAAGATACTAAAAAGAAGACCTTTTGGTCTTCTTTTTTAGTATGGCTATCGCTTTAGAAATCAATCCGTTGTTGGGTTTTCTCATAAGAGTTAACAAAACGGTCCGTTACACCCGTCTCAACAGTCTCAAGTGCGTATGAGATGGTCTCAAATGCACCTAAGTAATTGAAATCCACTTCAAATTGGTGCAGGGCTTGATGATAGGCATCCTGAACGGCTGGTTCAAAACTGCGATAACGGTTAGAATACTGGAGCAATTGTTCTGCTAGGGTAGCATTCTTGATTTCTTGATAGGCATCCTCTTCTAAAAGCTCCATGGCACTGGTCGCAACCGCTAAAAGGTGTTGGACTTCTTCCATGGCTATACGGGCTTGATCCAATTCTTTAATCAGAACCTCAACCTGATGGCTGGTGTTAAAGAAGGTGTTCAAGAAATCCGCTGGGATACCCGGCAAATTGCGTTTTTCCATATAACGCTTGATGGCATGAAGCTTATTGACATAGCTGTTGGCCTTGTGACGCGCCGATGCTTCAGCCGTTTCTAATCCTTCTAAATCACGGAAAACATCCATTTGGCTGTCTTCTACTGCGGCCAAGGTTGACAAAGTCGTGTCCAAATCACCGCTAAGTTCTGAGTAAGGTTTAGGTTGATTATCCAAGTCAGAGATGACCGGAATAACGGTATCTTCGATGTCTTTTAGAGAAGCTGTAAATTGTTGCAAATCCAGGGCTTGAGCATCAGGGAACAGATAGCGCTTAGACAAACGTTGCAATTCTTGGGCCAGCTTGTCATTGTTTTCTTTGGCATGGTCCAAAAAGGCAGGAATTGTTTTGACTTTCTTTTTAACGGCCTTTTCTGCCTTGATTTCTCGTTCAAACAGGTGATACAGACCATCAATCTTATCTTGAATGTCTGTGTTCATGCTATCTGATCGATCCAGGTGCAAACTCGCTACTTCATTGAGTGAGACAGTTATTGAGGCACGCAGTTCTGAGAAACGATTGTCAATATTCTCATCACCAAAGTGGAAATGCTGTTTTAGCATTTCTTGGTAGCCTTGCTCCAAATCTTCCAACTGATCAGGTAGAGTCTTAGTGAGCAGGGCAACCAGTGCAGGAATCTTCTCGGTCATTTGACCCAAGGCGATAGTATGTTCCTCAGCCTTGTCCAGAATATCAGAGGCCTCAATCGGGTCACCAGAAGAATTCAAGGTTACAAATTGCGAAAACTCTGTTTCAATATTCTTCAGCTGGTGCTCAATTTCACCCTTGGCTGGTCCATAGGCTTCACCGCTGTTAGCCACGGTTTCTTGTAATTGTTCATAGAGGTCTAAGGCGTGCTTGACACGAGCGGTATTCTTTTCCTCTTGCTCTTTGAGTAGCCCAAGAGCCTCACGGATGGAAGCAATATTATCTTCCAAATCTTTGAGCTTGGTTTGAACAGTGGTAATTTCTTGACGTGTTTTCAAGAAATGGAAGGTATCATTACTGTTTTCCGCTTCGAACAAATGATTTTCAATGTCTGTAAAGGCATTCAGCGTTAAATCTGTCCATTTTTGCGTCCATTCTCTAAAAGCGGTCTGACTTTGTCCAATGAGATGAAGGCTTTTGACCCCTTCTATTTCGGCATTGACAGGTAAATCAAATAAGGCCTGCTTTTGGTCTTCTAGGCTTGCGATGGTCGCATCATTACGGCGTCTGACAATAATGCCCAACAAGTAGGCAATGATGACAACGATGACCACAATCACGATGATCACGACGATACTGCTTGACATGTATTACTCCTTAATCGTTTTTCAGCATTCAAATACTTTATGATTATAACACACTTAAAGGTATTTGACACCCTGATTTAAATATCTAATGTGCTATATTCGGCATTTTCTTCAATAAATTCCCGACGAGGTTGGACATTGTCCCCCATCAGCATGTCAAAAATACGGTCTGCTTCTGCCGCATCATCTACTGAAACTCTAGCCATCAAACGATGCTCAGGATTCATAGTTGTCTCCCAAAGCTGATGGTCATCCATTTCCCCCAACCCTTTGTAACGTTGAATCGTCGGCTTGGTACGTCCACTGCTATACTCTGCAAGCGCCTCTTGCAACCGTTGTTCTTGGTCTGCACCAGGCTGGATGTAGGTTTTGACCTCACTGCCTACTTTTACCCCGTAAATCGGTGGTTGAGCTATATAGACATAACCTGCCTCGAGGACTGGACGCATAAAGCGGTAAATTAAGGTCAAGAGGAGCGTCCGAATATGAGCACCATCGACATCGGCATCCGTCATCAGTACCAGTTTGTGGTAGCGTGCTTTAGCGACATCAAAATCTGCGCCAAATCCTGTTCCCATGGCTGTAAAGAGACTGCGAATCTCTTCATTGGCTAGGATACGATCCATGCTGGCTTTTTCAACATTGAGGATCTTTCCACGGATAGGCAAAATAGCCTGAAACTCTCGATTCCTACCTGATTTGGCAGAACCACCCGCCGAATCTCCTTCGACAATGAACAATTCATTTTGACTGGCATCGTTCGAAGAGCAATCCGCTAGTTTTCCAGGAAGGTTGGAAATCTCCAAACCAGATTTTTTGCGTGTCACTTCGCGCGCTCTTTTAGCAGCGACCCTGGCCTTGCTGGCTAAAATACCTTTTTCGACAATTTTTTTAGCAACAGCAGGATTTTCCAACAAGAAGCGGCTAAAGGCGTCACTAAAGAGACGATTAGTGATTTTTACCACTTCGGAATTACCGAGTTTGGTTTTGGTTTGTCCTTCAAACTGCGGATTAGGGTGCTTGACCGAGATGACAGCCGTCAGGCCTTCTCGCACGTCCTCACCAGATAAATTATCTTCATTGTCTTTGAGGAGCTTGTTTTTTCTAGCGTAATCATTGATGACCCGTGTAAGCGCCGTTCGAAAGCCTTGTTCATGAGTCCCCCCTTCATAGGTGTGAATGTTATTCGCAAAACTCATGATATTTTCTTGATAGGCCGTTGTGTACTGCATGGCGACTTCCACACTGATGCCTTCTAGCTCCCCCTCGGTAAAGATAGGGTCTGGAAAAATCGCTTCCTTGCTCTCATTCAAGAAGGTGACGTATTCTTCAATCCCGCCTTCGTAATGGAAACTCTCAGATTGCGCTTTGCCCTCACGCTTATCGGTGATAGAAATGCGTAACCCACGGTTTAAAAAGGCCAACTCCTGAACACGTTTAGCCAGTTTAGCATAGTCATAGGTCGTTGTTTCTGTAAAAATCTCAGGGTCTGGCGTAAAGTGAACCGTTGTCCCATGACGATCCGTCTGATCAATGACACGGAGGTCTTCAACAACCATACCTTGCCGATACTCTTGGAAATAAACCTGACCATTCTTGTAGACGCGAACATCCAGCTGGGTGGACAAGGCATTAACGACAGAAGACCCAACACCGTGCAAACCACCTGAGACCTTATAACCGCCACCGCCGAATTTACCACCCGCGTGCAAGACGGTGAAGACCGTTTCAACCGCTGGACGACCCGTTGTTTCTTGAATATCCACGGGAATGCCACGTCCGTCATCCACAACTGTGATGGAGTCATCCGCTTCGATGATGACTTGAACTTCAGTCGCAAAACCAGCCAAAGCCTCATCAATGGAATTATCTACAATTTCCCACACCAGATGGTGAAGTCCCTCTTTTGAGGTTGAGCCGATGTACATTCCAGGGCGCACACGGACAGCCTCCAAGCCTTCTAAGACTTGAATTTGACTGGCATCGTAGGCCTGAGCTTCTAATTCTTTGTTTTCTTCTGACATATTACACCTCAATTAGCCTATCTAACGGCACTTGTCCATGATAAAGCATGCTAGCAAAGCCAGCCGCACGCCCTGCAGTCACGTCAATCAAACGGTCACCGATAACAAGCGCATCGCTAAGCTGGTATTTTTCTTTGAGATACAAAAAACTCTCTGGACTCGGTTTTCTCGCAAATCCCGCATCGCTGGTCACGACTTCCGTAAAATAGGACCGGATACCCGTGGCCTCTAGAACCTCTGTCACATTGTGGTTTCGGTGCGTCACCAAGAAGTTACGCCCGCCAGCTGCCACAATTTTTTCCAATAAGGGTTTCGCTCCCTCAAACAATTGGGGATGGCTTAAGGCGTCTTTTTCACGCGCTTTATAAGCCTCTAAAAAACCTGGAAGTCCCTGGGCAAAGGTTTCTATTGCTTCCTGGGTTGATTGTTTTAAGGCGACATAAACCGCACTTTTATCTGCCTTCCGGCCAAATTCTGCTAGGGTTTCAACAAAGGCACGACTGGAAGTTTCATAATTATCCAGCAAGGTCCCGCCCAAATCCCAAATATAATCTTGATATTGCATACCCATCTATTATAGCAAAAATTAAGAAAAATAACCACCCAAACCATAAGAGCGCCTAGCTTCTATGGCAATTTTATGGCCCGACAAAATGTCTGGTTAAGCTGCCAGCAATAGCGATTATTTTCTTGCCTCAAATACCAGCAACCAAGCGCTAAACGTGAGGCTATTAAAAGCCCCATTTTAAGCAAAAACGTCCAGAAACTAGGTTTCTGAACGTTTTGGGATTAGTGCTCTAGTCGACGCTTGGTGTAGCGGTTAGCAATCATCATTTCTTCGTGCAAACGGTTTTGGTAAGCCATGGATAAGACAATACCGACACCGATAAGGTTAGAAATCAAGGATGAGCCACCCTTAGAGATAAAGGGAAGGGGAATACCTGTCAAAGGCAGAATCCCAACGGCCGCTCCAATATTTTCAAAGATATGAAAGACAATCATCATAATAAAGCCGGTAGATATGTAGGTGTAAAAGAGGTTGTTGGATTGGAAAGTCACACGTAACATGCGATAGATGAGAATCAGATACAAGATGAGAATCAGCGCCGCACCAAGGAAACCGAAATCCTCACCGATGACTGTGAAAATCATGTCACTTTCACGGACAGGGACTGACAAGTCCAGGACATTCATCCCTTTACCAAAGAGTCCCCCAGTCCCAATCGAAATCATCCCCTGAGTTTGCTGGTAAGCAATACCTGAGGCATAAGAGAAGGGGTCTAACCAAGCCGAGATACGGTTGATTTGATAGGTGTCCATCCCCAGATGATAGAGAAATTCTTTTCCACCTTTCATGGTAAAGACATATAAGAAAGTCGAAATCATCAGCACAATAGCACCCGAAATCGGCAGGATAATGCGCCAAGAAATCCCTGAAACCAAGACCATTCCAGCAAAAATTGCCATAAAGACTAAGGCTGTCCCCAAATCTTTTTGAAGTCCGAGCAGTAACAGAACAGGCACCGTAATGCCAATAAAATAGCCCAACAAAGTCCAATCGACTTTGATGGTGTGCTGACGGTGCTGACGCTTAAAGTCAACAATCATCCGCGCCAGCATCAAAATATAGGCAATCTTCATGAACTCTGATGGTTGAAAGAGCGTGACAGACCCAATCGAAATCCAGTTCTTCGCTCCTGTTGAGGCAACAAGGGCCTGACTGTAAAAGATAAGGGGTAAAACCATCAAACACAGACCAAAACCGTACATCCAGGGAGTGATTTTCCAGAGAAAACTGGTACTAAAGAACATAACGATAAAGGCTAAGGCCACCCCGATAATCATCCATAAGGCTTGTTGTGTCAACACTGACAATAGGGTCTTGGGATAATCATGCGAAGTCGCAATGAAAATCGCCACTAGGCCTATCAGTAAGAGTAGGAAAACAGGGATGACAATCATAAAGTCGATACGCCGTTCAACCTTATAGCGGTTATTGAGCAAATCCCACTCTGGCAAAAACATCCTTTTGTGGACACCCATTTCAGCTAAGTCTTTGGCGGGTTTTTCTTTAGGCTTATTTCCCTTGCTCATTTTGAAGAATGGGTTTTTAGGCTTCTTTGCCTTGTCCTCTGGCACTTTTTCCTGCGATGCCCCAGACGCTTTATCAGTTTGCTTTTTACTGTCTGAACTTGCTTTTACTCCCAACCAAGTCCTCTTGGCTAATAGTGTCTTAAAAAACGAATTCTTGCCTGCCATTTCAACCTCAATTTCTATTGGAATTATTCCAGTAAAAGTATTATATCACTTTTACTCGTCTGAAAAAGAAAATTTTTGACTTTCCTTTTGAAAATTTCTCATTTTATTACAAATGTTACAAACGCTTGAAACAGATGGGTTTTCTCTCCTTTTTCCTCTTGTGTTTATGCAAAGCAAACACAAGATATGGGTTTTTATTTTAAAAACGCCCCCTATATT
The DNA here is from genome assembly GCF_001578885.1 of Streptococcus sp. DD12. Taxonomy (GTDB): domain Bacteria; phylum Bacillota; class Bacilli; order Lactobacillales; family Streptococcaceae; genus Streptococcus. Next base: position 15,561 of record NZ_KQ969495.1, on the reverse strand, counting down.
TTGTGTTTTTCAGGGATTTTCAACTTGCTTTTTAAGGCCTTTTGGGGTATCATGACTAAGCATTACTTTTTGGAGGTGCCACTATGGCAAAAATTACTGTTTTTTCAAAAAACAACTGTATGCAATGTAAAATGACTAAGAAATTCCTCGAACAGCATGGCGCTGATTTCGAAGAAATCAATATCGATGAGCATCCTGAAAAAATTGACTACGTCAAAAGTTTAGGCTTCACTGCTGCTCCTGTCATCGAAGCTGGCGATACTGTCTTTTCTGGCTTTCAACCTAGTAAGTTAAAAGAGATTATCTAAACGCGCATTCATCATAAACGAGGTTACTATGAGTTTAAAAGATTTGGGAGATATCTCCTACTTTCGTCTGAATAATGAAATCAATCGCCCCGTCAATGGGCAAATCATGCTTCACAAGGACCAAGAAGCCCTCAAAGCTTTCTTCAAAGAAAATGTTCTGCCAAATACAATGGCCTTTGACAGCATCACCGATAAAATTGCCTACCTGATTGAACATGACTATATCGAGTCTGGCTTTATTGCCAAATACCGGCCCGCGTTTATCGAAGAGCTGTCAGATTTCTTGAAAAATGCAAACTTTCGTTTTCAGTCCTTTATGGCGGCCTACAAGTTCTACCAACAGTACGCTTTACACACCAATGCTGGCGACTACTATTTAGAGTCTATCGAGGACCGGGTCCTCTTTAACGCCCTCTACTTTGCTGATGGTGACGAGGCCCTGGCCAAGGATTTGGCCAATGAAATGATTCATCAACGCTACCAACCCGCAACGCCTTCATTCCTTAATGCTGGTCGGAGCCGTCGGGGGGAATTCGTTTCTTGTTTCTTGATTCAAGTGACCGATGATATGAATGCAATTGGGCGTTCCATCAATTCTGCCCTGCAACTCTCACGTATCGGCGGTGGGGTGGGAATCTCCCTTAGTAACTTGCGGGAAGCTGGCGCTCCTATCAAAGGATACGCTGGCGCTGCATCTGGAGTGGTTCCCGTGATGAAACTGTTTGAAGACAGCTTTTCTTACTCCAACCAGCTTGGCCAACGTCAAGGGGCTGGTGTTGTTTACCTGGATGTCTTCCACCCAGATATTTTGTCTTTCCTATCGACTAAAAAGGAAAATGCTGACGAAAAAATTCGGGTTAAAACCTTGTCTCTTGGGGTTACCATTCCAGATAAATTCTACGAACTGGTGCGTGAAGATGCCGACATGTACCTCTTTAGCCCCTACAACATCGAAAAAGAATACGGGGTTCCTTTCAACTACATCGACATTACTGAAAAGTACGATGAATTAGTTGCTAATCCCAAGATTCACAAAACAAAAATTAAGGCGCGGGATTTAGAGACTGAAATTTCTAAATTGCAACAAGAATCCGGATACCCTTATGTCATCAATATCGATACTGTCAATAAAGCCAATGCAATTGACGGACGCATTGTCATGAGTAATCTGTGTTCTGAAATTCTGCAAGTGCAAACACCAAGTGTCATTAACGATGCTCAAGAATTTCTCCAAATGGGGACTGATGTGGCCTGCAACCTGGGTTCTACCAACGTGGTCAACCTCATGACGTCACCAGACTTTGGAAAATCAGTCAGAACCATGACACGCGCCCTGACTTTTGTTACTGACAGTGCCAATATCGAAGCTGTCCCAACCATAAACAAGGGTAACCATGAGGCCCACGCTATTGGACTCGGGGCGATGGGCTTACACTCTTACTTTGCCCAACATCATATTCACTATGGTAGTCCAGAATCTATCGAATTCACCGATATTTATTTCATGTTGCTCAACTACTGGACACTCGTTGAGTCAAACCGTATCGCTAAAGAACGCGGGGAAAGCTTTGTCAATTTCGACAAGTCTGACTATGCTAATGGGTCCTACTTTGATCGATATGTCACTGGAAACTTCCAGCCACATTCTGATAAGGTCAAGGAGCTCTTTTCTGGCCACTTTATCCCATCCGCTCAAGACTGGGAGCAACTCAGGGAAGCGGTTATGCGAGATGGTCTTTATAACCAAAACCGTCTGGCTGTTGCGCCCAACGGTTCCATCAGCTATATCAATGATGTCTCAGCCAGCCTTCATCCTATCATCCAACGGATTGAGGAACGTCAAGAGAAAAAAATTGGTAAGATTTACTACCCAGCTGCTGGTCTGTCAACGGACACCATCCCTTACTACACGTCTGCCTACGATATGGATATGCGTCGGGTCATCGACGTCTACGCTGCTGCGACACAGCACGTCGACCAAGGGCTTTCTTTGACACTCTTTATGCGTTCTGACATCCCAGAAGGTTTGTATGAGTGGAAAAATGAAAGCAAACAAACCACCCGTGACTTGTCCATCCTGCGTAACTATGCCTTTAACAAGGGCATCAAATCCATCTACTACGTTCGTACTTATACGGACGATGGCGATGAGGTTGGTGCCAACCAATGTGAAAGCTGCGTTATCTAACCAAAGTCTAAAAAACACAGGCTTCTAGCACAAAAGAGGCCCTATAAATAGTGCGACTGCTCCTACCATTTGACCGTTGGAAGCAGCCGGTTAAGGGAGTGGGAATGCGAACTACATTTTTGAAATTTAGTTCTAACTCACTCCTTTTTCGTCAGTCACAAGGCTGGTCCCATTTTTAGAAGCTTTTGTGATAAAATAACAGTAACACTTGATAGAATCAGAGGAAACCCATCATGTCAACCTACTACAAAGCCATAAACTGGAACGAAATCGAAGATATTATCGACAAATCCACCTGGGAGAAGCTAACCGAACAATTTTGGCTAGATACACGTATTCCAGTGTCTAATGACTTAGACGATTGGCGCAAACTCTCCGCAGAAGAAAAAGACCTAGTTGGTAAGGTCTTTGGTGGTTTAACCCTGCTCGACACGGTCCAATCTGAGAGTGGTATGGCCCACCTCAAAAAAGATATCCGAACACCACATGAGGAAGCTGTCCTCAACAACATTGAATTCATGGAATCTGTCCATGCCAAATCTTATTCGACAATTTTTACAACGCTCAACACCAAAGCAGAAATCGAAGCTATTTTCGATTGGGTTGATAACAATGAATACCTGCAACGTAAGGCAGAAATTGTCAATGAGCTCTACAAAAACGGTACGCCCCTTGAGAAAAAAGTAGCCTCTGTCTTTTTGGAAACCTTCCTCTTTTATTCTGGTTTTTTCACCCCCCTTTACTATTTGGGCAATAATAAACTGCCAAATGTGGCTGAAATTATCAAACTCATCATCCGTGATGAATCTGTCCATGGTACCTACATCGGTTACAAATTCCAACTAGGTTTCAATGAACTTTCTGAACAAGAGCAAGCTGATTTTAAGGATTGGATGTATGATTTGCTCTTTAAGCTATACGAAAACGAGGAGGCATACACGCACTATCTCTACGATCAGGTTGGCTGGACCGAGGAGGTTATGACCTTCTTGCGCTACAATGCCAACAAGGCCCTGATGAACCTAGGGCAAGACCCTCTCTTTCCAGATACTGCAGACGATGTCAACCCAATCGTCATGAATGGTATCTCAACAGGAACCAGCAACCATGATTTCTTTAGTCAGGTTGGTAATGGTTACCTCCTAGGTGAAGTCGAAGCCATGCGTGATGAGGATTACCTCATTGGGATGGATTAATGCTAAAGCTAAAAGCTCTCTAATAGTCATTAGAGGGCTTTTTTGGTGGCAAAACTGACTCGACTAAGCCCAAAACAAACTGAAACCATGTAGCTTCCTTGCGAAATGAGGCAGATTTTAGACGTAAAAAAAATCGGCTAGCTTTTTCAAGCCTCCGACTTTTTGAGTGACCCAACTCAGTTGAGATGAGCTTCACGTTTCGTATACATTTCTTTTCCTAAATCAACCAGAGCTTCAATCAGGTCTCCATAGGAAAGTCCCATGTTTTCCCATAATTTAGGATACATAGACCATTGGGTGAACCCTGGCATGGTATTGAGCTCATTGAGATAAATGTCCCCATCTGCCGTTAGGAAAAAGTCACAGCGAGACAAGCCACAGCCACCAATAGCTTTAAAGGCGAGTGCTGCGTAGTTTCTCATTGCGTCAGCAACGGATTCCGTGATTTCTGCAGGAATCGCCATGGTGATCTTGTTGTCAATGTATTTGGCATCGTAATCATAAAAGGCGACGTCTTTAACCACTTCGCCGGGAAGTGTGGTCTGAGGGTCCGTATTTCCCAGAATACCCACTTCGATTTCTCGAGCACTAACCCCTTGTTCAATTAAAATACGGCTATCATAATGGAGGGCTAGCTGAATGGCAGTTTCTAATGCAGAAGCGTCATCTGCCTTGGAAATCCCAACACTAGAGCCCATATTGGCTGGTTTGACAAAGACTGGATAGGTCAGGGTCTTTTCTACTTGGGCAATTTTGTCAGCAATCGCCTCTCCTTCAAAATAGGTCACATAATCAACTTGGGGAACACCAACTGTCGACAGCGCCTGTTTAGTGGCGATTTTATCCATAGCTAAACTCGACGATAAAATATTAGTCCCAACATAAGGCAGGCCTAAAACTTCTAAGAAACCTTGAATGGAACCGTCTTCTCCCATAGGCCCATGTAAGACCGGGAAAACAACCGCCTGCTCTTCGTAGATAGCGCTTGGGGCAATTTTACGGGAAAAGTCTATGGTTTCATTGGTCATTAAGCGTTCAGATTGGTCAGGCGCCTGCTCAAAAACTTGTGTGGCGATAAAATCACCCGCTTGTGTAATGAAATAGGTTTTGACCAAGAAGCGCTCGTAATTCACCGCACGCATGACGCTTTCAGCGGAAAGCACAGAGACCTCACGTTCTGCGCTTCTCCCACCGTATAACAGTATTAGGGTTTCCTTTGACATAGTTTCCTCTTTTTCTTCTGTACTGAAGTTCTTAAAGTTCTGTACGATTTTCAATCGCAGATAAGAGAGTGACCTCATCTGCATACTCAATGTCGCTTCCGACAGCTAAACCACGCGCTAAGCGTGTCACCTTGATGCCCGCAGGCTTTAGAACGCGTGAAATATACATTGAGGTGGCCTCGCCATCAGCTGTCGCATTGGTTGCGATAATAACCTCGGAAATTTCGGTATGTTTTTGCAAACGTTCGATAAGGGATTTTAGATTGATGTCATCAGGACCAATTCCATTCATGGGAGAAATCAAGCCCTGCAAAACATGGTAAAGCCCCCGGTACTCTTGAATCTTTTCCATGGCGGAAACATCTTGGCTATCCTCAACAATCAGGACCGTGGTCTGGTCACGATTGGGGTCACTGCAGATGTCACAAGGGTCCTCATCCGTCAAACGTCCACAAATACTACAATAGGTCAACTCTCGCTTGGCAGCAAGTAAATTTTTAGCAAAATCATTCACATCTTCATCAGTCATGCCCAGCGTATAAAAGGCTAGACGCGTAGCTGTCTTAGTCCCGATACCAGGAAGTTTCGAAAAGCTGTCTATTAATTTTGCAATGGGCTTTGGATAAAGCACCTAGCCTCCTTTCTAGCTAACGCCATACATAGAAGCGTAAAGATTTATCATGTCACGTGCAATGTATTGGCTAGCCTTACTGTTTGAATTGGTTGAGTGAGGGTACATAACAGCTACTGCAACTTTAGCGTTGTCGCTAGGGCCGTAGGCAACAACATTGTTATTTACCGTTGTGATCGTAGCCCCACTGCTTGATGTGGCAAAGGTTTCAGCCGTCCCTGTTTTCCCAGAAATACTGATAGCCCCTCCTAGCATGCTGGTACCAGTCGCATAACTGCTCGAACTGTGAACAACATCATAGAAACCTTCCTGTAAAATGGCCATATCACCATCTGGAATGGTCACCGTATTCATGGTCTTAGGAGAAATAGTTTGAGACAGAGCCCCCATACTGCCATCGCTGTTGCTATCATAAATACTATCTACCAAGTGAGGGGCTAAACGTGTCCCACCATTAGCAATAGTCGCTGCATATTGCGCTAACTGCATGGTCGTATAGCTATCATACTGACCAAAGGCTTCCGTCACGACATTCCCTGGCGTAAAGCTACTAGAAAGGAAACCTGTTGACGCATTCGGAAGGTCAATACCTGTATCTGTTCCCATCCCGTATTCCGCATAGGTCTTGCGCAGGGCCGACATGGCTGTATCAGCCCCCGAGTCAGATAGAGACATCCCCGGTGTGTAGTCTTGTCCCATCAGCTTCAGTGCAATTTGAACCATATAGGTGTTTGAGGAATAGGTTAAGGCCTGAACAGCCGTAATAGGCATACTACCTGATGTAAACCAAGACTTGATGACATTGGTCCCTGATAGGTAAATTGGTTGGTCATAGAGGGTTTCATTGCCTGTTAAAACATTATTGGCCCAACCAGCTGTTATGGTTGCCCCTTTGACAACAGAACCTGGCACAAAAACATCTGTAATGGTTCCCAAGGCATCTGGTGTCGTCGTCGAGGTCTCAGGCGTATGGGAGAGACCTGCCATGGCTAAAATGGCTCCTGTTGAGGTATCTAGGGCTACGGCATAGATACCCTCAGAGTAGGTCGCATTGCCCGCCGCTAGTTCCGAATTATAGTATTGGCTAAGGATATTTTCAACACCCGTCTGGTAAGCCATATTGATGGTTAGTTTGAGCGCCTTCCCTTGCGTACCTTGCTGGCTAACCACATCCTTAATGACTTCTCCTTTACGGTTGACCCTAATCTTACGAATCGTGTGCGACCCTTGCAAATCTGATTCGTATTGTTTTTCTAAGTAGCTAGTCCCGACTCGGTCATTGAGGGAGTAGCCTTTCTTGAGATAACTTGAAACATCTTCAGACGGCAAACCTGTTTGAGAGCTTGAAACCGTGCCAATCACATCAGCTAAACTAGAGGCACTATCCGAGGTTGACCGATCCCAATCTGTCGTGATAGAAATACCTGGGAGGTCTGCCGTATCGCCTTGAATGGCAGCAATCTGATCATCGGACAAATCACCTGTTGTCAGATTAACAGAACCAAAGGTCGAGGTGCCATTCATCTGGGTAAAGATATAAACAATTTTTTCTTCATCTTCTGAAAAATTAATCTCGTCATCCGTCACCGCATTGACTGCATTTTCGTAAATGGTTGACTCTGACAGGCTATTGCCAAAATTATCATAGCGTTCATTTTTAGGTAGACGCGCCACAACAGCTTGGTAGTTTTCAGGTGTCGCAAGGAAATAGTCCTTCTTATCCCGAGTGCTAACGCTTGTCTGCGTCAGGGGGGCTAGGGTTGCCAAACGCTGAGCCACCTGCTTAATCTGAGCCGTTGTGATAGTATTGCTTCTCGTAAAGGCAATCACATTTTTGGTTGTATTTGTCACCAAAGGTAGCCCTGTCGCATCATAAATCTCACCACGAACGCTCGATGTCTTGATGGTGTAATTGGTCGTTGCATTGAGCTTTGCCGAATAAAATTTCTTTTCTACAATCTGCATCTGTGCCAGACGTAACAAAAGAATGGTAAACAAGACAAATACCGTAAAGAAAAGTAAGTTCACACGATGTGCTACCCGTTGAGCCGCCTTACTTTTACTGCTATTTCGCTTACTAGCCATAGGTCCCCCCGCATACATAGTCTCCTATATTTTATCACATTTGATGATTAAAATACTAAAATTGTCAGCCTTTTTTCAGATAAATTTCTCCTTTTTCCCAGATTGTTTTCAATCAAAAAGAGCCGGCCTACTGCTGACTCTAGATACTACCAAATTCCCAATAATTTTTGCACGAAAAGACTCATGCCACTAATGGCCAGCCAACAAGCCCCGCCCAAAAGGATGGCAGTCTTGCCTGAACCTAGCAGAGATTTCACAGATGTCTGACAACCAATTGCTGTCATGGCCATGACAATTAAAAACTGTGATACGACTTTTACTTGACTAGACCAGGTCACTGGTAACCCAAACCAACTCCAGAGGCTAATAAATAAAGAAGCCAATAAAAAGAAGATAATAAAGGACGGTATGGCACGATACCAGGCCTTTTTCTTTTCTTTGCCCCCCTGTTTACGATGGGAGTCTATCGACAGGACCAAGGTAATAGGAATAATGGCCAATGTCCGGGTTAATTTGACAATCGTGGCTTCGGCTAAAATATGGGTGCCATGCAAACTGTCCCAAATACTGGCTGTCGCCGTTACCGACGAGGTGTCATTGACAGCCGTTCCCGCAAAAATGGCAAAACCGTGAGAACTTAAGCCCAGATATTGCCCCAAGGTGGGAAAGAGCAAGGCGGCCAAGACATTAAACAAAAAGACAACCGAAATAGCTTGCGCAATAGCCTCTTCATCCGCATCAATGACCGGTGCTGTCGCAGCAATCGCCGATCCGCCACAAATCGAAGACCCCACACCAATAAGCGTGGCAAGCTTTTGATCCATCTTAAGCCACTTTTTCAATAAAACTGTCACTAACAAAGCAGTTGCGATAGTAGACAAAATAACCGGTAAAGACAGGGCACCAACCTGAAAAACTTGATTTAAATTAAGACTAAACCCAAGCAAAACGACGGCTGTTTGCAAAATAAGTTTGCCACTAAATTGCAAGCCCGCTTGAAGCTCCTTAATCGGCCTGAGCCAACCAGACAAAAAGATGCCCAACAGAATTCCAAAGACAGGGCCTCCGACAAGGGGAAACAAGGTCCCCAAATACCAGGCAAGACTGGCTAGCACGAGACACACGGTCAGCCCGGGCAGGCGCTGGAGCCACCGATTAGACCAGCTGTGCTTAATCATTTTGCATCAATTCTTGCAGGGGTTTAAAGATAATTCCTTCGATGTCCTGGATGTATACCCCTAAACGTTGTTGCTGGTCAAAATAAGCCTTCACCAAAGGGTTGCCTTCAATTTTTTCACTGACAGCTGCCATAGCTGACTGGTCCGCTTCAGTTGGCATCTGACCAGTTGCCATAGCTTGTTGAAAATGCTCTTGCAAGTGTAAAAATTCGGTTAAAATGGCCTGAGCGGCTTCATCTGCTTGGATAGCTGCCTTGGCATCCTTTACTGCTTGGTATTCGGGCAACTGACGTAAGCCACGCTCTAAGGCGTTAGCTAAATCATAAACATTCACTGACATAGGTGTCCTTTCTATAGAAAAACCTTGTGGGAGGTATGGGTCTCAATCTGTCCTTTAGCAAAATCCAAATCCTTTTGGTTTTTAAAGGAAATCCGCAAAATCCCATTGATATCTTCTCGGTTGTTCTCGAGAATTTGAACATTGACCAAAGAAGTTCCCCGTAGCAACTCTAACACATTAAGAATTTCATCTTCCTCGTCTGGGATAGATACCTGCAAATCAAAGGTGGAATCCACTCCACCACGCTTGTGAATTTCCATCTCCTTGCGAGCCTGGCGAGCCTGGTCAAAGAATTGCCAAATGCCATCAGCATCCTCATCCCGGATTTTTTGAGCAATGTCCGCCAACAAGGTTTGAAAATTTTCCAAGCGTTCTAAAATAGCTTGGGGATTGCTTAGCAAAATACTGGTCCACATCCCTGGCTCGCTCTCAGCAATACGGGTCATGTCCCGAAAGCCACCAGCAGCAAAATGCTGTGTGAGCTCATGCCTTTGACGATAGTCAGCGGATTGTTCCATGAGACTGGCCGCCAAGACGTGTGGGAAATGGCTGATTTGAGCAGTCACTCGGTCATGTTCTTCGGCATCGACTTCGATAAATCGCGCATGCAAGCCTGACAAGACCTCTTTAAGTTCTCTGATGGTATCAGGTCCAGTGACATCTGATGGCGTAAAAATATAGTAGGCATTTTCAAATAAATTGACATCACTCGCAATAGCCCCTGATTTGTGGGAGCCAGCCATGGGATGAGAGCCAACAAACCGTGCTTTCGTCCCTGTCAAATACTTTTGGGCAGCCTTAACAATTTCTGCCTTAGTCGAACCCGCATCGGTGATAATGACCCCATCTTTAAGAGGCATTTGCGCCACCGCCTCGAGCAATGCAATCGTCTGTTTAATCGGCACACATATAAAAATAACATCTGCCTGTGGAACAAAAGCCGCAAAATCATCCGTTACCGCATCAACGATGCCACGCTCTAAAGCAATCTCCCGAGATTTTTCAGACCGATTATATCCAAGAATGCGGTAGTCTGGATGGTCTCGACGAATCCCTAGAGCCAAAGACCCCCCAATCAGGCCGAGACCTGCAATGTAAATCGTTTTTTGTGACATAAGCACCTTCTAAAACTTCTGGATATGTTGCCTGTGACTTGCTAGAGCAGCTTGCAACTCTGCTAAACTATCTGATGAAAATTGATTGATGATTTCTGTTGCCAAAACCGTCGCTACAACACTTTCCATCACAACACCAGCCGCTGGAACAGCTGTTGGGTCACTGCGTTCGACACTCGCCTTATAAGGTTCATGCGTTTCGATATCAACGCTCATGAGCGGTTGATAGAGGGTTGGAATAGGTTTCATGACACCACGGATAAGCAAGGGTTGCCCATTGGTCATACCACCTTCAAAGCCACCCAAATTATTGGAACGGCGGGTGTAACCTTCTTCTTTTGACCAAGCAATTTCATCCATGACCTGGGAACCACGCAGGTAGCCATCTTTAAAACCAAGTCCAAATTCGACTCCCTTAAAAGCATTGATGGAAACAACCCCCTGCGCTAATTTGCCATCCAGCTTGCGATCCCATTGCACATAAGAGCCCAAGCCAGCAGGCACGCCACCGACTACAGTTTCAATGACACCACCAATTGTATCCCCCTCTTTTTTGATCTGGTCAATGTAAGCCTTAATCTCAGCTTCACGATCCGGAACGACGATGGAGACTTCTGATTGACGGGCACGCTCTTTGATTTCTGAAACAGTCAAATTTTCTGGGACATCAATCTCAATCCCCCCAAAAACAACAATATGAGAGGCGATATCGATGCCAAGTTCTTCTAAAAGACGTTTTGCCACAGCACCAACTGCTACACGCATCGTGGTTTCTCGCGCAGAAGACCGTTCTAAGGCATTTCGCAAATCGGTGAATCGGTATTTCATCCCACCAACCAGATCTGCATGGCCAGGGCGTGGCTTAGTCAATTTTCGGATACCTTTTTTCTTTTCATCAATATCCGCTGCTGACATGATTTCTGTCCAATTTTTAAAGTCACGATTGGTGACATTAAGGGTTATCGGACTTCCCATCGTTAGCCCATGACGCACACCTGAGGTAATTTCAACCTGGTCGGACTCAATTTTCATCCGTCCGCCACGACCATAACCGCCCTGACGACGTTTGAGCTCCGCATTAATATATTCCGCAGTCAAAGGCAAACCTGCAGGCACCCCTTCAATGATGGCCGTTAAACGCGGGCCATGTGATTCTCCAGCTGTAAAATATCTCATTTTATTTCTCCAAATACTCTTTCATTTCCGTTAAAGGAATCGGGTGAATTTCTGCTTGGCCAATGCTTGGGACCAAAACAATTTTAATCAGGTTACCCCGAGTCTTTTTGTCATGTGTCAAAGCCTGATAAAGCATGTCCTTATCCCAATCAGCATAGTCAGTAGGCAGACCAAACTTTTGACACATCTCTCTGATTTCCTGCGTCAAGCCTGTCGCAATCAAGCCTTTCTTTTCAGCGATTTGGGAAATTTGAACCATCCCCATAGCGACTCCCTCGCCATGCATCACTTTGCCATAGCCCGCTGTCTGTTCAATCGCATGCCCAATCGTGTGCCCAAAGTTCAAATACAAACGTACCCCATTGTCTAGCTCATCTTCAACAACAACACGACGTTTCACTTCACAGGAATGGTAAATAATTGCCTCGGCCTCTTCCAAAATGCCTTGGCGCCCTGCTGGGAGGTCTTTGAGCAGGTCCCATAGCTCAGGATCAGCGATAAGCCCATATTTAACGACCTCGCCCATCCCTTCAATCAATTCTCTTTCACCCAAGGTTTCCAGAGTGTTGGGATCAATCAAAACCCCGTCAGGTTGGGCAAATGTTCCCACCAAATTCTTCGCAAAGGGGGTATTGACCGCTGTTTTCCCACCAATTGAAGAATCAACTTGAGCTGTCAAACTGGTTGGAATCTGAACAAAGTGAACACCGCGCATGAAGGTAGAGGCAACAAAAGCCGCTAAATCCCCCGGTACACCACCACCTAGAGCCACAATCCCGTCACTTCGTGTCATTCCGAATTTAGCCAAAAACTCATAGACACGATTGGCTGTCGTCAAACTCTTTTGCGCTTCTCCTTCTAGAAAATCGAAAACCGCTACCTCAAAACCTGCACTTTCCAGAGACAGTTTTACGGTTTCCGCATAAAGCCCAGCCACATGGTTATCTGTAATAATCGCAACTTTCTGAGGCTGCCATAGTTGCCTTAACCAGCTTCCAGCTGTCTTCAAAGCACCTCGTTCAATGAGGATATCATAGGGATGATGTGGCAAATCGACACGTAATTTCATGATTTCTCCTTTGTGAGTTGATACTTTTCAACCAAACTTGCCCAAATGTCATCTGTCGGCATCTCTTGACCCGTCCAAAGCTTAAAAGCTTCAGCCGCTTGATATAAAAGCATGCCTAAGCCATTGGTTGTCTGTAAACCTGATTCTTTTGCTCTAATTAGGAAGGGGGTCTCAAAAGGCTGATAAATAGCGTCAGCGACTAGGAGTTGCTGGCGTAACCTTATCCCCTCTGAAAGAGGAGATGTAACCCCATCCATACCAAGACTTGTGGCATTGACCAAAAGGTCCGCCCTGTCTAAAGCAGATTGTAACGTCAGGTCATCCGTTATCGCATAGACATGAATAGCACAAGCTGTTTTGGCTTTGATAGAGGCGATTTTTTTAGCCGTTTTTTCCAAGGATTTCTCTCTAACAAAAACCGAAATTTCCTTAGCACCATACAGGGCAGCCTGCGCCATAATAGCCGTTCCAGCACCACCCGCTCCCAATAAAACCAGCGCCTTTTGACGCACATCAAAAGCAAATGTTTTCTTAAGGTGATGGAAAAAACCAATACCATCCGTATTATAACCGACCAGGCGACCGGAGTCGTTGACCACCGTATTCACAGCACCAATCAGTTCAGCCTCAGCAGACAAACTATCCAAATAAGGAATAACAGCCCTTTTATAAGGCATGGAAAGATTTATTCCCCACATGTCATAACGGCGAATATTAGCAACCGTTTCAGCTAAATCCTCCTCTCCAATATCCCAAGCTAAATAAACCCCATTAATCTGCAAGCTATTAAAGGCAAAATTATGAATAAAAGGTGAGATCGAATGCTTAATAGGATGTGCCACAACAGCCGCTAACCGAGTATAGCCATCAATCTGCATCTAAAAGCCTCCTCACTTGCAACAAATCCTCGAGACTAACCTGACCAGGTGCGCTGGCTTTGCCAACACTTGCAAAAGACCAAGCGCTTCCAGAAAGATCCGCTCCCAAACGCGAGAGACGCCCTAAAGACCCCATGGCCATGGTCACGTAAGCTTGCTTAGGATTTTGCGTTTTGAATTCTCTGGTCCAAGTCATCAGTTGCAAAACATCCATTTCTTTTTGAGGCATAACAGCTATTTTGACAATGGCAGGTTTTAAGTCAGTCAGCACCTGACATCTCTGCGAGAAGTCGGCTGGCAGTTGTGAAAAATCGTGGTAAGAAAGCACAACTTGCCCTAAGGAAACAACTTGCGCATAGACATTAGGATAAGTAAAATATTGAACATCTAAGTAAGCCGGCGTATAGCTTTTTGAGATGTCTTCAATCAAACGCAAGTATGTTTCTTCCTCTAGTTGAATATTACCTCCCTCTTCCACTGTTCTTATGGTGAAAATAAGAGAGTGATTGGAAAATTTATCAAAAATAAGAGGGGCTGCTTCTAAGATTAAATCGACAGGCAAATAATCTGCTCGCCATTCGATGAGATCTGCCCCCTTATAGTTTTCAGGCGACAAGGCCGACACCTCTTCAATAGACTTCGGCGTAATGGAAACAACAATTTTCATGTATTAACCTTTATTGTAACTACTTTTAAATAATTTGACTGGGGATCCGCTGAAACCACTGGGAAGTCAGCTGGTAATCGGTCAACATGCGACAAAGTCGCCTTGACCTTACCAAGCCCTTTTTTCAATTGTTTTTTAAACTGCTCTAACGATAGGGTAGCCGAGTTGGTACTCGCAATGATGGTTCCACCGGGTGCAAGAAGCTCAAGGGCACCGGCTATCAATTTATAATAATCTTTTGAAACCGAAAAAGTCATTTTCTTATTTCTCGCAAAAGACGGTGGATCAATGACAATCACATCAAACCTTAACTGATGCCTTTGTGCGTAACGAAAATATTCAAAACAATCCATCACAACAAAGTGATTGTTTTCAAGACTAAGACCATTTGCCTCAAAATGAGCCGCAGATAAGTCCCGTGACCTCTTGGCTAGGTCAACAGAAACAGTGCTTAAGCTCCCCCCCATAGCTGCAGCAACAGAGAAAGCCGCCGTATAAGAAAAAAGATTTAAAACCCGTTTTCCAAGGGCTAACCCATCTACCAGTCTGCCTCTAACATGATGCTGATCCAAAAAGATCCCAGTCATTAACCCATCATTTAAAAAAACTTGGTAGTGAACACCATTCTCCATAATTAAAAAAGGGGATTCTTGTCTCTCGCCATAAACATGCTGGGAAACAGGCTCACCATTTTGAAAACGAACTTTTTCATAAGCCCCAATGATCTCAGGGTAAATGGCTTTAAAGGCCTCAATAATCCTATCTTTTATACCATAAACATAGGCGTTATACCATGAGAATAAGGCATAGTCCCCATAACGATCTATGGTAAAACCACCAAAGCCATCGCCATCTTGGTTAAATAACCGATAAGCCGAGTCAGCAGGTGAGTTTTCAAAAGAGTTTCTTCTTTGTTTTGACTTTATAAACAACTCGCAAAAGAAGGCAACAGAAAAATCAATAACATCCTCAGAAACAAACCATCCTATCCCCTTATTTTGTTCTGAAAGGTAGCCCGTTCCAAGAATTTCCTCTTTTCCTGTATAAAAAATAACCTGATGATTCAAAACACCATCGGCAAGTTTATCTTCAACCAGAATTTTAGGTAAGCGTTGCTGCCCCCTCCCAACCAGTTGACGAAAATCATTAGATACATACAGCTTTTTCATGATTTAATTATATCAGAATTGTCAGAATTTTACTCTCATTTTCAGAAAATAAAAAAGAACCCTAAGGTTCAGATACGGAGAATGGGGGATTCGAACCCCCGCGCCAGTTTCCCGACCTAACGATTTAGCAAACCGTCCTCTTCAGCCTCTTGAGTAATTCTCCAATGGGCACGAGTGGACTCGAACCACCGACCTCACGCTTATCAGGCGTGCGCTCTAACCAGCTGAGCTACGCGCCCAAGCAAAAAGCTTGGCTATTTATAAAGCGGGTGACGAGAATCGAACTCGCGACAACAGCTTGGAAGGCTGTAGTTTTACCACTAAACTACACCCGCAAT